>CAVOHM010000004.1:0-157819 GCA_963695725.1 uncultured beta proteobacterium
ACTCGCGGCGCTGCGCGAAACGGCGCGAGGCTTCGACGCCGCCGCGTCGCTCGAGACGCTGGAGCAGGCCGAGCGGCAAATGGCGGAATGGGAGAAGGAAGGCCACGCCCTCGCGGACGCAGAGCAGCTGGTCCACGAAGCCGAGCAGCTTGCCGCCGGGACATCCATCGACCACGCGAATCTTCCCGATCGATGGCGCTCGCTGGATCGGGCGATTCGCGGACCTGCCCTGACGCAACGCCTCGAGGCCGCGTTGATCGTGATCGAACAGCGCCGGCTCGCGCAGATCGAGGTGACCCGGCAGCAGGCGAACGCGATGCGGCAGCAGGTGCACGGTCTTCTGCATGCCGCCGAGCAGGCGCTTGCCGCCGGCCAGTTGCAGGCCGCCCGCGCGGCTGCCGACGAAATCCGGACGGTCAAATCCGCCGCTGGCCCGTTGCCGAAGCCGACGACGCAGCGTTTGAGCCGACTGGTGCAGCAACTATCGGAGCTCGAGCGCTGGGAATCCTTCGGCCAGGCGCCAGGCCCGCATCCAGCTCTGCGAGCGCGCCGAGGCGCTGGCAGCCCGAGAGCACAGGATGCAACTCGGGTTGCGTCCGAGGTAAAGAAATTGCGCGACGAGTGGAAGGCGCTCGACGTCCAGCATGCAGGGGTGCCGAAGGCCCTCTGGGAGCGCTTCGACGGCGCGTGCGAGAAGGCGTACGCGCCTGCGGCCCGGCATTTCGCCGAAATGGCGGCGCTGCGCAAAGAGGCGCGCCGGCAGCGCGAGGCATTCATCGCCACGACGGCCGCGCACGCGCCAACGCTGCTGGGAGAACCTCGCGACTGGCGCGCGATCGAGCGCTGGCTGCGCGACACCGATCGCACGTGGCGCGAAGGCAATCTTGGCAGCGTCGAGCCGGGCGCCTGGAAAAAACTGGATGCCCGGCTCAAGGCGGCGCTCGTCCCGGTACGCGATGCGCTGGCGACGGCGCGCGACCAGGCGAAGGTGGCCCGCCAGGCGCTGATTGCGGAGGCGACCGCGCTCGTGGACAAGGCGATGGAGCGCGATGCGCCATCGCAAGTGAAGGCGATCCAGGTTCGATGGCAGGAGCAGGCCAAGGTGATGCCGCTCGCCCAACGCGATGAGCGCGCGCTGTGGGACGCGCTTCGCAGCGCGTGCGACGCGGTTTTCAATGCGCGCCATGCCAAGCGCAAGGAGGTGGACGAGCGCCGGCATGCTGGCCGGCATGCACTGGAGGAAACCTGCGTCCAACTCGAAGAGCTGGCACGGCGCACGGACGGCGACGAACCGGAGCTTCGCCGCGCGCTGCGCGAACTGCACGAGCAATGGAAGGAGCGGGTCGGCCGATCGGATCCGCCCCCCGGCGTCGAAGCGCGGTTCCGGAAGGCGAAGAATGCGGTGGAGGGGATGTTGTCGGCTCGCGTGCGCTCGCGCGAAGCCGCCGTATGGCAGACGCTCGCTGCCAAGGAGCGTCTGTGTGAGGGCCTCGACCGGCGCGTGCTTTCGAATGCCGACACGGCGGAAGCGGCGGCCGAGGCGGCGGCGCGCGAACAGTGGGCCGCGCTGCCCGCGCTTTCGGCCGTCTGGGACAAGAAAATGAGCGAACGGCACGGCGCGGCGCTGCATGCACTCGCCGATGCCGACGCAAGGAGCAAGTATGCCGTGCGCGTCGAGCAGGGAACGGCATCGCGCCGCGAGCAGCTGCTCGAATTGGAAATGCTGCTGAAGCAGGACAGCCCGCCCGAGTTTCAGGCGCAACGGTTAGCGCTGCAGGTGCGGCAGCTGAAGGAGCGATTCAGCAGCGCGGCGACCGGTGGCGCCAGGACCCCGGGCGATCTGCTGCTTGCCTGGTGCGCGCAGCCGGGTGTGGCCGACGCTCACGATCGGCAGCGCTGCGAGCGCATCTTCCTGGCGATGGAGCAAGCGCACTGAATTTGGCGCGACCGGTCATCCGCGCTTTTCAGTTTGGCGCGCGTTGTCGCGGGCCTGCAGCGCGGTTGTCGCTTCGCAGTCCTCCGCGAGGTTCGAATGCACCGATGCCGCGATTGCGCGTGGCTCAGGCGGCACGACGGGAGTGGATGCGCTCGCCGCGACCGAAGGGGATGCGGTGACCGCATGGCTCTCCTCGTAGCCCGAGCCGATCACTGCGGGCAGTCCCACGAACATGGCAAACGTAAGTGCAGTCATCACGATGGCCGCGACGCCGCAGGCAGCGCGTGGGGTTCGGGGCTTGTACGCGTTCATGAATCGTCTCCGCAGTCGGTTGCAATTGACCTGTGCCAGGCCGCCGCGGCGAATTCCCTTGCGTTGCTTCGTTCGGGATGCTGCGGCGGAAGTCCGATTGCATCGTAGACAGTGGCCGCCGCGCGCTCAAGGCGCAAGCGACGAAGCGCCGGGACGACGGAGCCAAATCGCCCTCGTGGCGACGAAACTCGCGCAACAGAGCGCGAGCCGGCCGATAGACCGGCCGATAGACCGGCCAATAGACCAGCCGATGGACCTCGCGTCGACCACCCTTCAGCGCTGCTTCGTCCGCCACTCCGGGTGGATGAAGACCGGTACGTCGCACGGCGGCAGCGGCGCCTTGCCGAGGATGATGTCGGCCGCCTTTTCAGCGATCATGATCGTGGGCGCATTGAGGTTGCCGCTCACCATGGCCGGCATGATCGACGCGTCGACGACACGCAGGCACTCGGTGCCGCGTACGCGCAACGCGGGGTCCACCACGGCCAACGGATCGTCGTCCGCCCCCATCTTGCACGAGCACGACGGATGGTAGGCGCTCTCGGCCTTGCGCCGGAGGTGGGCGTCGATGTCCGCATCGGCCTTCACGCCGGGTCCCGGTGACAATTCCTCGCCCCGGTACGGATCGAACGCCTTCTGGCCGAAGATCTCCCGCGTGAGCCGGACGGCGTCGCGAAACTCGCGGCGGTCGCCTTCGGTCGCGAGGTAATTGAACTGAATGCGCGGCGGACTACGCGGGTCGGAGGACGCGAGCGTGATCGATCCGCGCGCGGTCGGGCGCATCGGTCCCACGTGCGCCTGGAAGCCGTGCTGGTCGACTTTCTCCTTGCCGTCGTAGGTAATCGCGATCGGCAGGAAATGGTATTGCAGGTCGGGGTGCTCGACGCCGGCCCGGCTTCGGATGAAACCGCCCGATTCGAAATGATTGGTGGCCCCCGTGCCGGTCCGGAACAGCAGCCATTCGGCGCCGATGGCGCCCTTGGCGATGAGGTTTTGCGTCGAATACAGCGTAATCGGCTGCGTGCAGGCGTGCTGCACATAGGTCTCGATATGGTCCTGCAGATTGAGGCCGACGCCGGGAACGTGTGCCACGGATGCGATGCCGAGTTGCTTCAACTTGCCGCCATCGCCGATGCCGGACAGCATCAGGACCTGTGGCGAATTGATGGCGCCGCCGGCGATGATCACCTCGCGCCGGGCTCGGACCGCGACGACCTGCCGATCGTGCAGATATTCGATGCCTACCGCACGCCTGCCTTCGAACAGGACGCGAGTGACGAGACGCCGCGATTCGACGTGGAGATTCGGGCGTGCTCGTGCCGGTCGCAGGTAGGCCATTGCGGCGCTCCAGCGGCGTCCCCGGTACGTCGTCCGGTCCATGGGCCCCAGGCCCTCCTGCCGGTAACCGTTCATGTCGTCGGTCATCGCGTATCCGGCCTGTAGACCGGCTTCGACGAACGCGCGATAGAGCGGGTTACGCATTTCCCCGGTCGTGACGTAGAGCGGACCGCTGCCGCCGCGGTAATCGTCGGCGCCTTTGAGCCGGGTTTCCGCGCGCTTGAAATAGGGCAGGCAATGCCGATAGGACCAAGCGTCGAGTCCCTTGGCGGTGGCCCAGCCGTCGTAGTCCTTTGCGTGGCCGCGGACGTAGACCATGCCATTGATCGACGACGAGCCGCCGAGCACGCGGCCGCGCGGGCAGGATATGCACCGCCCGTCCATGTGCGGCTCGGGCTCGGTCAGATACGCCCAATTGTAGGTGTCGTCGGCGAGCGGGTAGGCGAAAGCCGAAGGCATGTGAATGAAGATGCTGCGATCGGGCGGGCCAGCTTCGACCAGCAACACGCTGGTTTCAGCCTGCTCGGACAACCGGTTCGCGAGCACGCATCCCGCGGATCCCGCGCCGACGACGATGTAGTCGAATTCACTCCGGGATGGCATCGCAATCGGGTCAGTGGCGGCAGGTGAAGTCGCGCGGCGTCAAACGGGCAATCGTACACCGGCACGCCGGATGCTCGGACCGGCTGCGCTGGGGATGCCCTGTGCGCCGGCACCGGTAGCCGCTGGACAGCAACGTCGCAATTTGACAAACTGCTGTCGTCAATGTGCACGACGACCGGATACCCCATTCCCTATGACGATCGGCAAGGCGCATCGACCCGACGGGGATCTCCCGGATGATGGCGGGTCGTGATGGGCCGCCGTGAAATCGCCGGGAACCGCGTGGCCTTGCGCGAATCGGCCCCGAATTCGCCTGACCGGCGTCCCGCGTCGCACCGCTTCGGCTTTTTGACGCTGCCCAACTATTCGATGATCGCGCTCACGAGCGCGGTCGAGCCGCTGCGCATGGCGAACCGCCTGTGCAAAGAAGAGATCTACGCGTGGTCGATCGTCAGCCTGAACGGTGCGCCGGCCGTGGCGAGCAACGGTCTTTCGCTGTCGCCGACGGTCTCGCTCGACGCGATGGGACCGGTCGACGTGGTCTTCGTCTGCGGTGGCGTCGATGTCCGGCAGGCGGCGACGCGGGAACTTCTCACCGAGTTGCGCCGGCTCGCGCAACGCCGCGTGCCGCTGGGTTCGCTTTGCACCGGCGGCTACGCGCTCGCCAAGGCGGGATTGCTCGACAAGTATCGTGCCGCGATCCACTGGGAGAACATGTCGGCGTTGCGCGAAGAGTTCCCGCGGATCCAGTTCACCGAGCAGCTCTTCGCGATCGATCGGGATCGCTACACGTGCTCGGGTGGGATCGCCCCGCTCGACCTGATGCTCAACATGATCGAGGAGGACCTCGGACGCGATATCGCGCCGCTGATCTCCGAGCAGTTCATCCTCGATCGCATTCGCAGCGACCGCGACCGCCAGCACATACCGCTCAAAGCCCAAGTCGGCGTATTCCACGAGCGGCTCATCAAGGCCGCTGCACTGATGGAAGCCAACATCGAGGAGCCGATGTCGCTCGACCAGCTCGCGGCGTCGATCGGCGTTTCGCGGCGCCAGATCGAGCGCCTCTTCAAGCGCCACGTGAACCAGGTGCCGACGAAGTACTACCTGGAGATCAGGCTGCGCCGGGCGCGCGAACTCCTGTTGCAGACATCGATGTCGATCATGGACATCACGACCGCCTGCGGCTTTCAGTCACCGCCGCATTTTTCCAAATGCTATCGCAATGCGTTCGGCTATCCGCCGAGCGCCGAACGGCAGCAGAACCGTCCGGGACCGCATTGAATCCGCCGGTGCAGCAGAAGACAGCGCGCGCGATGGTAGTGCCTGTCGCGGTACGGCGCGGCCGACGTGTTGAGGGCCACGGGGAGCGATGCCTGTCATGAGCCGGTATTCGATCGCAAGCCTCGTCCGCAATGCGTTTTCCCACCACGAGAATTGGCAGGCCGCATGGCGCAGCCCCGAACCCCGGCCAGAGTACGACGTCGTCATTGTCGGGGGAGGCGGGCACGGGCTCGCGACCGCGTATTACCTCGCCAAGGAGCACGGGATCACGAACGTCGCCGTGCTCGAGAAGGGCTGGATCGGCGGCGGCAACACAGGACGCAATACGACGATCGTGCGTTCCAATTATCTCTGGGACGAAGCGACGCATCTCTACGAAAAATCGATGCAGCTTTGGGAAGGCCTCGCGCAGGACCTCAATTACAACGTGATGTTTAGCCAGCGCGGCGTCCTGAATCTTGGCCACTCGCTGCAGGACATGCGCGATATCGCGCGCCGTGTGAACGCCAACCGGCTGAACGGCGTCGATGGCGAACTGCTCGACGCGCGCGAGGTGAAGGCGATGGTGCCGATCCTCAACACCGCACCGAAGGCACGCTATCCGATCCTCGGAGCTTCGCTGCAGCGCCGCGGCGGAACGGCGCGGCACGATGCGGTGGCGTGGGGGTTCGCGCGCGGTGCCGACGCGCGCGGCGTCGACATCATCCAGAAATGCGAGGTCACCGGCATTCGCCGCGAGGGCGGGCAGCTGGTCGGCGTGGAGACGAGCCGCGGCTTCATCAAGGCGAAGAAAGTCGGTGTCGTCGCGGCGGGCCACTCGAGCGTGCTCGCGGCGATGGTCAATCTGCGTTTGCCGATCGAGAGTCATCCGCTGCAGGCGCTCGTCTCCGAGCCGATCAAGCCGGTGCTCCACACGGTGGTCATGTCGGGTGCCGTGCACGGGTACATCAGCCAGTCGGACAAGGGCGACCTCGTGATCGGTGCCGGCATCGACGCATACACGGGGTACGGTCAACGCGGCAGCTTCTACGTCATGGAGAGCACGCTCGCGGCCATCGTCGAATTGTTTCCGATATTCAGCCGCGTGCGTATGAACCGCCAATGGGGCGGCATCGTCGACGTTTGTCCCGATGCCTGTCCCATCATCGGACTAACGCCGATCAAAGGCCTTTACTTCAATTGTGGCTGGGGAACGGGCGGATTCAAGGCGACGCCCGGTTCGGGGTGGGTGTTCGCCCACACGATCGCGCAGGACCGGCCGCATGAACTCAATGCGGCATTCTCGATCGAGCGTTTCTTCACCGGCCGCCTGATCGACGAGCACGGCGCCGCCGCGGTTGCGCACTGAGCGGACGAGAGCGCAGACGATGCTGCTGATCGAATGTCCGTGGTGCGGCCCGCGCGAGGAGTCGGAGTTCTCCTATGGTGGCGAGGCGCACATCCGGCGCCCCGCGAACCCCGACGCGCTGTCCGACGAACAGTGGGGCTATTACCTCTTCATGCGGAAGAATCCGCGCGGCCGTCACCTGGAGCAATGGGTGCACGCGCATGGCTGCCGGCGTTGGTTCAACGTGCAGCGCGACACGGTCACGTACCGGATCACCGCGGTGTACAAGGTCGGTGACGCGCCGCCGGGAGGCAGCGCATGACGCAAGTCTGTCGACTGCCCGCCGGTGGACGCATCGATCGCCGGGCGCGGCTCGCGTTCACGTTCAACGGCAAGCGCTACGATGGCTTTGCGGGCGACACGCTCGCCTCGGCACTCCTGGCCAATGGCGTCGACGTGGTCGCGCGCAGCTGGAAATACCATCGTCCGCGCGGGATTGTCGCGAGTGGTGTGGAGGAGCCCAACGCCATCGTGCAGCTGGAAGCGGGTGCCGGTACGGTGCCGAACGCGCGAGCGACCGAGGTCGCGCTCTACGACGGTCTCGTGGCGAACAGCGTAAACGCCTGGCCGAGTGTCGAATTCGATCTGATGGCGGTCGCGGGCCTGTTCGCGCGCTTCATGCCGGCCGGGTTCTACTACAAGACGTTCATGTGGCCGAAGCACATGTGGAAGCGCTACGAGCAATGGATTCGCATGGCGTCCGGTCTGGGTACGGCGCCGACGGCGCCGGATCCCGACCATTACGACAGGATGAACGCCCACTGCGACGTGCTGGTCGTGGGCGCCGGTCCCGCCGGTCTCGCCGCGGCGTGGGCTGCCGGACAAACAGGTGCGCGAGTGATTCTCGCGGACGAGCAAGGCGAGTTCGGCGGCAGCCTGCTTTCCCATCGCGACGTCGCGGCGGCTGCCACGGATCCTGCGCCCGACGGCACGATTGGCGGCGGAGCGCCGATGGCGTGGGTCGCGCGGACGGTCGCGAACCTCGCTGCGATGCCCGAGGTGCGGCTCCTGTCGCGCAGCACGGTGTTCGGCTACCACGACCACAATTTCCTCACGATCGCCGAGCGCCTGACCGACCACCTGCCGCCAGAAGAGCGCACGGGGCCGCGCGAGCGCCTGTGGCGAGTGCGCGCGAAAGAGGTCGTGCTGGCAACGGGCGCCATCGAGCGGCCGCTCGTATTCGCGAACAATGATCGACCCGGCGTGATGCTCGCCTCGGCGGTTTCCGCGTTCGTGAATCGATATGGCGTGCGGCCCGGCACGCGGGCCGTCGTGTTCACCAACAACGACAGCGCGTATCGAACTGCGCTCCGCCTCGCTGCGGCAGGTATCGCGGTGCGAGCGGTTGTCGACGCACGCGCGGCGCCGCGCGGCGAGCTGCCCGAGCGAGCGCGCGCGGCGGGCATCGAGGTGATCGACAACGCGGTTGTCGTCGACACCCGCGGCAGGAGACGCGTCACCGCGGTCGACGTGATGACGCTCGACGCAACTGGCGCGGCCGTCACCGGGTCAGTCACCACGTTGCCTTGCGACCTGGTGGCGGTCTCGGGCGGGTGGAGCCCGGTCGTGCACCTCCACGCGCAATCGGGCGGCAAACCGCGATACGACGCCGACAAGGCGTGCTTTGTGCCGGGGGACCCGGTACAGGGCGAACAATCCGCCGGCGCGGCCAATGGCAGTTTGGCACTCGGCGCGTGTCTCGCCGAAGGATTCGCCGCGGGCGCCGAGGCGGCACGGCGCGCGGGTTTCAGCACGCCGTTCGCGTCATTCACGCCGACCGTGCTCGAACCGGTGGAGGCGCCGCTCGTTCCCGTCTGGGTCGCGCCGTCCGAGTGCGGCATTGGCCGCGGACCGAAGCAATTCGTCGACCTGCAGAACGATGTCACCGCGTCGGACATCGTGCTCGCCGCGCGTGAAGGGTACCGCTCGATCGAGCACGCCAAGCGGTACACGGCGCTGGGTTTCGGCACCGACCAGGGCAAGCTCGGCAACATCAACGGTATGGCGATCCTGGCGCAGGCGCTCGGCGACGACATCGCGAGCACCGGCACCACGACGTTTCGTCCCAATTACACGCCGGTCACGCTGGGCGCGATTGCGGGCGCAGATCTGGGCGAACTGTTCGACCCCGTGCGCAAGACGGCCCTGCACGCGTGGCACGAGGAACACGGCGCGCTGTTCGAGAACGTCGGCCAGTGGAAGCGGCCATGGTACTTCCCCAAACCAGGCGAGGATCTGCGCGCTGCGGTGGCACGCGAATGCCTCGCCACGCGCAACAGCGTTGGCATCATGGACGCGTCGACGCTGGGCAAGATCGACATCCAGGGTCCTGACGCCGCCGTGTTGCTCGACTGGGTCTACACCAACGCCTGGTCCAAGCTCGGCATCGGCCGCTGCCGTTACGGCCTGATGCTCGACGAGAACGGCATGGTGATGGACGACGGCGTCACGACGCGTCTCGCGGAACATCATTATCTGATGACCACGACCACGGGCGGCGCTGCTCGCGTCATGGCATGGCTCGAGCGCTGGCTGCAGACGGAATGGCCGCACCTCGAGGTCTACCTCACGTCGGTAACCGATCACTGGGCGACGGCCAGCGTCGCCGGCCCCATGAGCCGAAACGTGGTGCAGGCGGTGTGCGAGGGGATCGACTTTGCGTCGGACGCATTCCCGTTCATGGCGTATCGGAACGGGACCGCCGCGGGAGTCCCCGCCCGTGTGATGCGCATCAGCTTTTCGGGGGAGCTCGCCTACGAAATCAACCTGAATGCAAACGATGCCCGGCACGTCTGGGAAGCGTTGATGGAGGCCGGCGCACGATTCGATATCACGCCGTATGGCACCGAGGCGATGCACGTGCTTCGTGCCGAAAAGGGGTTCATCATCGTCGGGCAGGACACCGATGGTTCGGTAACGCCGGCCGATCTCGGGATGGACTGGATCGTCGCCAAGGGCAAGGATTTTCTCGGCCGGCGCTCGCTCCTGCGCTCCGACACCGCAAGGGGTGATCGCAGGCACCTCGTGGGCCTCCTTGCCGACGATCCGGCAATGATTCTGCCCGAGGGCGGTCAGATCGTCGCCGACGCCGGCGCGCAGATTCCGGCGCCCATGCTGGGTCACGTGACGTCGAGCTACTCCAGCGCCTGCCTCGGGCGATCGATTGCGCTCGCACTTGTGCAGGATGGCCGCAACCGCATGGGCGAGAAGGTGCACGTCGCCATGCCGAATCGCCGCTCGCTCGCCGCGGCGATCACGGCGCCGACATTCCTCGATCCCGATGGAGCACGGCAGAATGCCTGAGCCCATTCGCCGTGAAAGTCCGCTGGCGCGATTCAACCTGGCTGGAAGCGCGACCGATGCTCCCGGCGGTGCCGGTCTCATCGCGCGCGAACGTGCGTTCCTCGGCCATATCAATCTGCGCGGTAGCGCGGATGACCCGCGCTTTTCCGGAGCGGTGAGCGGCGTTCTCGGCGACAGCCTGCCGATCGTCGCGAACACGTTGACCGATGTGCATGGTGTGACGATGTACTGGCTTGGCCCAGACGAGTGGCTGATCGTGACGCCGGGTGAACGCAGGGAAGCAATCGAGCGCGAATTGCGCGAGGCGCTCGCGGGTCTGCGGGTCGCCGTCACGGACGTCAGCGGTGGTCAGACCGTCCTGCATTTGCATGGCAGCAGGGTGCGCGACGTGCTGGCGAAGGGCTGCCCGATCGACCTGCACCCGCGCGCCTTTCGCATCGGCGAGTGCGCGCAGAGCCATCTCGCGAAAGCGCCGATCCTCATCGGCCAGATCGAGAGTCAACCTTACTTCGAGATCATTGTCCGCCGCAGTCTTGCCGATTATCTCTGGTTGTGGCTGGAAGCCGCGGCAGCCGAATATGGGCTCGAGGTCGCGGCGTGACCGGGAGTTCCAGCACGCGGCGAGGCGTAACCGGAATTGCGCTATTCGATCTCGACTACACGTTGCTTGGCGGGGATGCCACATACGAATGGATTCACTTTCTGATCGGGTGCGGCGCGCTCGATCGCGCGATCTATGAGCCGGAACTCGAGCAGTTCTACGCCGATTACCGCGATGGCACGCTCGACATCCGTGCGTTTTTGCACTTCGATTTCCGCGCGCTGTCGAGTCATCCCCGCGCCCGGCTGGAGGCCTGGCGCGACCAATACCTGGCAAAGGCCATCGCGCCGATCGTCCTGCCCAAGGCGCGCGACCTGATCGCGTGGCACGAGGCGCGCGGCAACCTCACCGCCATCGTCACGGCGGCCAACAGCTTTGTCACGACTCCCATCGCGCGCATGTTCGGCGTCGCGCATCTGCTCGCGAGCGATCCCGAATGCGTCGGCGGCGAATTCACCGGGAAGATCGACGGCATTCCATGCTTTCACGAGGGCAAGATCGTCCGCCTGGAAGCGTGGCTTGCAAGTCGCGGCGAGACCTTGCCTGATTTTGCGGAGAGTTACTTCTACGGTGACTCGCAGAGCGATGTGCCGCTGCTGGAAAAGGTCACGCACCCCGTCGCGGTGGGCGCGGACCCGACGCTAGCACGGATCGCGCGCGAACGAGGTTGGCCCGTGATCTCGCTGCGCTGAGGTGCCGATGGCGTCCGGACTCGCCCGTGCAATCGCCGTACTGCTGGCCGCGCTGCTGGCCGGGGCCGGCTGCGCGAGCCTCGAGCGCCAGGAGCGCGAGCTCACCTTCCGTGTGGTCAAGACCGACGCCGGCTGGTTCACCGGCCTGCCGTCCGCCGTGCAGGAGTTCTACGTCCCCGTCGGCGACGCGCCGGACGCGCCGCGGATACATGCGTGGTGGTGGCCCGACGACGACCCGCAGGCGCCGGCGATCTTCTACCTGCACGGCGCGCGGTGGAATCTCACCGGCCACCTGCGTCGCATCGAGCAGCTGCGGCACTTCGGCTTCTCGGTGCTCGCGATCGACTACCGCGGCTTTGGCCGCAGCGATGGCGACCTGCCGTCCGAAGCGATGGCCTACGAGGACGCGCAGGCGGGATGGCGATGGCTCGCCGCGCGGCAGCCCGATCCGCGGCGGCGCTTCATCTACGGCCATTCGCTGGGCGGCGCGATCGCGATCCACCTCGCGGCGAGCGTCGCGGCGGCCGGGCCGCGGGCACGCGGCCTCGTCATCGAGTCGACGTTCACCACGCTCGCCGATATGGCGGCCGAGATGACACTCAGCTGGCTGCCCACCGGGCTGCTGCTGTCGCAGAAGTTCGATTCGATCGCCAAGATCCGCACGGTCGACATCCCAGTGCTCGTCGTGCACGGCGAAGCCGACCGCTTCGTGCCCGCGCGCTTCTCCGAGGCGCTCTACCGCGCCGCGCGCGACCCGAAGCGGCTGCTGCTGATCCAGAACGGCAGCCACAACAACAGCATGTGGATGGGCGACGCCGTCTACCGTCAGGCGCTCGACGAACTGTTCGGCCTGCCCGGCGCGCCGGAAGGCGAGGCGCAAATCGACGCCGGGGCGCCGCCGTGCACGACCGCCGGCATGCCCGACCCGACCGGGGAAGGCGATCGGGTAAAATGCGCGGTCCGGAGAGGTGGATGAGCGGTTTAAGTCGCACGCCTGGAAAGCGTGTTTAGGTTAATAGCCTAACGCGGGTTCGAATCCCGCCCTCTCCGCCAGTTGCCCCCAATTCAGTAACGTCCAGTACCTTCCAAGCAAGTCCCGTCCGCAAGTCAATTTCGCTGAGTTTCCCTCTAAGAAAGCCGCTGAGCCGTCGTCCAAACGCGGCCGGTACGACCTTCCTCGGCTTGTTGACAGCCGGGCGAAGTTGGGGGCAACATTCAAAGGTGTTGCCCCCAATCGGACAGAGTTGCCCCCAATGCCCCTGACCACGGCGGCGATCCGAAATGCGAAACCCGATGCGACCGCGAAGCGCCTCTTTGACGCCCTCGGCTTGTATCTTGAAATCTCGCCATCAGGCGGACGTTGGTGGCGTTTCAAATATCGATTTGAGGGCAAGGAAAAGCGCCTCTCGCTAGGTACCTTTCCTGACGTTTCGTTGAAGGCAGCGCGCAAGAAGCGTGACGATGCCCGCGCTTTGCTCGACGATGGCGTAGACCCGGGTGCTGTGCGTAAGGAGGCCAAACGCGAAGTCGCCGGGCGGGCCGCCAACAGTTTCGAGGCGGTCGCGCGCGAGTGGTATGGCAAGCAGGCACACATCTGGGTGGCACATCACGCATCCGACGTCCTACGCCGCCTGGAATCCAACCTGTTCCCCGAGATTGGAGACAAGGCGATTGCGGATGTCACGGCCCCAGTTCTGTTGGCGGCAGTCCGGAAGATTGAGCATCGCGGTGCGCATGATCTTGCTCATCGCGTCCTACAAGTGTCATCCCAGGTATTCCGCTACGGCGTCGCCACTGGGCGCTGCGTTCGCGATCCTGCCCCCGATCTGCGCGGGGCGCTCACTCCGCACAAGGGCAAGCATCAAGCTGCTGTGGCGCCGGAGGAATTGCCCGCGCTGCTACGCGCTATCGGCGGCTATGGCGAAGTCGGCGACAAGTTAACCGGCCATGCGTTACGCCTGCTGGTTTTGACGTTCGTTCGCACCAACGAGCTGATCGGCGCCGAGTGGTCGGAAGTGGATCTTGACTCGGCGGCGTGGATTATTCCGGCGTCGCGGATGAAGATGAAGACTGAACACGTCGTTCCGCTGTCGCGGCAATCAGTCGAAGGGTTTCGCGACGTGCGTGCCATTGCAGGCGGAAGCCGCTACGTGTTCCCCGGTCGCAATCCGGACAAGCCGATCAGCAACAATACAATGCTGTTCGCCCTGTACCGCCTTGGGTACAAGGGCAGAATGACCGGGCACGGATTCCGCACGGTGGCGTCTACCATCCTGAACGAAGCCGGATTTCGCGGGGACGTGATCGAGCGACAGTTGGCGCATTGCGAGCGGGACGAAATTCGCGGGGCTTACAACAGGGCCGAATACTTGCCCGAGCGTCGCAAGATGATGCAGCAATGGGCGGACATGCTCGACGCTCTTGCACAGGGAGCAAAGGTAATCCCGTTGCAGCGCAAGGCGAAGTGACGGGACGGAATCATCGCCAGGTCTAGCCCGGTTGGGCGATCGACGCCATCCGGTCGACGATCCTGCGCATCGGCACAACGCGCACCAAATCTCAGCTTCTCATTTTCCCGATGGGTGGCCTTTGCCATTTGAACTTGCGCCGCTCCAACCCGCTTCGATCCGGTCAGAGAGCCAGCGCTGCACATCATTTTCGATCCACCCGACCGCGCGCGGGCCCAGCGACACCGGCGCCGGAAACGTCCCGGTTTTGATTCGCGCGTAGATCGTACTGCGCGACAGCCCGGTGCGGGCTTCGACTTGTTTGCGCCGCAGAATGCAATGCCGCGGTTGGCTTGCCTCGGCCATGGTCGTCTCCTCGTGGGTGTGGATGGAAGACCTCATCGTTCCACAGAGTTCCGAACGCGTCCGCCGGAAAACGTAAATAGCGGCCGACCGTTTTCGCCGGGAGCCAACAACTTCGTGGGGTCAAACGGGCGCGAGCCGCCGGCTATAACGCAACGCTGAATGCCGATTACCCACCGCGGCACGCCCTCGCGTGCGAGA
The DNA here is from genome assembly GCA_963695725.1 of uncultured beta proteobacterium. GTDB lineage: Bacteria > Pseudomonadota > Gammaproteobacteria > Burkholderiales > Casimicrobiaceae > CAIWHR01. Next base: position 14,468 of record CAVOHM010000004.1, read on the forward strand.
GGGGCGCCGCGCGCGCGCCGCCGTGGATAACCGATGTTCTCCGCCCGATTCCTTTTGGGAATTGTTCCGCTCTCACTCGCGCCGCGCCGCGAGTTGCAAGCGGAAAACGATTTCGCATAGGAACGTTTTTCGCTTGAGTGGGTCTTGCAGTCGGGCTACCGTTGCCACAGTTCGCTCGGCTGAGCTTTCAGCCCGCTGATGGCGTAACCATCGCCCTTTAAGCCGGATCGGCCTCCTCGAGACAGCCGGCGCGCCGCAAGGCGGGAGGTTTCGTCATCACCAGCGGTCGGGAATCGACCGCAGCGTTTGCATTGCCGTCGTTGCGACGGCGTTGTCCGTAGCGCTTGCGTGCAGTCGCGGCTGTCTACCGTCCTCGGTAGCGGCCCCACGGCGCGAGCATCGTTCGTCCCTGGTCCGGTCGATGTGCATTGCACACGCCCGGACAATGTCGCGTCCCATGCCGCAACTCGGTATGGGCAGCGTGCGACTGCCTGCGCCAAGTTTGGTTGGCGCAATCGTCGTCCCCTGCGCCAACCCACCTGTACCAGTAGCGTCGTTACTAACGGCGGAGCCGGTAGTGACGACGCGCCGATCCTCCGTCCCAACAAGGAGTTATGTGGCGCTGGCGCAAGTGATGGCCCCAAGTGATGGGCTCCATGGCCCATCGTTGTCGTCGTAGAGCCGCGCAATGCGGCTCGTCCTTGCCCGCCTCGCGGGCGTCAAGCAGCGCCGTACGGCGCCCCCACGAGCCCTGGGTCAAGGGTTCAAATCGTGGATGCGATTTCCTCCAGGGAACGCCCTCGACGCCAAGAGCGGGTGCAGCCGCGGCAAGCAGCAAAGACACTGCACACAGCGGGAATGGTGTCCCCGACGTCCCTTGTAAATCTCACCCCGCTCAAGCGTGGTGAGACGGACAGACACACTAAGCAGACCGAGCAGACACCGGCAGTAAAAGAAGGAAACCGACCATTTCGAGGAGCCGATGCAAGACTTGAACTACGAACTGAAGCAACTCTGCAAACACAATCGCGACGGGAGCTTTGCCACCCAACACGATCGGGAACGCATCCTGACACTCATCGCCAACCAGCTACGGGAGATGGGCTTCGTAAACATGCGTGCCCAGAGCCTCAAAGCCAGGCACGTCGAGGCGCTGGTGCAGCGCTGGCTGGCCGAAGGGTTGTCCGCCGGGACGCTGAAGAACCGGATGACGACCCTGCGCTGGTGGGCAGAGAAGATCGGCAAGCCCTGCGTCGTCGCCCAGAGCAACGAGGAATATGGCATTCCCGACCGGCGCTACGTCACCAACGTCAGCAAAGCTCGCCAACTGACCTCCGGTGATCTCACCCAGGTCACCGATCCGTACACGCGCATGTCGCTCCGGCTGCAAGCGACGTTTGGGCTGCGGCGCAAGGAGTCCATTAAGATCCAGCCGGCATGGGCCGACCGCGGCGACACGCTCATGGTCAAGGCCAGTTGGGGCAAAGGCAAGCGCGCTCGCGAGATCCCGCTCCGCAATGCCGAGCAACGCCAAGTCCTGGATGAGGCGAAACGCCTTGCAGGCAAGGGCAGTCTGATTCCGGCTGACCGGACGTACGTGGAACAACTGCATCGCTTCGAGTACCAGTGCGACCGGGCGGGCATCCACTGCGTGCATGGCCACCGCCATCAGTACGCGCAAGAGCGATACCGCGAGCTCACCGGGTGGGCCGCCCCGGCCGCTGGCGGACCACGGTCGAGGGAGCTCACGCGCGAGCAGAAGCACATAGATCGCGAAGCGCGGCTCGCGATCAGTACCGAACTCGGGCACGAGCGCGAGCAGGTCACTGCAATTTATTGCGCGTAGTAAGTTGTTATGTGCAGTGACCCTGCCAGTTCTTTGATAGCAAAGGCGACTGGTCGCCGGTGCTCAGCATAATATTCGAGCCCGATGTGGCGGTCCTCGGTTAACAAACGGCATGTGTGACCTCCGCAACACTACAGCGAGTGCAGCCACTCGAGCAGCGTCTTGTTCTGTTTCCAGGACGGGATCTTGGGGAGCGGGCTAGCGTCGGTGACCTTCTCGAGCGCTCTTCGTTTCATCTCGAGATTTGCCCGCGCATAAATCTCGGTTGTCTTCACATCCACATGCCCTAAGAAGTCGCGGATGATCTCAAGCGGGACGCCACTCTGGAGGAGATGCATTCCCTTCGTGTGGCGCAAGCTGTGAGGGCTCACCGGCTGCGTGAACCCGGGGTAATCGCGTCGTACTGCCTGCACATACTTTTGCAGGAGGTAGCGCACGCCGGTGCGGGTTAATCGTCCGCCCTGCCGGTTTTGGAAGAGCGGTCGGTCAGCGTGCTCGGGGCGATCCAGGCCGTGCTCGCGACGATGATCGCGCAGGATGTCGACCGTCGCGTCCATCAACGGCACGGCGCGCATCTTGCGCCCCTTGCCCATGAGCCGCACCTGTGCGGGTGTTTCCAGGCGCACGTCGCCGGCGTTGAGGTCGATCAACTCCTGCACCCGAGCGCCGGTGTCGTAGAGCACGCTCAACAGGACGGCATCTCTGCGACCGGAGGTCGTATGCAGATCGGGTTGGGCGAGGATTTGCGCAAGGAGTTCCTTGGAGAGGTAGCCAACGCTTCGGCGTGGATGTCGGCGCAGAGGAATGGCGAGGATCTGCTGGCTCTGCAGCAAGCGCTCGGGCACTTCCGACTGTACATAACGGAAGAACGCGTGCAAAGCCGCGAGGCGATGGTTTTGCGTGCGGATCGAGGCGTGCCGGTCGGTGCGAAGGTGATCCAGGAACGCTTCCACCAGGGAGGCATCGATCTGGGCGAGAGACAATCGTTCCAGGGCGATGCCACGCACGTCACGACAGAAGCGGAGCAGGAGCGTGAACACATCGCGGTAGGCTTTGATGGTGTTGGGGCTCAGATTGCGCTGTGCAGCCAGGTAATGCGTTAGGAAGTTGGTCACGTGCACGGAGAGGTCGGTCGGCTTCATGACTCGATCCTGCGGGGGATGACATCACCGAACGCGGCGTTGGCGCGCACCGTGATCTCCGGGAACAGCTCGGCCGTCAGATGCAGATAGCGCTGCGTTCCGGCCAGAGACTGATGGCCCAAGTAGGTCGCCAGCACTGGCATCTTGGCATCGAGGTCTGCGCCCTCGCGACACCAGCGCAGCAGGGTATGCACGGCATAGGCGTGACGAAGATCATGTATGCGCGGTCCCTTGCCTCGGCCGGCGTGCGCGATCCCGCAACGGAGCAGCAGTTCCCGGTAGAGCCGATAGACCGCTGAGTGACTCCATGGGCCACCGTTTGGCGATGGAAAGAAGTACGCGGCGGGTGGACGCACGCTGAAGTCGGCGGCGTACTTCTGCAGGCGCAGCACCAACGGCAAGACGGGAGGGACTAGACGATCCTTACCAAACTTGGCCTCACGCACCGTCAAGATTCCTTGGTTAAGGTCAACATCGGCAACCCGCAGATGCAGCACCTCGCCGAGCCGGAAGCCGCAGCCATACAGCAAGCGGAAGACTTCGGGCATGATGAGGTGCCGCAGTGGCGCGTGCGCAGTAGGCGTGAGCTGATCGACCGCATGCAGGAGCTGCTGCACCTCGGCCTGGGTCAGGACGCGCGGCGAGAAAGCGGCGCTGCGCTTTGCCGTCAGCGATCGATCTGGCACATCGGCGGGATAGCCCAGCCGGCACAGGTGCATGGCGAACTGACGAACAACTCCGAGGCGATGCTGGTGTGTTGACGAGCTCTCGTGGTGTTGCTTGGCGAGCCACTTCCGGCTGAGCGAGCGGGGGAGTTCGCACCGCGATAGCCCTTCATCGCATAAGAAACGATCAAACCGGGCCAGTACCCGGGCGGCCTCACCATACTTGTAGCCACAGGCCTGTTTCTGCTGGACGAACTGCCCCATGAGCGCAGCAACCGGGCTCTGGAAGCGCGGGCTGAACTGTCTACTCGCCATGACGCACCTCCTCGGGGTCCAACGCGGCACTGCGTAGGGCTTCCACGTCGGTCTTGGCGTAGATCAACGTCGATGCCGTCGTCGCATGCCCTAAGATCTCGGAGATGACGTGAAACGGCGTCTGCTCACGGAGCAGCCGAGTTGCCAGCGTATGGCGTAGCGAATGCAGACCGCGGCGTTGTTGGGTCCGAAAGTGGATGCCGGCGAGTTCCCGCCAATAGGTGACGATGTGATAGAGGTGGTTGTGGTCGGAGAAAGGCACAAAGGGCGGCCGCAATTTGAGAAACACCTCGCGGTGATTGCTATGAGGACGGCCCGACCGCAGATAGTCAATCACCGCCTCGCCAACTTCTTCGGTCAGTGGCAAACAGAGTGGCGCCAGGGTCTTCGATTGCGTAATCTCGATGGTGGCCGCGTCCCACTTCAGATCATCGAGCCGCAGCGCTCGAATATCGGCCGAGCGCAATCCCAGGCGACAGGCGAGCAAGAGGATCGCGTAATCGCGCTTGCCTTTGGGCGAGCTGCGATCAACGACCTTGAGTAGCCTGACCAGGAGCTCCGGGTCCCAGACTGATGGGATGGTGGCATCCCGCGGGACGCGGATCTTCGGCAACATCTGGCTCAAGTCTCGCTGCAGGATTCCTCGCAGCAGAAGAAACTGCAGAAAGCTGCGCACGTCGGAGACGATCCGCGAGACGGTCTTACGTTTCAGACGATGCCGGGACGTAACGAAGGCGCTGACATCGGCCGGCTGCATTTGATCCAGCGTCGCGATATTCCGTGATCGCAGGAAATCCGCGAATATGGCGAGCTCGTGCATCCGCACGTGCAGCGTCGCCGGTCGAAGATGACGTCGATCCCTGCAGTACTGTTCGTACTCGCGCAGGGGCTTCTGCATCAGCGCCGGCACCTGGATGTCTTGCTTACCGATGCGGGGGCGCTCAACCTTCCCCTCACGCGCAAAGTCCCCAAGCACCTTGAGGCCGAACACGACATGCCATCGCCACCGCTCGGTTGGCTTGAGGCATTCGCCGTCGCGCACCCGATACGCGTCCGCGAAGCGTGCGGCCAGATCCTCCGAGTACTCGCCTCCCAAGTTCGTATGGCGAGCAAACGCCACCAGGTGCCGCCAAATTGTGCGGTAGCGCCTCAGCGATCTTCTGCTATAGCGAAGCTTCTCCAGCTGGCTTGACGCGCGCGCAACAAGTCGATCCAGCAGCAGATCGTTTACAACTTCAGGGTCGGATTGGTCCATGATCGAGCTCCCCGCGAAAGGCGACCGTGATGGCCGCCGGGAGGCTGATCATGAGAGTTTTATGTGCAGCAATCCAAAGCTAACACCTTACTCTCAAAGCGCTTGCCCGGGCTACTCTACATAACGTTCCACTACGCGCAATAAACCAAATGTGCAGCAGCACATTTCGTTTATTGTGGAAGGTAGAGAATTTGCCGCCTCGTGAGCCGGCGAAAGTGGCGATTGAATCAATCAGTGAGCAGTAGGGGGGCTGGCAAACGAGGCTGACGCACTCCTTTGCCAGACGTAGTCGTAGACGCGATCCGCTAAGGTCTCGGTGTCCTCATCCGAAAATGGTGGCTTCGGCAGTGATTGCCAGAGCGTGTCGAGAATGAACACCCTGACCTCTGCCTGTGTTGAGCTATTCTGGGTCCACTGCGGCATCGGTTCGAGTAGTCCTTGCAACGACTTCAAGAGCGATATGCTCGCCTGCTTTAGCCGTTCGCGATCGACCTTGCTGATGTCCTCCTTGAACAGCAGGTCGAACAGCGCCAGCTCGTCGTCGCTCAGGCCTTCCTCGGCGGCCCGCCGCTGCTCTGCGTCGAGGCTGGCTGCGAGCGCAACAAGCTGCGCGAAGGTGGCCTCGACCGTCGCCCGGTCCTTCTCGCGGTTGTAGTCGGCGATGATCTCCTGGTACTTCTTGTAGTAGTCCATCCGCATCGGGTTGCGGGCGAGCATCTGGGCCAGCTTCTTCTCGACGACATCCCGGATGTCCTGCAACGCCGCGTGCTTGCGTCGCACCTTGCTCGCGAACTCATCCCGCAGCTTCTCGAAGTCGATCTGGCTCAGGTCCACCGTCGAGCCCTTCGGCGTGGTCGTCGCCCGGCGCCGCCGCGCGAATGGCCTCGTTGACGATGCGGTGCAGTTCCTTGAGCACCTCGGTCACGTCGGCCGTGTCGCGCCGCTCCTGCAGCTTCTTGTAGATGGCCTCGATGTTGTCGTGCCGCTCCGCGTAGGCCAGGGCGCTCGGCTCCATCAGCAGCGCCTTGAAGCGGATGAACACCTGCCGGGCCATGATCTCGAAGCGGCGCTTGGCTTCGTCGGAGGTGTAGAGTGCGTCCACCGCGTCGCGCAGGGCCTCGATGCGATCGAACCCGGTCGCGCCGTGCAGCCGGGTCGCGTCGAAGCCCAGCCCGAGCAGGTGTTTCTCCGCCGCCTCGATGGCCTGGAGCAGGGCCGCGACCAGCTCCTCGATCGGCGCCACGATGTCCCCCGCCCCGCCGCCGTCGTCATCGTCCCCGAGGGCGTACTGCGCCAGCGCCTCACGCAGGCTCTTGAGCATGCCGTTGTAGTCCACGATCACGCCGCAGTCCTTGCCGGGGAACACGCGGTTGGCGCGGGCGATGGCCTGCATCAGGTTGTGGGCCTTCATCGGCTTGTCGATGTAGAGCGTCGCCAGGCACTCCACGTCGAAGCCGGTCAGCCACATCGCGCAGACGATCGCGATGCGGAAGGGATGCTGCGGGTCCTTGAAGGCGTCCTCCACCGGCACCCGCTTGCCGTCCGGCGTCTGGAAGCCCGGTCTTCATCACCATCCGGTGCGGGATGATGTCGAAGCCCCACTTCTGGAAGTCGCGGACCTCGTTCTGCGCCTCGCTGATGACGATCTCGATGATGGTGCTCTCCATCCACTGCGCCTGGCTGCGCAGCCGCTCGAGCTCCGCGCTCAGGCGCTCCCGCCGATCGGGGTCGGTGGCGGCGGCCAGCTCCGCCTCCTTGCTCGGGAATGAGCGCCTGGAGCTCGGCGAGCTTGGCCTTCCAGCGCGGCTCGATGCGCTGGAACATCCGCGCGCAGGTGATCTTGTCGATGCACACCAGCATCGACTTGCCGGTCTGCCAGCGGGTCGAGCAGTGCTCGACGAAGTCGTCGGCCAGCTTGTCCAGCCGGTCGTCGGCGGTGATCACCTCGTAGTCCTTGCCGAGCAGCTTCTCCAGCAGGGCGACCTGGTCCGGGTCGAGATCGGCCTTCTCGACCGCCTCGGCGATGCGGTCGTTCAGGTCGAGGCGGGCGATGCCCAGCTTCTCGCCCCGGTTCTCGTAGACCAGCTTGACCGTGGACTGGTCCTCCTCGGAGCGCTTGAAGTCGTAGCGCGAGACGTAGCCGCCGAAGATGCGCTTGGTCAGCTCGTCGTGCTTGAAGAGCGGCGTGCCGGTGAAGCCGATGAACGAGGCGTTGGGCAGCGCGAGGCGCATGTTGCGCGCGAACTTGCCCGCCTGCGTGCGGTGCGCCTCGTCCGAGATCGACGATGATGTCGTCGCGCTCGCTGTAGGGCTCGGTCACCGGCTGGTTGAACTTGTGGATCAGGCTGAAGACGAAGCGGTGATTGCCGCTGCAGGATCTCCTGCAGCTCCTTGCCCGAGCCGGCGCGCGGCGTCTTCTCGTCCGCCACGCCGCAGCCGACGAAGGTGCGCCAGATCTGGTCGTCCAGATCCTCGCGGTCGGTCATCACCAGGAAGGTGAAGTTGCCGGGCACCACGCGGCGCACCTTCTCGGCGAAGAACGCCATCGAGTAGGACTTGCCGCTGCCCTGCGTGTGCCAGAACACGCCCAGGCGGCCCGAGGTCGGGATGCGCCCGCTTCAGCAGCGGCAGCTCGTCGTCGTCCGCGCCTTCGGCGAGATGCGGGCGTCGCATACGCCGAGTCCGGCGGCGGCGCCTCGGCGGCCTTCAGCAGCTCCGGCATCGGCACTCGGTACTCGATCAGCCGCTCGGCCGGCGGGAACTGCCGCTTCAGCTCCTCCTGCCGCACGACCGACGCGACGGCGTTGTTGACGCCGAGCACCTGGTGGTTGCGGGCCACGATCTTGCGCGTGCCGCCCGCCCGGCTGTCGTCGAACAGGATGAAGTTCTCGACCAGATCGAGCAGCCGCTCCTTGGCCAGCATCCCGTCGAGCAGCGCCTCGGCATCCAGGCGCGCCTTGTCCTTCTCGGCGTTGCGCTTCCACTCGACGAAGTGCTCCCACTTGCTGGTGATCGAGCCGTAGCGGGCCTGGTCGCCGTTGCTCACGACCAGGAAGGCGTTGTGGTGGAAGGCATGGGCGATGCTGTGCTCGGTCAGGTAGTCGGTCAGGTTGTCGTCGAAGCCGGCGCGGATGTTGCGATAGACCGCCTTCAGCTCGATGAAGACCAGCGGCAGGCCGTTCACGAAGCAGACCAGATCGGCGCGCCGGTTGTAGTGCGGCACGCGCACGCCCTGCACCTTCAGCTCGCGCACGGCCAGGAAGCGGTTGCGGGCGGCGTCGCGGAAGTCGATGACCTGCGCATGCGCGTGGCGGGTCTCGCCGGCTCGCGTCCCGCCACTCGACCGGCACGCCGCCGCGGATGAAGCCGTAGAACTCGCGGTTGTGCTGGATCAGCGAGCGGGCGAAGTCGATGCGGGTGAGCTTCTCGATCGCCTGCTCGCGCGCCGATTCCGGCAGGTCCGGGTTCAGGCGCTCCAGCGCCGCCCGCAGGTCGCGCACCAGCACGACCTCGCGCTCGGACGCGCGCCCCAGCGTGCCCTGCGGCCCGAAGGTCTCGGCGTTGTAGGCGTAGACGCTCTCCCAGCCGAGCACCTTCTCCAGATGGTCGGCGAAGGTCTGCTGGACCAGCCGGTCTTCGCTGTTGATGTCGGTGATCGCCACGGCGTGGCTTGTTTCTGTGGCTCAGGTCAGCATTTCGCGGCAGCCTGGCTCATGCCGTGCAATAGCATCAGGGCGCCTTTTCCGTTTCCCGGCCTTCATCGGCGTGAAAAGCCTCGTTCACCTGCTCCTCGACGAGATTGCCGTCGCGCATCACGACCACGGCGGTGCCGGTTTGTCGCGCGATCTCGCGCGCCCGCCATCTGGCCCTCAACAGCGCGGCAGGGACAGCCCGCATGTCCACGTCCGGGAGCTTCGATACCAATCGCTTGCTCATGAGTTGCCTCCTTCTTCCTTCAGTATCGGGGTATCGCCGCTGTTGTCGAACCATTGCCAGCAATCGACGCGGCGGCGATAGACATCGTGAAAATTGCGCCATCCCGCGGCAAACCTGCGCCGTATGATCGCCGGCGGCACGGCGTGCCCGCCCTGCCGCACCCGCATCGCCACGCGGGCGATCGCCTCCTCGGGTGTGGCCAGCGACAGGAAGATCAGCTTCACCGCAAAGCCCGCAGCCCGCCATCCGGCAATCCTGCGCGCATAGATCAAACCAGACAAGGTCGTCTCGAAAGCGAAGCTGTGGCCCTCGGCAGCGTGGCGCGCGATTTCTTCGAGCATCAGGCGGCCGGCGCGGAACGCCGCCGTTTCGGGCTGGAATGGCGCGAGCCCCGCGGCGATAAGGTCGGCGTTGACGAACACCGGGCAATCTGCCTCCGCCGGCAGAAACTCGCGAGCGAGTGTCGTCTTCCCCGCTCCGTTGGGGCCGGCGATGATGATGATTTTCTTGCCGCTCGTGCTCATACGGTGATCTCCCCGCTCATCAGGCGCGGCAGCAGCAGGTCGCGGGCGGCGCGGAGTTTCTGGTTGGCGAAAGTGAAAGCCTTCAGTTGTTCGACAACCGGCTGAATGGCGCTCTCAAAGCTGCCGAGCAGTCCATCAGGTGGAAGCGGCATTGGATAGGCCTGCATCTGCTTCCAGTCCGCACGAGGCATCTTCGAACCTTCTCTCATGGTCTGAGCGGTCACGGCGACAAACGGATCGCTCGAAACCGTCATGAGCACGAAGCCTCGGACCTTCGGTTCGATCGGACGGATAACGATTGCGTCGGACGATGCAACTCCGTCCACGAACGCAATGCCTACTTTGTGGAAATAGGGCCGAATCTTTCCGAACAGGATCTCGCCCTCGCGGAAGCGGTGCTTGCTACTCGTTACCTGCTCGGCTGTGCCCCAGTCACTAAGCGGATATCGAGCGGCGAGGCATGTGTTCTAGCCCGATGTATGGCGTACCCGGCGCGAGGGCGTCCGGCTTCACGGTCTCACGCACTTCTTCACACAAGTCGCCAAGCGCTTTCGCCTCCCACCCCTCCGGCACGCCGTTGGTGATGCGGGTGTGCTCGTGGCCGGGGAAGCGGAGGCGGACGAACCACTCGCGGTAGAGCTGCCGCGCCGCGTCCTCCAACAGCGCCATCCGCCGCCGGTTGTTCTCGATCAGGTCGTCGTAGGCGGAGAGGATGTCGGCGATCGCATGCTGCTCGCGCAGATGCGGGACCATGGAACTCGAACGTCCTCAAACTGTCGACTTGCTTACGATCGGCGTCGCGGCTCCGCCGCCTAGGCCCTTCACGGCGCCGCACGTTGTGGCTGAGCAGAAGTAGTACAGAAACTGTGAGTCAGTGACCTCGTTCGCAACGACCGAATTGCATCTGTTGGTTCGTTAGGCACTCGGCAGGCGCATTCGCGCATTATCCGATCGTGGCCGCCGATGCACGCAGACATGACACGCATCGGCCGGGATGAACTGATTGGGTCGAGTCATCGCCTTGGCTTCCTCGGTGACGGTGCGATCAGTCGTCCGGCAGTAATACGTGGTCGTCATTCGAGATCGGTCGGCGTAACGAACGGATACTCTCCGCCGAAGAACTCGCTGTCGACTGGTCGGATGGCGTCTTGCCGGTGACCACTCGCCCTAGTTGGCAGATCCGCTTCGCGGCGAGATTCATGCCCCCAGCTCCTCGAAGTTCTCCTGAATCTTCGCCGCCAGCTCCGCCGCTTCCTTGTTGAGGTCGGCCAGCTCGGTGTGGATGTCGCGCAGGGTCTGCTCGAAGTCGAAGTCCTCGTCCTCCTCCGGCGGGGCGACGCCGACGTAGCGGCCGGGGGTGAGGCTCCAGTCGGCGGCCTCGATCTCCTTGCGGTCCACGAGCTTCACCAGCCCCGGCACGGCTTCGAGTTCGGCCTTCGGGAAGCGGTCCTGCAGCCACGCCACCTGCCGGTGGAAGTAGGCGGCGTGCTTCAACTGCTCGACGGCGGCCTTGCGCTCCTCGTCGAGCTGCTTCACCAGCCGGCCCGTCGCGCGGCGGTCGTAGGCGGCGGAGATCGCATCGTCCGCCGCCAGCTCGGCGCCGAGGTCGGCCACGCGCGCGGCGAGCTTGTAGAGCAGGTCCACCTGCTTGACGAGGCCGCGGATCGCCTCGGCGATGGGGTCGAACGCCTTGCGCGCCGCGTGCTGGGCGTCGTTCTTGTCGGGCAGCGCCTTGGCGTACTTCTGGCCGAAGGCGGCGAGGCTCGCGAGAAGCTTCTTCGCGTCGGCCTCGTAGAGCGTGGCGGCCTCGCGCAGTTCGCTAACGGCATCGCCGAGCGCCTGCTTCTTGTCGGCGTCGAGGTCGGCGTGCTTCGCCGCGGCCTTGGCGAGCGCATCGAAACGCCCGCGCAGATCGGCGAGCGTGGTCTCGAAGGAGGCGAGCGCGCCCGGCACGGCGGCGCTCTCGGCGCAGACGCGGCCGAGGTAGTCCTTCACCAGCCCGAGGAAGCGCTTCTGCTGGCCGCGGTAGAGCCAGACGATCGCCGCGAGGTTGTGCATCTGCTCGGGCGAGAAGTCGTAGATCTTGCGCGTGACCTTGCGGTAGACGTTGCGCGCGTCGAGCATCAGCACCTTGTCCTTGCGCTCGGGCGGCTTGGCCCGGTCGAAGTGCCACAGCTCGCAGGGGACGGTGCGGGTGTAGAAGAAGTTGGAGCGGATGGAGATCATCACGTCCACGTCGCCCGTCTCGACGATCTTCTGGCGCACTTCCTTCTCGCCGTGCCCGGCGCTCGAGGCCTGCGAGGACATGACGAAGCCGGCGCGGCCCTTCTCGTTCAGGTAGCTCCAGAAGTAGGAGATCCAGAGGTAGTTGCCGTTGCCGACCTTCTTCTGCTTGTTCACGCCCGGCAGGCCGAAGGGCAGGCGCGGGTCGCCCTTGATGCGCTCGGCGTCCACCAGATCCACGTTGAACGGCGGATTGGCCATCACGAAGTCGCACTTGCCGGCGAGGTTGTGCTCGTCCTGGTAGTAGGTGATGGCCTCGGCGATCTTGCCTTCCAGCCCGTGGACCGCGAGGTTCATCTTGGCGATGCGGATGGTGTCGCGGTTCTTCTCCTGGCCGTAGAAGACGACCTTCTTCGCCGTGTCGCCGCCCTCGTGCTCGATGAAGTGGCTCGACTGCACGAACATGCCGCCCGAGCCGCAGGCCGGGTCGAACACCGTGCCGTGGTCGGGCTCGATGACGTTGACGATGGTCTGCACGATCGAGGACGGCGTGAAGAACTCGCCGTTGTCGTGCGCCTTCTGGATCGAGAACTTGGCGAGGAAGTACTCGTAGATGCGGCCGAACACGTCGCCGGTGGCCTGCTTGATCTGCTCGCTGTTGAACAGGCGCATCAGGTCTTCGAGCACCTTGGTCTCGAAGATGCCGTAGTCCTTGGGCAGCACGCCCTGGAGCGGCTCGAACTCGGCCTCGATGGCGGTCATGGCGTCGGTGACGAGCCTGGGCAGGTCGGCGCCGCTCACGGCGGCCTGCTGCATGATCCAGTCGTAGCGGGCCTTCTCGGGCAGGTAGAGCGAGCGGCGGGCGATGTAGTCGGCCGGCAGGACCTTGCGCTTCGGCATCTTGCCGCTGGCCTGGTCGGCCTCGATCTGCCGGTGTGCCGCGTCGAAGCGGTTGGCGGCGTGGCGCAGGAAGATCACGCCCAGCACCGGCATGAAGTAGTCGCTCGACGTGAGCTTGGAGTTGGCGCGGAGGTTGTCCGCGGCCTCCCAGAGGTCGGCTTCGAGCTTTTCGATGTCCCTGAATCCGTCGGCAATCATGTCCGCTACCTACGTCCGTGATCATCCAAGCCTAACGACGCTCATTCGTTTCGGAGACCTGCGCGAAACTGGTTAAGTAATCGTTCTGCCTCCGTGATGCTGTCGTCCACGCCGGGGAATGCTCGAGCGATGTCACTGATGAGGCGCTCGCCGCGGCGGCTCAGTATTTCTTCCAACTTCTCGGCCGTTGACACCGAAACAATTCCGCGCACGTCGCGGCCGAGCAGGCGCGGGCTCGCGAGCTCCACCACATAATCCACAGCTTCCATGACCTGCATCTCAGGACCGTAAAGTCGGTCCGCATTTCCCGCGTCGGCATAGCGGCGGAACAGTGTGGCTAGATCGGTTGCGTCCTTGGCGTCGACGGAGCCCCGATCATTCCAAGCAAAGATTTTCAGAACGGCAAGCCCTGGCAAGGATGCCACTCGCACCACCAGTTTCGGCCGTACCTCAACTTCCACGGCCGCGGCGAGAGCCTCCTCGTATCCAGCCACGCTCATAATCTCACTCATGTTCGGTGGCCAGGCAATCATCTGCTCCTTGTCGTTGATGCCGCCAAAGGGAATCACATCCAGCGGATAGCCGTGACCATTCGGCTGTGGACGGTAGTAAAGTCGGTGGGCCACACCCTTGGCTTCGTGAAACAAAGTCGTATTTAGCAACCGCTGCTTCAACTCGGCAAACTGCTGCCAGGTAGCCAGGGCGACAGCGAGATCTACGTCTCTCGTGGCTCGGCCGGTGTCCAGCCCAAAGACGCTGGAAAGCAGGATATCTCGTGCCATGGCGCCTGCAACGAACCATGGAAGTTCAAGCTCGGCGGCGACGGACGCAACAACTTCGAGCACGTTGAGCGTCAGCGGCTCGACCGGTCGGTCAGGTCTGACGGAAAACATTTTCAATAAAGCGCTCACGTACAAGTCGGGCGACCTCAAGGTTGCGCGTGTCCTGCGTGGCGACGAGATCCGCGTAAATGAGGATTGGCGGGACGAGATCCGGCTGGGTCGCATCCCTATTGAAGTTCCAGAACTTTTCCAGGACTTCAACATCTCCCGTTGGGTCAGCCCGTAGCCGGTGGGGACCGACGAGTGCCGCGATATTTTCACGGCCTTGCTCCGCTTCCATGTCCATGTAGACCGTGAAGGTTGCCGGCTTGAGGTGCTTCGTAAGCCGATCGGCTGCAACCTCGCCGCCCCAATAAGCGCCTTTCGGAAGCTGCGCGGCTTTCCACCATTCGGCATTTGGAGCTCGGTACCGACGTGGATTGAGCTTGGGTCGCAGCTTGATCGGGTAGTTGGTGACCCACTCCTCAAACAGACGGTTCGGTTCCAAAAGTCTTCGGTTACGCTTCCTTTTTCCACCGGCGACATGCCCCCGCCCTTCAAGATCAAAGAAGACCCAGCCGACGGCGCCGAGAGCGACACCAGCAGCGTCGACGATTTCGCGGTAGGGGGCATTGAGGAGGTCAGGGTGGCAGAGCAGTGCGAACACCATGCGCAAAGCGGTCGCCGTTCCGCCGCCTCCTGTCCCCATCATGGTTAGGTGCTCAGGTCGCTTTTCGCCCTTGACGAAGACGAAGAGGCCGGTGGCCTGGAGGTAGGCGTTCCCGGCCGTGTCGATAAACGGTAGCTCAATTTTTCGGCAGTGATTGGCGAGCTCCGGCGTGAGGTACGGTGCGACGAGTAGCCCCTTGCCGTCGTACGGGGTGATTTGTTCTTTGACGGCGCCAAGGGCGGCGGCGCGGTCAACGTTCTTGATCTCGGCAAGGAAGGTGAAAAGACGGCCCTGCTCCTCGAGTTCGACGACCGCATCGGGGCGGCGCTTAGCCAGGGTGAGCGGCTCTCGGGCGACAAGGTGGGCTCGAAGCCCAGTCGTTTTGGTGAAAGCCGCGAGCGCGTCCTCGAGGATTTTCATCTCGCGGTGCGGAATAGCGTTAGGAGCGGTCGGGGTGTCCATATGAAGCATGTCGTTCATTTATTTTGCACGTTCATGTTTCGTGAACAACGCAGAGATTGTGAACGCGGTTGACCGCAGTCCGTTCAATTTTCGCTAGTGTACATGAAACATGAACAAATAGCAATTATGAACACACGGCCTCTGCGGCCCTCAACGAAGCGAGCCCTGTCGAGGGGACCCAGCAACGTGGACCGGTGCAAACCAGGCCGATCCCGATCCGGACCAGATTGTCGAGTTCAGGCGATGTCATCGTCGGATCCGATGACGAAGAGTCGGGGCTGACCCGCCACGCGCGATATGAAACCGGTGGGTTGACCGCGCTTGCGTCGCCATTCAGTCAGGCGCATCACATTGGGATTGACGGTCCGCGCTAGCTCTGCCTCGACCTCCTGCAGCGCCGAGAAGACGTCCGCGTATCCGAGCTTGTCGGCGATCACCATAAGGTCGATGTCGCTCATCGCGCGATCCTGCCCCTTCGCGATCGAGCCGTAGACGAATGCCGCGCGAATGCGCTTGGCGAGCGGCGCCAGGGCGGCGCGTAGCGGTGCCACCAATCCGGACGTCTTGACGATCAGTCCATGCAATTCCGCGAACACGGGACTTGCCCGGTTTGCCTGGTAGTGCTTCTGGTTGCCAATCCGCTCCACGGTGACCAGTCCGACGTTAGCGAGGCGGGTCACCAAGCGGTGTGCGGCGCCGGTGCCGGAAGCGGCGAGGCGGATCAGTTCCGCGCTCTGGAAGCGACGATCGGGCTGGCCGAACAGCAGTCCGAGGACCCGCTGCTGGACGGGTGTGAACAGCACGCCCGCGAGGCCGGAGATCGGGGGTGTGTTAGCCTCGGAGATAATTCCCATTTTGGGAATAATCATACCCGAAACGGGAATTACAGTAAACCGGGAGATTCAACTCAACTCCGTCCCTGATCCCAAGATCGTTGCCATCAAGCCGTAACGGGTCGGCGCTCCGTGGTCTGGCCGAATCTTCAGGCTCGTGTTGCAAGATGCGGCTGGGGGCAACTTGACACCGACGTATATCATAGTAATATACAACATTGATGGATATCGAGCGCGTTGTTGGGTTTGAATGGGATGCCGGCAATGCTCGCAAGAATGAGAAACACGGCGTGGCACAAAGCGAAGCCGAGCAGGTGTTTTTCGATCAGCGCTTGCTGGTGGTTGCAGATCCAGGTCACTCCGTTGGCGAGCCGCGGTTCCATGCGTTGGGCGTCACGATCGACGGACGGCGACTGCACGTCACGTTTACGCTACGAGTGGATGGAACCCGAATCCGAGTAATCTCGGCCCGTGACATGCATAGAAAAGAGAGGCAGATCTATGATCGCGAAGACCAGGACTCCTAAATTCGGCTCGGAGGCACAAGAGCGAAAATTCTGGGAAGCGCATGACAGCGCGAACCTTGTCGATTGGTCGAAGGCGAAACGCGTTCGCCTGCCCAACTTGAAACCTTCGACCCAAAGCATCTCGCTCCGGCTGCCGGTTCATACCCTCGAGCGAATCAAGGCCGCGGCGAATGCGCGCGACGTCCCCTACCAATCGCTGATCAAAGTGTGGCTCGAGGAAAAGCTCTCGGCATGATTGCTCGACCATTTCCAGATAATCGTCGACGCGCTTGAAATTACGTCCGGATCTGCGATCTTCCCTGAAGGATTGACCGATGTTCAGCGCATATGAGGAGGACGGCTTCACTTAGGTGCAATCACCTGAGGAGAAGCCTAATGGCACGCACGTTTCACCACGGGAGCAAGGCGAAAGAACGCTATTTCGGCGCAGATTGGAGATGGCAGGCGACACCGTCCTGGTGGATCCGGGCAATGATGACCCGGCCACAACGCCAGGAGGTCCGGCGCCTCATCAAGCGCACGATGAGGCTCGCTGACTATGAAGACGCTCCGACGTTTCCGCTCGCGAAGAAGCCGCACCATTACTACTGGTAGCAATCGGAAGGTCGGGTCAGAGACGGCTAGCGCTTCAGCTTGTCGATCCGGAGCAGATTGTCCACTTCAGTTGAGGTCATCACCTGGCGGCCGGGGGCAACTCTGGGGGCAACTTCCATTATTTGGGAGCGCGACGCCCTGCAATGTGACTGCCGCCCTCTCCGCCAATTCTGTTGGTAAATCAATAACATACGCGCTGTTCGCCACTTTGCATTTGATAACAGTTGCGTTTGTATTTGCACGCAATTTTGGCCGTTAATCGTACTGTTTTGATCAGTTCTTGGTCAGCAAATTGCCTAAATATCAGGCAGCGTTCGTGGTGGTAGGCCGGTACCTCTCGCCTCCGTCGGCGGAACAAAAACTCCGATTGACGTCCGCCTCGAAGGCGCCGAACCAAGCGTGCGGTCAACCCCTGATCCAGTGACGGTACGCCTCGATCCATTCGACTCCTTCAGGCCTGGGCGATGGAAGCGGCAGATCAAGAATGGGGACAGACTGTCGCTCGCGACCGCGCGTGCAGGTGGCGACGATGCCGTTGTCGCCACGAAACTCGAGCGCGACGACGTTCACCACGACACCGAGTACGGTGGTTTCAAACGGCAGCGCAAGGTGTTCCTCGAGCATTGTGTACCAACCGGTGGTCGGCTCCGATTCGCCGTACGCATCGACGGTGGCCTCTTCGATCATGGCGGCGAGCCGGGTCTTGCTGATCCGGCTCGCCTTGTTGCTGCTCATCTTGGCTGGTTTGCGCAGTGGCATGTGAACATTCCTCTCAAGCAAAGTCGTCGTTCCGGTCGAGTTCGGCAAGCACGTCCTCGTCGTACTCGACCGTAGATTCTTCCGCGGGTTCGGCGTATCCGAGCGGCGCCTCCCCTCGCGCGTAGCCGATCGCGCGGTAGCCTCGAAGTCGTTTCTCGAACATCCGCAAGAGCATCGGAACTTCGCGGTCAACATAGTCGAAGATGCGGACGTCGCACTTGCCGGGGTGTAAGCGATGGAGTCGACCGGTGTATTGGACGAGGGTCCCCTTCCAGGAGACGGGCAGCGCCAGGAAGAGCGTATCGAGCCGCGGATCGTCGAACCCCTCGCCAATGTACCGGCCCGTGGCGAGCAATAGCCGTTCCTCCATGGCAGGAATAGCCGTAAGTTGTTCCCGTACGTCGCGGGTAGCCTTGGCTCCCATGCCTCCCCGCAGCATGACCAAATGTCGCGCAAACGGTCGGAGTTTCCTCGCGAAGTACTCGAGGTGGTCCCTGCGCTCGGAAAGGAGGATCGGGGAGCGCCCGGCTACGAGGGCTGCGATGACGTCGTTGAGGATCATCACGTTGCGCGTCTCATCCCGCGCCAGCGCGCCATAGAGCCCCTGGATCCCTCCGTCGGCCGTAGTTATGGGCGGACGGAAGTTGGTCTCGCGCACGATGAGCCTGTGCTCGAACGGACGCTGGCTCGCGTGGATCTTTGCGCCCACCGTGAATCGCACTGGACCAAGCTGCATTTGCGTGATGGGATGGCGTCCATCGCGTCGCTGCAGTGTCGCGGTCAGCCCGACGACGTATCGCGCCTTCACCGACGCCAGCACGCGCTCGAACGAGACTGCCGGGAGATGGTGGCATTCGTCGACGATGACCTGCCCATAGTCCGCCACGAGATCCGCAACGGACTCCTTGCGCACTAGGCTCTGGATCATGGCGACGTCGATCCTGCCGGTGGGGTTGCGCTTTCCACCACCGATCTGCCCGATCGCCTTGACATCGACTCCGAGGAAGAGAGCGAGTTGCGCGCGCCACTGGTCGAGCAGCGGTTTCCGGTGCACCAGGACTAACGTGCTGCAGGCGCGGGTGACCATCAGATAAATGCCCACGACGGTTTTGCCGACGCCAGGAGGGGCGACGAGAACGCCGCAGTCGCTCGCGAGAAGCGTGCGGGCTGCCTGATCTTGAACCGCCGTGAGTGTTCCGAGGAAGGTCAGCGCAAGCGGCTCTCCGGAGACGCGCTCGTCGACGACATCGAGAGCGACACCGAGACCGCGCAGCAGCTCCTCGAGATCGGTCCTGCAGCCGCGGGGTAAAGCGACATGCTGCTGGAGGTCTTCGGCGCAGGAGATCACACGCGGGGTAAGCGCCGTCGACAGCCGCATGCTCTGCTTCTTGTAGAACTCCGGTTTCTCAAAGGCCGCAATGCGTTTGATCTGGTTGAGGAGCGGCGAGGGCAGACCCGCCTTCGCGACGAAGAGCCTCTGCGCGAGCATCGCCGACACTCGATTCGGCAGGGGTCTGCTGATGCGCGGTGATCGCGCCTTCCCGGATGGCAGCCGTCTCCACGGTGCAGCGTCCTCGTCGTCGGCCATTTCCGCCATACGAATGCCTACGACACTTCCCGCGCGAGTCGCGTCGGATGCGATTCGCTCTACCGTAGACGCGTCAATTCGCTTGATCGACGCGAGGTGTGCCCACTGCTGCTCATCGGGAAACACTACGAGATCGTCGTTGAGAAAGACCGAATTGCCCTCTTGCCGCGGTCCGTACTGGAGCGGCAGGGCGATCAGGTTGCCGAAGCCCCCGCGTGGCATCGTGTCCTGGCTGGGGAACAGCCGGTCGTACGAGTCCATGCCAAGCTCGTGTCGGCTGGCCATCGTCTCGGTAAGTAGGTGGCAACCCATCTTGCGTGCGGTCCCTGCCGCGACGGGGGTCGCAAAGAAAAACCAAACGTGCGCTCCGTTGCCCGAGCGTGAGCGTTCAACCGCCAGAGGCAGGCCCATTCGACGGCTTGTCTGCACGAACGCACGCACGTCGTCCATCCACGCGCTCTTGTCGAAGTCGACGGCCAGAAACCAGCAGGTCTCGTCGTCTTGCATCGGATAAACGCCCATCACGTGCTGGCCCTTCAGGTGGGCAATCACGGCGGCGTTATCGATGGGCTTGAACGCCTGCCGGGCGCAGTCACCGCACTTCACCTTTGGGAGCTCGCACACACCGGCCACGAACTTGTTCGAGCAGGCCGGGGCATATCCTGCCTTGCCCGTCTTCTTGCTGACGAAACGCGTGGGGTAGATGTCCGGACGACCACGGAACAGCTGACGGAAGAGTTTCACCTTATCGGCTGGCGTGCGGGGGGTGGGCCCCGACGGCGGCTCGGGCGCCCGGGCCCGAGGAGTCGCATCGTGCGCCGCGAGCTCGTTTCGAAGCGCGGCGATTCGGGCGTTCGCCGCGGTACGCTGCGCTTCGATCCGCTCGAGGTCCGACTCGGCCTTCGCGAGCTCGGTGACGAGCGTGTCATGACGCGCGGAAGCCAGGCCAATCCGAAGCTGTTTTTCGCCAGGCGCTTTCACTCGAAAGTCTCGGCAATCCAGCTTCGGATCGCTTCGCACGCGTCGTCCAGAGTGACGCGGGGGCCCCAGAACATCGGCGCGATCGCTGCGTGAGCCGCGCGGATGGCGTACCAACGCTCTCCTGCGGTCGGCGTGAATGCAATGTCCGACGACGATGGCAGGGACGCGAGTTGTCGCTGTGTCATCATCTCATCGGCGAGTGCGCGCACGCCCACGTAGGCTGGCATTGGTGGCAGCGTTGCCGAGGCTTGTATGACTCGCGCGGCGTCTTCGAAGTGGCGGACGAATGTGGCCGGAGAGGCATCCTCCCTCGGAAATCGTCGGTGGAGCGCGTCGAGCTTCTCGACGAGAGTCACGAGCGGGTGCACGCAGCGAACACGCGCGGGCCGGTTGTCGTCGAAGGATTTGAGTTGCGCCGTCGCGGCGAGGTAGTCGTGTACAAAGGAGGTCATGTCGCACCTGACCGCCGGAGTGACCCGCGCGCTCCCGATCTCGAGCAAGACGAAGGGCTTCATCACGGAGCCAAGGTCGCCGAGATGCCTGCCTGGGTAACCCAGCCGAATACCTGCTGCGCGCCAGGATTTGTCGGCAACCTCCCCGATGCCAACTTCCGTTCCAGGGACCCGCAGGAGACCTGCGAGCGCGGTGAAGTAGGCGCGACGGTCAGCGGTCGCTCGTGCCCCCACGCTTGCCCAATTCGACACCGGTGGAAGCGAGCGGACGTTTCCTGGCAGGACCTTGAGGTCGAGGTCTTCGGAGAACCGCTCGATGAGCCCGAACCCTTTGGATAGCGACGTGCCGCCCTTGAACCAGACGTCGAAGCCCATGTCGTGCAGAGCCCAAAGCGTATGCGTGACCCAGTAGTCTTTTTCGATGAGACCCGGTGCGATACGTCGCTCACCTGCGACGATGCGAAGCAGGTCGCCGAACTCCCGATCATCGTGAACAAAACTCACGCGGCCGCCGTTTGCATCGCAGACTCGACGACCGCCTGCGTGGCACGCGTTCCGTAGCGGCGTGCCATCTCCCGAAGCTGGGGCCTATCGAAGGCGTCGCGAGAAAGCGCGCGCGCGACGGCCATCGCCACGTCGGCGCGAGAAGCGCCTGCCTGATCCGCGTGTTCGAGCAGATCGATCACGAACCACTCGACGGGGGGGCTTTCGGGAAACGCGACGCGACGAAGCACGAATTGGCGACCACCGAGCTCGAAAGTACCCGACCGTTTGGTGTTGTAGACGAGCGGCGCGGCGAACAAAGCCGTGGATCCCAGCCCCAGTGCGTTCCAGCGATCGGGACCCGTGAATATGAATGACGCGCCGTCGAGGAAGGCGCGGATCAACTCTTCGTCGGTTGGCGGCACGACACCGAACCGGCTGCGCTTCGGACACGCGAAAAGGCCTTGCGCCAGCGGCACGAGTGCTCCGTCGTTGACTAGACGCTTGGCGAGGCGAGGCGGATTCGCGCTCCACACGGCGAGATCCCGCGTTCGGTACACGCGACCGGGTTCGAGATCGGGCTGAGCAGGGGTAGTCATGACGGTATCTTTATTTCCGAAAATAAGATACAGAATATCAACGGCGAATGCAAGTCTTCGCACCTCGCTGGGCTGTGTGGCGGGACGACGGGAGGTGCGAGCTCAAACAGTCCCATGCCGAAGTCGCCGGCCGAAGTCGCCGGCCGAAGTCGCCGGCCGAAGTCGCCGGCCGAAGTCGCCGGCCGAAGTCGCCGGCCGAAGTCGCCGGCCGAAGTCGCCGGCCGAAGTCGCCGGCCGAAGTCGCCGGCCGAAGTCGCCGGCTTGCAGAATTGCAGTAATTCAGTTAAACTGCAATCATGAAAGCCACTCTCACTCTCACGAACCGTGGCGTGGTGACGCTCCCCGCGAAGCTTCGCCGCGCGTTGGGCCTCCGGGCCGATGATCAGCTCATCGCGGAGACGACGCCGGAAGGGCTGCTGCTGCGTCCTGCGGTTACGTTGCCAGTCGAGATCTACAGCGAGAAGAGAATCCGCGAATTCGACGAGGCCGAGGCCGAACTGGCGAAAGTCCTGAATCACCGCAGCCGTCCTAAGAAATCTGCCCGATAAGCGCTGGCGGATGCGCATCTTTCTCGACGCCAACGTGCTCTTTTCGGCGGCGAAGTCCGACGGCGCGATCCGCCAGCTGCTGATGTTGCTCGAGAAGTCCGGCCACGAGTGTTGCGTGGACGGTTACGTGATCGAGGAAGCGCGCCGAAACCTCGTTGCCAAAGCGCCGGATCGTGTTGTCGCTCTCGCGAGGATGCTGTCGCGCATGAGGACGGCAGGTGCGCAGCGCAGTGACGGTGCGCTCGAAGCGTCGTTGCCGTTGCCGGCGAAGGATCGGCTCGTACTGGCGGCGGCCATCCATCAGAGTTGTGGCGTCCTGGTCACTGGCGATCGCACGCATTTCGATGCCCTGTACGGCCGGACGATTAATGGTGTGACCATTCACTCGCCACGGTCGCTGGCAGAGGCGCTCCTGTTGTAGCGGGGAATCGCCGCTGCGTGGTTCTGCGGAAACGCGCCGGCAATTATGCACAGCTCGCGAGAAACTCCTCTGCGTCCGACGGTCAGCTTTTGGTCAAGAAAACCTCGAGAACCGCATCCAGCCTAGCGGTGCGACGGGTTCGAATCCCGCCCTCCGCCAAACAATGCGGCCCGCCGGGGGCCGCATTGTTTGGCGGGAATGGGTGGGTGAGAACCCGCTGGCTCGACCAGCGGCGCGCGGAGCGGTCTATTCTATAATCCAGCCAAGTCCACCATCATCGGCGCGATTCGAAACGCATGATCAGAAAATGCCCAAAATGTCGCGGTGGCAATATCCGTCGCTCGTCGATGCCCGCGTCGGAACCAACCTGGCGAAAGCGGCTCTTGTCGCCGTACCGCTGCCGCGACTGCCAGTCGCAATTCTGGGTCATCAGCAGAAGGACCTACATCGTTTCCGCATCCATCGTGGCTACTGTCGTCGCGGCTTCCATCGTCATTTTTCTGCTGGGACTGATGCTGACACCGGGAACGGCTCCGGAGAAAAGACCGCGTCGTTCCGACGGCGGACAACCGGAACTCGTGCTGGTCGCCGCGGCCATTCGCATCATGCCGCGCCCGGATTGCCGGGCGTGACGCGCTGGACGGTGTTCCGCTGATCAGCGAGGTGCGCCTTTCGTGATGAAGCCGATCCAGTTATTCGATCCGCCATCCGGCACCTATACCTATGTGCTGTTCGACGTCGTCTCGCGCGACGCATTGATCATAGACCCCGTCGAGGAGCAGATCGAGCGCGACCTGTCCGAATTGCAGACCTACGGACTCAAACTCGCATGGACGGTGGAAACACACGCGCATGCGGACCACATCACCAGCGCCGGCCAGCTGGCCGAGCACGCCGGCGCCCGGACGGCGGCGCCCGAGGGCTGCGGCATCACCACGGCGGCTGTGCAACTCAAGGACGGCGACACGCTTTCCTTCGGTGGCGAACAGATCATCGCACTGCATACGCCAGGACATACGGCGGGCAGCATGTGCTACCTCTGGGGGAACCACGTATTCACCGGCGATACGCTGCTGATCAACGGCTGCGGTCGCACGGATTTTCAGTCGGGCAGCGCCGAAGACTTGTATCGCAGCATCACCCAGGTGCTGTTTGCGCTGCCGGACGCCACCACCGTCTGGCCGGGGCACGACTATCAGGGCCGGACGCACAGCACCATCGGCGCCGAGAAGGCGCGCAATGCCCGGATCGCCGGCAAGAGTCTGGCCGAATTCGTCGCCATCATGGCGGCGCTCGATCTGCCGCGGCCGAAGCGCATCGACGAGGCGGTACCGGCCAACCTGTCGTCCGGCATTCGGCACGACGCGGGAGGAGGTCCGCTGCTCGAGGCGCGTCCTGCGGCAGGCTACGCGGGCGATGTGTCGCCGCAGCTCGCCTACAAATGGTGGCAATCCGGCGAGGCCGTGCTGATCGACGTGCGGACCGATGCCGAGCGCGAATGGGTGGGTTTCATACCCGAGTCCGTCCCGCTGGCGTGGACGCAGTGGCCGGGGATGGCGGCGAACAACGCCTTCGATGACGGGCTCCGTGCCGCGGTGCCGCCGGGGAAGAAGGTGGTGCTGCTTTGTCGCAGTGGCGTGCGTTCGATTGCGGCGGCGCGGCGCGCGACGGCGCTCGGAATGGAGGCCTATAACATCCTCGAAGGCTTCGAAGGCGATCCCGACGAAAAGGCGCAGCGCGGCAACGAAGCGGCTGGCGTTACCACGGATTGCCGTGGCGGCAAGGGTAGCGGAGACCCGGTCCGGTTACGGATGTGACGTGGACAGGACCCGCGGCGCGCGCAGAACGAACGGCGCCACGCAGCGGGTCCGCGACGGTGGCTGGTTCAGTCCGCGAGTCGCGCGGCCGCCTCCTGCAGAAATCGGATCGCGTCGGATCTGCATTTTCCGGTGAGCTTCTTCTGGTCGATGATCAGAAGCAAGCCATCCTGTTCCTGCCGGATGATGCGACCCTCGACGCCTGCATCGCCCTGCAGGCCCACCACGCGATGCGTTCGTACCGGCGTCGGGAATCCCTTGACGGTGATGGTGCCGGTCTCCTCGGCGAGCACCGCATCCTTGACCAGGGAATAGGTCTCATGGGCGACGAGAATGCCTCCGAGGTCGGCGTGCGATTGCAGCCTTGCCGCGAGATTCACCTCGTTGCCGATGACCGTGTAGTCGATACGATCGTCGCTGCCGAAGTTGCCGACGGTGCAATAGCCCGTGTTGATCCCGATGCGCAGCTGAAAGACGTGCTCCTGGCCGCGCTCACGCCACTCGGCCTGCAGATCCCGCATCCGTTGCTGCATCGCGATCGCCATCTTGACGCACGCTATCGCATCTTCTCGTGTGCCCCTGGTTTCCGGATCGCCGAAGAACAGCATGATGGCGTCGCCAATGAACTTGTCGATGGTCGCGCCGTACTCGAGCGCAATCGACGACATCTCGCGCAGGTACTGGTTGAGCAGGCTCGTCAGTTCTTCCGATTCGAGAAGATCGGTGGTTTCGGTGAATCCTGCGATGTCGGAGAAGAAGATCGTCAGCTTCTTGCGCTGTGACGTGACTTCGACGTTCTTCTCGCCGCTGAAGATCGACCGGTACAACTGGGGCGACAGGTATTTCGACAGCTTGGTCGACAGCGACTCGAGCATCCGGTTCTTTTCCGTGACCAGCCTGCCGGCTTCCTCCGCCCGCTGCTTTGCTTCGAGCAGTTCCCGCTCGGCCTCTTTCAGTTCGGTGATGTCCGTCATCACGGTCACCGTGCCGCCCGAAGCGACCTTGCGGCGGCCGATGCGGTAGACCCGGCCGTCCGGCGTACGGTCCTCGAAAGACGTGCCCGAGGGATTGCGCAGGCTTTCCACTCGCCTGGCGACGTGCGCGTCGACGTCGCCGGTTCCGTAATATCCGTGCTCGGCCAGATAGCGCAGCAAATCAGAATAAGGACGTTGCGATTGCAGCAACTCGCGCGGCACCGGATACATATCGGCGAAGCGATCGTTGCAGAAAACGATGGCGAGTTCCTTGTCGGTATATACGAGCGCGCCGGGCATGTTGTCGAGGGCGACGTGGAGTTGGGCTTCCTTTCCGGCCAGCTCCTGCTCGGTGTGCTTGAGACCTGTAATGTCGGTGATCACCGTCACCGTGCCTCCTGGCGCGGCTCTGCGACGATAGACTTCATGCACGCGACCGTCAGGCGTGCGGTCCTCGAACGTCTTACCCGATGGATTGCGCAGACTCTCCACGCGCTTGGCGACGAGTGCGTCGACGTCGCCAACTCCGTAGTATCCATGCTGCGCGAGATACCGCAGGAATTCCGGATAGGGACGTCCGGGCCGAAGGAGGTCGCCAGGCACGGGATACATTTCGGCGAAGCGATTGTTGCAGACGACGATCCTCAGTTCCTCATCCGTATAGGCGAGGGCACCTGGCATGTTGTCGAGGGCGACCCGGAGTTGGGCTTCCTTCCGCGCCACGTCTTGCTCGGCCTCTTTGCGCGCGGTGATGTCGGCGTAGGCGAGGACCAGGCCCCCATGCGCGATCGGCGTATACCGGACATTGAGTACTTGCCCCGAGGCCAGCTTGTACTCGAGCTCGTGCGGTTCGCGCCGGCGAACGCGCTCCAGGCGTGACTGCGCCTGTACGTCCGCATTGCCGGGTCCGTAGTCGCCCCGCTGCGCGTTGTAGCGGTAGAACTCGACGATCCCGGTTCCGGGCTTGCACATGGCGGAGGGGTAGCCGCGCAGGGTGCGAAAGGCCCTGTTGTTCGCGACCAGTTTCAGATCACGATCGAATATTGCGAAGCCGAATGTCAACAGATCGAGGCCGGCGCGAATGAGCGTTGCCGATTCGTCCGGCGCTTTCGGCATCGGCGAATCGTTGCGGGACACGGTCTTGGCCATGACGAAACTCCGTTATGTCGTTTCCCGCACGGGAATCCCCGCGCGTATGTCGAAGCGCAGCTGACGATGCGCGGTGCGCAGTGCCGCTTCGACATCGGCGGGATCGGCCGCGCGCGCGAAGATGAATCCCAGGTAGCCCGTCCCGTCGGGAGGCGGCGCGATGTTCTGGCCGGGTTCGGCCGTAACGGTGACGCCGGTGATGAACGGGACCGATCGCGCGTCCGTCAAGCCCTCGACTCCGTCATAGATGCCGCGCCGCGGGACGGGAATCATCATGACGCCCGCTGCGCTCTCGTTGCGCGAAACCGGCAGCGGCAGTCCTACCGCCCGGCCCAGGATCAGCTCCTCGAGGCTCATGCCGAGCGAATGGGTCAGCACGCGACCACAGAGGCCGCCGATCGAGCGCGGCGCAATTTCCAACAGCCAGATGCCCTGTTCGTTGATCCGTGCTTCGGCATGGACTGGCCCCGTCACGAGGCCGGCGGCACTGCAGGTGCGCGCCACCTCTTGCCTTATCCGGTCCTGCACGGCGTGAGGCAGTCGCGATGGCGTGACGTACAGCGTTTCCTCGAAGGTGGGCCCGTCCAGCGGATCGGGCTTGTCGAAGAGCGCGAGCGTGACGAGGCGCCCCTGTTCCAGCATGCTCTCCAGCGCGTATTCGCGTCCCGGAATGAAGTCCTCGACGATGAGGCCCAGTTCCCGGTGGTCGCGGTCGGCGCGCGCCTGAATCGCGCGCACCCAACGTACGGCGTGGATCAGCGCGGCGGAATCGTCGGCCCGGATGACGCCACGGCTTGCCGACAGGCGGCGCGCCTTCACCACCACGGGAAATTTCGCTTCCGCCGCAAACCGCTGCGGATCCTCGCCCGCCGGCAGATGATGGAAATCCGGACACGCGAGCCCGCGATCGCGCAGCAGATTGCGAAACAGGAGCTTGTCCCGCACCCGACTAACCGCGTCGACCGGATTGCCCGGCAGGCCGAGGCGTTCCGAAAGAAGCGCCGCGAGCTCGACGCCCGAATCGTCGACGGCCAATACCGCATCCGGCTTGCGATCGATCGCGCGCAAGACGGATTCCGCCGCCTGCACGGGTCGATCGAAGTGAAGCGCCATGATCGGAGGCATTCCCCACGACGGTGCGAGCCGATCGCAATAGTTGGCTGCTGCCACGATCTCGACGCCGAGTTTCTTCGCGGCGGCGAGAAAATCGTCGTTGCGATAACCTGTCGTCGGCAGAAGCAGCAGGATGCGTTTCATCGATGGGTGGCCTCATTGGCCATGCGCCCGATGGCGTCGAGCGCCTCGCCGTGCTGTCACGCGCCGCTACGGTATCACGCGCACGATCGCTGGATCATTTCGTCTTGGGCCGCTGCGGAAACGGCGCGGGACCCGGCTCGCGGCTTGCGCCTGCGGCTTCGAGGCGCCCGAGATAGTGCTTCCACATTTCGTCCTGATGCACGCCGTAGTCGTACAACAGGTCCCAGGAGAAAATTCCCGTGTCGTGGCCGTCGGAAAACGTGGGCTGGATCGCGTATCGGCCTACGGGCTCGATGTGCGTGATGTCCACGTCCTTCTTGCCCGTCTGCAGCACTTCCTGTCCGGGCCCGTGGCCGCGCACTTCGGCCGACGGCGAATAGACGCGCAGAAACTCGCACGGCAACCGGAAGGTCCTGCCGTCGGCGAACGATATCTCCAGCACCCGGGATTTCTGGTGCAGCTTGATTTCGGTCGGTTGGGGCGCTGTCGGATCCATGATCGATCAGCGCAGTATATCAATGCGGTTGCGAAATCGCTGCGGCGCTCGGATTCCGGTCGCCCGCGGTGCCATCGCTGCCGGTCTTCCTGGGCACCGCGTTCACAAAGCAGCCAAACCGCTTCACTTCTTCCAGCCGGCAGCTCCAGTACATCTTTCCCTTGTACACCGTCATGTCCGGGCACCCGTCGCACATGTTGAATCCACCCGACTCCATCGCATCGACGGGCTGAATGATCGTGATTGTCTGCACGTATGACTTCTCGAGTGCGTTGGCGGGATTTCTGACGAGGGACTTGAGGTAGTTCCCGGAAATCGTCCGCATGCCGCGGTCGAACAACGACGAAGCGAGCATCGCCGAGCGACCGGACCCCAGCGTCTTCGGACTGGAATAGCTGAGCCACTTCTTGCGGAATAGATGGCTCCCGTTCTGGACGAGCTCCATGAAACGCGGTGTCACGTACCCGAACCCCTGCGCGCGACTGGCGATTCTCGAAGCGATGAGCCACTTCAGGCTGTTCGCGTCCCCGGTACCGTTGAGATACGCGCTTGGCTCGTAGGTCGGATCGGCCTCCCGGATTTTCGCGACGACATCGGCGGCCTGCAATGTCCTGGTTCCGGCCCAGGAATCGGATTTCTCGTAGGTCTCGTAGAGGTCGATCTTTTCCCCGTTGGCATAGAAATCGAAATCGCCCATGAGGCGGGGTTCCCGATACAGGATGAACACCACCGTATGCACGAGGTGAGGATACTGCTGCGCCCATTGCACGACGTCCGGAACCTGGTCCAGCGTTTCGGTCGTCACTGTCTGGTTGAACGCGCAGGTCAATCCTCCCTCCCGGGCCAACATCTGTGCGAATTTGAGCCGCAACGGGTTGTGATCGCCCTCGGACGTGCCCTTGGAATCGCGCCGCACCTGCGACGTGTCGATGTGAAACGTGAAGCCGAACGCGCCCGCCTGCTTCAATTGCTTCAACCGTTTCGATGTCAACGCCAGGCCGTTGGTGTTGATGATCGGCTTCCAACCGCCGTCTTTCACCATCCGCACGATGTCGACGATTCTGGGGTGAACCAGCGGATCTCCTCCCGCGATGCTCATGCAATCGCTGCGGCGTTCGTGCTTGAAGACGGCCAGGTCGTCTTCGATTTCCTGCAAGGACTTGTGCCCCTCGGTGTTGGGGCGATAGCAACCCTTGCACGCCAGATTGCAGCTCGTCGTGACTTCGAGCCAGGAAATTCCGTTGTCGGTCAGGGACCACGGAAGCCGATAGTATTTCTGCGGTGTCAACCGGGAGCGCATGTTGGAGGACGGACCGTGACTCAGTGCGACATCAGGACCGGAACGGTCATCGACGACAGCATCACGCGCGTCACACCGCCCCAGACGAGCTCGGTCAACCGTGGCCGACTGTAGGCGCCCATCACGATCATGTCGGCACCGAAATCGGCCGCCTGCGATAGCAGCAGCTCGCCGGCGTCGATATCCGGCGCGGCGATCCGCCGCACGGTGGCGTCGACCTCGTGGCGGCGCAGGAACGCGGCGACCTGCTTGTCGGCAAGAAGGTCGCGGAGGCTGTCGTCGGCATCCGGAGTGACGGCAACCGCGAATACCTTCTTTGCGTCCTTGAGGAAAGGTAGCGCATCGGCGACGGCCCGCGCCGACTCGCGGGAATCCTTCCACGCGATCATGATCCTCTCACCCACCGTATTGAACGTGCCCGCGTACGGGACGAACAGCACAGGCCGCCCGCTTCCCATCACGACCGCATTGGCGAGCTCGGTTGCGAAGGCAACGTTCGGCTCGTCGCGCGCCGGCTGACCGATGACCGCAAGATCGGCGTAGCGCGCGTACAGGATCGCGGCCTCCAGTGGATTGCCGGACGGCGCGTGCCACAGCACGGAAGACACTGCGGAACCGGCCACAGCTGCGCCGAAGCGCGCCTCGGCGGCCTGCTGAAGGTCGGCACTCTCGCGCAGCCGGCGCTGCACGACCTCGTCCGGCAGCATCGCCGATGTGAACGGCGTCACGGTGCCCGACGGCACGAGATAGGCACCCAGAAGTTGCGCCGGATAAGTCCGCGCGAGACGGGCGGCGATCTCCAGCCGATGCTCGCAGGGCTGGGCATCGTCGACGTGCACGAAAATCGACCGGTAAGTCATCGCACCTCCTCGATTGGATAGACAACCATATTTTGCGCCGCGAAACAGGCCAAAACCTTGATGTTGCTCAGGGGCGCGCGCCGCGTGATCGGCGCGCAGCGGTGAGCGCGGCCATCGCCACAGTCCTGGGCCTCAATTGGCCCGCCAATTCAGGCCCTGTTCGGTCCAGTCCGGGGAGCCTTGTTGGCACAGGCCCTAGACGGCGGTGCAGCCACCGTCGACCGCGAGCACCTGTCCCGTGACGTGCCGCGACGCCTCGGACGCCAGGAAAACGACGCTGCCCATGAGGTCCTCGTCGCCACCCAGGCGCCCGAGCGGCGTCAGCGCGAGAACCTCTGCGTCGATGCGATCGAGGGTGACCTTGGTCATCTTCGACGGGAAGAAGCCCGGGCAGATGGCGTTGACATTGATGTTGTGCGGGCCCCACTCGGCGGCGAGCGCACGGGTCATGTTGACAAGCGCGCCCTTGCTCGTGTTGTAGGCCATGGTCTGCATGCCCCATCTGGGTGGATTGCCATAGAGCCCGGCGATCGACGCGATGTTGACGATCTTGCCGCTCCGGCGCGGCAGCATCGATTGCTTGCCGACTTCACGACAAAGAAAGAACGGCGCGTCGATGTTGAGATTCATCACCTTGCGCCAGCCGTCCTCCGGATAGTCCTCGGCCGGAGCCGCCCAGTTGCAGCCGGCGTTGTTCACCAGGATGTCGATCTGGCCCCAGCGCGCGAGCACCTTGCCGACGATCCCCGGGATCGCGCCGAAATCCGCGAGGTCGCCCGCGATCGTCAGACATTCGATGCCGGAGGCTTCGAAAGCGGCGCGGGCCTCGTCGAGTTCCTCCTGCTTGCGCGCCGTGAGCGCGACCTTCGCGCCCATTTCGCCCAGCGCCATCGCCATTTGCCGACCGATGCCGCGCGAGCCCCCGGTGACAATGGCCGTCTTGCCGGTCAAATCGAGCAAATCCCGGACGCTCATGGTTATCCCCCGACTCGTGCCTGCATCAGATCACCTCGAACAATCCCGCTGCGCCCATGCCGCCCCCGACGCACATCGTGACCACGACGTGCTTGACGCCGCGGCGCTTGCCTTCGATGAGCGCATGACCGACGAGGCGCGAACCCGTCATCCCGTACGGATGGCCGATCGAGATCGCGCCGCCGTCGACGTTGTACCGGTCGGGATCGATGCCGAGGCGATCGCGGCAATACAGCGCCTGGCAGGCGAACGCCTCGTTCAATTCCCACAGCCCGATGTCGTCGACCGCGAGCCCATGCTGCGCCAGAAGCTTCGGCACGGCGTAGATCGGACCGATGCCCATTTCCTCCGGCGCGTTGCCGATAACCGACAGGCCGCGATAGACACCGAGTGGCGCGAGCCCGCGTCGTGCGGCAAGACTCGCTTCCATCAGCACGCAGGCGGAAGCTCCGTCGGAAAGCTGGCTCGCGTTGCCGGCAGTCACCGTGCCGCCGTCGATCACGGGTTGCAGCGCGGCGAGGCTTGCCGCGGTCGTGTCCGGACGATTGCCTTCGTCCTTGCCGAGCGTGACCTCCTGGTAGGTGACGGCCTTGGTATCTTTGTCGACGATCGCCATAGAGGTCGTGATCGGAACGATCTCCGCCGCGAAACGCCCGTCGCTCTGGCCGCGGGCCGTGCGCTGCTGCGACAACAGCGCGTACGCGTCCTGCGCGTCGCGGCCGATTCCATACTTGCGCACGACGTTCTCCGCGGTCAGCAGCATCGGCAGATACGCGTGCTCGGCGTGCTGGGTCACGTTCGGATCCTTCTCGGCGCCGACCCATTCGAGATAGTGCTTCTGGACGGCGGAGATGTTGTCCTGGCCGCCGGCAACGACGACATCCATGCCGTCGACGACGATCTGCTTGGCGGCCGCGGCGATCGCCGTGAGTCCCGATGCGCACTGGCGGTCGATCGTCTGCGCGCCGGCCGTGACCGGTATGCCCGCGGCGATCGCCGCGTTGCGCGCGATGTTCATCCCGGCCGTGCCGGCGGTCAGCACCGTGCCGATGATCACGTCCTCGATCTCGGCGCCATCGATGCCGGCGCGTTCCACGGCGTGGCGGATCGCGTGGCCCATCAGCGTAGGCGACTTGATGTTGTTGAGCGCCCCGCGGAACGCGCGCCCGATCGGCGTGCGGGCGGTGGACACGATGACGGCTTCTCTCATGGCAACTTTCCTCTCGCGTGAGTCGTTGGGGCTCGCTGTGGCCTGCCCGGATCCCGGTAGTAGCCTGCGCTTTGCGTGCCGGCAGGGCACGAACCGGGCGCTGCGCCGGACGCTTCAGGCGGGCGCGGCATTGACCTATGTGTATCGAAACCTCTATTCTGACCCATTCTGCGAACCAACGACGGAGCGACCCGCGAATGACCTTCACCTACCAGCGCACCTACCGCGGCAAGATCCAGGCGGTCCTGCTCGACTGGGCCGGCACGACGATGGACTTCGGTTGCATGGCACCGGCCGTCGTTTTCGTCGAAGTGTTCAAGCGCAAGGGCGTGCCGATCACGATGGAGGAAGCGCGCGCGCCGATGGGTGCCCACAAGCGTGTCCACATCCAGAAGATCACCGAGCTCGATTCGGTGCGCAAGCGCTGGCAGGAAAAACACGGCCGGCTGCCGGTCGACGCCGATGTCGGGGCGATGTTCAAGGAATTCGTGCCGCTGCAGCTCAAGTGCCTGTCCGACTACTCGCAGCTCATTCCCGGCACGCTCGGCATCATCCGGACGCTGCGCAAGCGCGGCTACAAGATCGGATCGACGACCGGTTACATGACGGAGATGATGAAGATCAACCTGCGCGACGCCGCGAAGCAGGGCTATGTCCCGGATTCGACCGTTTGCGCGTCGGAAGTGCCGGCGGGGCGGCCGTACCCGTACATGTGTCTGCAGAACATGATGAATCTGGGTGTCTCGCCAGTCGAGGCCTGCGTCAAGATCGACGACACGCGCCCAGGCGTCGAAGAGGGCCTCAATGCCGGCATGTGGACGATCGGCCTCGCGATCAGCGGCAACGAAATCGGACTTTCCCGCAAGGACTGGAAGAAGCTACCGAAGGCCGACCAGGAACGCATGCGCGCCGGTGCCTACACGCGCATGTACCAGAGCGGCGCGCATTACGTGGTCGACGCGATCACCGACATCCTGCCCTGCCTCGACGACATCGAGGTCCGCCTCGCGCGTGGGGAAAAACCGTAACGGCTGCCATCGCGGTCGGGACCTGCGGAGGACGCCTGCGTCCGTGGCGCCATGGACGCAGCCGCGACGCGCGGCAGGGACCCACCGCGTTGCCAGGTTACGTATCCGGCCCCTTACTTCGGCGGATTCGGATTGCATTGCCCCGGATTCTGCTCGGTGGGGAAATCGACGTGTACCGATCCCGTGGTATTGCCGCTGAACGGCAGCCCCTGCCCCGTCAGTAAATTCCTCGCCAGGAAGATCTGGAAATCGTACGGTCCCGAAGGGTTGATGCCGTACGTGAAATAGAGGAAGGAGCCATTGTTGCGAGCCGAAAGGATCGCGGCATTCTGTCCGGTTGTCAGGACTCGCATCGCGACCGATATGTCGCTCGGTTTACTGACGAAATCCGTCGGGGTCCAAGGAAACAGCCATTCGATGGTGCCGGCATTGAACGGAAAGTTGGGGTTGTTGAAGTCGATGCACACCGTGGGTGACCCGAGCGTCACGGATCCCGAGAGCGTGCCCGGAACTGCCAACGTGTAGCCCAGTCGCTGATGGGCGAAGTCGGTGTATTCGATGCGGATCGAGTCGGTCACGACCGCGCCGTCCACCTTGATTCGAACCTGCGTAGTGTCGGGGATGAGCTGACCCAGGTTGCCTAAGAGGCGTACGCCACCGGGGATGGGCTCCGATTTGAGTCCGGTCGGGAGGTTCTGTGGAAAGCTAACGGAAGCCCAGCGCGGCTTCTGCAAACCAAGGATGAACTCGAAATCCCAGACCTGGGCAAACAGCTCTGGCGGGATGTCGAGTTCCACCGTGTATTCATCGTTGCCCTCGGCGCGGAATACGGAACTGGAATTGATCGTGGGGGTTAGCCACAGTGTGTGAAGGTTCCTGGGCGACCCATCGGCAGTCTGCGGCGTCATGGTCGGCATTGTTCGCCGCTATGGCTGCGACAAACCAGCTGTCCGGATCGATGCCGGCCAGATTCTCCAGAAAGGCCCTTTCGTCGGCCGCGTAGACATTGCCTGCCTTATCGGTCCGATTGAAATGCTTGGTGTCTTCCGATGCGCCGGCATACAGGCTCTCCAACATTCCTTCCAGCTGCTGAGCGATGCCGTCACTGAAGGATGTAACGATCTCGACCAGGATGTGGATACCCTTTCCGGACAGCGGTCCCAGCAGGTCCGCGAATTCATCGTCCCACAGGACTTCGATTCCCAGCAGATTGATGCCTTCGTGAAAGCCGACCTGATCGTCTCTTGTCGCCGTCCAGGTTCCAGTCGACGCCGCCGTCGGTCGCGTCGATCACCGCATCGCCGTTGGTGTCGCGGCCCATTTCCCTCCATATGCCCGCGTCCAGTCGCTCAACGACAAAGTGCGTGTTGTCGTGGCGCACGCGCACATCGTGGACTCCATCGCCGTCGGTGTCCCACTGGTTGGTCCGACACTTTAGGTTTCCAAGTCGCTCTAGCAACCCTTTCACCTGAATGCCAAAGTCGGCATCGGTGACATCACCGTCGTCATTGAAATCCTCACCGCCGGCTTCGGTTTCAGAAATGATTGAGATCACGGTTTTTGTCGACGCCGAGAGATTTCCATACGCCGCCAGTGCGCTTGAAGAGTTTGAGTTGGCCGACAACGTGGACCGCCGAATACACATTTCCGTGGAGCACGAAGTTGGGAACATCGCGCTTTTCCCGTGCGTCGATCTTGAACGTGTTCTCCGCGTAGAGCATGCCTCCCGTCGCATCGTCACCGGACAACGCGCGCCGCGCGCCGCTGTAGCCCTGTTCGGGGCTATATCCGGTGCCCTTGCCGGTGACGAAGAGCGTCAATGTGCAACTGCCCGTCATTTCGCCGGCCAGCGCGGCGAAGTGATCTTTGATCTTCTGCTTGGTCGCCTTGTCGTCCACGACGTTGGTGCCGTTTACGGCGATGGCCGAACCATCCTGATAGAAGATCTTGATTTGCGCGTCGGTGAATCCCAGTTCCTTCATCTTGTTGAACTTGGCGACGATGTTGTCTCGGTATCGAAGATGATCATTGGTCGGATCGAGAGCTCCGGCGATTATCACGGAACGGTCGCAGTCCTGGGCTTTGGTGCCGGCGGCTGGCGCGGCGCTTACTAGCGCATCGGGGGCGCGGACGGCGGCGCTAGGGGCCACGGCTGGCGCCGGCGGGGTGTCGTCCAGCAGAAAGGTGTTCTCCCAGCTGTTGGTGCGCATCGCCAATCGCATGCGCTGGATCTGGATGATCGTGACCAGCGGCGTCGGCTGAACGGCCGGCACGCCGTAGGACTCGGCGTAATCCTTCGCCGTGCCGTAGATCAGCACTTCATCGCCCTGCCAGTCGTCGGGCGGCAGATTGCCGTCCAGGCGCGCGAAACTGTGGTGCGGAAACACCTCGTCGACCTCCAGGCGCAACGGGTTGTCGACGAGGAACCCCACGCCGTCGCCGTTGTTCTGCGTATTGCCGTAAAAGCCCATGACCCAAACCTTCCTGCCAATCAAATTCGGAAGCTCGAAGGTGAGTTCGTTCAGCCGATAGGCATCCTCCATCGCCGCCGGGTTGACTGTTTTGCCACCGGTACAACGGAGATCGATCGCGGCCTTCGCCGCCGCCATGGTCGCGGCGTCGCTGGTGACGGAGGCGAGGGTGTCTACCCCAAGCTGTTCGCCGCCGTACGCGCACCCTGCCGCCACGCTGGCTGTGAAGTAATCCGCCACCGTCAGTTTGTTGTCCACGGTCGTGCTGTCCGGCGCGGTGGTTGCACCATCGACCACATTCAGCGTGATCGTCTGCAGCGTTCTGTGCCCAGCCTGCAACTCGGCCACATAGAACGCCAGGCCGGCGGGGTCCGGGTCCCGGTTCAGGGCCTGCCGGTAGATCTTTGTGACCAGCTCTTCCGGTTGAGTCCGCCGTAGCGGCGATTAAATTCGTCGGACGTGCCAAACTCGCCGATGACGGGATCGAGGCTGCCGCCTTCGGCGTCCACCCGGCTCGCCCAATAGCCACGCCCTTCCGGATCGGCCGGGCGGCCGTAGTAGGAAACGTAGGCCTTTTGCACATAGTTCCTGGAAGCGGCACTGCCGGCGTCGACGAAACTCGGCTGGGCGGCGGCAGGATCGACCGGGACGACGAACGTGACAACGGTCAAAACGGCAATCAATGAGCGACCCCATAAGCCGGACGCAACATTCGCGCATCGGACCAGCATGGAGTCGATGATCAATGTCGACATGGCGCCGAATCGAATATCAAGTGCATGCATCGAGCCTCCTTCCGGACGCGGGAGATCATCGGCAAAGCGACGCGGGATACGGATCGGTCTGAACCGTGGAAACCTTTGTGTCTTGGTACTACGACGTCACGCCGATCCTCGCCGGCGTGCCATGCAACGCCCACCGGCGCGTAACCGGCGCAACCCCGTTCAATGTGGTCCGGCCTTTCTCTTGCCGTGAGCGGATTCCCGTTGCGCGCCCTTGCCGGCGCCGAAAGCGAGCGCCATCGCAAACGCGGCCTGCGTGAATTTCAGCACCGCGGCGAATTCGTCGTCCGAAAGACGGCGCGCGGCGTCGCTGGCCCGATAGATGTTGGCGAATTCCCGCTCGCGTCCGGCCTGCACCGCCAGGCGCCCGATTCCGAGCGATTCCAGCGTCTTCCAGACGTCGGGATTGTACGAGCGCGTGAAGCGCATCACGAACGAGATCGGATCGTTGCGCCCCAGCACGGACGCCAGCCGCAGGATGATCTCGAACGGCAGCGCAATCTTGCCGTTCTCGACGAGTTCGAGCAAGGCGGGATCCTTGAGGTCGATTGCGTGGCCGACCTGGTCGACGCTCAGCCCCGCTGTTTCACGCATGCGCCGCAGCACCGCACCGGTTTTTTCCAGTGTCGCCCGCTGCCCCGGTTTCGGCAGCATCATTTTCGCGGCGCCCAGCGTGACGTCGGCCGCCGCACCGGCGACGCCTAACACCGAATCGGTCCACGAACGCACCTGCTGCGCGAGGTCGACGAGCGTGGATCCGCCCGGTGCCGGTGCCGCGGATCGTGTGCGCGGACGTACGCCGGCACGCGCCGAATGTCTGCGGCCTTGCGGCGAGGGGCCATCAGGGTACCTCTCCTCGAAGCTCGTCCATTGATCGAGCACGACCCGCTGCCCGGAATGGCTATGCTACTCTCGACGCAAGCTGGGCGGTAAGGCGGTTGCCGCCGTCATCGCGCCGGAACGTTCGACCGGGTGCCGGCATGGTTCGGCGGGGGTGTACCGGCGACGACGCGCGGCGCTCGACGCCGGCCAGCCGGCGAGGCCTGCCGTCACCAACGCGAATCGCATGCAACCAGCACGACGGGCAGACGACAACTTCGACTATGTCATCGTCGGCGCCGGTTCGGCCGGTTGCGTGCTTGCCGCGCGACTGTCCGAGGATCCGTCGGTGTCGGTATGCCTGCTCGAGGCAGGCGCAAGCGATCGCAGCCTGCTGATACGCGTGCCGCTGGGCATCGGTTTGCTGGTTCCGCGCCGCATTCACAACTGGGCGTTCGAGACCACGCCGCAGCCCGGGCTCGATGGCCGCCGAGGGTATCAACCGCGGGGAAAGACACTGGGCGGCAGCAGTTCGATCAACGCGATGGTCTACACGCGTGGCCACCCCGGCGACTACGACGCATGGGCGGCGCTCGGCAACGCCGGCTGGACCTATGCCGATGTGCTGCCGTATTTCCGTCGGTCGGAGCACAACGAGCGCATTGCCGATGCTTTCCATGGCCAAGGCGGGCCGCTCAATGTCGCGGATCCGCGCTCGCCCAGCCCATTCTCCCTGCTGTGGCTCGCGGCCGCGGAGCAACAGGGGCTGAAACCCAACAG
This sequence comes from uncultured beta proteobacterium, assembly GCA_963695725.1. Classification (GTDB taxonomy): domain Bacteria; phylum Pseudomonadota; class Gammaproteobacteria; order Burkholderiales; family Casimicrobiaceae; genus CAIWHR01. The sequence continues at coordinate 53,128 of CAVOHM010000004.1, forward strand.
TGACTTCAACGGCGCGGAGCAGGAAGGCGTCGGGCTCTACCAGCTCACGCAGAGGGATGGCGAGCGGTGGAGTGCCGCACGCGCCTATCTGACCCCGAATCTCGGTCGCGCCAACCTCGCCGTGCGAACCGGCGCGCACGCAACGCGCGTCGTATTCGAGAATGCACGTGCGGCCGGGGTCGAATTCCGGCAGGGCGGCACGGTACGAAGCGTGCGCGCGCGGCGGGAAGTGATTCTTGCCGCCGGCGCGCTGCAGTCGCCGCAGATTCTCATGTTGTCCGGCGTTGGCGATGGAGAAACGCTGCGCGAACTCGGCATCCCCGCGGTCTCTGCACTTGCCGGGTGTCGGTCGCGATTTGCGCGACCATGTCGACGTCGTCATCGCCTACGAGTCGCCGCGCAAGGACCTGATCGGACTCATGCCGGCCGACATCGTGAACGCGTTGCGCAGCGCGCTCCGCTATGTCCGCGACCGGCGCGGGATCTTCACGTCGAACATCGCAGAGGCGGGCGGCTTCGTCCGGACTTCGCCCGGGCTCGCGGCGCCCGACATCCAGCTCCATTTCTGCATCGGGATTCTGGAAAGCCACGGTCGCAAGATGCACGCCGCGCGCGGTTTCTCGAGCCACGTCTGCGCGCTGCGGCCCAAAAGCGCCGGTCGGTTGACGCTGGCAAGCCGCGATCCGCTGGTGGCGCCACGGATCGACCCGGGGTTCTACACGCATCCTGATGATCTCGAAACCATGGTGAAGGGATTCAGGATCGCGCGCGGAATATCGGAGTCGCCGTTGCTCGATCCGTATCGCGGCAAGGAATTGTTCACGGCGGGCGCGGCGAGCGACGACGAGATCCGCGCTGTGCTGCGCCGCCGCTCCGACACGATCTACCACCCGGTCGGAACGTGTCGCATGGGAGTCGACGCGATGGCGGTCGTCGATCCGCAGCTGCGCGTGCACGGCGTCGCAGGGCTGCGCGTTGTCGATGCGTCGATCATGCCGACGCTGATTGGCGGCAACACGAACGCGCCGACCATCATGATCGCCGAGCGGGCAAGCGACCTCATTCGAGGCATCGCCTGACGGCTGATGACCTGGATTGGGCATCAGTTTCGCGCACACGATGAACGATTGGCGCGGCGGGCCGGGAAACCGGCACGACGTCATCACCGTGCGCGTGATCTGGGTAGCGTTCGCGCTGTCGCTCCTGGTCCACGTCGCGACGCTGTGGACCGCGCCGCCGCTGGTACGGTCGCTGGCGTTCGACGATCCCAGGCGCAACGAACCTTCGCAACCGCTGATGGCGCAGCTTGCCCCTCGCGCGAGTCCGGCGCAGAGTTCCCCGCCGTCGCGACCATCGCCGCCGCCGTCGCAGACGTCGCCGCAAACGTCGCTGCCGCCAATGCGCCGCGCGCGTCCACCCGCTCCGGCGGTTCCGGCGCCGGCTCCACGGCCGCAGATCGCGCGCAACCAGCCTGCAATCAGCAATCCACCCGCCGAGTCCGCAGCCCCGGCCCCTCCTGCGGCGGCGAAGCCGGCGTGTCCCTACCGGTGGAAGGCGATCTCTCGGCATACATTGCGGCGCGGCGAAGCGCGCGTGGCGAACAAGCTTCTGCGGCATCGCATGGAAACGTGGCCGATGCGCCGCCCGAAAGCGAGAACGAGCGCCTGAACCGCATCGTGGCCGCGAACCTCGGCCTCAACAAGGTGCCCACGTTTGGCGATGACCCGAGGCGTGGCGGGGGGGTGTTTCAGCTGCGCCGCATGGGCTATGACGATGCCGAGTTCTATTTCAACGGCTGGAGCCAGGACATCGGCCGGATCGCGCGACAACGAATCGAGGTTCGCAAAGGTACGAATCCCGACATCCGCGTGGCGGTGATCCGCAGGATCATCGAGATCATTCGCGCGCAGGAGCCCGGGGATTTCGTCTGGGTGTCGCGCCGGTTGGGTCGCCAGATCGCCCTTTCCGCGCGCCCGGGCGACAACGCCGGGCTCGAGGACTTCATGATGCGCGAATTCTTCGGCGACGCACGTCCGCGCTAGACGTCATTGCGCGCGTTCCTCCGGGACCGGCGCACGCGCGCGTCGTCAGGCAGACGGGCTCTGGCGCATCAACGTGCGCGACTGCTCCCGCATGAACTGGGGCAGGTAATGCGGGCCCAGACCGCCCTTGTTGGTCACGCCGGAGCCCTTCCAGCCACAGAAGCTTTGAATGCCCGGCCACGCGCCGGTCGTCGCGCCGCTGGCACGATTGGCGTAGAGCACGCCGGCTTCGGCGCGATCGAGGAAAAGGTCGAGCTCGCCCGCATCTGTCGTGTAGATGCCGGCGGTCAGCCCGTAACGGACGGCGTTGCCCTCGGCGAGCGCGTCTTGCAGCGTGGCGAACGAACGCACGGCCAACAGCGGCAGGAATTGCTCCTCGCGTACCAGCGCGTGGCCCTGCGGTACCTCGACGAGCGTTGGCTCCACGTAGTCGCCCCCGGCGCAGCCGGCGACGAACCCGCCGCCGAATAGGACCTTGCCGTCGCGCCTGGCCGCTTGCACGCGGGCGCGGAATCGATCTGCGGCTTCGGGGGTATAGATCGGTCCCATGAAAACGTCGCGCTGCTCGGGATTGCCGACTTTGAGCTGCTGCGAAAACCTGGCGAGCCGGGAGACGAACTCGTCGCGGATCGAGTGCTCGACGTACACGACCGAACACGCACTGCATTTCTGTCCCTGCAACCCGAAGGCCGATCGCGCCACGCCCTGTACCGCCACGTCGAGTTCCGCGTGCGCCGTCACATAGGCGGGGTTCTTGCCGCCCATTTCGGCGATGACCACCTTTGCGGTCGGGGCATCGGCCAACGTGCGGAAAATCGACATCCCCGCCGCGTGCGAGCCCGTGAACGCGATTCCGGCGATGCCGGATTGTGCGACGAGCGAGCGCCCGGTTTCATCTCCGCCAGCGACGAGTTCGACCAAACCGTCGGCAAACCCGGCGCCTTCCATCGACCGCAGCAACAGATGTCCGCTCAACGCGCAGCCGGGCGAGGGCTTGAACACCACGGCGTTACCCGTGATCAGCGCGCCGGTCATCATGTTCACCGCCAGCGCCACCGGATAGTTGAACGGCGAAATGACGCCGATGACTCCGAGCGGACGCAGGACGCTCGTGGTTTCCTCGTGGGGAAAGACGCGGGACAGATTCCTTGCGTAGCCCGTGTTCCGTTCCATTTCGTCGCAGTAATAGCGGACGAGATCGATCGCCTCGTCGGCTTCGCCGAGCGCCTCGGTTCGTGATTTTCCGGTTTCGAGCAGGCTCGCGATGGCGAGGTCGTACTTCGAGTGCTCGAGCGCGTCTGCCCACTTGCTCAGGACCGCCACCCGTTCGCGCCACGGCGTGTGGGACCACTCGGCGAAAGCCTGCTGGGCCGCGGCAATGGCGCGGGCAACGGCTGCCGGCGAGGCCCCCACAAAGCTGCCGATTGCGCTCGCGCGATCGATAGGCGTTGTTACGTCGTAGCGCTCACCCTCGTCGTCAGGTGCCGCGGCGATGACATTGGGCCAATGCCGGCCGGCCATCCGCGCCTTGAACCGCGGAATCTCGGCATCGAGGTGATCGTGCACTGCGGTGAGATCGACGCCGATGTTCGCGTAAGTAACACGGGGCAGCGCGTTCGCCATGATGAAAGTCCGTCTATCAATGCGCGGCGGCTTCGGCAATCCGGCGATCCGACGTCCGCCTGAGATCCCACGCAAGGTTGAGTTTTGACAGCATGAAGATGAACCACTTCGAAGGGTCCCAGTGGTACCAGCGGTATCCATTGCGGTAATCCGTGGGGAAACGGTGGTGAAAACTGTGGAACCCTTCGCCGTTCGTCAGCAAGGCCCCGATCCAGTTGTCGCGTGCCGACTGATCCGGGTCAAAGGATCTCTTGCCGAACGTGTGCGCGAAAGAATTGATGAAGAACGACGAATGCAGGACGACGATCAGCCGCAGGCAGACCGCCATGATGAAGCCCCCAAGCGGATGCCCGATCCACCAGGCGATGAGCATCGGCAGAACGATGCCCCCGCCCACGGACCACCAGGCGTGATGTTCGTGTTGATGCGCCACGAGCCGCGATCGCCTCAGGTCCTTGACGTTGTCGTAGTTGGTCCGGTGACGCCAGAACATGATCCAGCCAATGTGCGCGTGCCAGAACCCCTTGTTCACGCCGTAGGGGTCGTGGTCGGTATCGGTGAAGCGATGGTGCTGGCGATGCTGCGACGACCATTTGAGGGCGGATTCTTCGAACGTGGCCGCGCCGAAGAGAAGGAGAAAGAACTGCACGATGGGCGATGCCTTGAACGTGGAGTGCGCGAACAGGCGGTGATAGCCGACCGTGATTGACATTCCCGTCGCGGCACAACAGGCGAAAAAGAGCGCAATTTCGGGACCCGTAATGCCGCGGTAGTAGATGTACAACGGCGTACCGACGAGGCCGACAACATGCAGAACAACAAAGAAGATGAGCCCGAGCCAACGGACCTTGCGCTTGGGCAACGGATACTCGGCGGCGATGTTCGTGGCTTCCATGGGGCGAGAGTTCGCGCGGGCGCGTGATGAATGGAAATTCGGTGACGGCAGGGAAACGTCCCGTTTCCACCGCAAGAGATCTGCGTCGTCCAGATCTTCGGGACCCCGCCTGGGATCGACGCCCGTCTCCGCATAACGGGATGGCCATCCGCGCCGATGGGCGCACGGTCAAAGCGTACCACGGGCGGATACGACGGCGCCAGCGACGGCAATTCCCGTGGCGGGCGCCGCATGGCCGTGCGTGCGCCCGCGTTGAGGCGGTTGTGGCGGTTATGGCAGACTTCGTACCTGTGCGTCGGCGATCCACGTGCGCGAGCCGGCGGACACTGCAGTTTCCTGTACCGATGAAATCCACACTTCGCATCGACAAGACGCTGACGCTCGTCGTTCTGGCGATCCTTATCGTCGGCTGCTTCCTCGTGCTGCAGCCGTTCCTGACGGCCATCGTCTGGGCCGCGATCCTGTGCGCGACGATGTGGCCGCTGTTCGTGCGCGTGACCGGATGGCTGGGCGGTCGCCCGGGTCTCGCGGCGTTGGCAATGGTGCTGCTGATCGCGGTGACCATGCTGGCGCCGTTCGTGATCGTCGGCGTGACCATTGCTGAAAATGCCGACCGACTGGGTGCGGCTTTCCGGCTGGCCATCGCCAATGGGCCGCCTGATCCCCCGTCATGGGTCGCCAGCCTGCCGCTGGTGGGGGAATCGATTGCGAGGACGTGGTCGATGTTCGCGCACGACACGGCCGGTCTGCTCGAGGAGGCGTACAAGTACATCGAGCCGGTGCGCAAAACGCTGGTCGCCGGTGGCACGACGGCGCTGGGGAGTCTGCTGCAACTCGCTCTGTCCGTTTTCATCGCGTTCTTCTTCTTCCGCGACGGCGTAGCGATCATCGGTCAGGCGCGCGGCGCGATCGATCGCCTCGCCGGCGAGCGCGGGCATCGGCTTGCGGTGGTCGCGACGCAGACGGTGCGGGGTGTGGTCGTCGGCATTCTCGGCACCGCGCTCGCACAAGGCGTCTTGATGGCGATCGGGCTGGTCGTCGTCGGGATCAAGGCGGCGCCGCTGCTCGGTCTTGTCACCTTCTTTCTCTCGCCGGTGCCGATCGGCCCGCCGCTGGTCTGGATCCCGGCCGGGTTATGGCTGCTCAATCACGGGGAGATCGGCTGGGGCATCTTTCTGCTTCTGTGGGGGGCTCTGGTCGTGTCGTCGGTCGATAACGTCCTGAAGCCGCTGATCATCAGTCGTGGCAGCGACCTGCCTTTCGTTCTGGTGCTGCTGGGCATTCTCGGTGGCGCCGTCGCGTTCGGATTCATCGGCGTGTTCCTCGGGCCCGTATTGATCGCGGTCGGTTATGCGCTGCTCAAGGAATGGGCGGCCAATGCGCCATCAGCCGAGACCGCAAAGGACGAGGCGCCGTCGCGCGGCGCGGATTCGCCTTGACGTAACGTGGCCGCGGCGACCGGACGCTCAAGGCGCCGGAGCGACCTGTTTCGCCGCGCGCTCGCGCAGCATCTCGGCACGAAACGGCGCCAGCGACGTCACCATCTGCGCGAATATCTTGGGCGTCGCGGCGATCACCTGGCCACCGTGCAGAAAATCGCCGTCGCCGGCGAGGTCGCCGATGAGGCCTCCCGCTTCCTGGATGAGCAGGCTGCCGGCAGCGACGTCCCAGGCGTTGAGGCCGACTTCCCAGAATCCGTCGTAGAAACCGGCGGCGACATAGGCGAGATCGAGCGCGGCGGCGCCGGGACGGCGGAGGCCGGCGGTCTGCTCGATCATCGTCTTCATCATCCGCAGGTAGGTGTCGAGATAGCTCCCGTCGCGGAACGGAAAGCCGGTGCCGATCAGGCAGTCGCGCAGGTGCGTGGCGCTTCGACACGCGGATGCGGCGGTCGTTCAGGAACGCGCCGCGTCCGCGCGATGCCGTGAAGAGATCGTTGCGTACCGGGTCGTAGACGACGCCGTGCGTGATCTGGCCGCGCTGCGCGAGCGCGATTGAAACGCAGTATTGCGGAAACCCGTGCAGGAAATTGGTCGTGCCGTCGAGCGGGTCGATGATCCAGACGTTTTCGGCGTCCGCGTTGGCGCCTTTCGCGGTGCCTTCCTCTGCTAGAATCGCGTGGTCCGGGTAGCTCGCGAGCAGCGTCTCGACGATCGTCCGTTCGGCCTCGCGGTCCACTTCACTCACGAAATCCTTCGGCCCCTTCGCGGTGACCGTGAGCAGGTCGATCTCGCGTGCGCCGCGATTGATGATGTTGCCGGCGCGGCGCGCGGCCTTGACGGCGATCGTGAGCATTGGATGCATGGTCGGGTAATTTCGCTGTCGCCGCCGGCGATGGCAAACCGGGCGCACGGAACGTCGGAAACGAACATTGTAACCGCTGGCGGGCCGCGGCCACGACGCGCCATCACATCGAACTCGCGATGACGCAACACCTCGACCGCCTCCAAGCCATCCGTATCGTGCTGGTCGCGCCCAGCCATCCGGGCAACGTCGGTGGTGTTGCCCGCGCGATGCACACGATGGGCCTCGCGCGCCTCGTGCTCGTCAATCCGCGACGCTTTCCCGATCCCGACGCTGTCGCGCGCGCGTCCGGCGCGACGTCCGTTCTCGAGCGCACGGAGGTCGTCGCGACGCTCGACGCCGCGCTGGCGGGATGTGTGCTCGCGGTGGGGTTGTCGGCGCGGCCGCGCGAGTTCGCCGGGCGCGTGCTCGCCGTGCGGGAGGCGGCGGCCGAGGCGATCGGACATGGCGCGCACGGCGACATCGCCCTCGTATTCGGCACCGAGATGTCGGGTCTTTCCAATGCGGACCTTGCCCGCTGCGGCATCGTCGCGACGATTCCGTCGAGCCCCGGGTACACCTCGCTCAATCTCGCGGCGGCCGTGCAGGTCGTCGCGTACGAACTGCGTTTGGCCGCTGCGGGAGGCGACGTCTGGCATGCCCCGCAGTTCGAGCCGGCGACCGTCGACGAGGTCGAGGCGCTGTACGCCCACGGCACGACAACGCTTTCCGCGATGCGCTTTCTCGATCCGCGCATGCCGAAGCGCCTGCTGCCGAGGCTGCGGCGGCTCTTCTCCCGCGCCGCGCTCGAAAAGGAGGAAGTCAATATCCTGCGGGGCATCCTTGCGCGCATCGATCAAATATTGACGCGGCGCGGCCGGTAACGATCTGGGCCGTTCGCTGTCGTTGTGCCGTCGACACATCGTGCCGATGCAGCGCCACCGCCGGCTCGATTCAACTCAGCACGCGGACGAGCCAGAGCGACAGGATCGGGAAGAAGACGAGCAGTATGACGCGGAAGGTGTCGGCGATGAGAAACGGCACGACGCCCTTGAACGTTTCCGCCATCGGGACGTCGCGCGCGAGGCTGTTGATGATGTAGACGTTCATGCCCACCGGCGGCGTGATGAGTCCGATCTCGACGACCATCAGCGCGATGATGCCGAACCAGATCGCCTTCTCGGTCGGATTGAGCCCCCAGTAGTCGAGTCCCATGATGACGGGCAGGAAGATGGGCATCGTCAGCAGGATCATCGACAGGCTGTCCATCAGGCAGCCAAGCAGTACATAGATCACGACGACGGCGACCAGCACGAAGAGCGGCGACAGGCCGCTTTGCCCGACCCACTGCGCCAGTTCGCCGGGCATCTGGGTGAGCGCGAGGAACACGTTGAGCACGTCGGCGCCGAGCAGGATCAGGAAGATCATGCCGGTGGCTTCGGCGGTCCCGTAGAGGCTTTCGACAAGACCCCGCCAGCGCATGCCGCCGAGCACGATGGCGAAGACGAGCGCGCCGACCGTGCCGATCGCGGCCGCCTCGGTCGGCGTGAAGATTCCGCCGTAGATCCCGCCGATCACGACGACAAAGAGCGTCAGCACCGGCCACACTTCCTTGAGGGCGCGCCAGCGCTCCCCCCAAGTGTGGTGGTCGCCCTCGGGACCCGATCCCGGCCGCACGCGAACGTAGATCGCGATCGCGAGCATGTAGCCCACTGCCGCGATGATTCCGGGCACGAACGCGGCCATGAACAGCTTCGCGATGTTCTGTTCCGCGAGAATGGCGTAGACGACGAGCACGATCGACGGGGGAATCAGGATCCCGAGCGTGCCGCCGGCGGCGAGCGTGCCGGTGGCCAGCGCCGGCTGGTAATTGAGCCGGCGCAATTCGGGCAGCGCAACCTGGCCCATGGTCGCCGCGGTGGCGAGCGAACTGCCGCAGATCGCACCGAACCCCGCGCACGCGCCGACGGCGGCCATCGCCACGCCGCCACGCCAGTGGCCGATCATCGTGTTGGCTGCATCGAACAGTGCCTTCGACAGGCCGCCTTGGCTCGCGAACTGGCCCATCATCAGGAACATCGGGATGACCGAGAGATCGTAGACGGAGAAGCGCGAGTAGGCGACCGTCTTCAGATAGTTGAGCAGCGGCGTCCAGCCCGTGAGCGTCACGTAGCCGGCAACACCGGTCACGAGCATCGCGATCCCGATCGGCACGCGGATCGCAAGCAGCACGATCATGACGCCGAACATCATGAAGCCGAATTCGACGCCGGTCATTCGACGGACTCGGTCTCGCGCGTCGTGTCGTCATCCCCGCCGCGGCTTCGCCAATGCCCCCACGCGGTGTAGAGGCCGGCCAGCGCGAAGAGCGCGAACGAGGGCACCATCAGCGCGACCGCGTACCACGTGGGGAAGCCGAGTATCGTCGTCTGCTCGTTCGCGTGGTGCAGTCCGATCGCGCCCAGCGTAAGCCGCCACGCGAACACCCCCGCCGCGATTCCGACCAGGAGCGCGCCGAACGCGTCCAGCGCCGCGCGCAGCGCCGGGCTCGCGTTCACCGTGAAGAAATCGACGAGGACGTGGCCGCCGCGCATCTGGCAAAAAGGCAGGAAGGCCGCGACGGCGACGGCGCATCCGATCTGGATCAGCTCATAGTCGCCCGCCAGCGGCTTCAAGAACAGCGAGCGGCCCGCGACGCTTACGAGCGACATCAGCGTCATGGCGACCAGTACGAGTCCACCGGCAAGCGCAAAGGCCTTCGTCACGCCCAGCAGTGCGCGGCCAGCGCGATCGGCCGGCGGGCGTCTCAGGACGTGCGGCTCGCTCATGGAGATCGGGTTCGTGCGCGCTCAAAAAACATGGGCGCGGTGCCGCGCCCATGCCATTCGCTCCCGGCAACGGATTACTTTTCGTATTTCTTGATCAGATCCGTCGCGGCCTGGAGCAGCGCCTTGCCGTCCTCGCCTTTGGCGGAGACGTCCTTGACCCAGTCGTCGGGAAGGTTGCGCAGTGGCCTTTTGCCAGTTCTGCAAGCTCGGCGGACGGGATCATGTAGAACGTATTGCCACGATCCGACGGCGATCTTGCGCGCGGGTGGCGCGGACGCGTCCCATTGCACGCCCATCGTTTTCGAGAGCGCCGCTCCCGAGTTCGCATCGATCACCTTCTTCAGGTCCGCCGGCAGGCTGTCGTACTTCGCCTGGTTCATCGCCAGGATGAACACCGCGGTGTAGAGCGCGCGATACTTCGGATCGGTCTCGCTCTCGTACTTGGTGAACTCGTGCGCCTTGATCGACGGGATGACTTCCCAGGGCAGCAGGTAACCGTCGACGACGCCCTTGGACAGCGCGTCGCCGAGCGCGGGCAGCGGCATCGCCACCGGCGTCGCGCCCGAGCGCGCCCAGCATCTTGTTGGTCTGCCGCGTGGGCGCGCGCATGCTTGCAGTCCCTTGAAATCGGCCATCACCTTTACCTGCTTGTCGACCGTGTGGACGTAGCCGTTGTCGTGCACGTTGACGGCCAGCGCCTTGATGCCGGGAAATTCCTTGTGCGCGTACTGTCGTGTAGTAGTCCCAGGCGGCCTGGCTGGTCGCCTCGGCGCTGCTGCGACATGAACGGCAGCTCGAACACCTCCATCATCGGGAAGCGGCCGGCGGTATAGCCCGGGCAGCGTCCACACGATGTCGGCGACGCCGTCCATCGCCTGGTGGATCAGATTGCGGCGGCGCGCCGCCCAGCTGCATCGCCGGGATAGATCTGGCACTTCATCCGGTTGTTCGAGTCTTTGGCTATCTTGTCGCACCACGGTTCGAGCAGCGTCGACGGCGGCATGGCCTTGGGCGGCCAGAAGTGGTGGACCTTGAGCGTGACTTCCTGGGCGGCGGCGGGCAGCGCGAGCGATGCCGCGGCGGCGAGCGGGACAAGCAGGCGGACTAGGCGGGACATGGTTCCTCCGGGGCGGTGCGCGGACCGGGAATGCGGCCGTCACGCGTCTCTATCGGCTCTTGGATTGAGCGCTGGTCGATAGTAGCCATTTCACAGGGATCCCGCAAACCGGATCGATCGCGCGCTTCTTGCGCTTGATCAATGCATGCATCGCCCCAATAGTTGAGCGTACCAGTCGGAAATGGGAAAATATCCCTTATGTTGAGCCGCCTCCGCGAAGACATCGCCGTCGTGTTCGATCGGGATCCGGCCGCCAGGACCAGGTGGGAGGTGCTGACGTGCTATCCCGGGTTGCACGCGCTCGTCTGGCACCGCGCGGTTTCGCATCGGCTCTGGCACTGCGGGGTTGCGCTGGCTCGCGCGTTGGCTCGCGCATTGGGGGCGCTGGCTGACGGGAATCGAAATCCATCCTGGCGCCACGGTCGGGCGCCGCGTGTTCATCGACCACGGGATGGGTATCGTGATCGGCGAGACCGCCGAAATCGGCGACGATTGCACGCTCTATCATGGCGTCACCTTGGGTGGGACGTCATGGAAAGCCGGCAAGCGCCACCCGACGCTGGGGAAAGGGGTCGTGATCGGCGCCGGCGCCAAGGTTCTCGGGCCGATTTTGGTGGGAGATGGCGCCAAGATCGGCTCAAATGCGGTAGTTGTACGCGACGTTCCGGCAGGTTCGACGGCAGTCGGCATTCCCGCGAGGATCGTCGCGGGCGATGATGCGGTGCGGCGCGAGGCGCAGGCGGCCAAGCTGGGTTTCTCGGCCTACGCGATCGCGGCCGACATGAACGACCCGATGGTGCAGGCGATTCATCGACTGATCGACCATGCTGCCGAGACGGACGCCCGGCTGCAGGAGGTGATCGCCCAACTGCGCCAGGGCGGAATCGAAATGGGCGACGCCAAGGCAACCGCGGCGGGATTCGATCCGAAGCGTCTCAATCAGATGATTGAGTAATTTAGTCGGACTTTTAGTTGACTAAGTTAGTCGGAATTGGTAGAATGGGTAACTCAAGGAATGCGAATCCTGCGGCTGGCGCCGGATATCAGGCGCGGTTACGCTGGCTACGCACGGATCAACCGGAGCCTGCCGGCACTTGCGAACACAGTGTGAACAGGCCCTAACCAAGGGTGACCGACCATGCGCCTCACTACCAAAGGACGATTCGCCGTCACGGCGATGATCGACGTCGCGATGCACGGCACGCAGAATCCGGTCACGTTGGCCGGAGTGTCGCAGCGGCAGAAGATTTCACTGTCATACCTCGAACAGCTTTTCGGCAAGCTGCGCCGGCATGGGCTCGTCGAGAGCGTGCGCGGCCCCGGCGGCGGCTACGTCTTGCGCGCCGGCCGGAAACGGTATCGGTCGCCGATGTCATCGTCGCGGTCGACGAACCCATCGACGCGACGAAATGCGGCGGGCGCGAGAACTGCAAGGACGACGGCAAGCGCTGCATGACGCACGAGCTGTGGGCGAACCTTAACGGCGCACATTTTCAGCTATCTGAGTTCGGTCACGCTGGCGGATCTCGTCCTGCAGCAGCAGAAGCCCGAGACGACGCCGCTGCAGGACCAGCGCGTGGCCGGCACGGCGCCCCGGACGCCCGCGACTGCCATCGTAGCCTGATAGAGGGCGCCTGATGCCACCCGATGGAAACGTTGCGATGAAGACTCCCATCTACCTCGATTACTCCGCCACGACTCCCGTCGACCCGCGCGTCGCTCAGAAGATGATCCCGTATCTGACGGAGATCTTCGGCAACCCGGCGTCCCGGTCGCACTCGTTCGGCTGGACTGCCGAGACGGCGGTGGAGGAGGCGCGCGGGCACGTGGCGGCGCTCGTCAACTGCGACCCGCGCGAGATCGTCTGGACGTCCGGCGCGACCGAGTCGATCAACCTCGCACTGAAGGGCGCCGCGCACTTCTACAAGGACAAGGGAAATCACCTCGTCACCGTGCGCACCGAGCACAAGGCGACGCTCGACACGATGCGCGAACTGGAACGCGAAGGCTACGCGGTCACCTATCTCGACGTGCTGCCGGATGGCCTCGTCGACCTCGGCGCCTTCGAGGCGGCGCTGCGGCCCGACACGATCGTCGTTTCGGTGATGGCCGTCAACAACGAGATCGGCGTCGATGCAGGACATCGCGGCGATGGGCGAGATCTGTCGCACGCGCGGCATCGTCTTCCACGTCGATTCCGCGCAGGCCACCGGCAAGATTCCGCTCGACCTGGCCCGGCTCAAGGTCGATCTGATGTCGTTCTCCGCGCACAAGACCTATGGGCCGAAGGGCGTGGGCGCGCTCTTCGTGCGGCGCAAGCCGCGCGTGCGCATCGAGGCCCAGATGCACGGCGGCGGCCACGAGCGCGGGATGCGCTCCGGCACGCTGCCGACGCACCAGATCGTCGGGATGGGCGAGGCATTCCGGATTGCGAAGCTCGAAATGGCGACCGAGAACGAGCGCATCCGGATGCTGCGCGACCGCCTGAGCAAGGGCCTCGCGGACATCGAGGAAATCTACATCAACGGCGACCTCGAGCATCGCGTGCCGCACAATCTCAACGTCAGTTTCAACTTCGTCGAGGGCGAGAGCCTCATCATGGCCATCAAGGACATCGCGGTGTCGTCCGGATCGGCGTGCACGTCGGCATCGCTCGAGCCTTCGTATGTGCTGCGCGCGCTGGGACGCAGCGACGAGCTCGCGCACAGTTCGATCCGGTTCACGATCGGCCGGTTCACGACCGAAGCGGAGATCGACTATGCCGTCGAGCTGTTGCGGCGCAAGGTGGACAAGCTGCGCGAGCTTTCACCGTTGTGGGAAATGTACAAGGACGGCGTCGACCTCGATACCGTGCAATGGGCGGCGCACTGATCAGGAGGAAGTCATGGCATACAGCGACAAGGTTCTCGATCATTACGAAAATCCGCGCAACGTCGGCTCGTTCGCGAAGAACGCCGATGACGTCGGCACCGGCATGGTCGGCGCTCCGGCCTGCGGCGACGTGATGAAGCTGCAGATCAGGGTCGGCAAGGATGGCGTCATCGAGGACGCGAAATTCAAGACCTACGGCTGCGGCTCGGCCATCGCCTCGTCGTCGCTCGTCACCGAGTGGGTGAAGGGCAAGACGCTCGACGAGGCCGCGTCGATCCGGAACACCCAGATCGCGGAGGAACTCGCGCTGCCTCCGGTGAAGATCCACTGCTCGATCCTCGCCGAGGACGCGATCAAGGCGGCCGTGGCCGACTACAAGACCAGGCACGGGGCAAGGGAATCATCCGGTGCGGGCGTCCCGCAAGAGCAGGCGGCGGATTGAGCGCGTCGAGTGAAGCTGCGGCAGTCGACGGGAACCCACCGCGGGCAGGGCGCACGATGGCCATCACGTTGACGGAATCGGCGGCAAAGCACGTCGCGAGCCGTCTTGCCAAACGCGGCAAGGGCGTCGGGCTGCGACTGGGCGTGCGCACGTCCGGTTGCTCGGGGCTTGCCTACAAGCTCGAGTATGCCGACGACGTGCGTCCGGAAGACCTGTCGTTCCAGTGCCACGGGGTGACCGTCGTCGTCGATCCCAAGAGCCTGCAATTTCTCGACGGCACCGAACTCGACTTTGCGCGCGAGGGCCTGAACGAAGGGCTTCAAGTTCAACAATCCCAACGTCAAGGATGCCTGCGGCTGCGGCGAGTCCTTCAACGTCTGAAAGCAGGGTCAGACTCGATTTTCCGCGACGAAGGGAAAGTCGACTCTGACCCTAATTCATGATCGATTTTTCGCGCAATCACTTCGAGCTGTTCGGCCTGCCGGAGCGCTTTCGCTTCGATCCTGCGGTGCTTGACCGCGCTTATCATGCGTTGCAGGTCGAAGTGCACCCCGATCGTTTCGCGGCAGCGAGCGAAACCGAGCGGCGGCTGGCGCTGCAGTCGTCGGCACGCGTGAACGAGGCCTACTGCGCGTTGAAGGATCCGGTCGCGCGGGCGCAGTACCTGTTGTCGCTGCATGGCATCGAGGCGTTCGACGAGACCGACACGTCGCTGCCGCTCGATTTTCTCGAGCGACAACTCGAGCGCCGCGAGGCGGCCGCCGAGGCGGCGGCCTCCGGCGACGTGCCCGCGCTCGAAGCGCTGCAGGACGACGTGCGCGCGGAGGCACGGGCGTTCGAACAGCAACTCCAGGTGCTGCTCGACATCGACGGGGCGTGGGAAGCGGCGCGTGCGACGGTGCGCGAACTGCGCTTCCTGGCAAAGTTCGCGGCCGATATCGACGCGATGCTCGCGGCGCAGGAGGACTGATGCCCGACCTTCGAGCCTACGTAGTGCGGTACGAGCGCATTGCGCGTCGCGGCATCTGCCTTCGGCTGTCCTCCGACTTTCGGCTTCGCTGCTGATGGCGCTGCTGCAGATCTCCGAACCCGAGGCGTCGCCGGCCACGCGCGAGCACAAGCGTGCCGATCGGCATCGATCTCGGCACGACCAATTCGCTCGTCGCGACGGTGCGCAACGGCATTCCCGTCGTCCTGCCCGGACGAACGACGGTCATCCGCTGCTGCCCTCGATCGTCCGCTACGCGCGAACCGGCGTCGACGTCGGATACGCGGCGCAGGCCATGCAGGCGCGCGATCCGCAGAACACCATCGTCTCGGTCAAGCGGTTGATGGGCCGCGGTCTCGCCGATCTGCGCCGACGCGCGTCGCTTTCCCTACCGCTTCGTCGATCGCGCCGGGATGGTCAAGCTCGCGACGCAGGCCGGCGTGAAGAGCCCGGTCGAGATTTCGGCGGAAATCCTGCGGGCGCTGAGTGTCCGCGCCGAGGCGGTCGCTTGGCGGCAAGCTCGACGGGCGCGGTGGTGACGGTGCCGGCCTACTTCGACGATGCGCAGCGCCAGGCGACCAAGGACGCCGCGAAGCTCGCCGGCCTCGACGTGCTGCGGCTGCTGAACGAGCCGACGGCCGCGGCGATCGCCTACGGCCTCGACAACGCGGTCGGAGGGCATCTACGCAGTCTACGATCTCGGCGGCGGCACGTTCGACATCTCGATCCTGAAGCTGACGCGCGGCGTGTTCGAGGTGCTTGGCGACCAAGCGGCGACTCGGCGCTGGGCGGCGACGATTTCGATCATCGCGTCTACTGCTGGATCCTCGAGGCGGCCGGCCTGCCGCCGCTCTCGCCCGGAGATACGCGGCTCCTGATGGTCAAGGCGCGCGAGGCGAAGGAGAACCTGACCCGGCACGACGCGGCGCCCATCATCGCCACGCTGTCCGACGGGACCAAGTTGGATCTTTCGCTTACCGCCGATACGTTCACGGCAGATCACCGCAGCACCTCGTGGCGAAGACGCTGCGGGCCGGTGAAGCGTGCGTTGCGCGACGCGGCGCTGACGCCCGCCGACATTCAGGGCGTCGTCTGGTCGGAGGCGCGACGCGGATGCCGCAGATCCGCAGGCCGTAGGCGAATTCTTCGGCCAGCCGCCGCTCACCAATCTCGATCCGGACCAGGTCGTGGCGCTGGGCGCCGCGGTCCAGGCCAACGTGCTGGCGGGCAATCGCGCCTCCGGCGACGACTGGCTGCTGCTCGACGTCATCCCGTTGTCGCTCGGGCTCGAGACGATGGGCGGACTCGCCGAGAAGATCGTGCCGCGCAACTCGACGATTCCGGTGACGCGCGCGCAGGAGTTCACCACGTTCAAGGACGGGCAGACGGCGATCGCGGTCCACGTGGTCCAGGGCGAGCGCGAGAAGGTCGACGATTGCCGATCGCTCGCCCGGTTCGAGTTGCGCGGCATTCCGCCGATGGCCGCCGGCGCGGCGCGCGTCAAGGTGACGTTCCAGGTCGACGCCGATGGCCTGCTGTCGGTGACCGCGCGCGAGCAGACGAAGGGAATCGAGGCGGCGATCGTCGTCAAGCCGTCCTATGGCCTGTCGGATGCCGAGATCGCGCGAATGCTGCAGGAATCGGTCGCGCATGCTGCGGAGGACATCGCCGCACGTGCGCTGGCCGAAGCGGAGGTCGACGCCGACCAGCTCGTCGCTGCGACGAACAAGGCGCTTGCGGCGGATGGAGACCTGCTTTCCGACGCCGAGCGTCGCGCGATCGACGAAACGGTTGCCCGGGTCGTGCGCCAGCGCGCGCTCGGCGATGGCCCGGCGCTCGTGGCCGCGATCGAGGCGCTCAATCGCGCGACAGAGGAACTGGCGGCGCGCCGGATGGATCGCGGTGTCGCGCGCGCGTTGACGGGCCGCCGCGTCGACGCCCTCGGCTGACGTCGGAACCGCCGCCCATGACCAGGATCGTCGTGCTCCCGCATCCGGAGGTCTGCCCGGAAGGGAAGACTTTCGAGGCGGAGAAGGGTGTTTCGATCTGTGACAATCTGCTCGCGCAGGGGATCGAAATCGAGCACGCGTGCGAAAAGTCGTGCGCGTGCACGACCTGCCACGTGATCGTCCGGGAAGGCCTTTCTACGTTGTCGCCATCGACCGAGGACGAGGACGACCTGCTCGATCGCGCGTGGGGGCTGACGCCGCTGTCGCGGCTTTCCTGCCAGGCGCTTGTCGACGACGGCGCGCTCGTCATCGAAATACCGCGCTATACGATCAACTACGCAAAAGAAAAACACTAGCACCGGAACTGCTGGCCTTCATATTTCCGGCCGCGAACGAATGCGCTAGCGCAGGAGGCTCCGATGAAATGGACCGACACCCGCGAGATCGCGATGGCGCTCGCCGACACGCATCCCGACGTCGACCCGCGAACGATCCTGTTCACGGATCTCAAGCGCTGGGTGCTCGACCTCGCCGGGTTCGACGACGACCCGAAGCACAGCGGCGAGAAGATACTCGAAGCGATCCAGATGGCGTGGATGGACGAAGGCGATTTCGACGACTGACCGCACGGCGCGGGCCGCCACGCCTGCCGCCGCGAATGCGCCCGCCCGGGATCGTCACGCGAACAGGTTGAGCACGCCGTCGAGCCCGCAGTGGTCGATCGCGTAGGTCGCCTGCGCTCGCACGACCGGCTTGGCGCGGTACGCTATCGAAACATCGGCGGCCTTCAGCATGGGCACATCGTTCGCGCCGTCGCCGATAGCGAGCACAATGCCGTCGGCACCCGCATGGCGCTTCCGCATTGCCGCCAGGCGCGCGGCCTTCACTTCGCCGTCGACGATCGGCGGCACGACGCGACCGGTCAACCGGCCATCGGCGATTTCGAGGGTGTTCGCGGCGGTGGCGTCGAACCCGAGCCGCGCGGCGAGCCGGTCCGTGAAATAGGTAAACCCGCCGGATACGAGCAGCGTCTTCGCGCCGGCAGCACGGAACTCGTTCAGCATCCGTTCCGCCCCCGGCGAGAGAACCAGCCGCTCGTCGTAGACGCGATCGAGCTCCGCGATCGGAAAACCGGCGAGGAGCGATACCCGTCGCGCAAGGCTCTGGGCGAAATCCATTTCGCCGCGCATCGCCGCCGCCGTGATGGCCGCAACTTGCCGCTTGATGCCGGCGAGGTCGGCGATCTCGTCGATGCACTCGATGGCGAGCAGCGTCGAGTCCATGTCCATCGCGACGACGCGCACGCGCTCGCACGTCAAGTCCGGCGGCACGAACGCGTGATCCAGGCCGGCGGCCGCGCAGAGGTCGACGACTTCCCGATGCGGCGTAACGTGTGCGAGCCGGAAGGCTTGCAGCGACACCGTGGCAAGCGCGTGAATTGCCTGCGCACCGGTGAGCGATGCGATGGCCGCGATGTCAGCCGCGCCGATCGCCGGGCCCTGGACGACGAGATCCATCCGCAAGAAAGGCTCAGCGTTTGGCAGCGGGCCGACGTGGCCGCTCCGAGCGTCCGGCAGCGCTGCGAGGGGCGGGCGCCCCGGAATCGGGCGCTCCCGTGGCGGGGACATCGGCCAGCGTGAAGTCGATCTTCGCCGTTTCGAGGTCGACGCGGGCGACCGTCACACGCACGCGGCCGGCAAGCTGGAATATCCGGCCGCTGCGCTCGCCGATCATGGCGTGGCGTCCGGCGTCGAAATGGAAATAGTCGCGCCCGAGCTCGGTCACGTGCACGAGGCCGTCGATGTAAAGGCCGTCCAGCGTGACGAAGAGGCCGAAGCTCGTTACGCCGCTGATCGTTCCATCGAACGACGCGCCGACCTTGTCCTGCATGAAATAGCACTTGAGCCAGTTCTCGACGTCGCGCGTCGCGTCGTCGGCACGGCGCTCGGTGAGCGAACAGTGCACGCCGAGTTCGGTCCACGACGTGCCCGCCGGCTTGTACTGCCGGCCCGCGAGCACGGCCTTGATCGCGCGGTGGACGGTGAGATCCGGATAACGGCGGATCGGTGACGTGAAGTGCGCGTAGGCGTCGTAGGAAAGGCCGAAGTGGCCGACGTTATCCGGTCGATACCGCGCCTGCTGCAGCGAACGCAGGAGCACGGTCTGCAACAGCGCATAATCGGGGCGATCCTTTATCCGCAACAGCAGTTTCGCGTAGTCGGAAGCGGTGGGCTCGTCGCCGCCGGGCAATGCAAGCGCGCAACTCGCGAGGAAATCCCGGAGCACGGCGAGTTTCTCGGGTGTCGGCCCCTCGTGTACGCGGTAGAGCGCGGGGTGCTCGTGCCGGGTCAGGAATTCCGCGGTGCAGACGTTCGCCGCGAGCATGCATTCCTCGATCAGCTTGTGCGCGTCGTTGCGCACGACCGGCACGATCCGGACGATCTTGCCCTGAACATCGAACTCGAGCTGCATCTCGACGCTGTCGAAGTCGATCGCGCCGCGCGCTTCCCGGGCGCGTTTGAGCGCATGGAACAGCGCGTAGAGATCGGTGAGTCGGGGCAGGAGCGCCTTCGCTTCGCGCGGGACGCTCGTCGGTTCCGAAAGCCAGCTCCACACCTGCGTGTACGTGAGCCGCGCCCGCGAGTGCATCACGGCCGGATAGAACGCGTGCTTCTTGATCGCGCCTTCGCCGCTAACGTCCATGTCGCAGACCATGCACAACCGGTCGACGTCCGGCTTGAGCGAGCAGAGCTCGTTGGACAGCGCCTCCGGAAGCATCGGGATCACGCGGCGCGGGAAATACACCGACGTGCCGCGTTCACGCGCATCGCGGTCCAGCGGGTCGCCATCCTTCACGTAATGCGAAACGTCGGCGATCGCCACGATCAGCCGGAACCCCTTGCCCTTGCGCTCGCAGTAGACGGCGTCGTCGAAGTCCTTCGCCGTTTCGCCGTCGATCGTCACGAGCGGCAGCGCCGTGAGGTCGACGCGCCCGGCGCGGTCGCCGTCGGTCACCGTGGCCGGGAGCTTGCCGGCCTGCTTGCGCGCGCCCAGCGAGAACTCGTGCGGCAGATCGTGCTTGCGCAACGCGATTTCGATCTCCATGCCGGGGTCGGTGTAGCCGCCCAGCACCTCGACCACGCGCGCGATTGCTTCGCGCTGCGTGGATGGCTGCTCCACGATCTCGACGACGACCACATCGCCGGATTTCGCGCCGCCGCGCTCGTCCGGCGATACCAGCAGATCCTGATTGATGCGGCGATTTTCCGCGACGACGAACGTGATGCCGCGCTCCTCGTAGAGGCGGCCGACGATGGACTCGTTCGCCCGCGCCAGCACGTCGACGATCTGACCCTCGGGCCGGCCGCGCCGATCGACGCCCGAGCGCCTTGCCGTCGCCCGATCGCCGTGGAGCACCTTGTGCATTTCGGCGGGATTGAGAAAGAGATCCGCGCCGCCGTCGTCGGGAACGAGGAAACCGAAACCGTCGGGATGGCCCTGCACCGTGCCACTGACGAGGTCGATCTTGGCTGTGACGCAAAGCTCGCCCTTTCGATTCATCAGCAGCTGGCCGTCGCGCTGCATCGCCTCGACGCGTCCGAAAAACGCGTTACGCGCGCGCCGGTCTACCGCCATCTCGCGCGCGAGTTCGGCGGCCGGCAACGGCACGCCGGCCTCTTGCAGCGCGTCGAGTATCGCCCCGCGCGACGGCAGCAGCGCGGGATCGATGTCATCGCGCTTCCGGCGCGCGCGTGGCGCCTTAAGAGCGTCGGCATCGAGGGTAGGAGCACCATACGCGCCGCGCGCCGGCGTGACGGCAGGATGGGATGCCGGGCGCGCCCGTTTCGAGCGCGGCGCGGGCACTTTCGCCGCCTTCGGTTTGGCGGAGCGTGACTTGGGGACTGGGGCGGGTTTCTTTGACAATGCAGGGTCCGAAACGTAAAATTAAAAGTTACCTTTGCCCAGGTGGCGGAATTGGTAGACGCACTAGGTTCAGGTCCTAGCGGTGGCGACACTGTGAAGGTTCGAGTCCTTTCCTGGGCACCACTTCATTTGGGTGGTGAAGCATGGCTTCCGATGGCGCGCGGGGCAACCTGATGCGCGTTTCGTGCGAGTCGGCGGCCTTCGACGCGAAGGTCGCCGCCGACGTATCGGCCGCGAGCTATGCGACGTCAGCATGCGCCGGTCGGCATGACCGGATCATACCGCGAACCGCAGGCCAAGTCCCCGCACGCTCCAGGCGCGTGATGAATCAGCGCAAGATCCGCGCGAGCGAGTAACCGTACAATTCGATTTTTTCACAAGGAGCAAATCATGACCAAGCGTATCTGGCTGTTGGCGGCTGTGCCCGTCGTGCTTTTCGCCGGCGTTTCCGTGGCGCAGTTCCCGATCATGAACATGGTGGCCGACAAGGTCATCCAGAAGTACCAGAGTTCCACCTGCGAGCAGCTGTGGCAGAACAAGGGCAAGCACGGCCCGGAAGAGCAGCGCGTGATGGGCTTCCTCAAGAGCGATCCGCAGATGCGGCAGGCGTTCTTCAACAAGATCGCGGGTCCGGTGATGAACAAGATGTTCGACTGCGGGATGATCCCTTGATGATGCGGATGGGTCGGGGCGAATCATGGCAATGACAATCCGTGCGCGCGCCACGCGCAGCGGGATGCTGGCGTTGATCGTTGGCGTACTCGTAGCGGGCGACGCCTTGGCGCAGACGCCGGCGCCGGACGCCAAAGCGGCGACGCCGTCCGCCAAAGCCAAAAAAGCGGCACCTCGGGCGACGTCGCAGAAGATGCCGGCGCCGCCGGAGTTCAAGCTGGTGGTCGAACCGCGCGCGATGGACCTGCTCAAGGCGACGAGCGCGCGGCTCGCGGCGGCGAAGACGATGTCGTTTACCGCGGTCGTCAGCTACGAGTATCCGAGCAAGCTCGGGCCGCCGATCGTCTACACGACGCGCCACGACGTCACGATGCAGCGGCCGGACAAGCTCAAGGTGATCACGCCCGGCGACGGGCCGGCGTCGGAGTTCTACTACGATGGCAAGGCGATGATGGCGTACGTGCCGGCCGAGGATCTGGTCGCGGTGGCCGATGCGCCACCGACGATCGACGCCGCACTGAAGGCCGCGTACGACACGGCCGCCATCTTTTTCCCGTTCACCGATCTTCTCGTCGACGATCCGTACGCCGCGTTGACGGATGGGGCGATCCTCGCGTTTTACATCGGACCGTCGGCAGTGGTGGGCGGCGTGAAGACGGACATGGTCGCGTGGGCCAACAACGACGTCTTCCTGCAGATCTGGATCGGCGCCGACGACAAGCTGCCCCGCCGCATCCGTGCCGTGTATCGCGACGACCCGCTGGCACTGCGCCACGAGATGGATCTGTCGAACTGGCAGCTCGATCCCGCGTTGGCGCCTGGCGCGTTTGCGTCGCAGAAGGCGCAAGCCGGAAAACGGATCGCGTTCATGAGTCCGGCCCGCGCCGCGCCGCCGGGCGTCAAGCCACTGGTCAGGCCGAACGCGGCCAAGGCTGCGGCGCCGAAGTCCCCACCGAAGTCGCAATGAGGCGGCACATCATGCAACCGATCATCATGGGCGTTACGGTTCTTCTGGCGACAACGTTGTGGGCCGGCCCGGCGACCGCGTGGTCGAGCGGCAATCGCTATGGTGGCAGCACGAGCCACAGCTTCGGTTCCACCAGCCACACCAATGCCTGGGGCGGCAGTTCGTCACATACGGCGGGCCAGGGCACCTCGCACACGAACGCGTACGGCGGCAGCACCTCGCACGCGTACGGGGGCGGCACGTCGCACACCAATGTGTACGGCGGCAGCACGTACGGCGCGTACGGCGCCGGCGTCGCGCATACGTATCCGTCGGGGGCCACGTACTACCATCCGCCGACCTATCCGGTGTATCACCCGCCGACTGCCGTTCCCTACTACTCGTCGGGCTGTTACGGCTGCGCGGCAGCAGCAGGCGCGATCGTCGGCGCGGCGGTGGGCGCGTCCGCGGCATCCGCCAACACGGCGGCGGCGACTTCGAGCGCCTATGCCGCGGGTGTCGCGACCGGCAGTGCCAATACAGCCGCCGCGACGAGCGCCGCGTACAGCGCTGGAGTGGCCACCGGCGCGGCCGCTGCTTCGGCGCCTGCCGGTGGGGTCTATACGATGGGCGTCAATTACGCCGCGGTGCCGGCAGGGTGCGTGACCCCGAACGTGGGCGGAAAGACCTACTACCTGTGCGGCAACACGTGGTTCCAGCCGTCCTACGGCGCGAATGGCATCTATTACACCGTCGTGCCCACGCCCTGACGCGTGCGGCAGCGTGATCGCGCAATTGCATCGACATTGACCCGTCTCCTTTCACCACCACGAGGTTCACGATGAAAGTCTCCCGTTCCCTCAGCGGCGCTGTGTCCGTTCTTTGTTTCGCCGCCGCCGCGTTTCTGTCGACGTCGGCGGCTGCCCAGTCGGCCCAACCCGGCTGGGAATCCGGAAAGTGGCAATTCACCGCGAACATCTATGGCCTGCTCCCCGTCATCGACGGCAAGGTGAATTTCCCCGGGGACCTGGGCAGTTCCGACATCCATTTCAGCCGGAGCGACATCATCAACCACCTCAAGATGACGTTCATGGGGGCGCTCGATGCGCACAATGGACGTTGGGGCGTGTTCAACGACGTGCTGTACATGGACCTTGGCGGAACCCAAACGCAGACACGCGATTTCTCGATCGGCGGCATCGCGATTCCCGCCACCGCCACTACCACCAAGAGCGTCGACCTCAAGAGCTGGGTATGGACGGTGGCCGGCGAGTACCGCGTGGCGGCCGACCCGGCGTGGACCGTGGACCTGCTCGCGGGCGGGCGGATGCTGTACGTCAAGCCGCGGCTCAATTGGTCGATTACCGGCGATGTCGGACCGATCGTCCTCCCGGGTCGCAGCGGCACCAAGAGTATCAGCGACACCCTCTGGGACGGCATCGTCGGGGTCAAGGGTCGCTACGCATTCGGAGACAATCGCAAGTGGTTCGTGCCGTTCTATCTCGACGTCGGCACCGGCGCGACGTCGCTCACCTGGCAAGCCGCCGGCGGGGTGGGCTATGCCTACTCCTGGGGCGAGGTCGTGGCGGTATGGCGGTATCTCGATTGGAACGGCAAGTCGGGCAAGCCTATCGCCGACCTCAACATGAGCGGCCCGCAGCTCGGCGTTGCCTTGCACTTTTGAGCGCATTCCCGTAATCGCGGCTGCATCGAGCGAATGGCGATTGCCCGCCGCGGATTCGAACAATTGCGACGTGGGAGGACATCCGATGCTCTGCCAAATTCGTTCCGTAGCCCTTGCACTGATCGGCGCCGGGTTCCTGAGCCTGCCGGCGACCCCGACGCTCGCGCAGCAGAAGAACCCCGAACGCAACGTCTATTACGGGGAGACGCACCTGCACACGAGCTGGTCGTTCGATGCGTTCGCCTTCGGCGACACGCTGACCGGGCCCGGAGGATTTCTACCAGTACGCGCTGGGCAAGCCCGTCGCTCCATCCCGGTGGCTTCCAGGTGAAGATCACCAAGCCGCTCGACTGGGGTGCGGTCACCGAGCACTCGGAGTACATGGGCATGATCCAGGAGGCGATGCGATCCCGAGTCGCCGCTGCGGAAGAACTCGCCGCTCGCTGGCGGAGGCGCTCAAGCGTCGGCGTCCGCGCGGATCCGCATGCTCGCCTTCAAGGTGCTGTCGGTCACCATCGCCAAGGGCGTCCGGATCAAGGAGCTCAGCGACCCCGAGGTGGTCGCTCCCGTCTGGAAGCGGATCGTCGACGATCGCCGACAAGTACTATCAGCCCGGCAAGTTCACGACGTTCGCCGCCTACGAATGGACGTCCACGCCGGATTCCAAGAACCTGCACCGCAACATCTTCTTCCTGGACTCGAAGAAGGTGCCGCAGGTGCCGTTCACGCCGCTCGATTCGACCGATCCGCGCGACCTCTGGAAGTGGATGGACGAGCAGCGCGCGGCGGGCAACGAGCTGCTCGCGATTTCGCACAACGCGAACCTGAGCGACGGCTTCATGTTCCCGACCGAGGTGGACCACACGGGCCGGCCGATCGACCAGGCCTGGGCGGAGGCGCGGATGCGCAACGAGCCGCTGACCGAGATGAAGCAGGTCAAGGGCCAGTCGGAGACGACGCCGGGACTCTCGCCGAACGACGAGTTCGCCAACTACGAGGTCTTCGTCTGGCACACTCCTGGGCCGGCCGGGCCCGCCGCCGCAGCGAGTACGGCAGCTACGTCCGGCAGGCCTACAAGGACGGCATCGCGATGGAGCAGGCGCGCGGCTTCAATCCCTACAAGTTCGGCGTGGTGAGCGGCTCGGATTCGCACGTCAGCGTCGTGCCCTACCGGCAGGACAACTTCTTCGGCGTGCACGGCACCGTCGACGACACGATCGGAGAAGCGCATCGACGGCGCCACGGTGCTGGGACTCAACAGCCTCTGGGTCACGCCCGCGGGCCTGAGCGCGGTGTGGGCGGAGGAGAATACGCGCGAGGCGATCTTCGACGGCGATGAAGCGCAAGGAGACCTACTCCACCAGCGGCGTGCGCATCCCGGTGCGCTTCTTCGGCGGCTGGGACTTCGGCGCCGGACTGCTGAAGCAGAAGGACTGGGTCAAGACCGCGTATGCCAAGGGCGTGCCGATGGGAGCCGACCTGCCGGCGCCGACGGCCAAGGCGCCGTCGTTCGCCGTCTGGGCGATGAAGGATCCCGACAGCGCCAACCTCGATCGCATCCAGATCGTCAAGGGCTGGAGCAAGAACGGGCAGTCGTTCGAGAAGGTCTACGACGTCGCCTGGGCGGGCGACGCGCAAGCCCGATCCGGCCACCGGCAAGGTGCCGCCGATCGGCTCCACGGTGAATCTCAGCCAAGGGCACCTACACGAACACCATCGGCGCGGTGGAGCTGAAGACGGTGTGGACGGATCCGGAATTCGATCCGAGCCTCGACGCCTTCTACTACGCGCGCGTGCTGGAGATCCCGACGCCGCGCTGGAGCACCATCCAGGCCGTGAAGCTGGGCAGGGTTCCGCCGAGTGGTCCCGGCTTCCAGCCGGTGATCCAGGAGCGCGCGTGGAGTTCGCCGATCTGGTACACGCCGAGCGCGGAGGCGCGCAAGGCCGCCAAGCCGGGCGTGACGGTGGCCGATCTGAAGCAGCAGGGCGCGGTGGCGCTCGACCGACGCGCAGCTGAAGGAGCTGATCGTGGGCAAGACGGTCAACGTGCGCAACACGGTCACCGGACAGCGCTTCGAGATTCTCTACGGCGCCGACGGGCCGGCGCCTGGTCACGGCGGTGGACGGGAAGCCGATCGCGACTGACGCGAGGCGGGCGAGCTGATGCACGGTGGCGACGTGCAGTACGAGATCCGCGACGGACGTCTCATCACCGAACGTCGACGGCACGCAGTTCGACGTGACGGTCTACAAGCTGGGCGACAAATACATCGCGGCACGCAGCAACGAATTCGGCTACGCCAACTACGAGGTCGAGCCGGCGAAGTAATGACGGATCGGGCGCCCGGCGATGCGCGGCCATCGTTGTTCAAGCGCCGGCAGCGCGAGGCGCCGAGGCATAATCGGCTGGCCGGCGTCGTGATGTTTGCCGTCCGCGACGCGCCCTTTGCCTTCGGCATCGTCGCGTCGTTCTGGTACTTGTTGCGGCTGGCGGGATTCCGGGCGTAAGGGTCGATTCATGCTTACCATGGATGCAGCGTAGCGCGAGTCATCAGGTCGTTGAGAGGAGTGCGGTGGCGACGGCATCCAAATTGCGCACGATCGGGATCAACCAGTGTTGACCGGTCACCCTGTACTCTGGGTGTTTCTCGCCGCCGTCGCCGCGCCGCTTATAGCCCAGACCTTCGTCGGCTCCAGATTGCCGGTAGTGGTCATCGAGGTCTTGCTCGGTATTGCCATCGGTCCGCACGCGCTCGACCTGGTCAGGTTCGACGGATTCATCGAGATCATGTTCGTGTTCGGCATGGCCATGACGATGTTCATGGCAGGGTTGGAACTCCATTTCAGCGAGATAAAAGGCCGTCCGCTTTCGCTGGCCGTCCGTGGCTGGGTAGGGTCGCTGGCACTGGGACTTGGCGCCGTGGTGCTCCTCCACGCTATCCCCCAAGTGCGCGCGCCTGGCATGGTCTCGATCGCACTTTGCACGACGGGGCTCGGCGTCCTCGTCCCCGTCCTTCGGGATGGGGGTTACCTCGATAAGCCGTTCGGTCGCCTCATCATGGCAGCAGGGACACTAGGCGAGCTGGGGCCAATCATCGCGATGTCGCTGTTGCTGTCCACCCAGTTCAGCACCGTGCAGGAGGTAGGGCTGCTGTTGGTCTTCCTCGCGATCGTCGGGACGTCGATCGCCGTTGGATTGGGCGCACCGTCGCCGCCGGTACTTAAATTCCTGGGTCGCCAAATGCACACGAGTACCCAGTTTCCGGTACGACTCGCGATACTGATTCTGGCCGCGTTGGCGGTACTGGCGTCAGGATTCGGATTCGAGAGCATCCTCGGCGCCTTCGCGGCCGGCATGGTGGTGAGGCAGGCCACGCGCGGCGATTACGAAAAGCTGTTTCGTGAAAAGATTGATGCCGTTGCCTTCGGGTGGTTTTACCCATTTTTTTTCGTTGGCACCGGAATCAAATTGGATTTCGCCGCGCTGGCGCAGGATGCGACCACCATGCTCATGGTGCCGGCCTTCGCGCTCTTGTTCCTTGCCGTGCGGGGCCTTCCGGTCCTGCTCTACCGCCACGACGTCGCAAAGGCGCAACGACTGCCCTTTGCGTTGTTTGCGGCGGTGCCGTCGCTCTCGATCATGGTGGTCATCACCGAGATCGGACTGCACGCGGGCAAGATGAGCCCGGATGTTGCGGCCGCTCTGATCGGTGCGGCGCTGCTGTCCGTACTACTGTTTCCGACGATTGCAAGTGCCATGTTGCACCACACCGCCGAGCCCCGCGCCATTGTGGGTTCGCCATGACCTCCCGGACGGAGTTGTCAGCGGCGGCCTGTCCCGACTGCGACATGCTGCAGCGGATCCCGCCGCTGCCGCCTGGCGCAAAGGCGAATTGCGCGCGCTGCGGCGCGACGCTCGCCAGACGGCCGTCCGGCCCGCCCGACCTGACGCTCGCACTGACCCTCGCGGCCGTGATCGTGTTTGTCATCGCCAATTTCTCGCCCCTGATGGACCTGTCGGCCGTCGGACGGTCGGCGAGCACGACCGTCGCCGGCGGTGCCTACGAAATGTGGATGGAGGATGAACCGATCATCGGCGCGCTCATCGCTTTCTGCGCGGTGATCGCCCCGGGCATCTACCTGCTTCTCATGTCGACACTTCTGCTTGCGGCGCGGCGCTCCCCCGTGCCACGCTGGGTTGGCGAGTTGCTGCGCTGGGCACGTCATTTCCAGACATGGTCGATGCTCGAAGTGATGATGCTCGGCATACTCGTCGCGTTGATCAAGATCGCGGAACTGGCCACCGTCGAGGCGGGTATCGGAATGGTTGCGGTTGGCGCGCTGATTGTTCTCATCCCGGCGATCATGGTCACCTTCGACGCCCGCGACCTCTGGCAGAGGGTCGATTGGGCGGACCGCGAAACACCGCCGGTGCGCTCCGGGACTTCCGTCGCGGAAGCGCCGCGATGACCGGCAACGCCGTGACCGCCGCGCAGGTCGGACTCCTGTCGTGCGAGGCCTGCGATCTCCTGTCACGGCCAGCGTCCGCGGACGCACCCGGATACTGTCGCCGTTGCGGCGAAAAGCTCGAGATGCGGCGTCATGCATCGATCGAGCAAACGTGGGCGCTCGTCATCGCCGCGGCGATCTGCTACATCCCGGCCAATGTGCTGCCGGTGATGAACACGACCACGTTCGGGACCTCGGAGGGCGACACGATCCTGAGCGGCGTGGCGTATCTCTACGCGTCGGGATCGTGGCCGCTGGCACTCATCGTGCTGATCGCGAGCGTGATGATTCCGCTCGGCAAGCTCGCCGCACTCGTCTACCTGCTGGTGACGGTGCAGCGCAGGTCCGTCACGAGCAGTCGCGAGCGCACACGCCTGTATCGGATCGTGGAGTTGATCGGACGCTGGTCGATGCTCGATGTCTTTGTCGTCACGTTTACGGTGGCCCTCGTGCAGTTGCAACCCCTGATGTCGGTGGCGCCCGGTGCCGGTGTGCTATTTTTCGCGGCGGTGGTGGTGCTGACGATGCTCGCTGCCGAGGTTTTCGATCCCAGGCTGATCTGGGATTCCGCCAATCGCCCACAAGGCCGCCATGACTGACGAACCCGATCTTCGCGATCTGCCGCAAGCCTCGGTCGTGCGGAAAAAACGGACGCGGATATCGATTGTCTGGATCATTCCGGTCCTTGCAGCGTTGGTCGCCATCGGAATCGCGGTGCAACGCATCCTGAGCGAAGGTCCGACCATCCAGATCACGTTCAGCGCTGCGCAAGGAATCGAACCCGGCAAGACTCCCATCAAGTTCAAGGACGTGACGATCGGTCTGGTGACGGCGGTGCAGTTTTCCGACGACTACGAAAAAGTGCACGTTACCGCCAAGATCGCCAAGCACGCTGCCGGCCTGATGGTCGAAGACGTGAAGTTCTGGATCGTCGAGCCGCGTATCAACTTGAGCGGGGTCTCGGGGTTGAGCACGCTGCTTTCGGGCAACTACATCGGCCTCAAGGACGGCAAATCCGTCAAGTCGGAGCGCACCTTCGTCGGGCTCGACGAGCCGCCCTTCATTGCCGGGCAGCGCGGCCAGCGCTTCATCCTGAAGGCGAGCACGCTGGGCTCGCTGGGTGTCGGTGCGCCGGTCTATTACCGCCAGCTGGATGTCGGCCAGGTCGCGGGGTACAAACTGGCCGATGACGGCAAGTCGGTCGAGATCATCGTGTACGTAAACGCGCCCTACGACAAATTCGTCACGCGCGAAACACGCTTCTGGAACGTCAGCGGCATCGATGTCTCGTTGGGTGCCAACGGCATCGATGTGCGCACCGAATCCGTGGTCGCGCTGCTGGTCGGCGGTCTCGCGTTCGACGCGCCGGATTTTCTGCGTTCGACCGGGCCCGCCCCGGCGCAAACGAGGTTCACGCTTTATCGCAACCGGGCCATCGCGATGAAGCAGCCGGATCCGTACCAGCGCCATTATGTGCTCCGCTTCAACGAGTCGGTGCGCGGGCTTTCGGTCGGCGCACCGGTGACGCTGTTCGGCCTGCCGGTCGGCGAGGTGGTCGACATCAGCCTTGCGTTCAACGCGACGACGCTGGAGTTTCGACCGAATGTGCTCGTCACGTTTTTCCCCGAGAGACTCGTCGGACGCTTGTCGAAACAGCAACAGGCTACGTCCGGAAAAGATATCGAGGAGATGAGCACGGAAGCGCGCATCGCGGATGATCCGCCGCATCGTCGACGAGCGCGGCCTGCGCGCACAGCTGCGAACCGGGAGTCTCCTCACCGGGGAGCTGTTCGTCGCGCTGGAGTACTACCCGAAGGCGCCGAAGGTGAAGATCGACTGGACGCGGGACCCGCTGGAACTCCCCGTGATCCCCGGTACCCTCACCAGCCTCGAGACGAAGGTCGACAGCATCCTGACGAAGATCGACAACATGCCGCTCGATGCGATCGGGGTCGAATTGAGGAGGGCGCTCGCCTCGCTCGAACTGGCGATCAAGGATGCCGACACGCTGGTGAAGCGCGTCGATGCGCAGTGGGTTCCGGAGGGCACGAAGGCGCTCGAGGAGATGCGCCGTGCGATCGCCGAGGCGGATCGGGTCCTGAAGCATGCGGACGCGACGTTCTTCGGCAAGGACTCGCCGGCCCCGCAGGATCTGCGCGATACGTTGCAGGAGGTGACGCGCGCGGCGCGTTCGGTACGCATCCTCGCCGACTATCTCGAACGTCATCCCGAAATGCTGATCCGGGGCAAAGCCGAGGAGAAACCGTGATGCGCCGCGTTGCACCGATTGTCATCCTGTTCGCGCTGGCAGCGTTCGCCGCCGGCTGCGCGTCGCCTCCGTCGAACTTCTACACGCTGAGCCGGACGTCCACATCCGCGGCGACGGCGTCGAATCTCACCGTCGTCGTCGGCCCCGTATCGATTCCCGCCATCGTCGACCTGCCGCAGATCGTCGTGAGCACTGGCCCGAACCAGGTGAAGCTCGACGAGTTCAACCGCTGGGCGTCACCTCTGCAGAACAACATCGCGCGCGTCGTCGCCGAGAATCTCGTCGCGATACTCGGTACGCCGCACGTGTCGCTTTTCCAGCAGTCTCTGAACGCGGACACCGCGTACCGTGCTGCCATCGAGGTGCACGGCTTCGAATCGGCGCCGGGCGACGCCGCGACGCTGGATGCCGTCTGGCTCGTGCGCAGGACGAAGGACGGCAAGGCCGAGACAGGGCGCACGACGGTTCGCGAGCCGGTCCAGGGCAAGGGCTATGATGCGCTGGCGGCCGCCCATAGTCGCGCGCTCGCCCGATTGAGCGGCGACATTGCGGACGCGATCCGTGCGCTCGATCGCGGCGCACGTTAGCCCCGCCAGGCCGTCGTCCGCACTACCATGCCGATCATGTATTGGAAACATCTCGTGTGCGGCCCCACAAGGTCCGGAAATCCGGGACGTCAGATGAGTAACAGCCGTCAGGCAAGGCATCAGGCCCATCCGCCGGGTGTCGATCGCGCTGACGGCGGTCATCCTGTTGTTCCCGCCCGGGATCGTCAGCGCGCAGCCAACGCCATCGGCCGCCGCCACGCCCGCTGCCGCCGCAGTAGCGCCTCCTGCAACCGTCACACCTGCCGCGACCGTCGCCGACACGGTCACGCAAAGTATCGCAGCCGACTTGCAGCGCGAAGCGCTGGCTCATCTCGAACAGGCCGGGCAGTGGCGCGACCTGGCGCAGCGGATTGCCGTGCTGGAGGAGGAATTCGACGCGCTCGCTCCGCAGAGAGACGGCCAAGGCCGAACTGATCGATCCGACTGACTTCGAGCGCCAGCTGAGGGAATTCCGTCGCGCGGTTACGGCCATTGTCGACCATCTCGGTGCGATCGTCCGGCGCCTGGAACATGATGGCAACCTGCTCGAGTCGAACGTCCGGAAATGGCAGGAGCGGCATCTTGTTCCTGGAGCATCAGCGCGTTCCCGCGCCGGTGCTCGAGCGTGCGCGATCGATCGAAGCGAAGATTCAACGTACGAATGCTCGCGTCCAGGAGTTTCGCGACGACGTGTTGCTCGCACTGGACCGCGGGTTGGCTCTGCAGGCGCGCATCGACGACACCCGCACACTCGTCGCCACGCGGCAGGAACGCATCCGTTCGCAGCGAATGCAAGCTGGAAAAGTCCCCGCTCTGGCAGCTTCGCGCGTCGCCCGATCATCTCGAAGCTCGTTGCAGCGGAATTGCGTGCGACCGGGCGCGTGCTGCGCGATTATCTGGTGCGACGAGGCAAGCCGGTCTGACCATGCTGTTTTTTGGCGTACTGGCGCTGACGGGCTGGCTCTTCACGCGACGGTCCGGGGAGGACGTTGGAATGTTGCAGCGCGCCTACGGTCGACCGGTCGTCGCATCGTTGCTCATCGCGTTGATGTCGCTGTGGTGGCTGGCGCCCGATCCGCCGCTTCTGTTCTACGAGGCGCTGCTGGTGCTCGCGCCGATCCCTGCCGCCATGTTGGTACAGCGCGCTTTGCCGGCGCCCATTCCGCTGACACTCTATGGACTCGCATTTGCCACGGTGCTGCTCATCTTGCGCGTCGCTTACGAGGCGAGCGTGATTGCCGATCGGCTGTTGCTTCTGCTGCAGGCGATTTGCGTCGCCGTGCCGGTCGCCATCGATCTGCGTCACGGGCGGTTGCAGCAGGCATTGCGGCGGGTAGGCCCGGGTGTTGTGCGCGCTGCGGCGCGTTGGTGATTGCCGGCGCAGTGGTGATCGCATTCCATGTCATCTTTGGTTTCACGGGCCGATCCGATCGGTGCGCGCAGGCATGGGCAGCGTCCTGGGTTTCGGACTGATCTTCGGGGCCACGGCCCTCGCGCTGTATGGCGCGATGCTTGCGCTTCTTGCCACGCCGATCGTCAGCTGGCTTCGTTGCGCGCGCAACGGCGATCCTGCGCTGTTGCGCGCACTGCGGCTGGCGATCACCACGCTTTACCATCGCAGGGCGTGGCCATCACCACGCTGGGTAGTCTCGGTCTCATTCCCGTATTGCGGTCGGCGCTCGAATCGATGGCGGACACCACGCCTGGATGTGGGAACGGTGTCCATCGCGGCCAGCGCAGTGGTGACGGCGTTCGCTGTCGCGATCGGGACGTTCGCTCTGACCGGAATGACGGGTTTCATCCTCGATCGCGAAGTGGTGCCCAGATTGAAGTTGCGGCCGGGAACAGGCTACGCCATTGTCACGTTCACCCGCTGGGCCATCATCATCGTCGGCGTGGTGCTCACGCTGGCTGCGCTCGGCATCGACATGGCGAAGGTGACGCTGGTCGCCGGGGCGCTCAGCGTAGGCATCGGGTTCGGGCTGCAGAACGTCGTCAACAATTTCGTGTCCGGCCTCATCCTCATCGTCGAGCGGCCGGTAGGCGTCGGCGACCTGATCGAAGTCGGTCCGCTCTTGGGCGAGGTGAAACGAATCGGGATCCGATCCTCCACCGTTCGGACCACGCAGGGTGCGGAGGTCATCATGCCCAACGGCGAGCTGGTGTCGAAGGAAGTGGTGAACTGGACGCGCTCCGATCGTCAGCGCCGCTACGACATCGATGTCGGCGTCGCCTATGGTTCCGAGCCGGAACAGGTGATGCGCTTGCTGGTGGAGGCGGCAGCCGAGGTGCCGGAGATCATGACGCATCCGGCGCCATTCGCGATGTTCCGGGGCTTCGGCGACAGCTCGCTCGATTTCCGGCTGCTCGCATGGGTGCACACGATCGACGCCGGCTTGAAGGCGCAGAGCGCGCTGCGCGTTGCCATCCTGCGGAAGCTGAGCGTGGCGGGTATCGTGATTCCATTCCCGCAGCGCGACCTGCACATCCGCTACGCGGACGCTCCTACCGAACGGGGAGCCGCGCCTTGAGGCCCTCGGGCCGGAGCGTGTCGTAGACCTCGAACGGCTGGTGGATCCACGGATTGTCGGGAAGGTGCTCGACGTAGTAATCCGGCTTGGCCGTGGAGCAGGCCTTCCACCAGAGCACCGCGGTCTTGCAGGCCTTGATGACCGGCCAGCGCAACGGCAGCGCCTTTTCCACGGCGGCGAGCGTGTGGCCCGAATCGACCATGTCGTCGACCAGCAGCACGCGTGACCCCAGTCGCGGCGATGTCATCGTCATGTGCTCGGCGATCACGAGTTCGCCGCGGATCGTGCCGCCTTCCGCCGCGTACGAATGCGTCGACAGTATCGCGAGCGGCCGTTCGTAGATGCGCGACAGGACGTCGCCGACGCGCATGCCGCCGCGCGCGATGCAGATGATCTGGTCGAAATCGTAGCCGGACTCGTAGACATTGAGCGCAAGCCGCTCCACGAGCGTGTTGTACTGGTCCCAGCTCACATGCAGGCTCGCCATTCGATTTTCCTCGAAGCGTGTGTGGTTCCGGTCGCCGACGCCTATCGAAACGGGTGTCGCAGCAGGATGGTCTCGTCGCGGTCCGGCCCCGTCGAGACCATCGCGATCGGCACGCCGGTGAGCGCTTCGATGCGCTCGAGGTAGGCGCGCGCTTGCGATGGCAATGCGTCGATCGTCCGGGCGCCCACCGTGCTTTCGTTCCAGCCGGGCAGCGATTCGTAGACGGGGACGCACTCGGCGACCGCGTCGGCGCCCGACGGCAGGAGCGCGACCGGGTTGCCGCGCACGGTATAGCCCGTGCATATCCGGATCTCGCTCATGCCGTCCAGCACGTCCAGTTTGGTGATGCAGAGGCCGTCGACGCCATTCAACTGCAGCGAACGCACGAGCGCGGGAACGTCGAGCCAGCCGCAACGGCGCGGCCGACCGGTCACCGAGCCGAATTCGTTGCCACGCTTGGCGAGCGCCGCGCCGACGGCATCGGTGAGTTCCGTCGGAAACGGACCGGTTCCGACCCGCGTCGTGTAGGCCTTGACGATCCCGAGCACGTAGTCGAGAAACTGCGGCCCGACACCAGCGCCGGAGGCAGCAGCGCCGGCGAGGCAATTGGATGATGTCACGTAGGGATACGTGCCGTGGTCGACGTCCAGCAGCGCGCCCTGAGCGCCTTCGAAGAGCAGCGAATCGCCTTTGGCGCGCGCATCCTGCAGCAGCGCCGCCACGTCCGCGACCATCGGCTGCAATTCCGTGGCGAGCCCCAGCGCATCGTCGCGCGTCTTGGCGAAAGGAACAGGGTCGCGCTTGAAATACTGCGTCAGCACGAAGTTGTGGAATTCGAGCAGCGGTTCGAGCTTCGCCGCGAAGCGGTCGGGATAGAACAGGTCCTGCACGCGGATCGCGCGGCGGGCGATCTTGTCCTCGTACGCGGGGCCGATGCCGCGTCCGGTCGTCCCGATTTTCGCATCGCCCATCGCGCCTTCGCGCGCCTGGTCGAGCGCGACGTGATAGGCCAGGACCAGCGGGCACGCCGGCGATATCTTGAGACGCGATCGAACCGCCACGCCGGCGCTCTCGAGTTCACCGATCTCCTGCAGCAGCGCCGCCGGGGAAAGCACGACGCCGTTGCCGATGTAGACCGACACGCCTGGCCGCAAAATGCCCGACGGTATGAGGCGCAGCACGGTTTTCCTGCCGTCGATGACAAGCGTGTGCCCGGCGTTGTGTCCGCCCTGGAACCGCACGACGCCTTGCGCGTGCTCCGTCAGCCAATCGACGACTTTCCCTTTGCCCTCATCGCCCCATTGGGTGCCGATGACGACGACGTTCTTGCCCATGCTTCCTTCCCGGGTTCAGCGCCCAGATTCGAAGAAACGGCGGGTGCGGCGCCGCGCTCCAACAGTCGGACTTCGATGCCCCTTTTCGCAGTTCATGACGCGGTTTCCCGTGCGACCACGCCGGCGAGCTGGCGCAGATCGAGTGTGAATCCGGTGGCAGGGCGCGCACGCCCGAATGCCTTTCCGATGCCGTCGTAGCGACCACCGTTGCCGATGGCACAGGGTTCGCCCGCGGTGAACACCGAGAAGATCGGGCCATTGTGGTAATGATATCCAGTCAAGTCGGCAAGATCGATGTGGAGCGCCTCGACATGCGGCTGCGCCGATTGCGCGAGTGCGGCCAGTGCCGCCAGTGCATTGCGAATGGCGGGGGTGTCGGGAAGCCGCGCGCGTGCCGCGGCGAGAACGTCCTGCGCGGGCCCGTAGAGCGCGGGCAATGCGGTGAGCGCTTCGCGCCATGCAGCGGGCAGCTTCGCCGTGAGTGCGGCGACGCCGGGCACGTCCTTGGCGCGAAGCGCGGCGAACAAGTCGGTATCCTCGCCATTGCCCGCGATGCCGGCACCGGAGGCAAGCGCACGGTAGATGCCGACATGGCCAAGGTCGAGGTGCAGCCCGGCAAGGCCCGCCGCAGCGAGCGAGGACAGGATCATGCCGAGCACTTCGAGGTCGCCGGCGATGCCGGGCTCGCCGAAAAGCTCGGCGCCGATCTGCATGACCTCGCGCGTCTTGGCGCCGCTGGCGGGAACTGCGCGCAGGACGCTGCCCGCGTAGCACAGCCGCGTGACACCGGGCTCGTTCAGCAGGTGCGCGTCGATGCGCGCGACCTGCGGCGTGATGTCGGCGCGTACGCCGAGCAGACGGCCCGACAGCGGATCGACGACCTTGAATGTCTGCAGCTCCAGGTCGCGGCCGGTACCCGTAAACAGCGAATCGAGGTGCTCGACCAGCGGCGGTTGCACGAGCCGGTAGCCGCGCGCGCGGAAGTGATCGAGCAGCGAGCGGCGCAACGCTTCGGTCCGCTCGGCTTCGGCCGGGAGGACGTCTTCGATGTATTCGGGGAGGATCCACTTACGCATGCCGCACGAGCCAGAAACCGGCGAGTCCCATCAATATCGACGCGAGGCCGATGAACCGGAGCTGGCCATCGGTGAGCGTCACGAGTTTGGCGAAGCTCTCGCGCCACAGGCGCGGCGCAAGAAGCGGCAGCAGTCCCTCGACGACCAGTACCAGCGCAAATGCCGCCCACAGCGAATCCGGCACTCCGTTCCCCTTGTCGCGCGCAAACGGCGGCCGGATTATTTCGACGCCTTGGTGCCCTGGCCGCCCTGGTTCCTCAGGTAGCGGAAGAATTCGGAGCTGGGATCGAGCACCATCACATCGTTCTTGTCGCGGAACGTCGCCTTGTAGGCCTCGAGGCTGCGGTAGAACGCGTAGAACTCCGGATTTGCGCCGTACGCCTGGGCGTAGATGGCCGAAGCCTTGGCGTCACCGTCGCCTTTGGCTTTCTGCGCGGCTTTGTAGGCGTCCGCAAGGATGACGACCCGCTGGCGGTCGGCGTCGGCGCGGATCTTCTCGGACTCCGCCTGGCCGAGCGAGCGCAGTTCATTGGCGACGCGCCGGCGCTCGGATTCCATCCGGGCGTAAACGGGGCCCGTGACGTCGGGCGGCAGCTCCACCCGGCGCAACCGGACGTCGACGATCTCGACGCCAATCGTCTTCGCGTCGGCGTCGGCCTTCTGGCGCGTCGTCGTCATGATCTTGTCACGCTCCCCGGAGATCGCCTCGTGCACGGTACGCTTGTTGAATTCCTCGGCGAGATTGGCGCGGACCGTCTGCGACAGGCGGCGCCGCGCCGTCTCCTCGTCGCCCTGCACGCTGATGTAGTACTGCTTGATGTCGGTGATCCGCCAGAGCACGAAGAAATCGACGAGCAGCGGCTTCTTCTCGGAGGTCGTGATCCGGTCGGGTTCCGGGTTGTCGAGCAGCAGGATCCGCTTGTCGTAGAACTTCACGTTCTGCAAGAGGGGCATCTTCACATACAGACCGGCGTTCGGCAGCGTCTCGACGATTTCGCCGAGCTGGAACTTGATCGCGTATTGGCGCTGGTCCACCGTGTAGAGCGACTGCGACGCGACCAGCAGCAGCGCGACGACGAGGGCGAGCAGGGGAATGGTCAGCTTCATCGCAGGTCTCCGCCGCGTTCACGGCCGCGCAGCGCCTCGCGCGAGCGGCCAGGATCGAGCGTGACCGTGGGCTCGGGCGCCGGTGGAGTCGATTGCCGCGCGGCCGAAGGGTCTGCACCGCTGGACGACCGGCCCGCCGCCGGGCCGCTCTGCTGGATCAACTTGTCGAGCGGCAGGTAGAGCAGGCTGCTGCTGCCCGCCTTCTGGTCGACGAGCACCTTGCTCGAATTGCCGATGACCGTCTGCATCATGTCGAGATACAGGCGCTCGCGCGTGACACCCGGAGCCTTCGCGTACTCGACCAGGATCTGCCGGAAGCGTGACGCGTCGCCTTCGGCCCGCTGCACGACCTCGGCCTGATAGCCGTTCGCTTCCTCGATCAGGCGCGCGGCGTTGCCGCGGGCCCGCGGCACGACGTCGTTGGCGTAGGCCTGCCCCTCGTTGCGGAATCGTTCGCGGTCCTGTCCCGCCTTCACGGCATCGTCGAACGCTGCCTGCACCTTGTCCGGCGGCTGCACGCTCTGCAGCGTTACTTTCTGGACGTAGACGCCCGTCTGGTAGCGATCGAGCGTCTCCTGCATCAGCTTCTCGGCCGATTTCGCGATCTGCTCGCGGCCCTCGTACAGCACGAAGTCCATCTTTGCCTTGCCGACGACCTCGCCCATCGCAGTCTGCGCGATGAACTGGACGATCTGGTCCGGTCTGCGCACGTTGAACAGGAAGGCGTCGGCGCTTTTCACGTTGTACTGGACCGCGAACTGGATTTCGATGATGTTCTCGTCGTCCGTCAGCATCAGCGCCTCGTTCTCCTTCTTGTTCTTGGGCGTGTTGCGGTAGCCGACTTCGACGGTTCGCAGTTGCGAGAAATCGACGAGTTCCTTCTCCTCGACCGGATACGGAAGGTGCCAGCGCGCGCCAGGTTGCGTG
Organism: uncultured beta proteobacterium; assembly: GCA_963695725.1. GTDB lineage: Bacteria > Pseudomonadota > Gammaproteobacteria > Burkholderiales > Casimicrobiaceae > CAIWHR01. Next base: position 92,219 of record CAVOHM010000004.1, read on the forward strand.
GTTTCCGTGTATTTGCCGAAACGCGTGACGACGCCGCGGCGGCCCTCGTCGACGATGTAGAAGCCGCTCGCGAGCCAGACCACGACCACGAGCAGCACGAGAATGCCGACGCCTGATAGCGGAAGCGTGGGGGGGCGGCCACCGCCGCCGCCCGAGCTGTCGTCGCCGTTGCCGCCCTTGCGTCGGAAGAGCTCGTTGATGCGACGGTTGACGTTGCGCCAGATCTCGTCGAGATCGGGAGGTCCGCCGGAACCGCGTTTGCCCCACTGGGGATCATTCAGCGACATGTGGGAGAACCGGAAGTGGGTTGCGTCGGTGGCGACGCGCGTCAGGGGGCGAGGACGCTCGCGGCACGGACATCGAGATACGGGGCATCGGCCGGAAAGCGTTCCGCCAGCGCAGCGCGCAAATCCGCGCAGCCGGCTCCGGTCAATGCGCTCAGACGAACAGTCGATATTATACCAGACTGGTCACGTTCGCTTCCTGCGGCGAGATCCGCCGCGTCGATCTTGTTCATGACCCGTATCTGCGGCACGCAATCGGCCCCGATTTCGCGGATCACCGCGTCGACGGCCGCCGCCTGCTCGTCGCGGCACGGATGCGCGGCGTCGATGACGTGAAGGAGCAGGTCCGCTTCCGCCGCCTCGGCCAGCGTGGCACGAAAAGCTGCCACGAGATCGTGCGGCAGGTCGCGGATGAAGCCGACGGTGTCGGAGAGCACGATCGACGTTCCTCCTGGCACATGGATCCGGCGCAGCGTCGTGTCGAGCGTGGCGAACAACTGATTCGCCGCGTAGGCCGTGGAACCGGTCAGCCGGTTGAACAGCGTCGATTTTCCGGCGTTGGTATAGCCGACGAGGGCCACTGTGCGCACGGCCGCCCGCCGCCGGGTGCGACCCTGCGTTCGCCGTTGGCGTTCGACGCGGGAAAGTCGCTCCCGCAATACCTTGACCCGCACGCCCAGCAGGCGCCGGTCGGTTTCGAGCTGCTTTTCACCAGGGCCCCGGAGGCCGATGCCGCCCTTCTGGCGCTCCAGGTGAGTCCAGCCGCCGACAAGCCGTGTGAGCTGGTGCCTGACCTGCGCGAGCTCGACCTGGAGTTTGCCTTCTGCGCTTCGCGCCCGCAGCGCGAAGATGTCGAGAATGAGGCTCGTCCGGTCGACGACGCGGCATTCGAGTCTTTGCTCGAGGTTGCGCTGCTGCGCGCCGGTGAGCGGATGATTGATGATGACGAGGTCCGCCGCGGTTTCGGCGCGGCGGGCCGCCACTTCTTCGACTTTGCCTTTGCCGGCATAGGTTGCCGCATCGGGGCGCTGCCGCCGGCCCGTCACCGCGCCTACGACGGTCGCGCCGGCCGACACCGCGAGCGCATCGAGTTCGGCCATTCGCTCGCCAGGGTCGGCGTCGCCGAAATCGAGCGCGACCAGCAACGCGCGGTCGCCGCCCTGCGGACGCTCAAACATGCCGACCACGGTCGCGCGTTACGCGGATGACCGCCGTGCCGCAGCAAAGGCCGCCGAAGGTACCCCCGGCGATGCAGGACGTGAATTCGGTCAAGCTTCCGCGTCGCTTGTAGGAACGCTGTGCGGCATCGCCACCGACCGCGCCGGGACGACGGTGGAGATCGCGTGCTTGTACACCATCTGCGTGACCGTGTTTTTCAGCAGCACGACGTACTGGTCGAACGATTCGATCTGGCCCTGCAGCTTGATGCCGTTGACGAGATAGATCGACACCGGCACGTGTTCTTTGCGCAGGGTGTTCAGGAACGGGTCTTGTAGCATTTGCCCTTTATTGCTCATCGCATGCTCCGCGGTCGTTGTTGTTGGGCCGGCGCAGGACGGAAAGCGACATCGGCCAGTGTCCTCATGCCCGGAAATGGGGCCGAAAACCGGGGCTTCAACGGCGTGGCCGGCGTTTAGGCGCGTCCGCGTACGGATTGGCGCCGGTCTTGAATTGTATCCTAAGGGGCGTCCCACGGAGTTGGAACGCTTCGCTGAAGAAATGTTCCAGATAGCGCCGGTAGGTCGCCGGGATGTGGCCGAGCGCCGAGCCGTGGATCACGACCAGCGGGGGGTTCTGCGCCGCCCTGATGCGCGTAGCGCAGCTTGGGCCTGCCCATGCCCGCGCGCGGAGGCTGCTGCCGCATGACGGCGGCCGCGAGCGTCCGCGTGAGCTTCGGCGTGGAGAGCTTGGCCATGGCGGCGGCGTAGGCGCCATCGACCGAGCGCAGGAGGCCCGGCACGCCGCGCCCTTCCCGGGCCGATATGTAGTGGTGCCGGGCGAAAGCGAGGAAGGCGGCCTTTCGGTCCAGATCGCGCTTGACCTCGTCGCGGCGCGCGGCAGGCACCGCATCCCACTTGTTGACGGCGACGACGAGGGCTCGGCCCGCGTCGAGGATATAACCGGCGAGGTGCGCGTCCTGCTCTGAAATTCCCTGTTCCGCGTCGAACAACAGCACGACGACATTCGCGTCCTCGATCGCCTGCAGCGTCTTGATCACCGAGAACTTCTCGATCGCTTCCAGCACCTTGCCGCGGCGGCGCACGCCTGCGGTATCGATCAGGACGTAGTGGCGGCCATTGCGCTCGAAGTCGAGATAGATCGCGTCGCGCGTCGTCCCCGGCTGATCGAACGCGATCACGCGCTCTTCGCCGAGCAGCGCATTGACGAGCGTGGACTTGCCGACGTTCGGCCGTCCGATGATCGCGACCTTGACGGCGCCGGCGTCGATCGCGGCATGCGTCGCCGATGAACCCGCCGCCGCCATCGGCGCGGCGAGCATGAGCGCCAATTCCGCCACTGCGGCGACATTGTCGCCGTGGGCGGAGGACACCGGGTGCGGCTCGCCCAGGCCAAGCTCGTAGAACTCGCCGGCGGCACGTCCGGGCGCAAGACCCTCCGCCTTGTTGGCGACGAGGACGACGGGCCGGCCCGAGCGCCGCAGGAGCTCCGCGATTGTCGTGTCCTGCGCGGTCAGGCCCTGTCGCGCGTCGACGAGAAAGACGACAACGTCGGACTCGGCGATCGCCTGCCGCGTCTGCTTCGCCATCTCGTACAGGATGCCGTCCTTCGCCACGGGCTCGAACCCGCCGGTATCCACGACGATGAAGGGCTGGTCTGCGATGCGGGCGCGGCCGTAGTGCCGGTCCCGCGTCAACCCGGGAAAGTCGGCGACGAGGGCTGCGCGGGATCGGGTGAGCCGATTGAACAGCGTCGACTTGCCGACGTTCGGGCGTCCGACGAGAACGAGGGTGGGCAACATGGGCTGGCGCGGAAATAGAGCCGGGCGGACGAAGGCGCTGCGGTTCGCAGCGGCACCAACGGCGGCGCAGGCCCGGATGGTCCGCGTGGGGACGCGTCGGTCAGCCGGGAACGACCGAAAGAAGCGTCCCGCCCGTGCTCTGCCAGACGGCCGCGGCGCCCGACCTCACGGGCTGCGATGTCGCCGGCGAGCCGTCGGTCGCAACACGCCCGACCAGACTGCCGTCGTCAGGATCGAGCAGATGGACGTAGCCCTCGCCGTCGACGACCGCGACATACCGGCCGACGAGCTGCGGGCCGCCGGGACGGCGTTTCGCGAGCTTGTCCTGTTTCCACGCCGAGGCGCCGGTGGTCTTGTCGAGCCCGTAGATCGCGCCGTTGTCATCGGTCAGATACAGATAGCGCGAATCGCCGGCGAGGCCATGGAGGCTCGACAGATCGCGCGACCAGTTGAGCGTGCCGCGCAGGACGTCGAAACACGCGACGCGGCCCTGATACGCGACCGCGCAGGCCTGACTGGCATCGACATAGGGCAGCGACGTGACGTCGGCGATGCGTTCGAGCTCGGTGGCTCCCTTCGGCGTGGCAACGTTGCCTTCCCAGCCGATGTTGCCGGTACCGATGTCGAGCGCGACGAGCTTCCCGCCTGCGGTACCGACAAAAACGCCGCCGCGCGTGATCACGCCACCCGAATAGTTGCGGACGGTGAGCGGAGGATTGGTGCGCTGGTGGACCCACCGCGTCTTTCCGTCCGCGGCCGAAAGGCCGAACACGCGACCATCGCCGGACCACACGACGACGACGCCGTCGGCGACTTTCGGCGGACTCACGATTTCGCTCGTGGCCTTGGCCTTCCACAACGGTTTGCCATCGGTAGCGAACGCGAGCACGTCGCCCTTGTCGGTGCCCACGGCGATGAGCGATGCGTCGGCGCCGGCGCCGGCCGACAGGCGCTTGCCCGCGTCGCCGCGCCATGCGGTGGCGCCGGTTGCCGGATCGACCCGCACCAGGGTTCCGTTCGCGGCCGCCGCATAGATGGCGTCGCCGACGACCACGGGCTCGAGTCCGGGTCCCGCACTGCCGATCGCGACCTGCAGCGCCACCTTCGGATTCGCGACCGCATTGAACTCGGGCAGCGGCCCCAGTTTCTTGCTGCTCGAGAACCAGTCGAACGACGGGGCCGGGATCGTCGGAATCCAGGACGACAGCGACGCGCAACCCGCAAGCGCAAGAAATGCCATGACGGCGGCGGCGCGCTGCACGGGAAGAAGCCAGATGCGGTTACGGGTCATCGCGAGGGGTCCGTTGACATGTCACGTGCGGCAACGCGGCAGCATGCGGCAGGCGCGCGCGGCGTCGATCGGGCCGGCGGGCACCATGCTCACTTCGGCGGGCTCGCGGCCGGGGTGGGCGCGCTGCCGGGCGCGGCGGGACCGGCCCCGGCAACGGCACCACCGAGCGCATCGAGCTTCACTTGCACATATTGCCGGTAGGGACTCTTCGCGTCGAGGCGCGCGAGCGCTGTCTGGTATGCGATGCGCGCCTCATTGGTACGCGCCGCCGCGGACAGGATGTCGCCGCGCAAATCCGCGTAGATTCCGGCAAACGCTTCGTCATGCTTGGCGTCGAGCGTGCGCAACGCGTCATCGTACAGCTTGTCGTCAACGAGAACCGCCGCGAGCCGCAGCCGCGCAATTTCCTTCAATTCATTCTCCGAGTCCGTGTCGATGACAGTCGCGAGCTGCGCCTTCGCCCCCGCCTTGTCGCCGGTCTCGAACAGCAGCGCGGCGACGATCAGCGCAGCCCGCGGCGCGTATCCCGTACCGCCGTATTTGTCAGCGAGCTGCGCCATCGCATCCTTCGCCTTTGCCACGTCGTTCGACCGCGCCGCGGCGCTGACCGCGTTGTAGAGGACCGACGCCTGCTCCGCCTGCTGCTGCGACCACCACCGCCAACCCTGCACGCCGATGACGCCGATGCAAACGGCGATGATGACGCCCGCGATCGTGTTGCCCCATTGCTTCCACCAGGACTTGAGGTCTTCGAGCTTGTCCTGTTCTTCGAGGTCGTAGACGGCCATTGCTGTTCCTTGATTGAATTGCGCGGCTATGCCACGAGCGCCGCCCGGAGGGCGGCAAAGGGCACGGTTTTCTGTTCGCCGGACTCGCGCAGCGGCTTGACGCTCACCATACCGGACGCGGCTTCGTCGGCGCCGATCAGGAGCGCGTACCGCGCGCCCGACGCGTCGGCCCGTTTCATCTGCGACTTGAAGCTGCCGCCACCGGCGTTCACGACGATGGCGCACCCCGCGTCCCGGAGCATTTCGCCCGCGCGCCACGCGAGGCCCGCCGCCGCTTCGCCGTCGTGAACGACGTAGGCGAGCGGCGCATTGTCATGCGCGGCACCGGCCTCCTGCAACAGCAGGACGATACGCTCGATGCCTATGGCAAAACCACAGGCTGGCGTCGGCTTGCCTCCGAGCTGCTCGAACAGGCCGTCGTAGCGTCCGCCGCCCGCAACCGTGCCCTGCGCGCCGAGCCGGTCGGTGACCCACTCGAATACCGTCCGATTGTAATAATCGAGGCCACGCACCAGCCGCGCGTCGATTGCAAACGGAATGCCGCTTTCCGCGAGCAGTCGTTGCAAGCCTTCGAAATGTCCGCGCGACGCGGCGCCGAGCCGCTCGACCAGTCGTGGCGCGCCACGGATCAGTTCCTGCATGTCCGGATTCTTGGAATCGAGAATGCGCAGCGGATTCGTCTGCAGCCGGCGCCGCGCGTCGCTGTCGAGCTGGTGCGAGCGGCTCTCGAAATAGGCGATCAGGTCGGCGCGGTGGGCGCGGCGCTCGGCCGAATCGCCGATGGAATTGATCATGAGCCGCGTGCCGTCGGCGATTCCGAGTTCCCGCCACAGCCGTGCCAGCAGCACGATCTGTTCGGCATCGACGTCCGGGCCGGCGAAACCCAGCGCTTCGACGTCGAGCTGGTGGAACTGCCGGTAGCGGCCCTTCTGTGGCCGCTCGTGCCGGAACATCGGACCATTCGTCCACACGCGTTGCGGGCGTTCGTAGGTGAGCGAATGCTCGATGGCCGCGCGTACGATGCCCGCGGTCGCCTCGGGGCGCAGAGTCAGGCTTTCGCCGTTGAGCTTGTCCTCGAACGTGTACATCTCATGCTCGACGATGTCGGTGGCGTCGCCGATGCCACGGACAAATAGCGGTGTCGCTTCGACGATCGGGACCCGGATGTTCCGATAACCGTATTGCACGAAGACAGCGCGTGCCGCGTCCTCGAAGCGCTCCCACAGCGTCGCGTCGACAGGCAGCACGTCGTTCATGCCGCGGACCGCGTTCAGCGTCGTCGCCATGGTCAGCGCCCGTCCGGCCGTCCGAAGGGCGCTGTGCTCCCCCTCGGGGGGCAGCGAACATAGTGAGCGTGGGGGCCGTTCATCCTAGGCCAGCGCCTTCACGGCAATCGTCTTCTTTTCCGGCGAAAGGGCCGCAGCACGCGGCGCGCCGCCGTACGTCGCGCGGACATAGGCGTCGACGATCTGCTGGAATTCGGCGGCGATTGCATCGCCCCTGAGTGTCACGGTCTTCGCACCGTCGACGTACACCGGCGCGACGGGCGATTCGCCGGTACCCGGAAGCGATATGCCGATGTTGGCCAGCTTCGATTCGCCCGGGCCGTTGACGACACAACCCATCACGGCAACCTGCATCGCCTCCACGCCGGGGTAGCTCGCGCGCCAAGCGGGCATCTGCGCGCGCAGGTAGGCCTGGATGCTCTGCGCCAGTTCCTGGAACACCGTGCTGGTCGTGCGGCCGCACCCGGGACAGGCCGCAACCATCGGGGCAAACGAGCGCAGCCCCATTGTCTGCAGGATTTCCTGTGCGACGAGGACTTCCTTCGTGCGATCGCCATCGGGTTCCGGCGTCAGCGAGACCCGGATCGTGTCGCCGATTCCCTGCTGCAGGAGCACCGCCATCGCCGCGGCCGACGCGACGATGCCCTTGCTCCCCATGCCGGCCTCGGTGAGACCAAGGTGCAACGGGTAATCGCAGCGGCGCGCGAGTTCGCGATAAACGGTGATCAGGTCCTGCACGTGGGAAACCTTGCAGGACAGGACGATCCGGTCGGACGCGAGGCCCAGCTCCTCGGCGCGCCGCGCGCTGTCGATCGCGGAGACGACGAGCGCCTCGCGCATCACGGCATCCGCAGGCGCGGGTTCGGGCGACTTCCCGTTATCGTCCATCATCCGAGCGAGGAGGTCGGCGTCGAGGCTGCCCCAGTTCACGCCTATGCGCACCGGCTTGCCGTGCTTCACGGCCTCGTCGATCATCACTGCGAACTGGTGGTCGCGTTTCGAACCCTTGCCGACGTTGCCCGGATTGATCCGGAATTTTGCGAGCGCGCGAGCACAGTCCGGATGCTCGCGCAGCAGCTTGTGGCCGTTGAAATGGAAGTCGCCGATGAGAGGGACCGCGCAGCCGGCAGCGTCGAGCCGCTCGCGGATCGCCGGAACCGCGCCGGCGGCGTCCGCCGAGTTGACCGTCACCCGAACGAGTTCGGAACCGGCGGCAGCGAGCGCGCGCACCTGCGCGACCGTGGCCGCGACGTCTGCCGTGTCGGTGTTCGTCATCGACTGCACGACGATCGGCGCATTGCCGCCGATCCGGACTCCGGCAACGTCGACCTGGCGCGTGGCGCGCCGCTCGACGTGCAACCCCTGGTTCATCGTCCCGTTCTCCCTGGCCATCGTCACGGCAGCTTGAAGCGGGCAACGTTCTGCCGCGTGTAGGGCGCGAGGTCGACGCGGTTGCCTTTGTACGTGAGGCGGACATCCGACGCATTGCCGATCACGATTTCGAAGGGCGGCGTCCCGGCGACGTTCTGCACGGTGCCGCCCGGATTCATCCCGGACAGAAGTACGCGGCCGGCGCGGTCGCGAATTTCGGTCCAGGAGTAGTCGCGGTACGCGAGGCTCAGTGCCTGCTCCGAGGCGGGCGATCGGCTCGCCGCGGCGGGCACTGGCGCGGTCGCGCTCGGCTGGACTGCCGCCGACGAAGGCGCGGGCGACGCAGCGGGATTGCTCGTGGCGAGCGGATTGGGCAGCTGCGTTGCGGATTGGTCCGGTGCCGCAGGCGCCGCCGCCGGATGCTCGGTGGTGACCGCGGTACCGTTCGCGGGTGGCGCGTGCGCAACGTCGGCAAGGCGCAGCCATTCATACACCGCGGCGGCGGCGACAACGGCCACGAGCGTCAGGGGTATCGCCCAACGTGTCCATCCCACCTTCGAACGTTCCGTCGTCGGAAGCTCGCCGATCGTCGGCGCGGTTGGCTGCAGCGTGGGCGCGTTGAGCGCCGGCGTGGCGGCGCTGCCCGGCAACGCCGCCAGCACCTTGTCCGGATCGACGCGGACGAGCCGCGCGTAATTGCGGACAAAGCCACGGATGAACGTCCGGCCCGGAAGGTGCGTGTAGTCGTCCTCCTCGATTGCGCGCACCTGGCGCGGCGCGAGCTTCAACTGTTGTGCCACGGCATCGATCGAGAGCCCCGACGCCTTGCGTGCGGCGCAGAGGAGCGCACCGGCCGTTGCCACGGCGCCCTCCACATCCGCTTCGGCGAAGCTGTTCGTTTGGCGCTCGGTCACTCGCAGAGTCCAGTGTTGACGGCCTTGGCTTCGGCCGAATCCGGGTAACGATTGCGCAACTGCGCGATGTACGCCGCCTCGGCGCTGTGGTTGCCTGCCTTGCGCTCGATGCACATGCCGAGATAGAACACTTCGGGTCTTGGCGCCGGCTGTTGGGTCAGGCGCTTCATCCAGCCGCGCGCATCATCCAGATGCCCGGCGCGCAACGCGAGCAGCGCCAACCCATAGGCGGCGGGCGCGTTGTTCGGGGAACCCGCCAGCGCGCGCTTGTAATACATCTCGGCATTCACGATGTCGCCATATGCCGCGCTGCAGCGTCCGGCGTTGGTCAGCGCGATCTCCGGTGTCTTGTAGAGCGGGTTGCGCAATGCCAGCTCGAATTGCGCAATGGACTCGCGCGGCTTGCCGTTGCTGCACAGGTACCAGCCCCAGTTGTGCCGGATGTCGGAGTCCGCCGGCGCCAGCGCGAGCGCACGCTGGAAATTCTCCTCGGCTTTCGCGTTTTCGCCCAGCATCGCGTAGACGAGCCCATAGTAGTCGTAGATGCGCGGGTTGGTGGGGTCGAGTGTCGCAGCCTCGTTCAGTTCTTCGAGCGCAATGTCCATCCGTCCGCGCTCGTAGTAGCCCGCCCCGAGTTCGGCATGGAGCACCGCGCGATCCTTCGGGCTCGCTTCGGGAGTCTTGACCGGCGGGAGTTCGGGACGCGGGGGCGGATTGGGATTGCTCGCCGGAGGCGACGCGCAGGCCCCGAGGAACGCGGCAAATGCCGCGATGACGCCGGCAGTGGCAACACGGCGAAACAGAAGCGTCATGGTCGTTTCCAGGTGCGGCGGAATCAATGTGCTGCCGGTCCGGCGGGCGCTGCATGGATCCGGATATGCCGTTTCGTGCGATCCTGCACACGGCCTGCGAGTTGCCCGCACGCGGCGTCGATATCCTCGCCCCGTGTCTTGCGTATGGTCGTCACGACACCTGCGTCCGCCAGAATCCTCTGAAACGCCATTATCCGGGCACGCGGACTCGTGGCGAAATCAGCGTCGGGAAATGGATTCCAGGGAATCAGGTTGAATTTGCAGGGCACGTCCCGGACGAGTTGGGCGAGTTCGTGCGCCTGCTGCGCGCTGTCGTTGACGCCGTCGAGCATCACATATTCGAATGTGACGAAATCGCGCGGCGCGCGGTCGAGATAGCGGACGCTTGCGGCCAGCAGTTGCGCGAGCGGGTATTTGCGGTTGATCGGCACCAGGCGATCGCGCAGCGGGTCGTTGCCTGCGTGCAGCGAAACGGCGAGGGCCACCGGACAGTCCTCGCGCAGCCGGTCGATCGCGGGCACGAGCCCGGACGTGGACAGCGTGACGCGGCGGCGCGACAGGCCGTAGGCGTTGTCGTCGATGAAGAGCCGCAGCGCCGACAGGACGCTCTCGTAGTTCGCGAGCGGCTCGCCCATGCCCATCAGCACGACGTTGGTGATCGGCGCGCGGCCTTGCTCCACCCAGGGCACGCGGATGCCATCCGCGAGCAGCGCGCGATTTGCGTGCCACAACTGCCCGACGATCTCCGCCGTCGTGAGGTTGCGGTTGAAGCCCTGCTTGCCGGTCGAACAGAACGCGCAGTCGAGCGCGCATCCCGCCTGCGACGAGACGCAGAGCGTGCCGCGGTCGTCCTCCGGAATGTAGACCATTTCGACGGCGTTGCCCGCACCCACGTCGAGCAGCCATTTGCGCGTGCCATCGGGGGCGATCGTGTCGCTGACGACGACGGGACCACGGATTTCGGCCACGGCCGACAGTTTCTCGCGCAGGGCGCGGGAAAGATCCGTCATCGCCGCAACCTCGCCGACCATGCGCTGGTGCACCCAGTGCGACACCTGCTTCGCGCGAAACGGTTTCTCGCCCAAGTCGGCGAAAAAGGCTGCGAGGCCGGAGGCATCGAGGTCGAGCAGGTTTTTCACGTCAGCGGCTGTAGACCGCAAGGGCCGGGAAAAAGTAGGCGATTTCAACCCGGGCGGTGTCGGATCCGTCCGACCCATGGACTGCATTCGCGTCGATCGATTTCGCGAAATCGGCCCGGATGGTGCCCGGTGCCGCCTTCTTCGGGTCCGTGGCGCCCATCAGATCCCGGTTTTTCGCGATGGCGTCCTCGCCCTCGAGCACCTGGATCATCACCGGGCCCGACGTCATGAAATCGACCAGATCCTTGAAAAACGGCCGATCCAGGTGAACTGCGTAAAAGCCGCCGGCCTCCGCGGACGAGAGCCAGCGCATCTGTGCGGCCACGATCCTGAGACCGTTGGTCTCGAAGCGCGAATAGATTTTCCCGATGAGATTTCCGGCAACGGCATCGGGCTTGATGATGGAAAGGGTGCGTTCTACGGCCATGCTTGCGACTCCGACTGAATAAATGCGAATAAATTCAAAATTATACCAATTTCGGTGTGCTCTGTCGCGCGCGTGGCGAAGGCGTGGCGCATCGTGCGCGCGCCTGGAGTCGCGGGGGGGGGGGCCGGCCTGCGATCCCTGGCGTCTTCGACAGCGGGGGCGGCGCCGTCGAATGCACGTGGTGCTCGCAGTCGCGCGCACGCCTGCCGGGGCGGGCAGCGAGGTTCCGGCGCCGATCAGACGAGGACGCGTGGCCGTGAACGGGCCGGAACTTGGGCTATGCCGATCAGAAGAGCAGTTCGGGCAGGATCAGTGAAATCTTCGGCACGTAGGTGATGATCACCAGGAACACGAAGAGCACGCTCAACCAGGGCAGCGCGGCCCGGACCACCTGCATGATCGACATGCCGGTGATTCCGGCCGTGACGAACAGGTTGAGGCCGACCGGCGGCGTCACCATGCCGATCTCGAGGTTGACCACCATGATAATCCCGAGGTGCACGGGATCGATCCCCAGTTCCGTCGCGATCGGGAAGAGAATCGGCGCCAGGATGAGGATGATGCCCGTGGGTTCCATGAAGTTGCCCGCGATCAACAGCAGGACGTTCACGACGATCAGGAACTGCCACGGCGCCATGCCCCACGCTACGATCTGCTCGGTGATCGCCTGCGGGATGCGCTCCGTAGTGAGCACGTGCGCGAACAGAAGCGCATTGGCGACGATGAACATCAGCATGACCGTGACGCGCGCGGCGTCGACCAGCACGTGCGGCACCTTCGCCATCCCGATGTCCCGGTAGACGAACAATGCAACGATGAACGCATAGACCGCCGCCACGCCGGCCGCTTCGGTCGGCGTGAAGACGCCGCCGTAGATCCCGCCCAGGATGATGAACAGGAGCAGCAAGCCCCAGATGGAGTCGCGTCCTGCTTGCAGAACTTCGCGCAGCGAGGCGCGCGGCTGGCGCGGCAGATCGAGCATCCGCGCCCGGACATAGATCGCCGCCATCAGCATCAGGCCAAGCACGATGCCGGGGATCACGCCGGCCATGAACAGCTTGCCCACCGACGTCTCGGTGGCGGCGCCATAGACCACCATCACGATCGACGGCGGGATCAGAATGCCGAGCGTCCCGGCATTGCAGATCACGCCGGCTGCGAATTCCTTCGTGTAGCCGGACTTGACCATGCCGGCGATGACGATGGAACCGACCGCGACCACGGTCGCGGGCGACGAGCCCGAGACCGCCGCGAACAGCATGCACGCCAACACCGCGGCCATCGCGAGACCGCCCCGCAGGTGGCCGATGCAGGCGATCGCGAACCGGATCATGCGCTTGGCCACCCCCCCAGTCGTCATGAACGCTCCGGAGAGGATGAAGAACGGAATCGCCAGCAGCGTGAAGTGCTCGGAAGTCTCGTACAGCTTCAGCGCCAGTGACGGCAGCGAGTCCTGGCCGAAGAAGAGGATCGTGAGCACCGACGACAGGCCGAGCGCGATCGCGATCGGCATGCCGAGCAGCATGCACCCGAACAGCAGGACGAACAGGATGGCCGTGGTCATTTCCGGTCGCCCCCCTGCGCCCGGTCAGGGGTCTCTTCCTGCTTGAGCTTGAGTGCGTCCGCAGCCTCGTCGGCGAGATGCAGCCCCGTTTCCTTGCCGGTGACGATGCGGTAGAACAACGCCGAATAGCGCAGGATCAGAAGGCCGAAGCCGATCGGCAGGACGAGCCGCGGCACCCACTGCGGGATCGGCAGGTCCTGCGCCTCGATTCCGATCTGGTACATCTTGTCGACGTACACCCAGCTGCCGTAGAACAGGATGACCGAATACACGACGCACAGCAGCGCCGCGACGGCACCGGCGTTGCGCGCCGATCGCCGGCCCAGTGTCTTGACCAGCGCGTCCACGCCGATGTGCGTGCCGACGCGAACGCCGTAAGCCATGCCGAAAAAGATCAGCCCGCCGAACAGGAAGGTGTTCAGCTCCAGGGCCCACACGAAGCTGTAGTTGAAGATGTAGCGCGCGATCACCTGAGAAAACGTGATCAACGTCATCCCGGCGAGGAGGAGGGCAATCAACCCCTCCTCCAGCCGCGCGTAGAACGCGAATTTCACGGGTGTGAACGGCGATGCGGCGCGAACGCCGCCCGTCGCATCTACTTATTGGCCTTCTGTGCGGCCTTGATCAGGTCCGCGCCGATGCCCGGCTCGAACTTCTTCCAGACGGGCTCCATCAGCTTGCGCCAGGCGGCCAGATCCTCCGCCGACAGTGTCTGGATCTTAGCCTTGCCGGCGTCGGCGATCAGCTTGCGATCGCGCTTGTCGAATTCACTGGCCATATTGTTTGCGAATGCCGTCGCCTCTTTCATCGCCGCCGCGAGCCCGGTCCGGATGTCGGCCGGAAGGCCATCCCACCATTTCGCGTTGGTGATCACCATGTAATCGAGCACGCCGTGGTTGGTCTCGGCTATGGTCTTCTGGACCTCGAAGAACTTCTGCGAGTAGATGTTGGACCAGGTGTTTTCCTGGCCGTCGACCACACCCGTCTGCAGCGCCTGATAGACCTCGCTGAAGGCCATCTTCTGCGGATTGGCGCCGAGCGCACGGAACTGCGCCTCGAGCACGTCGGAGGCCTGAATGCGGAACTTGAGCCCCTTCACGTCTTCCGGCCGCTTCAGCTGATCCTTGTCGCTGGAGAGTTGCTTCATGCCGTTGTGCCAGTAGCCCAGGCCCTTGATGCCCTGCTTCTTCATCGAGTCGAGGAGTGCCAGGCCGTCGGGCCCGTCCTGGAAGCGGTCGACGGCTTCGTGGTTGGCGAACAGGAACGGCAGGTCGAACAGCTGCACCTTCTTCGTGTAGCGGTCGAACTTGGAAAGCGACGGCGCAATGATCTGCACGTCACCGAGCAGCAGGGCCTCGAGCTCCTTGGCGTCACCGAAGAGCTGCGAGCTAGGGAACACCTGCACCTGCACCTTGCCCGGGAGTTTCTTCTCCGCGAGTTCCTTGAACTTCAGCGCGCCTTGACCCTTCGGCGTGTTCTCGGCCACGACGTGGCTGAACTTGATGACGATCGGTTGCTGCGCGGATGCGACGCCACTGAGCGCCAAGAGCGCCGAAACGACAAGTGCGAACGTGATGGGGATTCTCATGCGATCCTCCTGTTCAGGATTGTGGATCCGACGAACGTTACTCCAAAATGGCCGCAGGGAGTCCGACTCTGGCGAAGCCTGCGCGGCCGGCAGCCTTCGTGCGCGTCAGGCCGTCGATTTACCGGGTGGCAGCCAGCCAGCCGACGGCGAGTCGCGCCAGCTTAACGCGTGGTTAACAGTTGCCCGATTGACCAGCATCAATCTTTTCCGGTCTAGTGATCATGATTGCGGCGGGTTTGCCGCCGCACGGAACCGGTCAGGGACTGCCCGGCCCGACGAGACGCGGTGACCGGGGGTGCCAACCCAGGGCAAAGCCCGGAGCGCCTGCCACAGCCTGAAAAGCTACGTCGACCCCGATTCCGGGCGCGGCGGCGAGAGCCGCCCCGCAATAAATGAGCGGCAGCTCATCCCTTTGCCAAGGGGCCATTTTAGCCATTTGCAGCAATCGCTTCAACGTCTGGGGCGGGCGGTTGGCGGACAGACGGAGCCGCTCGCCACCGGCACGCGACCGGACGCTGACGGCGCCCGATTCGAGCGCCGCGCGCGCGATGCCCGACCCTATGCAGGTTGCGAACGTCAGCGTTCCATGCGGGAGCCTTAGTTCTGGCTCGCCGCGCCATCCGATCGCGAATGGCGCCGCCGCCGGCGCGTGCACGACGATCCAGCCGCGATGGAAGCCCACTTCCATGCCTGCGTGCGCGAGTCGAACGCGCGCATCCTCCGGCGCGTTGGCGAGCTGGTCGAACATCGCGCCGAGGCGCGCCGCCGATGGTGCGGGAAGCCCATGCTGGCGGAGGAACCAGCGCAGCAGATTGCGCGCGCGGTGCGGCGCGTGCTGCGCCAACGCGATCAGCGCGCCGCGCTCGAGTGTCATTCCGGCGTTGTCATCGCGGCGAACCACGTCCGCCGCATCGAGCGCCGCGAGGTCGTCGATCAGCAGCGCCGCTTCGGCCTGATGTGCGGCCGCGCGCGCGAGCGTCGCGGGATAGCCGGGGAACGCCGCGGCAACGCGCGGCGCGACGTCGTGGCGGATGAAATTGCGCTTGACACCCGTATTTGCGTTGGACTCGTCGTCGACGAAGTCGAGGCCACGTGCCTTGGCGTAGGCATCGATCGCGGCGCGGGACAACGCGAGGAACGGGCGCAGCAACGCCGGTCCTGCGGCCTGTGCCCGGAACGCCGGCATCGCCGCAAGTCCGGCGGGCCCGGCGCCGCGCAGGAGTTGCAGCAGCAGCGTCTCCGCCTGATCGTCGGCATGATGCGCGAGTGCGATCACGTCGGCATCGACCTTGGCCAACGCCGCGTAGCGCTCGGTGCGTGCGACCGCTTCGAGGCTCGCGCCACCGGGACGCGCGATGTGCACGCGATGCGCGACGAACGGCACGTTGCGCGCCGCGCATTCGGTCGCGCAAAACGCTTCCCAGGCATCGGCGTGAGCGGAAAGCCCGTGGTGGATGTGCACTGCCGCGAGTGCGAATCCCAGGTCCGGCGCGAGTCGCGCAAGCGCGTCGAGGAGCACCATCGAATCGCGCCCGCCGGAAAGCGCGACGGCGATGCGCAGGGCCGATGCGACGTCCCGCTTTTCGCTGGCGGACGCCACCGCATCGCGCAAGGCGCGCAGCACCGGTTCAACGTGGATGACGGAGGGGTCCGTCATGGGCGTGTTGGTGGCACTTTCGACCGACGACCGGTTCACCCGGCGGGCATCTCCTTGTACTTTCCGTAGGACAGGATCTTGTCCTCGCGTGTCTCGAGCAACGTGTCGAGCGGCTGGTCCAGCAGCATGCGCAGCGCATCGGTCAAGGCCTTCTTCAGCGTCACCATCATCGCCGCAGGGTCGCGGTGGGCGCCGCCGGCCGGCTCGTTCACGACCTTGTCGACGAGCCCGAGCTGCTTTAGCCGCGGCGCCGTGATGCCGAGCGTTTCGGCGGCTTCCGGCGCCATGTCGGCGGACTTCCACAGGATCGACGCGCAGCCTTCGGGCGAGATGACGGAATACGTCGCGTACTGCAGCATCAGCGTGACGTCGCCGATCGCAATCGCAAGGGCGCCGCCGGAACCGCCTTCGCCGATGACGGTCACGATGATCGGCACCCGCAGCCCGGCCATTTCGTAGAGGCTGCGGCCGATGGCCTCGGACTGTCCGCGTTCCTCGGCGCCGATTCCGGGGTAGGCGCCTGGCGTGTCGACGAACGTGAAGAGCGGAAGACCGAATTTCTCGGCGAGCTTCATGAGACGCAGCGCCTTGCGGTAGCCCTCGGGGCGCGGCATGCCGAAATTGCGGAAGATCTTTTCCTTGGTGTCGCGGCCCTTCTGGTGGCCCACGACCATGCACGGCTTGCCGTTGAAGCGGGCAAGGCCGCCGACGATCGCCGCGTCGTCGGCGTAGCTGCGGTCACCATGCAGTTCGCGGAAATCGCTGAAGAGGCTGCCGACGTAGTCGAGCGTGTACGGCCGTTGCGGGTGACGCGCGACCATCGCGATCTGCCATGCCGTTAGCTTGCCGTAGATGTCTTTCGTCAGCTGCTGGCTCTTTTTCTGCAGCCGGGCAATCTCGTCGGAGATGTCCACGGCCGAATCCTCGTGGACGTAGCGGAGCTCCTCGATCTTCGCCTGAAGCTCGGCGATCGGCTGCTCGAAATCGAGAAACGTCTGCTTCATGGGACCGCGCACGGGAGTCGGATGCTCGGCATCATAGCGCAGTGGCCACGGGGGTCGCCAAGTCCGTAGCGAGTATGATCCGTCGACAGCGCGGCGGCGGGAGGCGCGGACGGGGATGAGCGAAGTCGATCTCAGGCAGCGCTTGGCGGCGATTCTGGTTGCAGACGTTGCCGGTTACTCGCGCCTCATGGCCGCGGACGAGCGCGGCACCCTGGCCGCATTCGAGGTGGCTCGCGCCGTCTTTGGAGCCCACACCGAATCCCACCAGGGCCGGATTTTTGCCACCGGGGGCGACTCGGTGCTCGCCGTGTTCGAGATCGCGACCGGTGCCGTGTTGGCGGCAGTGGAGGCTCAGCGGGAACTCGAAGCGGCCTCGATCGGCATGCCCGAAGATCGGCGGATGCGCTTTCGCATTGGCATTCACCTTGGCGATGTATTCGAGAAGGCCGATGGCGACGTCTACGGCGACGGGGTCAATATCGCTGCGCGCCTGGAGGGATTGGCTGACCCCGGAGGGATCACCGTTTCGGAATCGGTCCGCACCGCGGTCCGCGGCAAGGTCGAGGTGAAATTCGAGGACCGCGGCGAGCAAGCGGTCAGGAACATTCCGGAACCGGTGCGAACCTATGCGATCCGGCTAGAACCCGACGGCCCGCCCTCGGCATCCATCGCGCCGGCACCCGGTTCCCGATGGATTCGCCGTGCCGCCGTTGCGGTGGCTGCAGCTGCGGGACTCGCCATCGCCATCGGCGCGATGGTCTGGCGCGCGCCCGGAGGCTCCGGAATCGAAACGGCGCCCGCTGCGCAGGCACCCCTGACGCTTCCGAGCCGGCCCTCCATCGCCGTGCTGCCCTTCGACAACCTGAGTGGCGACCCTGCCCAGGCCTATTTTGCCGACGGTTTGACCGAAGACCTGATCACTGATCTCTCCAAAGTCGCCGGGTTGTTCGTGATCGCGCGCAACTCGACATTTGCGTACAAGGGCAAGGCGCAAGACATTCGCGAGGTGGCGAAAGCGCTGGGCGTGCGCTTTGTGCTCGAGGGTAGCGTGCGACGGAGCGGCAACGATCTTCGAATCAATGCGCAACTCATCGACGCAACGAGCGGCGGCCACGTGTGGGCGGACCGCTACGATGGGGATCTGAAAAACGTATTCGAACTGCAGGACAAGGTCACCCGGAACGTGGTTGCCGCGCTTTCGGTGGAGTTGACGAAGGACGACAAGGCGCGTGTTACCCGCAGGGGAACGGAGAACGCGCAGGCATACGACGTGTTCCTCAAGGGCTGGCAGCACTACCTGCGGCAGACGCCGGAGGATTTCCGGGCCGCGATCGACCATTTCGACAAGGCGGTCGAGCTCGACCCGAAATACGGGCGGGCCTACGCAGCGCTGGCCGCGACCTATTGGGAGGCTTACACACGATACTGGTTAGTCCCGTTGGGGATGCGAAATCCGCATGCCGTCCTGTCGCAGGCGGAACGGTTTCTGGGAAAGGCCATGGTCGATCCGACCCCGCTCGCGCATCAGGTGGCGAGCGCGATGCGCCTGCATGCGCAGCAGCACGATGACGCCATCGCCGAGGCGAAGCGCGGCATCGCCAGCGATCCCAATGATCCGGACGGTTACGTGGCGATGGCGAACGTGCTGAGTTTCACTGGCAAGCCGCGCGAGGCATTCGAACTGGTCGAGCGGGCGATCCGGCTCAACCCGCACTATCCGCCGCATTACCTGTACCAGCTCGCGCTGGCGCAGTTCGGCATGAACCGCCTTGACGAAGCCGCCGCGTCGTTGGAACGTGCTCTTGCGCGCAATGGCGACGATTACTGGTCGCAACGGCTTCTGCTGGCGATCTATGGCCTGCTGGATCGCCGCGAGGACGCCGCGAAGCTCATCGCGGCGATCAAGGGCAAGGACCAACGCGGCCGCGCGGCGTCCTTTGACCCGTTGACAATCAAGGCCGTCGCCTACTGGCATCCGTATGCGAATCCGGACGATGCCGAGCGATTCGCCGGCGGACTACGCAAGGCGGGCGTGCCCGACTGACCTGCCGCGCGATTCAGAATTTCAGAGCGTCCCCAGGCTTCATGTCCAGCATCCTGATCGGCGCATTGCCGAGCGCCGCCTTGAATTCGGCGGGCGTGCGGTTGATGACGGGGAATGTACCGTAGTGCATCGGAATGACCTGCTTGGGCCGGATCAACTCGCGCATGGCGTAGGCGGCGCGCTCCGGATCCATCGTGAAGTGGCCGCCAATGCACACCAGTGCCAGGTCCGGTTTGAAGAACCTGTGGATGAGCGCCATGTCACCGAAGACGTCGGTGTCGCCGGTGTGGTAGATCCGGAATCCGTTTTCCAGCTCCACGACATAACCGACTGCGGCGCCGCCGCCGAGCATGGATGTGGCTCCCGCTGTCTCCGGTTTGAGCACGCCGATGGGCGCATCCGCGGTGTGCTCGGCCGGCACCATGTGAATCTTGATGCCCGGACCGAGCGGCGCGACGGTGCCGCCCTTGTTCATCGCAATTGTCTTAGAGGCGTCAATGATTCCGAGCGTGACCAGATTGGTTGCAAGCTCGAAATTCGCGACGATGGTCGCGCCGGTCAGTGTCGCGAGTTCGCCGAGGTCACGAATGTGATCGCCATGGCCATGCGTGACGAGGATCAGATCGACCTTGCCCAGGGCATTGAGATCCTTGTACTTGGCCGGTGTCCTGGGATTCAGCTTGAGGAAGGGATCGATCACGATCACCTTCCCCGTGGCGCTGGTGATGCGAAAAGCGGCATGGCCCAGCCACAACACTTCGACCGGTTCGGCGACGGCGGCTCGCGCGAACAACACGAGTGTGGCGGCAGCCAGTGCGAGCGTCCGGCTCAACATCCTCATGATTCCCCCGGATTGCACCCCTGCGTACGTTGATGCGCAGAAATTATACAGTGAGCGGGCGACGGTGGAGCTGGAACGGCACCAAGTTGCGCACGCGCTCGATCCGGCCGTCCGCTTGTCCCCCTGCCTGCTCGCCTCGTTCGCCTGCGGAGCTACCGGCCGCAATCCCGGTAGCGTTGACCACGGCGGTCATTGCGCGAACGCGTCCCAGATCAACTTCATGCCGGTGACGAGAAGCAGCGTATAGCTCACGTGGTAGAACGCCGCTTCGGAGACGCGCTTGTGCAGCCAGACGCCGAGCCAGATGCCGAGCGGCGCCAAAGGCGCAAAGATGAGGGCGATGGTCAGATTGGCGGCATTGAGCTGCCCGAGCAACGCGTAAGGCCCGAGTTTCACGTAGTTGACGACGAGAAAGAACAGCGCCGACGTTCCGACGAGAACCGTCTTGTCGATCCGCTGCGGCAGCATGTAGACGGCGAACGGCGGGCCGCCGGCGTGCGCCAGCGTGCTGGTGAAGCCGGAAACCGCGCCCCAGACGGCCCCGGCCACACGTCCCGGCCTGGCCATGCGCGACGCGATGCGCGCGGTGAACGCAAACCAGCTGTTCAGCGCGAACAGCATGGCAATGAGCCCGATCAACAGCCGGATCACGTTGACCGGAAGGGCGCCGAACGCCAGGGCGCCGAACACGATCCCGATCAGTCCGCCGGGTAGCAGTGCGCGCAGATGTTCGCGCGACCAGCGGCCGCGGTAGGCGTGGACGCTGAAAAGATCCATCGCGCAGAGGATCGGCAGCATGATGCCGGCAGCCTCGGGCGGCGCGACGAAGATCGACATCAGCGGCACGGCGAGCCCGCCGGACCCGGCGCCGAAACCGCCCTTGGCCATGCCGGTCAGCAGAATGGCAAAGATCGCGACCGGATAGAACGCCAGCGGAAAGTCAGGCCACGTCACGTCGATGCGTCGATCAGCATGTCGACGTGAAGGATGCCATCCTCATCGTAGGGCGCCGAGATGGTGTGAAAGCCGAGGCTCGCGTAAAACTCCTCGAGCCGCTGCTGCGCGGCAATGCGGATCGAGCGCCCCGGCCAGACCCGTGCCGTGCGCGCCAGGCCTTCCGCCATCAGCGTGCGCCCGAATCCGATGCCACGATGCGGCGGGACCGTCAGCACGCGGCCGATGGATGGCTCCTCATACTTGCATCCGGCATCGAGCGCCCGCAGATAGCCGGCAAGTACCGGTGCGGCATGGGCGTCGGCCCAAGCAAGCAGATGCCACGCGTAGAGATCGTGGCCATCGGCATCCTGAAACGCGCACTTCTGCTCGACGGCGAACACCTGCTGCCGGGCCGCAAGCACGGCGTAGAGTTCGGCAGCTGCCAGTTCCGGCAGCCGCGACCATTGCCAGCGGACGCCAATGGGCGCCGCGGACGGTGGGGCGGGCGGCGCGGTGGACATCGCGCCGAACATAGCGCAGTCGGCTTGCTACGTCGAGGGTTCCGGCGTTGCCGCGCACGATTCGAAGTCAGCTGCGAACGAGCGTCCCATGGCGGCAACGATCAGCGCGAAGTCGGTCTCCGGCACGCGGACCACGCCGAACCGGAACGCCGCACCCCAGTGCGTCTTGCTGCGTATGAACGTAAGCTCCGCGATCAGAGGCCGCACCGGCGCCGGCTGTGCCGGGAAGTAATCGACGTCGAGGCGGAACGGCCGAAACGTTTCGCTCATCGTCGCCTGATAGACGGTGCCGTTGCGAATGCGGCCGATGCCCGTGAACGCCTGCAACGGTTCGCCGTCGGGATGACTCGTTCGCGGCGAATAGAAGACGAAACCATCGCCCGCGCGCATGCGTTCCAGTGGCCCGGCCTTGCCGTGACCGACCTGCGCGAAACTGCCCGCCACACCAATGTCGACGTGTTCCTTCGAGACCACCCCAATCCAGTAGTTGCGCGGGCTCATACGGGTGTCCCATGTGCCTGGCCATGTGCCTGGCCACGTGCACTCGGCACCGCACGCGTTCGGAGCTCGGGCGGATAGGTCACCTCGATGCGGCCGGTTGGTACGCGTGCATCGCGCATCGATGCGTGCGACGTGGCGACGCTGCGGCGCAGGAGTTCGGCGCAGAGCACGCCCGCCGCCGCCAGCGCGAGGCCGGCGACGGCACCGGGGCGGGCAACGAGGACGGCGGCCGCTCGATCGTCGCCGGGCAACAGCAACGCCAGTACCGGGGCGAGCGCCGCCGCGGCAAGCAGCGTCGTGCCCGATAGCGCCAGTGCAACCGCCCAGCCGGGCAGTCCCAGGAAGCGGTGGGCTCCGGCGCGTCCGTGGCGCGCGAGCGCGATGCCAGGAAAGACGAGCGCCAGCGTGGTGCCGGCGACCGCCAGGCCCGTCGTGCCGAGCTGCAGCAGCGCCGGCCATCCTTCGGGGGCAGCGCTCGTCATGGCTTCCGCGCGCAGCGCCAGTGCGAGTGGTGGCGCGACTTTCACGATGAGCGCGAGCTGCAACGCGAGCAAGGTCGCGAGGTAGAACGAGCGGAGCACGTCGGTTCCTTCAAACGATCGGGCATGAACGGCGATATCGGTGACCTATGCGTGACCTATCAGTGAAATATCAATGACACTGCAGGGCCGCACGATGCGGAGCGTTGCGCGGCGCCATACCCCGAACTCTAGGACGCGCGCGGAGACGTTGCCATCGGTCACATGGACGATGGAGCGACGCGAACGGCGATCACCAGACGAACGGGACGACGCGTTTCGTCGTCCGCGCATACGCCGCGTAGCCCGGGTGACGCGCGTGCATTGCGCTTTCTTCGACCCGCGCCTTGACCGCCAGAACGACCGCCAGCGCCGCAAGCGCGAGCCACCGCCACGCGATTCCATAGCCCGCGCAGAAACCCAGCATCGCGAACATCACGGCGAGGTACATGGGGTGCCGGACGTACCGGTACGGCCCGCGCGTGACGAGCCGGCCGCCGGACTTCGGCTCGGGCCGGATGTTGAAGTTGCCGGGGCGATTCGCCGTCAACGCCCACGCGCCGATGGCGATCCCGATTCCGACGAGCGCACTGGCCGCCATGTTCCAGTCGACGGCGCCGAAGGGCAATGCGATCGCGACGATCAGCGCGATCTGCAGTGCGACGAGCACGAACGAGCGCAAAGCCATGTCGCTACCCGGTAGTCCTTTGGCGTTCGGTTTGGATAGGGCGCCAGCATAACCCGGCGGCCCGAAGGGTTCCGCATCGGGCTGCTAGAATGGCCGAATCACAAGGAGGCGCCATCAAGACGCACTGCATCGCGGTCATTCCCGGCGACGGCATCGGCAAGGAGGTCGTCCCCGAAGGCCTGCGCGCGCTCGAGGCCGTCGCACGGAAGTTCTCGCTCGCGATCGAATGGCGCGAGTTCGACTGGAACTGCGATTACTACGCGAAGCACGGGCGCATGATGCCGGAGGACTGGTTCGAGACGCTCTCGCCGCACGACGCGATCTACTATGGCGCGGTCGGCTGGCCAGCGATCGTGCCCGACCACGTGTCGCTCTGGGGCTCGCTTATCCAGTTTCGCCGCCAGTTCGATCAGTACGTGAACCTCCGGCCGTGCCGGCTGATGCCGGGCATTCCGAGCCCGCTCGCGAACAGAAAGCCGGGCGACATCGATTTCGTCGTCGTGCGCGAGAATACCGAGGGCGAGTACTCGTCGGTCGGCGGCCGGATGTTCGAGGGAACCGAACGGGAGATCGTCTTCCAGGAGTCGATTTTTTCACGCAAAGGCGTGGATCGCATCCTCGAATTCGCCTTCAAGCTCGCCGGCAAGCGCGCCGCAAAACACCTGACGTCGGCGACGAAATCGAACGGCATCGCGATCACGATGCCGTACTGGGACGAGCGCTTCCAGGCGATGGCCGCCCGCTATCCGGATATCCGCACCGACCAGTTCCACATCGACATCCTCGCCGCGCATTTCGTGCAGCGGCCGGAACGGTTCGACGTCGTCGTCGGCTCGAACCTGTTCGGCGACATCCTGTCCGATCTCGGTCCGGCCGTCTGCGGGACGATCGGCATCGCGCCATCGGGCAACATCAACCCCGAGCGCGATTACCCGTCGCTGTTCGAGCCGGTGCACGGGTCGGCGCCCGACATCGCGGGAAAGGGGATCGCCAATCCGATCGGCCAGATCTGGTCCGGCGCGCTGATGCTCGAGCATCTTGGACATCGCGCCGCGGCCGCGGCGCTTGTCGCCGCGATCGAACGCGTCCTCGCCGATCCGTCGGCGCCACGGACCCCGGACATCGGCGGCAAGGCCACTACGGTCGACGTCGGAAAGGCGATCGCCGCCGCGGTCTGATTCGGGTCCGGCCCGCGAGCGCGGCGTCAGATCGCCTGCCACAGGGACGCTACGACATTTCCCGTGCCGCCGTACCGGGCGTGCAGATAGCGCATCGCCACGTGATCGAGCGGGCTCGCCGGCAGCGCCCGCTGGAACAATTCCCATCCGCGGGATACGACCAGGCGGCGAAAGCCGAGAGACTCGGGCTGGCGTACCAGCACGTCGTCGTTGACCGGGGCCTCGCCGCTTTCTTCCATCGGCATCAGCGCGGCGCGGGTCGCCATCACGGATTTCGCGTTCCACGCGGCCACGGGTGCCGGTGGCGCACGGCCCCCCGTGTCGACCGGTTCGGCCAGCAGCAACTGCCCGTTGGCTGCGAGGCGCGCGCGCACCAGGCGAAAGAAGATCGCGCAGGCTTCGACCGGAAGATGGTGCAGGCAGCCAACGCAGGTCACCAGCGAAAAATGTTCGCGATTGACGTCGAGAAAATCGAAAAAGTCCGACTGCACGAGCGTGCATTGGCCGCTGGCCACCGCCGGCACGCGCTCGCTCGCGAGCGCGAGCATCTCCGGGCTGTGATCGACGCCAACGGCGCGCCGAAAATGCGAGGCATAGCGCACGAGCATCTGTCCGGTGCCACACCCAAGGTCCAGCATCGCTTCGCCCGGCGCGACCCGGCGATCGAGCGGAGTGAACAGCAGATCATTCGCCAGCGTGCGTGGTTCCGTGTTGACGTGGTCGTAGATCGCCGCCGTCTTGCGGTGGAATGCGATGTCGTGCTCGAAATGCTCCTTCCATCGTTCGTTCACGGCGACGGCCCTTCGGGACGGAATGACGAGCATGGTCGAAAGGCGTCATGGTAGTGCAACGGCGCGAGATGCGGAGCGATCCACCGCAACGCGCCGGTTTGTGGCAGCATTACGCCAAGTCGAAACGCCGGCGGCTGATGTTCCGTCCGGCACATTCCCTGGGGACTCCGCCATGCTGATCGGCATTCCACG
Organism: uncultured beta proteobacterium; assembly: GCA_963695725.1. Classification (GTDB taxonomy): domain Bacteria; phylum Pseudomonadota; class Gammaproteobacteria; order Burkholderiales; family Casimicrobiaceae; genus CAIWHR01. The sequence continues at coordinate 117,534 of CAVOHM010000004.1, forward strand.
CGAGACGCGTCCCGGCGAGACGCGCGTTGCCGCCACGCCTGAGACGGTCAAGAAATACGCCGCGAGCGGCAAGCACGAAATTCTCGTCGAGACCGGCGCGGGCACGCTCGCGAGCTACCCCGACGCCGAGTACGAGGCGGCGGGCGCGCGCGTCGGCAGCGCCGCCGACGCGCTCGGTGCCGATGTCGTGCTCAAGGTGCGCGGCCCTGCCGGCGCCGAGCTCGCGCAGCTCAAGTCGGGTGCGCTGCTCGTGGGGCTGCTCAACCCGTATGATGCCGCCGCGATCGAAGCCTGCGCGAAGGCCGGCGTGACGGGATTCGCGCTCGAGTCGCTGCCCCGCATTTCCCGCGCGCAGGCGATGGACGTGCTGTCCTCGCAGGCTAACATCGCGGGCTACAAGGCCGTCGTCCTCGCGGCGAACGAGTACGGCAGGTTCATGCCGATGCTGATGACCGCGGCGGGAACGGTGAAGGCAGCGCGCGTGCTGGTCATGGGCGTAGGCGTCGCGGGATTGCAGGCGATCGCCACGTCCAAGCGGCTGGGCGCGGTCATCGAGGCGTCGGACGTTCGGCCGTCGGTGAAAGACCAGGTCGAGTCGCTCGGCGGCAAGTGGATGGACGTGCCGTACGCGAACGACGAGGAGCGGCAGATCGCCGAGGGCGTCGGCGGTTACGCGCGGCCGATGCCTGCCGAGTGGATGGCGCGGCAGGCCGGAATCGTCCACGAGCGCTGCAAGGCGATGGACATCGTGATCACGACGGCACTGATCCCGGGCCGCCCCGCGCCGAAGCTCGTCAAGGCTGCGACCGTCGCGGCGATGAAGCCAGGTTCGGTGATCGTCGATCTCGCGATCGAGCAGGGCGGCAATGTCGAGGGCGCCGAGCTCGACAAGATCGTCGTGAAGAACGGCGTGAAGATCGTCGGCATCCCGAATCTCGCCGCGACGGTGGCAACCGACGCAAGCGCGCTCTACGCCCGCAACGTGCTCAATTTTCTGGCGCTGTCGCTCGACGCCAAGACAGGCGAGTTCGCGGTGCCGAAGGACGACGAGATCATCGTCGCGACGCTCGTCTGCGAAGGCGGACAGGTCGTGGCGCCAAAGAAATAACCGCAGCGAGTGGAGCGCACATCATGGCCTCAGCCGTCGACCCGATCGTCTTCTATCTCATCATCTTCGTGCTGGCGATCGTCGTCGGCTACCACGTCGTCTGGAGTGTGACCCCCGCGCTGCATACACCGCTGATGTCGGTGACCAACGCGATCTCCGGGATCATCCTGGTCGGCGCGATGCTCGCGGCGGGCCCGAGGTGTTCGACTGGGGCGGCTGGGTCGGCGTGCTCGCGGTGACGCTGGCCTCGGTCAACGTTTTCGGCGGCTTCCTCGTCACCCAGCGGATGCTCGAGATGTTCCGCAAGAAGGAACCCAAGGCAGCCGTGGAGAAGAAGCCGTGAGCGCCGCCGCAAGCGTGGGGGCACTCCCATGAGCGCCAATCAAGTCGCCCTCTGGTACCTCGTCGCGTCGATCTGCTTCATCTTCGCGCTGAAAGGCCTGTCGCATCCGTCGACGGCGCGGCGGGGCAACATGCTCGGCATCGTCGGCATGGCAATCGCCGTCGTCGTGACGCTGGCACTCGTCTATTCCAATACCAAGAACGTCGCGATGATCATCGTCGGGATCGCCGTCGGCGGCGTGATCGGCGCGGTGATCGCACGGCGCGTGCAGATGACGCAGATGCCCGAGCTGGTCGCCGCCTTCCATTCGCTGGTGGGCCTTGCCGCGGTGCTGATCGCGGTCGCGGCCGTCAACAATCCGGTCGCGCTGGGACTGCCGCGCGAGATCCCGACCGGGAACAAGCTCGAACTCTTCCTCGGCACGTTCATCGGCGCCATCACGTTCTCGGGCTCGGTGATCGCGTTCGGCAAGTTGTCCGGCCGGATCAGCGGCGCGCCGGTCGCGTTTGCCGGCCAGCACATCCTGAATCTGCTGATCGGGATCGCGATGGTCGGTTTCGGCGTCTGGTTTTTCCTGGGCGGCGGCTGGATGCCGTTCATCGTGATGACCGCGCTCGCATTCCTGCTCGGGGTGCTGATCATCATTCCGATCGGCGGTGCCGACATGCCGGTCGTGATCTCGATGCTGAACAGCTACTCGGGCTGGGCGGCGGCCGGCATCGGGTTTTCGCTCAACAATCCGATGCTGATCATCGCGGGTTCGCTGGTGGGTTCCTCCGGCGCGATCCTGTCCTACATCATGTGCAAGGCGATGAACCGGTCGTTCTTCAGCGTGATTCTCGGCGGCTTCGGCGCCGCCGAGGGTACCGCCGTCGCAAGCGCGGGGCAGAAGACGGTGAAATCTGGCAGCGCCGACGACGCGGCGTTCATCATGGCCAACGCCGAGACGGTCATCATCGTCCCGGGCTACGGCCTCGCGGTGGCGCGCGCGCAGCATGCGGTCAAGGAGCTCGCGCAGAAGCTGATCGACAAGGGCGTGAACGTCAAGTACGCGATCCACCCGGTCGCCGGTCGCATGCCGGGCCACATGAACGTGCTGCTCGCCGAGGCGGAGGTGCCGTACGACCAGGTGTTCGAGATGGAGGACGTCAACGGCGAATTCGGCAACGCCGATGTCGCGCTGATCCTGGGTGCGAACGACGTCGTGAATCCGCTCGCCGAGCAGAAGGGCAGCGCGATCTACGGGATGCCGATCCTCGAAGCGCACAAGGCGAAGACCGTCATCGTCAACAAGCGTTCGATGGCCTCGGGCTACGCCGGCCTCGACAATCCGCTCTTCTACATGGACAAGACGATGATGGTGTTCGGCGACGCGAAGAAGATCGTGGAAGACCTCGTCAAGGCAGTAGATTAGCCACAGTGGCCCGGGCGCAAGGCCCCCGCGGATTTTTCCTGTCGCCACCGTGCCCGGACCTCTCGCCCATCTGACCATTCTCGACCTGTCGCGCGTGCTGGCGGGGCCGTGGTGCACCCAACTGCTCGCGGACCTCGGCGCGACCGTCATCAAGATCGAGCGGCCGGGCGCCGGCGACGACACGCGGGCGTGGGGCCCGCCGTATCTCAAGGATCTTGCCGGACGCGACACGTCCGAAGCCGCCTATTACCTGTCCTGCAACCGCGGCAAGTTGTCCGTCGCCGTCGATTTCACGACGCCCGAAGGCCGACAGATCGTGCAGGACCTCGCGCGCCGATCCGACGTGCTCGTCGAAAACTACAAGGTCGGCGGACTGCAGAAATACGGTCTCGACTACGCGACGCTCGCCGCGCTCAATCCGCGGCTCGTCTACGCGTCGATCACCGGGTTCGGGCAGGATGGCCCGTACGCGGACCGTGCGGGCTACGACTTCATCATCCAGGGCATGGCGGGATTCATGAGCGTCACCGGCGAGCGCGACGACATGCCGGGCGGCGGGCCGCAGAAGGCTGGCATTGCGATCTCGGACCTGATGACCGGAATGTACGCGACGGTCGCGATCCAGGCGGCGCTCGCGCATCGCGACCGCACGGGCGAGGGGCAGTGGGTCGACACCTGCCTCTTCGACTCGGCTGTCGCGATGATGGCCGTCATGAATCTCAATTACCTCGTCACCGGCAAGGCGCCGGGGCGCGCCGGCAACGCGCACCAGAACATCGTTCCGTACCAGGTGTTCGCGTGCGCCGATGGCCACGTGATTCTCGCCGTCGGCAACGACAGCCAGTTCGCGAAGTTCTGCGAGGTCGTCGCAAGGCCCGAATGGGCGACGGACGTCCGGTTCGCGCAAAACGCCGAGCGCGTGCGCAATCGCGCGATCCTCGTGCCGCTCATCGCCGAGGTGATGCTGACCCGGACGCAACGTGCCTGGCTCGATGCGCTGGAACTACCGGGCGTTCCGTGCGGGCCGATCAACCGGCTCGATCAGGTATTTGCCGACCCGCAGCTCGCCGCGCGCGGCCTGCGAATGGATTTGCCGCATCCGCTTGCGGGCAGCGTGCCCCAGGTCGGCACTCCGATCAAGTTCTCCGCCACGATGCCGGATTACGAGCGCCCGCCACCTCTGCTGGGCGAGCACACGGCGCAAGTGCTGCGCGAGCGTCTGGCGTTCGACGACGCTGCGATCGCCGCGCTCGCGGCGCGCGGGGTGATCGGGGTACGCGCTTGAATCCGGAGGCAGTCGGGCGAGCGGTGGCGCCGTGACGACGATCTGGACGCGCCGGCCCGCGTTCTGGATCGCCTACGCGGTGCTCGCGGCAGTTGCGCTTGGCGTCGCGTGGCGCCTGTTCCCGCTCGCGATTCCGCTCGTCAACCTCGACATCACGCTCTCCCGGACCGAAGCCATCGCGAAAGCCGAAGCGAGCGCCACCCGGCTGAAACTGGCACCCGATGATGCGCGGCGCGCTGCGCGCTTCGTCCACGATGGCGCGACGCAGAACTACGTCGAACTCGAGGGGGGCGGCAGGACTGCGTTCACCGCGCTGGTGAAGGGCGACCTGTATGCGCCGTACTGGTGGGACGTGCGCATCTTCAAGCCCGGCGAAGTGAGCGAGGTCACGATCCGGTTCCGGCCCGACGGCGCACCGAACGGCTTCGCGCGCCGCGTGCCCGAATCCTATGTGCGCGATCCCGCGACGAAGGCGCTTTCAAGTGCCGCGGCGCGGGCGCTGGCCGAGGCGCGAGCCGCCGCGGACTGGAAGGTCGATCTCACACCGTACGCGCTGCTCGAAGCGTCGCAGGAAACACGGCCGGAAGGGCGCGTCGACCACGCGTTCGTCTACCAGCGTCCCGAGGTACTGGGCGAGGCGCGGATCCGGTTGCGGCTGGCGGTCGCCGGAGACGAACTCAGCGAAATCGGGCCGTATGTGCACGTCCCGGAGGCGTTTATACGGCGGTATCGCGAGTTGCGCAGCGCGAACAACCTGATTGCGGGAATCGCCGGCGTGTCGGCCGGGCTTCTCTATGGTCTCGGCGGCTGCATACTCGGCGTACTCTGGCTCACCCGCCAGCATTGGCTGGTCGTCCGCCCCGCGCTCGCCGCGGGTTTCGTCGTCGGGGGGCTGATGGCGGCGATGAGTTTGTCGGCGGCGCCGGCTGCCTGGTTCGGCTTCGACACCGCGCAGTCGACGACGACGTTCTGGGCGCGTCAGGCCGGTGCGGCGGCGGCAATCGCCATCGTCGGCAGTTTGGGTTATGCGCTGGTGTTCGCGGCGGCGGAGAGCCTTACGCGGCGTGCGTTCCCGCACCAGCCGCAACTGTGGCAGGTGTGGTCGGGCGCCGGCGGTGCAACGCGCGCCGTGCTGGGACGCACGGTCGGCGGCTACCTGTTCGTGCCGCTCGAACTCGCGATCGTCGCCGGTTTCTATTACGCGACGAACCGCTGGCTCGGCTGGTGGCAACCGTCCGAGGTGCTGACCGATCCCGATATCCTGTCGGCGGCGGTTCCAGCGCTGATGCCGATCGCCGTGTCGTTGCAGGCCGGATTCATGGAGGAATGCCTGTTTCGTGCGGTGCCGCTTGCGCTGGGCGCGTTGATCGGCGCGCATTTCGGCCGCCGCCGACTCGGGATCGCGGTTGCATTCGTGCTGCAGGCGGTGGTCTTCGGTGCCGCGCACGCGAACTACCCCGGCTTTCCGTCCTACTCGCGCTTGGTCGAGCTCATCGTGCCGTCGATGCTCTGGGCGGCGATCTTTCTGCGTTTCGGATTGCTGCCAACCATCCTGCTGCACGCACTCTTCGATCTTGCCTTGTTCTCGATCCCGCTCTTCCTGGTCGATGCGGAAGGCGCGGGGATGCAACGTGCGGCGGTGGTTGCCGCGGGGCTTTTGCCGCTGGCCGTGGTGATGTTCCGGCGGGCGAGGGCGGGGACGTGGACCGAGTGGCCGGCATCGCTGCGCAACGGAGCGTGGATGCCGGCCGTGCGGATGCCGGCCGATTCGCCGCGCGCGCGCGCCATCGTGGCCTCGCGCGGCCAGCGCGTGGTCCAGCGTGCGTTGCCCTGGCTTGGCTTCGCGGGCTTGATCGCCTGGGTGGCGTCGACGCCCATGCGGGCCGATGTGCCTCCGCTTGCCTTCGACCGGGTGGCGGCGGAGGCGGCCGCCGATGCGGCGTTGCAGGCGCGCGGCGTGGCGCTGGGCCCCGAATGGCGCCGCCTTTCGGTGGTGCGGAGCGCAAACGACGATGCGCAGTGGACGCAGCACAAGTTCGTCTGGCGCGAAGCCGGCCCCGCAATCTACCGTGCACTGATCGGCACGACCTTGGCGCCGCCACTGTGGGTCGTCCGCTACGCGATGTTCGAGGGAGACGTCGCCGCGCGGGCCGAGGAATGGCGCGTCATGATCGAACCCACGGGCGAGGTTCGGCAGATCTGGCACGTGCTTCCCGAGGCGCAGCCGGGGAAGCGCCTCGCGCAGGATGCCGCGCGCGAACGCGCAGAGCAATTCCTGCGCGAACGATTCGGACTGGATCCAGCGGGCCTGACTTTCGTCGGTGCCGAGGAGCGGGATCGGCCGGCGCGCACCGACTGGACCTTCGTGTTCGCGGATCCGGGCGTCGACGTGGGCAAGGGAGGCGAGGCGCGCATGACGGTATCGCTCGCCGGCGACGAGATCGTCGGTGCGGGCCGTTTCGTCCACGTGCCGGAGCCGTGGTTGCGCGCCGAGCGCGAACGCTCCGGCCGTTACACGATCGCCAAGATCGCCGGTGGACTGCTGTTCGCGCTCGCCGCGATCGCGGCGCTCGTCGCTGGCGTGACGAGCTGGATGCGAAGGCAGTGCGATGCGCGCGCGCTCGCGGTCGTGCTGACCATCGTTCTCGGGACGTCGGCCGGCGGGATCGCGGTCATGTGGCCGTCCTTTGCGATGCAGTGGAAGACGACCGAACCAATCGTCTGGCAGGCGTTGCTCGCCGTTGCGGGCTCGCTGCTGGCGGCGAGCCTCGCCGCGCTGGTGATTGCGCTCGCCACGGGCGTGGCTGCGTGGGCGGCGCGCACCGCGCCGAATGCGCTTCCCGCCGGGCCGCTCCCGCCATGGGCCGCCGGGGTTGCCGGTGCGCTGTTTGTCGCGGGCGCAAGCGCGCTGGCGGGGAGCCTCGTGCCGCCTGAAACGCCGATGTGGCCGTCACTCGCCTTCGCGTCCGCGGCCTTCCCCTGGGCAGCGGCGGCGCTGGACGGTCTTTCCACGATTTCGGTGATCGGCGTCGGGCTCTTCGTGCTGCATTTGCTCGATCGCGTCACCGCGGCGTGGACGCGCCGATCGTGGCTCGCGATGGCGGTCGCCGCCGCACTGATCGCCGGATTGATCGCCGCGAAGGCCGGCGGCGTCGGCGGCGTCGGAGGCGCGATCGCAGGTGGCATCGTCGCCGGACTGTTTGCGGCCGCGATCATCTACTGGGTGCTGCGTTTCGATTTCCGGACGGTGCCCGGCTACCTCGTGACGGTCGGCGTGCTCGACGCGGCGGAAAACGCGGCGCTCACGGGGACCGCAGACGGTTGGGTAGCATTCGCCGTCGCGACGACCGTCGGTATCGCGGTCGCGATCGTAGTGACACGCTATGTCAGCCGGCCGTGGCCGCAGCTCGGCCCGGCACCGGTTCCGGCGGATTCCCCGGCGTGAAGCGCCGATAACGCCAACCGTCGCCCGCGCGATCGGCGCGGCCGGTTCCGGTGGCGCCCCGGGCGATTGGCGCAACGACTGCTACCGGATCGTGACCCAGTACGGCATGACGTTGTTGTTGGCGAGGTGGACGGCGGTGACGTTGCTGCGCGTCGCCCACGGGATCACCTGCCGGTGCAGCGGAAGGTGGTTGGTCTCCGCGTTGTGCGCGAGCAGCGCCTCGCGGATCATCCTTCAGGCGCGCCTCGGAGTTCATGTTCACCTTCACCTTCGCGGTCAGTTCGTCGAGCTTCGCATTGGAGTAGCGGCCGTAGTTGTAGTCGCCGTCGCCCTTGCCGTTGTAGCGTCGACAGCACCGGCTGCAGCGTGAAGATGCCGTCGGTCGACGCGCCGCCCCAGCCCAGCATGTACAGGCTGGTGTCGGTCTTCTCGAGCTTCGGGAAATAGGTGGCGCGCGGCATCGCGTTGACCGAGATCTTGACGCCGATCTGCGCCCACATCGCCGCCAGCGCCTGGCAGATCTTCTCGTCGTTGACGTAGCGGTTGTTCGGGCAATCGAGCGTCACCTCGAAGCCGTTGGGGATACCCGCGTCGGCGAGCAGCTTCCTGGCGCAGTTCCTTGTCGAAGGGCAGCCGCTTCTCGATCTCCGGCGTCGACGTGACCGGCGAGGGCAGCATCGCGCCCGATGGCTGCGACGAGGCCGCGCATCGTGTTCTTCTGGATCGCGTCGATGTCGATGGCGTGGTAGAGCGCCTGCGCGGACGCGCTTGTCCTTGAACGGGTTCTTGCCCTTGACGTTCGAGTAGAGCAGTTCGTCGCGCGCCTGGTCCATGCCGATGAAGACGATGCGGTTCTCGATGCCCTCGATGCACCTTGACTGCCCGGCGTCTGCGCGAGGCGCGGCACGTCCTGTGGCGGCGGGTCGTTGATGAGGTCGACTTCGCCCGAGAGCAGCGCGGCGACGCGCGTGGCGTCGGACACGATCGGGGTGTAGATGACTTCGTCGACGTTGCCGTCGAACAGGCCCGCCTTGATGCCCCACCAGTTCGGGTTCTTCACCAGCACCGTCTTCACGTCGGGCTCGCGCGCCTTCAGCGATGTAGGCGCCGGTGCCGTTCGCCTGCGCGCGCGGTGATCATGTCCTCCTTGTGCGTGTAGTTCTGCGGCTTCGTCGCGCGGTTCTTCTCGCACCACGCCTTGCTCATGATGTTGATCGTCGCGACGTGCTCGAGCATCGATCGGATTGGGCCCGGTCGGTGATGAATTCGACGGTCAGGTCGTCGATCTTCTTCGGGATGCCCGACGGCGTTCGCGTAGGCGCGCAGCTGCGACGTGTCGGAACGCGCGCGCTCGAAGCTGAACACGACGTCGTCGGCGGTGAACGGCGTGCCGTCGTGGAACTTGACGCCCGGCCGCAGCTTGAAGCGCCAGGTGGTCGGGTTGACCGCGGTCCACGATTCGGCCAGCGACGGCACGAGGTTGAGCTGTCTTGTCGCGCTGACCAGCAGGAATTCGTAGACGAGCTGGTTGATGTTGTTGGTCAGGCCTTCGTTCTGCGAATGCGGGTCGGTCGTCTGCATGTCGCCGCGGCCGGCCCAGCGCAGCGTCTTGGCGTCGGCGTCGAACACCGGGCACGCGAGCGCGATGGCGAGCGAAATGGACAGGATGGACGCGCGAACGGATCGAAACATGACGGCTCCTTCGGAGATCGTGGTCGAGTCGGGCGCAACCGCGCCGGCGCGCCCGCCGGTGCCCGCGATCATAACGCGGTGGCAGTCGGCGCGGAGTAGAATCCGCGCCTTTCCCGCCAGGGTCGCGTGCCCGCGGGGATCCGGCCCGCACATCCCTTCCCGCCACCGCATGAGCGCACCGTCACCCGCCGCCCGGCTGCTCGCGCAACTCTGCCGCGGGCGATGGCCGCGGACGCGGTCCCGCTCGCGCGCCGCATCGAGCGGGCGCGCGCATCGCCACGCGGCGCCGGCGGAGTGGGACGCGGATCACCGCCGACCGTCGCCCGGTCGGTCGCGCGGCGCGCAAGCCCGCGCCGCGCGCCGGCCGGCCATCGCGTATCCGCCGGAGCTGCCGGTCGCGCAGCGCGCCGGCGACATCGCAGCGGACGATCCGCGCGCATCCGGTCGTCATCGTCTGCGGCGAGACCGGCTCGGGCAAGACGACGCAGCTGCCGAAGATCTGCCTGGCGGCAGGCCGCGGCGAGCGTGGCCTGATCGGTCACACGCAGCCGCGGCGGATCGCCGCGCGCGCGGTCGCGACGCGCATCGCGCAGGAACTGGGCGACCGAGCTCGGCGCCGCGGTCGGCTACAAGGTCCGCTTCACGGACCATACGCAGCCCGACGCGTACGTCAAGCTGATGACCGACGGCATCCTGCTCGCGGAGACGCAGGGCGACCCGCTGCTCGCGGCCTACGACACGCATCATCGTCGACGAGGCGCACGAGCGCAGCCTCAACATCGATTTCCTGCTGGGCTACCTCAAGCAGCTGCTGCCGCGCCGGCCGGATCTCAAGGTGATCATCACGTCGGCGACGCTCGACGCCGAGCGCTTTGCGCGCCACTTCGGCACCGGCGATGCGCCGCGCCGGTGATCGAGGTGTCGGGCCGCATGTACCCGGTCGACATGCGCTACCGGCCGCTCGGCGATCGGCGACGGCGACGGAGGCCGACGACGAGGAGGAGCTCGAGGAGGCGATCGTCGCGGCCGCCGAGGATCTCTGGCGCACAGGGCCGGGCGACATCCTGGTGTTCCTGCCCGGCGAGCGCGAGATCCGCGAGACCGCCGACCTCTTGCGCGCGGACTCGCGCGGCGGCCGTACGCGGCGGCCGTCGAGATCCTGCCGCTGTATCGCGCGGCTGTCGCCGCAGGAACAGCAGCGCGTGTTCGCGCCGTCGCGCGGCCGGCGCATCGTGCTCGCGACCAACGTCGCCGAGACTTCGCTGACCGTGCCGGGCATCCGCTATGTGATCGACACGCGGTCTCGCGCGCGTCAAGCGCTACTCGCTGCGCAACAAGACGACGCTGCTGCAGATCGAGAAGATCTCGCAGGCGGCGGCGAACCAGCGCGCCGGCCGCTGCGGCCGCGTCAGGACGGCATCTGCGTGCGCCTGTACGGCGAGGACGATTTCGCCGCGCGTCCCGCGTACACCGATCCCGAGATCCTGCGCAGTTCGCTGGCCGCGGTCATCCTGCGCATGGCCGCGCTCGAGCTGGGCGACGTCGAGGCGTTTCCGTTCGTCGAGCCACCGGGGCCGCGCGCGATCGCCGACGGCTACCAGCTGTTGCACGAACTCGGGGCGGTCGACGCCGAGCGCGCGCCTGACGCCGCTCGGGCGCGAGCTCGCGCGGCTGCCGCTCGATCCGCGCGTCGGACGCATCGTGCTCGCGGCCCGCGACGCGCGGCTGCCTGGCCGAGGCGCTGGTGATCGCCAGCGCGCTGTCGGTGCCCGATCCGCGCGAGCGGCCGCTAGGCGAAGCAGCAGGCGGCCGACCAGGCGCACCTGCGTCTTTCGCGACGAGCGATCCGATTTCCTGTCGCTTCTCGCGCTGTGGCAATTCTTCGAGCACAAGCTCGGCGAAAAACTTTCGCATCGCAGGCTGGTCGACGCGTGCCGCGCGCAGTTCGTTTCGTACCTGCGCCTGCGCGAATGGCGCGACGTGCACGCGCAACTGGCGAGCGAAGTCGCGGCGCAGGGCTGGACGTGGCAAGCCAGCGTTGCCGTCCGACGTCGACGCGATCCGATACGCAGTCGATCCACCAGGCCCTGCTCGCGGGATTGCTGGGCAACATCGGCAGCGCGGACGCAGAGAACGAAGGCTACGCCGGCGCGCGGGGCATCCGGTTTCGTCCTGCATCCGGGATCGGGGCTCGCGAAGAAGAAGACGAAATGGGTGCTCGCCGCCGAGCTGGTCGAGACCTCGCGGCTCTACGCGCGCTGCGCCGCGAAGATCGAGCCGGAATGGATCGAGGCGGTCGCCGGCGATCGTGTGGTGCGCGACTATTTCGAGCCGCGCTGGGACGCCGACGCGCGGCGAGGTCGTCGCGAGCGAGCGCGTGCAGCTCTACGGTCTGACGCTCGTCCCGCGGCGGCGAGTCTCGTTCGGCAACGTCAATCCTGCGACCGCGCGCGAAGTGTTCATCCGCGAGGCACTCGTTCCTGGCGCGCTGGCGTCCAAGGGCGCCTTTCTCGAACACAACCGCAAGCTCGTCGTCGAGGTGGCCGAGCTCGAACACAAGGCGCGGCGGCAGGACGTGCTGGTCGACGACGAGGTGATTGCCGGGTTTTACGCCGGGTTGGTCCCCGAGGGCATTCATTCGCTGGCGACGTTCGAGCGATGGCGTGCCGAGATCGAGCGCGGCGATCCGCGCGTGCTGTTCATGACGCGCGACACGCTGATGCGTCATGCGGCGTTGTACGTGACCGAGGAATTGTTTCCCGAAACGCTCGCCATGGCCGGCACACTGCTGCCACTGCAATATCGATTCGCGCCGGGGCAGCCGCAGGATGGGCTCACGCTCACGGTTCCGCTCGCGCTCCTGAACCAGATCGATGATGCGCGGCTGTCCTGGCTGGTTCCGGGTCTGATTCGCGAAAAGCTGGCGTTCCTGCTGAAGGCGCTGCCGAAGGCATTGCGCAACCGCCTCACGCCGTTGCCCGCCGCGGTGACCGCGTTGCTCGAAGCCGTGCCGTTCGGGAACGGCTCGCTCGACGATGCGCTGCGCGGATGGTTGCGCGCCCGGCTTGGCGACGCACCACCCGCCGGCGCGTGGGACGGGGCGACGCTTCCCGCGCATCTGCGGATCCGGATACGCGTAGTCGACGCCGCGCGAAACGAGCTTGCGTCGGGTCGCGACCTCCCGGGGCTGCGCGCACAGCTTGGCGAGGCCGCGCAGCTTTCCTTCGTGGCCGCGGAGCCGGGGCTCGAGCGGCATGGGCTCCGGTCCTGGGATTTCGGCGATTTGCCGGAGACGCTCTCCACCCTGAAGCAAGGCCATCGGCTCACGGGTTACCCGGCGCTTGTAGATGACAATGACGGCGTTTCCATCACGCTGCTCGATACGCGCGAGGCTGCCGAAGTCTCGACCCGCGCCGGAGTGGTGCGTTTGCTGCGGATCGCCCTCAAGGCGAGCCTCGCTGCCTACGAAAAGGGCGGGCCGGGATTCGCGCCTTCGGCATTGCTCCTGAAGCCCGTGGTGCCGACCGACCGCCTGCTCGCCGACGTCATCGCCGCCGTCTGCGACCGGGCGTTCGTCGGCGACGACGCCCTGCCGCGATCGGAAAGGGCGTTTGCCGAGCAGACGAGGCGCGCGCGCACCCGCCTTCCAGCCGTAGCCGAAGGCGCGTTTCGGCTGCTCTCGTCCATCGCCACCGCGCATCATGCGCTGGGGCAACGTTTGCGCGCATTGCCACCGGTGTTCGCCCGCCCGGCCGCCGAGGTTCGGCGGCGGCGGGATGCCCTTGTTTACCCTGGGTTCTTTCAGGCGACGCCATGGGCGCAGATCGCGCATTTGCCGCGCTACTTGGCGGCAATGGAGCGCCGCCTCGCCAAATATCCGGAAAACCCGGCGCGCGACGCCCGGCATTCGCAGATCGTCGAAAACTGGTGGGTGCGGTATCGGGAGCGGCGGGACGCGACGCCCCCGATGGCAGGCATTCCACCCCAGCTCGAAAGCTTCCGCTGGTCGCTCGAAGAACTGCAGGTTTCGTTGTTTGCCCAGGAACTGAAAACGCCGTTTCCCGTCTCCCAGAAACGTCTCGAAAAAGCCTGGGCGGACCTATGCCGCTGACGGCCGGCGGCGCATTCGCATTGGCGTGTCGATTGCCGCCATGGTAGAGTAGGATAAGCTGTTCATGCGCAAAGAAATTTGCCTGTCGGCCCCGTCCCGGCGCCGAGGACATATTGAGCGCATCCGACGTTCCATCTGGGGCTCTTTGCATAGATCGCGATCCCTGTGACCTCGACTTTGACCGAATCGTCCGGGCGGCCGATTCCGCGCGACATGGCGCGGATCCTCGTCGATTGCCGCGATATTGCGATTCATCGCCTGTTGCTTTCCTTCACCGCGCTGCTCGATCGCGTGGGCGAAAGGCTGATGGACCGGGCGAGCCGGACCGACGTGCGCGATGAGCAGGTGGCCTGCCTCGAGGCCCGTGATCTGCTGCACCAGAGCAAGACGGCCTGTTGGCGGAGTACGAGCGCCGGCTGCGGACGCAGGTCAACGACCGGATCGCCGGCAAGGTCACCAAGAAGGCCGACTTCGCCGCGCTCGAGGGCGACAAACTCACGCTGATCGACACGCACGCGATGGACGAGGCCGTCGTCACCGGCAACATCACCCGGGTCGTCGAAAACCTCTGTCACGACGAGCTGCTGCTGCTCAATCGAGGGATCGGCCATCTCCTCGGCGAGCCCGAGCTCGAAACGGTTCGCAATCCGTTCGCGCCCGCGGCGATCGTCGATGCCTTCGCGGATTCGCTGCAATCGATCAAGGCGGAGCCCGGAGTCAAGTTCACGATACTGAAGGAGCTGAACCGGGCGTCGCTGTCGGAGATCAACGCCATATACGTCGATCTCAACAAGCATCTGCAGAACCTGCATGTGATGCCGGCAGGGATCAAACGGCCCCTGCCGACGCGCCGCACCGGCGGGCGGGGTCGTGCCGGCGCACAGGGGGCCGCCGACGATGAAGGCGCCGCGGGCAAGGCGGCAACGCCCGGCGGCGAAATCGACGTGATGGAACTCTTTCGCCGCAAGTTCGGCGGCGACGCGGTTCCGATGCCGGGTGGATACGCCGCCGTGCGGATGACGGACAGCGGAGCGCCGGGGGAAAGCGGCCAGCCCTTTCCGTCGATCTCGGTAGGCGGCGCGGCACGTTACGTTCCGTTCGGCCCGATGGCGCCGACGGCGTCCGGATATATTCCGGGGGCGCCGATCATCGCGACGCCGATGCTGGGCGAAGGTCTCGCGCGGCTGCAGTCCGGCGAAACCGGGTTCGATCTGGGGGGCGGCACGTTCGTCCAGTTCTCCGGGATCCCGGAAGGCAAGCACAACGTACTGCGCGACCTGCAGCAGTCGTCACTCGGCCAGAAGGTGAACCAACTCGAGTCGATGACGATCGAGCTGGTGGCGATGCTGTTCGACTACATCTTCGAAACCAAGGATCTGCCCGACGGCATCAAGGCGCTGTTGGCGCGCCTACAGATTCCGGTCCTCAAGGCCGCGATGCTCGACGGCGCGTTCTTCGCGAAAAAGAACCATCCGTCGCGCCTGCTGGTCAACGCCCTTGCCGAGGCCGGCCGCGGGTGGACGCCGGTGATGGGGACGAACGATCCGCTCTACAGCCATATCGACGCGCTCGTCCATCGCATTCTCGACGGCTTCACCAACGACCTGACGATCTTCGACGAGGCGCGCGAGAAGCTCGAGCGATTCCTGGCCGAAGAAGAACAGGCGGCCGAGGCGAACATCCAGTCGACCGCGGTGGAGATCGACCAGCACGACCGGAGGGAAATGGCCGCGGTCGTGGCGAAGTCCGAGATCGAGCGGCGCATCGAGATGTATCCGGTGCCGAACTTCCTCGCGTGGTTCCTGCGCCAGCAATGGATAGCGGAACTGGAACAGGTGTACCTGACGCATGGCGAAGAGAGCGAGGCCTGGGAACAGAGCATCGCCATGCTGGAAGACCTCGTCTGGAGCGTGCAGCTCAAACGAACCCGCGACGATCGCCAGCATCTCGTCGCGCTGCTGCCGGCGCTCCTGAAGCGGTTGTCGACGGCATCGGCGAAGATCGAATGGCCGCCGGAGGGACGCGAGCGGTTCATGTCGAACCTGGTCGAGGCACATGCGGCGTCGGTCAAGCCTGCGGTCGGCTCGGCCGCGCTGTCCACCGCTGCCGTCGTCGAGCAGGCGAAGGCCGATGCGGAGCAGGCGAAAGCCGTCGGCGATGACGAGAAGGCGGCGAAGGCCGAGGAACTCGCGGCCGCGATGACGCAGGCCGAGCCGGCGCCGGTCGCCGAGCCCGAGATCATCGAAGATCAGTTTCTCGAAATCGCCCAGGATCTGGAGCGCGGTACCTGGATCGAATTCGAGGCCGATGATGGACAGCTGGCATTCGCCAAGCTCGCGTGGATCAGTCCGCTGCGCGGCACCTATCTGTTCACCAATCGGCAGGGCTTGAAGGCCATGTCGATGAACGCCGAGGAGCTTGCCGAGCGTTTTCGCACCGATCGCGCGCGCCTGGTCGAGGCCGCCCCGCTCATCGACCGTGCGCTGGGCAGCGTGATGGCGTCGTTCGCCGAAACGCTGCCCCCTTCCGCGGACTAGCAGTCCGGTCGTCGCCCGGCGCTATGCCGAACGCAACGGCGCCATGACGCGCGGTCCCGGGCCGAACGCGAGCTCTAACGTGCCGCCAGCGCGCGCGCGCATTCGGCGACGAGATCGGGTCCGCGGTAGATGAGTCCGGTGTAGATCTGGATCAGCGTTGCGCCGGCGTCGATCTTTTCCCGGGCGTCCGCTCCGGTGAGGATGCCGCCGACGCCGATGATCGGCAGCGCGCCGTCGAGCGCCTTCGCGAGATTCGCCACGACTGCCGTCGCCCGGGCCCGCAGCGGGCGACCCGAGAGTCCTCCCGCTTCCTCGGCATGCCGCAGCCCCTTCACACCGTCGCGGTCGATCGTCGTATTCGTGGCGACGACTCCGTCGAGCCTGTGCCGGACGAGGAGCCGCGCGATGCCGTCGATGGCGGCAGGCGTGAGATCAGGCGCGATCTTCACCGCGATCGGCGTGTATTTTCCGTGCCGGTCGGCGAGCGCCTTCTGCTCGTTCTTCAATGCGCCGAGCAGTCCCGCGAGCGCATCCTCCGATTGCAGGTCGCGCAGGCCTTTGGTATTCGGCGACGAGATATTGACGGTGACGTAGGACGCGCGGGCGTAGACGGCGCGAAGGCACGCAAGGTAATCACCGGCAGCACGCGCATTCGGCGTGTCGAAGTTCTTGCCGATGTTAAGACCCAGGACGCCGCGCCACGATGCACGGCCGGCGTTGGCAAGGAAGCGCTCGACGCCGTCGTTGTTGAAGCCGAGCCGGTTGACGAGCGCCTCGGCCTCCGGAATCCGGAACATTCGCGGCTTCGGATTGCCCGGCTGCGGGCGTGGCGTGACGGTTCCGCATTCGATGAAACCGAATCCCAGCGCCGCGAGCCCATCGATGTGCGCAGCGTTCTTGTCGAGCCCGGCGGCGAGCCCCACGCGGTTGGGAAAGTCGAGACCCATCGCCGTGACCGGCGACGGGGCGGGACGGGGTGCGAGCGCCTGCACGATACCAAAGCGCGCCGCGGCGTCGAGACTCGCGAACGCCATGTCGTGCGCGGTCTCGGGATCGAGCGTGAAGAGGAGCGGGCGGAAGAACGGATAGATCATGGCGCGGCGGCTCGCAGCCACGGTCGAGCGCGCCTCATCGAGGAAACGCGGCGCGATGATACCATTTGCACCGCAGTCCTCCGTTCAATCTCGTGACCGAACGACTCCCCACTGTCCTCGCGCTGATCTGCGTGTTCGTGTTGGCGCTGCCGGCCCTGGCACGGCCGGCGGCCGAACCGAAGCCGGCGGGATATGCGGCGCGTGACGACGTGCGCGCCTTTGTCGACCAGATGGCAAACGAGCACGGCTTCGACCGCGCGGAGCTGCTGCGCACGTTTGCCAAGGCGCGCTACCAGCGCGCGATCGTCGTCGCGATGGATCGGCCGCTGCTGGAGCCGCCGAAATGGTACGCCTACGCGCGACCCTTTCTCGCGCCGGAACGTGTGGCGGCGGGAATCGCCTACTGGAGTGCGCACTCCGACGATCTCGCACGCGCCGAAGCGCGCTTCGGCGTGCCGGCCGAGATCATCGTGGCGATTCTCGGGATCGAAACCTTCTATGGCCAGTACGCGGGAAACTACCGGGTGTTCGACGCGCTGGCAACGCTGGCGTTCGATTACCCGCGCCGTGCCGCATTCTTTCGCGGCGAATTGAAGCAATTCCTGTTGCTGACACGCGAGCTGCGGATGGTGCCCCTTGCCGCGAAGGGATCGTTCGCGGGAGCGATGGGGGTTCCGCAGTTCATGCCGGGGAGCTATCGCACCTACGCCGTCGATTTCGACGGCAGCGGACATCCTGATCTTTGGCGAAGCCCGGCCGACATCGTCGGCAGCGTTGCGAATTACCTCGCGCGGCACGACTGGCAGCCGGGGCGGCCGGTGCTGCGCATGGCGGCGATCGCCAACGCGGCGCAGGATACCGTGTTGCGCCGGCTCGACGGGGGCCTCTCCGAACGTCGTACGGCAGACGCGTGGGCGGCCGATGGCGTCACCGCGGTCGATGCGGCCATCGAAGCCGCCGACGATCCGGTGGGACTGCTGCTGCTCGAGGAAATGAGGGACGGGGTCGAGGGCGCGAGCTACTCGATCGCGTTCAACAACTTCTATGTTCTGACTCGCTACAACCGCAGCCGGCTGTATGCCGCTGCAGTATTTGAGCTCGCGCAGGCCATCAAAGCGGCACGCGGGACCGCGCGCTGACGCGGCGCAAAACCGCGATCGCCGCCGCCGCGGCCATTCGATCACGCGGTCTTACGGCCTCGCGCATGCACGTGCGCGACGAGCCCGCGCGTCGATGCGTCCACGTCCTGGGGAAGCGCGAGGCCGTCGGCAAGCGCCGCGACAATCGGTCGGGCAAGCGTCTTGCCGAGTTCGACGCCGAATTGATCGAAGGGATTGATGCCGTAGAGCACCGCTTCGACGAACGTTCGATGCTCGTAGAGCGCGAGCAGCTGGCCGAGCCGATAGGGGCTCATCTCGGGCATCAGCACCATCGTCGACGCCCGATTGCCCGGGCACACGCGCGCGGCGACGGCCGCGCCAAGATCGGCCTCCGGGACGCCTTGCGCCAGAAGTTCGGTCCGTATCGCAGCGGGATTGCGCCCCGCGAGCAGCGCCTGCGCCTGCGCGAGCGCGTTCGCGATGAGCAGCATCTGCTGATCGGCCAACGGGTGCGTGGCGCTCATCGGCACGATGAATTCGACCGGCGCCTCCCGCGTTCCCTGATGCAGCCACTGGAAGAACGCGTGCTGGCCGTTGGTGCCCGCCTCGCCCCAAAGCGCCGGCGTCGAGGGACCCGCCAGCACGCTGCCGTCGCGCGCCACGCGCTTGCCGTTGCTCTCCAGCACCAGCTGCTGCAGGTAGGCCGGGAGGCGGAACAGCGCCTGCGAGTAGGGAACCACAACCCGTTCGGCGTGCCGCAGGTGCGCAGCGTTCCACCAGCCTACGAGGCCGAGGAGCACCGGCAGATTGCGTTCGAGCGGTTCCTCCCGGAAATGCGCGTCGACGCTCGCCGCACCGGCGAGCAGTCTTGCAAACCGTTCGAAGCCCAGCTTGAGCGCGATCGGCAGCCCGGCGGGCGACCAGAGCGAATAGCGCCCTCCGACCCAGTCCCACAATGGAAAGATGTCGGCTGACGCCACGCCGAACGTCCGCGCCGCCGCATCGTTGCCGGTGACGGCGATGAAATGAGCGCTGACATCGACCCCTTGACCAAGCGCGGCGACGAGCCAGGACTTGGCGCTGGCGGCGTTGACGAGCGTTTCCTGCGTCGTGAACGTCTTCGACGTGACGATGAACAGCGTCGTCGCCGGGTCGAGCGGCGCGAGCGCACGGGTGAGATGTTCGGGATCGATGTTGGCTACGAACGCAACGTCCACGCCTTGCGTATGCTGACCCGTACTGCCGCGCGCGCGCGGCGGCTGCGCCAGCGCCGAGCAGACCAGATAGGCTCCAAGGTCCGAACCGCCGATGCCGATATTGACGACCGCGCGTATGGGCCGGCCGGTGGCGCCGACGCGCAATCCGCCGCGCACTTGCGACGCCAGCGTGCGCATCCGCGACTGCGCGGCGCGAATGTCGGGAATGATGTCGTGGCCGTCCACCATGAGCGGCGCATCATGGGTCTGCCGCAGCGCCGTGTGCAGCGCGGGCCGGCGCTCGGACTGATTGATCTTCTCGCCGGCGAAGAGCGCGGTGATCCAGCCGGGAAGCCCGGCGGTGTGCGCGTGGGCCACGAGCAGGGACAGCGTGTCCGGACCGAGCCGCTCCTTCGACAGATCGACGAGCCAGTCGTCCCACGCGAAGGAAAGGCGGGCAAAGCGATCGGGGTCACGCGCGAAAAGTTCCGCGAGCGTCGTGCCGGCGAGCGCGCGGCGATGGTCGGCAAGATCAGTCGGAGTCGTGGCGGTCATGGGTCGGCGGAGAAGGATACAGAGCTCTGGGTAGCGCCTCGAGCGGGCATCGTCGGCAGCATAGTCGATTGGCCGGGCAAAGCAAGTTGCGGCCCGGGCTGAAGCCTCGTGCCGCCGGCAACGTGCGGGCCCGCGAACCGCAGCCTGCCCAAGGTGCGAATCGGGAGCACCGCGGCGTGGCGCCTTGATCTGGATCAAATAGGAATCATTCGCATTCGTATTGACAGCGGGACGCGCGTCCCCCAGAATGAAACCGTCGAAACCCACCACCCTGCCGCCATGAAAACCAGCCGTTCGCCACACTCTCTCGCCGCCGCCATGATTGCACTGGCGCTCGTTGCCGCGCCGGCTCGCGGCGCGGAAGAGCCCGTTCTCAATCTCTATTCCGCGCGGCACTACCAGACCGACGAAGCGCTCTACCAGAACTTCACCAGGGCGACCGGCATCAGGATCAATCGAATCGAAGCCGGGGATGAACAGTTACTCGAGCGGATCAAGAGCGAAGGCGCGATGAGTCCCGCCGATGTGCTGATGATCGTCGATGCGGCCAGGCTGTGGTCGGCGCAGCGACAGGAGCTGTTCCAGCCGGTCAGTTCGAAGGTGCTCGCCGATCGCATTCCGGCGTCGATGCGTGACCCCGACGGCAACTGGTTCGGGTTTTCGAGCCGCGCCCGCGTTATTGTTTTCAACAAGGCGGCCGTGAATCCGGCTGAGGTTCCGACGTACGAATCGCTCGCGGATCCGAAGCACAAGGGCAAGGTCTGCACGCGCTCGGGCAGCCATCCGTACAATCTGTCGCTCGTCGCGGCGCTGATCGCACACAACGGCGAAGCCGCGACCGAGGCATGGGCGCGGGCGGTCGTCGCCAACATGGCGCGCACGCCGCGCGGCGGCGACACCGACCAGATCAAGGGTGTTGCCGCCGGAGAATGCGCGATCGCGTTGGCGAACACCTACTACTACGTGCGGCTGCTGCGCTCGGCGAAACCGGAGGAGAGGGAATGGGCGGCCAGGACCGGCGTCGTCTGGCCCGACCAGGCAAGCTACGGTACGCACATCAATATCGCGGGCGCCGGCGTGCTGCGGCATGCCCCGCACCGGGAAAACGCGATCAGGTTCCTCGAGTATCTCGCGAGCGACCAGGCGCAGGCCTATTTCGCCAATGGCAACAACGAATGGCCGGCGGTAAAAGGGGCGGCCGCGAAGAATCCCGAGCTCGAAGCGCTGGGCGCGTTCAAGGCCGACCCGTTGCCGATCGCGACGCTGGGCAAGAATACGCCCGCCGCGCAAAAGCTCCTCGACCGCGCGGGATGGAAGTGACGGTTTCGTCCTGACGGACCGGTTGCCGGCGCAGCCGCACCCGTCGCCAAATCAGCCGGCGCGACGGAAACCGCGAGTCACCTTCGCGCGAGCGCAACGACAGGCGAAGCAACGCGCCCCCGCGCGTTCGGTCCGGCAGCCGCGCCGCGACGCACGGCGCGCGCGAGAATCAGCAGCGGCAATACGCCGACCGCGACGATCGCCAGGGAGGGCAGCGCGGCCTCGGCGAGCCGCTCGTCCTGCGCCAGCGTGTAGGTCCGCGTGGCAAGCGTATCGAAATTGAACGGCCGCAGGACAAGCGTTGCCGGAAGTTCCTTCATCACGTCGACGAAGACCAGCAGCGCGGACGCCGCCGCGGTGCGCGCCAGGAGCGGCGCGTGCACGCGAAGCAAGGTTCCCATCGTGCCGGCCCCGAGGCCGCGCGCCGCCGCATCCATGTTGGGGGTGACCCGCGCGAACGCCGGTTCAATCCCGTTCCATGCGGCAGCGAAGTACCGGACGAGGTAGGCATAGATCAATGCGACGATCGTGCCGGTCAGCAACAATCCCGTGCGCACGCCGAATTCGCGCTGCATGAATTCGCCGAACCAGGCATCCGCGGCCCCGAGCGGCAGCAGTACGCCGACCGCCAGCACCGATCCCGGTACCGCGTAACCCAGTGCGAGCAGGCGACTCGTTCCCTCGGTGAGCGCATTTGGCGCGAGCCGTACCGCGTAGGCGACGATAATCGCGAACATCACGGCGAGCAGCGCGGTGAGCCCGGCGACGCGGAAGCTGTTCCAGGCCAATTCGGCGAAACGTGCGGCGCCGGGCAGGTCAGGCTCCGACAACGCGAGCCTGCCGAGCAGTGATACGGGCAATCCGAAGCCGATCACGATCGGCGCTGCGCAGATCAGCGTGGCGAGCCACCCGCGCCATCCCGACAGCGGCGGCTGCGGCGGAACCTTCGGGCTGCGCATGCGATTGCCACCTGCGGTCCGCGCGGCGCCGCGTGACCAGCGCTCGAGCAGCACTGCACCGATGACGAACGTGAGGAGCGCCGCGGACAGCTGGGCCGCGGCAACCTTGTCGCCGAGCGAGAACCACGCACGATAGATGCCGGTGGTGAACGTATTCACGGCGAAATAGGCGACGGTGCCGTAATCGGCGAGCGTTTCCATCAGCGCCAACGCGATGCCACCGGCAATGGCCGGGCGCGCCAGCGGCAGGTCGATGCGCCAGAAGGCGCGACGCGCATCGAGACCCATCGTCCTGGCGGCTT
Organism: uncultured beta proteobacterium; assembly: GCA_963695725.1. GTDB lineage: Bacteria > Pseudomonadota > Gammaproteobacteria > Burkholderiales > Casimicrobiaceae > CAIWHR01. The sequence continues at coordinate 139,995 of CAVOHM010000004.1, forward strand.
CGATGAGCGAAGCCGGCCGCTCGAGGAACGCGGTGCGCGCGAGAAGGTAGACGTACGGATACAGGACCGCGATGAACATCGCCGCGGCGCCGCCGAGCGATCGCACGTCCGGGAAACCAGTAGTCGCCCTTCGACCAGCCGAACGCATGTCGCAACGCACTTTGCACCGGTCCGGCAAAATCGAGCCACTCGGTGTAGGCATAGGCCATGACGTAGGCCGGCATTGCCAATGGCAGCAGCAATGCCCATTCGAAGATGCGCGCGCCCGGAAACCGCCGGTTGGTGACGAGCCAGGCGGTCACCGTCCCGCCGAAGGCGACGCCAGTGCCTACCAGCACGACCAGGGCGAGGGTATTGGCGATGAAGCCGGGCAACACCGTTTCCGCCAGGTGTCGCCCAGACGTGCCCATGTCCAGGGGCGAGCCCGAGCCCCAGTACGGCGACGACGGGAACCGCCGCAAGCACTGCCAGAGCCACCGCGACGACGACGAGGGTCCGGCGGTTATGCATCGCCGCGCGGCACGGTACGAGACCGCGCACCATCCACCATTCGCGTGGCAAATTCCGTCTGGCGTTCCACCCGGCGATTATAGTCGGGGGCGCGACGTTATAATCGACGCATTCCGATGCGTATCCTGCTCTCCAATGATGACGGCTACTTCGCTCCCGGCCTCGAGCGCCTTGCCGCAGCACTCGCTGCGCGTGCGGAGATCACCGTCGTTGCACCGGAAGCGCGACCGGAGCGGTGCGTCGAATTCTCTGACGCTCGACCGGCCGTTGACGGTGCGACGCGCGCCGAATGGATTCCTGTTCGTCAACGGTACGCCGACCGATTGCGTGCACCTGGCCGTGACCGGCCTGCTCGATCATTTGCCGGACCTCGTGATTTCCGGCATCAATCTGGGCGCGAACATGGGCGACGACACGATCTACTCCGGCACGGTCGCCGCGGCGACCGAGGGCTTCCTGCTCGGCATACCGTCGATCGCGATTTCGCTGGCGTCGAAAGCGGCCATGCATTTCGAGACCGCCGCGGCGGTGGCGTTGCGAACTCCTCGATCGGCACGAGCGGCATCCGCTGGGGGCGCATCTGCTCAACGTCAATGTTCCCGACCTGCCTCGCGCCATGCTGCAAGGGTTATCGCGTCACGCGCCTCGGGCGCCGCCACAAGGCGGAGGATGTCGTGCGGACGAAGAATCCGCGCGGCGAGACCGTCTACTGGGTCGGCGCCGCGGGCGCTGCGGCGGACGCCGGGGATGGTACGGACTTTCATGCGGTCGAAGCGGGTTTCGCATCGGTGACGCCACTGCAGATCGACCTAACGAACCACGACGAGATGTCGCGGGTCGACGGTTGGTTCACGGCGTGACCTGACGGGAACGAAAAGGAGACGCGCGATGGGGACGCTCGGCGAGAAAATGTCGCGGAATCGGAATGACATCCACGCGCACGCGCGAACGCGGATGGTCGAGCGGTTGCGCGCGGATGGCATTCGGGACGAGCTCGTGCTCGAAGCGCTGAATGCCATGCCCCGGCATATCTTCGTCGACGAGGCGCTCGCGATCCGCGCCTACGACGACACGCCGTTGCCGATCGGCAGCGGACAGACGATCTCGCAACCCTGGGTCGTCGCACGAATGACCGAACTGGCACGCACCGGACGCGAACTCGAGCGCGTGCTCGAGATCGGCACGGGTTGCGGCTACCAGACCGCGGTGCTCGCCCGGATCGCCGGTGAGGTCTACACGGTCGAGCGCATCGGCGCGCTGGTTGCAAAGGCGCGGCGCAATCTGCAATCGCTCAAGTTGAAGAACGTGAGCGCTGATGCATGGTGACGGCAGGCACGACCTGGGCGAGTCGATCTCAAGGTCGACGCGATTGTCGTCACGGCCGGAACGACGCACGTGCCGACGGCGCTGCTCAGCTACCTGAAGCCGGGCGGCCGGATGGTGCTGCCGCTCGCGCAGCACGGCGAGCACGGCGATGGCGTGCAGCGACTCACGGTGCTCGAGGCGACGCCCGAAGGTCACGGGAGCAATCATTCGATGCGGTAAGATTTGTTCCGTTGTTGCCGGGACTCGCGTAGCAAGCGAGGCTTCCGTAGGTTCCGAAGACCAGCGCGATGGTACCCCGACTTGACGAATTCGATGCTGCCGAAATCATTGTTATCACCCGCAGTGCTGTCGCGCGACGCTGATGCGCCGGCTCGCGGCCGGTGCGCTGCTGCTCGTCCTGGCCGCGTGCGCATCGCGTCAACCGGCCCCGGTCGAAGACCGCTCGAAACGGCCGCCGCCACCGGCAGCGGTGCGGGCCCCGGCGCCCGCCGCCGTACCAACCCCGAAGCCCGCGAGCCGAGCCCGACTGGCGGCCCGCAGACCTATATCGTCAAGCGCGGCGACACGCTGTATGCGATCGCGCTCGACCACGGTCTCGATTACCGTGAACTCGCGGCGTGGAACAACATCGAGAACGTCAACCTGATTCGTGTCGGTCAGGTGCTGCGACTGGCAGCCGCGACGAGACGTCGGCGTGCGACCGGCGTGCGAGACGACGCCGCTGCAAGTCGGTGCCTCCCGTGGTCGCGGGAGACGCGGGCTCGTGCCGGTCAGCGCATCGTCGCGTTCCCGCGGCACGCAATACCGACAATTACAAGTCGCGCCGAAAGCGATCAAGGAACCCTATTCCGAACAGGCGGTACGCGACGTCCAGCGCGCCGCGGCGCGGCGCAGCCGGCGGCTTCGGTCCGCCTCCCGAGCCAGCGCCACCTGCGGTCGTCGCGCGCGCCGACGCCAAGCCTGAACCGGATCCCGCGCCACCGGCGGCAGTCGCACGGGTCGATCCCAAACCGGCGCCCGCGGACGGCGATGAGAAGGTCGACTGGGTCTGGCCGCCAAAGGCAAGATCGTGACGGGTACTCGGAAACGGCGAACCTCAAGGGCATCGACATCGCCGGTACCGCCGGCCAACCGGTGCGGCAAGCGCGGGCGGGACGGTCGTCTACGCGGGAACCGGCCTTGCGCGGCTACGGCAAACTCATCATCATCAAGCACAACGAAGACCTACCTGTCGGCCTACGCGCACAACCGGGAAATCCTGGTGAAGGAAGGCCAGCAAGTTGCCAAGGGCCAGAAGATCGCCGAGATGGGCAACACCGACGCGGATCAGGTCAAGCTGCATTTCGAGATCCGCCGGCTCGGCAAGCCGATGGATCCGCTCCGTTACCTGCCCCCGCGGCATGAACCTTTCGCCGGGCCGTCCCATGGAAGGCGCGCGGAGCGCGCGGGAGTGCCGTTGACCTCGACGCCGCGCATCCGGGACGACCCCGACCCCGAATTACCCGGGTTCGCGCCAGCGGGCGACGTCCTGCCCCACGCAGCGGATCCCGACGCCGACCACGAGTTACCGGCGCAAAGGCCCGAGCCTGATCGCTGGACGCAGGAGCTGCCGCTTTCACCGCCGGCGCGGGCTTGCCGCGGATTTCGTCACCGACGTCACGCAGCTCTATCTGAACGACGTCGGCCAGCACCTGCTGCTGTCCGCCCACGGAGGAGCTGGCCTCGCGCGAGCCATGCGCGCGGGCGATTTCGCCGCGCGGCAGACGACTGATCGAGCGCAATCTGCGCCTCGTCGTCAGCATCGCGCGCCATTACACGCAACCGCGGCGTCGCGCTGCCGGACCTGATCGAGGAGGGCAACCTCGGCCTGATCCATGCGCTCGAGAAATTCGATCCGGAACGCGGTTTCCGCTTCACCACCTACGCGACGTGGTGGATGCGCCAGTCGATCGAGCGCGCGATCATGAACCAGTCGCGCACCATCCGCCTGCCCGCACACGTGGTCAAGGAATTGAACGTCGTGCTGCGCGCGCTTCGGCATCTCGAGACGCACGCGCCAGCCGGCGGGCGCGAGCCGTCGCTCGACGACGTGGCGCATCTGCTCGGCAAGCCCGTCGAAGCCGTGCGCAGCGGTTCTGCGCTTACAAGGAGCGCATGACTGTCGCTCGATGCGCCGCTCGATCGCGATGGCGGCGTCACCATCGGTGACAGCCTGGCCGACGAAGATGCCCTTTCGCCGGAGCTCGTGTTGCACGACAGCGAGATCGAAGCCTCGGTGCGGATGTGGCTCGATGAGTTGAACGATCGCCAGCGCAACGTGATCGAGCGCCGCTACGGGCTCAACGATCGTGAGGTGGCGACGCTCGAGGAACTTGCGCGGGAGATGGGCGTTACCCGCGAGCGGGTCCGCCAGATCCAGGCGGAGGCGCTCGAAAAGCTGCGCGCACGCCTCAAACGGCGGGGGCTCGATCGGGATGCGCTGCTGTAGGAGGGAACCGCGGCCAGATTCGGTTTCCGTAGTGTATGCGCTGGCCTCGCGCGCCCGATGCAGGATCGAGCGTGGCCCTCTGCTCTAGCCTCCGACCGGTGCCTTTCGCAACGCGGCCGCCGCCGGCAGTATCCTGATTGCCCGTCGCAGTCGCGAGAGTGCCGATGCCCGCTCCAGCGTCGTGTCGGGGCGTGCGGCGACCGGTCCGTAACGCAACTCCGCGTACGAATTGCCGATGATGTCGAACGCCGCCGGAACTGCGGCCAGCGCGCCGCCGCGCGCGCGACGTAGGCGATCGGGCCTTCGTACGCCGCGCGGGGCAGTCCCGCGCGGGCCAGCCGCGCGCACATGGTGTCCCAATGCGCGCGCGCGCGGTCCTGACGGCCGCGGCGCCACGCGAGCCAGCCCAGGAGCATACCGATCCAGGCGGTCGCCAGGGCCGCGACGAGCGCCGTAATCTGCCACGGCGCGAGGACGATCAGTTTCCAGTCGTGCCACAGCGAGCGCTGCCGATCGAGGTTGAAGCCGATCACGTTGCGCCGCCAATCGTGGTTGAACGCGTCCCACGACAGCTGCGGGCTCTTCAGCCAGCTGTCGTCGAGGCGGGCAAGCATGGGGATCGGTTCGCTGGAGGGCATCGAACCACCCAGCCCCAACTCGATGCGCGATGGCGCGACGGCCGCGGTCGGATCGAAACGCCGCCATCGCCCGTCGACGAGCGCCTCGGCCCAGGCGTGCGCGTCGGACTGACGGACGATCATGTAGTTGCCGATCGGATTGATCGTGCCACCCTGGTAGCCGGTGACCACGCGCGCGGGAATGCCCGCCGCACGCAGCATGACGACGAAGGCGCTCGCATAGTGTTCGCAGAATCCGCGGCGCGTTGCGAAGAGGAAGCCATCGATGGAATCGTCACCCAGCGGTGGCGGCGCCAGCGTGTAGACGAAAGGTTCGTTGTGAAACCAGTCGAGCACCGCGTCGATGTAGGCGGCATCGTCCGGATGCCTGCCGCGCAGTTCGCGCGCGAAGTCCTGCGTCTTCGGATTGGATCGGCCCGCCTCGGTCGGCAAGCGGAGATTCTCGTGCATCTCGCGGTCGAGAACTGCGCCGCGTCCCGCCGGATAGGCGTTGCGCAGGATCGAAGTCTGCTGATAACGCAGCGGCTGCGTGATCGGTTGGCGGGCGAGCAGTTGCTGCTGGCGCGTGAGAATGGCATCGAAGTCCGTGTTGACGCTATCGGTCTCCGAATCGACGGTCATCTGGGGCAGACTCGCCGGCAGATCGAGCGCGAACAGCCAGGGCTTCCAGTGCGGCTCGAGCGTGACGGTGTAGATGACCGCACGGCCTTCGGGGCGTACGAACGAGCCGAGCGATCGCTGCGTAGGGAGCGTCCAGTCGCGCCCGTCGAAGTCGGTCAGAACGGGCCCCCGCCAGTACAGGAGCCAAGGGGGAGGGACAGCGCCGTCGAAGTCGACGCGAAACGCCACGGCATCGGATAACGAGAGTTCGCTGATGATGCCGGGCGCCATGTGATCGGAAAGGCCCGATTTGGCCGAATAGTCGGCGGGCACTCCCCACAGCGGACCCGAAATTCGCGGAAACAGCAGGAACAGCATGACCGCGAGCGGCAAGCCCTGCGCGAGCATCCGCAGCGTCGCCCCCATGGGCGCGCGCCAGCCGCCGCGCACGGGCGGAAGTGCCGCCGGCCGCGCGATCACCTGCAGCGTGCCGCCGAGAAGCACGATTGCGGGAATCGCCATGGCTGCCGCAAGCAGCGATTGGCTGTAGAAGAACGGCGTGACGATCAGCAGGCAGGCGAGGCATGCAATCAGCGTTCCGTCGCGCGCGTGGCGCGTTTCGAGATACTTGATGCCGATCAGCACGAACAGGAACGCCACGCAGGGATCGCGTCCGACGAAATAACCGAACGACGCGCGGATCGCAAACGCGGTGACGAGCGCGAGGGTCGCGAGTACCCATGAGCGAATGATCTCGGGCGGCGCGCCGGGATGCTTGGCCGCGCGTGCAATCAGCAGAAAGCGAAGTCCGACGAGCGAAGTGCCGAGGCCGGCGATCCACAGCGGCACGAACGCCAGCATCGGCAATTGCGTCGCCAGCAACAGTGAGCCGAGCCAGCGAACCTGGGTGGTGGAGAGCGTGTCGTCGCCGCGCGGCTGCGGCGCACGACGCTGTTTGGCGAAGAAAAGATTCGCGGCGGTCATCCGAAATGGTCCGGCATCAGCGCGAGGGCCGTCAGCGCGGCACGGCGGTGGTCACGTCCCTGCCCGGCAGCGAGCGCGATCCCCGGAGCGACGAGCGCGAACGGCCGTGCCGCGCGCTCGGCCGCGAGCACCCAGGCGGTAAGCCGGGCGATCCGGGCCGGCGTGCCCAGCGCGGGGGGGAGCGAACTCCAATCGAGGGTTACTCGTCCGCCGCCGCCACCACCCTCGAACTGCTTCGTGTGCCATCCGGCGCCGCGCGCGACCGACTTCCACGCAATGCGCTGCGGCGGATCGCCGGGCTGATACCGGCGCAGTCCGGCGAGATCGGCGTCCGCGCCGTGCGGCACGGCAAGATCTTCCTGGCCCACGTCGCCTGCTGGCAGCGGCGGCGGCGCGATCTCCGGCGTGGCGAAGGCAATCCCGGCAAGCGGAAAATGAACATAGGCCCAGGCATGCCACAGCCCCAACGGGTAGTCGGACGACAGCGTGATGCGGCCGAGCACGATGCGACCGCGCCGCGGCGTCTTGAGTTCGAGCGCGACCGGAAGCGCCGAGTCGGGCACGACGTCAACGGTCACGGCCTTGCAGCCGCGCGCGGCAAGCGTTATCGCGTAGCGCGGCGTTGCCCCGCCGGCCAGCGCCAGCGTGAACGGCATGACGGCGCCCGCGAACGTCTCGCCGGCGGCAAGCGGGCGCATTTCAATTCCCGACAGGTTGCGGAACGTGTGCACGAGCGCGGCGGTCGCGAGTCCGGCCAGCAGGAACGTGGCGACGAAACCGAGCGAGAGCGAGTAGTTGAGCGAAGTGAGCAGCGTCATCCCGAGCGTCGCGAGAAAGGCCAAGCCGCGCCGGGTCGGGAAGATGTAGATCCGCCGGTGCCGCAGGATGACGGGGTCGTGGTCGGCGGCCGCGTGGCGAAACATCCGTTGCAGGAACCCCGCGCGCCACGCACCGGCTGCGCGCGCGAGGGTGGACGCGGGCGTGGTCGGGGACATCGATCCGGTCGGATTGGGCCGGCGCGCCGCTTGCGCGCGCGGCGCGCTCAGGGCAACGCGACGCTGCGCAGCAATGCTTGCGCCTGAAGCGCGCCGGCGCGCGCGCCGCCGGCCAGCCGATGGCCGGCAACCGACGGAAACACGGCCTGCACGTCCTCGGGCAGCACCATGGGACGCCCGGACAGCAGGGCCCAGGCGCGGGCAGCGGAGAGGAGAAGAAGGCCCGCTCGTGGCGAGAGTCCGCGCCGCGCCCCGGCGTCGGCACCGCTGCCGACATTGCCCCGCGTCGCCGCGAGCAGCGCCTGCAGGTAGTCGAGCAGCGCCGGCGCGACATGCACCGCGGTGGCTTCGCGCTGCCATTCGGAGAGTGTCGGCGGATCGGCGAGCGCTGGCAGTGTGGCCAGCTGCACGCGCCGATCCCCGCTGACGAGCAGTTCGCGCTCGGCGGCCGGGTCAGGATACCCGATCTCGATTGCCATCAGGAACCGGTCGAGCTGCGATTCGGGCAGCGGATAGGCTCCGATCTGCTCGACCGGATTCTGCGTGGCGATGACGAAGAACGGATCGGGCAGCTTGCGCGTCTGCCCGTCCTGCGAGACCTGCCGCTCCTCCATCGCTTCCATCAGCGCGCTCTGTGTCTTGGGTGGCGCACGGTTGATCTCGTCTGCAAGCACGACGGAGTGGAAGATCGGTCCGGGGTGGAAGCGAAAGGCCCTGGTCTCGGTGTCGAAGATCGAAACACCCAGCACGTCGGCCGGCAGAAGGTCGCTCGTGAACTGGACGCGGGCGTACTTGAGGCCTAGCGTGGTCGCGAGCGCTTGCGCGAGCGTGGACTTGCCGACGCCGGGAATGTCTTCGATCAGGAGGTGGCCGCGCGCGAGAAGACAGGCGAACGCCAGCCGAAGTGCGTCGCGCTTTCCGACGACGATGCGATCGAGCTGCGCCAGCACGCCGGCCAGGCGCTCGGCGATCGGAACATTGGTCTCGCTCAGCGGGCGAACAGTCATGTATTTATTTTCCTGGCGTGAATGCCGTTTTCCGGCACATTAACCTGCATTCTAAGACTGGTCATCCCCGGCAGGCGCGGGCTAAACTCCACCCGTCGGGACGCTGGCGCCGTCCGGCGTTCGCCCGCTATCGTACCTTGCCGCGCCGTTGCCGTCCCGGATATCAAGCAAACGCCGTGCCGACCGCCTACATCACGCATCCGTCGTTCCTGCTGCACGATATGGGGTCTTACCATCCCGAGTGCCCGGACCGGCTGCACGCGATTGCGGACCGACTCATCAGCGCGGGAATCGACAGTTACCTGCGCCACTATTCGGCGCCGGCGGCGGACCCCGGAGCGATCGCCCGGGTTCACGGTCGCGACTACATCGCGGCGATCGAAGCCGAAAGTCCTGCGACCGGGCTCCATTTCGTCGATCCCGATACGGCAATGTGTCCGCATTCGCTCACGGCCGCGCGCCATGCCGCGGGGGCGGTCGTGCTGGCGACCGATCTCGTCGTGACCGGCGAATGCGGGTCGGCGTTCTGCGCGGTTCGCCCGCCGGGACACCACGCCGAGCGCGATCGCGCGATGGGGTTCTGCCTGTTCAACAATGTCGCGGTCGGCGCCGCGCATGCGCTGGCCGTGCATGGCCTCGAGCGCGTGGCGATCGTCGATTTCGATGTCCATCATGGCAACGGCACCGAGAACATCTTTTCCGACGACCCGCGGGTGCTGATGGTCTCGACGTTCCAGCATCCGCTTTACCCGTATTCGGGAATCGACAATCCGGCGGCGAACATGGTCAACATCCCGCTGGCCGAGGGTACCGGAAGCGAGGGATTCCGGACCGCGGTGCGCGAACATTGGCTGCCGGCGCTCAACCGGCTCCGGCCGCAGCTGATCCATGTTTCGGCGGGATTCGACGCGCATCGCGAGGATCCGCTGGCCGGACTCAAGCTTACCGAAGCCGATTATGCGTGGGTGACGCGCGAACTGCTGGCAGTGGCGGCACAGCACGCGCATGGACGCATCGTGTCGACGCTGGAAGGCGGCTACGCGCTGTCCGCGCTGGGCCACAGCGCGGCCGAGCACATACGCGAACTGGTCGCCGCCTGATCGTCGGGCAGGGTCGCCCGGCGAAAGACCATCGATTGCCGGCACAGAAAGCCGGCCGACGGCGACGCGACGGGAGTGCAAGGAGGCAACGTGGAACGGCGAATGTTTCTCGAATCGTGCGTCGCAGTGTCCGGCACGTTGGGCCTTGCGTCGTTGCCGGCCTGGGCAGAGGTCGACGCCGCGGCTGTACGACAGGACGCGCCTGGTCGATGTGCACGGCGCCCGTTGCAAGGCGCGACGCTCACGGCCGAGACCAACTACGTGTTCAAGTATCCGTTCGTCGGACGCCGTGCTTCTGCTCAAGCTCGGCCGGCCCGTCGCGGCGGCCGCGACGCTCAGCCGCGAGGACGGGACGACCTACGCCTGGCACGGCGGCGTGGGCCGGGCGAGCAATCGTCGCGTTTTCCGCCATCTGCGCGCACAAGCTGGCCTATCCGACGCGCGACGTGTCGTTCATCCGCTATCAGCCGCGACGCTCGTCGACGTCCGACGGCCGCGTGATCCACTGCTGTGCCGACCACAGCGTCTACGATCCGGCGTCGGGTGCCCGCGTCGTGTCCGGACCCGCACCGCAGCCGCTCGCGGCGATCGTCCTCGACCATGATCCGGCGACGACGGGCTGTACGCGCTCGGCACCGTCGGCGCGGAACAGTTCGACGCGTTCTTCCAGAAGTACGAATTCAAGCTCGCGCTCGAGTACGGCCAGGGGAAGGCGCAGCGGCCGGTGGCGCGACGGCCGTCGTGCGGGAAATGGCGCAGTACTGCAAGCAAACGATCAAGTGCTGACATCGCGCGAACGCCGCCCGGATCGCACGGAATGCGAGGCTGCGCCATCACCGCCGGCGGCGACTGCCCAGCGACGGTTCGCGGTGACAGGGGTGCCGCACGGTGACCGCTCGACGCCGCGATCGTTGTCGCGGATCTTGCGAAGTCCTACCGCGACGTCGAGGCGGTGAAAGGAATCTCGTTCGCGGTGCGGCGCGGCACCACGACGGCGCTGCTCGGCGGCAATGGCGCCGGCAAGACGACGACGCTGTCGATGCTGCTTGGCGTCTTGCCCCTTCGTCCGGGCGTGCCTCGTGCTCGGCGCGGACATGCCGCGCGAGCGGCACCGCGTGCTGCCGCGGATGAATTTCACGTCGCCTTACGTCGACCTGCCGAAGCGGCTCACGGTGGGCGAGAATCTTGCCGTGTTTGCCGATCTCTACGGTTTGCGCCATCCGCGGGAGCGCATCGCCGACGTCGCGGCGGACTGCGATTTCGGCCGCTGCTCAAGCGGCCTACGGCACGCTTTCCGCCGGCCAGCGCACGCGCGTGTCGCTCGCCAAGGCGCTGCTGAACGAGCCCGAGGTGCTGCTGCTCGACGAGCCCACCGCCTCGCTCGACCCGGACGTCGGCGACCGCATGCGCACCTACCTCGAGCGATACCAGCACGGCAGCGGCTGCACGATGCTGCTCGCATCGCACAACATGGGCGAAGTCGAGCGCATGTGCGACGACGTCATCATGCTGCGCGCCGGCATGTCGTCGACCGGGGCTCGCCGCGGGCGCTGATCGCGCGCTACGGCCGGGACAACATGGAAGAGGTGTTCCTCGATATCGCGCGCGGACGTCCCGACATGCGCCCCGTCGGCAGCGCCGCAGAGGAGTCCACGGCGTGAGCCGCCCGAACGGTCTCCCCGCGGAGGGCTCGCTTCCCTCCGGCGGAACGGCGCGCAGCGCCAATGGTGCACCGATGAACGTCCCGGCGCGTCTGGATCGCCACACCGGCCTCGCGCATCCGTGCGGCGCGTGCGCGCGGTGCTGCGCCGGCACGCCTATCTGTTCCTCAAGTCCTGGACCCGCATCGCATCGATGATGTACTACCCGACGGTGACGATGATGGTTTGGGCGTTCCTGACACTCTACCTCGCGCCGACCAACGACTTTCTCCAGGACGCGCCCGGTTTCTTTCTCGGTGCGGTGCTGTTGTGGGACGTGCTCTTCCGCGGCCAGCTCGGTGTGTCGCTGACGTTCATCGAGGAGTTCTATGCGCGCAACCTCGGCAATTTGTTCGTCTCGCCGCTGACGCTGCCCGAGTACATCGCGGGCAGCTGGCGATGAGCGTGCTGCGCGCGCTGGTCGGCGTCGGTGGCGCGTGCGTGTTCGCGTACCTGCTGTTCCGGTTTTCGATTTTCTCGCTCGGGCTTCCGCTCGTCGCCTTCTTCGCGAATCTGCTCGTCTTCGGCTGGGCCATCGGACTCGCGATGTCGGGTCTGATCCTGCGCCTCGGGCTCGGGGCCGAAGAACTCGCGTGGGCCGCGATTTTCGTCATCGCACCGGTATCAGGCGTCTACTATCCGATCGGCGTCCTGCCGTCGTGGTTGCAGCCGGTCGCGTGGGGCATCCCGTCCGCGCACGTGTTCGAGGGGATGCGCGCGGTATTGCTCGACGGCGCATTCCGCTGGGACCACTTCTGGGCTGCGGCGGCGCTCAATGCCGGATACCTCGCGCTTGGCGCGTCCGTGTTTGCCTGGGCGATGCGCAACGCACGCAATCGCGGTACGCTTCTGCAGATGGGCGAATAGCGCCCGCAATCACTCGCAAACACAGGGACTGCACCATGGATACGGCAATCGCGACAGGTTTGGCGCCGAAAATCACCGGCTTCGGCGTGCGCGCGGTCCGCGTGCCGATGCGCGAGCCGCATCAGACCGCGAGCGGCGCCGTGGCCGAGTCGCCGCTGGTATTGACGGACGTCACCTGCGACGACGGTTCGATAGGCCACAGCGTCGTGTTCACGTACACGCCAATGGCGCAGAAGCCCGTCGCCGAGCTGATCCGCAATTTTTCGAGCCTGGTGCACGGCGAGCCCCTCGCTCCGGCAGAGATCGAGCAGAAGTTGGCGCGGCGCTTCCGGCTGCTCGGCGCGCAGGGGCTGGTCGGCATCGCGCTCGCCGCGATCGACATGGCGTTGTGGGATGCGCTTGCGCGCAGCCACCGCACGTCGCTCCTGCGTCTCCTCGGGGGCACCGAGAAACCCATCCCTGCGTACGGTGCGGTCGGCTATGACGGAGCCCTGCGTTCCGCCGCAGGTCGCGGAGGACTGGGCAAGGCGCGGCTTCACCGGCGTGAAGGCCAAGATCGGTTACCCGTCGGTGCAGGAGGACGTCGCCGTCATACGCGCCATCAGGAGCGCGGTCGGGGAGGCCGTCGCGATCATGGTCGACTACAACCAGTGCCTGTCACCGGTCGAAGCGGTGCAGCGGATGCGCGTGCTCGACGCGGAGGGACTGACGTGGGTCGAGGAGCCGACGCTTGCGCACGACTACGCGGGGCACGCGCTGGTCGCGCGCGAGGCGGCAACGCCCATCCAGAGCGGCGAGAACTGGTGGGGGTCGCAGGATCTTGCGCACGCGATCGACGCGCAGGCATCGGACTATGTCATGCCCGACGTGATGAAGATCGGCGGCGTCACCGGCTGGCTCCGCGCGAGCGCGCTCGCGCAGGCCAGGGGTATTCGCGTGTCGAATCATCTGTGGCCCGAGATCAGCGCACAACTGCTTTGCGTCACGCCGACCGCGCATTGGCTCGAGTATGCGGACTGGTGGAATCCGATCCTGAAGGAGCCCCTTGCGATCGAGCACGGCATGGCGAACGTGGCTGGGGCGCTGGGCTCCGGCGTCGAGTGGAACGAAGGCGCGGTGCAACGTCTTTCGGTGTAGCCATGGCGTCGGACGTCGCGCCCGATGCCTCTGACGACAAGCGGATCGTCGCCCGCACGCTCGAGCATTACAATGCGCGCGCCGCGGAGTTCTGGGAGGGCACGCGCGGTCACGACGTCACGCAGAACATCGCCGCGTTGCTGACGAGTATCGAAGCCGAGCCGCCGTTCACGATCCTCGATTTCGGCTGCGGACCAGGACGTGATCTTGGGACATTTGCCAGGCTGGGCCACGTCGCCATCGGACTGGAGGGTGCCGCGCGCTTTGCCGCGATGGCGCGCGCGTTTAGCGGTTGCGAAGTCTGGCAGCAGGATTTCCTGCAGCTCGATCTGCCGGCCGGCCGGTTCGACGGCGTGTTCGCCAATGCGTCGCTCTTTCACGTGCCGAGTCTCGAGCTGCCGCGCGCTGTTGCGCGAGCTGTACGCGACGCTGAGGCCCGGCGGCGTGCTGTTCAGTTCGAATCCGCACGGGCGCAACGAGGAGGGCTGGAACCGCGGGCGCTATGGCGTCTACCACGATCCGGCAACGTGGTTTGCCTACGGGAACGCCGCGGGCTTCGTCGAAGTTACGCGCTACTATCGCCCCGCGGGCTTGCCGCGGGAGCAACAGCCCTGGCTCGCCACCGTCGGCGCAAGACGAAGCCGTGACATTCCTTTCCGATTGTGGCGGCCTGGCGCCTGGCGCAAGGCGCCGCCGCGGATTGCCACGCGCGGCTTGTCGGCATGGCCCCTGTGGCGACGCGTCGATCCGGTTGTATTGCTGGTGACGCTGTTGCTGGCCTATTCGACGATGCTGGCGCAGGCGCGGGCGCAAACCGGGACGGTCTCGCCGAGCGCGCGGGTGATCGTGAAATACAAGGCCGACTCGCCGCTATTGCGCCGGCATGCGCTGGCGACGGTCGGCGACCGGATCGGCGACGTGCAGGCGCTCGGCCAGCGCATGCGACTGCCGCTACGCGCGGGTGCCGACATTGCCGATCGCACGCACGTGCTTCTGGCGAGCGGAATGACGTCACGGCAACTGGCGTCCCGGCTCGCGGCCGAACGCGATATCGACTACGCGGTACCGGATGGGCGGCGCCGCCGCTTCACGGCGCCGCACGATCCGCTGTACTTCGCGGGTCCTGCCATTGCGGGGACCACGGGCGGTCCGGTGGTCGGCCAGTGGTATCTGCGCGCCCCGCAGGTGACGTGCAATCGTCGCTGGATGTCGAGACGGCATGGATCCACACGACGGGAAATCCGGCCATCGTGGTCGCGGTGCTCGACACAGGGGTGCGCTTCGATCACGCGGATCTCAGACGTGTCGCATTCGGCGGCGACCTGTTGCCGGGTTACGACATGGTCAGCGATGTGGACGTCGCCAACGATGGCGATGGCCGCGACGCCGATCCGTCCGACCCTGGCGACTGGCTGACGCGCGCCGAAGTCCGGAAGTCCGGCGGGCCCTTCGAAGATTGCGCGCCCGACGCCGAAGACAGTTCATGGCACGGCACGCAGACGAGCGGGCTCATCGGCGCGTTGACGGACAACGGCGTCGGCATGGCCAGCGTGGGGCGAAACGTTCGCCTGCTTCCAGTGCGCGTCCTCGGCAAATGCGGCGGCTTCGATTCGGACATCATCGCGGGCATGCGCTGGGCGGCGGGGCTCGCCGTGGCCGGCGTGCCAGCCAACCCGAACCCTGCGCGTGTCCTCAACATGAGCCTTGGCGGCGACGGTGCCTGCGAAGCGCCGTATCGCGATGCAGTGGCCGCGATCAACGCCGTGGGTGCCATCGTGGTGGCCGCGGCCGGAAACAGCGCGGGGCATCCGGTGAGCGCGCCCGCCAACTGCCCTGATGTCATCGCCGTGGGGGGGGTGCGTCACGTCGGAACCAAGGTGGGCTTCTCCGATCTCGGGCCCGAAATCGCGATCAGCGCGCCGGCCGGCAACTGTGTCGACGTAGGCGCGAGCGATCCCTGCCGGTATCCGATTCTCACGCTGACCAACGCCGGCCTGACCGTCCCGATCAGCGATGCGGCCGGCGGCTCGATCTATACGGACAGCTTCTACTATTCGGTGGGAACGAGTTTTTCTGCGCCGCTGGTGGCGGGCACCGCCGCGCTGATGCTCTCGGTGCAGCCGACGCTCACGCCGTCCGCCTTGCGCGCGCTATTGCAGATGACGGCGCGCCCGTTTCCGACCACGGGCGGCGACAACGGCGATGGCACGCCGGTACCGCAATGCACGGTGCCGCAATTCAGCGGCGGCGCGCCGGTCGACCAACTGCAGTGTTACTGCACGACGGCCACCTGCGGTGCGGGCATGCTCGACACCGGCGCGGCCGTGGTGGGCGCGTTGGGCCTGCAGGCGCACATCGGCTTGAGCCCCGCTACCGCGATTGCGGGCGAGGTGCTGGCATTCAGCGCGGCACCGTCGGTGGCAAGCCCGGGGCGCAGCATCGTTGGCTACCAGTGGGTGATCTCGGACGGCGGCGGCATCGTCGCGGGCTTCGCCGGCGCGGCCAACGGCGCCACGGCGCTTGTGGTGCCTGCGGGCGCCGGTCGCTTCTCCGTCCGACTCACTGTCACCGACAACACGGGCTTGCCGCGACGACGTCGCGCACCGTCGATGTTTTTCGCCGGCCGGCGGTGCTCAATTTCCAGGGGCTGTGGTGGAATTTCCCGGCGGGATCCGAAGCGGGCTGGGGCATCAATTCGCGCACCAGGGCGATGTCATCTTCGCGACCTGGTTTACCTACGACGCGACCGGCAAGGCGTGGTGGCTCTCGATGACGCCGAGCGGACGGCGGCAAACACCTACACCGGCGTTTTACCGGACGACCGGGTCGCCGTCCCAGCGCGCGTTCCCTTCAATCCTGGTCAGGTCAGCGCGGTGCCGGTCGGCCAGTCGGGACGCTGACGTCGCCGACGGTAACAACGGGAGCTTCAGCTACACGGTCAACGGCATGGCGCAGACCAAGTCGATCGATCCGGCAGGTGTCGAGCCGTTGCGCCGATCTCACGTTCGCGGCAGCCGAATCTGGCGCTCGCCGCCAACTATCAGGACCTTGTGGTATGCGGCGCCTGCGCAATCGGAGACCGGCTGGGCGTGAACCTGACCCACCAGGGCGACACGATCTTTGCGCCTAGTTCACCTACGACGCCGACGGCACGCCCACATGGCTTTCCGCGACGCTGGCCCTGTTCGGGCCCCGGGACGTACTCAGGGGCCTGATCAGGACCGCAGGGCGGCATTCAACGCCGTTCCGTTTCCACCCGAACGCGGTGACGCGGGACATGGTGGGTACCGCGACGCTGACGTTCACCGATGGCAACGCCGGCAGTTTTGCCTACCAGGTGAGCGACGGCACGACGGTCGTCACGCAGGTCAAGGCGATCACGCGGCAGGTGTTCCGGGCGCCCGGAACGACGTGCCGGTAAACGCGTCCCGGCGCGCTGTATCTTCGCCCGCGCTCACAGCAGCAGTGCCGCGACGACGCCCCGTCCCTCTGCCGCGAGGATGTTGAACGTCCGGCAGGCAGCCGGCGTGTCCATCGTCTCGAGTCCGATGCGCGCGTCTGTGAGCGCGTGCGTGAGCCGCGATACGCCAAGGGCAATCTGGCACCGGTCCGAGGCGCGACTTCCGGCTCCGCCAAAGCAGGTGTGCGCGAAATCGGACGCGGCAAGGCCGTCGAATCCCGCCGGCGCCCAGCCGACAGGTAACCGCATCGGGCGTGAGCACCAGGTTCTCGCGGTACTCGGTCGTGCCGACGCGCACCCAGCCGGGACCAAGTCCGGTGACGATGTTTCCGCTGGTAGTGGCGAGATGAAATTTCACGTGGCTCGTGGAAAATCGGTAGATCGCCCGGGTTCGCCGTTCTTGGTCAGCGGGTGGGCCATGAATGGCCTTCTACGTTGCGCAACGAAGCCCGCGCGTCAAGGGGGCGGCGCGATGCCGGGATCTCGATTTGTGCATTGCGGCAAGTCGAGGAATTGGTTAGGATTGTAGCTTGTCAACCCTTTCACGTCGCTCGGACGGTTCCGGGCGCCTACGCCGAAAGTCCGCGGTCGACCGTCCCCTGGAAAAGAATTCGCGCGGCTGACGCGCCTGCCGCCGTATGTCTTCAACATCACGTCCGAACTCAAGATGGCCGCGCGCCGCCGTGGCGAGGACATCATCGACTTCGGGATGGGCAATCCGGATGGCCCGACGCCGCAGCACATCGTCGACAAGTTGATCGAAACCGTCACCCGGCCCGACCCACGGCTATTCGGTGTCGAAAGGCATTCCGCGTTTGCGCCGGGCGATCTGTCACTGGTACCAGCGCCGGTATGGCGTCGCGTTCGACCCGGAAACCGAGGCGATCTCGACCATCGGCTCGAAGGAGGGCATCGCGCATCTGGCGCTCGCCACGCTCGGTCGCGGCGACACCGTGCTGGTGCCGAATCCCAGCTACCCGATCCACATCTACGGTCCGGTGATCGCCGGTGCC
>CAVOHM010000005.1:0-45103 GCA_963695725.1 uncultured beta proteobacterium
GATTCGAACCCGCGTTAGGCTATTAACCTAAACACGCTTTCCAGGCGTGCGACTTAAACCGCTCATCCACCTCTCCGGACCGCGCATTTTACCCGATCGCCTTCCCCGGTCGGGTCGGGCACGCCGGCGGTCGTGCACGGCGGCGCCCCGGCGTCGATTTGCGCCTCGCCTTCCGGCGCGCCGGGCAGGCCGAACAGTTCTCTCAGCGCCTTGAGGGTATTCGGCGCGGCCGGTGCGCATGCTGTCGTTGTGCGAGCCGCCTTGGACCAGCAGCAGCTTCTTGGGCGAGGCGGCGGACTCGGTACAGCGCCTGGCTGAAGCGCGCGGGCACATAGCGGTCGTTCATGCCGTGCACCACCAGCACCGGCATGCGCACGGCGGCGATCTTGGCGGCGGAATCGAATTTCTGCGACAGGATCATGCCCACCGGCAGCCAGGAGGCGCTGAGCGCGCGCGCCATGTCGGCCAGGGTGGTGAAGGTCGACTCGACGATAAGGCCGCTGGCCGGCAGCGGTCCGGGCACCTTCTCCGCAGCGCTTAGTTTCGCGGCGAGATCGACCGCCACCGCGCCGCCCAGCGAATGGCCGTAGATGAAGCGCCGCGATGCGTCCGGCTGTAGCTGGACCAGCCGTTCCCAGCCGACCAGCGCGTCCTGGTAGACGGTGGCTTCCGAGGGCAGCTCGCCCTGGCTTTTGCCGAAGCCGCGGTAGTCGATGGCCAGCACCGAGAAGCCGAAGTGCCGCAGCTGCTCGATGCGACGCAGGTGGCCGGTGAGATTCCACCGCGCGCCGTGCAGGTAGAAGATCGCCGGCGCCTGCGGGTCGTCGTCGGGCCACCACCACGCGTGGATCCGTGGCGCGTCCGGCGCGTCGCCGACGGGGACGTAGAACTCCTGCACGGCGGAGGGCAGGCCGGTGAACCAGCCGGCGTCGGTCTTGACCACACGGAAGGTGAGCTCGCGCTCCTGGCGCTCGAGGCTCGCGCAGCCGGCCCCGGCCAGCAGCGCGGCCAGCAGTACGGCGATTGCACGGGCGAGTCCGGACGCCATCGGCACCTCAGCGCAGCGAGATCACGGGCCAACCTCGTTCGCGCGCGATC
The DNA here is from genome assembly GCA_963695725.1 of uncultured beta proteobacterium. GTDB lineage: Bacteria > Pseudomonadota > Gammaproteobacteria > Burkholderiales > Casimicrobiaceae > CAIWHR01. The sequence goes on from CAVOHM010000005.1 coordinate 1,099, forward strand.
CGTGCTAGCGTCGGGTCCGTGCCGACCGCGACCGGATGGGTCACCTTCTCCATCAGCGGCACGTCGCTCTGCGAGTCGCCGTAGAAGTAGCTCTCCGCGAAATCGGCCAGCGACTCGCCACGGCCGGCGAGCCATGCGTCGAGCTTGTCGATCTTCCCCTCGTGGAAGCAGGGAATGCCGTCGATCCTGCCGGTGAACTCGCCGTCGACGATCTCGGGATCGCTCGCCAGCAGGTGATCGACGCCGAACATCTGCGCGATCGGCCCGGTGAGGAAGCTGTTGGCGGCGGTGACGATCGCGGTCACGTGGCCGCGCGCCTCGTGCGACGTGATGAGCTCGCGCGCCTTGGGCAGGATCAGCGGCGCGATGGTGGCGCAGGTACTCCTCGCGCCACGCTTCCATCCGCGCGCGCGGATGTCGCGCCAGCGCTCCGAAATCGAAGTGCAGGAACGCGACGATGTCGAGCGTGCCCTTGCCGTAGTCCTCGTAGTACTGGTCGAGCGAGCTCAGCTCGCTCGGTCGATCGCGCCGCGCCGGACGAGGAAGTGGATCCACTCGTAGGTGGCGTCGCCGCCCAGCAGCGTGTAGTCGAGATCGAACAGCGCGATGCCGGTTCGTGCGGCCGTCATCCGCGACCTCCAGGCCGTACTCCTCCGCCGCAATTTCGAGCCACGCCCAGACGTAATCCGCGAAGCTGCGGCGCACGATGAGCTCGAAGTACGGCTGCCCTCGATCTGGCCGATCAGGACCGGCGCCTTGCCGAGATGGCTCTGCGCGCATTGGCCGATGCCGAACACGCGCGGATGGAGATCGATCGGGCAGCCCTTCGCGAGCACGTCGCGCACGTGCCTGCCGTGCAGGTGCAGCGCGGTCTGGCCGCCGCTCACGTCGGTGAAGGCGGCGTGCTGTCCGCGAGCGCCCGGCGCAAGTCGCGCTCGATGCGCTTCGCGGCTTTCGTCCGGCGTGACGATCAGCCACTCGTCCGGACCGAGCCAGTACATGGTGACGCCGTTCACTTCGGTGAGGGTGTTCGCGACGATCGGCAGGCCGTCGCCGAGGACGCCGCTGACCGCGCCGGCGAAGTGCGGATCTCCGCGTTGCCGCGCAGGTTGAGATGGCCGAGGAACGCACGCTCGCGCACGATGAGGCCGGCACCGCCGTGGCCTCGGCCGCGCGCCCCGCCAGGTTGAATCGCGCCAGCGGGCTTTCGCGGCGCACGGCCTCAACCATGCTGTCGCGCTCCTTCGGGATCGATGAATAACGGGCTGGCGATCGGGCGGGCAGGGTGCGCCCGTCGGCATCGGGATCGCCCACCGTTTCGCCGATCCGGTCGCGCCCGCGCCTGCACCAGTGCCAGCGCGATCGAGCGCCCGAGGCAGGCGCTGAAGTAGCTCGACGTGACGTGGCCGAGCATCGGCACCGGGACGGCGCGCCGGCGTCGGCGACGATCTGCGCGCCTTCGGGCAGCACGTCGCCGGGTCGTCGGTCAGCAGGCCCACCAGTTGCTTGCGATCGGGCCGCGCGGTGTCGGGGCGAGTCAGCGAGCGCCGGCCGAGGAAGTCCTTGTTCTTGGCGACGATCCAGTCCATGCCGAGGTCGACCGGCGTCACCGAGCCGTCGGTGTCCTGGCCGACGATGATGAAGCCCTTCTCGGCGCGCAGCACGTGCATGGTCTCGGTGCCGTACGGGGTGATGTCGAACGCTGCGCCGGCCTCCATCAGCGCTTCCCAGACGTGCCGCGCCGTAGTTGGCGCGCACGTTGACCTCGTAGGCCAGCTCGCCGGAGAAGCTGATCCGGATCACCCGCGCGGGTACGCCGGCGACGGTGCCTTCCGAGGACATGAACGGGAAGGCCTCCGGCGAGAAGTCGATGTCGTCGCACACCGCCTGCGACGCACCTTGCGGCTGTTCGGCCCGACCACCGCCGGCGGTCGCCCAGTGATCGGTCACCGAGGTGAGGTAGACCTCGCAGGTCCGGCCATTCGGTCTGCAGCCAGCGCTCCAGCCAGGCCAGCACGCGCGCCGCGCCGCCGGTGGTGGTGGTCATCAGATAATGATGCTCGGCCAGACGCGTCGTCACGCCGTCGTCCATCACCATGCCGTTCTCGTCGAGCATCAGGCCGTAGCGGCAGCGGCCGATGCCGAGCTTGGTCCAGGCGTTGGTGTAGATCCGGTCGAGCAACTCGGCGGCGTCCGGCCCTGGATGTCGATCTTGCCCAGCGTCGAGGCATCCATGATGCCGACGCTGTTGCGCGCGGCGAGGCATTCGCGTGCCACCGCAGCGTGCAGATCCTCGCCGGGTTTGGGGAAGTACCACGGACGCTTCCACTGGCCGACGTTCTCGAACAGCGCGCCGTGCTCCTCGTGCCAGGCATGCAGGGCCGTCTTGCGCACCGGGTCGAACAGTTCGCCGAGATCCGTGCCCGCAATCGCGCCAAACGTGACCGGCGTGTAGTTCGGCCGGAACGTCGTGGTGCCGGTGCTCGCGATGTCGTCGCCCAGCGCCTGCGCCAGGATCGCCATGCCGTTGATGTTGCCGAGCTTGCCCTGGTCGGTGCCGAAGCCCAGCGCGGTGTAGCGCTTGACGTGCTCGATCGAGCGGTAGCCTTCGCGCGCGGCGAGCACGATGTCGGACGCGGTGACATCGTTCTGCAGGTCGACGAATTGCTTCGGACCGCGGCCGATGCCGCACTCGGACGGCACCACCCAGACGGGAACGAGCGGCGCCTCCACCGGTTCGAGCACGGTCGGCGTGAAGGCGCGAACGCCGTGCTGAAACCCGCGCGCTGTGCCGCCTCGGCGCCTGCGGCGAATCCTTCGGCGAGACACGCGCCGAGTGCCAAACTGCCGTTGGCCGCGCCGGCGGATTGTTCGCCCTGTACCGGTTCCCCCGGCACAAAGCACGCCTTGTCGGCGTCGTATCGCGGTTTGCCGCCCGATTGCGCGTGCAGGTGCACGACCGGGCTCCAGCCGCCCGAGACCGCCACCAGGTCGCAAGGCAACGTGGTGACCGACCCGGTGACGGCCGCGCCAGTTGCGTCGAGCGTCATCACGTCGACCGCGGTGACGCGTCTCCTGCCACGGGTGTCGACGACGACCGCGTGGTCGATCACCTCGATGCCCGCCGCGCGCGCGCGCTCGGGCAGCTCGCCGCGCGGCGCCGCGCGTGCGTCGACAACCGCTCGCACCGCGATACCGGCCGCAGCGAGGCGCAGCGCAGTTCGATAGGCGCTGTCGTTGTTGGTGAACACGACCGCCCGCGTGCCAGGCCGCACCCCATAGCGATTCACGAACGCGGAAACCGCCGAGGCGAGCATCACGCCGGGTCGATCGTTGTTCGCGAATACGAGCGGCCGCTCGATGGCGCCCGTCGCCAGCACGACCTCGTTCGCCCGCACTCGCCACAGGCGCTCGCGCGGCCCCGTGCGCTCTTCTGGCGGCAGGTGGTCGGTCAGGCGCTCGGCGATCGTGAGGAAATTGTGGTCGTGGTAGCCGAACACCGTGCTGCGCGACAGGAGCCGCACCTCGGGCATCGCAGCGAGGTTCGCGACCGTCCGCGCGACCCACGCCATCGGCGCGCCGCCGCCAATCGTGCCGTCGGGCGCAGGATCCGTGGCAGCCGCCGCGACGTCGCGATGGGAAAGCAGGCTGCCGCCGAACTCGCCCTGCTCGTCGGCGAGGATCACTCGCGCACCTGTTTGTCCGGCAGCCCACGCCGCGGCGAGACCGGCCGGACCGGCGCCCACGACCAGCACGTCGCAGTGGGCGTTCATCCTGTCGTAATGGTCGGGATCCGGTGCCGTCGGCGCCGTACCCAGACCGGACGCCATGCGAATCAATTGCTCGTAGCGCTTCCACATGCGCTTCGGCCACATGAACGTCTTGTAGTAGAAGCCGGCCGGCATGAAGCGCGCGAACAGGCCCGCGACCGCCATCAGATCGAATTCGACACTCGGCCAGGCGTTTACGCTGTTCGCCACGAGACCGTCGTAGAGCGCGACCTCGGTTGCTCGCGCGTTCGGCACCGTACCGGCACCCGCTCCCAGCTGCACGATGGCGTTGGGCTCCTCGACACCACTCGCGACAATGCCGCGCGGACGATGGTATTTCCAGCTGCGCGCGACCACGTCGACGCCATTGGCCAGCAGTGCCGAGGCGAGCGTGTCGCCCGCAAAGCCCTCGTAGCGCTTGCCGTTGAACGTGAACGCGAGCCGCGCCCGGCGATCGATGCGTCCACCGGCGGGCAGTCGACAGACTTGCGTCATGCGCTGCCTCCCGGCGGCGCGTCACCGACCTTGTACACCGCGGTGATCCGGTAGGTGACCGTGTCGCGCTCCACGTTGAACCAGCGCCGGCAGCCATGCGCGTGCATCCATTGCTCCAGGTGACGGCCGCGCGGATTCTTGCGCATGAACAGGTAATCCGCCCACTCTTCGTCGGACAGCGCGTCGGGGTTCGCGGGGCGCCGGATGTGCGCCTCGCCACCGTAGGAGAACTCGGTCTCCTCGCGCGGGCCGCACCATGGACATTCGATCAGCAGCATCGTCTGCGCTCTCGTCCGCTCAGTGCGCGACCGCGGCAGCGCCGTGCTCGTCGATCAGGCGACCGGTGACGAAACGCTCGATCGAATGCCGCGTTCAGTTCATGCGGCCGGTCCTGCGCGATCGTGTGGGCAAACACCCAGCCTGAACCGGGCGTCGCCTTGAATCCGCCCGTGCCCCAGCCGCAATTGAAGTAGAGGCCGTTGACCGGCGTTTGCCGATGATCGGACAGGCATCGGGACAAACGTCGACGATGCCGCCCCATTGGCGCATCATGCGCACGCGGCTGAAGATCGGAAACAATTCGACGATGGCCGCGAGCGTGCTCTCGATGACGGAGAAGCTGCCGCGCTGACCGTACCCGGTGTAGGCGTCGATGCCGGCACCGATCACGAGGTCGCCCTTGTCCGACTGGCTGATGTAGCCGTGCACGGCATTCGACATGACCACGGTGTCGAGCACCGGCTTGATCGGCTCGGAGACGAGCGCCTGCAGCGGATGGCTCTCGATCGGCAACCGCAGATTGACCATCGCCGCGAGCACGCTCGAGTGACCCGCCACGACGACACCGACCTTCTTCGCCTCGATGAAGCCGCGGGTGGTTTCCACGCCGACCAGCTGCCCGCCCTCGCGGCGAATGCCGGTGACCTCGCATTTCTGGATGATGTCGACGCCGCGCGCGTCGGCACCGCGCGCGAACCCCCAGGCCACCGCATCGTGCCGCGCCGTACCGCCGCGGCGCTGCAGCGAGGCTCCGAGGATCGGATAGCGTGCATTCGGTGCGGTGTTGAGGATCGGCACCATCGCCTTCACCTCGCGCGCGTCGAGCAGTTCGCCATCGACGCCGTTCAGCCGGTTGGCGTTGACGCGGCGCTGCGATATCGCGCATGTCCTGCAGCGAGTGGCCAAGATTGAGGACGCCGCGCTGGCTGAACATGACGTTGTAATTGAGGTCCTGCGCGAGGCCTTCCCAAAGCTGCATCGATTTTTCGTAGAGATGCGTCGCTTCGTCCCAGAGATAATTGGAACGCACGATCGTCGTATTGCGTCCTGTGTTGCCGCCGCCGATCCAGCCCTTCTCGAGCACGGCGACGTTCGTGATCCCGTGCTCCTTGGCGAGGTAATACGCGGTCGCGAGCCCGTGACCGCCTCCCCCGACAATGACGACGTCGTACTCTGGCCGGGGTTCGGGGCTGCGCCATGCGGCCTGCCAATTCTCGTGGTGGGAAAACGCATTGCGGACGAGGCTTGCGATCGAATACCGGCTCATGACAGGCATCGCTCCCCGCGGCCCTCAACACGTCGGCCGCGCCGTACCGCGACAGGCACTACCATCGCGCGCGCTGTCTTCTGCTGCACCGGCGGATTCAATGCGATCCCGGACGGTTCTGCTGCCGTTCGGCGCTCGGCGGATAGCCGAACGCATTGCGGTAGCACTTGGAAAAATGCGGCGGTGACTGAAAGCCGCAGGCGGTCGTGATGTCCATGATCGACATCGATGTCTGCAACAGGAGTTCGCGCGCCCGGCGCAGCCTGATCTCCAGGTAGTACTTCGTCGGCACCTGGTTCACGTGGCGCTTGAAGAGGCGCTCGATCTGGCGCCGCGAAACGCCGATCGACGCCGCGAGCTGGTCGAGCGACATCGGCTCCTCGATGTTGGCTTCCATCAGTGCAGCGGCCCTGATGAGCCGCTCGTGGAATACGCCGACCTGGGCTTTGAGCGGTATGTGCTGGCGGTCGCGGTCGCTGCGAATGCGATCGAGGATGAACTGCTCGGAGATCAGCGGCGCGATATCGCGTCCGAGGTCCTCCTCGATCATGTTGAGCATCAGGTCGAGCGGGGCGATCCCGCCCGAGCACGTGTAGCGATCCCGATCGATCGCGAAGAGCTGCTCGGTGAACTGGATCCGCGGGAACTCTTCGCGCAACGCCGACATGTTCTCCCAGTGGATCGCGGCACGATACTTGTCGAGCAATCCCGCCTTGGCGAGCGCGTAGCCGCCGGTGCAAAGCGAACCCAGCGGCACGCGGCGCTGCGCGAGCCGGCGCAACTCGGTGAGAAGCTCCCGCGTCGCCGCCTGCCGGACATCGACGCCACCGCAGACGAAGACCACGTCGACCTGTCCCATCGCGTCGAGCGAGACCGTCGGCGACAGCGAAAGACCGTTGCTCGCCACGGCCGGCGCACCGTTCAGGCTGACGATCGACCACGCGTAGATCTCTTCCTTGCACAGGCGGTTCGCCATGCGCAGCGGCTCGACCGCGCTCGTGAGCGCGATCATCGAATAGTTGGGCAGCGTCAAAAAGCCGAAGCGGTGCGACGCGGGACGCCGGTCAGGCGAATTCGGGGCCGATTCGCGCAAGGCCACGCGGTTCCCGGCGATTTCGCGGCGACGCATCACGACCCGCCATTATCCGGGAGAAGCCCGTCGGGTCGATGCGCCTTGCCTATCGTCATAGGGAATGGGGTATCCGGTCGTCGTGCACATTGACGACAGCAGTTTGTCAAATTGCGACGTTGCTGTCCAGCGGCGGCCGGTGCCGACGCACATGGCATCCCGACCCGGCCGGTCCGAGCATCCGGCGTGCCGGTGTACGATTGCCCGCTTGACGCCGTGCGACTTCACCTGCCGCCACTGACCTGATTGCGATGCCATCCCGGAGCGAATTCGACTACATCGTCGTCGGCGCGGGATCCGCCGGATGCGTGCTCGCGAACCGGTTGTCCGAGCAGGCCGAAATCAGCGTGTTGCTGGTCGAAGCCGGCCCGCCCGATCGCAGCATCTTCATCCACATGCCTTCGGCTTTCGCCTACCCGCTCGCCGACGACACCTACAATTGGGCGTATCTGACCGAGCCCGAGCCGCACATGGACGGGCGGCGCATATCCTGCCCGCGCGGCCGCGTGCTCGGCGGCTCGTCGTCGATCAATGGCATGGTCTACATCCGCGGCCACGCGAAGGACTACGACGGCTGGGCCGCCGCCAAGGGTCTCGACGCTTGGTCCTATCGGCATTGCCTGCCCTATTTCAAGCGCGCGGAAACCCGGCTCAAAGGCGCCGACGATTACCGCGGCGGCAGCGGTCCGCTCTACGTCACGACCGGGGAAATGCGTAACCCGCTCTATCGCGCGTTCGTCGAAGCCGGTCTACAGGCCGGATACGCGATGACCGACGACATGAACGGTTACCGGCAGGAGGGCCTGGGGCCCATGGACCGGACGACGTACCGGGGACGCCGCTGGAGCGCCGCAATGGCCTACCTGCGACCGGCACGAGCACGCCCGAATCTCCACGTCGAATCGCGGCGTCTCGTCACTCGCGTCCTGTTCGACGGCAGGCGTGCGGTAGGCATCGAATATCTGCACGATCGGCAGGTCGTCGCGGTCCAAGCCCGGCGCGAGGTGATCATCGCCGGCGGCGCCATCAATTCGCCACAGGTCCTGATGCTGTCCGGCATCGGCGACGCCGGCAAGTTGAAGCAACTCGGCATCGCATCCGTGGCACACGTTCCCGGCGTCGGCCTCAATCTGCAGGACCATATCGAGACCTATGTGCAGCACGCCTGCACGCAGCCGATTACGCTGCACTCGGCGCAGGGCATCGTCGCCAAGGGAGCGATCGGCTTCGAATGGCTCTTGCTGCGCACTGGCCTCGGTGCGACCAACCATTTCGAGTCCGGCGGCTTTATTCGAAGTCGCGCCGGCGTCGAGCACCCCGATCTGCAATACCACTTCCTGCCGATCGCGATCGCCTACGACGGCAAGGAGACCGTCCACCAGCACGGCTTCCAGGCGCACGTGGGACCGATGCGCCCGACCGCGCGCGGATCGATCACGCTCGCGTCGGCCGATCCGCGCGAGTGCGCCGCGCATCCTGTTCAACTACCTCGCGACCGAAGGCGATCGCCGCGAGTTTCGCGACGGAATCTGGCTCACGCGCGAGATCTTCGCGCAGAAGGCGTTCGATCCGTACCGCGGCGAGGAATTGTCACCGGGACCCGGCGTCAAGGCCGATGCGGACATCGACGCCCACCTCCGGCGCAAGGCCGAGAGCGCCTACCATCCGTCGTGCTCGTGCAAGATGGGGGCGGACGACGATCCGTTGGCCGTGGTGGACCCCGCGTTGCGCGTACGCGGCACCGAGTGCCTGCGTGTCGTCGACGCGTCGATCATGCCGGCCATGGTGAGCGGCAACCTCAATGCGCCCACGATCATGATCGCTGAAAAGGCGGCCGACATCATCCTCGGCAAGGCGCCGCTGCCGCCGTGCGACGTACCGGTCTTCATCCACCCGGAGTGGCGGACGAAGCAGCGCTGAAGGTTGGTCGACGCGAGGTCCATCGGCTGGTCTATCGGCCGGTCTATCGGCCGGCTCGCGCTCTGTTGCGCGAGTTTCGTCGCCACGAGGGCGATTTGGCTCCGTCGTTCCGGCGCTTCGTCGCTTGCGCCTTGAGCGCGCGGCGGCCACTGTCTACGATGCAATCGGACTTCCGCCGCAGCATCCCGAACGAAGCAACGCAAGGGGATTCGCCGCGGCGGCCTGGCACAGGTCAATTGCAACCGACTGCGGAGACGATTCATGAACGCGTACAAGCCCCGAACCCCACGCGCTGCCTGCGGCGTCGCGGCCATCGTGATGACTGCACTTACGTTCGCCATGTTCGTGGGACTGCCCGCAGTGATCGGCTCGGGCTACGAGGAGAGCCATGCGGTCACCGCATCCCCTTCGGTCGCGGCGAGCGCATCCACTCCCGTCGTGCCGCCTGAGCCACGCGCAATCGCGGCATCGGTGCATTCGAACCTCGCGGAGGACTGCGAAGCGACAACCGCGCTGCAGGCCCGCGACAACGCGCGCCAAACTGAAAAGCGCGGATGACCGGTCGCGCCAGATTCAGTGCGCTTGCTCCATCGCCAGGAAGATGCGCTCGCAGCGCTGCCGATCGTGAGCGTCGGCCACACCCGGCTGCGCGCACCAGGCAAGCAGCAGATCGCCCGGGGTCCTGGCGCCACCGGTCGCCGCGCTGCTGAATCGCTCCTTCAGCTGCCGCACCTGCAGCGCTAACCGTTGCGCCTGAAACTCGGGCGGGCTGTCCTGCTTCAGCAGCATTTCCAATTCGAGCAGCTGCTCGCGGCGCGATGCCGTTCCCTGCTCGACGCGCACGGCATACTTGCTCCTTGCGTCGGCATCGGCGAGTGCATGCAGCGCCGCGCCGTGCCGTTCGCTCATTTTCTTGTCCCAGACGGCCGAAAGCGCGGGCAGCGCGGCCCACTGTTCGCGCGCCGCCGCCTCGGCCGCCGCTTCCGCCGTGTCGGCATTCGAAAGCACGCGCCGGTCGAGGCCCTCACACAGACGCTCCTTGGCAGCGAGCGTCTGCCATACGGCGGCTTCGCGCGAGCGCACGCGAGCCGACAACATCCCCTCCACCGCATTCTTCGCCTTCCGGAACCGCGCTTCGACGCCGGGGGGCGGATCCGATCGGCCGACCCGCTCCTTCCATTGCTCGTGCAGTTCGCGCAGCGCGCGGCGAAGCTCCGGTTCGTCGCCGTCCGTGCGCCGTGCCAGCTCTTCGAGTTGGACGCAGGTTTCCTCCAGTGCATGCCGGCCAGCATGCCGGCGCTCGTCCACCTCCTTGCGCTTGGCATGGCGCGCATTGAAAACCGCGTCGCACGCGCTGCGAAGCGCGTCCCACAGCGCGCGCTCATCGCGTTGGGCGAGCGGCATCACCTTGGCCTGCTCCTGCCATCGAACCTGGATCGCCTTCACTTGCGATGGCGCATCGCGCTCCATCGCCTTGTCCACGAGCGCGGTCGCCTCCGCAATCAGCGCCTGGCGGGCCACCTTCGCCTGGTCGCGCGCCGTCGCCAGCGCATCGCGTACCGGGACGAGCGCCGCCTTGAGCCGGGCATCCAGTTTTTTCCAGGCGCCCGGCTCGACGCTGCCAAGATTGCCTTCGCGCCACGTGCGATCGGTGTCGCGCAGCCAGCGCTCGATCGCGCGCCAGTCGCGAGGTTCTCCCAGCAGCGTTGGCGCGTGCGCGGCCGTCGTGGCGATGAATGCCTCGCGCTGCCGGCGCGCCTCTTTGCGCAGCGCCGCCATTTCGGCGAAATGCCGGGCCGCAGGCGCGTACGCCTTCTCGCACGCGCCGTCGAAGCGCTCCCAGAGGGCCTTCGGCACCCCTGCATGCTGGACGTCGAGCGCCTTCCACTCGTCGCGCAATTTCTTTACCTCGGACGCAACGCGAGTTGCATCCTGTGTCTGGGCTGCCAGCGCCTCGGCGCGCTCGCAGAGCTGGATGCGGGCCTGGCGCTGGCCGAAGGATTCCCAGCGCTCGAGCTCCGATAGTTGCTGCACCAGTCGGCTCAAACGCTGCGTCGTCGGCTTCGGCAACGGGCCAGCGGCGGATTTGACCGTCCGGATTTCGTCGGCAGCCGCGCGGGCGGCCTGCAACTGGCCGGCGGCAAGCGCCTGCTCGGCGGCATGCAGAAGACCGTGCACCTGCTGCCGCATCGCGTTCGCCTGCTGCCGGGTCACCTCGATCTGCGCGAGCCGGCGCTGTTCGATCACGATCAACGCGGCCTCGAGGCGTTGCGTCAGGGCAGGTCCGCGAATCGCCCGATCCAGCGAGCGCCATCGATCGGGAAGATTCGCGTGGTCGATGGATGTCCCGGCGGCAAGCTGCTCGGCTTCGTGGACCAGCTGCTCTGCGTCCGCGAGGGCGTGGCCTTCCTTCTCCCATTCCGCCATTTGCCGCTCGGCCTGCTCCAGCGTCTCGAGCGACGCGGCGGCGTCGAAGCCTCGCGCCGTTTCGCGCAGCGCCGCGAGTTCCGCGCGCAGGCCGACCAGCGCGTCGGTCGCAACCGGCGTGCGCAACGCATCCATCCATTCACGCAGCCGTCGCTCGAACTGGGCGCGCGACCGCTGTTCTTCCAGTTCACGGTCGAAGCGTGCCTGAAGTGCCTGGCGGGCCGCATCCCAGCGCGCGCGGCGAGCAGGGTCGCCGCCCATGGCGAGCGCGTGCCAACGTCGATCGATTTCCACCGCGGCCGTGAGAATCGGTCCGGGCTTGTCGGTCAACGCCTGCAATTGATCCAGAATCGCGTCCGCCTCGGCAGCCTGTCCGGCGCGCTCGGCGATCGCGTCGATTCGCTGCCGGGCTAACCGGGTTACGCCACGATCCTTGTTCTTCGCCGCACTGGCGAGCTTGCGCAGCGCTTCCGGAGTTTGTACCCGCTCCGCGGCGTCCATGCGGGCCTCGGCATGTTCGGCGACAAGGGCGAGTTCGACCAGCAGATCTTCATCCGCGATGCGGGCGATCGCGACGCGCCGCCGCTCGGCATCGGACGTGCGGCGCGCCACTTCGACTCGGATCGCGTCGGTGCAATGATCGCCATCGAGCAATGCCGTCGCGCCCGCAACATCCGTCGTTTCCGAAAGCACATTGCCGAGCGCACTGGCGAGCGCGGCCCGGACGGCCGAATCGGACTCCGACGCCCAGGCACTGGCAAGGGTGGGCAGGTCGGCACATCGTTGTGCCGCAACGGTCCGGACTTCCGACGCGGGGTCGGCGCACAGCAGATGCGCCAGCTCGTCCGAATCCGGCGCCAGCTCCGCCACGGCCTTCAGCCTCTGTGCGGGGTCGGGATGCTCATGCAGCGCGGAACGGGAGAAGAGGTTCGTGATCATGAATTGAGAGCGGATCTTGGGGCAATGGCCAGGGACCACCCGACCGGCATCCCGGCCGGTATTCGGCCGACTGAATCAGGTCGCCAATGTTACCTCGCGGCGCGAAAACCGGATGCCATCGTCGCCGCGTTCCCGGCGGCGTTTCTCATATCCCGGTGCCGGGGGTCGCGGCGGATGAATCAAAAGGATCCGTTCAGCAGATTCGACGGCGAGTATTGGTCGGTGAGCAGCCGCGTGTTCGCAGGCCAGCCGGACTCCACCTCGAACAGCGGCAACAACCAGTCCTTCCCCACCCCGAAGGCGAGGAGCCTGCCTTCCACGCTGTCGGCGTTTCGCCGGAGCATGTCACGGTCAGGAAGGCCACCGAGGCTGACCAGAATCACCCGATTGCCACTCTTCAAACGGTAGAAATTGCCGAACGCGCTATGGTAGGTCGCCGACTCGAAATCGTACAGGCGGCTCCCCGCGAACGTGTTCGCGGCGAGAACTCCGCCCGGAGCGAGCAGCGCCCTGACTTCGAGCAGGAATTCACGGGTAAGCAGATGCTCCGGGATGTATTCGTGGTCGAACGCATCGAGCATCACGAGATCGTACTGGACACGATGCTTCTGCATCCGTTTGACGAACACACGGCCGTCCTCCTCGAACACGGCGACCCGCCCGCCCGGTGCAAACCCGAAGTACTTCCTGGCGACGCGCACGACGGCAGGATCGATTTCGACGGCATCGATCGTTGCTTCGGGAAGAATCTTGCGCAACGCGCTTGGCAAGGTGCCTCCGCCAAGTCCAACGATCAACACGCGCTTTGGCGCCGGATTGAGGTACAGCGCCGCCATCATCATCCGTGTGTAATCGAACACGAGACGGTCCGGGTTCGACAGGGACATGCAGGTTTGCCGCCCGACCGAGTGCCGTCCGAATTTCATGCAGCGCACGTCGCCCTCTTCGTAGACGACGATGTTGCGGTAAAGGGACCGCTCGGTGTGCAACTCGCGCGCGGCCAGCGCCGTTCCCATCAAGGCCAGCGACGCCTCCCAGCACCCACGCGACGACGCCGGGTCTCCTCATTGCGCCGGCTCCTTGATCAGGACGGCGAGCAATCCAAGGCCGATCGATATCGCGAGCATTCCGAGCAGGATTGCGTTGACCTCGAATAGAAGCACGAAATAGAAGGATGTCAGGATGGTGCCCGCGGCACTGCCGAACGTCGAAACGAAATACAGCAGGCCGGCCGATTTCCCGCTGCCATGCAGGCTGGACACCAGCAATCTTACGGCGTACGGCGACACTGCGCCGGAAATTGCCGTCGGGGCGAAAAACAACAGCGACGAGGCGAGCAGCGAGCCGTATCGCGGGTCGTCGACGCGATCGAATATCCAGTCCAGCGCGCGATCACCGAAAAAGATCACCGGGAGCGTGGCGAGTCCGGCAGCCACAAGCAGCGCGCCGAGGCGCCGCAGGCTGGGCGCAAAGACGGAGAGATGCCCCCCGGCGAGATAGCCTACGGCGAGTGCCAGCATGAAGACCGTGATGACCGCGCCCCAGACGTAAATGCTGTTCCCGAAGCTCGGAGCGAGAATGCGCCCGCTCAGGAGTTCGATGGCCATGACGAAGAATCCGGACCACCCCGCCAACGCAAAGACGATCATCTTCCGTGTTGTGCTCAATGCCTTGCCTGCCATTGCCGGGGATTCGTCATTGCCGGGAGCGGGAGCGGTGAACGTACCACGGGTCCCGGTCGGGCAGCACCGAGGGGCGAAACATCCCGGTTGGCCTCGCAGTCGTCAAGCTTTCGCGCTCCGGGGCGGCGATGTCCAACGTGGCGCCTGTGGTCGGCCGCTGACGTATAATCGCAGCTCCGTTCACGCCGCGTTCGGCCGTGCGACGGCGCCCTCATGTTTCCCCCGGCAGACCCTGCGGCCGTCCTGCCGGTGCCCAGAAGCGGCATTCCTTGCTGCCGTTTGAACTGTAAGTCATTGATTATATTGATGTTGCTAAAAAGGACATTGCAATGCCCCCCACGAAACGACTCCGAGTGGTCAGCAACGACGCGAAATCCGAGTCGCGTACGGCGGGCTCCCCGTTGCCCCGCCCTGCCCGTGGGTCGCGGCCGCGCCCGGCGGTCGCGGGCGATACCGGTCCGGTCTCCGACGCGAAGGCCATCGAAAAATTCGCGGTGAACGAAAGCATCGCGGCGGCACGCGAGGCGGAGGTCAACGCACTCGAGGACATTCTGGCCGGACGTTCGCCCCTGGATGCGGCTCAGCTGATGCAGTCGGCGCTAAAGGAGCAGCAGGCACGGGCGCGGAAGCTGCCGGTCGGTGCGGACGACGAACTCGCGGGCGACTGGCGCTCGGGCGGATATCCGTACAAGAATTTGTTGTCCCGCAAGAGTTACGAGCGGCAGAAATACCGGCTGCAGGTGGAGCTTCTCAAGCTGCAGGCGTGGGTCAAGGAAACCGGGCAGAAGGTCGTGATCCTGTTCGAGGGCCGCGACGCCGCCGGCAAGGGCGGCACCATCAAGCGCTTCATGGAACACCTGAACCCGCGCGGCGCGCGCGTCGTGGCGCTCGAAAAGCCGACCGACGTGGAGCGTGGCGAATGGTACTTCCAGCGGTACGTGCGCCACCTGCCGACCGCCGGCGAGATCGTGTTGTTCGACCGTTCCTGGTACAACCGCGCGGGCGTCGAGCGCGTCATGGGTTTCTGCACCCAGCAGGAATATCTGGAATTCATGCGTCAGACGCCGGAGTTCGAGCGGATGCTGGTCCACAACAACATCCGGTTGATCAAGTTCTGGTTCTCCGTGAGCCGGAAGGAGCAGCGCCGGCGCTTCAAGGAGCGCGAGGCGCACCCACTGAAGCAATGGAAGCTGTCCCCGATCGATCTCGCGTCCCTCGACAAATGGGAAGCGTACACGAAGGCGAAAGAAGCGACGTTTTTCTACACCGACACCGCCGATGCGCCGTGGACCGTCATCAAGTCCGATTGCAAGAAACGGGCCCGGCTAAACGCGTTGCGCTACGTTCTGCACAGCCTCCCCTACGCCCGCAAGGATGCCGATCGCATCGGTCCGCTCGACGCACTGCTGGTCGGCCGCGCGCAGGTCGTATTCGAGCACGGCGAGAAGGTGAATTCGCCGTTGCTCTAGCAGGATAAGTCAGGCCCGCAGCCGCCGGTTTTCCGGGTCGAGCGGCGACTCGCCGAGCACCGTGGCCTTTCGGCGCTCGCCCAGGATCTCGATCTCCATCTGCGCGCCGATCGCGGCGTGCTGCGGCTCGACATAGGCGAGCGCGAGACTCTTGCCGAGCACGTGCCCGTAGTATCCGGCGGTCGCGCGCCCGACCAGGGCACCACGCACGAACAGCGGCTCGTTGCCGAGCGGATCGGCATCGGTCACGCCGTGCACCTCCAGCGTGACGAAGCGATGCGGCACTCCGGCGGCAAGCTGCCGAGCGAGCGCGGCCTTGCCGATGAACTCGCCCTTGTCCATGCTGACGAAGCGATCGAGACCCGCCTCGAAAGGCGTGTATTCCGGCGTGAGATCCGAGCCCCACATCCGGTACGATTTCTCGATGCGCATCGACTCCATCGCGCGCATGCCGACCATGCCGATGCCGAACGCGCCGCCCGCTGCGAAAAGCGCATCGAACAGGCCGTTCGCATATTCGATCGGGAAATGGAGTTCCCAACCCAGTTCGCCGATGAAGTTGACGCGCAGCGCGTAGACATCGGTCGCGAATCCGACCTCTATCACCTGGCCCGTCAACCACGGGAAGCTCGCATTGTCGAGCGGCGCGTCGGTCAGTTGCGCCAGCACGTCACGCGCTTTCGGTCCGGCGATGACCAAGGTGCCGCGGCTCGTCGTGACGTTGCGCAATTCGACGGTCCGGTCGTCCGGCAGCATCTTGCGGAGGTAGTCGCTGTCGTAGCGATCGGCAGCGCCCGCGCTGACGAGATAGAAATGATGCTCGGCCAGTTTCGTGATCGTGAATTCGGAGCGGATCCCGCCCTTCTTCGTCAACGCGTGGCACAACGCAATGCGGCCGGGCTTGACCGGCACCTTGTTCGCGACGAGCGCGTCGAGCCACGCCTCGGCACCGGGCCCCGTCACTTCGTGCTTGGTGAACGGCGTCAGGTCGATCACGCCCACGGAATTGCGCATCAGCCGGCATTCGTTGCCGACGTGCTCGAAGTAGTTGCTGCGCCGGAAGCTCCACACGTCCTTGCGGGCGACGCCCTTCGGCGCGAACCAGTTCGCGCGCTCCCAGCCGTAGCGCTGCCCCCAGACGGCGCCCAACTGGTTCAGCTTCTCGTAGACAGGGCTGGTCTTGGCGGGCCGGGCATCGGGCCGTTCCTCGTCCGGATAATGGATCGTGAAGACGTCGCGATACGCCTCCTCGTTCTTGCGCACCGTGTAGCGCTTGCTCGTATAGGGCCCGTACCGGCGCGGATCGACGGCAAGCATGTCGATGCCGGGCTCGCCCTCGACGATCCACTCGGCGAGCTGCCAGCCCGCGCCGCCGGCGGCGGTTACACCGAAACTGTGGCCTTCGTTGAGCCAGACATTGGACAAGCCCCATGCCGGACCCACCAGCGGGCTGCCGTCCGGTGTGTAGGCGATGGGCCCGTTCACGATCGTCTTGATGCCACCGTGCTCGAGGCACGGCACGCGCTTCATCGCGGCTTCGACGTGCGGCAGGAGCCGGTCGAGGTCGCCGGGAAACAGTTCCTTGCCGAATTGGGCGGGGACGCCGTCGGCGAAGCGCGCCGGAGCGCCCTTCTCGTACGGGCCCAGGATCCAGCCCAGGCGCTCCTCGCGCAGATAATACGAAGCATCGGACTCGCGCAACACGGCGAGCTCACGGCCGCCGCCCGCACGGTACGCCTTGAGCTCCGCCGATTCGTCATAGACGATGTATTGATGTTCGACTGGAATGGACGGCACGTTAAGTCCGAACTTCCGGCCGGTCTCGCGCGCATAGTTGCCGGTGGCACACACGACGTGCTCGCAGACGATGTCGCCCATGTCGGTCGAGATTTTCCATTCGCCGGATGCGGTGCGCTCGACGCGCGTAACCTCGGTCTTTTCGCAGATCTCGGCGCCGGCGGCGCGGGCACCCCGGCGCAGCGCCATCGTGAGATCGACCGGCGCGATGTGGCCGTCGTCCGGATGGTAGAGCGCGCCGACGATCTTCGGCGTGTCGATGCCGTCGCCCAGGTTGACGAGCGGCCACAATGCCTTGACGTCGGCCGGACCGATGACCTGGAACGGCACGCCGATGGTATTGGCCGTGCCGCAATACTTGAGATACTCGTCCATGCGGTCGCGGCACGTCGCAAGGCGCAGGTTGCCGGTGACGTGGAAGCTCACCTCCTGCCCGGTCTCCCCCGGCAGCCGCTTGTAGAGATCGACCGAGTACTTGTGCAGCTGGCCGACGGTGTAGCTCATGTTGAACAGCGGCAGGAGTCCGGCCGCATGCCACGTCGACCCCGCGGTGAGTTCCGTGCGTTCGAGCAGCGTGACGTCGGACCAGCCCTTCTTCGCCAGATGGTAGAGCGTGCTGACTCCGACGACTCCGCCTCCGATGACCACCACCCGCGTATGCGTCTTCATGGCCTGGGTTCCCTGGTTTTCGTAGCGGGCGACCGCCAAAGTTTCGGATATCGAAGTTTAGCCACGCGCCGCGCGAAGATCACGCGATTTGCGACCGCGAGTTCTCCGGAAGCGTCACCCGCTCCGATTTCGTCCACTTCCGATTATGCTTCGGCCATGACCATGCTCACCCTGCGGGACGCCGAACTCGCCTACGGCCACCATCCGTTGCTCGACCGCGCCGACTTCGCCATGGGCGACGGCGAGCGCATCGGCCTCATCGGACGCAACGGCACCGGAAAATCCTCGCTGCTCAACGTCATCGCCGGGCTCGCACAACTGGACGACGGGGAGATCACGTGGCGCGACGGGCAACGCGTCGTGCTGGTCGAGCAGGAGCCCGATCTGCCGCGCGCATCGTCATTGCGCGAGAGTCTCGTCATTCGCGGCGCGCTCGCCAACATCCACGACGAGCGCCTGCGATGGCGCACGGAGGCGCGGCTCGTCGAGTACCTGCATCGCTTTGGTCTCGACGAGGCGATCGTGCCCGATTCGGCTTCCGGGGGCGAGAAGAAGCGCGCGGCGCTGGCCCTGGCGCTGGCACTCGCGCCGGACCTGCTCCTTCTTGATGAGCCGACCAATCACCTCGATCTCGACGGCATCACGCTGGTCGAGGATCTGGTCCGCAAAGTGCCGGCGGCCATCGTCATCACCCACGATCGGGCGTTTCTCGACCGCGTGGCGACGCGGATCGTCGAGCTCGACCGCGGCTTGCTGCGCTCCTATCCCGGCAACTTCACCGCGTACGAGGCGCGCAAGGCCGGAGAACTTGCCGCGGAGATGGTCGCGAATCGCAAATTCGATCAGTTCTGGGCGCAGGAAGAAGCCTGGATCCGGAAAGGGGTCGAGGCGCGCCGCACGCGTGACGAAGGTCGTGTGCGCCGGCTCGATTCGCTGCGGCGCGAGCGTGGGGACCGCCGGGCGCGGCTCGGCAACGTCAAGCTGGCGATCGATGCCGGCGAACGCTCGGGGCGCCTGGTCGCCGAACTGACACATGTCACCAAGGGCTTCGGCGGACGCACGCTGGTCCGCGACCTCTCGTTGCGCGTGATGCGCGGCGATCGGCTGGGCCTGATCGGCGCCAACGGCGCCGGAAAATCGACACTGCTGAAGCTGATCCTCGGCACACTCCTCCCCGACTCGGGAACGATCCGGCGTGGCACCAAGCTCCGGATCGCCTATTTCGACCAGCTCCGCGAGCAGCTGGATGGTGACCGAACGCTTGCTGCGACGATTTGCCCCGGCTCCGAGTGGGTAGAGACTTCCGGCGGGCGCAGGCACGTCCTTTCCTATCTCGGCGATTTCCTGTTTTCGCCGCAGCGCGCCGAAACGCCGGTGCGGGCGCTTTCCGGCGGCGAGCGCAATCGCCTGCTGCTGGCGCGCCTCTTTGCACTGCCGGCGAACCTGCTCGTGCTGGACGAGCCGACGAACGATCTCGACATCGAGTCGCTCGAATTGCTGGAGGCGTCGCTGCAGACCTTTCCCGGCACGCTGCTCCTCGTCAGTCACGATCGGACTTTCCTCGACAACGTCGTGACGCAGGTGCTGGTTGCAGACGCACGCGCCGACGGCGCCGCCGATGCGGGAATGTGGCGGGAGTACGTCGGTGGATACAGCGACTGGATGGCGCAGCGACGGCAGCCCGCCACGACTGGGGGAGCAACCGCCGGCACACGTTCCCGGCCAACGGCGGGAAAGCAGCAAGGCTTACCGCCGGCAGGGACCGAGACCGGGGGCGGCGCCGCGGCGCGGACGAAGCTCACGTTTTCCGAGCGGCGCGAATTCGCGGCACTTCCCATGGAACTGGAGGCGCTGGAGCGCGAGCAGCATGCGCTGACCGAACGCATGTGCCGCACCGATTACCACAAGGAAGGCGTCGACGCGATCAAGGCGGATCGCAGGCGCGCCGAGGAAATCGAGCACGCTCTCGCGCGAAAGTTCGAGCGCTGGGGAGCGCTCGACGCCCGGCAAAGCGGGCCGGCCCAGGAATCGGGCGAGGCGTGAGCGCGGCCAGGCGCAAGTCGCGACCCGCGCGCCCGGCCGCAACCCGCATGTCGCCCCCCGACATGCCCGGGTCGCTACCCCGCCAGCAGCGTCTCGCCGCGCCCTCTACCATGCGTCTGGTATCGCGATCCGCCGCTGCCCGGCCCGGGCGGGCGGCCACTCGCGCAAATGGAGACGCGTGTGTCGGACAACGTCGACGGCGATCTGGACCTCAACAGCCTCAGCGACGAGGATCTCGCGCTGCAAGTCCATGACGACCTCTACAACGGCCTTCGGGCCGAGGTCATGGAGGCCACCAATATCCTGCTTACCCGCGGCTGGCCGCCGGATCGCGTGCTGAACGACGCGCTGGTCGAGGGGATGCGCATCGTCGGCATCGATTTCCGGGATGGCATCCTGTTCGTGCCCGAGGTGCTGCTCGCCGCCAACGCCATGAAGGGCGGCATGGAAATCCTGCGGCCGCTGCTTGCCGAGACCGGCGTCGAGCCCATCGGCAAGATGGTTATCGGCACCGTCAAGGGCGACATCCACGACATCGGCAAGAACCTGGTCGCCATGATGATGGAAGGCGCCGGGTTCGAAGTGATCGATCTCGGCATCAACAACTCGGTCGAGAAATATCTTGCGGCGTTGGCCGAGCACAAGCCCGATATCCTGGGCCTGTCGGCGCTCCTCACCACGACGATGCCGTACATGAAGGTGGTGATCGACACGATGACGGACGAGGGCATTCGCGACGATTACATCGTGCTGGTCGGAGGTGCGCCGTTGAACGAGGCGTTCGGCAAGGCGGTAGGTGCCGACGCCTATTGCCGCGATGCGGCGATTGCGGTCGAGACGGCCAAGGCGCTGATCGCCACGCGGCGCGCACTGCGGATCGCCGGGCGGGTGCCCGCATAGCGGGCCGATCCGCGTGGCCAAGCTGACACTCATTTCGTGGCGCGACGTCCCCTCGCAGGTCGTCGTCAAGCTGGGCCGCGACACGGCCCGCGTGCAGCTCTCGGCGCGCTTTCAGGCGGCCGTCGATCGTGCCGCCATGCGCGCCGGCAAGGTCAGCTCGGATGCCTACATCGAGGACTGGAAGCGCAGCGAGCCGCGTGAATGCGGCAACGACCTCAAGGCGGAGGCCATCGCCGAAGCCGCGCGCCTGGAGGCCAACTACAGCGACGCCGATCTCGAGCGGCTTATCCGCGCCAAGGGCATTGCCACCGACGCCGCGCTGGCCTCACCCGAAAGGCCGGCGAAATCCTGATGCGCGCCGTGCGGCACTGGTCGGTGCGACATGCCCGGGGACTGGAAACCTGTTATCGACTGTTCGAACGGGCCGCCGTAGCCTTGCATCCGGTGTGGCAATGGATCGGCTACGGGCGTGCCGAGCGACCGGTGGCGGCCGTCGAGCGCGCCGTCAAGGGATTTCTTTTCGACTGCACGATGTGCGGGCAGTGCGTGCTGGGTTCGACCGGCATGTCGTGCCCGATGAATTGCCCGAAAGAGTTGCGCAATGGCCCGTGCGGCGGCGTGCGCGCCGACGGCGGCTGCGAAGTGGATCCGCAGATGGCGTGCGTCTGGGTCGAAGCGATCGCCGGCAGCGCACGAATGGGCGACGGCAGCGCTGCCGTGCGTGTTGTCCAGTTCGCGGTGGATCGCAGGCTCGCGGGGCGCTCCTCGTGGCTCAGTGTGGCGCGAGAGAAGTCCGCAGACCGGACCGGCACCACGCCATGATCTTCGAAGACGAGCCGGTGCCGGGATTTCCGCTGCCGATTCTGCCGGGGCACACGTCGCCCGGCCGCTTCGAGCGTGTGTTGCGCACGGGCACGTTCGCCGTCACGACCGAACTCGACCCGCCGGACTCCGCCGATCCCGAGGACGTCTTTCGGCGCGCCCGGGTCTTCGACGGCTATGTCGACGCGATCAACGCCACCGACGGCAGCGGTGCGAACTGCCACATGTCGAGCATGGCCGTCTGCGCGCTGTTGACGCGCGTGGGTTATGCGCCCGTGATGCAGATCTCGTGTCGCGACCGGAACCGCATCGCGATCCAGGGCGATATCCTGGGCGCTGCCGCGATGGGGGTCTGCAACATGTTGTGCCTGACCGGCGACGACGTGGCGGCCGGCGATCACCCGCAGGCCAAGCCCGTGTTCGACCTGGACAGCGTGACGCTGCTCGAGATCGGCCGTATGCTGCGCGACGCGCACCGGTTCCAGAGCGGCCGCAAGGTGACGTTCGCGCCGCGGGTGTTCTTCGGCGCAGCCGAGAATCCGTTCGCGCCGCCCTTCGACTGGCGTCCCCACCGGCTCGCGAAAAAGATCGCCGCCGGCGCGCAGTTCATCCAGACGCAATACTGCTTCGACGTGCCGCGTCTTGCGGCTTTCATGGGCCGGGTCGGCGATCTCGGACTGCTCGACCGGGCGTTTATCGTCGTGGGCGTGGGCCCGCTGCGCTCGGCGAAGGCGGCCGAGTGGATGCGCACGCACGTGCCCGGCGTCCACATACCCGATGACTGCATCCGGCGCATTGCGGGAGCCGCAGACCAGGCGCGGGAAGGCCGCCGGCTCTGCGTCGATCTCATCCGGGAGATCCGCGCGATCAAAGGCGTGTCCGGCATTCACGTGATGGCCTATCGACAGGAAGAAGCGGTGGCCGAGGTGATCGGCGAATCCGGCGTGCTCGACGGCCGCGCGCCGTGGCATCCCGCCCGCAATCCCGACGTGCAGCGAGCCGCATCATGACCGACACCGTCATCAGTTCCGCCACCCGCGAAGTCGTCATCGGCTTCGAGCGGCCGTTCGTGATCATCGGCGAGCGCATCAACCCGACCGGACGCAAGATCCTCGCCGCCGAGATGGCCGCCGGCGACTTCGGCCGCGTGACCGCGGACGCGTTGGCGCAGGTGGAAGCGGGCGCGCACATGCTGGACGTCAATGCCGGGATCCCGCTCGCCGACGAACCCGCGATCCTGGCGCGCGCGATCGAATTGGTGCAGTCAGTCACCGATGTGCCGCTGTCGATCGATTCGTCGATCGTCGCCGCGCTCGCGGCGGGGCTCGCGGTGTACAAGGGCAAACCACTCGTCAATTCGGTGACCGGAGAGGAGGATCGCCTCGAATCCGTGTTGCCGCTGGTCAAGAAGCACGGCGCCGCTGTGGTCGCGATTTCCAATGACGAGACCGGCATCTCGCAGGATCCCGACGTGCGCTTCGCGGTGGCGAAGAAGATCGTCGAGCGCGCCGCGGATCACGGCATCCCTGCCTGCGACATCGTCATCGATCCGCTGGTAATGCCGATCGGCGCCATCCGCCTCGCGGGCGTGCAGGTGATGCAGCTCGCGCACCGATTACGTACCGAATTGAAGGTCAATACCACGTGCGGCGCATCCAACGTCAGCTTCGGGTTGCCGCAGCGCGACGGCATCAACACGGCGTTCCTCACGATGGCCATCGCGGCGGGACTGACCTCGGCGATCACCAATCCGCTGCATCCGGAGATCGTCCGGGCGTGCCTGGCGGCCGACGTGATGCTGGGTCACGATCCGGACTGCGCGCGATGGATAAGGAAGTTTCGCGAGGCGCCGGCACCCGGCGCCGACGGCGAGGTCGTACGCGGCCGCCGCGAGGGCGGACGAAGGCGGCGCGCATGACGGCGATCCCGGCGCCGATCCCGGGTGACCGGGACGCACTCGTCGTCTTCACGCCTTCGGGCCGGCGTGGACGTGTTCCGGTCGGCACGCCGCTGTTGCAGGTGGCGCGCTCGCTTGGCGTCGACATCGATTCGGTGTGCGGCGGGCGCGGCCTGTGCGGACGCTGCCAGGTCCTGCTGGCGGAAGGCGATTTCGCGAAGCACGGCGTGACGTCGCGGGCCGAACATCTGTCGCCGTTCGGCTCGGTCGAGCAGGAATACTGCCGCCACCAGTCGATGGCGCCCGGACGACGACTGTCATGCTCGGCGCAGGTCCTCGGCGACGTCGTGGTCGACGTGCCGCCCGACAGCCAGGTGCACCGGCAGGTCGTGCGCAAGGCCGCCGAAGCGCACGATATCGAGCTCGATCCGGTGGTCCGCCTGCATTACGTCGAGGTACAGCCGCCGGACATGCACGACCCCTCCGGCGATCTGCGCCGGCTCGAGGATGCGCTCGACTTCGAGTGGCGCCTGACCGGACTCGCCTGCGACGTACGGGTGCTCCAGCAACTACAGCCCGCGCTGCGGCGAGGCGGTTGGAAGGTGACCGTAGCGGTGCACGGCGGCAGCCAGATCATCGCCGCGTGGCCGGGCTTTCGCGAACGCGTGTACGGCATTGCCATCGACGTCGGGTCGACGACGATCGCCGCGCATCTGTGCGACCTTTCCAGCGGCGAAGTCGTTGCCGCCGCCGGCGCCATGAATCCGCAGATCCGGTTCGGCGAGGACCTGATGAGCCGCGTGTCCTGGGTGATGATGAATCCCGGCGGCGAGAAAGAGCTGACCGCCATCGTGCGCGACACGATCAACGAGCTCGCCGCCGAAGTCGCGCGCGGGGCTGGTATCGCGCGCGAGGATATCCTCGAAGCGACGTTTGTCGGTAACCCGATCATGCACCACCTCTTGCTCGGCATCAGTCCGCTCGAGCTGGGCGGCGCACCCTTTGCGCTCGCGACCGACTCCGCGCTCACGCTCTGGGCCACCGAAATCGATTTCGCGATCCATCGCAACGCGCGGATCTACGTATTGCCGTGCATCGCAGGGCATGTCGGTGCGGACGCCGCCGGCGTCGTGCTGGCCGAGCGGCCCGATCTGTCCGACGAGATGACGCTGCTGGTCGACATCGGCACCAATGCCGAGATCGTTCTAGGCAACCGCGGGCGTCTCCTCGCCTGTTCGAGCCCCACCGGGCCCGCGTTCGAGGGCGCTCAGATCAGCTGCGGCCAGCGCGCGGCTCCCGGCGCCATCGAGCGTGTGCGCATCGACCCCGTGACGCTCGAACCGCGCGTCAAGGTGATCGGCTGCGAACTATGGTCGGACGAGCCCGGGTTTGCGCAGGCGACCGCCACGACCGGTGTCACCGGCATCTGTGGCTCCGGGATCATCGAGGTCATCGCGGAGCTCTACCTTGCCGGCGTGATCCGGCATGACGGCACCATCGATGGCAAGCAGGCTGCGCGGACGCCGCGCGTCGAGGTCGACGGGCGGACCTACGCCTACCGGCTGCACGAGCCTGCCGCCGGCCGCGCGGCGTTGCGCATCACGCAGAACGACGTGCGCGCGATCCAGCTCGCCAAGGCGGCGCTTTACGCCGGCGTGCGGCTCCTCATGGAACGCCTTGGCGTCGACCACGTGGATCGCATCCGCCTCGCCGGCGCCTTCGGCAGCCATATCGACGTCAAGTACGCGATGGTGCTGGGAATGATTCCCGATTGCGTCCTCGATCACGTCAGCTCCGCCGGCAATGCCGCTGGCACCGGCGCGCGCATCGCGCTGCTCGACCAACGCACCCGCAACACGGTCGAACGGCTCGTGCGCGGCATCGAGAAGATCGAGACGGCCGTCGCGCCGCGCTTTCAGGAATTCTTCGTCGAGGCGATGGCGATCCCGCACCGCACGGCACCGTTTTCCGAGCTGCGAAAGGTGGTGACGCTGCCGGAGGTCGAGGCTGGCGGCAGCGATTCGGGCAGACGCCCCCGACGGGTCGCATCGCGCCGGGCGTAGGCAACCCGAGCACACTCCATGCCCTGGCCGGGCGTCATGCTGCACCGCAATAGGAGGCGGCCGATCGCGAATGGACGATGTTCGTATCCATTCGCAGCGGCGACGGCCCGGGCGTGGCATCGTCATTTCGCCCTGCCCTCATCATTTCGCTTTACTGCCTGACCCGTTTCGGGTGGAATGGCGGGCGGGGAAACCGATTCCGGCACTTTCGTTCGGATCGGGACCGGTTGATTTCACTGGAAGAGGAGTTCACGCAATGTTCAATTCGATTCGCCGTAGCTTGGTCGCGAGCGCGGCCGTTGCCGCCGTCGCCGCGATGATCGCGGTCCCGGCATTCGCGCAGAAGACCCAGATCACCGTCTATACCGCGCTGGAAAACGATCAGCTCGGTCCCTACAAGGCGGCGTTCGAGGCCGCAA
Source organism: uncultured beta proteobacterium (assembly GCA_963695725.1). Lineage (GTDB taxonomy): Bacteria > Pseudomonadota > Gammaproteobacteria > Burkholderiales > Casimicrobiaceae > CAIWHR01. The sequence continues at coordinate 27,086 of CAVOHM010000005.1, forward strand.
ATCCCACGGTCGAAATCGCATGGGTTCGCGACTCGACCGGCGTGATGACCGCGCGTGTCCTCGCGGAGAAGGACAATCCGCGGGCCGACATCATCTGGGGTCTCGGCGCGTCCAGCCTCGCGCTGTTCGATGCGATGGGGATGCTGGAGGGATACTCACCGAAGGACGTGGACAAGATCAAGCCGGTGTTCCGCAGCAGCAAGAATCCGACGACGTGGACCGGCATGGACGCGTTCCTCGCCGTGATGTGCTACAACACCGTCGAGGGCGGCAAGAAGAGCATGCCCAAGCCGGCGGCGTGGGTGGATCTCGCCAAACCCGTCTACAAGGGCGCGGTCGTGATGCCCAACCCGGCATCGTCGGGAACCGGTTATCAGACGGTCTATGCGTGGATCCAGATCATGGGCGAGAAGGCCGCCTGGGAGTTCATGGACAAGCTGCACGAGAACGTCGCCGCGTACACCCACTCGGGTTCCAAGCCTTGCGTGATGGCGGCGAAAGGCGAAAGCGTGATCGGGATCGGCTTCGACATGCGTGGCGCCAAGGAGAAGACCGCCGGGGCGCCGATCGACATCGTCCTGGCCAAGGAAGGCGCGCCCTGGGATATGGAAGCCACGGCGATCATCAAAGGGACCAAGCACCTGGCCGCGGCGCAGAAGCTCGCAGACTATGCCGTAAGCAAGGGTGCCTATGAAATGTACGGCAAGTACTACGCGATCGTAGGCTACCCGGGCATGAATCCCGCGCCGCCGAACTATCCGCCCAGTGCCGACGCGGCGATGGCCAAGATGGACCTCGCCAAGATGGGTCAGGACCGGGCGAAGATTCTGGCGGAGTGGACCAAGCGCTACGACGGCAAGTCGGAACCCAAGAAGCAGTAACCTCCGGGCCCGCACGCTCGGTCCAAACACGATGCGGCCCTCGCCTTCGCCTCCGGCGAGGGGTGGGCCGCGTTCGTTGCCATGCCCGCAAACGACGCCAAGGCGGCCAGCGCCCCCTATCTGCGCATCGAACGCCTGACGAAGCTGTTCGGGTCGTTCGCCGCGCTGAAGGACATCTCCCTCGACATCTTTCCGGGAGAGTTCGTGTGCTTTCTCGGGCCTTCCGGCTGTGGCAAGACGACGCTGCTGCGCGCGATCGCCGGGCTCGACATCCAGACCTCGGGCCGCATTTTCCAGGCCGACAAGGAAATCTCCAACCTGCCGGCGTCGGGTCGCGATTTCGGCATCGTGTTCCAGTCCTACGCGTTGTTCCCGAATCTGACCGTGGCGGCCAACGTCGGGTATGGGCTCGCCAGCCGCGGCATGCCCAAGGTCGAAATTCGAACGCGCGTCGATGAACTGCTGCGGCTTGTCGACATGGCCGATTCCGGGCGCAAATATCCGGCGCAGCTATCCGGCGGCCAGCAGCAGCGCGTGGCCGTGGCGCGCGCATTGGCGCTTTCGCCCGGCCTGTTGCTGCTGGACGAGCCGTTGAGCGCGCTCGACGCCCGCGTCCGCGCGTATCTGCGGATCGAGATTCGCCGCCTGCACCAACGCCTTGGCGTGACCACGATCATGGTGACGCACGATCAGGAAGAAGCGTTGACAATGGCCGATCGCATCGTCGTGATGAACCAGGGCGTGATCGAGCAGGTTGGCACCCCTACCGAGGTGTACCGCAAGCCGGCGAGCGCGTTCGTTGCCGATTTCGTCGGCACGACCAACTTCCTGCCCGCGGTCGTGATCGGTTCCAACAAGGCGCGGTTCGGCGCCATCGACCTCGCATGCGAACTCGACGTGCGTCCGGGCCCGGGCCATGACGTCACGCTGGCGATCCGGCCCGAGGACGTGGTGGTGCGCAACGTCGTCGCCACCGCTGCCAATACATTCACCGTATGCGTCGCCGAAATGGAGTTTCTCGGCGCGTTCTGCCGCGCGGGACTTTCGATCGACGGCGCGAAGCCGGCGCTCGTGGCCGACTTCTCCATCAATGTCGTGCGCGATCTCGCAATCGACGTGGGCAAGGAAATCCCGATCACACTGCCGCCGGATCGCATCCGGGTCTTTCCCCGCGCACCGCAGAAGCCATGAGCGGGCAGGTGTCCCTCGGCGGAACGGCGCGCAGCGCCAAGGGGGCACATCGGTGACGACCGCGGTCGCACCGTCCGCCGCAAGTTTTCCGGCGACGCGCCGTCGGCTCGACCGCGACGACGTGCTGATGCGCGTCGGCATTTGCCTCTTTATCGGCTGGATGCTCATCACACTGGTGCTGCCGTTGTGGTGGCTCCTGTCCAAGAGCTTTCAGGATCACGCCGGCAACTTCGTCGGTGTCGCCAACTACCTCCAGTATTTCTCCACCCCCGCGCTGTTCGCGTCGGTGTGGAACAGCCTGTTCATCGCCTTCCTCTCGACGGCGATCGTGCTGCCACTTGCGTTCGTCTACGCCTACGCGCTGCAACGCAGCTGCATGCGGTGGAAGGGCATGTTCCAGGCGCTGGCGCTCATTCCCATCCTGGCGCCCTCGCTGCTGCCGGCGATCTCGCTCATCTACCTGTTCGGCAATCAGGGATTCCTCAAGGAGCTGATGTTCGGTGCCTCGATCTACGGCCCGATCGGGATCGTGATCTCGCAGGTCTTCTATTGCTTCCCGCATGCGATGATGATCCTCGTCGCGGCGCTGTCGATGGCCGATTCGCGGCTATACGAGGCCGCGGATGCGCTGGGCGCCTCCAAGACGCGCGTGTTCTTCACGGTCACGCTTCCGGGAGCAAAATATGGCGTCATCAGCGCCGGCTTCGTCGTCTTCACGCTCGTCATCACCGATTTTGGCATCGCGAAGGTGATCGGCGGCCGCTTCAATGTGCTCGCCACCGACATCTTCAAGCAGGTGGTCGGTCAGCAGAATTTCGAAATGGGCGCGGTGGTCGGCTTCGTCCTGCTGATTCCCGCCGTGTTCGCCTTTGCCGCCGACCGCATCATCGTGCGCCGCCAGGTGGCGCTGCTGTCGGCGCGCGCCGTCCCGCTCATCCCCAAGCCGGCACCGAGACGCGACTGGGGCCTGTTCCTGTTCTGCACTATCGTCGGCGGCCTGATCACCGCGCTCCTCGCGATGGCGGCCTGGGCGTCGTTCGTCACGCGCTGGCCGTACAACCTCACGCTGACGCTGAAGAACTACGCGTTCGGCAACTTCGACACCAACGGCTGGGACGCGTACTGGAATTCGGTCGAATTGGCATCGTGGACGGCTGTGATCGGCACGGTCGTCGTCTTTCTCGGCGCGTACCTTCTGGAGAAGACGCGCGGCTTCGCGTGGGGACGCGGCATCGCCCAGCTCATGGCGATGCTGCCGATGGCAGTCCCCGGCCTCGTGCTCGGGCTCGCGTACATCTTTTTCTTCAACGCGCGCTGGAATCCGCTCGGCTTCATGTACGCGACGATGATCATCCTGGTGGTGAATTCGGTTACCCACTTCTATACGGTGAGCCACCTCACCGCCGCAACGGCCCTGAAGCAGATCGACCATGAGTTCGAGGCGGTCTCCGCGTCGCTCAAGGTGTCGCTGCTGCGCACGATGGCGCGGGTGACCGTTCCGATCTGCCTGCCGGCGGTGCTCGACATCACGATCTATCTCTTCGTCAATGCGATGACCACGGTCTCGGCGGTCATCTTCCTCTATTCGACCAATACCAAGCTCGCCTCCGTCTCGATCATCAACATGGACGAGGCCGGCTTCACGGCAGTGGCTGCGGCACTGGCCATGACCATCGTGGCAACGTCGGCCGCCGTGAAGATCGCGCACGTGCTGCTGACGCGCCGGCTCGATCGCACGACGCAGGCCTGGCGGCGACGCTGAGTAAAGAGAACTAAAGGGGCCGGGCTCACTTATCCCGAAACACCGCGGATAGATGAGCCTGGCCCTTTTCTTGCGTAACCTGGCCCTTTTCTTGCTTTATTGACGCCGCGAATTGGGCCGGCTTGACCGGCGATCACCGCAATTCACTGCATGGCCATGGAACAGGCTGACACAACGCACGCTTTCGACGGCAAGGCCGAGGTGTACGCGCGGAACCGCCTGGACTATTCGACACAGGCCATCGACGCCATCATCGCTATTGCCGGACTCGGCAAGGCGTCGACTATCGCCGACCTCGGCGCAGGCACCGGGATGCTGACGCGACATTTCGTGGACCGCGTCGGGCGCTTGTTCGCGATCGAACCGAACGACGGTATGCGCGCGCTGGCGTTGTCGTGTCTGGGACGTTGCAAGTCCCTGCACGTGATGAAGGGGACCGGGCACGAAACGGACTTGCCTGACCACAGCGTGGACGCGGTGATCGCGGGCCGGGCCATCCAGTGGTTTGATTCTGTGCGGTCGCAAGTGGAGTTTCGGCGCATCCTTCGGCCCGGCGGCTGGCTGATCGTGGTTCGGACGCCCGTTACGGACGCATATTCGCGCGTGGCCCTGGAGCGACTGCGAGACGAGCGAAGCAGTCGGCACGAAACGAACCCCCGCCAGCCTAATGCGGACGTCAGCGACTATTTCCCTGGCGACAATTGCATTCGCCTTGCGTACCCGTGCACAGCGCAGGAAACGTGGCCTGAGTTCTTCGGCCGGATGCAATCGCTTTCGTACTCGCCGCAACCCGGCGACCCGAAGCACGATCTGTTCAAGCACGTCGCTCGCGAGATATTTGACGGCGGCGCGATGGACGGTGCGCTTCGTGTCGAGTATGCAACCGAAGTCCTCATGAAACAGATTGTAGCGCCGGCAATCGGGCCGCGATCGCTTTCCTTTCTGGAGGTCGAAATCGAACGCGACATCGTCGCGCGATTCGAGAAAGTCGCCGCCGCCATGCCCGGCAATGTTGCGCTCAAGGCCGACGCGGAGGAATGGACATACGCGCAACTCGATTCCCTGGCCAATCGAATTGCGGCGATCGTGCTGCAAGCGTCGCCCGATCGATCGAAGCCCGTGGCATTGTTGTTTGAGCACGGCATCGCCGGGGTCGCCAGCATCATGGGCGTGCTCAAAGCTGGGCGCGCCTATTGCGCCCTCAGTCCCAGCCATCCGGTCGATCGGCTCCGGGAGTCGCTTGCTGATCTGCAGGCCACGCTCATCCTTTGCGCCGAATCGTTGCTTGCGGCAGCGCGGGCGGTCGGGCATCCAGCCCTGCATTGTGCGACCGTCGACCCTATCGCGAAGCAGGCCGACAAGTGCAGCGACAGGCCGCCGGACGTCCCGCGTTCGGCCGATGACATTGCGGCCATTTACTACACGTCCGGCACGACGGGGCAGCCGAAGGGTGTCATGCTGAGCCATCGGAGTTTGCTGCACCGCGTCTGGGTGAGCGCGCAGACGCTGAATATTGCGGCGACGGATCGGATGTCGCAGCTCGCGGAGTTGAGCTTCGCCTCCTCGGCGACCGATGTTTTCGTGCCACTGCTGACCGGGGCAGCGATCTGCCCGTTCGATGCAAGGAGGAACAGCCTGCGCCAACTCGCCCAATGGCTGAATCGCGACGGTATCGGGATCGTACGCATGCCCGTCGCTTTGTTCCGTCAGTTCCTCGATTCGCTCGATGCAGCGGATCGGTTTCCGCACGTTCGATACCTGCAACCGGCGGGGAAACTGGACTGGAACAGCGTCGATCGATATCGAAAGCACTTCGGGCGCCAATGTCGCCTGGTGCGCCAGCTCGCCGCGACCGAGACATCGCTGGTCGCGACGATGATGGTCGATCACGACACGCCAACTATCGGTGCAACCGTGCCAGTCGGCTACCCGGTTTCCGGCAAGGATATCCGGCTGGAGGCAGCGAATGGCGCGCCCGTCGATTTCAACGGCGTCGGTGAGATCGTGGTCAGGAGCAAGTACCTTTTTTCCGGAATCTGGCGGCGACCGGAGACGTTCGTGGCGCCGGGCCAGCAGCGCGTGCATCGGATGGGCGATCTTGGACGATGGCTCACCGATGGTAGCCTGGAGTTCGTCGGGCGTACGGACTCGCGCGTGAAGATCCGCGGGTTCACCGTCGATCTCGAGCAGGTCGAGGCAGCCATCGGTGACACCGGTCTGGTCGTCGACGCGGCGGTCGTGGCGAGCGAGAACGCGGCACACGAGACGCATCTTTCCGCCTATGTTGTGCCCGCAGATTCGAACGTGACGTGGAGCGAAATCCGCGCGCGCCTGATCGAACGCATGCCGGACTACATGATTCCTTCGCGCTTCGTGGCGCTCGAAGCGTTGCCCTTGACGCCCAACGGCAAAGTCGATCGTGCCGCGTTGCCGGAGACCGGACGCAGGCGCTCCGAGTCGCCGCTGGCCCGCGTCGCGCCGCGCACGCGGATCGAGAAAGCCGTATGCGCCATCTGGACAGGGGTGTTGGGAATCGAGCCGATCGGAATCGATGAAGATTTCCTGGAGCTTGGAGGTGATTCGCTGCAGGCGACTCGAATCGCGACTCGCATTCTTGGCGCGTTCCAGATCGATTTCTCGCCGCGCGATCTGTTGGACGCCCCCACCATTGCGCAAATGGCGGAGCGGATCGTCCAGCGGCGGCGCGGGTTGCGCCGCCAGAAGTGATGACGATGCTGGCGGCGAATGCGCGCAGGAGACTCTGGCGGTGGCGCAACCTGACACCACGGAGCAATCATTGAGTTCGATTGCAGATTGGTCCGCGCCAGTTCGCGTCGCCAACGTCCTGCGCTGGCCGTGTGCCGTTGCCGCAGCGTTGCTCTGCGGCAGCCTGTCGCCACTCACGGCGGGCGCGACGCCCTCCGATGGCGCATACCCGGTCCGGCCAATTCGGATCATAGTGCCGGCGGCTCCCGGCGGCACCGTTGATGCCCTGACCCGCGTGCTCGGTGAGCGCCTGGAGGCAATGCTCGGTGTCGCCATTGTCGTCGACAACAGGCCGGGCGCGAACGGAATCATCGGCAACGAACTTGCCAAGCGCGCAACGCCCGACGGTTACACGTTGCTCGCCGCGACGACCGCCACGCATGTGATGACACCGCATGTCATTGCGGGCCTTTCCTACGACCCGCTGCACGATTTCTTGCCCGTCATCAATCTCGCGTATCAGACGAAGGTCGTACTGGTGAACCTGGCACTCGAGGTCGCGACACTGGGCGAGCTAGTGGCGCTCGCACGCAGCCGGCCTGGTCAGCTCAACTACGCATCGACCGGCATGGGGTCTTCAAGCCACCTCGATACCGAGCAGTTGGCCGCATTGACGGGGATCGAACTCGTGCATATCCCCTATCGGGGTTCCGCTCAGACCGTCCTGGCGCTTAGCGCGAACGAGGTGCAGGTCCTGCTCGCGAGTGTGACCGCCGCGCAGCCGGTGCTGGCGGCTGGCCGCGTCCGCGCGCTCGCCGTTATGGCCGATCAGCGCTCGCCGCTGCTGCAGGCTGTGCCCACCATCGTCGAGGCGGGTCTGCCGCGCCTTGACGTCCAGACGTGGATCGGATTCCTCGCGCCCACCGGGACCTCACCGCTGATCGTCGAGATGCTGAACCAGGCGCTCAACCGGATCTTGCGCAGCCCGGACATGCAAGCGTGGCTGCAGAAACAGGGCTTGGACCCAATCGGCGGGTCGCCTGTTGCTTTCGAAACTGAAATGCGCGCGGATTTCGACAAATGGGGCAACGTCACCCGCCGCCTAGGCATTCGCCCGAGATGAAGGCTATGGGCGACAAGGTCATTTGGCCGGGAACGACGTGGACAAATGGCCCTGGTCCATACACCGTCGTATTGGAGTTGGGACCGTTAGCTCACGTCAGGTCAGGCTGTAGCGAAACGTCCGGATCCGCCCAGGTACGGTTGGGAACGTGCGCGAACCACGCCGGACGCCCCGGATCGCGATCGTACGGATATCCGCCCAGTTCGAGATAAAGCGCGTGGTAGCGCGCGAGCTTGTCGCGATCGAGCTTGATCCCGAGACCTGGGGTGTCGGGCACGCGAATCGCGCCATTTTCGTAGCACATCGGTCCGCCCACGATCACGTCGTCGGTCAGATGGTGATAATGCGCATCTGCGGCGTAACCGAGATTGGGCAGGACGGCGCCCATGTGCAGCATCGTCGCCAGCTGAACGCCCAGTTCACCCGAGCTGTGGACGGCTACACCCAGTCCCATCGTTTCGCAGACGCCGGCCGCCTTGATGCACGGCCGGATGCCGCCCCAGAACGTGGTGTCGAGCAGAATGACGTCGACGGCGCCGGACTGGACATTGGCCGCCAGTTGCTCGAAGTTGACGACCACGGTGTTGGTCGCGATCGGCAACGGCACGAACTCCTTCAATCGCTTGAGTTGCGGCATCCCCCAGACCGGGTCCTCGAAATAGTCGTTGCGCAGGTCGAGGATGTTGCGGCCGAACTCGATGGCATCCGCCAGCGACAGCGCGGAGTTCGGGTCGTAGCGGAACCGCTCGCCCGGAAGGGACGCGGCCAACGCGCGATAGCAGGCGAGTTCGTGCGCAGGCGGATAAACCCCGCCTTTGAGCTTGTGCGTCTTGAAACCGTGCTTCGCCTTGAGCGCCGCGGCATTGGCGACGAGCTGCTCCGGCGTGCGGACTTCGCCGATGCCGGTCACAGGATCGGCGTAACGGAAGAAAAGGTAGCTCGCGAACTCGACGGAATCCCGCAGCTTGCCGCCGAGGAGCGCATGGACGGGCACACCGAGCTTCTGCCCCATGATGTCGAGACAGGCGAACTCGATCGCCGCATGGAGCTGCGTGCGATTGTTGTAGAGGCTCGCCGTCGGGTTGCAGATCTTGAGCCGCAGCGCTTCGAGCGCAAACACGTCGTGTCCGTCGAGATAGCTCATGAGGCCCGCGATCGCCCGTGTCGCCTCCTCGCCGCCGCCGCCCATTTCGCCCAGTCCGACGCAGCCGTCGGCCGTTTCGACCTCGACGATCGTGCGCACGAAGCGTCCCCAGTGGGCGCCGTTACTGTGCAGGAGCGGTGCCTCGAGCGGAACGGTGACCGGAGTGGCGCGAATGGCGGCGATGGTAGTGGTCATGTCAGAACTTCGAGTCGGGAAACGACGCCTTGCGCCGATGGATGTATTCCAGCAGCGCCTCGTCGATCGCGGGATCGAGCGGCGGGGCCTCGTAGGCGGCGAGCTGCTTCTTCCAGCTCGCGTTGGCGCGCTGCGCGAGATCCTGGCTGCCCTCGGCCTCCCATTGCTCGTAGCTGTTGTTGTCGGCAATGGGGGACCGGTAGAACGCGGTCTCGAAATTGGCTTGCGTATGCGCGCAGCCGAGGAAATGCTTGCCGGGTCCTACCTCGCGGATCGCGTCCATCGCCTGGCCGTTTTCGGAGAGATCGATCCCAGCGAGCAGCGTGTGCATCATCCCGGCCTGGTCGACATCCATCACGAATTTCTCGTACCCCATCGACAGGCCGCCCTCGAGCCAACCCGCGGTGTGCAGCACGAAGTTGACGCCCCCGAGGCACGTCGGGACGAGCGTGTTGGCCGACTCGTAGGCCGCCTGCGCGTCGGCGATCTTCGCTCCGCACAGCGCGCCGCCGGAACGGAAGGGAACACCGAGGCGCCGCGCGAGCGCCGCCATCGCGTACAGAACCAGCGCGGGTTCCGGCGTGCCGAACGTCGGCGCACCCGATTGCATGGAGATCGACGAGGCGAAACTGCCGAGCACGACGGGTGCGCCCGGCGCAACGAGCTGGACGAAGGCCATGCCGGAAAGCGCCTCGGCCAGCGTCTGCGCGGCGGTGCCGGCGACCGTCACCGGCGACATCGCCCCGGCGAGAATGAACGGCGTGATGATCGTCGCCTGGTTGGCGCGCGCGTAGACCTTCGCGGCACCCAGCATCGTGGCGTCGTAGGTCATCGGCGAATTCGCGTTGATCAGATTGATGATCACCGTCTTCGGCTTGCCGGTAGCGAGATCGACGAACGCGTCGCCGAACAGGATCTTCGCCATCTCGACCGAATCCTGCGCGCGCTCCGGGTGCGTGACCGAACCCATGAACGGCTTGTCGCTCAGCTTCATGTGGCTGTACACCATGTCGAAGTGGCGCTTGTTCACGGGCAGGTCGACCGGTTCGCAGATCGTGCCGCCCGAGTGGTGCAGCGACGGCGCCAGGTACGCGAGCTTGACGAAATTGCGGAAGTCCTCGATGGTCGCGTAACGGCGGCCCTCGTCGAGACTGCGCACGAACGGGGAGCCGTAGGCCGGCGCGAACACCGTGTGCTTGCCGCCGATCGGAACGCTGCGTGCCGGGTTGCGCGCGTGCTGCACGAATTCGCGCGGCGCGCTCGCCTGGACGATGCTGCGGCACATCGCGGGCGGACAGCGCACGCGCACGCCGTCCACGTCGGCGCCGGCAGCTTTCCAGATCTCCAGCGCTTCCGCGTCGTCGCGATACTCGATGCCGATTTCGGCGAGGATTGTGTCGGCGTTGCGCTCGATCGTCGCGAGGCCCTCCTCGTCCAGCACTTCGTAGACGCCGATTCTGCGCGTGATGTAGGGCATCGACACGCCGGCGCGGGCCGACCGCGCCGCGCGCTTGGCTTCGCGCCCGCCGGCGCGGTGGGTACGCGGCGCGGGTGGTTGCGGCTCGTCCATGTTCCCTCCTGAGATTGCGCGGCGTCGGAACGACCGCCCCGGTACCGTCGCATCCGGTCTCGCGGCAAGTATGGTCAGCCGGCTATTTCCGGGCTGGTCCCCATGCGACGCCGCTTTGCGCGTGGACGCCATTCCCGCTGCGCGCCCGGGCCGGGCGTGGGGCGGCAATATGCTAGATTCGACCCCCTATGCCATTGCCTCGGAAATGCCGCATCGTCATCATCGGCGGCGGCGTCATCGGTTGCAGCATCGCCTACCACCTTGCCAAGCGCGGCGCGCGCGACGTGGTGCTGCTCGAACGCCTGCAGCTCACGCATGGCGCGACCTGGCACGCGGCCGGATTGGTCGGCCAGCTCCGCAGCAGCAGCAACCTGACGCGCATCATGCGCTACGGTGCCGAACTCTACGGCAAGCTCGAAGCGCAGACGGGCCAGGCAACCGGATGGCAGGGCGTGGGCAGCCTGCGCCTTGCATCATCGCCGGCGCGCTGGCTCGAGTTGAAGCGCTCGGCGACCATGGCGAAAGGGTTCGGCTTTCATGTCGACCTCGTATCGCCGCGCGAGGCCCGCGACCTCTTTCCACTGCTGGAACCCAAGGGAGTCGTGGGCGCCGCGTGGATCGAAGGCGACGGCTACGTCGATCCGACGAGCCTTACCAATGCCTATGCGGCGGGGGCCCGCGCCGGAGGCGTGTCGCTGGCGCAGGGCGTGCGTGTGACCGGATTGAAGCGCAATGGGCGGCGCATCACGACGGTGGTGACCGACGCGGGCGAGATCGCGGCCGAATGCGTGATCAACGCGACCGGCATGTGGGGACGCGAGATCGCGGCGATGGTCGGCACGCGCGTGCCCGCCTGTGCCGTCGAACACCAGTATTTCGTCACCGAGAAGACCGAACGCATTCCCGCCGGGCTGCCCACGTTGCGCGATCCGGATGGCAATTTTTACGTGAAGCCCGAACCCGGCGCACTCGCAGTAGGCGGCTGGGAAACCCATACCCCTCCCTGGGGTGTTGCGGGGATCGCGCCCGACTTCGGCCCGGAACTGCTGCAGCCCGATTTCGACCGCTTCGCACCCTTGGCCGAAGCAGCCACAGCACGAATTCCGATGCTGAACGACGTCGGCATCCGGCAGATGATCAACGGTCCGATCCCGATCACGGCCGACGGCGAGCCGATCATCGGCCTTTCCCCCGAGCTCGACAACTTCTACCTGTGTTGCGGCTTCACGTCGGGAATCGCGGCGTCGGGCGGCGCCGGATGGGTGATGGCCAACTGGATCGTCGACGGCGATCCTGGGCTCGACCTGTGGCCGTTCGACGTGCGCCGCTTCGGCACGCCGCAATCGGTCAAGACCTTCATGTACGAGCGCGCCGTCGAGAGCTACGCCAGGTACTATCACATCGCATGGCCCGCGTACGAGGCCGATGCCGGCCGCGGCGCGCGGCGCAGTCCGCTGTACGCGGTGCTGGGCGCCGCCGGCGCCGTATACGGCAACAAGTTCGGCTGGGAGCGGCCGAACTGGTTCGCGCCGCCGGGAACGCCGGCCGTCGAGGTGCCTTCGTTCGAGCGCGGACCCGCGTTCGACGCAATCGGCGCCGAGCATCGCGCGGTGCGCGAGCGTGTCGCCCTGATCGACATGAGCTCGTTTTCCAAGTACGAGGTACACGGCCCCGGCGCGCTCACGCTGCTGCAGACGCTCGCGGCCAACGACGTTGATCGGCCGCTCGGCAGCGTCGTCTACACACAACTGTGCAATGAGCGGGGCGGGATCGAAGCCGACGTCACGATCTCGCGGCTCGCGGATGACCGTTTCTACTTCGTCACCGGCAGCGCGCTCGGCGTGCGCGACCGCTCGACGATCGAGCGCCTCATTCCCGCCGGCGGCGGTGTGACGATCGCCGACCACACGTCCGCGCGGGCCGTGCTCAACCTGTGCGGGCCGCGCTCGCGCGACGTGCTCGCACAGCTTACCGACGCATCGCTTTCCAACGCGGACTTTCCCTACATGAGCGCGCGGCAGATCGACCTCGGCTTTGCGCCGGCGCTCGCGCTGCGCGTCACCTATCTCGGCGAACTCGGCTACGAGCTGCATGTGCCGGTGGAGTACGCGCTGGATCTGTACGAAAAGCTGTGGGCCGGCGGCGCGGGATTCGACATCGTCAACGCGGGGTACCGCGCGGTCAACAGCCTTCGGCTCGAGAAGCATTATCTCGCCTGGGGCTCGGACCTCACACCCGACTACAATCCGTACGAAGCGGGACTCGGCTTCTGCGTCGCGCTCGGCAAGGGCGACTTCCTCGCCCGCGACGCGCTAGCCCGCGTGAAGGCCAGCGGACCCAAGCAAAGGCTCGCGTGGTTCACCGCGCCACCCGAGATCAACCTGTTCGGCGGCGAAATTGTCGTCGCCGGCGACCGCGTGCTCGGCCGTGTCACGAGTGGCGGCTACGGTTACACGGTCGGCCGGAACCTGCTCTGCGCGTACCTCTCGGCCACCGGGCCCATGCCCACCGAATGTGAAATCGAGGTCATGGGTGAGCGCCATCCGGCGGTACGACACACGCGCCCGCTGTACGATCCCGACCGCTTCGCGATTCTCGCGTAGCCGACCACCGATGTCTGCGACTGTTTCCCCCGTCGACATGGATCTTGACGCCCTCCTCGCTTCACGCCGCGACGGCCACGGCATGCCGCGTGCCCTCTACCTGTCCGACGCACTCTATGCGGCCGAGTTGGCGCAGATCTGGCATCAGGGCTGGCTCTTCGCCGGCTTCGGATTCGAGATTGCGAATCCCGGTGACTTCCTGACGCTCACGATCGGTGCGATCGCCGGTGCTCGTGATCCGCGGCGACGATGGAATCGTGCGCGCGTTCCACAACGTGTGCCGCCATCGCGGCTCGCAGATCTGCCGCACGGACACCGGCCACGCGCGTGCGCTGGTCTGCCCGTATCACAGCTGGACGTACTCGCGCCAGGGCGAGCTCGTCGCCTGCCATGGCATGCACGACGGCGTCGACAAGTCGCTTCTTGGACTGCGGCCGCTGCACGCGAAAGTCGTCACCGGTCTCATTTACGTTTCGCTCGCCGAAACCCCACCGGTATCCGACGGCTTCGCCGCGCACTTCACCGCGGCGGGTGCGCCGCAGGGGTTCGATCGCGCGCGGATCGCCCACGTGTCCGAATACGAGGTCGAATCGAACTGGAAGCTCGTCTGGGAGAACAACCGCGAGTGCTACCACTGCACGCCGCGCCACCCGCAATACGCCAAATCGAACTTCGATGTCTATGAGGAGGAGCACGCATCTACGGCGGTCCGGCAACAGATCGCCGCCGCCATCGCGCGCATCGAAGCGAAATGGGAGGTCCCCGCCGATGGTGTCGCGCACCCGAAGGGCGGCCTCGCGACGTTTCCGGACCCCGATCGCGACATCTGGTACACCTGCAACCGCACCGCGCTTGTCGAGGGCTTCGCCACCGAATCGATGGACGGCACGCGCGTCGCGCCGCTGATGGGCGACTATCCGAATGCCGACGTCGGCGTGCTGCGGATGCGCAGCCTGCCGAATTTCTGGCTGCACGCAAGCTGCGACCACGCGGTCGTGACGCGCATGCTGCCCGCCGGGCTGCGCCAGACGACGATGAGGAGCTATTGGCTGGTGCACGCCGACGCCCGGGCTGAGGTCGACTACCAGCTCGACCGCCTGCTGCCTTTCTGGAATCTCACCAACGAGCAGGATTGGGAGATCTGCCGGTGGCAGCAAAAGGGCGTCGAATCGATCGCTTTCGAGCCCGGCCCGCTGTCGCAGCGCAAGGAGTACAACGTCGACGCCTTCATCCGCTGGTACCTGAAGGCGATGCGGCCGGGCTGAGCGGCATATCCGAACGTCCTGCGACGGCCGACTGCGTTACACTTGGTGCATGGACTCTCCGACACTTTCGCTAGCGCGTCAGAGGGAGCTTGTCGCAACATGGCACGAGACCGGCCGCAGGCTCGAAGCGCAGCGCCACGCAGAGCTCGCGTCCCAGTCGCCGCTGGAATCACAGCGGGCAGCATTCGACATGCTGCAACTGGGGGGAATGTTGCGCGGCGATACCACGCGCGAGGGGAGTTCGGGCCTGATCGAGATGCAACGCTTCTTTGCGCGCTGGCGCAGCCGTGGACGCTCCTAACCGGTTGGTCGAGGCCGCACAGGAAATCCAGCAGTTCTGCCGGAATCACAACTGGCGTTTCTGCTTCATCGGCGGCATCGCCGTCCAACGCTGGGGCGAAGCACGCCTCACCCGCGATGCTGACCTCACCGTTTACACGGGAATTGGCGACGAGCTTCGTTACATCGAAGCGCTGCTCGCTGCCTTCCAGTCGAGGCTCGCGAACGCGCGCGAATTCGCGCTCGGTCACCGTGTGCTTCTGCTGCGTGCGAGCAACGGGATACCGCTCGATGTGACCCTCGGGGCGCTTCCGTTCGAGGACAAGGCCGTTGCTGCGGCAACCGCCGAGGAGATCGTCACTGGCGTTCGGCTGCAACTTGCCCCGCCCGGCGCTCTGGTCGTGTTCAAGGTCTTCGCCGGACGGCCACAGGACTGGCTTGACGTGGAGGGCATCATCGTGAAATCCGGCCGCCTGATCGACTGGGACGACGTGCGCGCCGATCTGGCCGCCTTGCTCGAGCTCAAGGAGGACACGACGGCTCTCGGCCGGCTCGACGAACTGCTTGCGCGTCATTCGACGCCATAGTCAGATCGACCTTGAGATGCACCAGTTCGGACGCGAGGTCCGTAAACCGATCGGCGCGGCCCTCTGCCGATCGATGTTCGATGATCAGATTTCGCCATTCGGCGTAGCCGAGGGCCCGCAGCCCCTTGCGCAGGGCGTCGAGGCTGGCGGATGGCGACCCATGGCACCGCAGCCCAGTGGCGATGGGCACTTGAAAACCCCCCGCGCCGCACCCAGATCCAAAGGTTGTCATCCCAAGGAGCGTTGCCGTGACCGAAAACACCGCCACCCACGCCGAGCGCGAGACCCTGGGCTTCCAGACCGAAGTCCGGCAGCTCTTGCAGGCTGATGATCCATCGCTGTTGCTCGATCGCGAAATCTTTCTGCGCGGCTGATTTCCAACGCGTCGGACGCCTGCGACAAGCTGCGTTTCGAGGCGCTGCACGACGACAAGCTGTTCGAGGACGACTTCGAGCTCAAGATCCGCATCGACTACGATTCGGCCGCCAGGACCGCTCTCCATCGCCGACAACGGCGTCGGCATGAGTCGCGACGAGGCGATCACGATCTCGGCACGATCGCCAAATCCGGCACGCGGGATTCTTCTCCCGACTCACCGGGACCAGCAGATGCGCGCACCTGATAGGCGATTTCGGCGTCGGCTTCTATTCGTCGTTCATCGTCGCGGACAAGGTAACGGTGCATACGCGCCGCGCTGGCGAGAAGCCCGACCAGGGCGTGCGCTGGGAGACGGATTCGATGGCGGAGGCGAATTCGCCGTCGAAATGGCGCCAAAGGCGAGTCGCGGCACGGCGATCACGCTGCACCTGCGGGAAGGCCAGGATGACCTCCTCACCGGATTCAAGCTGCGCTCGATCATCCGCAAGTACTCCGACCACATCGTCCAGCCGATCCTGATGCCCAAGGAGGAGTGGAAGGACGGGAAGGAGGACAAGCTCGCCGACGAGGAAACCGTCAACCAGGCGTCGGCACTGTGGACGCGCGGCAAGGGCGACATCAGCGACGAGCAGTACAAGGAATTCTACAAACACGTCGGCCACGATTTCGACGATCCGCTCGCCTGGACCCACGCGCGCGTCGAGGGACGCCAGGAGTACACGCAACTGCTGTACCTGCCGTCGCGAGCGCCCTTCGACCTCTGGGACCGCAAGGCGCGCCACGGCATCAAGCTTTACGTCCGCCGTGTCTTCATCATGGACGACGCCGAGCAGCTGATGCCTGCGTATCTGCGCTTCGTCAGAGGTGTCGTCGATTCGAATGATCTGCCGCTCAATATCTCGCGCGAGATCCTTCAGGAATCCAAGGACATCGAAGCGATACGCGGCGGATGCACGCGAAAGGTGCTGGGCCTGCTCGAGGAGATGGCGGAAAACGACAAGGAAAAATACGCGAAATTCTGCGGGGTGCCTTCGGCAACGTGTTGAAGGAAGGCGCCGGCGAGGATCCCGCCAACAAGGACCGGATCGCCGGCCTGTCGCTTTGCTTCCACACTCGCCGATACGGCCGACCAGACGGTGTCGCTTGCGCAGTACGTCGGCCGCATCAAGGATGGGCAGGAAAAGATCTATGACGTGACGGCCGAAACCTTCAACGCCGCCAGGAACAGCCCGCATCTCGAAGTGTTCCGCAAGAAGGGCATCGAAGTGCTGCTGCTATCGGACCGCGTCGACGAGTGGGTCGTGAACCACATCACGGAGTTCGAGGGGAAGTCGCTGGTCTCGGTCGCCAAGGGTGGGCTCGATCTTGGAGCGCTCGAGGACGAGGCGGAAAAAAAGGAAGTGGAACAGGACGCGGCCGAGCTCTCCGACCTCGTGGCACGGATCAAGGCGAGCCTCGGCGAGCGCGTCAAGGACGTGCGTAGTTGACGCATCGCCTGACCGAGTCGCCGGTGTGCCTGGTAGCCGACGTCCACGATCTGAGCGGCAACCTCGCGCGGCTGCTGAAGGCCGCGGGCCAGCAGGGGCCGGCCGCCAAGCCCATCCTCGAGATCAACCCGAAGCATCCGGTGGTGCTTCGGCTCAAGAACGACGACAAGAAGTTCGACGACTGGGCTGCCGTGTTGTTCGATCAGGCGATGCTGGCCGAAGGCGGACAGCTTGACGATCCGGCCACGTTCGTCAAGCGGATCAATCAGCTGATGCTGGAAATGAGCGGCGGCGGGTCGCGCATCATCCTGCCGGGCTGAGTGGCCGGCGCGCGCCGCCGGACCGGTGCGCGTCCCGGCGCCTTTCGGACTTGCTACGCCTGCCGCTGCACGCCGGCGTCAACGACAGTCAGCGCCGTCATGTTGACGATCCGGCGCACGGTGGCCGACGGCGTGAGGATGTGCACGGGTTTGGCGACGCCGAGCAGGATCGGCCCCAGCGTCACGCCGCCGCCCGCCGCAACCTTGAGCAAATTGAACGCGATGTTCGCCGCATCCGCGGTGGGCATGATCAGTAGGTTCGCCTCGCCTTTGAGGCGGGACCCGGGGGAGAAGGCGCGCAGGCGCACTTCCTCGTCCAGCGCCGCGTCGCCGTGCATTTCACCCTCCACTTCGAGGTCGGGGTCCATCGCGTTCACCAGCGCCAGCGCCGCCTGCATCTTCTTCGCCTGCGGATGCGCGCTGCTTCCGAAGCTCGAGTGCGATAGCAGCGCGACTTTCGGCGTCGATGCCAAAGCGGCGGATCTCGTCGGCGGCGAGCAACGTGATCTCGGCGATCTCGGCGGCCG
>CAVOHM010000006.1:0-340339 GCA_963695725.1 uncultured beta proteobacterium
GCGCCTGCAAGGCCGGATAGTCTCCATCTGATCCGTTGACCAACTGGGACCTGACCGAGCAGCCTGCGTCGGGGCATACTGGACCAGACCGACTGGACCCGGTTACGTGAGCTAGGCCTCGCCCCCGGGCCGGTGGTGCGTGCCACGAAGGGGAAAGGCGCCTCATCCAGCCGCGATAGGCCTATCCGGCGCGGAAGCGGTAGTATTTGACCCAGATTCGGTCCCGGTCCCAACGGCTAGAAGAACCGGCGAAACGCCCCCCTCAAACCCGGCCATTCAGCCCTCACATCGCCAACCGTGGCCTTGGTTCTCTGGGACGTTGCTCGACCCTGCCCAACGGTTGTTTGACCGACCCGGGCCGAATATTCTGGCGAAGGCGCCCCAAAGTTTTCCGGCGCATTCGCCCCACACATCTTGTAAGGCGTCACCACACATGGCCGGAGCTTTCGAAGGCGATCTGGTCCGACCGCTCGGTCTCGTAACGCTCCACGCAGCATACGCGGAGGGCGAGATCGATGAACTTCTGAGCGTACTCCCCGCGCCTGAGCCCTTCGATGAGCCTAAGCGCCGGTGGCAGGTGGGTCGCAAGCTCAGCTACGCGCAGAGACTCATCCGTAAAATGAAAGCGAATGACCTTTCCGGCCTTCAGACGACACTCGAAGATGCGAAGGCTCTCTTCAATCAGCGAAACGAACTCATCCACGGTCGCCTCTTCTACGGTGGTCGCCTCGTGTCCAATCGAACCAGCGTGCCAGATCGTGAGATTTCGGTGGAAGAGATCATTGGATTGGCGGAACGACTTTCCAGCTGGAAGGAGCAACTCTGGATGCATCGGTGCCGGCATCTCTTGCCACTGCTTGCAACGTTGCAGGAGGAAAGGTGACGCGTAACCATGCGCTCAACCGGACGGGCCGGTACGCGGCCTCTTGCTCCCGCGAATCGGCGCGGCCCGCCGGTTAACTTGAACGTTAGGCGTCTTCGGCACGGATACGGCAATGCGCAATCCCAAAAAACTGAACTCGCGCGATGTGCTGCGTTACGGAGAGGCCTCACGCGGTACCGTCCGCAAGTGTTACCGCCTCCACCGTGTTTCGACCAATCAACCATTGCGTTGCGACAATCCGGCATGCCGATTCTACAGCGACAAGTTGGAGTGGAACGGACAAGCGTTGCCGCTTATCCTCGACCACATCAACGGCGTCAACCGCGACAATCGACCAGACAATCTGCGGTATCTGTGTCCCAACTGCGACGCCCTACTTGATACCCGCGGCGGAAAGAACAGGGGTCGTGTCGAAATGTCGTCCGGGGGCTTTTCGATCAGGCGCCCGGACGGAAAGCGTGATTACACCATGCCAGCTGAACCGGGCGAAGCTGGCGATTGCGGGACTCGCGCCAACCGTGAAAGTGAGCGGGCAAGCATGACGCCTAACCCCGCGGTCAACACGGACGCCCACCGGCGGGGCTTCGCCCACGCCGCGGTCGCCGGTTCCCTTACTGGTTGGGTGTAGAGGAGACATCCATGGTAACTGGCAGAGGATCGTTGATTGCGTCGTCCGCGATCATATCCGTCGGCCCCGAATCCCTTGGTCTTCTTTCGCGAGCGCGCGGTCTACTTCACGGAGCGAAGGTACTTGCCACCACTTCTGATGACACTACGACTGCTTGTCACTTTCTGGCCGCATGGACTCTCGAATTGCTACTGAAGTCCTATCTCTCTCATACAGGATTGGCGAAGGTACAACTCAGGCCAATTCAACACAATCTTGAAGCGCTGTGGGCGAAGGCATCGTCCCTTGGCCTGTCGGTTGCGAGTAATCCGCCGCGATGGTGTCAATTGCTTAACGGCATACACGATGCCCCTTATCATTCTCGCTACCCCACCGATGCCGCCGCCTACATCGGCCCCAGCCTTCGGACACTCAATACCGAGTTGGAGAAAGTCTTCACAGCAGTCGAGAAGGTCGTGCAGCCCGGATAATATGCAATCTACGCCCAACTCGGCAGTCTAGTGGACATGCACCGGCGGGGCATACCTGTGCACTCCCGGAGCATCCAGCGCGCCCGTGCGCGCCGCTTGCTTTGTACGTTTCGGCCTCACCCCGTGAAACGAAATCTCGACCTCATTCGTGAACTTGCGCTGGCCATTGAAGCGAGCCCCGAGACGGATATCGCCGATTCACTTGTCGCAAAGGGCTATGCCGAGGAAGAGATCGGATTTCACTGCTACTTGCTAGGCGATGCAGGTTACGCCAACGTGATTGATGTAACCGTAGTTGGAAGCGCCCTACAACAGGCGCTCGCACTGAACCTGACGTGGAAGGGCTACGAGTTTCTTGACTCTGCACGTGAAAATCGACGCTGGACGAAAGTGAAAGGCGCTCTTGGTAAAGTCGGTTCCACTTCTCTCGACGTTGTCGTCGATCTGCTGAAGCAGTATGCGAGACAAGAGCTTGGCTTATGAGATGCCCAACCCGGCGGTCAACCGGACGCGCCGATTCAAACCCTCTACTTGGCTAGCGCCTGCACGGCACGCTCGTTGCCTATTACGGTAGGTCTCACACATCGCCAACTTGCAGGATTCGCTTTGTTCTCGCACATATTTGTCAGCGTCAATGACTTTGACCGAGCGTTTCGCTTCTACAGTGCCGTTATGTCTGGGGCTGGGGCACGAGTTCTCGCTTCCACGACGCAAGTCGTCCGTGGGCAGGTTGGCACAGCGAGGGGGCGAGCCCGTCCTTACTTCGTCATCTGTAAGCCCTATGATGGCAGCGCGCATCATCCGGGCAACGGTCAGATGGTGGCGTTTCTGGCCGCAAGTCATGAAGTGGTGCGGTCGGTTCACGCAACTGCGTTAGCGA
Source organism: uncultured beta proteobacterium (assembly GCA_963695725.1). Classification (GTDB taxonomy): domain Bacteria; phylum Pseudomonadota; class Gammaproteobacteria; order Burkholderiales; family Casimicrobiaceae; genus CAIWHR01. Next base: position 2,862 of record CAVOHM010000006.1, read on the forward strand.
ATGGCGGTACCTGCGAGGGTCCACCCAATCTACGACCGCAGTATCACGAGCACTACTACGGCGCCTACTTTCGCGACTTGGATGGCAACAAGTTCTGCGTCGTATGCCATACACCGAATTCGGACGCGTACGGTGTCGACTAACTTCAGTCAACCGGACCGTGTCCGGCGGATGACCTGCGGCGCCCTCAGGGACCGGCGGGAGTTTCAGGCGACGCTGCGAATGCCGCGCGAGTCGATTGGCGCGGAGTGCCTTCATGGATGCCCCGCCGAAGAGCGCCTCCCTCGCCCACTTACGGCCCGCACCCTGCATCGATAGCCACTTCTGCGGCAGCTACGCTTCCGGCAAGAGCGGTCACGATAGTAACGACGTCCACGCCGTCCTGTTCGGTGCCGTAGGGGCAACCAGCAGCTACTTTGGTCGTGTAATACGCCGCCACCGCCAGCTTGTTGGCCACCACAGTCGAGTCTGGTGCTGTAGTGGCGCCATTCAGTACGTCCAGAGTGATGGTCTGCAATGTCCGTCGGCCTGCGAGGAGTTCATTGACGTACCAGTTCAGCCCCGCTGGGTCGGGATTGCGTCCCAGCGCCTGCTGGAAAATCTTGGTTACCAGCTCCGCGAAGGTCAGACCGCCAAAGCGGCGATTGAACTCGTCGGAGTAGCCGAACGCCCCGATGATGGCATTGAGCGACTGCCCTTCTGCATCCATGCGCCCCGCCCAGTAGCTCTGCCCACTTGGGTCGGCGGGACGGCCATAGTAGGCCACGTAGGCCTTCTGCACGTAGTCGCGGGAGTAGTCACTGCCGGCACCGATGTATTTGAACGTGGCGGTGGCACTCTTTGCCGCGTTCATGCTCAGTGTGCAGGTGCCTTGCGTGCCAAAGCCGGAGCAAGCGCCGCTCCAGCCCATGAAGACGGTGCCCACAGAGGCGGTAGCAGTCAGGCTGACGGATGTGCCGCTGGGGTACGACTCAGCGCAGTCGCTGCCACAATTGATGCCGGTACCGGTTACCGTGCCACCACCTGTGCCAACTCTGGTCACGGTGAGGGGATAGGTCGGAATTGACGTGGAGGTCACCGTTACCTCTACATCGAAATAGTAGTTGTCCGATGTGATCAATTCTCCGGGGACTGGATCGACAGCTGCGGCGAAGTAGTACGTGCCCGGTGTCGCAGGCAAGCTGACGAGGCAGGATAGGATGGACGTCGCGCTAGGAGCCAATGGTCCGACACTTCTGGCACAGCCCGTGAGCTCGCTCGGTGTGCTGCCAAACATCTGATAATAACGCAAGGTGGTGGCGCTACTGCTGGCGGTACCCACGTTCCTGATTGTGGCTGCCAAATTCGCCGTCCCACCCGCGCTGACGGTAATCGGTGACGCGCCAAATGTGCTGATGGTGAGATTCGGCGCACTGCTGCCGCTACCTTGTCTGGAAACGTATATCTTCTCCAGTTGCCGTGGAAGCGTGTACCCGTACGTATCAAGGGTAATCGTGCCGGACGCGGTTCCGTTGCTGCGTAGCTCACCTTGAGCGTCGCTGACGAGCTTGACGTCGAATTACTACCCGACGCCTTGATGAGGAATGAACCGTCCGTCAGTTCGTAGTAGCCATCGCCATTGCTTTTGACATGAACAGTATAGGTGCCGGCCGCCACAGAGGCAGGATCGAATACATTCACCACTGAACATTGTTGCCCGGACGAAAAAATTAGTGATCCGGTGTTCGCAGTGGTGAGCCTCAACGTCGCGTGGTTGATATAGAAAATTTGACTGCAGAACTGCGTCTTGATGACGCCCTGATAGCCGACTTTGCCGACGTAATAATTTGAAGCGTCCCATGAGACGGTGACAGCGTAATCGACCGCCTTCGCTGTCGAGTGCCCATGCAACGAGACCCGACACGCACATGAACGTAACCAACGCGGACCTAATGTCGCAGCGGATCGTCATGTTCTTCCTACGTACGGAGTCGCTCGGTCTTGTGGACGCAGGCGCGAGGATGCGCGGAAGCATGGCGGAGAAGGGGCGACGAGGTGGTTGGGCGGGCGGCGCGAACCCCGCGCATTGAGCCAGAGCAATAACCGTGCCGTAGGTAGGGCGATCCCTTGGTCGTCGCGGCTAGAGGCCGGCCACGTGGCGTAAAAACGGCGATGAGTGCCGCCTAGGGCCGGCGCCGGCTGTCGCGCAACGTCGTGTCAGGTGTCGTGGCGCGAGCGGATCCCACCAGTCAGTACCGGTCCGCCCACCACGCCTTCAAGTCGTGGTCCAAATCATCGAAGCGGACCCCTTTGTTCAGGTTCTTGACGAACGAACTGAGGCGCTTGCGATCCTTGGCAAGAAGTTGATCAGTTTTCCGTCTGTCCTCGACGTCGCCCGGCGCAAGTAGTGGCGCCACCGCTGGTGCAGGAGTTGGATCCTTGGCCATTTCGCTCTCCGGTATTGAAGAAATCACGCGGCCGAAGGATCAGTCGCGCCAGAGCGCGCGAAACCGACCCGGCGCAAGCTGCGTATAACGCACCGTGTGGACGATATTGCGATGGCCGAGATAGGCTTGGATCGTGCGGGTGTCGACGCCATTATTGGCAAGGTAGAAGCCCGTCGCGTGGCGGAGCATGTGCGGGTGGACGGGGAAGCCGATGTGAGCCTCCTCGCCCGCTCTCGCCACCATCTTGCGTAGCGTGGCTTCCGTCATCGGCCCACCGCGCTCGGTGACGAACAGGAACGGCGACTCCGGGTAGGCGCGCTTGAGCTGTCGCAAGGCCCGTAGCTCCCGACCGGACATCGGATGGGTTGCCGCATCACCGCTCTTCTTGCGGTTGACGTGAAGGGCCCCCCGTTGCAGGTCGACCTGATCCCACCGAAGTTCCACCAGCTCGCCTACCCGTAGCCCGTGCCGGTAGGCAAGCAGGATCGCGGTGCCATCACGCTGCCCGTGCCGTCCGACCTTGCCGGCGACGGCGATCAGACGCTCGACCTCAGCCGGGGTAAGGTGCTCACGACTGCGCCGTATGAGGTTCGCGACCCTACGTGGAGGCGCAACTTTCCCAATTACGATGGCTGGCGCGCCGCGCTTGGTGCCCGTGGATGCGAGGCGAGTACTCGCGGCGAAGGCCCCTTCTTTCCCATGAAGAGCCATTATTGGGAGTGTTTGCGCGCTCGATGTCGCTCGGTTCCCGCGTGACTCACTCATGGCGCGGCTCCGGGCCGTTGGCAGCCACCGCTTCGAGGTCTTCTGCCTTCGACTGGCCCGAACGCCACTCCGCCCGTCGCGCGGCGGCCCAAGCCTCGATCCGGCGCCGGTAGAGCGTGCCCATCTGCGGGTAGAACTGCGACTCGACGCCGATCACGAAGCGGAGCATCTGGTCCAGATCGTAGCCGTCGCGACCGAAGTGCCTCTCAAGGTCATCGAAGATCGACTGCGCGCCGTTGAGGAACGTCTCCAGTTCGCCCAGCGTGAGCGGCCGGGTGGACGTGCGTGTGTTCCGCCCAGAAAGCGTATCGCCCTGATACTCATCGACGACGCGGTAGTGGATGCGGTGTTTGCCCCGTCGGGCGCGAACAGAAATGACATCCTGCATTGTCGACGCGATCGTGGTGCGCGCGATCTCCACCTCGTTCGAGGTTAGATCCGGCAGGTACTCGCCTCCCATGAAGGCCGGGTGGATACGTCCGAGCGCCTGCCGGTCCGCCTCGCTTAACGCCGACTGCCGGAGGAAGCTGGGGATGTCATCCAAGCCGCCAGCGTCGATCAGCCGCTGCGCCGCTGCCTTGCGTTCGGCGCCCTTGATGCGAGACAGCAGATGCGTTTCGAGGCCGAGCGGCCAGAAGTAGGACTGCGGCCGAAACGAGAGATCGATACCGGGGACTTCGGGTGTTGCAGACCTTCGTGTCATCGTCGACTCCAAGTCAACGCTCCGTTTAGCCCGTTGTTTATCGTCGCGGCAAGTGGAGCGAAATTGCGACGTGACACAGTCCGGCGAGGGAAACAAAAGACCCGACGGCCGAGAGCCAAAGCGGGTCATCAAACTACATCCGCTGTTAGCCGAATTTATAACGCGCCCGCAAGCTGGAACTCAAATCGGCGCAAGAGAAATGGTGCGCTTGGGATGGCCGTATGTCAAGGAAACGGAGCGACGCAGAGACACCTACGACATCGCCGAGCGCGGGCTGATCTAGCACCTAGTCTCGGCAAGGCGGCACTTTGCTATTTGATTGCACGACGCCATGCGCACTGTTGGACCTCGCCACCTACCGAGGTACAAAGTGAGGTCCAGCATGTCGAGTACAGGACGAAGGGCGAGGCAACGTTTCGCAAGGCGTTGGACGTCATGTAAGTCACCGTTACCCGGGCCCACCCGCACGCGACTGCACACGCACGAAATGCTTTTTCAGCGCCCATCCCGTTCGCGTCTCCTGTGTGATCCAATCGAAATATTCGACCTTGATCCACTTCGACCGCTCTTCCAATAGCGTCACTACTTGATTCGGAAACACCGTCGCGACGGGTGTTGAGCCGTGTCGCGCATCACGTCGAATGAACGCTACTCGCGCTCTCACGACGAATTTAACAGGAGCGTCGTCGCTTGGCGTCAGGGTTGCAAGAGCGTTAATCAGTAGTTGTTCCAACGCGTGTAGGCGTTGATCCGTTGCGCTATTGTGGGCGCGTATCTCTCCCGCGATACGAACCTCCATTTGCCTTGCATCTTCTACTTGGTATAGAAAGACGAGGATGACTAGTACGATGTTGAACACGTCCAAAAACCGCAGATTCTGGTCGGTGTGCGGTCCCTTGGGTCGATCGGTGTCTCTCGCGGGTCGCGACTCGTCATCGGTATCGTCGAACGTCCAATCGATTCCGAGCGCTTCAAGTTGTCGCTGAACCCCCTCTCGACCCCAGAGGCCGGCGATGCGCGCGGCGGCACGGGTATCGATAGTCGGAATGCTCGCAAAGGCGTTGAGCGACGCGCGATCTGACATTGCCGCTAACAACTCGTTACGCCCGAAGGTGGCTTGCGGTGCCGACGGAAGCGACGCAAATGCCCGCGACACTTCCGACAATGTATCCGGATTAATCGCGGCGACACCCCGGAGGAAGTGCGTCTTGATCTCCTCCATCGCGCGAGACTCCCCCGCGAACTGTCGCGCGACCGCCAATGACTTTTCAAACGCATTGAGCGCGTCCACGTATTTGGCGCTGCTACTGATAGCGTCAACGGCACTTCGAAAGAGCGTTGATTGCGACACAGTTTGGTCCAACAGCCGCACCGCCTCACGAGTCTTCGATTCGTCCGCTAGAAACTGGTTGATTCGATGACGGTCGTCTGTCATTTGCCGGAAGGCGTCTAGCGCCGAATGGCTGCTCCATTTGATGTATTCGGCGATAGAGGAGTTTGCTTGCCTCGCGCGTCGCAGTTCGTCCCAGTCCTTCCGGTTCATCGCGTCCCCATGTCGTGGTACGGATGGCGGCAATTTTGCTCCAAATTTTCGCGCCCCCATCGGACATGCGGTCGCATCAAGCTGCGCGGGGCTATAGGGGACGCAAGAAGGCACTGAAGTCCCGAGGAAGCCAATACACGACGCGGTCCCGCGTATGTGGGCATCCGTTACGGCTTATCTGGCCCGGGCCTATGCCACCAACCGCTTCGCTGGGCCGGGGATTCGGGTGACAATGCGGGCACGACAAGAATAGCTTGGGAGAGCAATCTTGGCTAAGCGACCTACCCGTCCGCAGCGCGAGCAGACGACCGACTACCGTCACGGCCACGAAGCCGTGCAGCGCCCCGACGTGGGCGTGCAGGACCAGTTCAGCGCCACGCAAGCCGCCGAAGACCTACCGCTACGACAGCAGCCTGGACCCGGCGCTGAGCTGGGACGAGAACCGCGAGCGCGAACTGGCCGAATGGCTGATCGGCCTGGTGCAGCGCTGCGCCACCGAAGGCGAGGCCACGGTGTTCGCGCAGCCGCAGGCGCTGGGCCGGGGGCGGCGTGCAGGTGCAGTCACTCAAGGCCGCGGCCGACCTGCTGCAGCACCTGAGCCAGCCCTTCCTGAACTGGGCCGGCAAGGCCGAGCGCCACCAGATCCAGCGTGCCGACCGTGCCGCTGTTCGTGCACGAGCGGCATTCGACCAAGGCGATCCTGGACGGCATCCGTCACCGCAAGGCGCAAGGGCACCGACGCTGGACCTGTTCGGCGACGGCGGTCTGGACATCACGCGACCAGCTCGACGCCTACGAACACAAGGGGCCGTGGCAGAACCGCATGATCCTGGGCGACAGCCTGCAGGTGATGAACTCGCTGCTGGAGTTCGAGGGCCTGGGCGGGCAGGTGCAGATGATCTACATCGACCCGCCCTACGGCGTGAAGTTCGGCTCGCAACTTCCAGCCGTTCGTGCGAAAGCGGGACGTGAAGCACGGCGGCGACGACGACATGACCCGTGAGCCGGAGATGGTGAAGGCCTACCGCGACACGTGGGAACTGGGCCTGCACTCCTATCTGACCTACCTGCGCGACCGGCTGCTGCTTGCGCGAGAGTTGCTGCATGAGAGCGGTAGTGTCTTCGTTCAGATTTCGGACGACAACGTACATCATGTCCGCGAGGTACTGGACGAGGTTTTCGGCATCGAAAACTTCAGTCACCATGATTACTTTCGTGAAAACTAGCGCACAGGAGACCGGGGAATTGCCTTCCGTCGGACGACTACTTGCTTTGGTATGCCAAGGACCGAACACGCCTCAAGTACCGAAAGCTGTGGCAGCCCAAGTCACGCTTTGATCCGGGCGTCGCGGACTACGTCCGGGTTGAACTTCTGGACGGCTCGCGGCGGCATATGTCGAAGGACGAATCAGAAGATTGGACATTGCTTCCGCAGGGTGCTCGCCCGTACAGCCAAGATAACTCTACGAGTTCAGCGTCCGGCGGGCGCAGGTGACGTCCGGGTATTCGAGTTCATGGGGAAGGACATTCTCGCCCGGAACAGGGACGTTCAAGACAACCAAGGCGGGCCTTCGGGGTTCTGGTCCGAGCTAGACGGATTGAACCACGAGGGACCTCACTCCGCTACGTCCGTTTCTGTTGATGACTTTCCATACAAGCCAACATCAAACTTCTGGGCGGACGTCCGATTCTCAAGCCGGGTCGACGACAAAGCTGTACGTCGTTCAAACTGCGGCAAAGGTTATCGAGCGGTGCATGCTAATGGTCACCGACCCCGGTGACCTTGTGCTTGACCCGACCTGCGGCTCTGGTACGACGGCCTACGTTGCCGAACAATGGGGCCGCCGCTGGATCACTTGCGACACGTCGCGTGTTCCGCTCGCTCTCGCACGGCAACGTCTGCTGACAGCGACGTTTCCGTACTATGAGCTGAAAGAGCATCAGGCCGGTCCCGCAGGGCGGCTTCGTCTACAAGCGGCAAGCAGAACCGCAAGGGTGAGGAGGTCGGCGGGCTGGTGCCGCACATCACGCTGAAGTCCATCGCCAATGACGAAACGCCGCCGATGGAGGTGCTGGTGGATCGCCCCGAGACCAACGACAACGTCATTCGCGTGTCCGGCCCGTTCGTTGTCGAGGCCACCATCGCCCCGGGCAGACGCTTGACGGCAGTTGGCGTCAAGAGAGCTGCGGAGCGTCCCGCGCAACCTTACGCTGATCCGGCGACGCATCTGCGAACGCATGACGCAGGTGCTGCGTCAGTCGAAGACGCTGCAACCTGCCGGGCAACCGTGAACTGGTACTGGCCGACATCCGCCGCACCGCCGACAGCGACCTGATCCACGCTGAGGCGCTGGACGCCGATGGCAAGTCTCGCATCGCCATCGTCTTCGGGCCAGAGGACGGCGCTATCTCGTCGGACGTCGTCTACAACGCAGCGAGCGAGGCTTACTTCCTCAAGTACGACGCACCTGTATCTTCTTCGGCTTCGCCATTCAGGCCAAGGCGCGCGAGCTGATCGACGACCGCAAGAAGCTCCGCATTCCCTGCACCTACGTCGCGGTCACGCCGGACGTGGTGATGAGCGACCTGCTCAAGACCAGCCGCGCCTCTGAGATATTCTCGATCACCGGCCTGCCGGACATCGACGTGAAGAAGACCGGCAAGAAGAATGACGAAGGCGCTGCGCTGTACCAAGTGGAGCTGCGCGGCCTCGACATCTTCAACCCCTCGACGATGGAGACAGGAGGCCATCGAGGGCCAGAACGTGCCCGGCGTGGATGCTCGACACCGACTACGACGGCATGAGCTTCTTCGCCACGCAGGTGTTCTTCCCCAAGACCGCCGCATGGGACAACCTGCAGAAGTCGCTCAAGGCCACGTTCGATCCATCTCGTGGGAGCACCTCGCGGGCACGACGAGCGAGCCGTTCGCGCTGGGCGAGCGGCAGCGCATCGCCGTCAAAGTGATCGACGAGCGCGGGAATGAGTTGATGCGCGTCGTGGAGGTGCGTGTGAGCTCAAGCCGCTGCTCTCGCGTTGGTCGACACCTGTATCTCCCTGTGTTCACGGCCTTCGCAACGGGAGCTTCGGCAGCGCCAATACCTTGGTGGAAAGGCGAGCAGCGGTTCGGAGTATCAGCCGATCCGCCGCTGGGCCGTTGGCCACGAGATCTTGCGATGGCCTTGAGACGTGGCACTTGCGCCGGTCACGGATTGCGTGGGCACGGCTAGGTTGGCAAGACAACGCTGCTGGATCAGGTAGGCGATGGACCTCCTGTTCCCGTGGCGATCGATGGCCGCAAGCGAATCTTTCGAGTCCGGTAGTTCGACGACTTGCCGACCGATTCGCCGGTTGTCAGCACTGCCGATTCGGTCGACCTCGCCCGGTGGTACGAAGATCACGTACTTGGGGAGACGTTCAATAGCTATGCGAATCGTACAGGCGGTCGCCGCGTATTTGATTTTGGATGAGGTCCAGAAACCTGCCGGATGTGATCAGCAACCCAGTCGATTTGCAACCAGTCCGTGCCATTGTCACCGAAGCTCCGCATACGCATCGAGGCGGGGCGCGATACGTCTGGCGGGGACGTATAGCCACGCTCGACCTTGGCCCGCTCATGCTGCGAGAAATTGCCGGAAATCCGCCGCATCGGGGTCATCGAGCCGTACCAGCTGCCGAACGGTCTTGCGCCGGTGAAGGAGAAAGCTTCTGGAGTGGCTTGCGGTCGTTCGGCGAACAAAATCGCGCAGTCCGGGACGTGGCATTCGAGGCATTCTGCAGGAGCGCGGCGGGTATCCGATGGCACATCGATTCGCGGACGAAGCCGTGGGAGCGAATTGCAGACCAGCTTAATGGAAACCGTGGTCAGGCGCGCCATTCAGCATGACCTGCGAATGGGCAGCCGAGGCCAGAGGCGTGATGAAAATTTTCAGCTTGAAGAGGTCTTCCGCCTCGCCTGTCGACTATGTCGGACAAGCACCCTCGCAGGCACTGTATTTGGATGAACTGCGGAGGACGCTCGATGCGAATCCCGGGCGGCAGCGCGTACTTGCGTATCTCAAGTTTCTTGACGGATCGTTGCTGATCCGACTAATCGAACCGATGGAACTGCGGCTCAAGAAACGCAAAGGGGCATTCAAGATCACGATCTGCGATCATGCACTGCGCGCCGCGTGGCTTGCCGAGCGCGTTGCCCTTAGCACCCGCGCAACTCGAGAGCAACCTCATCCGCTGACCTCGCTGGCCGGATGGGAAGGTGGCGGGCTGTTTCGGCCTTCGCGAGTGGCACCGCATCTGCATGTCAGCACATTTACCCGCTGAGCGGGCGCGGGAGCGGAAGTGGATTATGTTGCTGACGATTGGTGAGCAACGCATTCCGGTACGAACGCAAGTATCGTGCAACGGATTGACCACGCCGACACACCGTGGCCTGCGCGCCTTACGTCTGAACAGGCGGTCACGACGAACGCACCGCTTTGCTGGCTGTGACTCAGGATGACGACCTACACTTTCACGACGACGCACCGCAATCTGGATCGTTGCCTTGCCGTTGAACGTCGGTCTACGTGCGGAAGTGAGACGCAGATGAGCCAGATCAACGCGGTCGAAGCGCCGATCATCAACTCGCCCTACGACGAGCCGCGGCACTACTGGCACATCGAGGACGGCGAAGCAAGCCGCAGAAGCGGGCAGGACGCCGGCGCGGCGAGCTACTTCTTCCGCGTGCCCGAGCGCGCCGCGCGCGGGCGGCAGCGACAAGGCGCAGGCCGCGCTGTTCGAGGAGGACGGCCAAGGGGCAGGAGTACCTGCTCGACCTGGCCAACCTGCTCCGGCAGCGGGTCGCAGGACTGGCGCGAGCGGGACTACGAGGGCGCGACCAAGGTCACGCGCGAGCTGCTCGCACCTGTGGCGCTGCGCCCGACCGGGCGCAGCCACTGTTCTACGCCCAGCTCGAGGCGGCCGAGACGGTGATCTTCCTGGTCGAAGGGCCGGACGACCTGAAGCAGGGCGTCCAGGTGCCGCCCGACGAGCCCGGCGCGGACGCGAAGGCGCAGGGCTACAAGGCCTTCGTGCGCTACGCGCTGAAGATGGCCACCGGCACGCGGCAAGACCACGGTGATGGGCATGCTGGCCGCGTGGTCCATCCTCAACAAGGTGGCCGACCCGCAGGCCGCGGCGTACTCGGACACGGTGCTGATCGTCTGCCCGAACGTGACCATCCGCGACCGGCTGCGGAACTGGACCCGAACCTCGACGAGCTGTCGCTGTACCGCACGCGGCGAACTGGTGCCGCCGCACCGCATGACCGAGCTGCGCCGCGGCGAGGTGTTCGTCACCAACTGGCACAACCTCGAGCGGCGCGAGACTGCGCGACGTGAACGGCAGGGCGGCCGGGTGGTGCAAGCGCGGCGTAGCCGGTGGAGAAGACCCGCACGGTCAAGCTCGGCGGCAACGACGAGCTGCCGAAGCGAGATTCGCCACCAGGCCACTGTCGGCGCCTTCGAGATCGTCAGCGTGAGCTGCAGGCGCGACGGCAGGCTCAAGGCCTTCACGGTCAAGGAGACCCGGTACTACGAGAGCGACGCCGCCTTCCTGAAGCGCGTGCTGGGTGGCCGCAAGGGGCGCAGCTCGGCCATCCTGGTGATGAACGACGAGGCGCACCACGCCTACCGGCGCGGCAGCGTCGAAGCCGAGGACGAGTACGCGTCGACGAGGACGACGAGCCACCGCCGCCAACGTCCGCGAGGCCACGGTCTGGATCGAGGGGCTGGACCGCATCAACAAGGCGCTGGGCGGGCGGGGCAACGGCATCCGCCTGTGCGTGGACCTGTCGGCCACGCCGTTCTACATCCAGGGCAGCGGCAACGAGGTGGGCAAGCCCTTCCCGTGGGTGGTGTCCGACTTCAGCCTGCTCGAGGCCATCGAGGCTGGGCTGGTGAAGATGCCGCAGTTGCCGACGCGAGGACGCGGTCGGCGACGGCGATGCCGCGCTTACTTCAACGTCTGGCGCTGGGTGCAGAAGCAGCGCGCAGAACGACGGCCACATCGGGCCGGTGACGGTGACCGAGGTGATGCGCTACGCGACCGCAGCCGATCATCAGCTGGCCGCGAGCTGGCGCGAGACGCTGGCGACGTGGACAGGCGCACTTCGCGGCGGGCAACCGCCGGCACGACGTGCCGCCGGTGTTCATCATCGTCTGCCGCGACACCACGATCGCCAAGGAGCTGCTACGCCTGGCTGGCCGAGGGCGACGCGCAGTACGGGGCTGGCGTGCCCGAGATTCCGCAACGCGCCGGGCCGGAGATGACGGTCCGCATCGACAGCAAGGTGGGCGAGGACATCGCCGAGGGCGGCGGCCAGACGACGAGGCACGGCGGCTGCGCTTCGTGCTGCGAGACGGTCGGCAAGACCGAGTGGCCCGGGCGCAAGGTGCCCGAGGAGTACGCGGCCCTGGTCGAGCAAGCACAACCGCAAGGCGCTGGAGGACGACGAGAGCGGACTGGTGACGCTCAACCCCGACGTGCCGCCGGGGCGCGATGTGCGCTGCATCATCTCCGTGGCGATGCTGTCGGAGGGCTGGGACGCGACCACGGTGACGCACGTCGTCGGCCTGCGCCCGTTCGGCTCGCAACTGCTGTGCGAGCAGGTGGTGGGGCGGGCGCTGCGGCGCACGTCCTACGCGGTGGACCCGGAGACCGGGCTCTTTCGCGAGGAGACGGCGCAAGATCTTCGGCGTGCCGTTCGAGTTGATCCCGTTCAAGGTGGAAGGCGGAGCCCGCAGCCGCCCTCGCCGCCGGCCAACCAGATCTACGCGGTGCCCGGCCAAGGCCGAGTACGAAATCGAGTTCCCGGTCGTGGAGGGCTACACCGATCCCGGGATCACGCAGATCGACCGTGCGACTGGGACCGCGTGCCGACGCTGCTGCTCGACCCGATGCAGGTTCCGGACAGCACGCTGATGCAGGGGCTGAACGCGCATGGATGGGGCGCTCATCGCCTACGGGCCGGGTCGCGGCCGATCTGCTGACGTTGCACGAATGGCGCAAGCAGATTCGAGTGCAGCAGGTGGCGTTCGCTCTGACCAAGGCGCTCACCGAGCAGTGGCTGCGCGACCGGGGCGACAACATCCCAACGCATCGACTGTTCCCGCAGTTGCTGGGTTACGTGCAGCGGTTTCTCGCTACAAAGCTCGACTGCCGGGGTGATCGCGTGGCGCAGGATGTCGCGGTCAATCCGTACTTTCAGCGTGCGGTGGCAATGATCTACGATGCGCTGGACGCGGTGGACCTGACCGGCGCGAGTCAGGAGCGACCGATCATCGCCGCTGGTCTTGCCGGCATGCGCTCGACCCGCTACGTGGAGTTCCACACCGGACGTCAACCGTCACCGGTGCAGAAATGCCATCTGAACGCCTGCGTGTCCGACACGAAGACGTGGGAGCAGGCGGCGGCGTTCGCCCTCGACGCCCATCCGAGAGTGCGCCGGTGGGTGAAGAACGACCACTTGGGATTCGTCGTGCCTTACCGCAAGGACGGGATGCGGCGGAACTACCTGCCTGACTTCATCGTCGAGTTTGATGATGGCCAATTCCTCGTCGTCGAAATCAAGGGACAGATCGGTGACGCCGAGATCAAGGCAGCGGCGGCGCAACGTTGGTGCACGGCGGTCAACAACGACGGGCGATTCGGCCGCTGGACATACCAACTAGTGATGCATCCGGGTGACCTTGGCAAGATTCTCGATCAGCAACCGGTGAGGTCGGAGCGAGAGGCGGCGTGAACGGCCTATTGCGTCCCGGTAATGCCTGCGCTTGCGGTCATTGAATAGTCCCGCTACGGCATCATGGCGCAGCCTGAATACGGCGCCATGGCCCCTATCAGTGGTTAGTTCTCGCCGAAATGCGTCTGTATCAATTTCATCGATTCGGCACGACCGACAGGACCCCATAAAACGTCTGGGCGAATTCGTAGATATGAATCGCCGACTGGTTGGTCTGCGCGGGTAACTCAAATGCGGAACATCGCTCCAACTGGTTGCGCTTCAGGTATGGCTGCGGAGCACCACACGCGATAGTTCCTTGTGAACTGGCCGGCAACGGGGGCCCACGGACAGGTTTCTTTGAAGGCTGCCCGGCGTTACGACAAGTCTGAAAGATGATACGCATCGCTCCCCGATAGAGTCAGCGACAACATAACAATCCCCACGCCGCGCTACGTCTTGTGTCGGCCAAGGGACGTGAGGCAACGGTGTACCTTGTCCCGGAAGGAGGCCCGCCGGTTGGGAGTTGAACGCCGCGTTCGGCCGCTACTGGAAAGTGACTTCTAGATCCCGATTCTCACGTTCACCATCTTCGTTGAGCCATGAGATCTGAGCCAAGAAACGACGGCCACTGTTCATCGTTGGTGCAATGAGCATTGATACTTCTTGACGTGGAAGAAGTTGATTGATTGGCAGAAGCTCATCCATTTCCGAACTTGAGTAGGAAGGACTCCGTGCCATCCGCGAATACGATGGCGAAGACCACGTCGCGAGCCGTCCCAATGCCGGTGTTCGAAATCACCAGCCTGTGACCTCGACCACGCTCAACAACGAAAAGGCGAATGTCGGCTCGTTGCTTCGCTGCCTGTTCCTTGGCAAGGAGTTCGTGCTGAAATTTGGCGAGTGCCGCTTGCGCCTCCTGAAGTTCGAGTTGGCGCGAGGCCACCTTGTGCGTGCGGTAGAGCGATACGAAGGAAATCACCGCCGCGACAATGGCAATGAGAAGGGACTATGCCTCATAGAACGATAACTTCCACTCGCCCATGCGTTTTTGCGACCTGACGACGCAGGTCAACTGACCCGATCGGCCCCACCAACGATCAACACGTCGAGGTCCGCATAGGACATCAGACTCGGCGGCAGAACCCGGCCGCTAAATGGAATAATTGAAGTATGCGCCTTCGCTATAGTCATACACAGTGATAGTCCGTCCGGAAACGTTTCCTGTGAAGTGGCTACTCGAACCATAATCGAATCCCGAGAACTGATTTTGACGCATGTCCAATGTAATGTGCGCTCCCTGTCCGTAGTGATAAAGGGACAGATTCAGCCCGGAACCGGATCCAGTAAGGTGGCATGAGTCAGTGTAGTCATAAACATCCACGCGATTCGGAGCAACAGATCCCGATACTAACCTGTGACTGCCCTCCGAATAGTCATAAACGGAAGACGGATGCTGCCCGGACACCAAGGAACCAGCGACGTACGCGACAAGTGCGCGAGGACCGGGACGCATTGTTACTGCAGGCTACCGTAACGCGCGCTTGATCGGGACGCGAGCATCGACGGAATTGATGAGAGCGTGGGACAGCCGAAACAGACGTTCTGTATCACGGATCATCGTCGCCTGAGAGCGTACATTCCGCGTGCGTCTATGCGCAACCAAATTGATGTCGAGTTCATGAATGATTTTGTTGCGCGTATCGAAAATCGGCCGCAATTCTGACGGAACAAGACCAATCACGATAGGGTCTGCGCCGAGAGCGGCTGCGACTTCGAACAGCGAGTCCGTCGATTGCAGACTACCGCCGGTGAGATGAGAGACGTACTCTTCAATTAGTTTCGCTTGGGGTGTAGGTGATGCGAGCACAGTAGCTAGCAACTTGGTATTGACTGTCGACGTTCCCGCAACTGGTTCTCCGGATAGCCTGCGCGAAACGAATTTTTCAAACGAGTTCTGTGCTTTGGTGTCGATCGCGATCAAGTGCGGTAGCGCATCCTGCACCAGTTGCTTTACCGTTGCGTCAAGCCCGGCAGCAGCCATCACAAGCATTGAACGCAACAAGTCTTGCTCATTGTCCGTGGTCATTCCGCGTGGACGTCCGCGCTGGTGTCGGATGAGTTCGTAGGCAGTGAGCAAGGCGTCCGACGCAGCATGAGCGGTAGCAGCTATGAGAACTGCCTTTTCGCACGTCACCGAGCGACATGACGTTGAAAACACCGCAAGGCGTAGAGCAGAACGTTTGGATGGTTTGGACATTTGTGAGCGTCTCGATACCGCGCAAACGTCATTCGTGGATCATGCACCGACGACGGTGAATTGTACCTTGCCCCGGATTGAGGCACGGAGCAACTACGCGTTAACAGAAATGCACCCCCTCTTGCAAGCTGTTGCTCGCTTTGTTGCCGTGAGGGCAGCATCTCGCCATGCCGCGAGATTTCCTCCAACCGAGCGCCGAACCTCTATTGCTCTTTCCCTTCCGATTCCGCGACCCGGTGTCGGGCAAGTGGGTGCTTGCGCGGTACAAAGCTAAACGCACAGTGATCGCCACGCGCTATGCGACGTGCGAGCTATGCGGCCCGCCGGAGACTCGTCATCGCCTTGCCGGTGCGTTCACTCTGTGGCGTCGCGGTTCGTAGCTGATCGCGCGGAACACCACAGACAACATACCCCGCCGGAGCGGGGCCTGTGCTGGCGCGGAATCGGTTAATGCTCGCGGCGACGCGGTGGCAGCTCGGACCGTGAGACACGCCGCCACGTTCATTGTCTCAGGGTAAGGTTTCCAGAAGCCAAGCGCGAAACTCTGCGTTTATCGCGGCAACGTCTTTAATAAACGCATTTACAACCGTTAAGCTGCTTACGATGTGTGCCGCTAGAAGGGCTCGCGCCTGTTCCGGCCCACCAAGCAAATTTGTTAGGCCGTCCAACGTAAGTGTCTCAGGACTCTGTGGCGCGGTATGAAATAAATCGCTGTTGAACCACGCATGAACAACTGTGCCGACGTCCAGCGTATTCTTGGCGAACCGAATGTCCATGGCTCCGCCGAAGGCGGCCTCTTTCCATCGCTTTCTATGGCTGCGGAACGCACGCACAATATCTGGACAGTCACCGAATGATCGCAACTTTACCAGTGCCGGGAAGTACAATTGATCATCATTCAGGAAGAAAGGGCGACACTCTAGCGCTAGCCCCTTTTAACGGTAGGTCCGGCACAGGACTCGTGACGCGGAAACCTTTGCCAGATTCAAGAGACAGGTTAAACGGGCCAACGGCATCATTAGCCACAGAGGCGCGGCGTAAACGCGTTGCGGCGAGCTTCAGGCGATTGAGGTCGGCCATTGAAAGTGGGACAGCAATACCCGTCGGCAAAGCGGGCGCATCGGTTTTCGGCAGCGCCTCACCCACCAAGGTCTTCGCTCGCCGTCCGGGCCAACAAGATTAAGAGTTATTTTCATCAACAACGTTGTGCCAAGGTTTCCGGCGATTGGGAATGAACATGGCGCGATGATGACGCGAGGGTGCTGCATCTACTTCACGACGAGGCCGTCGCGGTAGCCAAGGCCGCGCTCCCGGTGCGATGGGTCAGCGCCATCGTCCGCGAACGACAGCCAGAGCGCGTGCTCCTGTGCGGTTCCGAATTTGTCACCGTGGTACTGCCGACGTAGCCCGCGCTCGAATCCCTCCCAGTACGCCACCGACCGCTCGCCGTGTTTGTCGGAGGCGCGGGCCTTGGCCATTTCCGACATGAATTTGGCTTCGTCCATGGTTTTCTCCGTCGGTGTGCCGAGATCGCGCAGTCTACGCCGGGCGCAACCACGTAGATCGACGTATAGGGCACGATCTCGGAGGCAGAGCTACGCTATGTGCCCAATGCGCTGCTGGAGCCGCTGACTGGGGGCGAGCAACGTTTCAGGTACAGACATTTGCAAGCTTGTTCCGAGTTCTACTTCGTCCCTTCGGTCTGACGCCGGTAGTCCTCGTACGGCATGTTGGAGTTGCTCAGGCAGCGTTCGCGCTCAGTTTGCTCGACAAGCTTGTTGCACGCATTGCGTTGCCATGTCTGACCGGCGGAATAGGCTTGATGCCATGTACACCCCGATGCGACCGACAAGATCACAGCGGCAGCACCGATCAGGCCAATCATCCGCAGCATCCGCGCCGTTCCTGAATTGGTGGGCACTTCACCGAGCCGAAGGAGCAGAGCACGCGGCAGTCACCCGGCTTCGAGCCCAGTAGCGACTTGCGGTTCCGGCATTCGTAGAAGAACTGGCAGGCGTCGGTGGGCATGGCGAGATGGTAACGCGCGGGTGGAACGCCGATCGCCGCGCACTCGATGCCACACTTCCCGCGTAAGTGGCACATAAGTGGCACCAAGCTGGAAACGGTCACCATCAGTCGGCCGAGTATGCATGTAACTTATTGTTTTTGAAGTGGGCCCGGCTGGATTCGAACCAGCGACCAAGGGATTATGAGTCCCCTGCTCTAACCGTCTGAGCTACGGGCCCGCATAGAGGGAAAACGCGCCGCCTGCCAGAATCCCCTACGCCATTTCTAGGCAGTTACGGCAGCGGGACGCGGATAGGCTACTGCACCAACATATCTTGCCATCAGCCGACCGCCTACCGAGGATAACCGGATTCCAGCCAGCCCCGCTATCCTGCCGCTGTGCCCGACTGCGGAGATGTCGAACCAGTGGCGCGGGCGCGCGCTCATCAACAACGCAGCCGGCGGAGCGCGCGCCGCGTTTCCATGAGTCTTCCGAAGGCCTCTCCAGGCACCAGTTCTGGCGATAGCGCCCACTAACATTCGACGTCGATCGCCGTTGCTTGCCCGTTACGCACATGGTCATGGACGTTGTCGAGCCACGGCGATTCCGCCCCAGAACCTCCTTGTAGAGAAAAGGGCAGCGCGCTCGTGGCCTGGGTTTGTGTCGACGCAGCTTTTCGCCCATGAACCGCCAGCGACGTCAGGAACACCTTGACTTCGGCCGCACCGATGCCTGCCGGGTGGCGCTTGCCGTGGAAATTGATAAAGCGTCTAATCCCGTCGCAATACGCCTGCTCGGTGCGGATGCTGCAGTGCTAGAACTTGACCCTGTCGCGAGCGCGGGCGAGCAGCAGAGCAGGCGGAACGTCCGCCATGAATTGGGGCTGTATGGCCCCCGAATCGAAAACCACCACCATGATTTTGAGGAACATTGTTCCTACTTCGCGTCGGTCTCTTGGACGATCCGAGGCGAATATGCATGCGAAGCCAATCCTTGGTTTTCCGGCGGGTTCGCCGCATACATCTCGTCGGTGACACGAATGATGCTCCGAATCTCAAAGATCGTCCTTCTATTACTGGTTGGTCTGTGGGGGCTAATCGGCGGAATTGGAAATTTCACGCAAATCGGCACCGGACGTGATTACGTTGCCGGCGTGCTGAACCCAAAGAACGTCGTGGGACTCGCCGGCTGGCAGAGAATTGAAAGCCCACCTATGGTCTGGACTGCCTGGGCGATCATTCCTCTCTCCAAACTTCTGGCTGCTGGATTGATTTTCTTTGGTTCTTGGAAAATGTGGCGAGCACGGCGCCTCGGCGCCGAAACATTCAATCACGCTAAGAGCTTGTCCGTTAATAAATCGCGTGATGCGTTTGACCAAAATGCGATGGGATCCGCGAAGGACGGCGAAGCGCGTGGCAGGTCCCACGGGCGAGCCGGCCGACAAAGGAGACCGCGCATTTTGGTCAAACCCTTCGGGAACGGGCAGCTTGGGCCGATGGCTTTGTCGCTCGGTTTGCCTTGGGGAGCCACCCAAGGCGGCACCTCGCTTCGCGCCCTCGGCCCAACCTGCCGCGCTCGCACACGTGATTTATTAACGGACAAGCTCTAAGTCATTAGCTTTGGCAGGGTGCAGCATAGCAATAGCCATGCTTTTCGGTGGATTCTGGAGTTGGATGACCAGATCGATCCGGCGGTTGATGAACCAACGCTCGAACTGGGTGCGCGTAAGGCGATGCGATTCCACGACTTTCCAGCTGCCGTCGGCAACGACGAGTTGGAAGACGCTCTTGGCGAGATCGACCGCCACGATGGTGGCACGGACGACGGGCGCAGTAGTAGCATTCATGTCGGACTCCCCTTGGTTGCGCGCTGACACCCCACACCACATGAGGCCAGCTGGCACGATGATGCCGAAAGATCAGGGGGAGTCCATCCCATCAGTCAACGCGGACGCTCACCAGCGGGGCTTCGCCCCCGCCGTGGTCGCCGGTTACCTATCTCGTTGGGCCTACTCAATTTGCGCCTGGATCGTGCCAGGCCGATAATTGCTCATTCGTCTCCGGGAGCAACCCTGTGAAAACCTACTCCGCAATAATTGAGCGCGACCCCGATACCGGTCTATTCGTGGGCTTTGTTCCTGGGTTTCCCGGAGCACACTCCCAAGGTGCCACGCTGGATGAATTGAGCGCCAACCTTCACGAGGTCATATCAATGCTTCTTGAAGACGGCGACCCCGTTCTCGAATCGGAGTTTGTTGGGGTTCAAAACGTCGCAATCGCTTGAATCGTGGGCAATGTCCCAGTTCTCAAGCCCGCCGAAGTCGTAGCGATCTTGCGCAGGCTAGGTTTTACCGAAGTGCGGCAACGTGGTTCGCATAAGCAATTTCGCAACAGCGCCGGTCGCAACACAACGGTCCCGTTTCACTCCGGCCGGGACATTGCACCTGTTCTTCTGCGCCAAATCGCCAAAGACATCGGTCTCACCGTGGCCGAGTTGCTCGAGCATCGGTAGGCCCAACCCAGCGGTCAAAACGGACGCCCGCCGGCGGGGCTTCGCCCGCGCCGTGGTCGCCGGTTACCTTACTCGTTGGGCCTCATTGATCGCCAAATCCGATGGGGCGGCGTCCAGTCCTTGAAGGGAGGGAACTGTGGGATCGAAGATCGACATCGACCGCTTGAACGAGTCAGAGCTGATCGATCTCAACAACCGCGTTGTCGAGAGGTTGCGCTTCTTGCACCAGGCGCGAGCTCATGCACGAATGCTTGACTTCTCGGTTGGTGACAAAGTCTCATTCCATCCCGAGGGAAGTGAACCGCTTCTCGGTGTGCTCGTTCGTTACAACAAGAAGACGGTCACCGTCATCACCGAGCAAGGCCAGCGCTGGAACGTTGCACCCAATCTGCTGAGGAAAGTGAAGGATGTCGGAAACTCCGATGTTAGCCGTCCGAATGTGGTCGAGCTCCGCAAGAAGTGAGCGGCCTATGCGGCCCAACCCAGTGGTCAACCGGACACGCCGATTCATGGCTTCTACTTGGCGAGCGTCAGCGCGGCGCGCCGGCTGCCTTCCTCGTTAGAGGCATTCAAGGAGAAGCCCGTGCGCCGAATACTCTTCGTGCCGTTGCTGGCCAGCCTTACCGCTTGCGCCACTCTTTCCGGGATCACGGATCCTGCATCTGACGCCCCCGACCGTCCGTGGCGCTCGGGAGCTTCCTTCAAGGACGCCGCTTCCTACGCAGACGCGATTCAGCTCTGGAAGACACCTCAAGACATCAATGCTTGGATCGGGGAGCGATTCGAATACAACGCGTCCCGAGCAATGCTGTTGTCCGAGACGCAGCGGAATCAGGCCGTTCAGTCGCCTATCTACCGGCCGCAGGACTTCTTCGTTGCACCGTCTGGCATTTGTGTTGATCTCGCTCGATTTGCAGTTGAGACACTAAGATCGATCGATCCAAGCACGCAGCCAAACTATCTGATGATCGAGTTCGCGCCAGTAGCGATCGCCGGAAACACGCTGCGCTTGCACTGGCTTGCTTCCTTCAAACGTGACGGCAAGTACTACTTCTTTGCAGATTCGAAACGACCAGGGCATATCGCGGGCCCCTACGGGAGCACACGTGATTTCATCGACGAATACACGGTGTATCGAGGCCGGGAGGTCGTGGCTTTCCGCGAACTAGAT
Source organism: uncultured beta proteobacterium (assembly GCA_963695725.1). GTDB lineage: Bacteria > Pseudomonadota > Gammaproteobacteria > Burkholderiales > Casimicrobiaceae > CAIWHR01. The sequence goes on from CAVOHM010000006.1 coordinate 24,007, forward strand.
TCTTACCAACGAAAGCAGCGCACTCTAGCTGCAAAGCAATCGCGTGGGAGCCCCTAAGCCAAGAGTCAACCGGACACGCCGGTTCACGCCTTCTGCTTGGCGAACGTCAGCGCGGCCCGCCGGTTAGCTTGAACGTGAGGCGGCACAGTCGCGAGCGTCGCAGCTCACGCGTCCATTGGAGGTTCACCATGCCCATTAAGACACGAAAACCCGAACGAGTCACTGTCACGGGTGTCGGCTGGAAGAAGCCGATCTCCATCTGCGCAGAGAAGTACGGTCGGGTCTCCAAGGCCATCCTGGCAGCCCTGACCGTCGAACCCATCAAGTTCACCGAACTCGCCCAGCGTGTCGCCAAGCGGCTGCCGGACTTTGAGGGCTCGATCTCCTGGTACACGGTCTCGGTTGCCCGCGAACTGGAGGTTCAAGGCAAACTCGTTCGCCACGCAAGGCCAGCGCTCTTCTCCAAGCCTGGGCCACCCGCCACCCAGGCTACGTCGCCAAGGGCCGCCCGTAAGAGAAGCCCGGCGCGTTCGGGCAAGGCCCGGAGTGCCACCTGACATGTCTGTATGGACTTCCCCGAAATTGCAGGTGCCGTCGCGGTGACGAAAGATCAGACGGCAACTCTGTTTCCGGCCGCGTTGAGTGATGGGTGTCCACTCGGGCCACGCTGGAACCCGCGACGCTGCGCTATCCATCCGCGGATCGATCGGAGTGGGCTGGTTATGGATATTGTCGGCAGCGTGAAGGCGGACCGGGTCCTGCTCATGAGCGTGAATCGACGGCGGAATTTTGCGATCCCCGTGCCCGCGATGGTGGTTGCCTCTCCTAGCTGGAGCGGCGTAGCGGCTCAAGCCAGAGTGGAAGGCAGGACAGTGCGCATTGCAGTACTGGGCAGGTCGAGTCGACCGCCTGCCGGATATGGCTGCTACGACGCCTTATTGGCGGAACTGGCCAAGGCCGGCTGGATCGAGGGGCGCAACCTGATAATTGAGTGGCGATACGCCGACGGGGAATATGACCGCCATGACGTGCTTGCGGCCGAGCCCGTTGCCCTGAGACCCGACCTGATCGTCGCGGCTAGCCGCAAGGTATGGGTTGCAGGACTTCTCGCTCGCCGGCGGTCTGGCCTCGTACTCGGTCAGCTTTGACGATCAGTACCGTCGCGCCGCAGAGTATGTCGCTCGGATTCTTCGCGGCGAGAAGCCCGCCGAACTGCCGATCCAGCAGCCGCTCAGGTTCGAGTTGACCGTAAATCTCGGAACCGCCAAGGCGCTCGGCCTCAACTTGCCGCAATTGATCCTGCTGCGTGCGGATCGCGTCATCGAATAGCACTCACCAAGAGGTGTGGCGCCTGACCCGGCCGAATCGCCTCTCCGGTGATCGCAAGCGTAGCCGTCGTTGAAGGCGGGTAGGTCGCGACTGCATCTCTATATTCGGTATTCGATTGCAGCGCGGTTGCTGCTGACCCTGATGGAGCAGCCGCGCGCCAGATCCTTATTCGTTCAGTGGCTTCGATTGCGGCTGGCTGGGTTATCAGATTCTTCGGACGCCGGATTATAGCCGACTCGAGTTGGTCGACTCGCGCTGCGGCGCCGCGGGCGTGGACCGTATTTCTGCGTACCGCTGTGCCGCGCTACACTGGGCACGCGTCGTCGATCGCATCGACGCGCCTCGTTGCCTACGCATGCAGACGTCTCATTATCTTCGCGCGCTATTGACGCCGGGTTCGGTCGCGCTCGTCGGCGCGTCCGGCAAACCCGGTTCGATCGGCCGGATCATCTTCGATAATCTGCTTGGCGGCGGATTCGGAGGAACGCTCTATGCGGTCAATCCGAACCATCGCCGCGTCCTGGCGCGGCGTTCGTATGCGTCGCTGGCGGCAATCGGCAATCCGGTCGAGCTCGCGTTGATCGCAGTGCCGTCTGCCGTCGTAGCGGAAGTCCTCGAGGACTGCGCGCGCGCCGGTATCCGAACGGCGATCATCCATTCCGCGCCGCCGGCCGATCCGGACGACGCGCGGCGTTGGCAGGCCAGGCTCGCGACCCTCGCCGCCGCGCGCGGAATCCGCGTGCTTGGCCCGCATTCATTCGGAGTCATCCGTACCGATATCGGCCTGAACGCGACGCTTGGCAGTGCGATTGCGCTGCCGGGCCGGCTCGCGCTCGTGGCGCAGTCCGGAGCGGTGTGCGCAGCTGTGCTCGATTTCGCCGCGTCGGCAGGCATGGGATTTTCGACGGTGGTCGCGCTGGGCGGTGCGATGGATCTCGGGTTTGGCGAACTGCTGGACGCGCTGCTCGTCGATTCGAACACCGACGGCATTCTGCTCCATGCCGAAACGGTCGGCGACGTACGGCGTTTCCTGTCGGCGTTACGCGCGGCCGCGCGGACCAAGCCCGTCGTTGTGTTGAAGGCCGGGCGGTCGATGGAGCGCATGGTTGCCGATGCGCCGTCACCTGACGTGGTATTCGACGCCGTGATGAAGCGCGCCGGCACCGTGCGCGTGAGGTCCTACGCGCAGCTGTTTGCCGCGGCGCGAATCCTGGGGATGCATCGGATATCGCGTGGCGACCGTCTGGCAATCGTTTGCAACGGGCACGGTCCGGGAACGCTCGCGGCCGACAGCGCCAAGGACCGGGGCATCGCCGTGGCCGATCTTTCGCCTGCGACGGAGTCGGCGCTCGCCGGGATACTTGCGCCCCATGTCGCCTGCGGCAATCCGATCAATGTCCGCGGCGATGCCACACCGGCGCGTATGGCGGCGGTCGTCAAGGTCGCGCTCGACGATGCGCAGATCGACGCCGTCCTGGTGCTGCACGTGCCGAACCCCGTCACCGGAGCCACCGACGCGGCACGCGCGGTCGCGGCGGTCGCGCGGCGCGCGACGAAGCCTGTGCTGGGCGCATGGCTGGGGGCGATCGACCGCCGGGAAGCGACCAGTGCGTTGGAGGCGGGCGGCATCGCCAATTTCTATACGCCGGAGCACGCGGTCGAGGCGTTTTCGTTTCTCGCGGCGTATCGGCATCATCAGGCATGGTTGCTGGAGGTGCCGCCGCCTCAGCCCGATCCGCAAGCGCCGGATCTCGCTGCGGTGGAGCGCATTCGCGTCGACGCGACAGCCGCCACGCGCGCAGTTCTGACCGGAATGGAGACGCACACGCTGCTCGCCGCGTTCGGCCTGCCGGTAGCCCCGGCGGAGTCGGCCGACACGCTCGCCGAAGCGCTCGCCGCCGCGCGGCGTTTGGGTTATCCGGTGTCGCTTCGCTCTGCGGCGGGAGCTTCGGCGGCCGGCCTTCCCGCACCGGTCGCGCATGAACGGCTGCGCGATGGGCGAATGCTCACTCGTGCCTGGGTCGCCGTGCTCGGGGCGCCCGCCAATCTGCAGAGGCGCGCGCCGGTGATCGTCATGAAGGATCGCGCATTCGGGGCGAGCGAAAACGTTGCGATCGGCATTTGCACCGACGCGACCTTCGGGCCCGTGATCACGTTCGGCGCGCAATGCGCGGGTCGCGGTGCCGAAGTCGACGTGCTGCTGCCGCCGCTCAATCTCCGCCTGGCCGCCGACCTCGTTCGCGGCACCCGCAGGTTTGCCGCCTCTCCCGGACTGGAAGCGGCCGAGGCGACTATCGAGGCGCTGGCGCGCATTCTGGTCCAGGTGTCGTCCATCGCATGCGCGCTGCCCTGGGTACGCACGCTCGCGCTGGAACCGGTGCGCATCGAGGCGGGCCGTGCCGAGATTGCCGGCGCGCACGTCACGATCGATCCCCGCGCCAAGCCCGCGGCTGGACGTTATGGCCACATGGCGATCCATCCGTATCCGATCGAACTCACCGCCGATGTGGCGCTCACGGATGGCACGTCATTGCACGTCCGTCCGATTCGTCCCGAGGACGCTGCCATGGAGCGCGCGTTCGTGGCCGGCCTGTCGGACGAGACGCGCTACTACCGCTTTTTCTATCAGCTGAACGAGCTCACGCCCGGGATGCTTGCGCGCTTCACCCAGGTGGACTACGACCGCGAGATGGCGCTGGTGGCTGTCGACCGGAAGGGGAACACACCGGCAATTGTCGGTGTCGCGCGCTACGTGATGAGCCCGGATCGGGTGTCCGCCGAATTCGCCATGGTGATCACGGACGCATGGCAGCGCCGAGGAGTCGCGCGCGCATTGATGGAGCGGCTCGTCGCTTGCGCGAGGGCGCGCGGGATCGCGCGGATCGAGGGGTCGGTGTTGCGCAGCAACCGCAGCATGCTGCAGTTCACCAACGCGCTCGGCTTCGAGGCGCACGACAATCCGGAGGATCCGGAACAGGTCAGCGTCGTGCTCGATCTTTCTTCCGGCACGGCCTAGCGATCAAGCGCTCCGCGATGTCACGCGATGCGTCGCGGTTCGCTACACTCTTCACTGACGACTCCTTCGCGTGGTGCGCAGACAATGAAAATCCTCTTTGCCGTCGACGGCTCCGCCCAGGCGCTGGGCGGGCTCAATTCGCTCGACGAAAAGTTCCGGTGTTTCCGCGAGACGCCGCAGCTCACGTTGCTCCAGGTCCACGCGCCGGTGCCCTACAAGGCCGCCGCGGCGTGGGTTGGCAAAGAGACAATCGAACGCTTCTACGTCGAGGAGAGCGAGGAAGCCCTCGCCGGCGCCCGCGAGTTTCTGACGCGCGCCGGCATTTCGTTCGACGTCGACAAGCGGGTCGGCGAAGCAGCCATTGCGGCTCAGCCCTCGCCTTCGAGAAAGCTCCGCAGCTTCTCCGAGCGCGACGGATGGCGCAGCTTGCGCAGCGCCTTCGCCTCGATCTGGCGGATGCGCTCGCGCGTGACGTCGAACTGCTTGCCGACTTCTTCCAGCGTGTGATCGGTGTTCATCTCGATGCCGAAACGCATGCGCAGCACCTTCGCCTCGCGCGGCGTCAGCGTGTCGAGCATGTCCTTGCAGACGTCGCGCAGGCTGGCGTTGACGGCGGCATCCGACGGCGCGACGGTCGACAGGTCCTCGATGAAATCGCCGAGGTGCGAGTCGTCGTCGTCGCCGATCGGCGTCTCCATCGAGATCGGCTCCTTGCAGATCTTGAGGATCTTGCGGATCTTCTCCTCGGGCATCTCCATCTTTTCGGCGAGCGTCGCCGGATCGGGCTCCTGCCCGGTCTCCTGCAGGATCTGCCGCGAGATCCGGTTCATCTTGTTGATGGTCTCGATCATGTGCACCGGGATGCGGATCGTGCGCGCCTGGTCGGCGATCGAGCGCGTGATCGCCTGCCGGATCCACCACGTCGCGTACGTCGAGAACTTGTAGCCGCGGCGGTATTCGAACTTGTCGACGGCCTTCATGAGGCCGATGTTGCCTTCCTGGATCAGGTCGAGGAACTGCAGTCCGCGGTTGGTGTACTTCTTCGCGATCGAGATCACGAGACGCAGGTTGGCCTCGGTCATCTCGCGCTTGGCCTTGCGCGCCTTGGCCTCGCCCGTGCGACATCTGCTTGTTGATTTCCTTCAGGTCCTTCAGCGGAATCATCACCCGCGCCTGCAGGTCGAGGAGCTTCTGCTGCTGCTCGACGATCGCCTGCCGGTACTTGGCGAGCTGCTCGCTGTAGCCGTGGTGCGCCGCCACCTCGCGGTCGATCCAGCGCAGCGACGTCTCGGCTTGGCCGGGAATTTCTTGATGAAATCCGGGCGCGGCATGCCGCCCTTGTTGCACGACGAGGTCCTGGATCTTGCGCTCGATCTGGCGGATGTTGTCGACTTCGGAGCGCACGCTGTCGCACAGCTTCTCGACCTGGCGCGCCGAGAAGCGGATCTGCATCAGTTCGGCCTGGATCTTCTTCTGCAGTTCGAGATACTTCGGCGCCTTGTGGCCTTCCTTCTGCAGCACGCCCGAGCATGCGCGCAAGTGCTTGCGGATCGTCGCGAAACGCTCCAGCGCGGCGACCTTCAGCCGCTCGAGGTTCTCGGTCGGCGATGGCGCCGGCGTCGCCCTCGTCCTCGCTCGGCCTCGACGTCGTCGTCGACATCCTCGCAGCGCGTCGAGCTCCTCGTTGAAGTCGATGAGGCCGTCGACGAGGTCGTCGATCTTGAACTCGTCCTTTCGATCTTGCCGGCAAGATCGAGGATCTGCGCCACCGTCATCGGGCAGGCCGAGATCGCCATGATCATGTGCTTCAGGCCTTCCTCGATGCGCTTGGCGATTTCGATTTCGCCTTCGCGCGTCAGGAGCTCGACCGAGCCCATCTCGCGCATGTACATGCGCACCGGGTCGGTGGTGCGGCCGAACTCGGAATCGAGCGTCGACACGGCAGCTTCGGCCTCCTCTTCGACATCCTCGGCCGGTGCCGTCGGCGCGGCGTCGGACATCAGCAGCGTTTCGGCGTCCGGGGCCTCGTCGTAGACCTGGATCCCCATGTCGCCGATCATGCGAGATCACGCCCTCGATCTGCTCGGCGTCGAGCATGTCGTCGGGCAGGTGATCGTTGATCTCGGCGTACGTCAGGTAGCCGCGCTCCTTGCCGAGCACGATCAGCGTCTTCAGGCGGCGCTTGCGCGCCTCGACGTCGGCGGGCGTGAGCTCGCGCGGCGCGATTTCGGCGTGCCGGCCGTTCCTGCCCTTCCGGTTGGCGGCATCCTCTGCGCGCTTGCCGGCGATCCTGGCGGCGATTTCGCCGGCCGTCGGTTTGTGCGCCGGCGCGGCGGCAGCGGCTTTGCCACCGGCACCCTTGGCCGCTGGCGTCGCAACGGGAGTGCCCTTTCCGGCGATCGCCTTGGGGGGTTTACCCGTGACCTTAGGCGCTTTCGGGCTGGCCTTTGGCGCCAACTTGCTCTTGGGCAACGCCTTGCCGGCGACTTTGGACGTCTTTGCGCCTGATTTCGGGGCGCTGCCGGCCTTGCGTGATGGTTTTGCGGCCGGTTTTTTCGCCGCCAGCTTCTTCTTTGCCGCGGGTTTACCGGCCTTCGCTTTGGCGCCCTTTTTCTTGGCTGCCGGGCGCGCCGCCGGCTTCCTGGCGGATTTCGCCTTGCTCGAAGCCGAGCGGGCACCCTTCTTGGGCTTGGCCTTCTTCGGCACCGGACGAGCCTTGGCGCTCGCCCGCTTCTTCGCCGCCGGCTTGCGCGACTTGGGTTTAGCGGGCGACTTGCGGGTGGGCTTCGCGGGCTTCTTGGCCATGGTCATCCTAGCGAGTGGAGTACCGTACGCCACCCAGATGGGGGCGACGGGGAAAACCTCAAATTATATCATCCGGTTAGCCATGACGGACGGATTTCCCCGGCCGCCGTGGCATCCGGCACGAGCCAGAAACGGCCGATTGGGCCCGTCGCCCTGAGGCTTTGGTGGCGGCGTCTGGCGCTCGTTGTCGAAAAGCCGGGCTCCATCGCGCCTCACGTTCCCGACCGCTCCCCCGATACACCGGGGGTGCCGGCGGGCAGGCTGCGGCGAACCATTTCCAGCTGGCGCAGGCGCTCGACTTCCTCGGCGGACGGCGGTGACCCGGACTCCGGCGGGCCCGGGCGTCCTGCCCGCTGCGCTTGCTCCCAATAGCGGATGACGCCGGCCTTCAGGTAGACGGCGGCGTGCTCGGCCGTGATTCCGTGGTCCTCTGCCGTGGCCAGCGTCGAGGCCAGCACCGTTTCGTGCGGTGACTGCGCAAAATACTGCATCACGCCGGCCGTAGTAAGGGGGTGCTCACTATTGGTGCAGAAGGCCACCAACGCCGCCAGCGCCGCCCCATCCGGTGTGCCGTCCGCAGGCTGCGGGACCGAGTTCGTACGTACCAATTGAGGTTGGAGCAGCAGCGCCTGGATGAGTTCACGGACCAGGGACGGCGCGCGGCGCTGGCCGAACTGGGTAGGCCGCGGCGAGCGGGGTCTGGGGACGTCGCTGCGGCGGGGAGTGGAGTCGCCACCCGCTGGCGGCGCGTCGCGTTCCGTGCCGCCTCCCGGGCCCAGCAGCGCTCGCAATTCGGCTTCCGGCAATCCGGCAAGATCCGCCAGCCGGCGGCGAAGTAGGGCCCCAAGCACGGGGGCCGCGATGGCGGCGAGGTACGGACGTGCCGCGGTCACCAGTGCAGCGCCACCTTCGACCGAGGCAGGGGGATGCCGGTCGCAGAGTTCGGCCAGCAGGAACTCGGACGCCGGTAACGCGTGGTCGATCAATGCCTCGAACGCCGCCTTGCCGCGACGGCGCACGTAATCGTCGGGATCCTCGCCTTCGGGCAGGAAAAGAAAACCGGCGTTCTTGCCGTCAGCGAGTACCGGCAACGCGTTTTCCAACGCGCGCCATGCGGCCTTGCGTCCCGCCGCATCGCCGTCGAAGCAGAAGATGACGCGATCGCTCTGCCGAAAGAGCTTCTGCAGGTGCGCCGGTGTGGTTGCCGTGCCGAGCGTGGCGACCGAGTAGTCGATGCCGTGCTGGGCGAGCGCGACGACGTCCATGTAGCCCTCGACCACGACCACGGCGCCCGCCGTCGCGGATCGCCTGGCGCGCGAGAAAAAGCCCGTAGAGTTCGCGACCCTTCGAGAAGAGCGGCGTCTCCGGCGAGTTGAGGTACTTCGGCTCCCCTTCGCCCAGGACACGTCCGCCGAAACCGATCACCTGGCCCCGGCTGTCGTGAATCGGGAACATGATGCGATCGCGGAAGCGGTCGTAGCGCTTGCCGCCGTCGCCGGCGATGACGAGCCCGGCGGTTTCGAGCGCCGGGTCGTCGTAACGATCGAACACGGCCGCGAGCGGCTGCCAGGCGTCCGGTGCGTAGCCGATGCCGAACCGCGCGGCGATCTCGCCGGTGAGCCCACGGTTGCTTGCAGGTACTCGATCGCGCGGGGGGCATCCTTCAATTGGGCGCGGTAGAACTTCGCGGCAGAAAGCGCGAGCGCCGTGAGGTCGCCGGCCTGTTCGCGCCGCTCGGACTCGCCGGGACGCTCGACGCGCGGCACTTCGAGCCCGGCGTCGCGGGCGAGTTCCTCGACGGCGTCGGGAAACGCCTTGCCGCCGAACTCCATCAGGAAGCCGATCGCCGTGCCGTGCGCGCCGCAGCCGAAGCAGTGGTAGAACTGCTTGGTCGGACTCACGGTGAACGACGGCGTCTTTTCGCTGTGGAATGGACAGCAGGCCTGGTAGTTGGCTCCGGCCTTTTTGAGCGGGACGCTGCGGTCGATGACGTCGACGATGTCGACCCGGGAAAGCAGCGTCTGAATGAAATCGTTAGGAATCATGGACTTGACGCTACGCCCGGCGAAATTGCCGCGTCCGGGCTACCCAGGCTCGGGGATGCCGGAAACGGGAAGGGCGGGGGACACTTCCATTATAGGCGCCCCGCGCCAACGCGAAAGGGTGAATCGGTGCGTCCGCCGTTACGCGTCCCCGGCGAGCTTCGCCTTGATGCGCGCCGAAACCGCGCCCATGTCGGCGCGCCCGGCAAGCCTGGGCTTCAGCAGCGCCATGACCTTGCCCATGCCGGCGATGCCCGAAGCGCCGCTTTCCGCGATCGCGCTGGCGATCAGTTCGTCGATTTCGGCATCGGAGAGGCGCGCCGGCAGGTAGGCGGTGAGCAGCGCCACCTCGGCGCGTTCCACGGCGACCAGGTCTTCGCGCTTGCCGGCTTCGAACTGCGTGATGGAGTCGCGGCGCTGCTTGATCATCTTGTCGATGATCGCGAGCACGTCGGCGTCGGTCAGGTCGATGCGCTCGTCGACCTCGCGCTGCTTGATCGCCGCGAGCAGCATGCGGATCGTCGACAGCCGCGGCGCGTCCTTGGCGCGCATCGCGCTCTTCATGTCCTCGACTACCCGGGATTTCATCGACATCGTCAGCCTTTTGAAGGGGTCAGAGACGAATTTCGCCGCGCGTTGCTCTCGCCCCGGGAGGCGTTACCGCTGCGATATCGGTCGCCGATGCTGCGAAAATCGTCTCTGACCCCAAAAAAAGGGGCGAATCGCTTCGCCCCCTCGTCACGCAATTCGGCGTCGGCGTCAGAAGAGCTTCGGCGGCAATTGCTGGCTGCGCAGGCGCTTGTAATGCCGCTTGACCGCGGCGGCCATCTTGCGCTTGCGCTCGGCGGTTGGCTTTTCGTAGAACTCGCGGGCGCGAAGTTCGGTGAGCAGGCCGGTCTTCTCGATGGTGCGCTTGAAACGGCGCAGGGCCACTTCGAACGGCTCGTTATCGCGCAGGCGAACACTGGTCATGAAGCTGTTTTCCTTGCCGGAGAGGGGATTGCGACAATCTATAAGCATAACAGGGTCTTGGCACTCGCGCAACTTCGGCAGGCACAGGACAGGGATTGCGCCCGTCGCCGGACGTTGCAGGCCGACGCGTCCGCGCCGGAGCGCCCTCGTGGCCCCGACCGTGTATTGTGATGCGCCGGCGCTCACGGCCGGTATCCCCATGCTCGTACTCGGCATCGAAACCTCCTGCGACGAAACCGGCCTCGCCGTATACGACACGGTACGCGGCCTGCTCGCGCATGCGCTGCACTCCCAGGTCGCGATGCACAGCCTCTATGGTGGCGTCGTGCCCGAGCTCGCGTCGCGGGATCATGTGCGGCGCGTGGTCCCGCTCGCGCAACGGGTCCTGGCAGAGGCGGGCGCCACGCTGGGCGGACCTCGACGGCATCGCCTACACGCGAGGCCCGGGACTCGCGGGCGCGCTGCTTGTCGGTGCGAGCATCGCCAGTGCGCTCTCGTATGCGCTGGGCAAGCCCGCCATCGGCGTCCATCACCTGGAAGGCCATCTGCTGTCGCCGCTGCTCGCCGACCCGAAGCCCGCGTTTCCGTTCGTCGCGCTGCTCGTCTCCGGCGGCCACAGCCAGCTCTTTGCCGTGGAAGGCGTCGGGCGTTATCGGCTGCTCGGCGATACGAAAGACGATGCGGCGGGCGAGGCGTTCGACAAGACGGCGAAACTGCTCGGCTTGCCGTATCCGGGCGGGCCGGCGCTCGCGCGGCTCGCGGAATCCGGACGCGACGGCGTCGTTGCGCTGCCGCGCCCGATGCTTGCAAGTGGCGACCTCGACATGAGCTTCAGCGGTTTGAAGACCGCAGCACTGCTGCTCGTGCGCCGCGAAGCCGCGGCCGGGACGCTCGACGATGCGCGCCGCGCCGACATCGCCCGCGAGTTCCAGCATGCGATCGCCGATGTGCTCGTGGCAAAGGCGCTTGGAGCCCTCGATGCCACAGGATTGGCGCGGCTTGTCGTCGCCGGCGGCGTGGGCGCCAATCGCGAGTTGCGCACCCGGCTCGTCGCTTCGGTTGAAAAGCGCGGCGGGCAGGCGTACTTTCCCGCGCTCGAGTTCTGCACCGACAACGGCGCGATGATCGCGCTGGTGGGCGCGCTGCGGCTTTCGCACGCGGTTGCCGACGATCACGCGTTTTCGGTCAAGCCGCGCTGGGACCTGGCATCGTTGCCGGCCGTTTGAGCGCGGCCGGAACCGCGCGTGTCAGCGACCGATCGTGCGCTCGCTGCCCTCGAGCAGCTGCCGGATGTTCGACCGGTGGCGCCAGAACAGCAGCAGCGAAATGGGAACCATCGCCCATGCGGTCGGCGCGTTGCCGAATACGAAAAACGCACCGAGCGGCAATAGCGCCGCCGTGGTAAGCGCGGCCAGCGAGCTGATCTTGAAGCCCAGCGCCATCACCATCCACAGCGCGCCCAGTGCGACGCCGAGCGGCCAGTAGAGCGCGAAAACGATGCCGGCCGCGGTGGCCACACCCTTGCCGCCGGCGAAACTGTGGAACACCGGGAACAGGTGGCCGACGAACACGGCGACGGCGACGGCCGGCACCGTCCAGTCCACGACGCCGAACGAGGGTCCCAGCGACTGCGCCAGGAACACGGCCAGCCAGCCTTTTGCGCCATCGCCGGCGAGTGTCAACGCCGCGGCGGCCTTGTGGCCGGTGCGCAATACGTTGGTCGCGCCCGGGTTGCCGCGAGCCATAGCTGTGCGGATCGGGCAACCCGAAAAGCCTGCTCGTCACCACGGCGAACGAAATGGAGCCGATCAGGTAGCCGGCGACGACGAATAGAAGCGAGGCGAGCATGGGCCGGGGCGTCGGTTAGAATGGCTGCGCAAACATCGGTCCGAGGCGATTGCGCGACGCGACCTCGTTAACTCGCAGATTCTAGCAAAGCGGCATGAACGCCATCTTCATCCACGACCTCCGCGTCGAGACGCGCATCGGCATCTACGATTGGGAACAGCAGCTCGCGCAGACGATCCGGCTCGACGTCGAGCTCGGCCTCCCGTCGGACAAGGTGTTCCGCACCGGCGACTTCGGCGATGCGCTCGACTATGCGGCGGTCGTAAAGCGCCTGCAGGCCTTCGCCGCCGATCATCCGCACAAGCTGATGGAGCGTTTCGCGCAGGCGATCGCGGACGTCCTGATGGGCGAGTTCGAGGCGCCGTGGGTCAAGGTGCGCGTCGCGAAGCTCGCGCCGATCGCCGGCGTCAAGGAACTCGGGATCGCGATCGAGCGAACGCGAGGGTAAGAACCCAGCGCGAGCGAACGCGGCGCAAGCGGGCCTCAGGGCGTTCCGGTAAGTTTGATCGCGCAGCCGCTCGTCAATCGGGCAGGCAATCCTATGCGGTCGTCAGCGGCAGCGTGAACGCAAACGTCGAGCCCGCGCCGAACTTGACTCGTTACCCAGATCGTCCCGCCGTGGAGTTCGACGAACTTCCGCGAGATGGCGAGCCCGAGTCCGGTGCCCTCGATCTTTCTTCGCCGCCGATCCGACCTGCCGGAATTCCTCGAACACCGCCGCCTGATCTTCCGGCGCGATGCCCACGCCGGTGTCCGTCACCGAAATCTCGGCCATGCCGTCACGCTCGTCGGCGCGCACGTCGATGCGCCCGCCTTCGGGCGTGAACTTCAGCGCGTTCGACAGGAGGTTCAGCAGCACCTGCTTCACCTTGCGTTCGTCGGCGCGAATGATCGCGAGACCCGGATCGACCGCGCGCTCGAGCGCGATTCCGCGCCGGTGCGCGCGCTCGCGCACCAGGGTCAGCGTGTTGTCGACGGCGCCCGGCAGATCGAAATCGGACAGATCGAGTTCCATCCGGCCCGCCTCGATCTTCGACAGATCGAGGATGTCGTTGATCAGGGACAGCAGATGCCGTCCGGACTCGAGGATGTCGGCCAGGTACTCCGCCTGCTTGTCGTTGAGCTCGCCGAACATCCGCTCGGCCAGCACTTCCGAGAAGCCGATGATCGCGTTGAGCGGCGTGCGCAGCTCGTGCGACATGTTGGCGAGGAACTCGCTCTTGTGCTGGCTCGCCACTTCGAGCTGCCGGCTCTTGTCCTCGATCTCCCGGAAGAGCCGCGCGTTCTGGATGGCCAGCGCCGACTGGGTCGCGAAGGTCTTCAGCAGGTCGATCACCTGCGGCGCGAATTCGCCGGCGCTTCTTGCGATTGACGACCAGTCCGCCGAGCAGGTGGTCCTCGCGCAGCAGCGGCACCGCGAGCAGCGACCGATAACCCAGGCGAACGAGAATCTCCCGAACGCGGCTCTGATAGATGCCTTCGTCCAGCGATATCGCGGATCTCGACCGGTTCCAGGGTCACCGCCAGCCGCGCCGATCGCGCCCTCTCCCTTGCGGAATGGGACTGGCGCGAAGCGCGTCGACCAGCTCGTCGGGCAGCCGATCGGTCGTGTGCAGATGGAATTCCTCGCGCGCCTCGTCGTATTCGTAGATAGCGCCGCCGTCCATGCCGGCGAGCCCCGTGGCGCGGGCGACGATCGTGGACAGCACGGTCGCGAGGTCCAGTGTCGAGCTGACCGCCTGCCCGACTTCGCCCAGCGCTTTCAGCTCGCCGACCGATTGCGTGAGCTGCGTGGTCCGCGCTTCCAGTTCCTTGAACAGCCGCACGTTCTCGATGGCGATCACGGCCTGGTCGGCGAAGGTCTGGAGCAGCGCGATCTGGTTGTCGGAGAAGTGTCCCGCCTCGGGACGACCGACGGCGATGGCGCCAATCGGACTGTGCTCGTGCAACAGGGGAACAGCCAGGACACTGCGAAAGCCCCCAATGATCGAATTTCGCGCGATCGCATAGTCGCGATCCTTCAGTACATCCGGAACCTCGACAACGCGGCCCGTCAGGATCGCGCGGGTGACCGCCGTGTCGCGGCTGCGTGGCCTGGGAAAGAGTCGGCGCAATTCCTCGCCGTATTCTGCATTCAGGTTCACGAACGCGGCCAGATGGATCAGTTCGCCGTCGAACCTGAATACGTTCGCCGAGCTGGCCGCGCACAGCTTCAGCGCAGCGCCCGCGATGGTGTCGAACACCGGCTGCACGTCCGTCTGCGACTGGCTGATCACGCGCAGGATCTCGCTCGTCGCCGTCTGCTGCTCCAGAGCGACCGTCAGATCCCGGTTGCGAATGTCGAGTTCGGTGAACAGCCGCACGTTTTCGATCGCGATGACCGCCTGGTCGGCGAAGGTCTGGAGCAATCCTTCCTGGGCCTGTGGGAATCGGCCCGGGTTCGGCCCAACCCGACGACGATCACGCCGATCGGATTGCCCTCGCGTAGCATCGGCACACCCAGCATGCGCCGCCACTCTCCGACAAGCGCATAGCGATGGTCGTAGTTCGGATCGGCCAGCGCATTTTCGATGCGGACGATTGCCTTCGCGAGTATTGCTCGTCCCGATACCTGGGAAACATCGGGGCGCATCGGGTACGTGGTTCGCAATATATCGACCGCCTTGGATGCGTACTGGTCGCTCGAAACCCAATGCAGGAGTTCGCCGTCGAACCGGAACACGTTCGCGAACAGGCTGTCGCAGAGACGGACTGAGCTTCGCGCGATCGCGTCGAACACGGGCTGGACATCGGTCGGCGAACCGCTGATCACGCGCAGGATTTCGCCAGTCGCCGTCTGCTGTTCCAGCGCCTCGGTAAGGTCGCGGTTACGGGTCTCAAGTTCCTTGAACAGCCGAACATTTTCGATCGCGATCACCGCCTGGTCGGCAAACGTCTTCAGCAGGGCGACCTGCGAGTCGGCGAACAGGCCCGGCGTCGCGCGTCCGACAAAGATCGATCCGATAACCTTGCGGTTGCGGACGATGGGCACGCCGAGGGCCGCTTGGTACTGGGCCGCCTGCGCGAAGTGCTTGAGCGCGTAGTCTTGTTCAGCGAATACGTCCGCGATGTGAACTACGGCGGAACCCCGAATGACGCGCGCAGTCACGGTCTGCGCGTCGACCTCCATCGGGAACAGGGTGCGGACCACCTTCACGCCTTCCGGCACGAGCCCATGAATCGCGGCCAATTCGATGAGCTTGCCGTCAAACTTCGAGACCACCGCGACGTCGGCACCACACAGTTTTCCCGCGCGCTGCGCAATGATGTCGAACACGGGCTGAACGTCGGTGGGCGAGCTCGAGATAACTCGCAGGATTTCGCTCGTCGCCGTCTGCTGCTCCAGCGCCTCGGTGAGGTCGCGATTGCGGGTTTCGAGCTCCCGGAACAACCGCGCGTTTTCGATCGCGATCACGGCCTGATCGGCAAAGGTCTGAAGCAGCGCGATTTGATTGTCGGAGAATGGTCCGGGCTCGGGTTTCACGACGCTGATGGCGCCGATCGGATTCCCTTCTCGCATCAAAGGAATCGAGAGGACGCTTCGGCGGTCACCGGCAATTGCGGAAGCCCTCGTCGCATAGTCGGGGTCGAGGAGCACGTCCGGGATCGCGGTGATGCTGCGCGTCAGGATCGCTCGCGCGCTACTGGTATCGCGGCTGGGCGGCCTCGGGTAAGTCCGGCGCAAGGCATCGGCCCCTTCGGGATTCATGTTCGCGAGCGAAACGAGGTGAATTAACTCGCCGTCGAACGTCACTACAATCGCCGCGCTCGCGCAGCAGAGCTTCAGCGCTGCCGTCGCGATTGTATCGAATACCGGCTGTGCGTCCATCTGCGATTGACTGATCACGCGCAGGATTTCGCTCGTTGCTGTCTGCTGCTCCAGCGCCTCCGTGAGGTCGCGATTGCGGGTTTCGAGATCCCGGAACAACCGCGCGTTTTCGATCGCGATCACGGCCTGATCCGCGAAGGTCTTGAGCAGTTCGACCTGCTTGTCTGCGAACGGCTTCACTTCGGTTCGGAACAGGGCGATCACTCCGATCGCGGCGCCCTCGCGCAGCAGAGGCACAGCAAGCATCGTGCGATGTCCGAATCGGCGCTGAAGCTCGCGCCCCATCGGATATTCATCCTCGCTCTCGGCCGCGAGGTCGTGGACATGGACGCTACGCCGCTCCAGTGTTGCCCGGCCGCTCACCGAACCGGTCGTCAGAGGAATTTCGAGCGCCTCGATGTGTCCGACGCCGAGCCGCAGCACGTCGCCGAAGGCCCCCACTGCCGCGGCGCCCCGAAGCAGGTCGCCGTCGACGCGGAGCAGCGCGACATCTGGCGCACCGCAATAGCGGGCGGCGGCTTGAACTACAGTTTCGAGGATCGGCTTGATGTCGGCCGGCGAATTGGCGATCGCGGCCAGGATATCGCTCGTCGCTGTCTGTCGCTCCAGTGCCTCCGCAAGATCATGGTTGCGAGCCTCCAGTTCGGTGAACAGGTGGACGTTCTCGACCGCGATCACCGCCTGTTCGGCGAACGTCTGCAAAAGCACGATCTGCGCGGCCGGGAATGGGCGCGGAGTGTCGCGATACACGGTAATCGCTCCGATCGTGCGACCATCACGCAGCATCGGCACGGCGAGGACGCTGCGGTAGTCGGCGTTCTTCGCCGTGTCGTGGTAGACGTACTCGGGGTCCTGCCGGATGTCGGGGATGTGGACGAGGCGGCCCGTGAGGATTGCCCGCTGGGTGCCGCCTCCCCGGCTCGGCGGGCAGGGGTAGGCCGCGTCGAACGCCGGGATGCCTTCGGGCCTGATGTGGTGCAGCGCGGCAATGCGAATGAGTTCGCCGTCGTAACTGAAGCACCCGCTGAATGTCGCGTCGCAGAGGCGGAGCGCGTTGGCCGCAATCGTCTCGAAAACCGGCTTGACGTCCGTCGGCGAGCGCGAGATCGCGCGCAGGATCTCGCTCGTCGCCGTCTGCTGCTCGAGCGCCTCTTTCGTTTCCTTGAACAGGCGCACGCTGTCGATCGCGATCGCCGCCTGACGGGCGAACGTCTGCACCAGCGCGACCTGGTCCGGCGCGAACAGCCCCGGCTCGCGGCGCCACAGATAGAGCGCGCCGACCGCTCCGGCCGCGCGCATCAACGGCACGGCGAGCGCAGCGCGGGACCCGGTTAGCCGTACGTTTTCCCGGGCGTCGGGAAATTCTGCATCGACGAGCGGAACGATGTCGGCGTGGTGGACGATTTCGCCATCGAGCACGGCACGCCCGCTGATCGAGGACCGCTTCAGCACGATGGGAACGTGAGATATGAGGTCGCCTCCGTCGGCCGCGAATTCCGCCATTGAACGCAGAACTTCGCCGTCGACGAGCAGTACTCGCGCAAATGGCGCCTTGCACAAGCGCGCCGCTCTCTCTGCGACCGCATCCAGCACCGGCTGCACGTCGTTGGGCGAGACCGCCATGACGCGCAGAATCTCGCTCGTCGCGGCCTGCTGATCCAGGGCTTCCGCCAGGCGCACCGCGAGCGCGCGCATCTTCGGACGGTCGTCACCCGACGCCCGCTTTGCGACCGGACGCTTGGCTTCGACCTTGGTCTTCGCGGGCTTCGTCCCCCGAGCCATCGAGCCTCTCCCTGTCCCCGACGATCGTCAGTGCGATGCGGCGACCGACGACAGGCTAGGCGAAGTTTCCGTTATGGGCAAGTGGGAGCAGGACGGAAGAGGTTTTCTGCCCGAAGGCGGCGACAAGCCAGGAATATCGTTCAGCCGCGCGGATGATGCTGCGCGTGGAGCTTCTTCAGCCGTTCGCGCGCAACGTGCGTGTAGATCGTCGTCGTCGTGATGTCGGCATGGCCGAGCAGCAACTGGACGACGCGCAGATCGGCGCCATGGTTGAGGAGGTGCGTCGCGAACGCATGGCGCAGCACGTGGGGAGAGATGCTGGCGGCCGAAATGCCTGCTTTGATCGCTAGACGCTTCAACAGCGCCCAGAACGCCTGTCGCGTCAACGGGCCGCGGCGCGCGGTGACGAAGACCGCGGCGCTCTTGCCGCCGCCTGCAAGCGCCGGGCGGCCGGTGGCAAGGTAGCGTTTCAGCCATTCGATCGACTCCTCGCCGAGCGGGACGAGCCGCTCCTTGCTGCCCTTGCCGAGCACGCGCACCACGCCCATGTCGAGCGAGACCTGCGCGAGCGTGAGTCCGACGAGTTCGGAGACGCGCAGGCCGGTGGCGTACAGCGTCTCCAGCATCGCGCGATCGCGCAAGCCCAGCGTCGTTTCGGGATCGGGGGCGGCGAGCAGGGCCTCGACCTGCGCCTCGGACAGGTTCTTCGGCAATCGGCGCGGCAGCTTCGGCGCGCGCACGCGCAGCGTCGGATCGGCGCGCAGCGTGCCCTGCAGCAGCTGCAGCGCGTAGAAGCGCCGCAGCGACGAGAGCCGGCGGGCGATCGACGTCGCCTTCGCTTTCGCGCGGAACTGCTCGGCCAGGTAACTCTCGACGTCGGCGCGTTGCGCGGCAAGGAGCGAGTTGCCGTGCCGGTCGAGCCAGCCGGCCCACGCGAGCAGGTCGCGGCGATAACTCGCGAGCGACGAGGGCGCGAGCCCGTCCTGCAGCCAGATCTGGTCGCAGAAGGCGTCGATCATGTCCGAGGACACGGGCATCAGGTAGATAGGGGGACGTTATCGAAAGCCGGGTAGGCCGTGGTCACAGGTCGCTTCGATAGACTTCGCGTCGATGGCCCACTTTGACGATCTCGACGATGCGTTGATCGTCGTTGACAAGGTAGACGACGCGGTAGTGGCCCTGTCGAATACGGTAGAGCCCCGAGGCACCGGCCAATTTCTCGCAGCCTGCGGGTCGTGGCTCGGTGCCGAGCGCTTGTATGCGACTCACGATGCGCTGGCGATCCCGCTTGGTTCCGATCGCCTCGACTTCCTTCGCGGCGGCCGGTTTGATCAGCAGCCTAAATCCGGCCACGTTTCCGCAAATCACGGACCAGCGATTCGAAGGAAATGCCGCGCTCGGACTTGCGCTGATCGAGTGCGGCGAGATCCTCGGCGTCCTCCGCCAACGTCAGCTTCACCGCGTCATTGACCATGTCCGATATCGATTGGTCTGTCGCAGCGGCCTTGAGGCGCAGCGCCTGATGGACGGATGCGTCGAAATAGACGGTCGCGCGCTTGGAGTCTTCCATCCGGTGACGATAACGCTAAAACGTCAAAGCGTCAAGACGCCAGGCGGACGCGGCTGTACGGTTCCTTGCACCTGGAACCACCACGGTACGACAACGCCGTTGCGCGCTCCGTCTTCGGCAGGTACTCGATCCCGGTCACCGCGCCGCCCGCCGTGCGGATGCCCAGCACCGCGAACGGCGTCTTCATCATTGCGCTGTACGGCGCTCCGCTCCGCATGCGTTGTTTTCCGTGCCGCCTCAACCCATCTTCATCTGCTGCGGCAGAAAGGTGACGAGTCTGCGGGAAGTACCAGATCAGCAGCACGGCGACGATCATCAGCAGGAACATCGGCAGCGCCTGCTTCGCGATCCAGGTGATCTGCTTGCTGCGTCATGCCCTGCAGCACGAACAGGTTGAAGCCGACGGGCGGCGTGATCTGCGCCATCTCGACGACGAGCACGATGAAGATGCCGAACCAGAGCAGATCGATGCCGGCCGCCTCGACGGTCGGCAGGATCACGCCCATCGTCAGCACGACCATCGAGATGCCGTCGAGAAAGCAGCCGAGCACGATGTAGAAGACCATCAGCGCGAGGATCAGCGCGAACGGCGACAGACCCGAGCCCGCCGATCCACTCGGCGAGATGGCGGGGCAGGCCGATGTAGCCCATCGCGAGCGTCAGGAACGACGCGCCGGCGAGGATCAGCGCGATCATGCAGTAGAGGCGCGTCGCGCCCATCAGGCTCGCGGCGAACGTCGCGCGCGTGAGCGAGCCCTGCGGCGCGGAGATCGCCGAGCGCGCCGACGACGCCGAACGCCGCCGCCTCGGTGGCGGTGGCGACGCCCGCGTAGATCGAGCCCAGCACCAGCACGATCAGGAGCACGACGGGAATGAGATGGCGCGACGCGTGTAGCTTTCTGCGCGAACGTCGTCTTCGTCGTCGTGGCCGGGATCCTGCCCGGATGCAGCAGCGCCCAGATCGACGATGTAGCCCGAGAAGAGCAGCGCGAGCAGGATGCCGGGGATGACGCCGGCGATGAAGAGCTTGCGCGATCGATACGTCGGCGGTGACGCCGTAGACGATCATGATGATCGACGGCGGAATCAGCAGGCCGAGCGTGCCGGCGCCGGCCAGCGTGCCGATCGTGATCGCCTTCCGGATAGCCGCGGGCCTTCAGTTCCGGCAGCGTCATCTTGCCGATCGTCGCGCAGGTCGCGGCCGACGACCCGGAGACCGCGGCGAAGATCGTGCAGCCGATGATGTTGGTGTGCAGCAGCCGGCCCGGCAGGCGCTCGAGCCAGGGCGCGAGACCGCGGAACATGTCCTCGGACAGCCGGGTGCGGAACAGGATCTCGCCCATCCAGACGAACAGCGGCAGCGCGGTCAGCGTCCACGACGACGCCGAGCCCCAGATCGTGACCGCCATCGCGTCGCCGGCCGGTCGCGACGAGAAGAGTTCCATGCCGATCCACGCCACGCCAGCCAGCGCGAGGCCGATCCAGACGCCGCTGCCCAGCAGCGCGAACAGCGCGACGACAAGGAGCGTCGTGATCAGGCGTCCATGCGGTCATCGATCGCGGTTCATTCATGATGGAGCGCTTCGCCCGATTTCGTCCGACGCGTTTCCCCGCCCATTCGAGCGCGAATTCGTCGACGAAGGCGATCAGCAGGATGAGCGTGCCGACCGCCATCGCGAGCTGCGGAATCCACAGCGGCGTCGCGTCGTTCCCGGTCGAGATGTCGTTGAACTGCCACGACTGCAACGCGAGCCGGATGCTGTAGAACGCGAACAGCGCCGCGAGCAGAGTCGCCACCGCCAGCGCCCACGAGTTCGAGCGCGCGCTGCGCGTCCGGCCCGACGTGCTCGAGGATCAAGCGTGACGCGGATGTGCTCGCCGCGCTTCAGCGTGTGCGCCAGCGCCAGGAAGCCGGCACGCGGCCATGCAGTAGCCGGCGTACGAATCGGTGCCCGGAACGTAGAAGTCCAGCAGGCGCCCGGCGATGCCGATCAGCACCATCGCGAGCGTCCCCACCAAGAACAACGCCGCCAGATAGCCGGCGGCGTCGTACAGGCGTCGAGGATACCAGCGCACGACGCCGCATCACATCGCGCGATAGGCGTCGATCACCTTCCGGCCGTCGTCGCCGGACTTGCGCAGCCATTCGGCGAGCATGTAGTTGCCGACCTTGCGCAGGTCCGCGTCAGCTGCTCGGAGGGCTTCGCGATGTTCATGCCCTTGCCCTTCAGCTGGTCGAGGTACCAGCCGTTCTTCTCCTCGCGAGATCTTCCAGCCGCGCGTCTCGGCTTCGGCGGCGGCCTTCAGCACCGCGGCCTGCGTCGGACTTGTCGAGCGCGTCGAACGCCTTCTGGTTGACGATGATCGCGTTCTTCGGCAGCCAGGCCTGCGTGTCGTAGAAGTTCTTGATGTGCTCGTAGGTCTTGGAGTCGTAGCCGGTCGCGCCGGACGACATGTACGAATCGATGACACCGGTGGCAAGCGCCTGCGGCACTTCGGCGGCCTGGACGGTCATCGGCTGCGCGCCGACCAGTTCGGCGATCTTCGACGTGGCCGGGCTGTAGGCGCGCCACTTGAGGCCCTTCATGTCCGCCGCGCTCGCGAGCGTGCGCTTCGTGTAGATGCCCTGCGGCGGCCACGGCACCGTGTACAGCAGCTTCATGCCCTGCTTCGCGAGCTTGTCGTCGAGCGCCTTGCGCGACGCCTTGTAGAGCTTCGAGCGAATCGGCGTAGGACGTCGCGAGGAACGGAATGCCGTCGAGGCCGTAGAGCGGATCCTCGTTCTCGTAATTGACGAGCAGGATCTCGCCGATCTGCGCCTGTCCGCCCTGCACGGCGCGCTTGATCTCGGGCGCCTTGAACAGCGACGCGTTGGCGTGCACCGTGATCTTGAGCTTGCCGCCGGTGGCCTTGTCGACGTCGTCGGCGAATTGCTGGATGTTCTCGGTGTGGAAATTGGTGGCCGGGTAGGCGGTCGGCATGTCCCACTTGGTCTGGGCGGCCACGGGCAGCGCGATGGCGAAGCGCGAGCGCAGCGGTGAAAACGTTGAGACGGATCATGTTGGAGCTCCTGAAACGCGGGGAGGGAACGCGCGCCATTGACGTGAGCAAGCCAACGGCGGCGGACCGTGCAGTTTTACCACAAATGGCGCGCTTGGCGCGGGGTTTCGGGATGCCGGAGCACGGGCGTCGTGTGCCGTTGGGTGGTGCTCGGCGAGAACTACGCGGGCATGCTCGACGTGGTCTGCTTCGACGTGGTGCGGCAGCGTGCGCCGCCGGGCTTCGGAGGCCGCCATCGGCCCGTCCTGCGGGTACCCGGTACGGCCACGGTCGGCGACCCAACGCCGACCAGGCGTCCGCAGCCACCCGCGACGGAGGGCGCGGCCCAGGCGCCCGGTGGCGCGCGCTGCGGCACCACGCGGATAGTGCCGTGTCGCCGCCTGTCGCATTGGCGTGGGAATCGTCACGTTCGCGGTTGTTGATCGGCGTACGGTAGGGCAGGATTCGCATCATCGTCGCAATTGGACGTGATGCCGTCCGGGCGAAGCGGAGGCGTTGGCAGCGGGCGCCTGTGCCGCGGTCCGCCGTCGCGGGTGACGCGACGCGGGCGGTCGTGGGTCGACCGCCTGCGATCGCATCGGGTACCCGCAGGTGGACGCGATTCGCGGCACCCGAAGCCCGCGCCAACGCCTTCGCGCAGCCAGGTGAAAAAGGGGAAAGGAGACGATTCGTTGCACCGGAGCCCGAGCCAACGCTCCTCCGCGCAGCCAGGTGACAAAGCGCGGAAAGGCGACGATTCGTTGCACCGACGCGCCGAGCCAACCTCCGCGCAGACGTGCGATAGTCGAACGGATGCCGACCGCAGCGATCGGCGTGGCGCCCGACGATGCAACTCGCGCAGCCTATAATGACGCGCGGTTGCGGGGTGCCACTGCCTGCCGGCCGTGTCTCCCGCATTCAATCCGATGACTGCTACGCCCTCTACCCCGACGTCCGCAGGTTGGCAATTCTGGATCGACCGCGGCGGCACGTTCACCGACATCGTCGCGCGCCGGCCCGACGGATCGCTCGTCACGCACAAGCTGCTGTCGGAAAATCCCGAGCGCTATCGCCGATGCCGCGGTGCACGGCATTCGCGAGCTGCTCGGCCTCGCGCCCGGACGAGCCGTTGCCGGCCGGGAACGCATCGACGCGGTGAAGATGGGCACGACGGTCGCGACCAACGCGCTGCTCGAGCGCAAGGGCGAGCGCACCGCGCTCGTCATCACCGCGGGTTTCGCCGACGCGCTGCGCATCGCCTACCAGAACCGGCCCAAGCTCTTCGTGCGGCGGATCGAACTGCCGACGCTGCTCTACGAGCGCGTGATCGAGGCCGACGAGCGCATCGGTGCGCGCGGCGAGATCGTGCGTCCGCTCGACCTCGCGTCGGTCGCGGGACGAGCTCGCCGCGCACGCGATGCCGGCATCGCGCGCCGTCGCGATCGTGCTGATGCACGGCTACCGCTATCCGCAGCACGAACAGGCGCTGGCGGCGCTGGCGCGCGAACTCGGCTTCGCACAGGTGTCGGTTTCGCACGAGGTCTGTCCGCTGATGAAGCTCGTCTCGCGCGGCGACACGACCGTGGTCGACGCCTACCTGTCGCCGATCCTGCGCCGCTACGTCGGCCAGGTGGAGCGCGAGCTCGGGCTCCAGGGACGCGGCGTCGAGGGGCGACGGAAGACGCGCGGGGCACGCGCGGGAGCGCATGCGCGGCGCGCGCCGCGGCTGCAGTTCATGCAGTCGTCACGGCGGCTTCACCGACGCGCACCTGTTCCAGGGCAAGGACGCGATCCTGTCGGGCCCCGCGGGCGGCATCGTCGGCGCGGTCGAGGTGTCGCGTCTCGCCGGCTTCGACCGGATCATCGGCTTCGACATGGGAGGCACGTCGACCGACGTCACCCACTAGGCCGGCGAGTACGAGCGCGCCTTCGTCACCGAGGTCGCCGGGGTGCGCCTTGCGCGCGCCGATGATGCGCATCCATACGGTCGCCGCGGGTGGCGGCTCGATCTGCCGCTTCGACGGCTCGCGCTTTCGCGTCGGCCCGGAATCGGCCGGCGCGAATCCCGGACCGGCATCCTACCGGCGCGGCGGCCCGTTGACCGTCACCGACTGCAACGTGATGGTCGGCAAGCTCGATCCGGAACTGTTTCCGCGTGTATTCGGACCCGGCGGCGACGAGCCGCTCGACGCCGCGGTGGTGCGCCGCAAGTTCGCGGCCCTCGCCGCGGACGTCGCCGCGAAGACCGGCCGCGTGCAGTCGCCGGAGGAGGTTGCCGACGGGTTTCTCAAGATCGCCGTCGCCAACATGGCGAACGCGATCAAGCACATTTCGGTCGCAGCGCGGCTACGACGTCACCGATTACACGCTGTGCTGTTTCGGCGGCGCGGGCGGGCAGCACGCGTGCCTTGTCGCCGACGCGCTCGGGATGACGCGCGTGCTGCTCCATCCGCTTGCCGGCGTGCTCTCGGCCTACGGCATGGGGCTCGCCGACGTGCGCGCGTTGCGCCAGCAGGCCGTCGAGGCGCGCCTCTCCGATGGCGCGCTGGCGGAGGCGGAGAAGACGCTTGCGACGCTCGAGGCGTCGGCACGCAGCGACGTTGCGGCGCAGGGGATCCCGGCGAGCGCATCGCGTGCCGCGCGCACGCTGCACGTCAAGTACGAAGGCACCGATACCACGCTCGAGACAGGTGTCGCCGACGGCGGCGCGCGTCGTCGCCGAGTTCGAGCGCAGATATCGGCAGCAGTACGGGTTTCCTGATGCCAGGCAAGGCGCTCGTCGTCGAAGCCGTCGCGGTCGAGGCGATCGGCAGGACGCACGATGCGAAAGACGGCCATCGCGTCTTTCGCGCCGCGCGCGCACGCACTCGCACCGATCAGCGACGACCCGGATCTACACGGAAGGGGCGTTCCGCGATGCCGCCGTCTACGACCGCGATGCATCTGCGCCCCGGCGACGCCGTTGCCGGTCCGGCGGTGATCCGCGAGGACAATGCGACGACGGTCGTCGAGCCGGGCTGGCGCGCGACCTGCACAGCGCGGGGTGACCTCGTGCTCGAACGCGTCGAGGCCGCGCGGCGCGCGCATGCGATCGGCACGACGCGCCGATCCGGTGCTGCTCGAGGTCTTCAACAACCTGTTCATGGCGATCGCCGAGCAGATGGGCGTGACGCTCGCCAATACCGCCTACTCGGTCAACATCAAGGAACGCCTCGATTTCTCGTGCGCGTTGTTCGACGCCGAAGGCAATCTCATCGCCAATGCGCCGCACATGCCGGTGCACCTGGGATCGATGGGCGAGAGCGTGAAGACCATCATCGACGCGACGCACGGGAACGATGCGGCCCGGCGACGTCTTCGTGCTGAACGCCCCGTACAACGGCGGCACGCATCTGCCCGACGTGACCGTGATCGCGCCGGTGTTTCTCGACGCCGGCAAAGCGAGCGTCCCGACTCGGGCTCGCGCGCCGGAGTTCTATGTCGCGTCGCGCGGCCACCATGCCGACATCGGCGGCATCACGCCGGGATCGATGCCGCCCGATTCGACGCACGTCGACGAGGAGGGCGTGCTGCTCGACAACGTGCGAGCTCGTCGCCGAGGGCCGGTTCCTCGACGCCGAGATGCGCGCGATCCTTTCGTCGGGCCGCTACCCGTCGCGCAATGTCGAACAGAATCTCGCCGATCTGCGCGCGCAGGTGGCGGCGTGCGCCAAGGGTGCCGACGAGCTCGCGAAGATGGTCGGCCACTTCGGGCTTTCCGTCGTGCGCGCCTACATGGGGCACGTGCAGGACAACGCCGAGGAATCGGTGCGCCGCGTGCTCGACGTGCTGAAGGACGGGCATTTCGAGTACGAGATGGACAGCGGCGCGACGATCGTGGTCACGATCTCGATCGACAAGGCGCGACGCAGCGCGACGATCGACTTCACCGGCACGAGCGCGGAGCAGCCGACCAACTTCAACGCGCCGTCGGCCGTGTGCAAGGCGGCCGTGCTCTACGTGTTCCGCACGCTGGTCGACGACGACATTCCGATGAACGCCGGCTGCCTGAAACCGCTCGACATTGTGATTCCCGAAGGGTCGATGCTGGCGCCGCGCTATCCGGCGGCCGTGGTGGCGGGCAACGTCGAGACGTCGCAGGCGATCACCGATACGCTGTACGGCGCGCTCGGCGTTCTTGCCGCGTCGCAGGGCACGATGAACAACTTCACGTTCGGCAACGCCACGTACCAGTACTACGAGACGATCTCCGGTGGCTCCGGGGCCGGTCCCGATTTCGACGGCGTGAGCGTCGTGCAGACCCACATGACGAATTCGCGGCTGACCGATCCCGAGGTCCTCGAGTGGCGCTTCCCGGTCCTGCTGGAGTCGTATGCGATCCGCCGCGGCAGCGGAGGCGCCGGGCGTCATCGCGGCGGCGACGGCAGCGTGCGTCGTGTCCGCTTTCTGGAACCGATGACGGCGGTGATGCTCGCCAACCATCGCCGGGTAGCGCCGTTCGGCGTCGCCGGCGGCCAACCGGGCGCCGTCGGGCGCAACTGGGTGGAGCGCGCGGGATACCCCGACGCGGGCGCGCGCGAGGAGTTTGGCGCGACGTTTGCCGTGGCGATGGATGCCGGCGACGTGTTCGTCGTCGAAACGCCCGGCGGCGGCGGATACGGCGCGCCGTAGCGAAACCGGGAACAGACGCTTCGCGGAGCGAGTCGCCGCGAGAAATGCGGGCCGACCCGTGCCGTCGTTCTGGCCGCCATCTCGCACGCGGGCCTCGTCGGGGGCATAATCGGCGGCATCGCTCCGTGGAGACGCGCATGGCAACCATCTACGATTTCAAGGTCAAGGACATTCACGGCAAGAACGTGAAGCTCGATGCGTACAAGGGCAAGGCGCTCCTGATCGTCAACACGGCGAGCAAATGCGGCTTCACGCCGCAATACAAGGGACTGGAGGAGCTCCACCAGAAATTTTCCGGCAAAGGCCTCGCGGTCCTCGGTTTTCCATGCAACCAGTTCGGTGCGCAGGAGCCCGGCAGCGAGAAGGAGATCGAGAGCTTCTGCGAGGTGAATTACGGCGTGACGTTTCCGCTGTTTGCCAAGATCGATGTCAATGGTGCCGACGCCGCGCCGCTCTATCGCCACCTGAAAGCCGCGAAGCCCGGGTTGCTCGGTTCCGAAACGATCAAGTGGAATTTCACCAAGTTCCTGGTCGACCGCAAGGGCAACGTCGTCGAGCGCTATGCGCCGAACGCCGAGCCCGCAAGCTTGGCCGGCGACATCGAGAAACTGCTGTAGATTTCCGGGATGAGGGTTTCGCGCGCCGCCGTTGTCGCCGTCGCGATGTCGTTGACGCTTGCGGGCGTCGCCGGTCCTTCGCAGGCGCAGCCGGATCCGAACAAGGTGCTGCACGTCGCGTTTCCGACTCCGGAAACCGGCTTTGACCCGCAGGCCGCCGGCGACGAGTACTCGAACAGCGTCAACCGCGCGATCTTCGATCCGCTGTACCGGTACGATTTTCTCGCCCGTCCCTACAAGCTCGTTCTGGGCACGGCGGTGGCGATGCCCGACATCTCGTCCGACGGCAAGACCTGGACGATCCGTGTGCGGCCCGGCATCTACTTTGCCGACGATCCTGTGTTCAAGGGAAAGCGCCGGGAGCTCACGGCGGCCGACTACGTGTATGCGTGGAAGCGCGTGCTGGATCCAAGAATGCGTTCGAATTCGCTGCAGGTTTTCGACGGTCATTTCGTCGGCGCCGAGCCGGTCGTCGCCAAGGCGAAGGAGACGGGCCGGTTCGACTACGACGCACCAATCGAAGGTCTGCAGGCCATCGATCGCTACACGATCCGCCTCCAAGCTCAACTACGCCGACTACGAACTTCTCGCCAATCTCACGACGGTGGCCACGTCGGCGATTGCGCGCGAAGTGGTCGAGGCATACGCGGACGGTGCGGGCTGGGTGATGGCCAACCCGGTCGGGACCGGGCCCTACCGATTGAAGGACTGGCGCCGCGGGCAACGCATCGTGCTCGAAGCGAACGCTTCGTTTCGCGACGAGTACTACCCGGAGAGCGAACATCCCGACGACCGCGCATTCGCGAAGTTGCGCGGCAAGAAGCTGCCGCTGATCGGCCGCATCGAGATCGGCATCATCGAGGAGTCGAACCCGCGGCTGCTGGCGTTCGAGCTCGGGGAACTCGATTACCTCGCGGTCCCGTCCGATCTCGTGCCGAAGGTGCTCGAATCGGACCACCGCCTGCAACCGCGGCTCGCCAAGGAAGGCATAACGCTCGCCCGGGGCGTCCAGCCCGCGATCACCTATTCGTTCTTCAACATGGAGGATCCGGTCGTTGGCGGTTACACGCCGGAAAAAATCGCGCTGCGCCGCGCGATCGGCATGGCGTACAACGTGGGCGAGGAGATTCGCGTGCTGCGGGCGGGACAGGCGTTTCCGGCGACCCAGGTGATCCCGCCGAACGTCACCGGCTACAACCCGAAATTCGATGGCCACGCGAAATTCGATCCCGCCGCGGCGAAGGCGCTCCTCGCCAAGTTCGGCTACGTCGATCGGGACAAGGACGGCTGGCGCGATCTTCCGAGCGGCAAGCCGCTGGTGCTGAAGATCGCGGCCGGGACGAACGCGCTGGACCGGCAGTATATGGAACTGTGGCAACGCAGCATGAACGCGGTCGGATTACGCGTCGAATTCCTCAACCAGAAGTTCGCCGACAACTTGAAGGCGGCGCGCCTGGGACAGCTGCAGATGTGGTTCCTCGGCAACATCAATACGACGCCCGAAGGTTTCGGATTTCTCGCGTTGCTCTATGGCGGGCATGCGGGATTTTCCAATCTCGCGCGCTTCAAGCTTCCCGAATTCGACCGGCTCTACGTCGAGGCGCGGGGGATGCCGGACGGCGCGGAGCGCACGAAGCTCATGCAGCGGATGTCGGAGCTGGTCGCGATCTACGCGCCGTGGAATCTCCATGCCTATCGTTACGAGAACGTCCTCGTTCAGCCGTGGCTCGCCGGCTACAAGTACAACGCCTTCGACCGGCACCCCTGGCGTTTCTATGACATCGATCTCAAACGCCGCAAGGCGGCGGACAGATAGAATGCCGCGCCGCGAATGGTCGGCGATCGGCCTCGTCGCGGGCGGCCTGGCGCTCGCGTGCGTGGCGACATCCGTGCTGGCGCAGCCGAAGTGGGCCGATCCGGCCAAGACGCTGCGCGTGGCGTTTCCGATCGCCGAAACCGGGTTCGATCCGCAGGCGACGTCCGACTATTACTCGAGCCACGTCGAACGCGCGATCTTCGAGCCACTCTTCACGTTCGACTACCTCGCGCGGCCGCACCGGGTCATTCCGAACACGGCGGCGGCGATGCCCGAGATCTCGGCGGACGGTCGCACATGGAAGATCCGGGTCAAGGCGGGCATTTATTTTGCCGACGATCCGGCGTTCAAGGGGAAGAAACGCGAGCTTACCGCAGACGACTACGTCTACGCGTTCAAGCGCCTGCTCGATCCGCGGATGCGCGCGCCGTTTCTCTGGTACCTCGACGGCAAGATCGCCGGTTCCGACGACGTGCTGGCCAAGGCGAAGGCGGCCGGGCGGCTCGACTACGACGCGCCGATGTCGGGGTTGAAATCGCTCGACCGCTACACGCTGCAGATCACGCTGAAAGAGCCGGACTACGTGCTGCAGGGGTACCTGACGCAATCGACCATGGGGGCGGTGGCGCGCGAGGTGATCGAGACCTACGGCGATGCCTCGGGCTGGGCGATGGCCAATCCGGTTGGCACCGGGCCGTACCGGCTGAAGGAGTGGCGGCGCGGACAGAAGATCGTGCTCGAGGCGAATCCCGGTTTCCGCGAAGAACAATATCCCGAAGGCGGCGAGCCCGGCGACCGCGAGCTCGTCGCACGGATGAAGGGCAAGCGGCTGCCGCAGATCGGGCGCGTCGACATCTCGATCATCGAAGAGTCGAACCCGCTGCTCCTGGCGTTCGCGAGCGGCGAGCTCGACTACGTCAACGTGCCGGCGGACCTCGTCGGCAACGTGCTCGGCCCGGGGAATGCACTCAAGCCGCAATTCGCGGACAAGGGGGTAACGCTGCATCGCGTGACGCAGCCGGCGCTCTCGTACACGTACTTCAACATGGAGGACAAGATCGTCGGCGGCTACACGCCCGAGAAAATCGCGCTGCGGCGCTCGATGATCATGGGGTTCAACACCGAGGAAATGATCAAGGTCTGGTGGCAGGGGCAGGCGCTCGTGGCAACCCAGCCGATTCCACCAGGAGTCGCCGGGCATAACCCGGGTTTCGTCGCGCGGGCGCCTTACGATCCGGCGGCGGCGAAGGCGCTTCTCGACAAGTTCGGCTACATCGACCGTGACAAGGACGGCTGGCGCGACATGCCGGATGGCAAGCCGCTCACCGTGGTGATGGCCTCGACGCCATCGGGTCGCGATCGCGAACGAGACGAGCTGTGGAAAAAGAACATGACCGCGCTCGGGATACGGATCGACTTCCTGAAGCAGAAGTGGCCCGACCTTCTGCGCATGGGCCGCGCGGGACAACTGCAGATGTGGCCGGTTGGTTGGATCAACACCTACGGCGAAGGCGACGCGTTCATGCAGCTCCTTTATGGCCGGAACATCGGACAATCCAACTATTCGCGATTCGCGCTGCCCGCGTACGACGAACTCTACCGGAAGACCAAAGCGCTTCCCGACGGACCCGAGCGCAACGCCGCCTATCGGAAGATGGCCGAACTCGTCGCCGCCTACAATCCGTGGGATCTCGGCGTCTATCGGATCGAGAACACGCTGGTGTGGCCCTGGGTGCTGGGGTACAAGAAGCACGTGAATATGGAACACAGCTGGAAGTACCTCGACATCGACCTCGACCGGCGCAAGACCGGCAAGTGACGGGGCGGTCTCCCGGGCCGTTGCTGCCGCGCGACAGTCGGTGCGTCGGCCATGCCGGACGGCGGCGCGTCCGATTGCTGTGCCACGCGCCGCGGCGTAGGATGGAATCCGTCACGAACGCAACGCTCCGGGGACCCATGTTCAACGCGCACCTATTCGATCCGCTTCCGCCCGCTGGCGGGGCCGGAACGTCGGCGTGCGTCGGCGGCAGCATCATCCGCACCTGGCAACCGGAGATGGCGCGCGTGACCCTCCCGTTCCCGATCTGCCGCGGCGATACGCGGTAATCGCCTGGCCGGAGTCCCGCCAGGCAGCAGGCGGGATCCGGTTCCTTCGCAGTACCCGCCCGCCTTTTTGCGATTTTTCGCCGGTTGTTTTCGGCGCGTTCCGGCTTTGCCGGGGACGAGTCAGCGAGCATCATGTCGGCACTGCAACGAAAACTCGGGCAACTGTTCAGTGGCCTCTGGCGCGACCCGGAGTTCATGAAGCTATGGACGTCGCTGACCGTGACGTCATACGGCGCGCAGATCACGAACCTGGCGTTGCCGCTGACGGCGGCCGTCCTGTTGCAGGCCACACCCTGGCAGATGGGCGTGCTGGTCGCGCTGGAAACGCTGCCGTTCGCGCTGGTGAGCCTGCACGCCGGCGTGCTGATCGACCGCGTGCGCAAGCTGCCGATCGTGATCGCCAGCGATATCGGCCGTGGCCTCGCGCTGCTCGCAATCCCCATCGCCGCGTTCGCGGGCGGGCTTTCGATCGAGATTCTCTATGCGGTCGGTTTTCTCTGCGGTGTGCAGAACGTCATCGGCGGGGCGACGTATCAGGTGCTGCTCGCGCAGATGGCCGGGCGCCGCCGTCTGGTCGAGGCGAACGCGAAGGTCGCATTGGGCGAGACGTCGGCGGCGCTGGTCGCGCCTGGCTTGGCGGGTCTCCTGATCCAGCTCGTCACCGCGCCGTTCGCGATTCTGCTGGATGCGCTGACGTTCTTCGGGTCGGCATTGATCCTGCGGCGCATACGTGTTCCGCAGGATGTGCCGCATCCGGGTCCGCGGCCGTCGGTGACCCATGAAATTCGCGAGGGACTGGCGCTTGTCCGGCACAACCCGACGCTGCTTTCTCTCGCCTGGCTCGCGGGCTTGTGGCAGATCCTGCACCACATGCAGCTCGCGGTGCTGATCCTGTTCGCGACGCGCGAGCTGGGGCTGTCCGCGGGCACGATCGGCGTTGCCTACATCTTCGGCGGCCTCGGCTGCGTGCTGGCATCGGCATTCGCGCAGCGTCTGTCGACGCGCTTCGGCGTGGGGCCGGTCATCGTGCACGGACTTACGTTGACCGCCATTGCGTGGCAGGCGTTCGGCCTCGTGACCGGTCCCGTCTGGGTCGCGACGTTGGCTCTGGGTGGCGCGATGCTGCTGTTCGATTTCGGCGCCGTGCTGTTCGGCATCAATTATGTCTCGCTGCGACAGGCGATCACACCCGACCGGATGCTGGGGCGGATGACGGCGACGATGCGCTTCCTGACGGTGGCTGTCGCGCCGCTCGGTCCGCTCGCGGGCGGCGCGCTTGCGACGGCGATCGGACTGCGCGCGACGCTGCTGACGATCGGCGGGCTGGGGTTGTTGCTGGTGGCGAGCGCCGTGTACTGGTCGCCCGTGCGACGCCACCGCGAGATGCCGGTGGTGGCAGGCGATTGAGTCCTCACACGAGCTGGAACGGATAGACCGCCGGCAGGCGCAGGAGCTGCGTCAATTCGTCCAGCGCGCGGCGGGATTCGTCGAGGAGGGCCGGATCGCCGAGGTCCTCGGGCGCCAGCCGATCGCGGTAGTGTTGTCGGATCCAGAGATCGAGGTCGGCAGCCAGCGCGCTGTCGAGGAAAACGCGCGCTTCGATCGCTGCGCGCTCCGCCGGCGTCATTTCGATTGCGAGCCGCAGGCATGCGGGGCCGCCCCCGTTGCGCATGCTCTGCCGCAGATCGAAGGCGAGCATTTCCGCGATGGGCCCGCCCGTCGCGAGCAGCGCGTCGAGATAGGCGGCAACGCGGGCATTCTCGCGACATTCGGCGGGAGCGACGAGCAGAAGGCGGCCGTCCGAACGCGGCAGGATCTGACTGTTGAAGAGGTAACTGCCGACGGCGTCGTCGATCTCGACCGCAGCCGCGGGAACGACAATCGGCGTGAACGCGTCGCCCAGTTTCGCGCCGAGTTCGGCCAGCACGCCGTCCTGATTCACCCACGCCTGCTCGTGGCAGAAAAGCGTGGTGCCGTGGCCGACGGCGATCACGTCGTTGTGAAAGACGCCGGCGTCGATCGCGCCCGGATGTTGCTGCACGAGGAGGGTACGCGCGGGATCGATGCCGTGGCGGCGCGCGATGGCAGCGGAGGCCTCGCGCGTTTGCCGTGCCGGATAACGTTGCGGCGCGGCGGCCGCCTCGCCGTACGCGGCGCGACCATAGACGAACACTTCGATCCCCGGCAGGCCCGGGCCCGACGCGAGGCGAATCCAATTCGCGGCGCCTTCGTCGCCCAATTGCGCAGCCGCCGGCAGCGCGTCGTGGACCGCGAAATAGCCGGGATTGGCGAAGATCGCGCGCAGCACGCGCGTCGTCGTCGGCGCTTCGAGCGAACGATGGAAGAGGCTGACCAGATTCGCCGGCGATGACATGCACGCGACCGTCGGCGGTGTCTGCGGAGGGGCTGACGGTCGCGGCATTCGCCGCCCACATCGCCGCCGCCGACGCGCAAGCGGCGAGGAGCTGTGGCGCCTCCTTGGCGGCGCGCATCAGCACATCGGGGTCGCCGCCGGAAAAACCGAGCGCGCGCAGCGCGCCGACGTCCGGTCGCTCGTGCGGCGGAAGCACGGCCTGGACGTAGCCACGGGTCGCCAGCGCGCGCGCCTTCGCCAGTCCCTGCAGCGCGGCCTCGCGCGGATTCGCGACCATGCGCGCATTGCGCGTCGCTGCGAGATTGCCGGCGGCAAGACCCGCATAGTTGTGCGTTGGCCCGGGAATGCCGTCGAAATTCACCGGCACGGTCACGCTATCCGCGGCAACAGGCTTGCCGCGCGCCTGCGCAGAGCCTGATTCCGGCGCCATGTCGTTACCGATCCTTCGGGGACAGCGGCACCGCGCGTACCGTGTCGCCTTCACCGACGCCGAGTGCCGCCGCGGCGTACGGTAGCAACGGAAAGCGATCGACGCGGGAAGGCGCGTGCGCCAGGATCACGCGGAAGTCGGCAAAGCGGCGGTTGGCGACGAGCCACAGGATGTCGTCCGGCAGGCTGTCCGGCACGGGATCCTCTTCGCCCAGATGCACAGGCAGCACGCTGCTGCGGCGGCTCGCGCGGATGTCGTCGCGAAAGCACTCGACGGTAGGGCCGGCGTCGAAGATGTCGACGTAGCCTTCGTAACGGAAACCCTCCTGCTCGAGCAGCGCCCGGGCGGCGCGCGTGTCGTCGTGCACCTCGCCGATGACGGCGCGCACGGAATCGGGCAGCAGGTTCACGTACACCGGGTAGCGCGGCATCAGTTCCGCGACGAACGATTTCTGGCCGATGCCGGTGAGGTAGTCGGCGGTCGAGTACTCCATCGCGAAGAAATGCCGGCCGAGTCCCTCCCAGAACGGGCTGCGGCCGTCGGCATCGAGTTTGCCCCGCAGTTCGGCGATGACCTTCGGCGCGAACCGATCGGCGAATTCGGCAATGAACATGAGGCGGCTCTTCGCGAGCAACGGGCCGTTCTTGCCGTGCCGGTACGCCTGGTCGAGGAAGAGCGAGCAGAGTTCCGTGTGTCCGGTGTGGTCGTTCGCGAGGAACAGCGTCGGCGCGACGGTATAGACGTCGAGTGCGCGCGACGCGTGGACGATCGTCCCGACGCGGTAGTTGTACCACGGCTCGGCGAGCCCGACGGCTGCCTCGATCGCGCCAATGCCGACCACTCGGCTGGTGCCGTGGAATCGACGAGTACGAAGACGTAGCACGCGTCGGCGCGCGTCGCGCCGCCGGCGAACGACGCGAGCGAGCGGTCGATTCGCTCGGCGAGCCGTTCGTGGTTGGCGGGCAGCGTGGTGAGGCCGGACCCGGTGCGCTCGGACAGCGCGAGCACGGCCGGCAGGTCGTCGCGTGCGATCGGCCGGACGGAGAACAAGGCGTGCCTACGCCCGGGTGGCGTTACGTCAGCGCGCGGTTGAGCGCGGATTCGAGGCGGGCGAGGCCTTCGAGAATCTCGTCGAGGCAGATCACGAGCGACGGGGCGATCCGGACGACATCCGGGCCGGCGACGAGCACGAGGAGGCCTTCCGCGCCGGCAGCCTTGACGACGTCCATCGCCTTGCCTTTCCACGGCGAGTCGAGTTCGCAGCCGATCCACACGCCTTCGCCGCGCAGGTCGGAGAACACGTGCCGACGCACGTTGATCGCCTTCAGTCCTTCCATGAACAACGCGTGCCGTGCCTTCACGCCCTCCAGCACTTCGGTGGTGTTGATCACGTCGAACACGGCGCCCGCGACCGCGCACGCAAGCGGGTTGCCGCCGTACGTGGTGCCGTGCACGCCAACCGAAAAGACGCTCGCGATTTCGGTCGGTGGTCAGCATCGCGCCGATCGGAAAGCCGCCGCCCAGGCCCTTCGCGCTTGTCAGGATGTCGGGGACGACGCCCTTCTGCATGTACGAGAACAGCGCGCCGGTGCGCCCCATGCCGCTCTGGATCTCGTCGAGGATCAGCAGCGCGCCGTGCGACGTGCACAGACGCCGCGCCGCCTGCAGGTATTCGGGCGTGCCGGGCGTCATCCCGCCTTCGCCCTGCATCGGTTCCAGAATCACGGCACAGATATCGGCTCCGTGCGCAGCGAACTCGCGCTCGAGCGCGGCAATGTCGTTGTAAGGCAGATGCGTGATGCCGGCCGGGTTCGGCCCGAATCCGCTCGCGTATTTCGGCTGCCCGCCCGCCGTCACCGTGAACAGCGTGCGACCGTGGAACGCGTTTTCCGCCGCGATGACGCGCATCTTCGCGGCGCCATGCCGGTCGTGCGCATAGCGACGCGCGAGCTTCAGAGCCGCCTCGTTGGCCTCGGCGCCAGAGTTGCAGAAGAATACGCGTTCGGCGAACGTCGCGTCGATCAGCCGCTTGGCGAGTCGCAGCGCGGGCTCGTTCGTGAACCAGTTGGAGACGTGCCAGAGCGTTCCCGGCCTGCTCGGTCAGCGCGCTGACCAGCACCGGGTGGCAGTGGCCGAGGGACGTCACGGCGACGCCACTCGCGAAGTCGATGTACATGCGGCCGTCCTGGTCCCAGACGCGCGAGCCTTCGCCGCGAACGGGAACGAACGCCGCCGGCGCATAGCACGGCACCATCCACTGCGTCGAACATCTCGCGCGTCACGGGCAGCGTCGCCGCGCCACCGGAAACAGGCGCGACATCGCGCCGCGACGGGGCGGCGACCGTGGCCTTCGCGGCAGCCGAAAGCGGTGGCATCGCGTGCCGTCAGGCCGAAGGCGCAATGGCCGCGATGGCCTGGATCTCGACGCGCAGGTCGGGCGCGGCGAGCTTCGCCTCCACCGTCGCGCGCGCCGGCGTTTTCCCCGGCACGACCCATTGCTCCCACACTGCGTTCATCGCGGCGAAGTCGCCGATGTCCGGCAGATAGATCGTCGCTGACAGGATCTGCGTCTTGTCGGTGCCCGCTTCGGCGAGCAGGGTGTCGATCAGCGCCAGAACCTGCCGTGTCTGGCCGCTGATGTCCGCGGACGGGTCCTCGGCGACCTGCCCGGCGAGATACGCGGTGCCCGAGGCGCGATGGATCACGAGGCCCGAAAGACGCTTTCCGACGTGCCGGCGTTCGATGCTCATATTGCGGTCCTCGATGACAATCGCGCCGCCATCGGGCGCAGTGTGACCATTGTAAACCGTCCGGAGCGGGATGCGATCCGTTCAAACCGGACCGCATCCGATCAAGTGGCCGCGCTCGACTCCGTGCAGTCCTCCCGCGCTCGCGATGTTGTACGGGCCGGGGTGCGATATGGGCGCGGCCGATCAAGGCCGCGGCCCATCGCAGGCTATTTCTTCGCTGGCGGTGCCGCTGGCGCTTTCGCCGCCGCCGGAGGCGCGGCAGGAGGTGCCGCAGGAGTCGCGGCAGGTGCCGGCGCCGCGTCCGCATTCCAGGTGTCGCGGATGTAGAGCCACTTCCCATCTTTCTTGCGCGAGACCGAAAGAAACTTGCCGGTCTCGACGACGGCCCCTTTTATGGTCGCCTTGTACGTGCCCGATTCCCAACCCATGTTGCCCGATACCCCGACATCAGTCTTGGGATCCACGACGAAGACCACGCCGGCCGCCGCTGCTTCAGCGATGTTCTTGGTGAAGTACACCAGGATCGCCGCCCGGCCGCTTGCGCCCGGCGCACCCGGTGGAAGTAATAGCGCGTCTTCGGCGTACAGCGCGGCCACGGCTTTCGCGTCGCCGCCGTTAAACGCTTTCCACCAGCTCGCGGTCTGCGCGCGAATGGCGGCCTCGTCCGCGCCCTTGGGTGCGGCGGCGTGCGCAAAACCTGCGATCGAGCCCGCCAACGCGACAATTCCGACAACAAGCAACGACATTTTCCTGGAACCCCTCATTTGCTGTCTCCCTTTCCAGTCTTGAATCGACAGTTACCCGGACTGCGCCGATGAATGATACGCGTAGGACAGAGGCTCGGGGAGCGTCACGCGCCGCTGCTGCTATCCTCGCCTCGCGATCGCCGTACGGTATCGGTGTCACCGGACGGGAGGTTCTCGCTTTCGTCTACTTCGTCCTCCCAGGAATAGCGAATGCGCGGTGGATTGTCTCGGTGTCGCAGCGCGATTGCCATCCCTGCGCCGATCACGGCAGCCGCGAGATGGGTTTCCCAGGAGACCCCGACCCGGATCGGCAAGACCCCCCAGACCAGTGTGCCGTACATGAAGGCGACGAGCAGCGACGCGGCAACGGCGCGCCGATCACGTCGGATGAGGCCAGCCACGAAGATATAGCCGACCAGGCCATAGACCAGGCCGCTGGCGCCGACGTGGTTCCCGTCTCTGGCGAGCAGCCAAACGGCGATGCCCGGCCCCAGGTAGACCGCCGGCAACACGCGAAAGGCCGCGGTCGGGTAGAGCTGCAACATCGCCGTGCCGAGCACCAGCAACGGGAGGGTATTGGCGATCAGGTGGACGAAGCCGGCGTGCAGCAACGGCGAAACCAGGATTCCGGGCAGACCGATCCATTGCCGTGGGCGCACGCCGAAACGCTCCAGTTCCAGGCCCCATCCCAGCGTCGGGATCAGCCAGAGAAGGGCGACAAAGCCCAGCGAAAGCTTTACCGCCAGCCGGAAGTTGTCGCGCGCACGTTCGGAATCGGTGAACGCCGGGTCGGGCGAATGAATCTCCATTCGCGCGCAGAATACCAGTCGACGCTGCGCGATGACCGACCGCGGTGATCGCTCCTGTCGATCGGCGATGCACGTTTCGTCGCCGCGCCCACAGCGCTTCGAGCGGCCCGCGCCCGTGGCCGTTAGTGGTTACGGCACAAGAGCGGTCAGCTTCCGTCGCGGATCACGCGGCACGTTTCGATGTCGAACGTGACCGGACCGATCGTCAGCGTGTCCTGATCGAGGAATCCGGCGGCAAACGAGAGAAAGCGCTCGGCGTCGGCAAAATTGCTCGCCAGCCCGAACGATACGCGGATCGCGCCGGCGCTCTTGCCGCCGCGATGCTGGATGACCTCGAGGAAGCGCGGCAGCGTGATGTCCGCGCCCGCCGCGAGCCCCGCGCGCATGTCGTCCTCGGTCAGCCCTTCCGCCGTTTCACCGGCGCCCGGATTGCAGAAGCATCCGGTCCGCAGTGATATCCGTTGCGACCCGGCGAGCTCCTCGATACGCCGGTAATCGAGCAGACGACCGTTCGGATCGTAGAAGTTCATCGCCACGGTTGCGCCGCGATGGATCGACGTGGCCGGTCCGTACAAACGCACCATGGGGCGTCCATTGCCGTGGCTAAGCGCGAGGAGCTCGGTCAGCAGCCAGTCGGTGAGGCAACGGACGCGCGTCTGTATCGTGTCCATGCCGATGCGTTCGAGATGGCGTAGGCCGATCGCCACGGCCGGAATGCCGAGGTAATTGAGCGTACCGTCTTCGAAACCCGCTTCGCGCGGCGACAGCACGTGCAGGCGTCCCTGCACCGTGGCGAAGTTCACGGTGCCTCCGGCGAACCACGGGCGCCGAAGCCGGCCCAGCGTCGCATTGCGGATGAGCAGGCAGCCCACGCCGGTGGGGTAGCCGAACATCTTGTAGAACGAGATCGTCACGAAGTCGGGCGTCGCCACGCGCAGATCGAGGCGGTTGGTCGGCACGAACGCCGCCGCGTCGAGCAGCACATGCCAACCGCGGTCGCGCGCGGAATCGATGAGCGCGAGCGGATGCTTCACGCCCGAGAAATTGGACTGCGCGGGGAAGGCCAGCAGGTTGGCACACGACCTGTCTGCCCGCGCGAGCAGTGCGTCCATCGCGGGGGCATCGATGCGCAGATCGGGCGTGCTCAGCGGCGCGTATTCGACGATGGCGCCTTTCGCGCGCGCGAACTCGCGGATGCCGTTGACCGAGTTGTGATTGTCGACGGTCAGCAGCAATCGGCCGCCCGGCTCGAACGGATACGATTCACCCACGAGCTTCAACGCGCCGGACGCATTCAGCGTGAAAACGGCGGTGTACTCGCCAGTGCCGTTGAAATGGGCGAGCACCTCGGCGCGCGCCCGCTCGACAAACTGCGTCGTGTCCGTCGAACTCGGATTGCCCGAGTGCGGATTGCCGAATACGTGCGCGTCGAGCAGTTGCGCGTGCTCGCGAATTTGCGACGCGGCATGCAGGCCGCCGCCCGTATAGTCGAGATACGCCTGCCCTTGCGCGTCGAGCCGGCCGTACTCCGCCGCCCGCAGTTCGTCGAGTGCGCTCGTAGTGGTGTACGCCGGATGGTCGGCGAGGAATTGTGCGAACGCCGTCATCCCGTCGATTCTAAACGACGCACGCGCCGGGCGCGTTGCGGACGGTCGAGCGAAATCGGGGATTGACGATGGCTGTTCGAGCCACGTCGGGCATCGCCGCTCAGTGCGTGATGACAACGAGCACGCTGCAGGGCGCGTGCTCGATGAGCGCACGGGTGCTCGACCCACGCCACCATCGCGCCGCCCAACTGTCGAGGTGCCGGTGGCCGACCACGATCAGGTCGGCATTGATCTGCTGCGCGTAGCCGGCAATCTGCTCGACAGAATCCCCGACCAGCACTTCGCCGGTGGCGACATGACCCGCGTCGGAAAGTTGTTTCAGGCCGTCGGCAAGAATGCCCTGGTGCCTCTGTCGTTCCGATTCCGCCGACGCGTCCGATTCCCCGTCGTAGAAAACCCCATCGACCGGAACGTTGATCGGAGCGGGAGTCATGACGGCGACGAGAAACAGTTCAGAATGACTCCATTGTGCGATGTCGCGGCAGTTGAGCAGGGCCTGTTGCCCGGATTCCGTACCGTCATAGGCGAGCAAGATTCGTTTGTACATGGAACCCTCCCGTGAACGTGAGGTCTGGCTGGTGTTCGACCATGAAGGCCGGCGATCCGAATCAGCGGAAGGAAACCGACAATCGTTCCGGACGACGGGTCAGTTGGCCTTGAGGTCGAGTTCCAATCCGAATCCTCGCATGGAATTGGAGGCCGTGCCGGTCCATCCCGAACCGTCCCGACGAAGCTCCACCACGTACGAGATGTTGCACATTTTCGGCACTTGGAAGGCGATGCCGGATTCGGTCTGCCGGCCGACGATCGGCACGCCGCGGTTGGCACACTGTGGATCGTATTGCCACCACGTCAGCTTCGCAGTGAACGTCCCGTCCGGCTGCTGGCGAATCTCATCCAGCGAAAAGGTCTGGCTGGTGCCGTCCAGGGCAAATCGCCAGCGACCGCTGAGCGAATTCGGGAGGTCCTGCGACTGAGCGATGGCCTCCGCGCACGCAAGATGCGCGAGGGCAAGCCACGCGCATAGGCAAATGGCTTTCAAGCGGATTCCTCCGATTCGTGTTTACGCACAGAAGATGCAACGCCGCCAACCGCCATCGATTCAGATTATCACGGGTTGACGCGACTAAGCCAACGCGGCGATGTGAGACTGCAACGAAAGAATTGACCGGCGCATACCTTGCAATTTCCAAAGCGCTGAAGGACGCGGCAGGACGCGCCGGGCAGTCACTGTCACCGTCACTTTCTCCTGCCGCGTCGCCGGGGTGGCGGCGCATGGAGGGCCTTGTGCGAGAGATCGAGTTCGTCGCGCAGCCATAGGCGCAACGAAACGAGCGGCGGCCAGTCCCGCAGATTCGGCGGGAAGGC
The DNA here is from genome assembly GCA_963695725.1 of uncultured beta proteobacterium. Lineage (GTDB taxonomy): Bacteria > Pseudomonadota > Gammaproteobacteria > Burkholderiales > Casimicrobiaceae > CAIWHR01. Next base: position 65,572 of record CAVOHM010000006.1, read on the forward strand.
GAAGTGATAGGGCTGCGCCTCGGGATGTGTGATCGAAATCGGCGAGAGCCTGACGAGACGGCCGTCGACAAGCGCATCCGCCGCAAGCAGCTCGCGCGATAGCGCAATCCCGAGATTTTGCTCAGCGGCCTGCAGCATCAGGCCCGCATCGTTGAAGACAGCGACGGTCCTCACGACGATGCGCAGCCCCGCGGCAGCGAACCAGGCATTCCACAGGCCGGGGTCGCCGAGCAGTGGCTCGCGTGCCAGGGCCTCGGGCTGCGCGCCGAGGAGCCTGCGCGCGACCGACGGCGAGCCGACGACGATGATCGGCGGCTGGTCGAACAGGCGCTCGGACTCGAGTCCCGCCCACGGGCCTTTCCCTTCACGTACAGCGGCGTGAAAGCCTTCGCGCTGCAGGTCCACGAGGTGCAGCGAGGCGTCGATCTCCAGCGCCAGCGTCGGGTGGCGTTCGCGCCAACGGCCGATGCGCGGCATGAGCCACCGATGACCGAATGACGGCAGGACGGTCACCCGCAAGCGCTGTGCCTCGCCTGTAGCTGCGGCCGCAGCGGCCTGCACGCCATCGTCGAGTTGCGCCAGCGCGTTCTGCACGCTGCGGAGCAACGCTTGTCCTGCCGGGTTCAGCACGACACGGCGCCCGCGCCGCTCGAACAGGTGGAAACCCAGGCGATCCTCGAGCACACGAATCTGCTGGCTGACCGCGCTGTGCGTGAGATGAAGGCTCTCCGCCGCGGCACGCAGATTCTCGAGTTCCGCGACGGCGCGGAACGCGGTGAGGGTGTTGAGGGGCAGGCGAATCATTCTGGTCAGTATAGCTTACCAAACTGGTCGTATCAAATCGCTTCCTGTGAGTCGTGTGGATGCATATTCTTACCAGCATCGCTTCACGACAACGGAGGCAACGATGAATCCTCAACGCCAGTTCGATCGCCGCAGGCACAGGATCCCTATCCTGCTCGCCGTCCTGTTCGCCGTTGCCGCCCTGGTCGCGGCGCTCGAACGCGTCGACACGGGGATGGCGCCAGCGCGCATGACCGGCACCTTTACCGGCGAGATCACGCCGGACGGGCCGGTCTACCGGATGCCGCCGATCTACGTCCTCGCCGACCGCAAGGCCGAGCTGGCGCGCATGGTGCGCGAGGAACGTGACACCGGTGTCAGCCAGGCGAGCACTCACGCGGTTGCGACCAATGCGTTGGGACGAGACGCGCTGCAATAGTTGCACGCAACGGATCGCGCATTTTTCCCCATCGCGATCCCAATGCGCGGATCGGCCGACGTGACCAAGGCCCGATACACGAGGTAGCCCTTCGCGCCGATACTGGGTACACTCACCAGCGCAGACCAGCGCAGAAAATCGATCAATGCGATTGATCGCCGGTGGGAGTTTGCGATGACGAAAGCGCTGAACGTCGTGCCCGACAAGTGCACGGGGTGCATGCAATGCGAACTGGCCTGTTCCTGGGTTCAGACGGGCACGTTCGCGCCGTCGCAGAGCCTGATCCGCGTCAACGTGTTCGACGAAGAGGCGAGCTACGCCCCGTACACCTGCGTGCAATGCGACGAGGCATGGTGCATGAACGCCTGCCCCGTCAATGCGATCGCGGTGGAACCCAAGACGGGCGCCAAGGTCGTCATCGACGAACTCTGCATCGGTTGCCACTTGTGCACGATCGCCTGTCCGTTCGGCACGGTGTTCACGCTGCCGCAGTCCGACAAGGCCGCGAAGTGCAATCTGTGCGGCGGGCAGCCGGCCTGCGCCGCCGCATGCCCCACGCAGGCAATCGTGTATGGCGAGTCGCCGCGGGCGGGACAGTGGTTCGAATCGTGGGGTGCCAAGGTCCATCGCAACCACGTCGACGCGTTCGGCTCGTAGCTCGCAAATCACACGATCGCTCGCTCTCGCCAAGGACCCCAGGAGGAACCAACCATGTCGACATCCACAGGCAGGTTGCTGCGCGTCGACCTGACGAGCGGCCGCATCGCGGTCGAAGACATCCGGTCGGACTGGTTGCGCGACTACGTCGGTGGCCGCGGTCTGGCCGCGCGCTACCTCTATGAAGAACTCGACGCACGGGTCGACCCGCTGGCGCCCGCCAACAAACTGATTTTCGCCACGGGGCCGCTGACCGGAACGCCGGTTCCCTGTGGCGCCCGCTACATGGTGGTGACCAAAGGCGCGCTTACCAACGCGATCACCACGTCGAACTCGGGCGGCCACTGGGGTCCCGAGTTGAAGTTCGCGGGCTACGACATGGTGATCCTCGAAGGGCGAGCGCCCAAACCGGTTTACCTCTACATCTACGACGACGTCGTCGAACTGCGGGACGCCTCGGCGTACTGGGGGCGCGCGGTCGGCGCGACCGAGGACGGACTGCGGAAGGAACTGGGCATTCCGGGACTGCGGGTCGCGTGCATCGGGCCGGCCGGTGAGAAGCTTGTGCGTTTCGCCTGCATCATGAACGACAAGCATCGCGCCGCGGGGCGCAGCGGCGTCGGCGCCGTGATGGGATCGAAGAACCTCAAGGCGATCGCGGTTCGCGGCACCGGTGGCGTCCAGATCGCGGATCCGGCGGCGTTCATGCAGGCGGTCTGGAAGATGCGGGGGGACATGCAGGACAACCCGGGCCGCATGGCGTTCACCGAACTCGGCACCGCCGCGACGATCGATCTGACCCAGGCGTTCGGCGGCTTGCCGACGCGCAATTTCCAGGAGGGTCAGTTCGATCAGTACGAAAACTTGAACGGCACTACGATCAAGGAAACCCGGATGGTCGCGAACAAGGCGTGCTTCGCCTGCACGATCGCCTGCGGCCGCGTGACCCGCCTCGGCGAGCACTCGGGCAAGTATCTCGTCAACATGCATCCGCGCAACTGGAAGGTCGCCGGCGAGGGGCCCGAATACGAAAACGCGTGGGCGCTCGGTGCCGACGTCGGCGTGGGCGACCTCGACGCCGTGCTCAAGGCCGACTGGCTGTGCAACGACCTGGGAATGGATCCAATCTCGATGGGCGCGACGCTGGCCGCGGCCATGGAACTCTACGAGCGCGGCGTGATCGGCGACGGCGACGTCGAGATGCCCTTGCGCTTCGGCTCGGCCGAAGCGCTGGTGCGGATGGTCGAGGCAACCGCCTATCGCGAGGGATTCGGCAACGAAATCGCCGAGGGCTCGAAGCGCATGGGCGAGAAATTCCGGCACCCGGAAATATTCATGGGCATGAAGGGCCAGGAATTTCCGGCATACGATCCGCGCGGCTTCCAGGGAATGGGCGTGGCCTACGCCACGTGCAACCGCGGCGCGTGCCACATCCGCGCCTGGACCCCGGGCATGGAATCGTCGGGCGAGATCGACCCGCACACGCCGTCGGGGAAGAGCGAGTGGGTGGTCCACGAGCAGAACCGCACGACGGCGCATGACAACACGGGCGTCTGCATGTTCGTCGGCGCCGCAGGCGGCCCGCTCGAATCGCTCGTTCCGTGCACTGCCGCCGTCCGCGGCATTGCCTACACGGCGGACGACTTCGTGGCGATCGGCGAGCGCACGTGGAACCTCGAGCGCCTGTTCAATCTGAAAGCAGGCCTGACGAAAGCGGACGACACGCTGCCGCAGCGGCTGCTGAAGGATGCGCACAAGAGCGGTCCGTCGGCGGGCGTCGTCGTCAACCTCGACGCGATGCTTCCCGTCTATTACCGCGAACGCGGCTGGTCGGAAGAAGGCGTCCCGACGCGCGAGAAATTGACCGCGCTGGGCCTCGCGTCAGCCTGATCCGGCGCCCGCACGCGCACACGTTGCCACACATCACCCTGCCGGGGACCAACACCATGCATCACGTGATCATTGGCGGTGGGCCGGCCGCCATCAACGCGATCGAGACGATCCGCGCGTTCGACGGCGGCCAGTCGACGATCACGCTGGTCAGCGACGAGCCGGCCCATTCCCGCATGGCACTTCCGTATTGGCTGGCGGGAAAAATTACCGAAGCGCACACGCACACCGGAGATGCCACGTACTTCGCGCGCCTCAAGGTAACCACGCGTTTTGGCGTTCGCGTTGCCGCCGTCAACCCGCGCGGCAAGACGGTGACGCTGAGCGACGGCGGCAAACTGGATTTCGACAAGCTGCTGATCGCCACCGGTGCGACGCCGCTCGCGCCTTCGATACCCGGCGCCGATCTGCCGGGCGTCTTTCCGCTCTGGTCGTTGTCCGACACCGATCGCGTGTTGCAGTACGCCGAATCGCTGCAACCGGCGGGACGCATCCCCCGCGTGGTCCTCGTCGGTGCCGGTTTCGTCGGATTCATCGTCCTCAACGCGATGTACAAGCGGAAATGGCGATTGGCAGTGGTCGAGCGCGAGGGGCAGGTTCTGCCGCGGATGCTCGATGCGCCTGCCGCTGACCACGTGCTTCGCTGGCTGGCGGCGCGGGAGGTCCGGGTCCAGTGCGGCGCGACGGTCGAGAACATCCGGCAGAAGGCCGACGGCGCGAAAGCGGTCGCGCTCTCCAATGGCCAGTCGCTCGATGCGGACATCGTGATTCTGGCCACGGGCATTCGTCCGAACCTCGCCTTGCTGCAGGGGTCAGGCATCGCCACCGCGGACGCGATTCTGGTGAACGATCGGATGCAGACGAATTTTCCGCATGTCTTCGCGGGCGGCGACGTGGCCCAGGGACCGGTCTTGTCCGGCACCGGGACCGCTGTCCATCCGATCCAGCCAACCGCGGTCGATCACGGGCGGGTGGCGGGAGCCAACATGGCGGGCCATGACGTGCGCTATCGAGGCAGCCTGCTGATGAACGTGGTCGACATCTGCGGCATTCAGGGCGCGAGTTTCGGGCGCTGGAACGATGCGGCGGCCGAGGCAATGACGATCGACCATCCGGCCGGATTCATCTATCGCAAGCTCCTCTGGACCGATGACCGGATATCGGGGGCCATCTTCACGGGCCGCGCGAACGACCTGGGAATGCTCACCGACATCGGGATGGTCAAAGGCCTGATGCAGACCGAGACCCGGCTTGGTCCGTGGCAGAAACATCTTCGCGCCAATCCATTCGACATCCGCCGCGCGTACATCGGCTGCGGCGTGGCGGCGAAGCTCGCCGGCACAACGCTATTGGGACGTCCGGCCAGCGCGCGGCAATTTCATTTCGGGTCGGCGCAGCCGAAGGTGCCGGCCAACGCTGCGCACGCGGTGTTTGTCGCGAAGCGTTGATGCTAGTTCGTCCCGCGTTGCCGACGTCCGCCGCGGCATGCTGATCCGCCTGAAGCTGATGGGCATGCTCAAGGCCAGGACGCCCCTCGGGGGCACGCTCGAGGTCGCCGACGGCGCGACGATCGACGACGTGCTGCATGCGCTGGATATCGCGCCGCAATCGATCCGCGTCTACACCGTCAACGGAGCGGTCGAACGCGATCGCAAACGAGTGCTCGCCGCGAACGACGAACTGGCGGCGATCCCTCCCGTAGCGGGTGGTTGAGCGGTGGGTGCGATTGGTCTCGTGCTCACGCGTTCGCGCTGGTAGACAACGTGTGAACAGGCCCTGAATGACCGCCCGCAGCGCACTCGCTTTCGCCGCGCTTTTTTTGTTCGCGGCCGTTGGTCTCGGTGCGTTCGGCGCACATGCGCTCAAGTCCCGGCTCGTTCCCGAGTCGATGGCGATCTACCAGACGGCGGTGCAGTACCACTTCTGGCACGCGCTCGGTTTGCTTGCGGTGGGCGTGCTGCTGCTGCAGCGTCCTGACAGCGGCGCGCTGGCCGCGTCGGCGTGGCTGCTCGTCGCCGGGCTCGTACTCTTTTGCGGAAGCCTCTACGTGCTGGCGCTGACCGGCGTTCGCGGTTGGGGCGCGGTGACGCCGGTCGGCGGCGCGGCGTTTCTCGCCGCGTGGGCGGCGCTCGCGTGGGCCGCGTGGCGGTGGTGACGCCTCGTGTGTCCGCGACGTGGAAGACGTCGTCCGGTCCCGCCGATTGCCGACAATCGCCGAGGCAGCGCATAATAGTCCGCTCTCCGTTCCGCTCGCGCCGGGCATCCGCAGAACGCACGATGGCGCTCCGCAACGGTCAAAGTGCGAACTCGTCACGCCTTCTCGCCTCCCAATGAAAAAAGCCATGATCGCCACGCTCGTTGCGCTCGGCATCGTCGTTGCCGCGATCGGCGGCTATTGGATGGGGCAGCATCCCATCGTCCCGCCGCTGGGGACGGCCGCGGCGCCGCCCGCCGGCGGCCAGGCAGGCGCCCAAGCCGGCGGCAAAGGCGGTGCCGCACAGGGTGGCCAGGGTGGACCCGTGATCGTCGAAGCGGCCAAGGTGGCGCTGGCGCCGATGCCGAAGGGGATCACCGCGGTCGGAAGCCTGCGCTCCGACGAATCGGTGACGCTGCGGCCGGAGGTCGCCGGTCGCATCAGCGCGATCGATTTCCAGGAAGGCCAGCGCGTCGCGAAAGGCGCGCCTCCTGGTGCGGCTCGATACCGCCGTTCAACGGCCGCCGAGGTGCAGCAGGCGCGCGCCAATCTCAATCTGGCACGGACCAAGTACGATCGCGCGATCGACCTTGCCAAGAGCAACTTCATTTCAGGCCAGGCGCAGGGACGAGGCCGAGAACAACCTGAAGGTCGCCGAAGCCGCGCTGCAGGTCGCGGAGGCCAAGCTCGCGAAGATGGAAATCCGCGCGCCGTTCTCCGGAATCATCGGGCTGCGCGTCGGTGTCGGTCGGCGACTACGTCAAGGAAGGCGCCGACCTCGTCAACCTGGAGTCGATCGATCCGATGAAGGTCGATTTCCGCGTGCCGGAGATCTACCTGCGCAGGTGCAGGTCGGGCAGTCGCTGTCGGTCGACGCTCGACGCGATTCCCGGCAAGACGTACGACGGCAAGGTGTTCGCGGTGAATCCGCTGTTCGACGCGGCCGGCCGGGCGATCGTGATCCGCGCGGTGGTGCGCAACACGGACACGGCGCTGCGCCCGGGAATGTTCGCGCGCGTGCGCCTGTTCACGCGAGGAGGCGAAGGACGCATGGTCGTGCCCGAGACCGCGCTGGTTCCCTCCGGTGACGAGCAGTACGTCTTTCGCGTCGTCGACGGCAAGGCGCTGCGCACCAAGGTCGACATCGGCCAGCGCCGCGACGGCATGGTCGAGATTCTGCAGGGGTCGAGTCCGACCGACATCGTCGTCACCGCCGGGCAGCTCAAGATACGCGAAGGCGGTCGCGGTGAAGATCGCCGGAGCGGAGGGCAAGCCGGCGCTGCCGCCGGGGCCGCGGCCAAGGCGGCCGGTGGCGGACAAGATCGGCGGCGGCGCGCCCGGAAGTCTGATCACGGGGCAACGCGACTCCAATGACACTCCCCGAAATCTGCATCAAGCGCCCGTCTTTGCGACGGTGCTGTCGCTGATCGTGCTGCTGGTCGGCGCGATTTCCTACACGCGCCTGTCGGTGCGCGAGTACCCGCGGATCGACGAGCCGGTGGTCAGCGTCTCCGTCACTCTATCGCGGCGCTTCGGCCGAGGTCGTCGAGTCGCAGGTCACCAAGCCGCTCGAGGACTCGCTGTCCGGCATCGAGGGCGTGTCGAGCTCATGACGTCGCAAAGCCGGTCGGAGCGCAGCCAGATCAATGTCCGCTTCCGCTGACGCGCGAGCCGGACTCCGCGGCCGCCGATGTCCGCGACAAGGTGGCGCGCGTGCGCGACAAGCTGCCCGACACCGTCGACGAGTCGGTCATCGCCAAGGTCGAGGCCGACGCCTTCCCGATCGTCTACATCGGCGGTGCGAGGCCGGCACGCTGCCGCAGATCGAGGCCTCCGACTACGTCAACCGCTACGTAAGCCCCGGCTGTCGGTGCTGCCGGGCGCGGCGGACGTGCGCATCTTCGGCGAGCGGCAGGTCGTCGATGCGCATCGACATCGACCGCACGCGGCTGGCCGGCTACAGGCTCACCGTGCAGGACGTCGAGGACGCGCATCCGCCGGCAGAACGCGGAGATCCCGGCCGGTCGCATCGAGTCGACGGCGCGCGAGTTCACGGTCGTCGCCGAGACCGACGTGCAGACGCCCGAGCAGTTCGACAGCATCATCGTCGCCAACGTCGGCGGCTATCCGGTGCGCATCCGCGACGTCGGCACTGGCGGAGATCGGCGCCATCGACGAACGCACGATCTCCCGCTACAACGGAAAGCCGTCGCTGAACATCGGCGTCATCAAGCAGGCGGTGGCAATCCGCTCGACCTGTCGCACGCGGTACGCGCCGAAGTGGACAGCGATCAACGAAGACCTGCCGCCCGGCATGAAGGTGATCGTTGCCTACGACACGTCGGTGTTCATCGACCGCTCGATCAAGTCGGTGTTCGAGACGATCGGCGAGGCGATCCTGCTGGTCGTGCTGGTGATCTTTTTCTTCCTGCGCAGCTTCCGTGCGACGCTCATCCCTCTCGTGACGATTCCGGTCTCGCTGATCGGTGCCTTCGGCGCTGATGTACGCGTTCGGCTTCACGATCAACACGCTGACGCTGCTCGCGATGGTGCTCGCGATCGGCCTCGTCGTCGACGACGCCATCGTGGTGCTGGAGAACATCTACCGGCACGTCGAGTCCGGGATGCCGACCCGGCAGGCGGCGATCACGGGAGCCGCGCGAGATCGGTTTCGCGGTCGTGGCAATGACGCTGACGCTTGGCCTCGGTGTTCGCGCCGCTCGCCTTCGCCACCGGCCGTACGGGCCGGCTGTTCATCGAGTTCGCGCTGACGCTGGCCGGCGCGGTGATCGTCTCGGGCTTCGTCGCGCTGACGTTGTCGCCGATGATGTGTTCGCTGCTGTTGAAGCACCAGCCGCAGCACTCGTGGATCTACAACCTGATCGAGGGCGGGATCAATGCGTTGACCAACGGCTATCGGCGCCTGCTTACGGCGACGCTGCGCGCGCGTTGGGTCATTGTCCTGATCTGGCTGGTGATCCTCGGCGCCGGCGCGATGTTTTTCACGATGCTGAAGTCGGAATTGGCACCGCTGGAGGATCGTGGCGTAGTGCTCGGCCTCGTCACCGCGCCGCAGGGCTCAACGCCGCAGTACACGTCCGACCAGTTGAAGCCGATCGAAGAGATGTACAGCGCAGATCCCGGAAAGCGCCGCGTACCAGACGATTTCCGGTTTCCCGACGGTGGTCGACGGCATCGCCATCCTGCGTTTGAAGCCGTGGGAAGAGCGGACCCGCAACCAAAAACAGATCGCCGACGAGTTGCGTCCGAAGTTTGCGGCAGATACCGGGCGCGAACGCGTTCGCCAGCAGCCCGCCGTCGCTCGGGCAGTCGTTTCGCTCGACGCCGGTCGAATACGTCGTGATGTCGCAGGTGCCGTATCTGGAATTGCAGCGGATCGTCGATCGCTTCCTGGACGAAGCGCGCAAGTATCCGGGGGTGCAGAACCTGCAGACGGATCTTCGTCTCAACACGCCGGAGGTGCGCGTCAGCATCAACCGCGACAAGCTCTCCGACATCGGCGTTCCGGTCGATACCGTCGGCCGCACGCTCGAGACGATGCTCGGCGGGCGGCAGGTCACGCGCTTCAAGAAAGACGGCGAGCAATACGACGTCATCGTCCAGGTCGCGCCGGTCGACCGGTCCACGCCGGCGGACATCAGCGACGCGTACGTCCGCGCCCGCAACGGCGAGCATGGTGCAGCTCTCCAATCTGGTCGAGGTGCGCGAAGGCGGTGCGCCGCAGTCGCTCAACCACTTCAACCGGCTGCGCGCCGTCAAGGTCACGGCGACGCTCGCGCCGGGTTACGCGCATCGGCGACGCGCTGCAGGCGATGGACGCCGCGGCGAAGCGCGCGCTGCCGGCGACGGCGCAGACCGACGTCGACGGCCAGTCGCGCGAATTCCGGTCGTCCGGCAGCGAAATCTATTTCACGTTCGTGCTGGCGCTGCTGTTCATCTACCTCGTGCTGTCGGCGCAGTTCGAAAGCTTCATCAACCCGTTCGTGATCATGCTGTCGGTGCCGCTGTCGATGACCGGCGCGCTGCTCACGCTCTGGCTGACCGGCGGCACGCTCAACATCTACAGCCAGGTGGGCCTCGTCACGCTGGTCGGCCTCATCACCAAGCACGGCATCCTGATCGTCGAATTCGCCAACCAGCTGCGCGCCAAGGGCGAGCAGCTGCACGCGGCGGTCATCGATTCGGCCACGCTGCGCCTGCGCCCGATCCTGATGACGACCGGCGCGATGGTGCTGGGTGCGTTGCCGCTGGCACTGGCCAGCGGCGCGGGCGCCGAGTCGCGCACGCAGATCGGCTGGGTGATCGTCGGCGGCCTGACGTTCGGCACGCTGCTGACGCTGTTCGTCGTGCCGACCGCGTACACGCTGTTCGCCGGGCGGCGCATCCGGTTGCCGCACGGGGAAGTGCCGGCGGCGCCGCTCCCGCATCCGCACGCAGCCGATTGACGAGGTCCTGGCAGACGGCAAGCGAGTTCCACGCTCGCTGGCCCCGCTTCCTGAGTGTCGCGCCGCCGGGCATGCACCCTTGCTTCGATCCTACGGCTGCAGCCATCGCCGGATGGCCTTGAATCCGTTATGGCCGGCGCTGGCGCCTGGCGAAGAGAGCGGCCGGGCGCCGGCAGAGCGCGCGCGCGATTTGTGAGGCGCTACAATCCATACTGCCCGTCGCGTGGTGACCAGACGACGGGGTCAAATCCAAACAGACATTCGGGGGAAACATGGCGTCGCCCACCTGGCATTCACTCGACGTAAGCTCCGCGATAAAGGAGTTGCAGGTCGAGCCGGGCCGGGGTCTCGCGCCCGAGGAAGCGGCGCGGCGGCTGGAGACGTATGGCTCGAACGAGCTCGCGCACGAGGAAAAGGCTTCCCCGTGGCAGCTGTTCTTCAGCCAGTTCAAGAACGTTCTCGTCGTCATCCTGATCGTCGCCACCGTGCTTTCCGCGTTCGTGGGCGAATACGTGGACGCGGCGATCATTCTCGTCATCATCGTGTTCTGCGCGGTGCTGGGCTTCGTGCAGGAATACCGCGCGGAGCGCGCGCTCGACGCCTTGAAAAACATGCTGACCCCGATGGTCACGGTATTGCGGGGCGGCCAGGAACAGGAGGTGCCGTCCAAGGAACTGGTGCCCGGCGACGTGCTGATGCTGGAGGCGGGCGACAAGATACCGGCGGACGCGCGCGTGGTCGAAAACCACTCGCTGCACTGCGACGAGGCGCCACTCACCGGCGAGTCCCAGCCCGTGACAAAGGAACTCGGGCCGATGCGCGACGACGTGCCGGTCGGGGACCGCAAGAACATGGTGTTCACGGGCACGATCGTCACCTACGGCCGGGGCAAGGCGGTAGTGTGCGCCACCGGCATGCGGACGGAATTCGGCAAGATCGCCCAGGAAGTGGCGGCGGTGACGAACGAGAAGACGCCGCTGGAGCGGCGCACCGCGGAGATCGGCAAGACGCTCGGCATCATCACTCTGATCATCTGCGTGCTCGTTCTGGGAGTCAGTTTCGCGCGCGAGGTGATTCAGGACACGTTCAAGATGGCGTCCATATTGCCGATGGTGATGTTTGCGATCGCCCTCGCCGTGGCCGCCGTTCCGGAGGCGCTGGCCGCGATCGTCACCGGAGCCCTCGCGATCGCCATGCACGAGATGGCAAAGCGCAACGCGCTGGTCCGCAGGATGCCCGCCGTCGAGACGCTGGGCTGCACCAGCGTCATCTGTTCCGACAAAACGGGTACCCTGACCAAAGGCGAGATGACGGTGCGCCGGCTTCATGTCGGCGGCCGTTCGATCGAGGTGAGCGGCGCGGGATACGCGGTGGAAGGCAACATCGGCGCGCCGGCGGACGATCCGGGACTGCAGCTGCTGCTGAAGGCTGGCGTGCTTGCGAGCGACGCGGTGATTGCCCAGGACGGCGCGCGTCTGTTCGTCAAGGGCGATCCGACGGAGGGCGCGCTCGTGGTCGTCGCCTCCAAGGGCGGGCTGAATACGGAGGAAACGCGGAGCGCCGCTCCGCGCCTGGACGAGTTCCCGTTCAGCTCGGAGCGCAAGCGCATGACGACCATCCATGCCATGCCGGACGGCCCGCTCGTCGCGTTCATGAAGGGTGCGCCCGAAGTCGTGCTGGAACGGTGCGCATCCTTCCAGACCGGCAGCGGCACGGCCCGACTCGATGCCGCCGAGCGGGCCAGGCTTCTGGCGGTGAACGAGTCGATGGCGACGGACGCGCTGCGCGTGCTCGGGATCGCGTACAGGACGCTGTCGAAGCAGGGCCAGTATTCTGCCGAGCAGGTCGAAGTGGACCTGGTTTTTCTCGGCTTCGTGGGCATGATGGACCCGCCGCGCGAAGAGGCGGTCGAGGCGGTGAAGGTGTGCCGGCGGGTGGGGATCAGGCCGGTGATGATCACCGGCGATCACAAGCTCACGGCGGTGGCCGTGGCGAGGGAAATCGGGATTTTCCGCGAAGGAGACCGGGTGCTCACCGGCGAGGAACTCGCCAGGATGGACGAGGCCGCACTGGCTGCCGTCGTGGAGAAGGTGTCGGTCTACGCCCGCGTCTCGCCGATGGACAAGCTCAAGATCGTGCGGGCATGGAAGGAAAAGGGCCACGTGGTGGCGATGACCGGCGACGGCGTCAATGATGCGCCGGCCCTGAAGCATGCGGATATCGGCATTGCCATGGGCATCAGCGGCACGGACGTCGCCAAGGAAGCCGCCGACATCGTGCTGGCCGACGACAACTTCGCGACCATCGTCATGGCGATCGAGCGCGGGCGCTGGATCTACGACAACATCAAGAAGTATCTGACTTACCTGCTGCGCGCCAATATCACGGAGGTCGTGGTGCTGGGCGGAGTGGTGATGGTTCTCGGGCCCGAGTTCCTGCCGCTGCTGCCGGCGGCCATCCTCTATATCAACCTTGCAAGCGACGGCCTGCCGGCGCTGGCGCTCGGTATCGCGCCGCCCGACAAGGACATCATGCAGCGGCCCCCACGCGATCCGCACGAGAGCATGTTCTCGTTCGATGTGCGTACATTCATACTGCTCGGCGCGCTCATCGAGTGCCCCATTTTTCTGTGGATTTTCTTCCACGATCTGCACAACATCGAGATCGCGCGCACCGAGATCTTCCTCATGTTCGTGATCATCGAGCTGATGCTGGCAATGAATTTCCGGTCATTGCGTTTCAGCATCCTCGAGGCACCGCCGCACAAGTGGCTCGTGATCGCCATTGTCTGGGAGCTGGCGCTGATCACCGTCCTGCTGCAGTTCGAATCGGTTCGCGAGGCATTCGGGATCAACATGCCGACGTGGTCCGATGTGGGCTTCGTGCTGGTGCTGGGGACAGGCATCATGATCACCATCGAGATTGCCAAGGCGGTGCTGCGCAGGCGGGGAGGCGCGGTAGCGCAGCCTGCATGATCGCGCAGCCCCGCCCGAAATCACCGCCGCGCAAGCGGGTGTCGCAACTCGTTCCGGTCAACCATGAAGGACCGGATTTGTCCGCCGACGGGGTCAGGCCTCGACGCGCGCGCCGCTCTGCGGATCGAAGAAATGCCGGTTTTCCGGTGCGTAACGGAGCGATAGCGCGCCTTCCGTGACGTGCGTCGCGGCCGGCAGGCGGGCGATGATGCTCGTACCCTCGACCCGGCCATGGGCGAGCGTATCGGCGCCCAGCGGCTCGATCAGGTCCACTTCGGCGGTGAAGTCGGCCTCCCCCGGCGCGCAGGGTTCCAGATGCTCGGGGCGAATGCCCAGCAGCAGATCGCGGCCGTTCTGCTTCATGGGCATCAGGTTCATCGGTGGCGAGCCGATGAAGCCCGCGACGAAGGTCGTCGCGGGCTTCGCGTAGACGTCGTTCGGCGCGCCGATCTGCTCGGCGCGGCCAGCGTTTATCACGATCATCCGCTGCGCGAGCGTCATCGCCTCGACCTGGTCGTGCGTGACGTAGAGGCTCGTCGTTCCCAGCCGCCGGTGGAGCGCCCGCAGTTCCACGCGCATCTGCACCCGCAGCTTCGCGTCGAGATTCGACAGCGGTTCATCGAACAGGAACACGGCCGGTTCGCGCACGATCGCGCGGCCCATCGCCACGCGCTGGCGCTGGCCGCCGGAGAGCGCACGCGGCTTGCGGTCCAGATACGGGCCCAACTCGAGAATCTCCGGCGGCGCGCCGGACGCGCGCCTCGATGTCCGCGGCCGGCATGCGGCGGATCTTCAGACCGTAGGCCATGTTCTGGCGCACCGACATGTGCGGATAGAGCGCGTAGTTCTGGAACACCATCGCGATGTCGCGGTCCTTGGGCTCCAACCGGTTGACGATGCGTTCGCCGATCGCGATCTCGCCGGAAGTGATGGTTTCGAGCCCGGCCACCATGCGCAGCAGCGTCGATTTGCCGCAACCGGATGGGCCGACGATCACGACGAATTCGCCGTCGGCCACGTCGGTGGTGACGCCGAAAATGACCTCGGTCGAGCCGTAGCTCTTCCTGACATTGCGCAACGATACGCCTGCCATATTCCTATTTCTCCGTTTCGACCAGGCCCTTGACGAACCATTTCTGCATCAGCAGCACGACGATCGCGGGCGGCAGCAGCGCCAGCATCGCGGTGGCCATCACCAGGTGCCACTCGGTGAGCGCGTCGCCGCCGGTGATCATCCGCTTGATGCCGATCACCGTGGTGTACATCGACTCGTCGGTCGTGATCAGCAGCGGCCAGAGGTACTGGTTCCAGCCGTAGATGAACTGGATCACGAAGAGCGCGGCGATGCTCGTCTTCGACAGCGGCAGCAGCACATCGAAGAAGAAGCGCATCGGGCCGGCGCCGTCGATGCGCGCGGCCTCGGCGAGCTCGTCGGGCACGGTCATGAAGAACTGGCGAAAGAGGAACGTCGCGGTTGCCGAGGCGATCAGCGGCAGCGTGAGTCCGACGTAGGAATTGAGGATCCCGAGATCCGAGGCCACCTTGAACGTGGGGATGATCCGCACCTCCACCGGCAGCATCAGCGTGACGAAGATCATCCAGAAGAAGAAGTTGCGCAGCGGAAAGCGGAAATAGACGATCGCGAACGAGGCGATGATCGAGATCGCGATCTTGCCGATGGCGATCACCAGCGCCATGACGAGGCTGTTGAACATCATGCGGCCGACCGGCGCCGCCGCGCCGCGCTGCGATCCCGCGGTCAGCACCTGGGTGTAGTTCTCCAGGAAATGTTCGCCGGGCAGGAGCGGCATCGGGACCTGAATGATCTGGTCGAGAGTGAGCGTGGAGGCGACGAAGGTGATGTAGAGCGGAAACGCGACCAGCACGACGCCGGTGACCAGCACCGCGTGCGAGAAGAACGTGAGCCACGGGCGATTCTCGACCATCAGTCGCGGCGCTCCATGACCATCAGTAATGCACCTTGCGCTCGACGAAGCGGAATTGCGCGACGGTGAGCGCGATCACGATGACCATCAGGATCACCGACTGTGCCGACGAGCCGCCGAGGTCGGCCGACTTCACGCCGTCGTGATAGACCTTGTAGACGAGGATCTGGGTCGCCCCGGCGGGCCCGCCCTGCGTGGTCGCGTCGATCACGCCGAACGTGTCGAAGAACGCGTAGACGACGTTCACGACGAGGAGAAAGAACGTCGTCGGCGTAAGCAGCGGAAACACGACGGTCCAGAAGCGCCGCCCCGGGCCTGCGCCGTCGATGGCGGCGGCCTCGATCAGCGATTTCGGGATCGACTGCAGGCCGGCGAGAAAGAACAGGAAGTTGTAGCTGACGTGCTTCCAGATCGAGGCGACCACGACCAGGGTCATCGCCTGATCGCCCCGCAGCACCCAGTTCCAGTGGATGCCGATCTGCTTCAGTCCGAACGTGATGATGCCGACCGAGGGTGCGAACAGGAACGCCCAGAGCACGCCGGCCACCGCGGGCGCGACCGCGTAGGGCCAGATCAGAAACGTCTTGTAGGCGAGCGCGCCGCGCAGCACGCGATCGGCCATGACCGCGAAAACGAGCGAGATCGCGATCCCGATCGAGGCGACCAGGATGCTGAACACCGCCGTGATCTTGAACGAATCGAGATAGCGCGGGTCGCGGAAGAGTTCGACGAAGTTGCGCAGGCCGACGAATTCCGTCTTCAGCCCGAACGCGTCCTGCAGCTGGAACGAAAACCACGCCGCCTGGAAGGCCGGCCAGAAGAAGAAGACGATGGTGACCGCGATCTGCGGCGCCAGCAGCGCGTAGGGCAGCCAGGCCGAGCGGAAGACGACGCGTTTTTCCACTGCGCCCGACGTATAGGATCCGAAAAGGAAGGGCCGGCCGGGCCGGCCCCTCGTCGGTTACTTGTTGGCGGCTTCGAACTTGCGCAGGATCTCGTCGGCGCGCTTGACGGCTTGGTCCATTGCAGTCTTGGCGTCCTTCTTGCCGGCGAACACGGCTTCCATCTCTTCCTCGATCACTTCGCGGCCCTGGACGAAATTACCGAAGCGCAGGCCCTTCGAGTTGGCCGTGGGCGCCTTGTTGTTGAGCTGCCGGATCGCGACGTCAGTGCCGGGGTTCTTGTCGTAGTAACCGGACTTCTTCGTCACGTCGTATGCGGCATTGGTGATCGGCACGTAACCCGTGCCCTCGTGCCATGCCACCTGGATGTCGGGCGACGACAGGTAGGAGAAGAATTTCGTCACGCCCTTGTACTCGTCGGCCTTCTTGCCGCTCATCACCCACAGCGTCGCGCCGCCGATGATCGAGTTCTGCGGGGCGCCCTTGATGGTGTCGTTGTACGGCAGGAAATTCACCGAGAACTCGAACTTGGCGTTCTTGCGGATGTTGCCCTGCGCCGCCGAGCTCGACGTCAGCATCGCGCACTCGCCGCTGAAGAAGCGCGCTTCGCCCTCATTGCGCCGTCCCGAATAGGTGAACCAGCCCTTCTTCCCGTAATCCGCGAGCATGGCGATATGCGCGACGTGCGCCGGCGTGTTGATCTCGAACTTGGTGTCGAGGCCGCCGAAGCCGTTCGACTTGGTGCCGATCGGCAGGTTGTGCCAGGCGCTGAAGTTCTCGACGTGCACCCACGACGGCCAGCCCGTCGTGTAGACACACTCCTGCCCCGAAGCCTTGAGCTTTTCGGCGGCGGCGGCAAACTCCTTCCACGTCTTGGGCGCCTTGTCCGGATCGAGGCCGGCCTTCTTGTAGGCATCCTTGTTGACGTAGAACACCGGGGTCGAGCTATTGAACGGCATCGACAGCATGTTGCCGTTGGTGTCGGTGTAATAGCCGGCGACCGCGGCGAGATAATTCTTCGGATCGAACGGCTCGTTCGCCTCCTTCATCATCAGGTACACGGGCTTGATTGCGCCCTTCGCCGCCATCATCGTCGCGGTGCCCACTTCGAACACCTGCAGGATATGCGGCGCATTGCCGGCGCGGAATGCAGCGATCGCTGCGGTCATGGACTCCGGGTACGAGCCCTTGTAGATCGGCACGACCTTGTAGTCCTTCTGGCTGGCGTTGAAGCCGTTGGCAATGTCGTTGACGCGGTCGCCCAGCGCGCCGGTCATCGAATGCCACCATTGAATTTCAGTCTGGGCTTGCGCGGCGGGAGCGCTCACGACACCGACGGCAAACAGCGTGGCGACTATAGCTTTGATACGCATGAGATCCTCCTGTGGATATACGTGCCCGCGAGGACGCCTCGTGTCCCTGTCCCCCCGGAGTCTGCCGAATAGTATAGCCCGAAACCGCGGGACAAGGGCTGCGGCACCCGGCTATGATGGCGTCTGGCAAACCCCCATCAGGAGCGCGATGAGCGTGGTACCCGATCTCGCCGGCACGTGGCCGTACCCCCGACTGGTCGCTCACCGCGGGGCGGGCAAGCTCGCGCCGGAAAACACGCTGACCGCGATGCGCGTCGGCCACGCGCACGGCTATCGGATGTTCGAATTCGACGTGAAGCTCACGGCGGACAACGTGTCGTTTTTGCTGCACGATACGACGCTGGAGCGCACGACGAGCGGCCGCGGCCGCGCCGACGCGCTGCCCTGGCGCGAACTGTCGCGGCTCGACGCGGGCGGCTGGCACTCGGCCAAGTACGCGGGCGAGCCACTGCCCACGTTCGCGTCGATCGCGCGCTGGGCGCGCGCCCACGGCGTGTTCTGCAATGTCGAAATCAAGCCCACCCCTGGTCGCGAGCGCGAGACGGGGGCGGCCGTCGCGCTGGACGCCGCGACGCTGTGGCGCGACGCCGAGGTGCCGCCGCTGCTGTCGTCGTTTTCGGAAGAGGCGCTCGCTGCCGCGCGGGATGCCGTGCCGGGATTGCCGCGCGCGCTGCTGGTCGAAGACGCCTTGCCGTCAGACTGGAACAATCGCCTGGAGCAGCTAGGCTGCATTGCGCTAGATGCGGATCACGTGTTGCTCGATGCCGACGTCGTGCGGCAGATACGCGCGGCGGGTTACCGGGTGCTTTGCTACACGCCGAACGACGCGGTGCGCATCGGCGAACTCGCGAGCTGGGGCGTCGACGGGATCATCACCGACGCCGTCGATCACGTGCCAGCGGATTCGCTGCCGCCGGCGCCAGCTATAGGGTCAGAGACGACTTTCCTTGTATGACGGTGGCAACTGGTCCGACGATCGCGGGAAAATCGTCTCTGACCCTACCCTACGCCGCGGCCACCGCCGGCCGCCTGATCTCGCGTTCGTCGATCGGCAGGTTGATGAGACCCGCAGCGATGCCAAGCGCGATGGCGATCCACCAGACGACGTCGTAACTCCCGGTCTCATCGTAGAGCCGGCCGCCCAGCCACGCACCGAGAAAACTGCCGATCTGGTGGCTGAAGAACGTGAAACCCGACAGCATGGCGAGATACCGGACGCCGAAGATCCTCGCGACGATGCTGTTGGTCGGCGGCACGGTGGAGAGCCAGAGCAGGCCCAACGCTACGGCGAACGCATAGACCGACACGGCGGTCAGCGGGAGCCACAGGAAGAGGGCGATGACGACGCTGCGACTGAAATAGATCGCGGACAGGATGTACTTGCGGGGCATCCGCGCGCCAAGCCAGCCGGCCAGAAGGGTGCCGAAGATGTTGAACAGGCCGATCAACGCCAGCGCCGTCACTGCGACATGAGCGGGCAGCCTGTTGTCCGCGAGGTAGGCGGGCAGGTGAACGCCGATGAATACGACCTGGAAGCCGCAGACGAAGAAGCCGGCGGTCAAGAGCAGATACCCGCGATGCGACAGCGCCTCGCGCATCGCCTCCCGCGCCGACTGGCGGAATGCGTGCGCCTGGCCTGCGTGCTTTTCGACCAACGCCACCGCAAGCGGCACGATCAGCAGCGCGACGCCGCCTAATGCCAGCAGCGCGCCGTACCAGCCGAGCTGGGTCAGCAGCACCTGGGTCATCGGCACCATCGCGAACTGGCCGAACGATCCCGTCGCCGCCGAGATGCCGAATACCATGCTGCGCCGTTCTGGGGGGTACGCGCGGCCCAGCACGCCCGAGATGACGCTGAACGTGAGTCCGGAGAGTCCGGTCCCGATGAGCACGCCGCAGCTCAGCACGAGTGCAAATGGCGTCGTCGCGTGCGCCATCGTCACGAACCCGACCACGTAGAGCAACGCCCCGGCGAAAACGACCTTCGCCGTTCCGTAGCGGTCCGCGATCATGCCGGCGAACGGCTGGGTGATCCCCCACATCAGGTTCTGCACCGCCATCGCCAGCGCGAAGGACTCGCGGCCCCAGTGCAGGTCCGCGCTCATTGGAAACAGGAAAAGGCCGAAGCCGTGGCGCAGGCCCATTGCCAGCGCGACCACGAGGCCGCCGCACACGAGGATGACGGTCGGCGTGCGCCAGTCGGCGCGCGATGCAGTGGTCGACCTGGACATTACGAACGTCGCGCCGGCACCGGACGCGCGATCATCTCGCCCAATCCCTGGCGCGCTCGACCGACTTGTTCCAGCCGGCGGTCAGCTCGAGTGCGCGGTCGCGGGCCATCGCGGGCTCGAAGACGCGGTCGACCCGCCAGTTCGCGGCGACGTCCGCCGCATCCTTCCAGTAGCCGACCGCAAGTCCGGCGAGATAGCCGGCGCCCAGCGCCGTCGTCTCCAGCACTTTGGGACGCACGACGGGCACGCCGAGAACGTCGGCCTGGAACTGCATCAGCAGATTGTTCGCCGTCGCACCGCCATCGACGCGCAACTCGGCCAGCGTCATCCCGGCGTCCTTTTGCATCGCGACGAGCACGTCGGCGCTCTGGAACGCGATCGCCTCGAGCGCCGCGCGCGCGATGTGCGCAGACGTGGCGCCGCGAGTCAGTCCGAACATCGCGCCACGGGCGTAGGCGTCCCAATGCGGGGCGCCGAGGCCGGCAAACGCGGGAACAAGGTAGACGCCGCCATTGTCGGGCACGCTCGCGGCGAGCGCCTCGATCTCGCTGGCCGCGCCGATGATCTTGAGGCCGTCGCGCAGCCATTGCACGACGGCTCCGCCGATGAATACGCTGCCCTCGAGCGCATAGTCGACGACGCCGTCACGCTGCCACGCGACGGTCGTCACCAGGTTGTTGGCCGAGGCCACGGCATCGCGCCCGGTGTTCATCAGCAGGAAGCAACCGGTGCCGTACGTGTTCTTGGCCAGTCCGCGCGTGTGGCACGCCTGCCCGAAGAGGGCCGCGTGCTGATCGCCTGCGATGCCGGCAATCGGCACGTCGGCGCCGCCGACGTTCGCGTGACCGCAGACACCGGACGATGGGACGACGCGCGGCAGGACCGAGCGCGGGACGTCGAACAGCGCCAGCAGCTCGTCGTCCCAGTCACCCTTGCGAATGTCGTAGAGCAGCGTGCGGCTGGCGTTCGACGCGTCGGTGACGTGGGCCGCACCGCGCGTCAGGTTCCAGACGAGCCATGAATCGATGGTGCCGAAGGCGAGTTCACCGCGCTGCGCGCGGGCACGCGCGCCTTCGACATGGTCGAGCAGCCACTTGAGTTTGGTGCCCGAAAAATACGCGTCGAGCACGAGGCCGGTTTTCCGGGCGATCATCGGCGCATGGCCGGCTGCGCGCAGCGCATCGCATTGCGGCGCCGTGCGCCGATCCTGCCAGACGATGGCATTGGCGACGGGCCGGCCCGTCGCGCGGTCCCACAGCAGCGTCGTTTCGCGCTGATTCGTGATGCCGATGGCCGCGAGGTCGCGCGCGCCAATGCCCGCCTTGGCGAGCGCTTCGTGCATGACACCCGACTGCGACGCCCAGATCTCGTCGGCATCGTGCTCGACCCAGCCCGGCTGGGGGAAGATCTGACGGAACTCCTGTTGCGCGACCGCGCGGACCGTTCCGGCATGATCGAAGACGAGAGCGCGCGAACTGGTCGTACCCTGATCGAGCGCAAGAATGAATGCCATCGGCAGTTCTCTTTCGAGTCGGGTCGCGCGATTGCCTTTGGTTGCGGCCGGTGTCGGCGCGGACGTAAAATGTGCGTTTCCTGCCGTATTGTAGCCAACTCCCCCGTTCCGGCCGCGCGTACGCTGCGCCGGCGTCAATCTCCGCTCCCTCGACACGATGCCGCTCCCGCCGAGCCCGATCCCCCGCCAGCGCCTGCACCAGCGCAGCATCAGCTACGAAGGTTTCCTGCGCGACGACGGACTGTTCGATATCGACGCCCATCTCGTCGACGCCAAGGATCACGATTTCGAGTTGCTGACCGGCGTGCGACCGGCCCGCGAGGCGGTGCACGACATGTGGGTGCGGGTGACCATCGACCGCGCGTTCGTCATTCACGCGATCGACGTGCGGACCGATGCAATGCCGTACCCGGGCGCCTGCGATCGGATCGAGCCCATCTATGCGAAGCTCGTCGGCGCGAACCTCGTGCAGGGATTCCGGAAGCGTCTGCACGACGACATGGGCGGCGTTCGCGGCTGCACGCATGTGACGGAGATGCTGGGTTCGTTGCCGTCGGCAGCGGTGCAGACGTTCGCGAGCCTGCAGCGCGAGGACGAAGGCGAGCGGAAGCCGTTCCAGCTCGACCACTGCCACGCGCTCGAGACCACGACCGACACGGTGCGCCGCTATTATCCGAAATGGTATCGGCAACCCCGATCGCTTCCGACGCAGGAGCACGCGTGAAAATCCACGAGTACCAGGGCAAGGAGATCTTTCGCCGATTCGGCATGCCGACGCCGCGCGGCATTCCGGCGTTCACCGTCGACGAGGCGGTGGCTGCCGCCAACTCGCTCGGCGGCGACGTCTGGGTCGTCAAGGCGCAGATTCACGCCGGTGGTCGCGGCAAGGGCGGTGGCGTGAAGGTCGCGCGCTCGGCGGACGAAGTGCGCGATCTCGCCGGCAGGATACTCGGCATGCAACTCGTCACGAAGCAGACGGGTCCCGCGGGCCAGCAGGTGCGGCGGCTCTTGATCGAAGAAGGCGCCGACATCCGGCAGGAACTCTACGTCGCGATGATCGTCGACCGCGCGACGCAGCGCGTGTGCCTGATGGCGAGCTCGGAAGGCGGCATGGACATCGAGGAGGTGGCCGCGAAGACGCCGGAGAAGATCCACCGCGTGATCATCGATCCCGACAAGGGGCTGACCGACGCCGCGGCCGACGACGTGGCGCGCAAGATCGGCATTCCGGACGCCAGCATCCCGGAAGGCCGCGCGATGTTGCAGGGCCTGTACCGCGCGTTCGACGAGACGGACGCCTCGCTCGTCGAGATCAACCCGCTGATCGTCACCGCGGCAGGACGCGTGATCGCGCTCGATGCCAAGCTCAATTTCGATTCGAACGCGCTCTACCGCCATCCCGAAATCGTCGCGATGCGCGACCTGGACGAGGAGGACCCCGCCGAGATCGAGGCGTCGAAGTACGACCTCTCGTACATTTCGCTAGACGGCAACATCGGCTGCCTCGTGAACGGCGCCGGACTCGCGATGGCGACGATGGACACGATCAAGCTCTTCGGCGCCGAACCTGCGAACTTTCTCGATGTCGGCGGCGGCGCGACCACGGAAAAGGTCACCGAGGCGTTCAAGATCATGCTGCGGAACCCGAAGGTGAAGGGCATCCTGGTCAACATCTTCGGCGGCATCATGCGCTGCGACACGATAGCGAACGGGATCGTCGTCGCGGCGCGCGAGACACATCTTGCCGTGCCGCTCGTCGTGCGTATGAAGGGCACGAACGAGGACATCGGACGCAAGATCCTCGCCGATTCCGGGCTGCCGATCATCGCCGCCGACAACATGGCCGACGCCGCGCAGAAGATCGTCGCCGCGGTGCGTAGTTCGTGATGCAGGACGATAAGGAATGAGCGCCGCTGGGCCGCCCCAAGGCGCTCATAACTCCCTCTCGGAGGGACGGCGCGCAGCGCCAAGGGAGCGCACATGAGCATTCTCGTCAACCGGGACACCAGGGTGATCACGCAGGGGATCACCGGCAAGACGGGCCAGTTCCATACGCGGATCTGCCGCGAGTACGCCAACGGCAAGAACGCCTTTGTCGCCGGCGTCAATCCGAAAAAAGCGGGCGAGGATTTCGAAGGCATCCCGATCTACGCGACGGTTGCGGAGGCCAGGGCGGCCACCGGCGCAACCGTCAGCGTGATCTACGTGCCGCCGCCGTTTGCCGCCGCGGCGATCGACGAGGCCGTGGACGCCGGCCTCGAACTCGTCGTCTGCATCACCGAGGGCATTCCGGTACGCGACATGATTCGCACGCGCTACCGGATGCAGGGCAAGCCGACGCTGCTGCTCGGCCCGAATTGCCCGGGTGTCATCACGCCGGACGAGCTGAAGATCGGGATCATGCCGGGCCACATCCATAAGAAAGGCCGCGTCGGCGTGATTTCGCGGTCGGGAACGCTGACCTACGAAGCGGTCGGACAGTTGACGGAGATCGGGCTGGGACAATCGACCGCGGTCGGCATCGGCGGCGATCCGGTGAACGGACTGAAACACATCGACGTGTTGCAGCTCTTCAACGACGATCCGCAAACCGACGCCGTCGTGATGATCGGCGAGATCGGTGGCACCGACGAGGAAACGGCCGCGCGCTGGGTGAAGGACCACATGCGAAAGCCCGTCGTCGGATTCATCGCGGGCGTCACGGCGCCGCCCGGCAAACGGATGGGTCACGCCGGCGCCATCATTTCCGGTGGCAAGGGCACCGCGCAGGAGAAGCTGGAGGTGATGGAGGCGTGCGGCATTCGCGTCACCCGCAACCCCGCCGAAATGGGCAAGCTGCTGAAGTCGGTGCTGTAGACCGCCCGCCATCGGCGTCGCACGAAGGGGAGCCACGTGGAGTTCGGTGCGTCTAGGGCGGGCCATCCACCGGAAATACGGCATTGCTCGCAACTGGGGCGGGGTCCCGTTAAAATCGCGGGCTGAGACCGCCCTGCCTCCACCGCCCATCTTCCGAATCGATCCGATGCCCGAACGCCCGCCACTCGATTGCGCCGTCCTCTCGCACAAGGGAATGGTCCGTACCCACAACGAGGATTCGGTCTTCGTCGACGCCGCGGCCGGCATTGCGGTGCTCGCCGACGGGATGGGCGGCTACAACGCCGGCGAGGTCGCCAGTGGCATCGCGGTCAATGTGGTCAGCAGCGGCATGCTGCCGGAGCTCAAGTCCGACCGCGAACTGTCGAAGGTGGACATCGCCAGCGGCCTGACGCACGCCGCGCTGCTCCTGCAGCAAAAGATCGCGGTGGCGAACAAGGGCATCTACGAAGCCGCGCAGGCGCGCCCCGAGTGCGCGGGCATGGGGACGACGCTCGTCAGCCTCGTGTTCTGCGGCAATCGTGTCAGCATCGGCCACATCGGCGATTCGCGCTGCTACCGGTTGCGCGGCGAGAAATTCGATCAGCTGACCCACGATCATTCGCTGCTCCAGGAGCAGATCGACGGCGGGCAGCTGACGCCCGAGCAGGCCCGGTTCTCGCTGAACAAGAATCTCGTCACGCGCGCGCTCGGGATCGAGGCGATCGTCCCGGCCGACATCGTCGAGTACCGGGCCGAGGCCGAGGACATCTACCTGCTCAACTCCGACGGCCTCACCGACATGGTCGAGGCCTCCGTCGTGCAGTCGATCATCGCGAAAAAGCGGGACAACCTGATCGAGGCGGCAAAGGAACTCGTCGACACGGCCAACCAGAACGGCGGGCGCGACAACATATCCGTGGTGCTGGTCCGTGTGCCGAAGGCGTTCCT
The DNA here is from genome assembly GCA_963695725.1 of uncultured beta proteobacterium. Lineage (GTDB taxonomy): Bacteria > Pseudomonadota > Gammaproteobacteria > Burkholderiales > Casimicrobiaceae > CAIWHR01. Next base: position 90,745 of record CAVOHM010000006.1, read on the forward strand.
GCCCAGTGCCGCGTGGGCCCAGCGCTGGCTCGCAAAAAAACGCGCGGGCGCATGACCCCATGGGAAAGCTCGTCCACTTCCAGGCCGACGGCACGGCGATCGAAATCAAGCTGGATCGCCAACGGATCACGATCGGGCGCCGGCCCGACAACGACGTCTGCCTCGCGTACCCTACCGTGAGCGGGGAACACGCGGCGGTGGTGACGATCCTTTCCGATTCGTTCCTGGAGGACCTCGGCAGCACCAATGGCACGCTCGTCAACGGCGTAGCGACCACCAAGCATTTCCTGCGCGACCGGGACGAAATCGACATCGGGCAGCGGATACTGACCTACCTGGTCGACGATGCGGCGACGCTCGATGCGCCTCCGCAGCCGCGCGGCGCGCCTGATGACGCCCGGCCCCGTGCAGGTGCGGACGCGACCACGCCGATGGCGGTTGCCGGCGTGCCGGCCGCCCTGCGCGCCAAGCGCCGGTCGGATGGGGTCGCGTCGGGTTCCAGCCCATCGAGTGATCCGGTTCGGCCGGTTGCGGCGCCCGAAATCGAGCGTGCGGCCGCGGTCGAGCCTGTTGCAGTTCCGGAAATCGAGCAGTGTCGCCTTGGCCCCGACGGCGGCCCCTGCGGACGTTGCCACGTCGCCCGTTTCGCCGGTGCCCCCGACCGAGCAACCGGTCAGCCGCGGTCGCGCACGGTCGCGCCACCGGTCGAACCGGTACCGGCGCTCAAGGTCGTGAGTGGCGCCATGACCGGCCGCATCCTGCCGCTTGTCAAGGATGAGACGCTGATCGGTCGCACTGGCGTCCAGGTGGCGGCACTGCGGCGCACGGCGGATGAGGTGCGGGTGGTCCCGATCGAAGGCGCGAACCCGCCGTGCGTCAACGGAACGCCGATCGCGCCGGATGGACAGGTGCTCGCGGCCGGCGATGTCCTGGAGATCGCCGGTGCCAGGCTGGAGGTCGTGACCCCCGTGAAGCCCGCTTCGGCGTAAAGTCGTATTGAACCGCAGCACCGGTCGCGCGTATGATGCTGGCATGGCGGGTTACCGGGGTCGTCGTGGCGGACATCGTGTCTCGGGTCACGTACGCCCGGCGGTGCGCACACTGGCCCCGACTGGCGCCGCCAAACTGCCGTCTAGCGGCATGCCAGGAGTGGCCCGCCCGTCGCAGTACGTTGTGGTCGACAAATGCGGAATGGCCGCAGAAATTGGAAAAATTCGGAGTCATTTGCCGCATCCGGTCCTTGAAATTCAAACAAAAACATACTGGTTATAAATTGATCCCTGACGTGCCATCGAGCTATTCGTCACGCTGGCATACCGATTGCTCGGTAGGTCGCAGCATCGCTGGGCGCTCGGTACACGGGTTCTTCAAAACGACCAAGGAGACAGGAAATGAAGCGGATTCAGCAGGGTTTCACACTGATCGAACTGATGATCGTCGTTGCGATCATCGGCATTCTGGCGGCCATTGCGCTGCCGGCGTATTCGGACTACACGAAGCGCGCCAAGGTGTCGGAAGGCATCCTGGCGGCAAGTGCCTGCCGCACGACGATCACCGAGGTGTATCAATCGGCGTCGACCGCGGCTGCTGCGATCGCGGCGAATGGATGGGGTTGCGAGAGCGCTGCCGCCACGTCGCGGTATGTGGCGTCCATCGCGACGGATCGCCACCGGCATCATAACGGTCACGATGGCCAACGTCGGCGACGCGTTGATCGACGCGAAGACGTTGACGCTGACCCCGTTCTCGAACGTTGCCTTGACGACCGCCATGGCCGGCATTCCTGCCGACGCGGGGAAACAGGTCGCAGGCTGGAAATGCCAGCCGGGTACGATCGCCGCCAAGTTCCTGCCGGGTTCGTGCCGCACGTAATCGCTCGATCCATCGCAACTTTGCAGGACGACGGGCCGCCGCGTGCGGCCCGTTTTCTTGGTGCGCCGCGGCAGGGCGCATGGTGCGGTCAAGCGCGCGCCGCCGCGCGCAGGACTTCGGCGGCCCACTGGTTGAGGCTGACGCCCTTTGCCTGCGCTGCCACTAGCGCCGCACCGTGCACCTCGGGCGGGATGCGCAGCATCGATTTTCCCGCTCGCAGGTTTTTCCGGGGCTTCGCCGCGTGCCTTGCAATCGTCGAGCAGGAGATCGATGGCCGCCTTGAAGTCAGCACGCAATTCGGCCACGGTCTCGCCGTGGAAGTCGATGATGGCCTTCACGTACCCAACACGCGGCCGACAAAGATGTTGTCACGTCTCGTCGAACTCGACGCGTGCGGTATAGCCTTTGTACGTCATGCTGCTGCTCATGGTCCAATCTCCAATCGATCCAGTAGAATCGCAGCGCGCGTTTCCGATTTGATAGTACATTGCGCTATCAATGCAAGCGCTGTGTTTGATTGTGACTGATGGCTCGTCAAGGCGCACATGCTGATTGGCGCCCTGTGCTGCGGAAGCCGCAGTCCGAAGCCAGTGCCTTAAACTTGCCACCGGGGCGTCGTGTGCTCGCCGCAGCCGTCCCATTCGTTTACTCAAGCACGGGGGAAGGGAATGCTGCCAGGTTGGCTCGATGGTCGTCCGGCCACGGAATTCGGAAACGAGATCGCGAACGACATCCGCAATCTGCTTCCGCTCGAGAAAGGTGCAAAGGTCCAAAAGAATCCGGCGAAGCGCCTGCAGAAACTGGCGCGTATCGTCGAGCGGACGAGTGCCCGGAGCGCGGAGAGCCGTTTCAATTTCTACCAGAAGGCCAAGTTCGCGAACGCCCTGCGCTGGTCGCTCAAGGACAACGGCTACACGAAGGACTTCATCGAGGAAGTCGTCACGCTCATCCTCGCCCGCATGTAGCGCTTCGCCCGATCGAAGGGTCGCAGTCGTCGCGGGAGGGATCAGACGGGCGGTCGCCGCCACACCGCCAGGTACCCTTGCACGGGTTTGCCCTTGTCGAGCCGCTGTTGCGCGTCAATCGTGCTCACAACGTCGAAGCCGTCGTCCGCTGCCATTCGGGCCAGGTACGCGATCGAATGCGCGTAACGCCCCGTGACGTTGAGCTTGTAGTCGCGCTGGTCCGCTGCGCTGAGTCGCATCGTCGGTCAACGCGTCGAGCGACTCGACCGAGAACGCAAAGAGCCCGCCCGGGCGCAACAATCGTTGGACCTGATGCACCAGTTCGTCGAGCTTGCCCACGTAGACGAATACATCCGTGGCGAACACGACGTCGTAGCTCGCCGCCGCTTCGGCCTGCATCATCGTCAGCAAATCAAGCTGTTCGAGACGCTGGTACAAGTTCCGTTCCCGGGCCTTGTCGAGCATCTTGGCCGATAGATCGACACCGACGATTTGTCGCGCAACGGGTGCCAACGCCGCACCGGACAGTCCCGTGCCGCAGCCGAGGTCGAGGATGTCCCATTTCTGACCGCCGGCATCGGCGTACGGGCGCAGGAGGTTCACCAGTTGTTCCGGAACACCGTACCTCAGCGCCTTCACCAGATGCGAATCGAACTTCTCCGCATAGTCGTCGAACAGCTTCTCGACGTAGTCGCTAGGTGCGCGTTCCGATTCGCCCCCGGACAGCGCAGCGATCAGATGTTGCACGGCATGCGTCGGGTCCAGCCGCATGACTTGCTCGTAGCAGGCGACGGCCTCCTGCGTTGCCCCCTTGGCCAAGAGGGCATTGCCCAGGTATTGCAGCGCGACCGCTGATTTCGGTTCGAGCGCAACCGCGCGCTCGTAGCACGCGATGGCCGGGTCGAGCTTGCCCTGCGCCTGCAGGACGCCGCCCAGTCCGACATGCGCGTCGAAGAAATCCGGTGCGAACCATAGCGCCTTCTGATAGCTCGCGATGGCCTGGTCGGACTGGCCCCGCTCGTTTAGTGCATTGGCCAGAGCCTTGTGCATCGCCGCGGAACCGGGCTCAAGCGACAACGCCCGCTGATAGCAGGCAATGGCATGGTCGTAGGCTCGTTCGTCGGTGAACAAGTTTCCCAGATTGAACGGGAACTCACCGGATTCGCGGTTGACGGAAAGAGCCCGCTCCAGAACCTCCTTCGCTTCTGCGATCCGCCCGCTTTGCGATAAAGCGGCCACCATGTCCCGGCAGGCAAATTCCAGATCCGGCTTGATTTCGAGCGCGCGGGCGAAGTGGTCGATCGCGCCGGCCCGGTCGTTCTGGTTGTTGGCCATCGTCCCCAGGATGTAATGGACGTCGGCGATCCCGGGATCGATCGACAGCGCGGTTCGCAGGTATTGCTCGGCCTCGCCGTATTGCTTCTGCTCGCTCAGAACGAAACCGAGTCCGACGCAAGCATCGACATGGCGGGGATCGATCGCCAGCGCGCGCCGGTAGCATGCCGCGGCGTCATCCAGTCGATCGAACTTGAGATGTTCATCGCCCTGTTTCTTGTGCGTGCTGCTTTCGTCGACGAGCGGCGACGAGACGGGCGGTGACGATTTTGTCGCGAAGATCGATTTGAGTCGGTTGAACATATTGGCGATTCGGGCAGGAGAGTCCGCGCTGTCGCGAACGACGTTGAAGTGGCCGTTCCGCGACAGGGGAGAGAGGGATTGTTGGCACGTCGTCGACAAAAAAGTGTAATCCGCGCCGGACCCCGCGGCAAACATTTCCCATGCGTGGACGCACGCATCCCGTCCGCGCATCGGGCCTTCTGGCACATCAATTGCTCGATACCCGAATGCGGCATGGGGCTATGGCGTAACGGGCGTTCCAGGCAACCAAAGAGAATAGCGATGAAGCAAGTTCAGCAGGGGTTCACGTTGATCGAACTGATGATCGTCGTTGCGATCATCGGCATTCTGGCTGCGGTGGCGTTTCCCGCGTATCTGGACTTCACGATCCGGGCTCGTGTGTCCGAGGCGATTCTTGCGGCGAGCCAGTGCCGTACCGCAGTATCCGAGGTCTATCAGACGGCCAGGGCTCGTACCAGGATCCGCGCCAATCAGTGGGGCTGCGGCGAAGGCCAGGTACGGACGAAATACGTGGCGCGCATCGCGACCAACGCCAACGGCCGGATCACGGTGACGACGTCGGCCAACGCCGATCTTGGTGCGGCTACGCGAAGCACGATATTGCTGACGCCGACCAACGCGGCCGGGAGGCCATTGACGACTGCCGCGATTCCCACCCATGTCAGCGGCTTCACCTGTTCCCCCGGTACGATGGATCCCGCAATTCCTGCCGGGCTCCTGCCGCTGACGGTACGAGCCTGACCGGAACGGTTGACGCCGATCCCGACAGCGCGAGCCCATTTCTCCACCAAGGGCGTTCGCTGCGCTGCTGTCGAGCACGTCAGCGCCCGGTGCTGCCGAACCCGCCGTCCGAGCGTGCGCTCGCGGCAAATTCGGTAACGACATCGAACGCGGCCCTGACAACCGGGACGATCACGAGCTGCGCGAGGCGCTCGAGCGGTTGCAGCGCATAGGAAACCGCGCCGCGATTCCAGCAACTCACCATCAATTGCCCCTGATAGTCGGAGTCGATCAATCCGACCAGATTGCCGAGCACGATCCCGTGCTTGTGGCCGAGGCCAGACCGGGGAAGGATCACCGCCGCCAGCCCCGCATCTGCGATGTGGATGGCGACACCCGTCGCGACCAGTTCGACCTGTCCGGGAAGGAGCGTGAGGGGCGCGTCGAGGCATGCGCGCAGGTCCATGCCGGCCGACCCCGATGTCGCGTGTGCCGGCAGATGCGGGCGGATCCGCTCGTCCAAGATCTTGAGCGCGATCGTGGCCGTGCGCGCCGTCACGGCGTACTTTCGCGGTTGCGTCGCGGCAGGCGCTGTGCGATCTCGGCGATCAGGCGACGCGCCAGCGCGAGCTTGCCCATGCGCGGCAGCGGATGCGCGCCGGTGGCGTCGAGCAGGATGACCTCGTTGTCGTCGCTGCCGAAGGCATCCTGCGCCCGATTGGCGACGATCAGCGGCAGTTTCTTGCGGCGCCGCTTCGCTTCGGCGTTGCGTGCGACGTCGTCGGTTTCCGCAGCGAAGCCGACGCAGTACGGCGCATCGGGTCGCGCCGCCACACTTGCAAGTATGTCGACGGTCGGCTGCAACGCGATCGTCAGCGGAGACGCGCTTTTCTTGATCTTCGTCGCCGCGGGTACGACGGGCGTGTAATCGGCGACCGCCGCGACCGCGACAAACGCGTCGACACCGGCAAGGTTCGCGTTCACGGCGGCGGCCATCTCGGCGGCGCTCAGCGACGTCGATCCGTGCGACGCCCGCAGGGGTGGCGAGCGGCGTCGGTCCGCTGACGAGCGTCACCGTCGCGCCCGCCTCGGCGGCGGCCTGCGCAAGCGCGTAGCCCATCTTGCCGGAGCTCGTGTTGGTGATGCTGCGCACCGGATCGATCGCTTCGCGCGTCGGGCCGGCGGTAAGCAGGAAATGGCGTCCGGCGAGCAGCTTCGGTTGCGCCCAGGCAAGGACGGCTGCAAGTATTTCTTCCGGCTCCAGCATGCGGCCGTCGCCCGTCTCGCCGCAGGCCTGATCGCCGCTGCCGGGACCCAGCACGACGACGCCATCGGCGATGAGTCGCGCGACGTTGCGCTGGTTGGCGGCGTTCGACCACATCTGGCGGTTCATCGCGGGCGCGACGAACAGCGGGCAGTCGCGCGCCAGCGTCAGCGTGGACAGGAGGTCGTCGGCATGCCCGTTGGCGATCTTGGCGAGAAAATCCGCCGATGCCGGCGCGACGACGACGGCATCCGCGCCGCGCGACAGGTTGATATGGCCCATTCCGTTGTCGGCGCCCGATTGCCACATGTCGGTGAGGACCGGTCGACCCGACAGCGCCTGCAGCGTCAACGGCGTCACGAAGCGGCATGCGCCGGCCGGTCATGCAGACATCCACGACGATGTCCGCCTTGACAAACAGTCGCGTGAGTTCGGCGGCCTTGTAGGCGGCGATGCCGCCCGTCAGGCCCAGCACGATTCTCGATAGCGGCTTGGTCTCCATCATCCCAACGGCCAATGCAAGAGCGACGGCGCGCAGTTTACACTGCGCCGGACCTGCGCGTTGTGCGGGCGCTAACCGCGTGGCGGGACGCGGGCAAGATTGAAGTGCACGCGATGCGAATCGACCATGGCTTGCGCGGCGAGCGTCCGCGCGAACGATTGCTGGCACACGGCGCCACGGCGCTCTCCGATGCCGAGCTCGTCGCGCTACTGCTGCGCACCGGCACGGTGGGCTGCAGCGCGCTCGACGTCGCGCACGATCTCATCGGCCGGTTTGGCGGCGTAGCGGGCCTCCTCGCGGCGTCGGTGGTCGATGTCACGGCAGTGCGCGGTGTCGGCCGGGCGAAATGCGCGGAATTGGCGGCGGTCGTCGAATTGGCGCGCCGCTCGCTGGCGGAAGAAGCGCGCGCCTGCGATGCGCTCGCGTCGCCGCGAGCCGTGCGCGATTACCTGCGGCTGCTGCTCGCCGCCCGGCCGTACGAGGTCTTCGTCGGGTTGTTCCTCGACAGCCAGAACCGGCTCCTCGCGGCGGAGGAACTGTTTCGCGGCACGCTCGCGCAGACGAGCGTTTATCCGCGCGAGGTGGTCAAGGCCGCGCTCGCACGGAACGCGGCCGCGATGATCTTCGCCCACAATCACCCCTCCGGCGTGGCCGAGCCCAGCCGGGCCGACGAGCTGCTGACGCAGGCGTTCAAGCAGGCGCTGGCCCTGGTCGATATCCGCACACTCGATCATTTCGTGGTCGCCGGCGGGCAGCTCACCTCGTTTGCCGAGCGAGGACTGCTTTGACCGGCCGGGGCTACGTGCTTGAATACCAACCCCATTCTCGGCTAGAATAGCAGGCTTCGGCACACGTGCACGACCCGAACAACCGAAGGAGCGAGCGATGGCTCGAGTCTGTCAAATTACCGGCAAGGCCCCGATGGTGGGCAACAACGTTTCGCACGCCAACAACAAGACCAAGCGGCGTTTCCTGCCGAACCTGCAGCGGCGCAAATTCTGGCTGGAAAGCGAAAGCCGCTGGATCAGGCTGCGCCTGACGAACGCCGCGTTGCGGACCATCGACAAGAACGGCATCGAAGTCGTGCTCGCCGAACTGCGCGCGCGCGGCGAACGCATCTGACCCGCTGAGAGCCCTCGACCATGCGCGAAAAGATCAAGCTCGAATCCTCGGCCGGCACCGGCCATTTCTACACGACCATCGAAGAACAAGAAGCTGATGCCGGAGAAGATGGAGATCAAGAAGTTCGATCCCGTCGCCCGCAAGCATGTGATCTACAAGGAAACGAAGCTCAAGTAACGTGCCGCTCCAGGCGCCGGCCGCGTCACGGCCCGCGCATCTAGACCAATACGCCATCCGGAGTCGGCTCGCGACGAACGACCCGGAATGGAAAGAAAAGGCCCGCCGACCGGCGGGCTTTTCGCGCCCTGGCAACCGGGAATGAAGGCCTGGCCCCCCGGCCGGACCGGGATCGCCATGGGCGCCGCCGGTTCTGGCCCGAATGTTGCGGTGTACAGGGCGCTTGCCGGGTTACCCGCGGCGTTGCGTATTGGTTCGCGCTTCACCCGGCAGGTCACTTTGCCCGGTGAACGAATATGCCAACCCACTCTCTGGCAGCCGAATCCCGCGTCGGAACCGACGGCGGGTCGGGTGCCGTGCCGACGGTCGACAGCCCCGCCCACGCCCTGCTGCGCGAATGCTTCGCGCTCTTTCATTCGACATCGACGGGACTTGCCAAGCTTTCGATCGAAACCAGCAACGATCTGTTCGAGATGGATTCGACGGTGACGACGGAGGACGTCGTCGAATTCAAGTCCAAGCGCCGCGAGTGGTTGCAGAAGTTCGATGCCGCGTTGCGGGATTCCTTCGAGGCGCGCCTCGCCGGGAAGCGGCGCAAGGGCCGCCGGCCGGATCCGATGCAGTCGTTGAGTTCGCTGCGCGTGATGAACGACGCCGATACCGAGCAGCAGAGCGCGCTTGCTGGCGCAGCGAAACGAATTGCGGCGGCGGCCAAGCCAGAACTCGGCGCGCTCGACTACCGGGTAGCGCACCTGTTCGACGAGCCGCCTGGCGGGGAGACCGACAATCCGTTCGCGCCCGCCTACCTGCTCGACGCGATCGGCATGACGCTGCGTTCGCTCTACGCCGAGCCACGCATCTGGCGGTCGGTCATGGAGCGGGTGGTGGGCGACTTCGTCCCCGCGATCGGCAAGGTATATGTCCAGCTCAACCGATTCCTGGTCGAACGTGGGGTCTTGCCCGAAATCGGTGCGGTTCTTCGCGCGCGGAGCGACCTGCGCCCTGCCGATGACCGGCAGCTCGTGCCGCTGCTTGGCCGCCTGATCAATGAAGTGCACCCTTCGATGCAGGCCTGGCGCTCGCTTGACCCGAGTTCGGCGAGTGTTGCCGGCTATCAGCTGGCTCCGCTCGCGGCCAATCCCTATGCGGTCGCAGCGACGATCGTGCCGCGGCGGTCGACCGTCGGTTCGCGCAGCTTTCCGAAGCTCGATGCGATGATGGCTTCGGGGTCTTTGGCGCCGGTGCTCGAGGCGCTCGATCGCTGGCAGCGCTCGGATCCGATGGTCGAGTATCTGCGCGCGAGTGCGCCGGCGGGGATCGATGCGGGGGTCACGCCGGTGAACCGCATTCCGTGGATTCACGCGGCAACCGCTGCGCAGGTCAGCACGGAAAACGGTCGGACCATCATGGACGTGATCGGTTTCCTGTTCAATTACATGTTCGACGATCCGTCGCTTCCGCCGCGATTCCGGATGATCTTCAGCGGATTGCAGGTGCCGATACTCAAGGTGGCGTTGGCGGACCCCGACTACTTTGCGGACAAGAAGCATCCGGCGCGGCAGATGATCGACGAGCTCGCCGGCGCGGCGATCGGCGCCGATGACGACGCAAACTACGGCACGGCGCTGGAGACCGTCGCGCGGTCGATCGTGGACACGATCTGCAGCGAATATGTGCTGGACACTGCGGCATTCGATCGCGCGCGCCAAACGCTCGGGAACTTCATCGCCGATGGCGACCGGCGATTGTCTCTGGCCATGCAACCGCACATCGATGCCAGTCTGGAGGCGGAAACTCGCACCGCCGACCGTTCGCAGGTGCGTGCGCTCATTCGCAACAAACTCGTCGGCGTCGACATTCCCTTTGACGTGCGTGCGTTCGTCGGCACGGTCTGGTCCGATTACCTGACGCTATTGCGACAATTCGATGGCGCCGGCAGTGAGTCGTACCACGCGGCGGACAGGACCATCGACGACCTGTTGTGGTCCATTGCCGTCAAGGAGCGCACGGGGCAAAGGGCGAGGCTCTCGAAATTGATTCCGCCCCTCGTCCGCAGCCTGCAGGCAGGAGGCGCCGCGGTGAACGTCGATGACGAAAGAATGGAACGCTTCCTCAATACACTTTACGAATTGCATATCGAGGCGATCAAGCCCGACGCGGGTCGCCCGGCCGGAAACGCAAGCGCATCCAGTTTTGCGGGACCATCGTCGCTTGTCGGAAAGCACAATCGAAATCTGCACGACTTCGTCGCGGACATGGTCGTGGGCACTTGGCTCGTGTTCGACCGGGAAGGAAAGCGCGTTCACGCGCGGCTCAACTGGATCAGCCCGTTGCGTGCCATTTACATCTTCACGGACCGCTCGGGGTCCCAGGTAATGGTGCTCACGCCGGAAGAGCTCGCGTGGGACGTCTGTACGGGGAAGGCGACGCTGGTTCTGGAGCCGGTGCCGCTCTTCGACCGGGCGGTCAGCATCACGATGGAATACCTGGCCGGGCTGAAAGCGAAGTGGGACGCGGAGCGGCAGGGGACGGCCGAAAAGCGACCGCTGCCCCGCGCGGACTATCCTCTCGGCGCGGCCGCCTAGACGGCGCCGGGTGCCCGCATCGCACCGGCGCCGGGCAGGCGTCAGGCGTAACGCTTGAGCTGCAGCGAAAACTGCGCGAGCGGGGCGATGCCCGACGCTTCGGCGCGCCGGCACCAGTCCTGCAGACGGGCCACGAGCTGCTCGCTCGATTCGGTCGAGCGCGCCCAGAGCACGGTCAACTCCTCTCGCATCGCGCAGATGGTCGACAGCGCGCGGCTCTTCTCCATCGCCTTGGCCAGCAACGCGCGCTCGTGCTCGTGCAGCGCGCTCAGCGAATCGACGGACAGCCAGCGCTTCCATCGGCGCTTGCTGGGCAGGTCGGCAAACTCGCTCCTTCCCGCGCGCTCGCGCAGATGGGCGAGTTCGGCCGCGCACGTTGCCATCAGCGTGCGCGCGTAAGCGGCGGCGACGGCATAACGATTCGCGATCACGGCATGCAGTGTCGCAACGTCGGGGGTCGGCTTGCCGGACGGCGCGACCCGCAGCGTCGGTGCCACTTTGCGCACCTGTGCGAGACGCAGCATTTCGAGAATCCGGATGTAAGTCCAGCCGAGATCGAATTCGTACCAGCGTGACGACAGCTTGGCCGACGTTCCGTACGCGTGATGGTTGTTGTGCAACTCCTCGCCGCCGATGAGGATGCCCCAGGGAACGATGTTGGTCGACGCATCGGCCGACGCGAAATTGCGGTATCCCCAGTAGTGGCCGATGCCGTTGATGACGCCGGCGGCCGTAACCGGAATCCACGCCATCTGCACGGCCCAGATCGTGAGTCCGGCCGCGCCGAACAGCATCAGGTTCACGACCAGCATCAGGCCGACACCTTCCCATGAAAAGCGCGTGTAGACGTTGCGCTCCATCCAGTCGTCCGGAGTGCCGCGGCCGTACTTCTCGATCGTCTCGGCGTTCTTCGCCTCGGCACGATAGAGTTCGGTGCCACGCCAGAACACGGTCTTGATGCCGCGCGTCTGCGGGCTGTGCGGGTCTTCGTCCGTTTCGACTTTGGCGTGGTGCTTGCGGTGGATCGCGACCCACTCCTTCGTGACCATGCCGGTCGTGAGCCAAAGCCAGAAACGGAAGAAATGGCTGGCGACGGGTCCGAGGTCGAGCGCGCGGTGCGCCTGTGCGCGGTGAAGGAAGATCGTGACACAGGCGATCGTCACGTGCGTCATCGCCAGGGCGACGACGATATAACCCCACCACGGGAGCGGCATCAGGCCATGCGCGGCGAAGGCAAGAAAATCGAACGACATCGAGTGATCCTTTTTCGGGGCCGCGGACGGTGGCTACGGGCCCATCGTTGTAAACGGCCGATTATACGCGAAAGCTCCGGCATGCCTCGGTCCCGGGCCGCGGTGAAGAAATTTGTTTATAAACAGCAGCTTGGAGAAACAACTCCGGGTTCAGGATGTCCGCCCCCGCCTCGGGTGGCCGGGTTCTCGCCGGCGGTCAGCTGGCGGGACCCGCGCCGCCGGAAGGGAGCGAAACGCCGGCAAGCCCATCCGGGTGCCCCACGACGCGCAGTTCGCGTTGCGGGAACGGAATCTTGATGCCGTTCGCGCGAAACGACCGCCAGATCGCCTGATTGAGCGTGCTGCGCAGGTTGAGCTGGCCGTTCTCGGGATCGTTGATCCAGAATCCCAGTTCCAGGTCGATGCCGCTGTCGCCGAAGCGGACCAGGAAGGCCACCGGTTCGTGGGGTGCCTTCAGCACGCGCGGCTCGGCGTTGCCCGCGTCTTCCATCAGCTTCAAGGCAAGATCGATGTCGCTGTCGTACGAGACCTGAACGGGCAGGCTGACGCGGATTTCGCGATTCGAGTACGAGTGATTGAGAACCGTCGTCGTGACCAGGGTTTCGTTCGGGACGACGGCCTCGACGCCATCCAGGCTGCGGACGATGACGTAGCGCGACGTCACCTTGGTAACGACGCCGACGCGATTGTCCACGGTGATCATGTCGCCGAGACGGATCGAACGGTCGAGCAGGATCGTGAAGCCGGCGATGTAGTTGCTCGCGAGCTTCTGCAGGCCGAGGCCGATGCCCACGCCCAGCGCGCCGCTGAAAACCGTCAGCAGCGTCAGGTCGATGCCGACCGCCCGCAAGGCAATCAGCACGCCGACGGCCAGCAGCAGCGCGCGCACGAACTTGGAGATGACGACACGAACGCTGCTGTCGAGACTTCCGGCCCGCTGCAGACGCTGCTCGACGACGCCGGACAGCCAAAGGCAGCCGGCGATCGTCAGCACCAGCACGATGATGCCCTTGGCGAGCTCCAGCACCGAAACACGGTTGCTGCCGATGGGAATTGCCAGCGCGTCGAGCTCGGCCCACAGTTCGGGCAACACGCCGGTGAAGTGCAGCAGCACGATGCTCCAGATCGTGAAGGAGACGACGCGCTCCGACGACGGCAGCCATGCCGGAGTGCCGAAGACTTCGCGCATTGCGTAGACGAGGAGCCGGATCAGCGCCAGCGCGATCATCAACGGAATGGCAATCGGAAGAAAGAATGGCGATTGCCAGCGTTGCAACACCGCTACCGCGATCAGCATCAGGGCGAGCGTCATCACCGGGAGCAGCAGCCGATTCACGCTGCCCAGGCCCAGGCGGACGACTTCCGCCTCCGAGGCGGACTTAAGGCGCAGGCGCCGATCGAGCATCCAGCCCACACCGAAGCAGCCGGCGACGATCGCGAGTTCAACCCAGCCCGCCGGCGACACCAGCGCGAACTCGATTCGAGAGATATCGATCGGCGCCATCATGCGGAAAGTCTACCGGATTTCGCGTCGTTGGAATGTTGGCAACGGCGCAGCCGCATCGTGTGTCACGCGAGGCGCGTGAGCACCTCGGCGTAGAACCCGTCGCAACCGTGCTGGTGCGGCAGGAGTCGCAACGCGTGTCCGGTGTCGAGTTCGATCCCGGCGCGCGCGAGCTCCGCCGCCGCATCGCCGCGCGCAAACGCGGGATTCGCCGCGAGGAAGGCGTTGACGACCGCTTCGTTTTCGTCCGGCAGAACGCTGCACGTCGCGTAGACGAGCCGGCCGCCGGGCTTCACCAGCGTGGCCGCTGCCGCGAGGATCGACTGCTGCTTCGCCGCGAGTTCGGCGAGCGCCGATTCCGGCTGGCGCCACTTGAGATCGGGATTTCGGCGCAGCGTGCCGAACCCGGTGCACGGCGCGTCGACCAGCACGCGGTCGATCTTGCCGGAAAGTCGCTTCACCTTCGTGTCGCGCTCGTGTGCGAGCAATTGCGGATGCACATTCGACAGGCCGGAGCGCGCAAGCCGCGGCTTCAGGTTCGCCAGGCGCCGGTCGTGCGTGTCGAACGCGTAGAGCCGGCCCTGCGAGCGCATCAATGCGCCAAGGAGCAGTGTCTTGCCGCCGGCGCCCGCGCAGAAATCCACGACCATGTCCGAGCGCTTCGGTGCGACCAGTAGCGAGACGAGCTGGCTGCCTTCATCCTGGACCTCGAGCGCGCCGGCGACGAACAGCGGGTGCCGCGCCAGCGCCGGCCGGCCGGCCACACGCAAGCCGAGCGGCGAGTAGGGCGTCGGTTCGGCGGCGATGCCCGATGCGCCAAGCGCTGCGCGCGCGTCGTCGCGCGTCGTCTTGAGCGGATTGATGCGCAGGTCGAGCGGCGCGGGCGAAAGCCATGCGTTCGAGAGCGCCGCACGGTCGGCGTCGCCGTACGCGATACCGAGCCGCGCCCAGAGCCAGTCGGGAAGATCGGCGGCGACGGCGGGGGCAAGTGGAGTCGCGAGACGCGACTTGAACGCGCGCAACCAGCGCGCGTCTTCGGCGCCGAGAGCGCTTTCCCATTCCCGCAGGCCGATTCCCATTTCGCGCGCGAGCACCGCCAGCGCCAGTTGCATCGGGCGCTGCGTCTGCGCGAGTTCCTCCAGCGAGCGACGCCGGCGGAGGTACGCGAACACACCGTCGGCGATGAACGCCCGGTCGTGCTGGCCCATCGCCCTGTGCCGCCGGAAAAACTGATGCAGCAACGCGTCCGCCGGATGTGCCAGCGGCCGGATTTCGGCGATCGCCGCGGAGAGTCCCGCAATCTGGTTCGCACGCAGCGTCGCGCGCGGCGTCATCGCGTCGCCAGCGGCTCGTCGACGCGAATCGATTCGAGCGTCGCCTCGAGCGTCGCGCCGAAGGCGCCGCGATACGTCGCCACCAGGCGCATCTTCACCGGCACGTAGCGCAACGATGGCGCCAGCCAGACGGTCGTGTCCGTGCGGCCATCGTCACTGATGCGGCGCCAACGCTCGGTCGCGATCTCGCCCTGCGACCACGTGATCGTCTCTTCCGCCTCGCGCGTGAGCGTGTAGTGGCCGACGCGACGCGTGGTTGCGATGCTGATCTTCTGGACATCGTCGGTCGGCGGAGTGAAATACGCCTGCCACATCAGTGTCAGCGGATCGAAGGTCGACAGTTCGAGCGGCTCGGTCTTCTGCTCGAAGAGCGTCACCATGCCGATCTCCCAGTCAAAGATCGCGGTTTCGCGCCGGTCCTTGCTGCCGCGCTCGACCGCGAACTCGCGCGGCTGCAGGCCCGATGCCGTGATCAGCCCCCGGCTTTCGAGTTTCCCTTGTCCCCGCACGAACAGCGCGGCCAGTCCCTTCGCCTCGCCGATTGTCGTGATCTGGTATTCGTTCCCGGCGTGCTCGAAGCGGTAGACGGCTTCGCCGATCAGGAAACCCTGGGTGCCGAGGAACGCGTTGTAGACGAGATCGACGCGGCGCGGGAGCGTCGTGACCGGCGCGTCCGGTATCGCATCTTCCGCATCGGCGACCACCATCTCGGTCGGCGGTTCCGGTCCGGTGGCAATGGCTTCCGGTGTCGGCTCGATCGGAGGCGTTTCCGGCGGAATCGTGGCGACGGGCTCGACCGGTTCGGGTGGTCCGACAGGTTCCGGTGGCTCGGGCGGTGGGATCGCGGTTGCGCGTCGCGGCTTGGGTTTCGGCTTGGCTGCGGCGACCTTTGCCGGTTTGGGCGGGGGCGGCAGTTCGGTAATCGTCGCCTGCAGCGGAATCACGTCCGGGGACGCTTGTTCGTCGGCGGGCCAGAACGATATCGCGATGTGTACGACGATCGACAGCGCGAGCCCGGCGACCAGGCCGCGCCGCGGCAGGTGGGCGGCGACGATTCGGATCAACGCGGGTGCGCCAGCGGGTCTCACCTTCGCAATTCCGGCGACCGGAGTCGAAGACGAGGTCGGGCGGCGGCGCATCGACGGCGTCAGTTGGCGGGCGAGGGCACTTCGAGCGTTGCCGCCGCATCGAACGTGCCTTTGACCAGCACCCGGCCTGCCACGACGGCGAGCCGGCCCGTGCAGAATGCGCGCACCGCGGCGGGAAGCAACCGGTGTTCGACGGCAAGCACGCGCGCCGCCAGCGCCGCTTCATCATCGCCGTCAAGCACCGGGACCGCACCCTGGGCGATGATCGGCCCGTGGTCGAGCGCCGTCGTCACGAAGTGGACCGTGCAGCCGTGAATCCGCACGCCGTCGGCGAGTGCGCGCCGATGCGTGTGAAGTCCAGGATAGGACGGCAGCAACGAGGGATGGATATTGAGCATCCGGCCTTCGTACTGCGAAACGAGCGTCGGGCCGAGGATACGCATGAACCCGGCCAGCACGACGAGATCGGGCTCGCTCGCGTCGATGGCGGCGTGGAGCGCCGCGTCGAAGGCCTCGCGTCCGGCGTAAGCATCGTGGGGAACGACGCTACCGGGGATGCCGTGTGCCGCGGCGACGTCGAGCGCGGGAATCGCGGCCCGGTTGCTGATGACCGCGGCGATCGTTCCTTCGAGCCGACCCTCGCGTTCGGCGCCAATGAGCGCGCGCAGATTCGAGCCGCGACCGGAGGTCAGAACGGTGACGCGGGGAATCGACATGGCTGCCGTCGCTGAAGACTGTATCAGAGCCCGCCCGGCCGCCCGAAGGGCTCTGAGCGCGGCGTCCGCAGCGTCGCGCTTGGCGCATCGTTCGGTGGAGTCGGCCGCCACCCGCGCTCGCAGACGCGCCCTCCGGGCCTTGGCTTTGCCCTGCTCGCGCGCGTGTCCCCCGGGGGGCAGCGAACAGAGTGAGCGTGGGGGCCGTTCATTTGGCAGACGCTATGCGACGACGGTTCCCGGCGCACCGGGCGGGCGCGGCACGACGCTGCCGATCCGGTAAACGGTTTCGCCAGCGTTCGCGAGCAACTTCACTGCGTGGTCGGCCTCGGCAGGCCCGACGACCACGACCATGCCGATGCCGCAGTTGAACACCCGATGCATTTCGGCGTCGGCCACGTTGCCGGCGCGCTGCAGCCAATCGAAGACCGGGGGCCGTGGCCAGCGCTCGCGCTCGAGCCGAGCCGCAAGGCCGATCGGAAACATCCGGTGCGTGTTCTCGAGCAATCCGCCGCCGGTGATATGCGCCATGCCTTTCACGTCGATCTTCTGCATCACGGCAAGCATCGGCTTCACGTAGATCCGCGTCGGCTCGAGCAGCGCGTCGCCCAGCGTGCGCGTGCCGGCGACACCAGTGAGCGGCTGGGCAAGATCGGCGGCCGCGACGTCGAGGATCCGGCGGATCAACGAGAAGCCGTTGGAATGCGGCCCGCTCGACGCGAGCCCCAGCAAGACGTCGCCCGCTCGTATCCGGGTGCCGTCGATGGCCTTCGCCTTTTCCACGACGCCGACCGCGAAGCCGGCGAGGTCGTACTCGCCGGGGACGAACGCGCCGGGATGCTCGGCGGTCTCGCCGCCGATGAGCGCACAACCCGCAAGTTCGCACCCGGCGGCGATGCCGCGCACGACATCGGCGGCCACGGGGACATCGAGCCGCTCGCAGACGAAGTAGTCGAGAAAGAACAGCGGTTCGGCGCCCTGGACGAGAATGTCGTTGACGCTCATCGCGACCAGGTCGATGCCTATCGTGTCGTGCCGGTTCAGCGCAAATGCGAGCTTGAGCTTCGTGCCGACACCATCGGTTCCCGAGACGAGCACGGGCTCCCGGAACCGCTTCGGGAGTTCGACCAGCGCCCCGAAACCGCCGATCCCCGCCAGCACCTCGGGGCGCATTGTCCTTGCCGCGAACGGCTTGATACGCTCGACGAGCGCGTCGCCGGCTTCGATGTCGACGCCGGAGTCGCGGTAGGAGAGCCGGGAAGGGGAGGCAGGGACAGACGATGTCATCGGAGGAGGAATGATGGCCAGGCTTCGCCTCGGGACGCGATACGCAGGATTGGGCGAAGCGGCGGCGACACGGTAAAGTGCGACGCTCGACCATCTTACCGGATTCGCCACGGCGCCTGCCGCACCTCGCGAGCATGCGCCGGTTCGCGGCGCTTGCCCTTTGACCGAACAACTCGTCTTCGAACTCGCGCCGCCCGAGCCGCCATCGTTCGGCAATTTCGTATCCGGCGGCAATGCCGAGGCCGTGGCCGTCGTGGCGGCGCTGGCGTCAGGTGAGGTTGCGGAAACCGGGATCATGCTTTGGGGCGCGGCCGGCGCCGGCAAGACCCACCTCTTGCGTGCGGCGGTCGGCGCGGTCGCGTCGCGCGGCGGATCGGCGGTGTTTGCTGCCGACCCCGGGGAACTGCTTGCGCAGGATCCGGATGTGCTCGGACGGCGCGCTCTGGTCGCGATCGACTCGATCGACCGGGCGCCGCCGGACGTCCAGGCGCGCGTGTTCACGACCTTCAATGGGCTGCGCGAACACGGCGGGCATCTGCTCGTCGCGAGCCGGATTCCGTTGGCAGGGTTGCCATTGCGCGAGGATCTGCGCACGCGCCTCGGTTGGGGTCTCGTCTACGAACTGCTGCCGCTCCCCGACGCGGAAAAACCCGCGGCCCTCGCGGCGTACGCCAAGGGGCGCGGTTTTCGGCTGGCTGACGAGGTCATCGCTTACCTGCTCGCCCACGGCCGTCGCGACATGGGGGCGCTCGTCGGTGCGCTCGCGGCGCTGGATCGGCATTCGCTCGCCACCAAACGGCCCATTACGGTTCCTATGCTGCGCGGTTGGCTCCAGCACGACATCGACCTCGATCGCTGACGTTCACATCGCACTGCAGGGCGCCGAATTTGTAACATTGGGTGTCAACCGCGCCATGGTGGGGACCGTTAACGGCGGCGACACCCGCATGGCAACGAAGTCGACCCGGTCCTCGAAGAAAATGGCCAGGAAGAAGCCCGGGACCACGCCGGAAAGCCAGCCGACCGCCAATAGGCGACACGGTCGCGCGCCTTCGCATTCAGCGCCACGTCGCGATTGCAGATGGTTGCAAGAAATAGCTATGATTTCAAAGTTTTAGCTATCCAAACCCTTTCACCCCTCAGAACCTAAATCACCAAGGAAAACGAAATGAGCAAGCTCGTCGCCGCATTGATTACTGTCGCGTTCGCCGCCACTGCCGCCGCCCAGGCTCCCGCGCCGGCTGCGGCTCCTGCAGCCGCTCCTGCGACCGCAGCGCCGGCCATGGCTCCGGCCAAGACCGATGCGAAAAAGGATGACATGAAGAAGGACATGGCGAAGCCCGCCGGCGATATGAAAAAGGACGACGCCAAGATGGCCGCCGATAAGAAGGCTGCGGACAAGAAGGCCGCTGCCGAGAAGAAGGCTGCGGACAAGAAGGCCGTTGCTGAGAAGAAAGCTGCGGACAAGAAGGCTGCCGACGAAAAGATGGCCGCGGACAAGAAGGCTGCTGCCGACAAGATGGCCGCGGACAAGAAGGCTGCTGCCGACAAGATGGCCGCCGAACCCAAGAAGGCTGCCGAAACGAAAAAGTAAGCGAGTCGGTATACCGGGCCGGCCCGTCGCCGGCTCCGCTCGCTTGGCCAGGAAGGCAGGGTCCCGTCCCTGCCTTTCTTGTCGGCGGTGATTCGCGGCAGATCGCCGCCGGCAACCCCCAAAGGAGTTTCCGCCGTGCGTGAACTCGAGCCGTCCCGTCCCGTCACTACGGTCGCGACCATCGTGGTCCGCGACGGCGCGTTCCTGCTGGTCGAGGAGGAGACGCGCGCCGGTGTGCGCCTCAATCAGCCGGCGGGCCACCTGGAGGCCGGTGAAACGCTGGTGGCCGCGGCGGTGCGTGAGACGCTGGAGGAGACGGGCTATCGCGTCGCGCCCACGGCGCTCCTGGGCATCTATCGCTGGCAGGCGCCTGGTGCCGGCACGACGTTCGTTCGTTTCGCGTTCGTCGGCGAAGTCGTGGCGCACGAGTCGCACCGCGCGCTCGACGAGGGCATCCTGCGCGCGCTGTGGCTGCCCTACGACGAACTCTTCGCGCGGCGCGCGACGCACCGCAGTCCGCTCGTGCTGCGTTGTGTCGACGACTATCGCGCCGGGTTGCGGCGCCCGCTCGACCTCGTAACGGAAATGTGATGGCACGCAAGGCCCGCGTGATTGTGGGCATGTCGGGCGGCGTCGACTCGTCGGTCGCTGCCTGGATGTTGAAGCAGCAGGGGTTCGACGTCGTCGGTCTCTTCATGAAGAACTGGGAAGACGACGACACGGACGAGTATTGCACGTCCCGCGCGGACCTGGTCGACGCGGCCTCCGTTGCCGATGTGATCGGCATCGAACTCGAGGCGGTCAACTTTGCGGCCGAGTACCGCGAGCGGGTGTTCGCTCATTTCCTGCGCGAGTACGGTGCGGGCCGCACGCCGAATCCGGATGTGCTCTGCAACAGCGAGATCAAGTTCCGCGCGTTCCTCGACCATGCGCGCTCGCTTGGTGCCGACCAGATCGCGACCGGCCACTACGCGCGCGTGCGCCGCAACGGCGCGCGCGTCGAGTTGCTGAAGGCCCTCGACGCGACGAAGGACCAGACCTACTTCCTGCACCAGTTGACCCAGGAGCAGCTCGCGCCGGCGCTGTTTCCTCTGGGCGGCGATCACGAAGCGCGAGGTGCGTGCGGTCGCGCGGCGCGAAGGCATTCCGACGTGGGCCAAGAAGGACTCGACCGGCATCTGCTTCATTGGCGAGCGGCCGTTTCGCGATTTCCTCGCGAGTATCTGCCGAGCGACGCCCGGTCCGATGCGAAACGCCGGACGGCACTTGTGTCGGGCGGCATCATGGTCTTGCGTACTACACGCTCGGCCAGCGGCAGGGCCTGGGGATCGGCGGGACGAAGCAAGGCTCGGACGACTGCCGTGGTTCGTCGCGGCCAAGGATGGCGCGCGCAACGTGCTTGTCGTCGGTGCAGGGCCACGAACACCCGCTGCTCTACCGGCCGGTCGTCGACGCGCAGGACTTGCATTGGATCGCCGGAGCGCCACCGGACGAATCGGCGCTCGCCGGCCTTGGCGCCAAGACACGCTACCGGATGCCCGACGCGACGTGCCGCGTCGAACTCCGGAGCGATCGCTGCTGCCACGCGGTCTTCGCCGCGCCGCAGTGGGCGCCCACGCCAGGGCAGTACCTGGTGCTCTACGACGGCGAAGTCTGTCTGGGCGGAGGCGTGATCACCACCCGCGTCATCCGCCGATTGAGTTGCGTCAGAACGGAATGTCGTCGTCGAGATCGTCGGGATTCGATCGCTTGGCGCCACCACCTGTTTTTCCGGCACCTCCGCCACTGGCGCCACCGCCCCGCCGCCACCGGCACTGCCACCGCCCGAGCCGCGAGCCGCCGCCGCCGCCGAATTCGGCATCGGCGCTGCCGCCGCCTTCACGGCTGCCGATCAATTGCATCCGGTCGCCGACGATTTCGGTCGAGTACTTCTCGACGCCGTCCTTGTCCGTGTACTTGCGCGTCTGCAGCCGGCCTTCGATGTAGACCGACCGGCCTTTCTTCAGATACTCGCCGGCGATTTCGGCTTGCCGGCCGAACAGCACGACGCGGTGCCACTCGGTGCTTCTCCTGCTTTTCGCCGCTCTTGTCCTTCCATTGCTCGCTGGTCGCGATGTTGAGGTTGGTGATGGCGTCGCCGCCGGTCGTGTAGCGCGTTTCCGGATCGCGGCCGAGGTTGCCGATCAGGATCACCTTGTTTACCGAAGCCATATCACGTTTCTCCCATCGAATAACTGCCCTGGTTGTACGCCGGTGGCGCCGACATGGTCGCGCTGACGGCAAGCCATATCGCGGTCAGCACGACACCGAAACCGAACACGGCCGCCGCCGCCATGCCACTGCGAAAGCCAGCCGCCCGCGGCGGCGCCCGCGAAGGTGCCGAGGAACTGCACGCTGCGAATACACGCCGATCGCCGTTCCCTTGACGGCGGGCGGCGCGAACTTGGAGATCAGCGAGGGCAGCGTTGCCTCGAGCAGATTGAATCCGGTGAAGAACAGCGACGAGCGCCGACGACCGTCAGCGGCAGCGACGTGCCGGCCACCGCGAGCAGTACCTGGCCGGCGAACAGCACGGCCACGGCGCCGACGAAGATCGGCTTGCTGCGACGCCGGACGATCGGCCTGCGCAGAGCGCCGGCAGCATCAGCAGCGACGGAGCCGACCAGCACCGGCAGGTAGACCAGCCAGTGGGACGGCGCGGCGACGCCGTTGTCGCGCAGCGCGAACGGCACTTGCACGAACAGCGCCATCAGCGCCGCGTGCAGCGCAAAGATGCCGTAGTTGAGTCGCAGGAGGTGCGCGGTGGCCGAGCACGCGCGCCATTGCGCCGGCGAGTCCGCTCGCGGGCCGGCGACGGCGCCGGGATTCGGAACGATCCGCGAAGCGGTGCGATCGCGCCCAGCGCCAGCACGCCGGTCAGCACGAAGATGCCGGGCACGCCGATGAGCGCGCGTGAGCACCGGCCCGCGACCAGCGACAGCGCGAAGGTGGTGCCGATGGTGATGCCGATGACCGCCATCGCGCGCGGTGCGGACCTCGTCGCGCGTCAGGTCGGCCGCCATCGCGATCACGCGCCGCGGAAATTGCGCCGGCGCCCTGCAGCGCGCGGCCGGCGATGATCCAGCCGATGTCGGCGCCCACGCGGCGATCAAGCTGCCGGCGCGAAGATCGACCAGCCCGCGATAGATGACCGGCTTGCGGCCCCAGCGGTCGGACGCCCAGCCGAACGGAATCTGCAGCACGGCCTGCGTGAGCCCGTAGACGCCGAGCGCGATACCGAGCAGCAGCGGACTCGCGCCGCCGGGAAGCGTCTCGGCATACAGCGCGAGCACCGGCAGGATGATGAACATGCCGAGCAGCCGCAGTCCGAAGATGCCGGCGAGGCCGACCGTGGCGCGCCGCTCGGTCGCGGTCATGCGCACCGTTGCGGATTGGGCGGCGCGGTGGGCGCGCGGTCGTGCGGCATGAGACGAGCATTGAGTTTCAGGCGAACACGCGAAACGCA
The DNA here is from genome assembly GCA_963695725.1 of uncultured beta proteobacterium. Lineage (GTDB taxonomy): Bacteria > Pseudomonadota > Gammaproteobacteria > Burkholderiales > Casimicrobiaceae > CAIWHR01. The sequence continues at coordinate 113,868 of CAVOHM010000006.1, forward strand.
ATATACGTAACAGGTTCGGCTTCGGCGTGCCTTCGGCGTACGGTACGAGGCGGGCGGCAGCGCGGCGGCAATTTCGTCCCGCGCACGCGGCCCGGGCATTGACCCGGCAACAACATAAGCCCTGCATGGACTCCATTCGCATCCGCGGCGCACGCACGCACAATCTCAAGAACCTGAACCTCGATCTGCCGCGGCACCGGCTGATCGTGATCACCGGACTGTCCGGATCGGGCAAGAGTTCGCTCGCGTTCGACACGCTATACGCGGAAGGGCAGCGGCGCTACGTGGAATCGCTGTCGGCGTACGCACGGCAGTTCCTGCAGCTGATGGAAAAGCCGGACGTCGACCTGATCGAAGGCTTGTCGCCGGCGATTTCGATCGAGCAGAAGGCGACGTCGCACAATCCGCGCTCGACCGTGGGCACCGTCACCGAGATCCACGACTACCTGCGGCTGCTCTATGCGCGGGTCGGCGATCCGTATTGCCCCGATCATCCGGAGCAGAAGCTCGCCGCGATGACCATCTCGCAGATGGTCGACACGACGCTCGCGCTGCGCGGCGGGGTGACGGTGGGGCGAGGACCTGCGGCTGATGATCCTCGCGCCGGTCGTCGTCAATCGCAAGGGCGAGCAGCTCGACCTTTTCGTCGAACTGCGCGCCAAGGGCTTCGTGCGCGTGCGCGTCGACGGCAAGGTGCACGAGATCGACGCGGTGCCGAAGCTCGCGAAGACGACCAAGCACACGATCGAGGTGGTCGTCGACCGGCTGAAGGTGCGCGCGGAGTTCAAGCAGCGGCTGGCCGAATCCTACGAGACCGCGCTGCGCCATGGCGACGGCCGCGCGATCGCGGTCGAGATGGACACCGGCGCGCGAGCATCTGTTCTCGGCGAAGTTCGCCTGCCCGGTCTGCAACTACGCGCTGGCCGAGCTCGAGCCGCGGCTGTTCTCGTTCAACAGTCCGATCGGCGCCTGCCCGCGCTGCGACGGCCTGGGCGCGATCAGCTTCTTCGATCCGAAGCGCGTGGTCGCCTTTCCGCAGCTGTCGCTGTGCCTCCGGCGCGATCAAGGGCTGGGACCGGCGCAACCAGTTCTACTTCCAGTTGCTGCGGCAGTCTCGCGAAGCACGTCGGCTTCGACCTCGAGCGGCCGTTCGCGAAGCTGCCGGAGCGGGTGCAGCAGACCTGATGCTCTACGGTTCCGGCGACGAGAAGATTCCGTTCACCTACCTGTCGGACCGCGGCAAGCCGATGGTGCGCGAGCACGCGTTCGAGGGCATCGATCCCGAACCTCGAGCGCCGCTACCGCGAGACCGACTCGGTGATGGTGCGCGAGGAGCTCGCGAAGTACCTGAACAACAAGCCCTGTCCGGAGTGCGACGGCACGCGCCTGCGGCGCGAGGCGCGGTTCGTCAAGGTCGGCGAGGGCACCGACGCGCGCGCGATCTTCGAGGTCTCCGGACTGCCGCTGAAGGACGCGTGGACTTCTTTCGCACGGCTGAAGCTCGACGGGCAGAAGGCGGCGATCGCCGACCGCATCGTCAAGGAGATCGTCAGCCGGCTCGCAGTTCCTGAACAACGTCGGCCTCGACTACCTCGCGCTCGACCGCTCGGCCGAGACGCTTTCGGGCGGCGAGGCGCAGCGCATCCGCCTTGCGTCGCAGATCGGCTCGGGCCTGACCGGCGTCATGTACGTGCTCGACGAGCCGTCGATCGGCCTGCACCAGCGCGACAACGACCGGCTGCTCGCGACGCTGAAGCACCTGCGCGACCTCGGCAACAGCGTGATCGTCGTCGAGCACGACGACGACGCGATCTGACGCCGCGGATTACGTCGTCGACATGGGACCCGGCGCGGGCGAGCACGGCGGCCAGGTCGTCGCGCAGGGCACGCCGGACGAGATCCGGCGCGCGACGCACTCGCTGACGGGCCAGTACCTCGCCGGGCACCGGCAGTATTCCGATCCCGCGCGCGCCGGCATCGCGCCGATCCGCAGCCGGATGCTGATCATCGACGGCGCGACGCGGCAACAATCTGCAGCGGCATGACGCTGCAGCTGCCGGTCGGCCTGTTCGTCTGCGTGACCGGCGTGTCGGGCTCGGGCAAGTCCACGCTGATCAACGACACGCTCTACCACGCCGTGGCGCGGCACCTCTACGGCAGCACGACGGAACCCGCGCCGTACGACGAGATCGATGGGCCTCGAGTACTTCGACAAGGTGATCAGCGTCGACCAGAGCCCGATCGGCCGCACGCCGCGCTCGAATCCCGCGACCTACACCGGATTGTTCACGCCGATCCGCGAGCTCTTCGCGCAGGTCAAGGACGGCGCGCGAGCGCGGCTACGGTCCCGGACGCTTCTCGTTCAACGTCAAGGGCGGCCGCTGCGAGGCCTGCCAGGGCGACGGCCTGATCAAGGTCGAGATGCATTTCCTGCCCGACGTCTACGTGTCGTGCGACGTCTGTCACGGCCAGCGCTACAACCGCGAGACGCTCGAGATCCGCTACAAGGGCAAGAACATCCACGAAGTGCTGACGATGACGGTCGAGCAGGCGTTCGCGTTCTTCGAACCGGTGCCGGCGGTCGCGCGCAAGCTCTCAACGCTGCTCGACGTCGGCCTCGGCTACATCACGCTCGGCCAGTCGGCGACCACGCTGTCCGGCGGCGAGGCGCAGCGCGTGAAACTCTCGCTCGAGCTCTCGAAGCGCGATACCGGCCGCACGCTGTACATCCTCGACGAACCGACGACGGGCCTCCACTTCCACGACATCGAGATGCTGCTCACCGTGTTGCACCGTCTGCGCGACCACGGCAACACGGTCGTCGTCATCGAGCACAATCTCGACGTGATCAAGACGGCGGACTGGATCATCGATCTCGGCCCGGAGGGCGGGGCGGGCGGCGGCACCATTCTCGTCGAGGGACCGCCGGAAGAAGTGGCCGTGGCCGCCGGGAGCTATACCGGCCGATACCTCAAGCCGGTCCTCGACGCGCACGCCGCGCGCCGCGGGCGCGGCAGTGTTCGCAACACCGGTTTGGCCGCTACGCCGCGCACGGGGCGGGGCCGCAAGGCATCGGGCGACCTGTTGCTATGAGCGCCGCCGGGCCGCCCCAAGGCGCTCATAAGTCCCTCTCGGAGGGACGGCGCGTAGCGTCAAGGGTGTACCAATGACCGCTCGACCGGTGGTCAGGATCAGGCGGCCGCGCGCCGCCGATTTCGCGGCGGACGCCGATGCGACGGCAACGATGTATCTCGCCGCGCGCCGCGCGATGCTGCCCGGCCTTCGGGATCCGCACACCGAGGCCGAGACGCGCGCCTGGATGCGCCATACGGTCTTCACCCGATATTCGGTGCGCATTGCCGAGGCCGACGGCGAAATTATCGGATTTGCCGCTCGCGACGGCGCCTGGCTCATGCAGCTCTACGTGAAGCCCGGCTGGACCGGGCGTCGCGTCGGTTCGACGTTGCTGGAACTGATCCTGGCCGATGCCGCCGCGGCGACGCCTGTCCTCAGGCTGCACACGTTTGCCCGCAACGCGGGCGCGCGCCGCTTTTACGAGCGGCATGGCTTCACCGCGGTTGCCTTTGGCGATGGAACCGGCAACGAGGAAGGCGAGCCCGACGTCCGCTACGAACGCAAGACGCGGGAGTGATCGAGGACGCGGTTTGCCGGGCAAATGAGACCCCACGTTCCTGCGGCCGTGCGTTCTCCGACGCAAAGACGTGGGGGTCAGCGCGCTTGAACGTTGCTCAGATCCGGCGGGACGCGCGCTTTCGGCTGCGACTCATGGCGAGTATCAGGAGACCCATCGCGATCAGCGCCACGACCCCGGGTTCGGGGACCGCTTCGATCCGGACCTCGTAGAACGTGTCGCCCACGATCGGCTCGGTGGGCGGCGGATCCCCTTGTGGCGCGCGACGCGGCAGACCGTTCGCGTCGAGGTCGACGCCGAGCGCGCGAAGGCCCTCCTCCAGGAGCGCCACGTTGAACTCCGGTCCGGACACGAGGTCGGGCGCGCCAAGGACGGCAAGCAAGTCACGGTAAAACGGGGTGAACTCGAGAGGACCGGTCCGATCCGGGCCAGGCCGGTAGTCCACGCGCAGCGGGGTGAATGTCTCGTCGATGCCGCAGTCGATGTCCGGATCGAGGATGCCCAGCACGCAATCGTCGACGAAGTTCTTGGCAAGAAAGATCTGGTCGGACTTCCAGTCGTCGTCGAGCGCGCTGGTGACCGGCATGAAGCCCGTCGCGAGGCATGCGTCGGGGACGGGGCACAGGTTGACGAACCCGCCTCCGCTGGCCACGATCGGTTCGAACTGAAGTGTCATCGGCTTGCCCGTCATCCAGTAGCTTCGCGTGGCATCCGTGGATTCGAGCTCGATGTGGGCCAACGCGCCCTTTACGCTCTCATTTAACAGCGGTCCGAAACTCACACCGTGCCCGTAGACCTCGAGTGCCCGCACCGAGGCGGAGGCAAAGGGCACGAGGTCGAGGGTCGCGTCGAGATCCGTGTAGAGGCCATAGGACGGATTGATGCCCAGCGTCTTGGTCGCCTGCACGGGGCGGACCTCGTAGAGCGCCCCGGGAACGGGAGTCAAAGGAGTCGTCGGGCCGCTCCATGCCACTCCGTCGAATACGTCGACCGGCGCGGAGAATGTGAGCGTGGTATAGAGCTTCGTCGCCGCGAGCTGGAACCAGCGCTCGAGGTCCACGCCGAGGCCGACCAGGGCCTGGATCAGCGTGTAGCCGAAGCCGGCGATTTCGTCGGAGAGCGGGAATCGGGAGGCCGACCAGATTGGCGATGAGTTGGGCCACATCCACCGAAACCATCCCGAGCAGTTGCTCGCTGGTGTGGGAGATCGTGGTTTTCGACAGGGTCTTGGGCGAGGCCGAGAAGTCGGGCGCGCCGATGGTGAGCTTCAGCACGTTGTCGGGGGACGTGTACGTGTACGGCAGCGCATCCGCCACCTTCTGGCCGAGCACGAGCAGATCCACGTCGCCGTTATGGCTGAGGATCGAAGCGAGCGTCTGCTGCTGGACAGTTTGAGCGACAGATCGAGGTTGAGGCATCCGCCGAGGCATCCCTTGGCGTTGGCCGACGCGCGGAAATCCTCGCTCAGGCCGATGCTTCCCTGGAAGCCGGGATCCTGGAGATGGACCTTGCCCCAACCGAGGGGGTCGGCGCTGGTCGAAACGAAAAACGACTCTCCCACCGACAAATCGCCAACCCAGGCGACGTTCACCTTGTTGAGAGACGAGTACGTGAAGTCGTAACTGGGATACCAGAAGGCCTCGGCGGTGCCCTTGATGGCGGCGGACACGCTGCCGGACGCCTTCGCGCCCACGCCGCCCACCACGGCCCCGATCGAATCGGAATTGCCGTCCGAGAAAATCGTGTACTCGACGGAACCGGCGTTGCCAAGGTAGCCGGCGTTGGACTCGGTAAAGGTGGCGACGGCCTCGGACGTCAAGGCGCCGCCCTGCGCCCCGAGGCTGGCGAGGCCCAGAACCGCAATGGCCGCCGCCCGCACCCACGGTGCCATGCCGGCGTGCGGATGGCGCTCTTCGGACACACCCCTACGGCAAGGAGCACTCGGCATTCTTATCCCCTTTCAAGACAAGCAGTTGGATGAGAAACCGAGGTGCAAGAATCACGCCGAAAGCATAAAGACCATACTATTCAAATGGATGCTTCAATGTGGCGTGACGCGATTGGAGCGTGATGTAAGAGTTTCCGAACGACACTGACATCGATATCAAGGCGCACGGCGCGCCGCGTGCGCGGAAGCCCGCCCCAAAGGGAATCGATCGATCCGGTTCCGCGTCCCCATTGGGCGCGCGATCACGCAGACGCGAAGGGGCGACGCGTCCGTAAGATGTGGCGCGTCAATTCTACGGTTGCGCGATCAGCGTCCCGACGTCAGCGTTCGCGGCAAAGTCGCGCGTCGAGGCTGGCGTGAACCGTAGCGGCCTGCATCGGAGATCACCGGTCACGCGTCGCCCACCACGCGGGAACGTCGGCCGCAGCCATGGGGCGGGCATAGACATAACCCTGAATCACATCGCAACGCAGGTGGGCGAGCATCTCGAGCGTGGCAAAGTCTTCCACGCCTTCGGCCACGGCCTCGAGGTCGAAGTTGTGCGCGAGGTCGATGACCGAGCGGACGATCTGTTCATCGGCCCTGTTTTCGAGCATGTTCTGCACGAAGGTCTTGTCGATTTTCAGCTCATCGAGCGGCATGCGTTGCAGATGCGCCAGCGATGAATAGCCCGTCCCGAAGTCGTCGATAGAAAGGCGCACGCATTGCTGCTTCAACTCGCGCATGACGCGGAGCGATTGTTCGACGTCGACCATGATCGCACTCTCGGTGACTTCGAGCGTGAGCCGTTCGGGCGGGATGCTCCATGTCCCCAGAGCGCGGGCGACAAGTTCGGGCAACTCCGCATCGCACAGCAGCGACGGCGACACATTGACCGCGATGCGCAGGTCGATTCCCGCGTGGCGTAGTTCGCTTACCTGGCGCAACGACGCATTGAGGACGAAGGTCGTGAGTGCGGTCATCATCCCGTAGGTTTCCGCCATCTCGACCGCCAGCGCCGGAGAAATGATGCGATCGTGCCGCTTATGGTGCCAGCGCAACAAGGCTTCGGCGGCATGGCATTGCCCGGATGCGATTTCGCGCTGCGGCTGGAACCAGACTTCCAGCTCGTTGGCATGCAGCGCGGCCTGGAAATCGCCGATCATCTCTTCGTCGTCGTTCGTGGCACCGGTTGCGGCCGGCGCCATGGCGAAGGCGCTCTCCGTCGATGCCGCGGCGACACAGGCGGCGTCGGCAGCGCTCAGCAACGCTTCCACATCGATGGCGTCGCCTGGCAGAGCCAACGCACAGCCCACGCACGGGCGCATGCGGAATTGTTCGCTGCCGATTTCGATGGGTGCTTCGAAACTGCGAAGGAGGCGATTCACGGCCAGTGTGACGACGGCAACGTCGCTGATCCTGGGCAACACCAGCATCAGGTGTTCCGGACCGAGGCGTGTGAACCGGTCGTGCGGACGCAGTGCATCCGCCACGCGGCGCGTGACTTCGGAGTCGCAAGCCTGAGCCAGTGGACGGTGCATCAATGCCGCCATGCGATCGGAGCGACGCAGATTGATGACCAGCAGCGCGAAGGCGGCCCCCGGACCCGTCGCCCGGTGCAGCGGGCCTTCCAGCCACTGCATGAAATCGTCCCGCAAGAGTTCCGCCGACGCGCCTGGCGCCGTCGCGTCGGCAATTTGCGAGCGGACGACGCGCTTCGCGCGCGAGAATTCCAGGAGACCCATCGTGGCGGCCCGCTGCGTCTACTGCAGAAAGAAATCGCGGGGATTGACGCCGAAGGCGCCAGCGGGCAAACCGCGCCAGATGCGCAGGGGTTCGCCGTTGCCGTCCTTGTGCTCGAGCATCAGGTTGAGCTCGTGTGGGGCATCGAGTTGCACCTTGTTGCCATCGGTCAGGATCAGCAGGCGCGGCTTCAGACGACGAACCTTGTTGTGGCTCACGACGGCGGCCACTTGACCGGACGACAGCTCGACTAAAGATCCGACGGGGAAGATGCCGATGGCCTGGACGAATTGCTCGACCAGGGGCTCGTGAAACAGCTTGCCCGCGCCGTCGGAGAGAATCTTCATCGATTTGAACGCCGACAGAGACTGGGCATGCGTTCGATTCGACGTGAGAGCCGCATAGGTGTCGGCGATCGCCGCCATGCGGCCCGCGAAGCTCGTTGCGTCGCCGTTGAGGCCGCGTGGATAGCCGCTGCCGTCGATGCGTTCGTGGTGTTGCGCGATCGCCTCGCATATTTCCGGGTCAAGATCAGGCGAATTCGCAAGCATCTCGAGGCCATAGTCGACATGGCGGCGAATTTCGGCCTGCTCGCTGTCGGACAGGGGATCGGTCTTCTCGAGCAGCGCGCCGTCGACACGTGTCATGCCGACATCGAGCAGCAGCCCGATCATGCAGAATTTCTTGAGGTGGGCTGCCGGAAACCCCAGGTGGCGTCCGAACGTGATCATGTAGATGGCGACCTCGACGCTGTGCTCGTAGGTGCGCACGTTCTGCTCGCGCAGACGGGTCAGCCACATCATGGCTTCGGGGTTGACCGCAACGCTTTCGACCAGTTCGGTAGCCGCCATGCTGAGAACGTCGACGGAGATTTCGCGTTTTTCGGCGAGATCTCCCATGACGGTTTTCATCGTCTCCTGGATGTCGCGATAGGCGTCGCGCGCAGGACCGATGGCCTCATCGAAGGACTTGGTGTCGTCATAGACGATGAGCTCGACATTGGCCGGGATACCCGCCATTCGCGATGGGGTCGGATCAACGGCGGCATGGCGCCCGAACAGCGCGGCCATGGCCTTTTTCCACCAGTTCCGCTTCGATCGGTCGGACTTGGCGCGCTCTGCCTTTTCCGCGGCGAGTGCCGGAACGTCGAGCGATGAGTTCGGCAGATGCTCGATCGAGTCCTCGGCGGAAAGGTCGACGTCGATGACGACCTTGCGGCACAGTTGACGAAGTTCGTTGATCTGCCTCACGCTGTCGACGACGATTCCCTGGAGGGGGAACGGCGTCTGCAGCCATGGTCGATCCAACTCGGCCACGAACATTCCGAGGCGTAGCTCGTTGGTCGAGATGGTCAGGTTGCGCGTTTTCATGAGCTTGGCGATTCGCTTGGCTATCTCGTGCCAGCCCTGCATTCGTCGCCCACGTTCGCCGCAGCGGATACTGTACTGAACAATGGAATGCGTTGATGGGCTTTCGAACCCATACGGCAGCAAGGACTATGCCATTGCCTGCGCCAAGTGAAGGCCGCCTGATCGATGCCGACGATGAAGAGCTTTCGCATTGGCCCCGGACGTTCCGGCGCTATCATTGTCCGAAGCCGACCGACGAAGGAATGACCGTGATCGTCAAACAGATCTGGACCGCCAACGCCTACCGCAATTTCAACTACCTCATCGCCTGCGACGAAACCGGCGAGGCCCTCGCGATCGATCCGCTGGACCACGAGAAATGCCTCGATGCCGCCAGGGCCGAGGGCTGGAGCGTCACGCAGATCCTGAACACGCACGAACACCACGACCACACGGGCGGCAACGAGGCCATGGTCCGGAAGACCGGAGCCAGCATCCTCGCGCACCGGAACGCCAAGGACAAGATCGCCAATATGGCCAGGGGCCTCGACGCGGGAGACGTCGTCCGGGTGGGCCGCACGGTGGAACTCGAGGTGCTGGACACGCCGGGCCACACGATGAGTCACGTGTGCCTGCTGTCGCACACGGCACAGCCGGCGCTGTTCTGCGGCGACACGCTGTTCAATGCCGGCGCCGGGAACTGCCACAACGGCGGTCATCCGGCCGAGCTCTACAAGACGTTCTCCGGGCAGCTCGCCCGGCTGGCGCCGTCGACCTTGATTTACCCGGGCCACGACTACATCGAAAACAATCTGCGCTTCACGTTGAATCGCGAGCCCGACAACGGAAGCGCCCGCGAGATGCTCGACAAGCTCGCGGCGCACGACCCCGGCAACGCGTTGGTCACGACGCTCGAGGTCGAGCGGCGGATCAACACGTTCTTCCGCCTGGAAAATCCCACGGTCATCGCGAAATTGCGCGAAGCCTTTCCCGATCTGCCGGAACATCCCGATGCGCGCACCGTTTTCCTGAAGCTGCGCGAACTCCGCAACAGCTGGTGAGCAAAGGATGGCTACCGATGGAGCGTCCCGTGGGCGCCCCTGTCGCGCGCCGACGAGGTGATTTAGGGCCTGTTCACACTATGTCTACAAGCGCGAACGGGTGGCATGGGGCGCCAATCAAGGCGCGCAACGAAGCATAGACCGGGCGTCTTTGCGAGGAGCGCAACGCAGAGTGGCGCCTCAGGATGCCCGTTCCCTTCGGGTTGCGGCGAGAAACGGCCCTGCGCTTTGTTGCAAAGCCTCGCCGGGCTCCCGGCCCGCCTGCGTTTTGCGCCTCGCCCAGGGCCGTTTTCACTCGCAACGCGTCTTGCAGACATAGTGTGAACAGGCCCTAGTAACGGCTCAGCGGTCCGCAGCCGCATTGACCGCGGCGAGGATCCCCTGCAGCAGCGCCGTCGGCGTCGGCGGGCAGCCCGGAATCTCGACGTCGACGGGAATGACGTTCGCGACGCGGCCGAGGCAGGCGTAGCTCTCGCCGAAGATGCCGCCGGAGCAGCCGCAATCGCCCACCGCAACGACGAGCTTCGGATCCGGCGTGGCGTCGTAAGTCCGCTGCAACGCGATCGCCATGTGCTTCGACACCGGGCCCGTCACCAGCAGCAGGTCGGCGTGCCGCGGGCTCGCGACAAACCGGATGCCGAGACCTTCGATGTTGTAGTAGGGGTTGCCGAGCGCGTGGATTTCGAGTTCGCAGCCGTTGCACGAACCGGCGTCGACCTGGCGTATCGTCAGCGCGCGGCCCAGCGTCTTCAGGATTTCCGATTGCAGTCGCGCGACGACGGCCATCGCGTCGTCGGGGCCAGGCGGCGCTTCGGTCTTGATGCCCGTTCTCGCGATCTGGCGCAGGATGTGGAGCATCAGAGATCCTGACCGCTGTACGAAAGATTGAACGACTTGTTGATCAGCGGAAAGTCGGGAACGATGTTGCCGATCACCGCGTGCTCGAGCACGGGCCAGTTCGTCCATGACGGGTCGTGCGGATGGCAGCGCCGGATCGTCCCGCCCGGGCCGCATTCGAGCGCGATCAGCACGGGCCCGCGCCAACCCTCGACATAGCCCAGGCCCTTGCGAAAGGCAGGGGGCTCGGGGAGCTCCGTGACGATCGCGCCTTCGGGAACGGCATCGACGATCGCGCGCAGGAGGCGCAGCGACTCGCTGATCTCGTCGAAGCGCACCGCGACGCGCGCCGCGACGTCGCCTGACGAAGCGCCCGCCATTCGTACGCCGAGCGCGTCGTACGGTGCGACGGGAAAATCGCAGCGCGCATCACGGGATTGCCCGCTGGCACGACCGGCAAGCCCGATCAGTCCGAGCTGCCTGGCAAGCTCGGGCGTCACGATCCCGCAGGCGCGAAATCGGTCCTGCAGGCCGTCGTGCTCGTCGTAGATGTCGCGCAGCGTGCGGATCTCGCGCTCCAGCATCGTGCATTCGTCGCGGATCGCGCCGATGCCCTGCGCATCCAGATCGCGCGCGACGCCGCCCGGCACGACATAGTCCATCGCGAGCCGATGGCCGAACAGGGCGAGATTGACGCGCAACACCTGTTCCTTGAGGCGCGAGAACTGCGCGAGTCCGAATGCAAAGCCGCCGTCGTTGCCGAGATACCCGAGATCGCCCAGGTGATTGGCGATGCGCTCCCGTTCGAGCGCGAGGGCGCGCAGCCAGAGGGCCCGCGGCGGCGGCGTCGCGGTGGCGATGGCCTCCAGCGCCTGCGCATACGACCATGCGTACGCGACCGTGCTGTCGCCGGAAACCCGGCCTGCCAGCCGATGGCCGGTGACGGCAGCCATGGATTCGAAGCGCTTCTCGATGCCCTTGTGGACGAACCCCAGCCGCTCCTCCAGGCGCAGGACCTTCTCGCCTACGACCTGGAACCGGAATTGACCCGGCTCGATGATTCCTGCGTGGACCGGCCCGACCGGAATCTCGTGCACGCCATCGCCTTCGACGCGGACGAACGCATATTCCTCCTGCCCGGGTTGCCACTTCGCCAGCGCCTCGAAGTCGCGGCGCAGCGGATAGCAGTCGATCGGCCAGCTCGCCTGCCAAGCCCATGGCCGCTGATCTTCGGCCTCCGAAGCGATGCCGACGAGATCGAACGTCGCGCGCTGCATCCGGTTCGCAGCGGGGAACACCACCGCTAGATCCGGATACGTCGAATCGCCGGTCGGCAGCGTGTGCTCGAACATCGTGAGGCCGTCGGCGTCTTCCAGCACGACGTGAAGCGAATAGCCTCGCTCGCGGTCGCGATCGTCGCTGCCCCACAGCGCCACGAGGTGCGCGCCCTGTTCCCACGCGACGCGGCACGAGGAGAGTAGCCCCATCGCGTTGACGGGGCAGCGCCGGGCCGGCACGGCCGCAGGCAACGCGGCGGTCGCAAATCCGAGGCGGGAGAGGTCCATGATCCGGTTCTCTTTCGCTCAACCGATCAAACGCGCTGCCTGCCGGTACCAGTCGGCGAGGAACGGTGGAATCCAGAGTCCCAGCATCAGCACGAGCCCAAGATGAATGAACACGGGAATCATGGCTGGCCGCAGCGGCAGCCGCTTCGCCGTCGTTGCGCCGAACACCATCGGCTGCACCTTGGAGAAGACGGCGGCAAACGCTAGCCCGAGCGAACCGAGCAGGAAGGGCGCTGCCCATGGCTGCTCGCTGATCGCGGTGACGAGTATCAGAAACTCGCTCGCGAACACACCGAACGGCGGCATGCCGAGTATCGCCAGCGTTCCGAGCACGAGCCCCCAGCCGAGCAGCGGGCTCATCGTGATGAGGCCGCGTATCTCGTCCATCACCTGCGTGCCGGTCTTCTGGGCCGCGTGGCCGACGGTGAAAAAGATCGCGGATTTGGTCAGCGAATGGACCGTCATGTGCAGCAGCGCCGCAAAATTAGCGACCGGGCCGCCCATGCCGAACGCGAACGTGATGATGCCCATGTGCTCGACCGACGAGTACGCGAACAGGCGTTTGACGTCCTTCTGCCGCGACAGCAGCAACGCGGCGACGACGACCGAGAGCAGGCCGAAGCCCATCATCAGATCGCGCGCGAAGGTCGTGTGCAGCGATCCCTCGACGAGCACCTTGCAGCGAACGACGGCGTAGAGCGCGACGTTGAGCAGCAAGCCGGACAGCACGGCGGACACGGGTGTCGGACCCTCGGCGTGCGCGTCGGGCAGCCAATTGTGCAGCGGCACGAGCCCGACCTTGGTTCCATAGCCGACCAGCAAGAATACGAACGCGATCGACAGCACCGTCGGTTCGAGCTGGCCCTTGACGTGGTCGAGTTCGGTCCACAGCAGCGCGCCGCCGCCGGCGCCCAGCAGTTTTTCCGCGGCAAAGTAGAGCAGGATCGTGCCGAACAGCGCCTGGGCGATCCCGACGCCGCAGAGGATGAAGTACTTCCACGCAGCCTCCAGGCTCGCCGGCGTGCGGTAGAGCGAGACGAGCAACACGGTCGTGAGCGTCGCCGCCTCCATCGCGACCCAGAGGATGCCCATGTTGTTCGTCAGGAGGGCCACCAGCATCGTGCAATTGAAGAGCTGGTACATGCTGTGATAGAGCTTGAGCCTCCCCAGGGTGAGGCGGCCGTGTTCCTGCTCGATACGCATGTAGGGCCGCGAAAAGATCGCGGTGGTGAACCCGACGAAGGCCGTCAGGGCCACCAGAAACACGTTGAAGGAGTCGACGAAGAACTGGCGGTCGAGGACGAGCAGCGGTCCATCGACGATCACGCGCACCGTCAGCGCGATGGCCGCGAGAAACGTGAGGAGGCTGACGGCGACATTGACGGCCGGCGCCTGCCGGCGTTCGCCGATGAGGGCGAGCAGCGCGGCGCCGGCGAGCGGGAAACCGAGGACGGCGATCATCTCGATCACTGCGCCCACCTTGCGCGTTCGGTGGACTGTTGGGTTCCGTCGTCGGGCGCGCTCGGTCGCACGGCGACGCGGCCTGCCGGCCCTTGGCTTACGCCCGCCGTGCTCACTGCGCCCTCCTTGCGCGTCCGGTGGACTGTTGGGTTCCGTTGTCGGGCGCGCTCGGTCGCACGGCGACGCGGCCTGCCGGCCCTTGGCTTACGCCCGCCGTGCTCACTGCGCCCTCCTTGCGCGTCCGGTGGACTGTTGGGTTCCGTTGTCGGGCGCGCTCGGTCGCACGGCGACGCGGCCTGCCGGCCCTTGGCTTACGCCCGCCGTGCTCACTCGCCCTCCTTGCGCGTCCGGTGGACTGTTGGATTCCGTTGTCGGGCGCGCTCGGTCGCGAGCCGACGCGCGCTCCGCGCCTTGCCTCCGGCCGGCTCGCTCACTCGCCCTCCCTGAGTTTCTCGAGGTGCTTCAGGTCGAGGCTGTCGAACTGCTCGCGGATCTGGAAGAAGAACACGCCGAGGATCAGCATGCCGACCAGAACGTCGAGCGCGATGCCCAACTCGACGACCATCGGCATCCCGTAGGTGGCGCTGGTCGCCGCGAAGAACAGGCCGTTTTCCATCGCCAGGAATCCGATCACCTGCGGCAATGCCTTGCGGCGCGTGATCATCATGAGGAACGACAGCATCACGCTCGCCATCGCGATGCCGAGTGTCGCGCGCGTCACGGTGCTCGCGAGCTGCGAGATCGGATAGGCGAGATTGAAGGAAAAGACGACCAGCACGATGCCAATCAGCATCGTCGTCGGGACGTTGATGAGTCCCTCGACGTCCCACCTCACGTCGAGTTTGCGGATCAGGCGATGCAGCAGCCACGGCAGCAGCACGACCTTGAGCGCGAGCGTCAGGCCGGCCGATGCGTAGAGATGCGGCTGGTTCGTGCCGAACGCGACAATCCCCGTCGAGATGCCCAGTGCGAGTCCCTGCGCGGCAAAGAGGTTGACGAGCGAGAGCACGCGCCGCTGGGTGAGCATCGCGAACGCAAGCAGCAGCAGAATGGCCGCCAGCAGGTTGATGAGCTGCGCGTAGAGTGGGGTTCCGGCCATTGTTAGCTCCCCAGCATCTGATGGACGAGCATCGCGAGCACCGCCAGCAGGAACGCGGTGCCCAGGAACTCGGGGGCGCGAAAGATGCGCATCTTCGCCGACAGCGTCTCGATCATCGCCAGCAGGAACCCTCCGAGCGCCAGCTTCGCGATCAGCACGGGCGCGGCGGCCAGCATCGCGCGCCAGTCGCCGCCGGCGGCCGCGATGCCGTACGGAAAGAACAGCGCGAGACCGATGCACGAATAGTTGAACAGCTTGAGCGCTGCCGCCCACTCCATCAGCGCGAGATGCCGGGCCGAGTACTCGAGGAGCATCGCCTCGTGGATCATCGTGAGTTCGAGATGGGTCGCGGGATTGTCGACCGGGATGCGGGCGTTCTCGGCGAGCGAGACCATCGTGAAGGCGACGCCGGCGAACGCGAGGCTGGGATAGATCGCGATCTCGCGGTGCGCCAGCGTATCGACAATGGTCGGCAGCGACGTCGAGCCTGTGATCAGCGAAGCGGTGAACAGCACCATCAGCAGCGCCGGTTCGGCGAGAAATCCGACGAACATCTCGCGCCGCGCGCCCAGCGAGCCGAATGCGGTGCCGATGTCCATCGCCGCCAGCGCGATGAACACGCGGGCGAGTGCGAACAGGCCGACCAGCGCGATCGCGTCGGCCGCGAGCCCGAATGGGAGGTCGGTGGCAAGCGACGGGACGATCGCCGCCGCGCAGCACATCGCGGCGAACACGATGTACGGCGCCGTCCGGAAAATGGGGGACGCGCCTTCCGCAACCACGGCGTCCTTCACGAACAGCTTGCGGATCGTGAAATAGGGGAGAACGAGCGACGGCGCGCTGCGGTTCGACAGCCACGCCCGGCACTGGTTGACCCAGCCGACGAGCAGCGGCGCCAGCGCCAGCGCGATGGCGAGTTGCAGCAACTGGGACGCGATCGCGGTGACACTCATGGCTGCGAGGCCTCGCTTGCGGATGCCGCCGCGGTTCGCTTCAGTGTCGATCCGCCGGCGCTCATCGCACGAAAAACAGCAGGGCGAGCAACGTGCAGAAGCTGTAGGTCAGGTAGATCGAAATCCTCCCTTGCTGAATCAATCCCGCGATTCTCGCCAGGAAGTCGGCCGCCCTTGCAATGGGCAGGTAGAGCGAGCGCCAGAAGTGATCGTCGAGCCTGACGGAATAGCGCGGCGCTGGATCCAATGGCGACGGCAAGTGGCGCTCGATCCGGAAAAAGGGTTCGAAGACCTGGCGGATCGGTTGGCCGAATCCTTCGGCGGTGTCCTGCATGCGCGGCGTCTGCAGCGGGAAGCCGCAATCCCATGGCGCCGCGCGGCGGACGCGTCCATGGTAGAGCCGGTGGACGATCTGCATCGTCAGCAGCACAACGCCGACGATCACGGCCAGGACGATCAGTGGACTGTAGCTCGACCGGTCCGCGCTTATCGGCGCGAGCAGCAGCCAGTTGTCGGCGATCTGGTGCGTCGGATTCGAGCCGATCAGCATCACGTTGACCGGGTCGATGAGCGCGATGACGTTCACCGGCAGGACGCCGAGCAGCACGCAACCGGCCGCGAGGTAGACGAGTGCGGCGCGTTCGTAGGGACCCGCATCTTTCGCATAGGCGAGGTTCGGCTCACGCGGGCGGCCGAGAAAAATGATGCCGAAGAACTTGACCATCACGTAGGCCGCCAGCGCGGCCGACAGGACGAGCGCGGCCGCAGCCAGCGGAACCAGCATGTTGACGAAGGACTGCGGCAGGCTCGGCGTGAACAGGAACGCCTGCAGCAGCAGCCATTCCGAGACAAAGCCGTTGAGAGGAGGGATGCCCGCCGCCGCCAGCGTGCCGGCGAGCGCCAGCCACGCTACCCAGGGCATCCGGTGGATGAGGCCGCCCAGCTTGCCGAGGCTTCGCTCCTTGGTCGCGTGCAGCACCGAGCCGGTGGCGAGAAACAGCAGACTCTTGAAAAACGCGTGGTTGAGGCTGTGGTAGAGAACCGCGGTCAGCGTGATCGCGGCAAGCAGCGTCTTGTCGTACGTCTTGAACAATATCGCAAGGCCGATTCCGGCGACGATGATGCCGATGTTCTCGATCGACGAATACGCGAGAAGCCGTTTCATGTCCGATTGAACGGCGGCGAAAACGACGCCGAACAATGCGGTGGAAAGACCCAGCGCGAGCGCGACCACGCCCCACCACCAGAGCTGGTCGTGCATGAGATCGAAGGTCACGCGCAACAATCCGTAGATCGCCGTCTTCAGCATCACGCCGCTCATCAGCGCTGAAACCGGCGACGGGGCCGCCGGGTGTGCCTCGGGCAACCAGACGTGCAGGGGAAGCAGGCCCGCTTTGGCACCAAAGCCTGCAAGCGCGAGAAAGAACGCCGCCGTGGGCCAGGCACCGGTAAGAGTGATGGATCGCATCGAGCCGAACGTATAGTCGCCGCTGCCGCCTTGCAGCACGCCAAAGCAAAGCAGAATGGCGATCGCGCCGATGTGCGCGATCAGCAGGTAAAGGAAGCCGGCGCGGCGAATCTCGGGAATGCGGTGTTCCGTCGTGACCAGAAAGAACGACGCCAACGCCATCGACTCCCACGCCACCATGAACACATACGCATCGTCGGCAACGAGCACGAGGGCCATGGCCGCGAGGAACGCGTGGTACTGGAAACAGATGAGGCCTGGCGCGGTGCCCTCGCTCGAGCGGAAATACCCAGCCGAAAACAGCGAAATGGCGGCCGCGGCAGCGCCCAGCAGCAGCAGGAAAAACGCGGACAGCGCATCGACGCGCAGATGAAACGGGAGATCGGGCAGGCCGAGCGGCAGCACGGCTGACGCCGGCGGCGAGTCGATCGCCCATCCGGCAACGACTGCCAGCGCCAGCGCCACTGCGGCGCCAGCCGGAAACAGCGCCCGACTGACGAAGCGCAGATTCCTCGGCTGCACGAGTCCGAGCGCGCCGATGCCAAGCCACGCCACGATCACGGCGATGACGAGGGAGAGCGGTGTCACATTCATCGCGACGCGCCGGCGTCAATGCCCGCGCGACCGGCAGTACGCCACGGGGTTGTGGTCACTTGACGCGCATTCCGGGCTGCGCGCCGGCATCGGGTGAAAGCAGATAGATGCCGGGGCCGTCGCCCGAAGCCGCGAGCACCATGCCCTCGGAAATCCCGAACTTCATCTTGCGCGGCGCGAGATTCGCGACCATGGGCGTCAACCGGCCGACCAGGTCCTCGGGCCGGTAGACGGACTTGATGCCCGCGAACACCGTGCGATGGCGGCCCTCGCCGACGTCGAGCGTCAGCTTCAGCAGCTTGTCGGCGCCATCGACGTGCTCGGCACCGACAATCCGCGCGATCCGCAGGTCGATCCGGGAAAAATCGTCGACGGAAATCGTGCCGTCGGCTGCGGGCGCTGCCACGGACTTCGCCGCGCCTCCGGTCGCGGGCGGCGTCGGCGCGGATGTTCTCGCGGGAGACGCTGGTGTGGCCGGGGCGGTTTCCTGCGGGCCTTCGAGCAACGCGTCGATCTGCCTCGGGTCGACTCGGCGCATCAGATGTGAATACGCCGTGAGCTTGGCCGGTTGCCGTCCGGTGTGCCCCGGCTTCGCCGTAAGATCGTCCCACGTGA
This sequence comes from uncultured beta proteobacterium, assembly GCA_963695725.1. Classification (GTDB taxonomy): domain Bacteria; phylum Pseudomonadota; class Gammaproteobacteria; order Burkholderiales; family Casimicrobiaceae; genus CAIWHR01. The sequence continues at coordinate 132,192 of CAVOHM010000006.1, forward strand.
GTTCCGGCGTGCCCAGCCATTGCTCGACGGCCTCGGCCAGGCTCGGCAGGACCGGCTTTAGCAGGATCGTCATCCGGAAAAACGCGGCGATGCAATCGCTGCAGACCCGATGCAACTCCGCGTGTCTGGATGCGTCTTTCGCCAATTCCCAAGGTTTGCGTGCGTCGAAGTGCTCGTTGATCTTGTCGGCGTAACCCATCACGAGCCGCAGCGCCCGGCCGAACTCGCGGTTTTCATACGCGTCGGCGACTTCGCCCGCAATCTCGGCGGCGCTGGCGATCGCAGTCTCGCGAGACGCCGCCTCCGGCGGGAGTATGCGGCCGCCGAAGTGCTTGGTGAGGAACGGCGCGACGCGGCTCGCGATGTTGACGTATTTGCCGATCAAGTCGCTGTTGACCCGCGCGATGAAGTCGTCGGGATTGAAATCGATGTCCTCGACCTTCGCGTTGAGCTTCGCGGCGATGTAGTAGCGCAGCCACTCCGGGTTGAGGCCGAGGTCGAGGTAGAGGTCGGGGCTGATGCCGGTGCCGCGCGACTTCGACATCTTTTCGCCGGATGCGGTGATGAAGCCGTGGACGAAAACGTTGTCCGGCACCTTGTAGGGCGCGCCGGCGAACTTCAGCATCGCCGGCCAGAACAGCGTGTGGAAGTACACGATGTCCTTGCCGATGAAGTGATACTGGTCGACGTCGGGACTCTGCAGGAATGTGGCGAAATCGAGGCCCTTCCGCGCAAGTCGCGCCTTGAGGCTCGCGAGATAGCAAACCGGCGCGTCGTACCAGACGTAGAAGTACTTGCCTGGCGCGTCCGGGATGGGGATGCCGAAGTAAGGCGCGTCGCGCGAGACGTCCCAGTCGGCCATCCCCTTGCCGCCGTCGCCCAGCCACTCCAGCGCCTTGTTCGCCACTTCCGGCTGCAGGCGCCCGGGCGTCTGTGTCCACTCCTTGAGAAATGCTACGCAGGCGGGGTCGGAGAACCGGAAGAAGAAATGGTCCGACGTCTTTCGCACCGGCGTCGCGCCCGAGACGGTCGAGTAGGGATTCTTCAGATCCATCGGCGAGTTGAGGACGCCGCAGGCTTCGCAGGCGTCGCCGTACTGATCCTTCGCGCCACATTTCGGGCACTCGCCCTTGATGTAGCGGTCCGGCAGGAAGATGCCCTTCACCGGGTCGTAGAACTGCTCGACCGGCTTGGTCGTGACCAGCGACGGCACGCGATCACGCAGCCGGCGGTAGATGTCCTGCGACAGTTCGACGTTCTCGGGCGAGTCGGTCGAGTGCCAGTGATCAAAGCTCAGGTGGAAGCCGTCGAGGTGCTTGGGTCGCGTCGCCGCGATCTTTGCGACCAGCTCCTGCGGCGTGATCCCCTCGGCGTCCGCCTTCAGCATGATCGGCGCGCCATGCGTGTCGTCGGCGCAGACGAAGTGGACCTCGTGCCCGCGCATCCGCTGGAACCGCACCCAGATGTCGGCCTGGATGTACTCCATGATGTGGCCGATGTGGAACGGGCCGTTCGTGTACGGCAGCGCCGTCGTGACGAAAAGCCGGCGGCGGCCGGACGTGGCGGCAGAAATCGCGGACATCAGGGGAAACCTTGCGCCAGGCAGGGGAAACAAAGATTCTAGCAAACACCCCCGCGGCGAATATCGAAGGCGGCCGTTTTTCGCTAATATCGGGTACTTCCCCCCAATTCTGATTCCCTCTCCGACGGAGCACCCAATGGCCATCACCGAGGCCGACGTTCAAACCCGCCTGCGTGCGCTGATCGATCCCAACACCGGAAAGGATTTCGTCAGCGGCAAAGCGGTCAAAAAGATCCAGATCGGCGCTGGCGACATCGTCGTCGACATCCAGCTGGCGTATCCCGCGAAGACACAGCACGAGATCCTCAGGAAGCTGATTGCGCAGGAAATTGCGGGTCTGCCAGGCGCGCCGCGCGTCACCGTCAACATGACGCAGAAGATCACGTCGCATTCGGTGCAGCGCGGCGTGAAGCTGATCCCGGGCGTGAAAAACATCATCGCGGTCGCCTCGGGCAAGGGCGGCGTCGGCAAATCGACGACCGCCGTCAACCTCGCGCTGGCGCTCGTCGCGGAGGGCGCCAGCGTCGGCGTGCTCGACGCCGACATCTACGGGCCGTCGCAGCCGATGATGCTGGGGCTCGCGGGCAGGCCGGAATCGAAGGACGGCAAGACGCTCGAGCCGCTCGAAGCGTACGGCCTGCAGGCGATGTCGATCGGGTTCCTGATCGACGCCGATACGCCGATGGTGTGGCGCGGTCCGATGGTCACCCAGGCGCTGGAGCAGCTCCTGAAGGACACCAACTGGCGCGACCTCGACTACATGATCGTCGACATGCCTCCGGGCACCGGCGACATTCAACTGACACTCGCCCAGAAGGTTCCGGTCACGGGAGCCGTGATCGTCACGACGCCGCAGGATATCGCGCTGATCGACGCTCGCAAGGGACTCAAGATGTTCGAAAAGGTCGGCGTGCCGATCGTCGGCATCGTCGAGAACATGAGCATGCACGTCTGCACGAAATGCGGCCACGCCGAACCCATATTCGGCGAAGGCGGCGCGAAGAAGATGTGCGCCGACTACAAGGTGCCGTTCCTGGGCGGGCTGCCGCTCGACATCCGGATTCGGGAACAGACCGACGCCGGCCGGCCGTCGGTGATTGCCGATCCGGACGGCACGATCGCGCACGTCTACCGCGAGATCGCGCGCCGGACGGCGGTGTTCGTCGCGGAGAAGGCCGAGGACTTCTCGGCCAAGTTCCCCAGCATCGTCATTCAAAATACCTAGGGCTTGCGGACAAGCTCTTGGCCCGCGAACTCGCGCCGTTCCTTGGGCAGGGAGCGCTCCGAATCTGCGTTGGCGCGCTGCGCAAGGAAGCACATGATCAAATCGGACAAATGGATCCGCCGGATGGCGGCCGCTACACGGATGATCGAGCCGTTCGAGCCCGGCCAGGTGCGCGAGGTCGACGGACGCAAGATCGTGTCCTACGGCACGTCGAGCTACGGCTACGACATCCGCTGCTCGCGCGAATTCAAGATTTTCACGAACATCAACTCGACGATCGTCGATCCGAAGGCGTTCGATGCCGGCTCGTTCGTCGATTTCACCGGCGACGTCTGCATCATTCCGCCGAATTCGTTCGCCCTCGCGCGCACGATCGAGTACTTCCGCATTCCGCGCAACGTGCTCACGATCTGCCTTGGCAAGTCGACCTACGCCCGTTGCGGGATCATCGTCAACGTGACGCCGTTCGAACCCGAGTGGGAAGGCTACGTGACGCTGGAATTCTCGAACACGACGCCGCTGCCGGCGAAAATCTACGCCAGCGAGGGCGTCGCCCAGGTGATCTTCTTCGAATCCGACGAGATCTGCGAAACCTCGTACAAGGACCGCGGCGGCAAGTACCAGGGGCAGCAGGGCGTCACGCTGCCCAAGATCTGACGCCGAACTCGGCCGGTTGCGACGGGGCGATGTCGATAGGGGCCACGTCGAAAGCGGCGTCGATTGCGATCGTCGCGGTCTGCCAGGTCGCGGCGATGGCGTTGTGGTTCTTCGCGTCGGCGCAACTCTTCAACGCGCTGGGCGGCGGCTCCTGGCGCATTGCATCGATTGGGCGTCATTGAACGAGGTGCAGGCGCGGGGCCACGTAGGGCGCATCGCGTGGGCGCCCGCGGCGTCGTAGTCGCCAGCGCCTGACAAGCGACCGGTGTGGCAGGTCCGCAACGCCTGCCGACCGGCACACGCATTTTTCGTAGCCAACGCAGGCGAATCGCCCCATAATTCGCGCCTTTCCACCGCCTTGGCGGCGATTTCGCCCCGCGGTGCGGCTTCCGCGCGTTGACGCCATGCCGCGCCGTACCCTTGACGCAGGAATCGACAAGGACCCGGCCCCATGAAATTCCGCTTCCCGATCGTCATCATCGACGAAGATTTTCGCTCCGAGAACACGTCCGGGCTCGGCATACGTGCGCTTGCTGCCGCGATCGAGAAGGAGGGGATGGAGGTGCTGGGCGTCACGAGCTACGGCGACCTGTCGCAGTTCGCCCAGCAGCAGAGCCGCGCGTCGGCGTTCGTGCTGTCGATCGACGACGAGGAGTTCACGGCGGGACCCGAGGTCGACCCGGCGGTGCTCAACCTGCGCAAGTTCATCGACGAGATCCGGTTCAAGAACGCCGAGATCCCGATCTACCTGTATGGCGAGACACGGACGTCGCGGCACATTCCGAACGACATCCTGCGCGAGCTGCATGGTTTCATCCACATGTTCGAGGACACGCCCGAATTCGTCGCGCGCCACATCATTCGCGAGGTCAAGGCGTATCTCGACTCGCTGGCGCCGCCGTTTTTCCGCGCGCTCGTCGATTATGCCCAGGACGGATCGTATTCGTGGCATTGCCCGGGCCATTCGGGCGGCGTCGCGTTCCTGAAGAGCCCTGTCGGGCAGATGTTCCACCAGTTCTTCGGCGAGAACATGCTGCGCGCGGACGTCTGCAACTCGGTCGACGAACTGGGCCAGCTCCTCGATCACTCGGGGCCGGTGTTCGCGGCGGAGCGAAACGCCGCACGCATCTTCAATGCCGACCACTGTTTCTTCGTGACCAACGGCACGTCGACGTCGAACAAGATGGTCTGGCACGCGACGGTAGCGCCAGGCGATATCGTCGTCGTCGACCGCAACTGTCACGTGTCGATCCTGCATGCGATCACGATGACCGGAGCGATTCCGGTGTTCCTGACGCCGACGCGCAACCACCTCGGCATCATCGGCCCGATTCCGCTCGAGGAGTTCGCGCCGGAGAACATCCAGAAGAAGATCGAGGCGAACCCGTTCGCGCGCGAGGCGAAGAACAAGCGGCCACGCATCCTCTCGCTCACGCAGAGCACGTACGATGGCGTTGCCTACAACGTGGAAATGCTGAAGCAGACGCTCGGCAATTACATCGAGACGCTGCACTTCGACGAAGCCTGGCTGCCGCACGCGACGTTCCACGACTTCTACAAGGACATGCATGCGATCGGCAAAGACCGGCCGCGCAGCAAGGAGGGGCTGGTCTTCGCCACGCACTCGACGCACAAGCTGCTGGCGGGCATCTCGCAGGCGTCGCAGATCATCGTGCAGGAGTCCGAGAACCGGAAGCTCGACCGGCACATCTTCAACGAGGCGTACCTGATGCACACGTCGACTTCGCCGCAATACGCGATCATCGCGTCCTGCGACGTTTCGGCGGCGATGATGGAGCCGCCGGGCGGCACGGCGCTGGTCGAGGAGTCGATCATAGAGGCGCTCGACTTCCGCCGCGCGATGCGCAAGGTCGAGGACGAGTGGGGCAAGGACTGGTGGTTCAAGGTCTGGGGCCCCGAGCGACTCGCCCCGGAGGGCATGGGCAAGCGCGAGGACTGGCTGCTGCGCGCGAACGAGAAGTGGCACGGGTTCGGTGACCTCGCCCCGGGCTTCAACATCCTCGATCCGATCAAGGCCACCGTGATCACGCCGGGGCTCGACGTTTCGGGCAAATTCGCGAAACGAGGCATTCCGGCGTCGATCGTCACGCGCTTCCTCGCCGAGCACGGCGTCATCGTGGAGAAGACGGGGCTCTACTCGTTCTTCATCATGTTCACGATCGGCATCACCAAGGGCCGCTGGAACACGCTGGTCACCGCGTTGCAGCAATTCAAGGACGACTACGACAAGAACCAGCCGCTGTGGCGGATCCTGCCCGAGTTCGTCGCCAGGCAGCCCCGCTACGAGCGCGTCGGGTTGCGCGACCTGTGCCACCAGATTCACGACATGTACAAGGCGAACGACGTCGCGCGTGTGACGACGGAAATGTACCTGTCGGATATGCAGCCTGCGATGAAGCCGTCCGACGCATTCGCCTGCATGGCGCACCGCGAGATCGACCGCGTCGAAATCGACGAGCTCGAGGGCCGCGTGACGAGCGTGCTGCTGACGCCCTATCCGCCGGGCATTCCCCTGCTCATTCCCGGCGAGCGGTTCAACCGGACGATCGTGGAATACCTGAAGTTCGCCCGCAACTTCAATGCACAATTTCCCGGCTTCGACACCGACATCCACGGCCTCGTCGAGGAACAGGACGCGGGCGGCAAGGTTCGGTATTTCATGGATTGCGTGCGGCAACGCTGAATTATTACGCGGCGCGCGACGTGCCGTCGGGCAGCGTTGTCCGGCACTCGACGAATATGCGCGAATCGCAGGTGTGGCAACGTGCGGCATCGAGCCGCGCGTAGATCGCGCGGATCGCGTCGTCCTTGTTGTGGAAAACATTGGCGCGCCCGATGAGGTCGAGAAATCCGCCGCGTTCGAGTACCTCGCGGACGGCGGGTTTCAGGTTGCACAGGTAGAGCGCACCGCCGCCTTCGCGCGTGAGTTTCGCCTCATGCACGAGGAGCTCGGCCCCGGCGACGTCGATGAAATTGATGCCGCTGCCGATCAGCAGGATATGCCGCCGCTCCGGCGTGAACACCCGGGAGTGGTGAAGTTCGTCGCGCACGTGTTCGACGGCGCCGAAGAAAAGCGATCCGTCGACGCGCAGCAGCGCCAGTTGGGGACAGGCGGTAGGCCCCGCGGCCTCGGCATCCCATACGGGCACGAAGTGCCGCCGCGGCGACACGCGGTCCGGGGTGACCGGTGTCAGGCGCGGACGCGTCGTCCGGCTGAGGTAGACGAGCAGCGAGGCCAGCACGCCGACGAATATCGCGAATTCGAGCTGGATCGCGAGCGTCGAGAAAAACGTCACGGCGAGGACCAGCGCCTCGGCGCGGCTCGTGCGCGCGATGCGCCGCATCTCCGCTACATCGATCAGCCCCCAGGCAACAACGAAGAGCAATCCGGCCATCACCGCCAACGGCAGGTAGGCAGCGAGCGGCGCCACGACCAGGAGCACGACCACGAGCAGCACCGCTGAAAACACCGCGGCGAGCGGCGTTTGCGCCCCCGCTTCGAAATTGATGCCGCTGCGATTGAACGATCCCGACGACGGATACGCCGAACTGAATGCGCCGACGATGTTGGACAGGCCCTGGCCGATGAACTCCTGGTTGCCGTCGATGCGCTGACCCGACTTGATGGCCACGGCGCGGGCGATCGACACTGCCTCGGTCAGCCCGAGGACCGTGAGAGCGAGCGCGGTCGGGAAGAGCCGCCGCCACGTGTCCGGGTCCAACGAGGGCAGCGACAGCGACGGAATCCCGGAGGGCAAGGCGCCGACGACCGGCACACGAGCGCCGCCAAGGGCCGAGAACGCGAAACCGAACAGGCTCCCCACGATCATCGCGATGATCATGTACGGAATCCGCGAAAAATATCGCTTCGCGACGACCGCGACGACGAGCGTAAGAGCACCGGTCGCAGTGACCCACGGATCGAGGCCCGTGACATGCTGCGTGAACCCTTTCAGGGTAGCGAAGAATCCTGCGCTCGAAGGAATGGGCACACCGAAAAAATTCCGGAGTTGCGCGGCGATGATGAGCAATCCCGCACCGGCGGTGAATCCGACCACGACAGTGTGCGAGATGAAATTGACGAGCGCCCCCAGGCGCGCGACGCCCATTCCGAACTGCAGGAGACCGACCAGCAGCGCGAGCGTCAGCACGAGTTCGATATACGGGTCGGAGCCGGGCATGGCGCGCGACGCCATCGTCGCGAACACGACGAGGGAAATCGCATTGGTCGGGCCGGAAATCTGGTGCCACGACGAACCCCAGAGCGCCGCCACCACGGCCGGCAGCATGGCACAGTAGAGTCCGTACTGTGGCGGCAGGCCGGCGAGCGTTGCGTACGCCACTCCCTGCGGCAGGACGACCAGCGCGCTGACGAGACCCGCCATGAAATCGGCGCGCAGCGTCTCGCGCGTGACCCGATGCCGCCACGCGAGGAACGGAAAGAGCTTCAGCGCGAGGGGAGGCACGGAACGCACAGCGAGCTAGACCTTGCCCTTCCAAGGCACGACCAGCCGCTCGACGTAGCGCATCAGGAGGTCGAACAGATAGGCGACCGCGCCGATCACGATGATGCCCATGATCACGATGTCGGTGCGCAGGAAGTTCGACGCGTTCAACACCATCTGGCCCGAGCCCGGAGCGCGCGGCGACCATTTCGGCAGCCACAAGCGTGGTCCAGCCGAAACCGATCGCGATGCGCATGGCCGTCAGGATTTCCGGCATCGCGCCAGGAATGATCACGTGCCATATGACCTGCCGGTGCGACGCGCCCATCGAATACGCGGCGTGCATCTGCTCCTGGGAAATGGAACGCACGCCGGCCTGGGCGCTCATGGCGAGCGGCGCGAAACAGGCGAGATAGATCAGCAGCACTTTCGAGAACTCGTCTATGCCGAACCAGATGACGATCAGCGGCAGGTACGCAAGCGGCGGCAGCGGGCGGTAGAATTCGATCGGCGGATCGAAGACGCCGCGCAGCACCCGTGACACCCCCATCGCGATGCCGATCGGAATCGCGGTGGCGCAGGCGAGGAAGAAGGCGGAGAACACGCGGAACATGCTCCAGCCGAAATGCGTCGCCAGCGGCTCGTCGACCATTTTCCCCATCGCCGACTCGTAGAGCCGCAGCAGCACGTTCTGCGGTTTCGGCAGGAACAAAGGCGGCACCCAGCGCAGCTCGGCCGCCACCCACCACAGCACGAACAGGATCACGATCGTCACGATCGAGATCAGCGTGCTGCTGCCTTCGCCCGGCGTGGAGTAGCTCGACGTCTTCGGCGCCGCGGCGCCGTTCTTGCCGGCGGCCATCGTCACTCGCCCGCGACGGCGGCCGCCGCCGGATCGCGCCGCTGGATCACGGCGAGCACTTCCTCGCGGATGCGGATGAAATCGGGCGATGACTTCACCGCGCGCGCATTGCGCGTCGCGATGAACTGCCGGCCGAAGTCGACGTCGTATTCATGCGAGATCTTGCCGGGGCGCGGCGTCATCACGATGAGATGAGTCGCGAGAAACAGCGCCTCCTCGACCGAATGCGTGATGAAGAAGCACTTCTTGCCGGTCGCGTGCCAAACGTCAAGGATGATCTCCTGGATCGCTTCGCGCGTGAAGGCGTCGAGCGCGCCCAGCGGCTCGTCCATCAGCAGGAGTTCGGGGTCGGAGGCCAGCGCGCGGGCGATGCCCACGCGCTGCTGCATGCCGCCCGACAGCTCGTAGATCGCGCGGTCCGCGAAATCTGCGATGCCGACGAGCTCGAGTTTTTCCAGCGCGACGCGGCGGCGCTCGGCCGGCGCGACGCCACGCATGCGCAGATCCGAACTCGACGTTGCGGATGACGTTGAGCCATGGCATCAGCGCGTGCTTCTGGAACACGACGCCGCGGTCGGCGCCCGGGCCGACGACGGGCTTGCCGTCCAATTCGACCGTGCCCTCGGTCGGCGGCAGGAAACCCGCGATGCACGAGAGCAGCGTCGTCTTCCCGCAACCCGACGATCCGATGGCGACGACGAAATCGCCGTCGCGCATCGTCAGGTTGACGTTCGACAGCGCGTCGACGGTGCCCGTCTTGGTCGCGTAACGGACGCCCAGATGCTGGATGTCGAGGGTGGGCACGGGCAGGCGCGCGACGGGAGAGAAACGGCAACGACGACGCCGGCGCGGGGCAGCCGCGCCGGCGATGAGAGACCGGGCTTGGCGGCCGCGCGCTATTTCATCGCGCGCGTGACGTACTCGGCGGTCACGCTGGCCGAATAGTCCTTGGCGAGCTCCTGGATCCGACCCTGCTCTTTCAGGAACTTGGAGGTCTCGATCAGCGCCTTGACCGCGCCGCCTTTCGCGCCGCCGCCCAGCCACTTGCTGGAAGCCTGCTCCTGCAGCGTCGGGAATGCGTACAGGCCCATCGTCGCCGGGACATCCTCGGGTTTCGCGCCGGACCATTTCGCCACGGCAGCGACCTTGGCGGGATCGCTGGTGAAGGCCTTCGCATTGGCGCGGTATTCGGCGTCGGCCTTGGCTACCAGTTTGACGAATGCCACCATGAAGTCCGGATTGGCCTTGGCCCATTTCTTCGAGACCACGAGCCCGTCGAACGTGCACTTGCCCTTCGCGCAAAGCTCGCCGGAGGTGACCAGCACCTTGCCGTTCTTCTTGGTGGTGGCCAGCGCGGGGTCCCAGATGAAGGTTGCGTCGATGTCGCCCCGCGCCCAGGCGGCCGCGATTTCGGGCGGGCGCATGTTGACGACCTTGGCGTCGGACGGCTTGAGGCCGGCGAGCTCCATCGCGTAGAGCAGATGGAAGTGGCTGGTCGACACGAACGGCGTCGCGACCGTCTTGCCCTTCAGGTCCGCGACCTTGGTGATCCCGCTGCCTTCGCGCGCCACCAGCGCCTCGGCCGCGCCGATGTCCTCGAGTATCCAGAACATCTCGATGTCGAGGCCCTGGCTGATGGCGGTGGCGATCGGCGCGCTGCCTGCCTCGCCCAACTGCACGTCGCCCGAGGCCATCGCGCGGATGACGTCGCCGCCGCCGCCGAACTGCCGCCAGCTGATTTTGTAGCCGGTCGCCTTCTCGATCTCGCCCTGATGCTGCACCCAGCGAAACGGGATCACCATGTCCTGATACGCGAACGTCACTGATTTTTGCGCCCATGCGGGCAGCGATGCTGCCAATGCCAGCACCAGGCCGACGACGACTCTTTTCATGTGTTCTCCTCCTTGTGGCGTTTGTGAACGACTGCGGTGGCGCCCATCCGGCGCCACACGGTTGCTACGCTGAAATCAGAGCGTCGCGAGCGTCTTCTTCAGGACGTCCGCGATCTCGTCGACGTGCTTTCTCTCGGCGATGAGCGGTGGCGCGATGATTGCGGCGTCGCCGGTGGTCTTGAGATTGAGCCCGTTGGCGAATAGTTTTTTCTGGAATATCTGGCCGCGCTTTCCGGGAGCGCCCTCGGTGTGGAGATCGATGGCCGCCATCATCCCGTAGCCGCGGATGTCGGCAACGGCGGGGAGGCCCTTCAGCGCAAAGAGCGCGTCGAGGAAATACGGCGACAGTTCGCGCCCGCGCTCGAACAGGCCTTCGTCCTTGTAGATGTCGAGCGTCGCGATGGCCGCGGCACACGACGCGGGGTGGCCCGAATACGTGTAGCCGTGGAAAAACTCGACCGCGCCCTCGGGTGCCGCGCCCATGATCGTGTCGTGGATGCGCTCGCTCACGGCCACGGCGCCCATCGCTTGCGCGCCGTTGGTGAGCCCCTTCGCCATCGTCATGATGTCCGGCGTGACGCCGAAGCTCTGCGCGGCGAACGCCTGCCCGGTCCGACCGAAGCCGGTGATCACCTCGTCGAACACGAGCAGGATGCCGTGCGCATCGCAGATCTCGCGCAGGCGCTTCAGATAGCCCTTCGGCGGGACGAGGCAGCCGGTGGACCCGGCGATCGGTTCGACGAAGCAGGCGGCGATCGTCTCGGCGCCGTACAAGTTCACGATCCGGACGAGGTCGTCGGCCAGCTCGACGCCGTGCGCGCCTTCGCCTTTCGTGAAGTAGTTTTCCTTGAGGTGCGTGTGCCGCATATGCGCGATGCCCGGCATCCCGGGCCCGAACTTGCGCCGGTTGTTGACGATTCCCGACAACGCGACGCCGGCGAGGCTGGCGCCGTGGTACGCACGCTCGCGTGATACGAAGACATTGCGTCCGCCCTGGCCGCGCGCTTGGTGATAGGCGAGCGCGATCTTCATCGCCGTGTCGACGGAATCGGAGCCGGAATTGACGAAAAATATCCGGTTGAGGTCGCCCGGCGTGAGTTCCGCCACCCGGCTCGCGAGTTCGAACTGCTTCGGGTGCGCGCGCAGGAACGGCGCGCAGAAATCGAGCTCGCGCAACTGCCGGCCCACCGCGTCGGCGATTTCCTTGCGGCCGTGCCCGGCGGAGACGCAAAAGAGGCCCGACGACGCATCGATGATCCTGTCGCCGCGATCGTTCCAGAGATACATCCCCTCGGCGCGCACGACCATCTGCGGGTCGGCCTTGAACTCCCGGTTCGGCGTGAACGGCACCCAGTACTCGTCGAGCGAGATCCGCTTCGATACGGCCTGGTCCTGAATCGTCAATTCGGCGTGGCCCATGGTGGTTTCCCTCATGTCGCCCATAGGTAGCCGCGGGGGCGGCGCCGGGGCGGCGTTATGCTACGATCAAACGCGAATCCTACACCTTTGCGGGCACGTTGCGGAGGGCCTCCCCGCCCGAAGCATTGACTCGTCGGCGAGCCCGGTTCTCGGAGAAATTCCCATGCGTATTGGTGTCCCCAAGGAAATCAAAGTATTGGAGAATCGCGTCGGACTGGTGCCTGGCAGCGTGCGGGAACTGGTGGCGCACGGCCACGAGGTCGTGGTCGAACACGGCGCGGGGCTTGGCATCGGCATGGACGACGCCGCGTACCGCAAAGCGGGGGCGAGCATCGCACCTGTCGCCGCCGAGGTATTCGTCGCCGCCGACATGATCGTCAAGGTCAAGGAACCGCAGGCCGTCGAGCGGAAAATGCTGCGCAATGGCCAGATTCTCTTCACGTATCTGCACCTCGCCCCGGACCCGGAACAGGCCAGCGATCTCGTCGCCAGCGGCGCGGTCTGCATCGCGTACGAGACCGTCACTTCGGCGGCCGGCGGACTGCCGCTGTTGGCGCCGATGTCGGAAGTCGCCGGACGGATGGCCGTGCAGGCCGGCGCGTATTACCTCGAGAAGCCGCACGGTGGTCTTGGCATGCTGCTGGGCGGCGTGCCGGGCGTGGATCCCGCAAAGGTTGTGATCCTGGGTGGCGGTGTCGTCGGCTCGCATGCCTGCCACATTGCGCTCGGCATGGGCGCCGATGTCTGGGTGCTCGATCGCAGCGTCGAGGTGCTGCGCGCGTTGTGGCGGCAATTCGGCCGTCCGCTCAATACGGTATTTTCGACGCACGACGCGCTCGAGAATCATGTGACGAGTGCCGACCTCGTGATCGGCGGCGTGCTGATTCCCGGCGCATCGGCGCCGAAACTCGTCTCGGCGGCACTCGTAAAGAAGATGAAGCCCGGCTCGGTGATCGTCGACGTCGCGATCGACCAGGGCGGCTGCTTCGAAACCTCGCGCCCGACGACACACGCCGATCCTGTCTATGTCGTCGACGGCGTCACGCACTACTGCGTGGCCAACATGCCAGGCGGAGTGCCGCGCACGTCGACCTTCGCGCTCAACAACGCGACGTTGCCGTTCGTGCTGGCGCTCGCCGACAAGGGCTGGAAGCGCGCGCTGACCGATGATCCGCATCTGAAAAACGGCCTCAACGTAGCGTTCGGCAAGGTGACCTGCCGGCCGGTGGCCGACGCCCTCGGGTACCCGTTCGTTCCGCCCGAGACGGTGCTGTAGGGCTCGGCTGCGCCAGACAGACCGGGGTCAGATGCGGCTGCACCGCAGCGGCGGCGCCGTCAAGGTTCTGCCCCGTCTTCAAGGATCATGTCGGAGGCTTTCTCGGCCACCATGACCGCCGGCGAATTGGTGTTGCCGGAGACCAGCGTCGGCATGATCGAACAGTCCACGACGCGCAAGCCTGCCAGACCGTGAACGCGCAACCGGTCGTCCACGACGGCCATGGAATCTACGCCCATCTTGCAGGTTCCGGATGGATGAAAGATGGTGGCGCCGTACTCGCGCGCAAAGTTCAGGATCTCTTCGTCGCTCGCGACGGCTTTGCCTGGGCGATACTCGTCACCGATGCACGACCGCAGTGCCGGCGAGCGGGCCAGGCGCCGCGCGAACCGGATCGATTCCACCGCACAGCGCCTGTCCAGTTCGGTCGAAAGGTAGCTGGGCTGCATCGACGGCGCCTCCCTGGCATCGCGCGACTTGATGCGCAGTGTACCCCGCGACGTGGGGCGCAGCTGGCAGACCGAGAACGTGCAGCCAGACCACGGATGCGGCTTGGCGCCCGCCGCGTCGGCCGATAGCGAAGCGAAGTGAAACTGGATGTCCGGCGTCGCCGACTCCGGCAGCACGCGGGTGAACAGCCCACCCTGGTTGATGCCGATGGCGAGCGGTCCGCGCCTTGACAGCAGCCACTTCATGCCGATCTTCATCCGGCCGCGAAGACTCGCCAGTTCGTCGTTGGTGGTGATGGGTTTCCTGACCTTGTAGATCAGCCGGTGCTGCAAGTGGTCCTGCAGATTTTCCCCAACGCCCGGCAAGTCGTTGACCACCGAAATACCCATTTCCCGCAGGAACGAACCGGGCCCGACACCGGAGAGCTGCAAGAGCTGCGGACTCTGCAGCGCGCCTGCGGCGAGGATGACCTCGCGGGCCGCGCGAACATCGCGCAGTTGGCCGCGCTGATCGAAGCGCACGCCGGTGGCACGCGAGCCGCTGAACAGAAGCTGCGTCGCGTGGGCGTTGGTTTCCACCGTCAGATTTGGGCGCGAAAGCGCCGGCCGAAGATAGGCCACGGCGGTCGAGCAGCGCCAGCCGTTGCGCGTGAACAGCTGGTAGTAACCGACGCCCTCCTGGCTGCCCGCGTTGAAGTCATCGTTTCGGGGGACGCCGAGCTCGTTGGCGCCGCGGATGATGGCCTCCATCAGCTCGTGCTCCTCGTCGATGTCCGAGCACCACAGCGGTCCGTCGGCTCCGTGGAATTCGCTGGTGCCGCGCGTGTTGTGCTCGGAGCGGATGAAGTAGGGAAGAACGTCGTTCCACCCCCAGTTTCGATTGCCGAGCGCCGCCCAGTGATCGTAGTCCTCCGGCTGCCCGCGAACGTAGATGAGTCCGTTGATGGAGCTCGAGCCCCCAAGCCCGCGACCGCGCGGCCAGTAGATCCTGCGATTGTGCATGCCCGGATCGGGGTCGGTGTGAAAACCCCAGTTGTAGACGGGGTGGAACATCGTCTTTCCGTAGCCGATGGGGATGTGGATCCAGAGGTAGTTGTCTTTCGGCCCCGCCTCCAGCAGCAACACCGAGCGCCGGCCCCCCGCCGACAACCGATTGGCCAGCACGCAGCCGGCCGAACCTGCGCCCACGACGATGTAGTCGAACGTCGGCTCAACCATCGATGTTGCGATCTGGCTGAATGGGTGCCCGCAGGCACGGGCACGCAGCATCAACCGTTTGTGGATTGCTGGCACGCAGCAACGGATACCCCCAGGCGGCTGGGTACGCGCGTCGCGCGAGCCTGTGAAATGCTGCGGGGCAGCAAAATCTCATAGAACGAGACAAAATGTCTCATTTTAGTCAACCATTGCTTGTCAGCGCAATCCTGCGTGTCTAATATCGGACGTGTGTGCACATCCGCGCATCTCGCACGAACGACGCCCACGCACACTCGCCACGCTTAGGGTTGGTCATTCGAACGATAGAGCCCACTCAGAGGAGACTCCGCATGACTATCAATGAACAGCTGTCGCAGCTAACACGCCGAGACTTCTTCCGCATTGCGAGCGAGCCTGTAAGAATTTCTGTGTATGAGCTGTTCGGTTGAAATTATCCCTGCGTCATCACGAAACGATCCTCGACCTGTATCGCGAACTGGGCTTTCGCGGCATGCCACGCAATTGGCGGATTCTTCCATTTCGCGGTGACGTTGCGTAGCGCCAACCAGATCAGCTTGGTTGCTGCCTCGTCGTTCGGGAAATGCCCATGTCCGCGCACGGCTTTGCGCACCTGACTATGCAGGCTCTCGATCGCCTTGCGCTCCTCCCACGAGGCGAGCTGCATGGAGTAGCGGATCAGGTGCACGATGCAGGTCTGGACCAGGGCTTCGGGGAACACGGCGTTAATCGCCTCCGGAAAACCTTTGAGCCCGTCGACCACGGCGATCAGCACATCGTGGGTACCGCGGTTGCGGATTTCGGTCATCCCTCGCAGCCAGAACTTGGCGCCCTTGGTCTGCTCGATCCAGATGCCCAAGACTTCCTTGAGCCCGGAGCAGCGCATGCCGATCGCCAGGTACACCGCCTTGTTCCTGACCGCCCCTTCGTCCCGGATCGCGATCCGCAGGCAGTCGAAGACGTCGATGGCGTACACCGGCTCCAGCGGCCGCGCCTGCTACGCCGCCGCCTCGTCGAGCACGGCATCGGTCACCGCCGACACCAGCTCCGGCGAGATCTCAATGCCGTACAGCTCGCGCAGATGGGTCGGGATGTCGCACGTGGTCATCCCCCGGGCCTACAGGGCAATGATCTTCTGGTCGAAATCAGGGAAGCGCCGTTGATACTTGGCGATCAGCGCTGGCTCGAACCGACCCTGACGATCCCGTGGAATGGCCAACTCGAGCTTGCCGGTGTCAGTGAGCGCCGTCTTCGGACTCGTGCCGTTGCGCACATTGCCCGCCGCCATACGACTTTCCTTTCATCGAGATTGTCGTACAGCTCAAGACACAGAATTCCTTTCACCCTCGAGGGTCGCAGCGCTGAGACCGTAGAGACCCTGGCCGGCGAGTTGAAGGAGCGCGGCTGCGCGCCCGAGCAAGTCAGCTCGGTGAACTTCGACACGCCCCCGGCGTTCATCAAGAGCTGCACCGCGCAGTTTCCGAACGCCCGCATCACCTTCGACAGGTTCCAGGTCGTCGCATGCCAGCACCGCCGTGGACAAGATGCGCCGCATCGAGCAGCGCACCGACCGTTCCTTCAAGGGCATGCGCTGGTCGCTGCTCAAGGACCGCTCCCGTCTGTCGCCGGAGGCCGCGACCGATCTTGACGCCTTGATCGCCAGGATGACTGCGGTGCGTACTGCCCGCGCTTGGAGCTCCGAGGAACAGTTGCGCGAGATCCTCGAGCACAAGCAGATTAGCGTCGTACGCGTCATGCTTCAGCACTGGTGCACCTGCGTGATGCGCTCCAAGGTCGATCCGATGAAGGAAGTCGCCGCTCTCGTGCGTAATCATCTGGAGGACTTCGTGGCTTGGGCGCAGACTCGGCAGACCAACGGTTTCCTGGAGGCTCTCAATGGCTTGTTCCAGGCAGCAAAGCGTCGCGCCCGAGGCTTCACACGGATATCCGCCATCCGGACGGTCATCTTCCAAATCGCCGGAAAGCTCGACATCCGCGTGGTCAACCCTCATGCCTGGCAACCCATTTGAGTTTCAACGAGCCCCAATTGCGGACCACACCAGCATCAGCCATCGATCGTTCGAAATATTCGTCTGCGTTGATTATGTCAACATTTGACGTCAGTGACGGCCTCGATCTCGAGCAGGATCTCGATCATGATCATATGGTGCGCCTTTGTAATATTGGCGGCAAACAGAGATTTGCACGCAATCAGCATCTTTATTATCAAGGAGACCGGGCAAGTCACGTTTATATTCTGATGTCCGGTACCGTCAAGGCGACCTGCACAGACGAGTACGGAAACGAAACGCTCCTGAAAATTCATGGTTCGGGAAGCTTGCTCGGCCTGTCCGCACTACGGCCCGTTCCCAGACGTGATGCCAACGGCATTGCTCTAGAGCCGGCAGGAGTCACCGCTTTCACAAGAGATGAATTCTTCGCGCAGATGCGCAGCGACGGCGAACTGGGCGTGCTGCTCGTAAGGTTGCTGCTGAAACGGCAGCAACAGCTTCACCTCCGCATGGCGGAAGTGGCCGGTCATCGTGTGGAACAGCGCGTGGCCCGGGCGCTGCTGCAGCTTCATGCCGAAGCAAGAACGCGCACACCCGGCCGGGCAGCTTTGGACATACCGATCACGCATGAGGAGCTGGCCACATTGGTGCTGTCGCGCCGGCAATACGTAACGGCAATATTGCGATCCTTCGTTGCGAATGGATTTATCGAAAATCGCAGACGCAAGATTTGCATTTGCAACACTAAGGGCCTGGAGCGGATTGTCTACGGTCAATAGCCATCTGCAGGCATCTGCGAAAGCCTGGCGGCAGCAAATTCAGTCGGCCCTGCAAAACCTCCACAACCCACATGGATGCCGGCTTTCAGGGGTGAATGCCGACGTTGAGAACTCCAGAGAATTAGGAAGTGGCGATAATGCCTTACTTTCTAACACCGCGGTATTGGAACTTCCGAAGCGACCACAAGATCACTTGAACTTCAGATTGAGGACATCGGCACGTGGCGGCCGCCCGCGCCTCAGAGCAATTCGGGAAAATTCCCCAAGTGTCAGATTTCTGACATTCACGAGCGTGTGCCTCCCATACATTGATCCTCAAGACATCATCGTCAGGCAATGTCATCCTGAGCGCAGCAGCTCTGACATTATCAGATGCCGCACATGCTCGTCGGACTCTAGAGGAGTGCGCTTCATGACACTCGCAAGCAAGGTTTGCATTGTCACTGGTGGCGGCCAGGGGATCGGCGAAGCCATTTGCCGCGCCTATGCCCGAGCTGGTGCAATGGTCGTGGTCGCTGATATGGAGGCCGCTGCCGCAGAGCGTACCGCCAGCGCGATAACCGCCCACGGTGGCACAGCGATGGCGGTGGTCATGAATGTCACGCAGGGCGATACCATCAAGTCGATGGCGCAGGCAGCCAGACGGGCGTTCGGTGGTATCGATGTGCTGGTCAACAACGCCGGCGCGCGAATAATCAAGGGCTTCATGCAGCATTCCGAAGGTGACTGGAATGCAATGCTGCAAATCAATCTGACCGGCCCGTTCCTATGTGGCCAGGCCGTCGTGCCCGACATGATCGAGCGCGGTGGTGGCAAGATCATCAATTTGGCGTCCATCGCCAGTTTTGTCGGGCGCCCCAACCGTTGCGCCTATGTCGCCGCCAAGTCTGGGCTGCTGGGATTGACGCGCGCGATGGCGATGGATTTGTCGACCAAGAATATCCGCGTCAATGCAATCGCACCAGGAATGATCGCATCGCCGTTCAATCAATCCTTTGCGGAGGCAAGTGACACCGGACCTGCCTGGGCAGACGAAAACCGTCGCGGCCGTTGGGGGCAGCCGGACGACATCGCCGGAGCCGCGGTATTCTTGGCCTCGGATGATTCCGACTTCGTGACAGGCACCGAGATCAAGGTTGAGGGCGGCTGGCTCAGCACCCGCACGCGATCAGGAGAGCAGACTATGTGGGATTAAGACGCCGCAGCCTCATGCAGGTTTTCAAATGCCAAACCCGGTCAATTTTAGCGTGGACGCGTTGGCGGCAAAAGCAAGCACGCTCAAACCCCAGCAAATGAGTGGAGGAAGAAAATGCCCAAGCAATTCCTAAGCGGAAAAATCTCCCGGCGTGAACTGTTGCAAATTGCGGGATCCTACGGGTTGACATCGACGCTTTTTGCCGGCGCAACGCTTGGGGGCGCTATCACCGCGTCCAGCCTCGCCGAGGCAGCAAACTCGATATACACCAAGCGGTTCAAGACCCCGGCAAAGCACACGCTGAAATTCGGCGCATCAGGGTTCAACGAAAACAACCTGCTGATCGAACGGGCCGGCTGCCTGGAATTCGTGCGCGATATCGAGGAGCGAACCGACGGCGCGATACGGGTGGAATTTATCGGGTCGAACCAGATCTGCGGCCAGCTCGACTGCGTGTCGAAGACCCAGCAGGACATCGTCCAAATGTTCGCGGCCTCGACCCAGAATTCCGCCGGCAAGGCGCCGTACTACAACGTGCTCGACTACGCCTATATGTTCCCGACCAGGGCATCGGAATATTATTTCCTCTACCATCCGGCGAGTGAGAAGCTTTTCCGCGAGCCTTTGCGCAAGCAGCACAAGCTGCAGTTCCTGTTTTCCGTTTGCGAGTTGCGAGGCCTTCAGCTTGGCCTCAAGTGGAAAGACAAACCTGATGTCACCAAGATCGAGCAATTGTACGGCACGAAGAACCGCGTCACCGGCACGCAGCTTGGCCGGATTGCCATGCAGTTGCTCAACCTGAATCCGGTGCCGATCGCCTGGGAAGAGACGCTGGATGGCCTCAAGAACGGCCTGATCGACGGCGCCGAGACCTGGCCGTCGGCGGTGGCTTATGCGAATATGTCGCCGGTCGTGTCGCAGTGCATTGACTTGCGGTTCTTCTCGGGCTTCGAACATACTGCCATGAGCCTGCAGGCGTTCGAAAAGCTCGGCCCGAAGCTGCAGGACGACGTGATGGAGTCTGCGTACTTCACCCAGGCACTGATCCAAGGCGCCCACGAAGCGGCGCTGGTCAACACGGTCGGCGCTTCCGTACCCCAATTGCCAAACACGATCTTCGTCAAGAACGGTACCCGCTACGTTCCGCTCAATGACGCCGAACGACTGAAAGCAGCCAAATTGTGCGCACCGGAATTCGTGCCCAAGCCCTGGGAACAGTGGCGCGAGCGCATCAACGCCTGGGCCGGCGGTATAGACACCTACTCCGAGATCTATAAGATTGCGCGCGAGATTCCGGCTGACATGCTGGTCGAAAATGTCGAGCCGCGCCGATGGTGGAGGACGTAGGTCATTCGGTCTCCCTGGAGTTAGATGGCGCGCGCTACTCAAGACGCTGAAGGAGATGGACTGACACGATCCTTCTGACCCCAATCCCGGCTCCGATTGCCGCTGGCATCGGAGCCGATCCGATTCACTTCGCCTTCGTCTTTCTCGTCGCCGACGCGATCGGCTTCATTACGCCGCCGTATCGACTCAACCTGTACGGCATCAGTGGAGTAATCGGCATCCTATTTCAGATTGGTCAAATGCATCTTCCCCCATTTTGGGGCGCTGATGATCGCATGGATTGTAATCGCTCTTTTCCGATCCTCTCCGAGGTACTTCTGGCATTTGGCGGAGCAGGGGTTTATCAGATCGGAAAATAGCTGCGGATTCGCCGGTGGGCGGGAAGCAGACAAGTGGCAGTACGGGCAACCGGAAGGCCGTGACGCGACACGCAAAGGATCATCCAGCAATGCAGACGAAACAAATAACTTCGGCGAAGGCTTTCGACCTTGTGCCGGACGCTCTGGAAGCCGCGCACAGGTTGTCGGGCAAGGTGCTCGTAGGTGGCGCTTTGCGCCCGCCCGTCACGTCTGACCGATTCGACGTTATCCATCCCGGCGACCGCAGCAAGATCGGCGAGGCGCCGCGTTGCGCCGGGGCTGATGTCGATGCGGCGGTAGCCGCTGCCAAGGGGGCATTGTCGGGCTGGCGGCGGATGCCAGCGCGCGAGCGCGGCCGCATGTTGCAGAAAGCAGCCGACCGCGTTGAGGCGGAAACTGGCCTTGTCGAACGCCTGCTCGCGTTGGACACCGGCAATGCCCTGCGGACACAGGCGCGGCCCGAAACGGCGTCATCCATCGACCTGTTACGCATGTTTGGCGGTCTTGCCGGCGAGCTCAAGGGCGAGACCGTGCCGGCATCAAGTCCCGGCGTGTTGCACTACACCACCCGCGATCCGATTGGCGTCGTCGCCGGCATCATTCCATGGAACGCGCCCCTGTTCCTGTTCGTTGCCAAGATCGCGCCGGCGCTTGCCGCCGGCAACACAGTCGTCGTCAAGACAGCCGAACAGGCGCCCTTCTGCGTTTTGCTGATGGCCGAAATCATCAACAAGGACCTTCCCGCAGGCGTTCTCAACGTCATCTCGGGCTTCGGTGAGGAATGCGGCAAGCCGCTGTGTCAGCACCCCGACGTGCGCAAGGTAACATTCACCGGGTCGTTGCCGGTGGGGCAAGCCATTGCCGGTTATGCCGCGCCGAAGCTCTGTCCGGTGACCCTGGAGCTAGGCGGCAAGAACCCCTCGATCGTGCTTGCCGACGCCGATCTCGATCTGGCGATCCCCGGCATCATCGATGGCATGCGCTATACGCGCCAAGGCCAGGCCTGCACGGCCGGTACGCGAATCTTCATTCATCACAGGATCTATGATGAGGTCATTGAGGGTGTTGTCGAACGGCTTCGCAAACTGAAGCTGGGCAATCCCCTCGACGAAGCAACGGATATGGGCGCCATCATCTCCGATGAGCAGTTGCAGCGAACGATAGATTACATGGACATCGCCCTCGGCACGCCGGGGGTCCGCGTGCTCCACGGGGGCGCCCGGCCCAAAGACTCCTATCTGGCGAATGGCATCTTCTACCCGGCGACACTGCTCGACGGCATTCCGCTCTCATCACCCGTCTGCCGGGACGAGATATTCGGGCCGGTCGCGACTGCTTCACCGTTCAGCGACTTCGACGACCTCATCGAGCGAGCCAATGACACGCCCTACGGTTTGGCGGCGAACCTGTGGACCCGGGATCTGGCACGTGCGCTGGACTACGTTGATCGGATCGAAGCTGGATTCGTGCAGGTCAATCAATGTGTCGCGCCGCGCTCCAACGTCTCCTATGGCGGGATGAAAATGAGCGGCCTGGGCAAGGAGTACGCCCTGGAAAGCATGATCAATCACTTTACTTTTTCAAAGACGGTTCTGATCAACCGGGGAACACCCGGACCGGCCGCGAAATAGATAGCCAAGGGAAGACGCATGTCGGAAACCATCGGATTCATCGGCCTGGGCAACATGGGGATGCCCATGAGCGGACAGTTGATGAAGGCGGGCTACAAGGTCCGCGCCTATGACGTGTCACCAGAAGCGTCGAGCCGCGCCAAAGTCTTGGGCGCGGCTATTGCGACCTCGATCGCGGATGCCGCAGATGGCGCATCCGTGGTCGTCACTATGCTGCCGGCGGGTGAGCATGTGCGGTCGGCATATCTCGGACCCGACGGGCTGATCGCAGCTGCAAAGCCCGGTACGCTCCTCATTGAAAGTTCGACGATCGACATCGATACTTCCCGGTTTGTTGGCAAGCAGGCAGCGGCCGCCGGTCTTGAACTGCTTGATGCGCCGGTGACCGGCGGCGTAATGGCTGCGCGGATCGGGAAACTGAATTTCATTGTCGGCGGCACGCCGGAAGCCTTTGAGCGCGCCAAGCCCGTCCTTGGTGCCATGGGAAAGAACCTGCTCTACGCCGGCGCTCAAGGCAGTGGTATTGGTGTCAAGATCTGCAACAACATGGCGCTCGGCATTTCGATGATCGCCGCAGCCGAGGCGTTGATGATGGCCAAGCGCCTTGATCTTGACGTCAAGCGTACCCACGAGATCATCTCGAACTCCTCGGGCCAGAATTGGGCTCTCAGCAACTATTGCCCCTTGCCAGACCTGATAGACGGCGTGCCGTCCAACAATGGCTACAAGCCCGGCTTTACCGCCGCGATGATGCAGAAAGATCTCCGCCTCGCGATGGACGCCGCCAGATCCGTGGACGCCAATACGCCTCTGGGCGCGGCTGCCCTTGGTATCTACTCGTTATTCTGCTCCAACGGTGACAGCCAGACAGACTATTCCGGAATTTCCAAACTGATCGGCGGCGATGCCTGGGACTATCGGTTCGATCCATCGCCTTGATGAGCATCTCCGCATGTCCGGCCCATGTCGTCGGGCAACCGGCGGTCGATATCGGAACAGTCCGTCGATCACGGTTCGGTTGGCCCAATTGACCCAACCCGTCCCCGGCAGCTCGTAGTCCAACTACACCAGGAGTCCGCTATGGGGGTGATCATCGGCGCGCTGCGCTGGCTCGACCGCAATCTGGAGAAGACCGTCATCCTGATCGCCTACTCGACGATGGCGCTGATCATCGTCATGGCCGTCGTTCAGCGGTATTTCTTCAGCTACCAGTCGCCGTGGTCCAGCACCATCACGATCTACCTCTTTCTCTGGGTGACCTGGATGGGCGCTTCGTACAACACCAAGCTGCGCGCGCACCTCGCGTTCAGCGAGCTGCGCGAGCGCTTTCCCTACAGGGCGCAGTTCGCGTGCCTGGTGCTCGATGCGCTGCTGTGGGTCGTCTTCGGACTGCTGGTGTCCTATTACACCTTCGAGCAGGTCAAGCTCGTCCACGACAACTTCGCCATCGTCCCGGGCACCGATAACGTGATGCAGTGGTGGTTCTACCTGGCGACGCCGCTCGCCTGGACGCTGCTGATCTTCCGCGCCATGCAGAACCTGTACGAGGATTGGCAGACCTTCGGCCGCGGCGACGCGTTCCGGCACCAGATCACGCTCGGAAACTGAAGGACTGAGCCATGGGCGATGGAACCCTGATTGCGCTGGTCTCGGTCGTGACGGTGATCTTCTTCGTCATCGGCGTGCCGATCTTCCTGGTGATCGGCCTGTGGGTGGTCGGCGTCAGCCTGGTGATCGATTTCACCCTCGCCAACCTGGGCGTCACGCTGTTCGAGGGCCTGAATTTCTTCGGGCTGCTTGCGCTGCCGCTGTTCATACTCACCGGCGACCTCATCAACGCCGCGGGCATCGCCAAACGCCTGGCCGATTTTGCGTACTCGGCGCTGGGGTGGATTCGCGGCGGTCTGGCGATGTCGACCATCGGTGCGTGCGGACTGTTCGCGGCGATTTCCGGGTCCAACTCGGCGACGACGGCGACCATAGGCTCGATCATGCATCCGGAGATGGTCAAGGGCGGCTATCCACCGCGCTTCGCCGCGGCCACGGCCGCCGCCGGCGGCACGGTGGGCATTATCATTCCGCCCAGCATCATCTTCATCGTCTACGGATTCCTGATGAACCTGTCGATCAGCGACCTGTTCATCGCCGGCTTGTTCCCCGGGATCCTGATGGTCGTGCTGATGATGCTGGCGGCCTACCTCGTCGCCAGGACCACCGGCTGGGGGCACCTCATCAAATTCGAGCCGAAGCGCGTGATGCAGACCGGGCTGCGCGCATACCTCGGCTTCGTCGCCATCCTGATCGTCGTCTACGGCGTCTATTCCGGCGCGTTCTCGCCCACCGAGGCGGCCGGCGTCACCGTCGGCTTCTGCCTGCTGGCCGGCCTGTTCGTCACCCGCGAGCTGAAGTGGAAGAGCCTGCCCGCCGTCATCCTGCGCTCGGGGACGCTCACCGGCATGCTGGCGCCGATGGTCGCCGTCTCCATCGTCATGCAGCAGGTTCTGTCGCTGCTCGGTGCGAAGGAGTTCTTCACCGATCTCGTCAACAGTCTGGGCGGCGGCTACTACACCGCGATCTTCGCCAGCATGGCCATCGTGCTCGTCGCCGGCTGCATTCTCGAGAGCCTGCCCGACACGGTGATCTTCGCGCCGATCCTGGCGCCGATCGCGGTGGCGGCCGGCGTCGACCCGTTCCACTTCGCCGTCATCTTCCTGATCGGCGACGCGATCGGTTTCATCACGCCACCCTATGGCCTGAATCTCTACGTGGCGAGCGCGGTGACGCAGATTCCCTACCTGCAGCTGGTGAAGCCGGTGATGCCATATTTCATTGCGCTGACGATCGCGTGGATCATCGTCGCGCTCTGGCCGGCGCTGTCCATCGGTCTGATTCGGCATTAGGCAACGGGGGCGTCGACGGCCCGCAGCGAATCGGTTCGCCGGCATGGTGAAGTGTCCACCTCCGGCATCCCGGCGGTGGGCACGCCGACCGGATCGGCGATCGTGCGGGTGCTGGGAGTGCTGGAGTTTGCCGGCGCGTCGGAGCGACCAGTGGCGCTGGCCGACGCCATGGCGGCCACCGCGCTGCCCAAGCTGACGGCGCATCGCATCCTGACCATGCTTGAGCGCGAACGGATGTTGCAGCGGGAGCCCGACGGCAAGCGGTACGTAGCGGGGCCCCGGCTATCGGCGCTGGCCCTGGGCGCGATGCGGAGCGCATCGCAGCGGGGTCCACGCCATGCGATTCTGCAGGCGCTCGTCGAGGAAATCAACGAAACCTGCAACTTCACCACCTTCGACGGCCATGAGGTCGTCTACCTCGATCGGGTCGAAGCGCAGTGGCCGCTGCGCATGATCCTGCAACCTGGCTCCCGCGTGCCATTGCATTGCACCGCCAGCGGCAAGCTGTTCCTCAGCCTGCTGCCGCCGCGCAAGCGAACGCGGCTGATCTCTGCGGTGGGGCTGAAGCGCTACACGGAAAACACCATCACCAGCCGCAAGCGTTTCGAACGGGCGCTTGACCGGATTCGCGACGAAAGGGTGGGAACGGACGACGAGGAATTCCTTGCCGAGCTTTCGGCGATATCGGTACCCGTGCTTGATCGGTATGGGTATGCGTGTGCGGCCGTTGCAGTGCACGCGCCCACGGCCCGCATGACGATCGCCGAAGCGCGGGGTCACCTGCCGGTCCTTCGCCGCGCCGCCACTGCGCTGGCGGCGACGTGCGTTGACGACTGAGCGAGTCAGCAGCGCCATCGACCGATGCTTGATCCGGGCACGTGGACTTCGTTCCACTACGCTCTCGCCATCGTCGTGATGGCGTTGGCGGGCTTCGTTCACGGCGCACTTGGGCTGGGTTTCCCGCTCGTGGCCACACCGCTGCTGGCGCTGGTCACCGACGTCAAGACCGCCATCGTCTGCACGCTGCTGCCGGCGCTGACGGCGATCGTCATCTCCGTCGTCAAGGGCGGGCGTCCGATGGCGGTGGTCCGCCAATACTGGACTCTTCCAGTGTACATGATCGCCGGCAGCTACCTCGGCGCGCGGCTGCTCGTCGCCAGCAACCCGACGCCGTTCCTGCTCATGCTCGCGTTCTCGATCCTGGCCTACCTCAATCTGCAGCGGATGCAGGTCGTGGCGGCCCGCTTGATCGGCGTCCATCAAGGCGTTGCGCGGGCCGCGTTCGGCCTTGCCGCCGGCGTGTTCGAGAGCACCGCTAACGTCTCTGCGCCTGTGCTGCTGATCTTTTTCCTCTCGACCAACCTGCCGTCGGTGGCGCTCGTGCAGGCACTCAATTTGTGCTTCCTGGCCGGAAAGACCAGCCAAAGCCTCACGCTGGCCTACGGCGGCGGGATTCCCGCCGGCGTTTGGGTGTCGACACTGCCGTTTGCGGCGGTCGGCGCCGCCGGCCTCCTCACGGGAATCCGCGTCCGCAGTCGAATCGACGCTGAGACCTACCGCGCCTGGCTCAAGCGCGCGCTGTGGGTGATCGCTGCACTGCTCATCGGCCAATTCGCCTTGCGTGTTGCGGGCGACTGACGTTTGCGTATTGGTTTGCGAATCCGGTGTCCGCACGCCCCGCGACGGCGCGGCGGCAAACGTCGTCGCGCTCAGCGTTTCGAGTTGCGCCGCCCCGATGTGGAAGCGTCAACGCGTGGCGATGTCGCGACGCGCTCCGGATCAAAGGTCGGCCCCAGCGCGGCGGCAGCGCGCCGCAGCGACGGGAGGTGATCGAGCGCCGCCGCTAGAGGCATCCGCGCCACCGGCGCATGCACGGCGACGGACGCGACCACGCGGCCGTCGGCGGTGACAACCGGGACGGCGACGCAGACCAGTCCCGCGAGGTATTCCTCGTTGTCGGTCGCCACTCTCTCCCGCCGCACGCGCGCGAGTTCGTCGGCGAAACGGCATCGATCGACAATCGTCCGGTCGGTAAACCGCGGCAGCGGGAGCGCGTCGACGATTCGCTTGCGCCGGCCGGCGGGCAGCAGCGCGAGCAGCAGCTTGCCGCTCGCGGTGCAGTGCAGCGGCACGCGGGATCCGGGCTGCAAGGTCATGCGCAGCGGCCACGCGCTCTCGACGCGATCGAGATAGACCACCTCGGCGCCTTCGATGGTCGTCAGGTTGCAGGTCTCCGCGACCTCGCGGGCGAGTTGCTGCAGGATCGCGCGACGCGGGCCGCGCGCGACGCCGTTGCGAAGTACATCGAGGGCGAGGCGGGTGAGCCGCGGACCGGCGACCACGCGGCGTCCCTCGGGTTCGCGCGATACGAGCCCGGCATCCTCCAGCGTCGCCAGCATCCGGTAGACGGTGGGTTTCGGCAGTCCGGCCCCCGCCGTAACAGCATTGAGAGTTATTGGGGCATCGGCGGCGACGATGCGTTCGAGCAGCGCAAAGGTGCGCAACAGTGGTGAGTCCCGGTCGATCTTTGCCGCCATGATGTAAACGTTATCTCGAAATATGGAATATTTCAATCCAAATTCTTGATTTACCCTTGCTGGAGGTCGCCCGCTGTGAAAAAATACGGACCCCGATTCGCAAAGCGCCCAAGGAGGCCCCGATGAACAAGCCCGCCGAACTGCCGCTGCCGGTAACCGGAAAACAGAAAATGACGCCCTCCGAGGCGTTCGTCGAAACGCTCGTTGCCAATGGCGTGAAGGACGTCTTTGGCATCGTCGGGTCCGCGTACATGGACGCGCTCGATCTCTTTCCGCTCGCGGGAATCCGCTTCATATCCGTTGCGCACGAGCAGGGCGGCGGCCACATGGCCGACGGCTACGCGCGCGTCTCCGGGCGGCACGGCGTGTGCATCGCGCAGAACGGGCCGGGCATCACCAACTTCGTCACCTCGACTGCGGCCGCCTTCTGGGCGCATTCGCCGGTCGTCGTGATCACGCCGGAGACCGGCAGCGCGACGCTTGGCCTGGGCGGCTTTCAGGAAACCGAGCAGTTGCCGATCTTCTCGAAGATCACCAAGTTCCAGGCGCACGTCAACAACCGCGCGCGAATGGCCGAACTCACGGGCCGGGCGTTCGACCGCGCGATGCTGGAGATGGGGCCGACGCAACTCAACATCCCGCGTGACTTCTTCTACGGCGACATCGAATGCGAAATCCAGCGGCCGATGGCGATCGAACGCGGCGCCGGTGGCGAACGGAGCCTCGACGAAGCGGCCACGCTCCTCGCCACAGCGCGCTTTCCGGTGATCCTCTGCGGGGGCGGCGTGGTCATGGCCGACGGGCAGGCGGCCGCGCTCGCGCTCGCTGAATTGCTGCAGGCGCCCGTTGCCAACAGCTATCTGCACAACGACTCGTTCCCGGCGCAGCATCCGCTGTGGGTCGGGCCGCTCGGCTACCAGGGCAGCAAGGCTGCGATGAAGCTCATCGCGAAGGCCGACGTCGTGCTGGCGCTCGGCACGCGGCTCGGCCCGTTCGGCACGCTGCCGCAATACGGAATGGAATACTGGCCGAAGAACGCGAAGATCATCCAGGTCGATGCCGACGCCAAGATGCTGGGGCTCGTGAAGTCCATCTCCGTCGGCATCTGCGGCGATGCGAAGGCGGCGGCCACCGCGCTCTCGGCGCGGCTCACGGGCAAGCCGCTCGCGTGCCTCGAGAACCACGACGCGCGGCGCGCCGACATCGCAGCGGAAAAAGCCGCGTGGGAAGACCGAGCTCGACGGTTGGGCGCACGAGACCGACAAGTGGTCGGTCGAGGTTTCCCGGAATTCGACGCACATGCACCCGCGGCAGATGCTCCGCGAGCTGGAAAAGGCGATGCCCGACGGCGCGATGGTCTCGACCGACATCGGCAATATCTGCTCGGTGTCGAATTCGTATCTGCGCTTCGACCGGCCGCGCTCGATGTTCGCGGCCATGAGCTTCGGCAATTGCGGCTACGCGTTCCCGACGATCATCGGCGCAAAGGTGGCGGCCCCCGACCGTCCGGCGATCGCCTATGTCGGCGACGGTGCGTGGGGGATGAGCTTTGGCGAAATCCAGACCTGCGTGCGGGAAAACATCCCGGTCACCGCAATCGTTTTCAACAACGGCCAGTGGGGTGCGGAAAAGAAGAACCACGTCGATTTCTACGAAAACCGTTTCGTAGGCGTGAACCTCGACCGCCAGCCGTCGTGGGCCAAGGTGGCCAAGGCGATGGGCGCCGAAGGGCACACGATCGAGAAGCTTGCGGACGTCGGCCCCGCGTTGCGCGCGGCGGCGAGCGCGCAGGGCGAGGGCAAGACGACGATACTCGAGATGATGGTCACGCGCGAACTGGGCGACCCGTTCCGGCGCGATGCACTGGCGCTGCCGACGCGGCATCTCGCGAAATACAAGGCGACGGCGGCGAAGCGCGGCTGAGGCACCGAGGCGGACCGCGGCGATCCGATGGATTCGCGCGAACTCGCGTTGCGGCAGCAGGCGGCGGAAACCGTCGCGCGCGACGCCGGCCGGCTGGCCTTGACGTATCTCGCCGACGCGAGCTCGCTCGCTGTATCGTTGAAAGGTCCGCAGGACGTCGTGACGGCGGCGGATGTCGCCGTCGAGCGGATGATCGTCGCGTCTCTGCACGCGGCGTTTCCGGGCGATACGTTCCTTGGCGAGGAGGGCGGTGGCGTCCCCGGCGAGATGTGCTGGGTGATCGATCCGATCGACGGCACTTCGAATTTCTCGCGTGGCCTGCCGCACTGGTGCGTGTCGATCGCGTTCGTCGCGGGCGATCGTACCGAGGTCGGCGTGATCTACGACCCAAATGGCGATCTGCTGTACTCCGCGCGGCGTGGCGCCGGCGCGTTGCGGAACGCGGTGCCGATGCGCGTCAGCGCCGTCGACGATCCTGCCCGCGCGATCGTGGACATCGGGTTTTCGCGCCGCACGGAAATCGCCGACTTCGCGGGCATCATGACGCGATTGCTCGAGCGGGGCATCCACGTGACGCAGAGCCAGTCCGCTGCGCTCGGGCTCGCACGGGTCGCCGACGGGCGGCTCGACGGCTACGCCGAGCGTCATCTCTACGCATGGGACGCGCTCGCCGGCCTGCTGCTCGTCACGGAGGCGGGCGGCCGCACCAACCCGTTCCTGGAGGGAAACGCGTTGACGGCCGGCAACGCGACACTCGCCGCTACGCCTGCGCTCTACACGACGATCGCACGTGCACTCGAAGCCGGCTGACCCCGGTCCTCTGCCCGATGAGCGCCGTAGCGCGCTCGGGCTGCCATCCGACAAGAAGGCGAAGCCGTGATCAGCCGTCGTGATTTCATCGTTGTCATGGGAGGGTCGATGCTGGCATTGGCACCAGCGGCCCATGCACAGCAACGTCAGAAGGTCTACCGGGTCGGCTTTCTCGAGGCGGGTGCCGCCGCCGCGAACCAGCGGTTCCTCGACAGTTTCCGGAATGGATTGCGCGAGTTCGGATATGTCACGGGCAAGAACCTGATCATCGACGTACGGTGGGCCGATGGCCGGACCGAACGCTTTGCGCCGCTGCTGGCGGAATTGATGGCACTGAAACCGGACGTCCTGGTCGTCGCTTCGCATGTGGGCGCGCTGTCGGCAAAGGGCGCGACCAAGTCGATTCCGATCGTGTTCGTCGGCGCATCGGACCCGGTGCGCCACGGACTCGTCGCGAGTCTTGCCCGTCCCGGCGGCAACATGACCGGTCTGTCGCGCGCCGTCGAAGACGGAACGCTTGGCAAGGCCGTGCAGCTTCTGCAGGAGATCGTGCCTGCCGCCCGTCGGGTCGCCATTTTGTGGAATCCCGCCGCGCGAATCGACGCTCGCCGGCGCGAAGTCGAAGCGGCGGCGCGTTCGCTTCGGATCGAACCGGTATCGTTCGAGGTGCGCGATCGCAATGAGTTCGGAAAAGTGTTTTCCGAGATGCGGCGCCAGCACATGGAAATGCTGGTCGTCATCGGCGATCCGCTGACGCTGGTCAACCGTGCGACCGTCGTCAAGCTGGCGGCCGAGAATCGCATACCCGCCATCTACGAGTTTGGCGAGTTTGCGCGCGACGGCGGTCTTGTCGCTTATGCGCCGAACGTGGTCGTCATGTTCCATCGCGCGGCCGGGTACGTCGACAAGATCCTCATGGGCGCAAATCCAGGCGACTTGCCAATCGAGCAACCGACTAAATTCGAACTCGTGATCAACCAGAAGGCTGCCAAGTCGCTCGGTCTCGACATTCCGCAGTCGTTGCTGTTGCGCGCAGACGAAGTGATCCACTGATGCCAGTCGCGCAACTGTATCTATAATGTGGGTTGGCAACGATCGACGCGGAAGGATTCGTGCATGGGTGGAGAAAACGATATCGTCATCGCGGCGTGGAACACGGTCCTGTTCGACAAGTTCAGTCGTTTCAAGCATCTGCTGATCGACGGTCTCTCGGCGCACAGCAACGAGGCGCTTGCCCGTCACGCGCATCCGCAGGGCGCACGCGTGCTGGACGTCGGATGCGGCTTCGGGGACAGCGCCCGGCGCATCGCCAAGCGCGTGGGTCCGCGCGGTGAAGTCCTCGGCGTCGACTGCGCGGAGAATTTTGTCGCGGCCGCCACGCGAGAAGCGACGGAAGCAGGGATGGAGAACGTCTCGTTCTTCGTCGCGGACGTACAGACCGACGACCTGCGCGGACCCTACGACTTCGCGTTTGCCCGCTTTGGCACGATGTTCTTCATGATGCCCGGTGCGGCCATGCGCAACATCCGGAAGGCGTTGAAGCCAGGTGGCGAGCTGACCATGATCGTCTGGCGCCGAAGAGAAGAGAATCCCTGGCTCCACGAAGCGGAACTTCGCGTCAGGGAGATCGTGCCCGTCGTATCGCACGAGGACACCGATCAGGTGCATTGCGGGCCGGGGCCGTTCTCGATGTCCGGCCCGGACATGGTCAGTACGATGCTGCGCAGCGCGGGCTACGACCATATCGCGTTCGAGCGCTTCGACGCCGACATCTGCATCGGCCGGGACTTGGCGGAAGGCATCGAGTTTGCGATGGCGCTCGGGCCTGCCGGCGAGATCATTCGCCTTGCCGGAGACGAAGGTGAAAGGCGCAAGCCCGAGGTTGTCGCCGCGCTCACGGAAACACTGCGGCCGTACGCGCGGGACGATGGCGTGTGGGCGCCGTCGAGCACGTGGTTCGTCACCGCGCGCAATCCTTGATTCAACGGGTTCGCTTCGGTTCGTCGAGCACAGTCGACGTCGACGAACAATGAGACCTGGCAAGGGCCCATCGAGTCGACGGCGGACTCCGGCGTTACTTCTGTGCGCCGACTTCCCGCATCGACTCGAGTTTCCCGAGATCGAGCGACCCGACCGCAGACCTGAGTTCGTCGATTGACACGCCGCGCCCATTCGCCTCGACGAGAAAGCGGTTGCCGACCATCACGGAAAACTCGTTTGGACCACCGGTCTTCGAGATCTTCTCATGCATCAGGCGGTCGCCCTCCTTGCGCGTCCGCTCGATGCCGCGGTCGTTTTCCCTTTCGCCCTGCATGTTCATCCAGCCGGCCAGACCCATCAAGCCTGCGGCGCCGCCCGTATCGGTAATTTCGAGCCGCATGCTCTTCGACGAGCCGTCGCCGTAATCGGCCTCTACTTTGGAAATCTCCAGCCCGTGCATGCCGCCGCGCGCCGAACTTTGCGCGGTGCGCGCAAGCCCGCCGATGGTTTCGGGCACGAGCGGCTTCAGCTTGTCGAGGGCCAGCGGCTCGAAACGTTTGCCGCCGCCGAGCACATTGCCAATCCCTTCCATCGCGGCCTTCATCTGCGCCTGCGGATCGCCACTTTTTTGCGCGGCCTCCATGTTCTTGTTCACTTCGTCCATCTTCTTGCCGAAGCCGGCAAGCTTGTCCATCGGCGAGTCCTTGTCGAACGTGACGGCCGCGCCGCGGTCGGGGCGCGCCGCGCCCATCATTCCCATCCCGCCGCCCGGGAGGCCACCGATGAACCCGCCCACGGCCGTGATAACAACGCCGACCACGATGGCACAAATCACGACGACCGCGGTGTAGCCGGTCGACTTTTCCTCGGGGTTCTTCATTAGGCGCGGCAGCCCGCGATAGAGCAGGTAGATGCCGTAGAGAGAAATCAGGACGCTCAGTGGACTGAGCAGCGGCAAGATGAGCAGCAATCCCGCAATCCAGGCCGGCGTGTACGAGTACACGGCCACCTTGAGCGCCTGCCCGGGATTCTTCTCTCCGCCGAAGCTTGGCGCCAATGCGTTGACGATGAGCGAAAGGATGAAGATCCCGACGAAGGCCATGATGAACGAGAACACCGCCATGCCGATGCCGGTGATGACGGGAGTGCGCATTGCGCCGAGGAAGGGGACGCTGAAGCCGACGATCGAATTGCCGACAAACCCGCACAGGGCCGCCGCCCCGGCGAGCGGAGCGACGTATCGTCCGAAGAGGTCGCCGGTGGACGAAGATTCGCCCGCGATCACGGTCCATTCAGTCTTCGGAGTGACCAGGATATTCTTGACGCGGTCGAGGAGACCCATGGTTTCCCTCTCTCGGTAGGTTTGGTTGGCAAATTCTAGCGCGATTGCCGTCCGGATTTCCGGAAGCCGGCAGTACTTGGACAAGGAATCGGAATATCAGCCACGCCGACCTGAGTCCCGGTGATTCCGGCCGGCCGGTCGGGTCGCGCCTGCTCTACTGATCACGTAGCCTTGTGGTGCTGCAATTGCTCCAGGGAGCGCCGTAGCGCGCGATAATGGCGGTCGATGCGGCGCCGATGAGCGTCCGCACTGACAATCCCTGGGGAGGTCGCATGACCGCAATTGGCGAATGGGTAGACGCGGAACCGGGCGTCCGGCGCAAGATCCTGCAAGCGCAGGGCCGGCTGATGCTGATGGAAGTCCGGTTCGCTGCCGGCGCTGCCGGATACGAGCACAACCACGTTCACGAGCAGATCAGCTATTGCGTCGCCGGACGCTTCGAGTATTCGCTCGATGGGCGAACGCAGATTCTGTCGGCAGGCGAGTCCATCTACGTTCCCTCCAACGCGCGGCACGGCGCCAAGGCGCTGGAGGAAGGGATACTGATCGACGCGTTCACTCCGCTACGCGACGATTTGCTTTGACCGTGTCATGCCGAAAGCCGCCTACGCGCATCGGCCATCGACCGTCGCGATCCTATCGGTCGTTCCCGCCCGACGCGATTCTGCTACCCGGTATCGGCATTGGATTGTACGGTCGGAACGTGAAAATGGCCTTAATGATCGACGACGGTAGCGCCCATGACCCGTAGCGAAAAGGAAAAGATGCTGGCGGGCGAGCTGTATCGCCCCGGCGCGCCCGAGATCCAGGCGGATCAGGCGGCGACGAAGGCATGGTTGGCCAGGTATAACGCATCGCTCGCATGGCCGAGCGACGAGCGACACGCCATGCTGGCCGGGTTTCTCGGCGAGGTCGGGAAAGGCGTCGTCATCCGCCCGCCGTTTTTCTGCGACTATGGTTTCAACATTCGCCTGGGAACCGATGTATTTCTCAACTTCAACTGCGTGATCCTCGATGTGGTCGAGGTCGCCATCGGGGATGGTACGCAGATCGGCCCGGCGGTTCAGATCTACGCCGCGGATCATCCGCGCGATCCGGCGCAGCGGCGTCAGACACTTGAATTCGGACGACCGGTCCGGATCGGCCGGAACGTCTGGATCGGCGGTGGCGCCATCATCCTCCCGGGGATTACCGTCGGCGACGATGCGATGATAGGTGCCGGCAGCGTGGTAACGCGCGACGTGCCTGCGGGCAGCACGGTGGTCGGCAACCCGGCGCGCATCATCAAGAGCTGACGCCGCGGGTGTCGGACGATGCCGCGGCCCGGCCGGTGGCCGGAGATGATCGCGCGCAGTCGATCGGCGCGCGCCGCGCCTCGGCTCAGCGTGTCAGATCCGGGTCAGCAGAAAAATTCCGGCCAGAATCAGCATCCCGCTTGCGATACGCGACACGAGGACCGAGGCGGGGAACAACTTCTCGACAAATACGAACGCCGCGATGAGCGCGACCCACGCGAGATTCATGACGCCGGCCACGAAGAGCAGCAGCATCAGCGCCCAGCAGCAGCCCACGCAATAGGCGCCGTGCTCGAGCCCCATCCGGAACGCGCCGCCCGGCCCCGGGCGCCAGCGCGTGATGAAGAACTCCAGCGGGTTTCGGCACTTGTTGAGGCAGGTTCGCTTCAGCGGGGTCAACTGATACAAGCCCGCGGCTACGAGCGCGAACGCCGAAAGCCCGGTGCTTGCCGCGGCCATTGCCGGCGTCAACAGTGATGCGCGCTCGAGCAGGGCCTGCAGCAGCGTGGCAGCCACGCTGAAAGCCGCCCAGACCAGGAGGTATGCGCCGGCGAAGATCCAGACGCTCGGCAATACCGTCCCGCGCGCGCCGTTCTTGCGCACCAAGGCGCCATACAGGAGGATGGTCGGCGCCGCGCTCGGCAGCATCATGCCCGCCATCATCACGGTCCACATGACAAAGGTGAGGGCAAGCGCGCCGGCATCCATGCGACCGCGGCATCGCGGGCATCGCCATCGACGCGTGGTCCATGCCCGTCGCGCTGCGCCACAGATAGAGCCACGCAAGGGTGACGACGATCGCGAGGCTCGCGATCGCAATGCGGCGGTCGCGGCGCGTGGCCGCCGCGAATCCACTTTCCTGCGCCGCTTTAGTCTCTAACCCGTCCACGCGAAGGGCGCGAAGTGGCCATTGCGCGTGCCGCTGGTATCGTTCCACTTCATCCCGAACGCGTTGAAGATGCTGCGCGTGGCCTTGGCGAGCGCCAGGCGCGCGTTCACCGGGTGCGCGACGTTGTCGAGGTAGAGCGGCTCGCCGGGACGTGCCGCACTGGCAACGCCCTCGCAGGCCTGGTCGATGAGGTCCCCGGCTTTTGCCGCGAAATTCATGCCATCCGCCGTGAAGCTGATCGGCCGCTTTTCCACGCCGGCCACGCGGCCGACCAGCGGTACCAGAGCCGCCATCGGTCCGCCCGCTGCGCCGGTGGCAATGGCGCTGATGGCCTCGACTTGCTTGTCCGACGCGCGCTCGTCGACGATCAGGCCCACCGTGATGTTGCCCTCCGCCATCGCCTTGGGCGAATGCAGGATCACGAAAAACGAGAGGCCGTCGAGTTTCACGCCGTCTTTTTCACCTTTGTCGATGCGCATGGCGATCGCGGCCTTGCAATCGCCCTCGGTGGGCGTCGCCGTAAGATTCGACGGTGCGCACGGGCAAAGGTAGGTGCAGTTGCACGTCTCCATGTACTGGCCTTCGATTCGCCAAGCAGCCATGATGGATCTCCTTTGTGAGTTAAGGACGCGTATGGGTTGTTCACGTCAAATCCCGTGTGTGTCGGGACGCGAACGGCGAGGAATGCAGCGCGAACGGCAAGGAGGCCAAAGGTCAGGCTACGCCGCCTGCCCGGTGTGGTCAAGGCGTTCGCGGCAGGAAATGCCGCGCATCGCCGCGTTGCCGCGCCGCACAATCTTACTAAACGTACGATGCCGATGCGGTTGTGTCGTTGGCTGTCCCAGGTTCGATCACCAATGGCCTACATCGGCGGAAGGACCGAGATCCGCCCACGATTTCTGTTGGTGCGCCTCTCTTGTTCAGCGCCGCACGACGAACACCATGTTGCCGCGCCGATGCGCGGGAAGCGCCAGACCCGGTGGGTCCCAGCAGCCCGAGAAGTAGAACGCGTCCACGCGCCCGCCGGCCTGGCGAACGAACTCGGCGAACTCCACCGCCTCGTACTCCCGGTAGTGGTGATGCGCATCCCAGTTGGCTTCCGCGGCCGGATAGACGGCGCAGGGGTTTTCGCCACGCGCGAGCTGGTCGATATGCGCCTGCGCGAAGAAGTTGGGCGACGTCAGATACAGAGCGCCATCCGGCGCGAGCAGCCGGAGCACGCGTGCAAGCACGTCGACCGGATGGATCGGCAGATGCTCGATCACCTCGGCAAGAACGACAAGATCGAATCGCCCCAGCGCACCCAGTTTCGCATCGAGGTCGGCCGTACTCGCGAGATCGACGGCGACGTAACCGGTGCAGCCCAGCGCCGCGCGGCAACGTGCCTCGGTGAAACCGACATAGTCGGCCGGCACGGGCCGGTCGGCCAGCACGAGATCGAGCTCCGGAACGAGTCGCGCATACATCGCGGAAAATTCGGAGGGGCCGAACTCCAGGAGGCGCGGCGCACGGAGGCCGCGCGCCAGGGCGAGCGCCGCATTCATCAGCTCGAAAAAACGCTCCTGATGCGCGGTGGCGTACTCCGCCTGGCCCACGACGAGCGCACGTCCGGAACGGAAGATTTCGGCCCAGAGCGCATCGTACCGGTCGCGCGGCAACGCCGCGCAGCGCTGCAGCTCCTTCGCCAATGCGGTATCGCCGAGCGCGGTCAATCCCGCTCGATCCAGGCGCGCCGGCATCGGATCGCCGCGGCTGCGATATTCGTCGCTCGTGACCAGCGTTTCGAGCAGCCACGCCGCCGTGCGACCCTCTCCGAGCGCCTTCACGTAGGAATCGAGGCCCCCGGCATCCGGCTCGCGCCCGAGAATCGAGCGGAACGCCGCCGTGACCAGCGCGACGGCGTCTTCGCGTGGCACGCCCGAGCGCGATGCGTCGCGGCCGAACAGCATCGTGCTAGGCCGCGAACAGCATGTAGGTACCCACATCGGGCCGGGCATACGTCGGCTCGATGACACGGGGCGTCGTCTCGCTCAGGCGAAAAGGGGCGAACAGCGCGGCGTAGCGGTCGACGGAGCGGCCGATCGTGCAAATCCCGTGGTCGTCTTCGATGTCGCCTTCCCGATGCGTTTCGTCCGTTTCCTCGCAGAGCAGGACGTGGCCGCCGGGCGCGCACAGCCTGCGGAGTTCGGCGGCCGCGCGTGCAACCATACGGTCCGTCAGATGCTGGAGGACCGTGAAGGTCAGCACGAAGTCGAAGGCATGGTCGGGTGCGGGAATTGCCGCCAGGCTGTCCACGCGCACGATTTCGCAGTTGAGATGCAATCGCGCGGCCGCGGCCGCAAACTCGGGTTGACGCTCGAATCCGGTCACGCGGTTGGCATATTCCAGAAGAACCGGCAGCAGTCGACCATATCCGCAGCCGACCTCTGCCGCACCCGCGAATCGGCGGCCGGCGGTGACCCGCGCGAGGCACTGGCGTATCTGCGCATGTTCGAGATAGGTTCGCAGCGCAAACGCGGGCGCATCGCCGTCGACGACTTCGGCGAGTTGCCATGGCTTGAAAGTACGCGTGTCGGCGGACGTCAAAGCATTGTCTCCAGGCGCGTGCTTGCTGCCTTTGGGTTGTCAAGGCAGGACGCGGGATGCATTCGCACGGTCCGAAGTATTGAGGGAACGGGCGAGAGGGTCAACATCGTTCGGAGCCGGCAGTAACGCCGGTCTTGGAACGGCTCGGGTTCGTGTTCGCGTGTCGGCATTGCGCGGTCAAGCGGATCGCCGATCCAATCTCTTCTTGAGTGATCTGGCCAATATCACTACCATGCTCGCTCAAGTCGGGGCCACACGCCCGGCGCGGCATCGTACAACAATCGGAGTGGCGGGAATCCGCCGCAGGAGGATCCCGTGAATCATTTTGTCCAGCGCGCCGTTGCCGCGTTTGCCGTCGTGTTCTTCGCAGGTTGCGCCACCGGACCTGTCACTGCCCCGACGATGGCGCCGGCACCCGCAGCGGCGATGGCGGGGAGTTCGAAGTACACCGCCATCCCCCCGAAGAAGGACAGCGACCTCAAGCTCTACCACGCGGACGGCCGCATCGTTTCCGGGCCGGACGCCCTCGCGCGCATGCAGCACGACGCGCAACTCGTGCTCTGGCTCGCGGGGAACCAATTTTTCGCGATGGACGACGTCGTGCATGCGTTCCAGAAGAAAAATCCCGGCCTCTCGGTCGGGCTTATCACACTCCCGCCGGGATTGCTGCTCGACGCGATCGAAAAGGGTGGCTGGGTCTACGGCGGCAAGGAATACCCTGGGCTGCCGGATGTTTATGCGTCGGTCAACATCGGGCACCTCAAGAAGCTGAAGGCGTTGGGGCTCGCCGATCGGTACGCGGTCTACATGCACAACGAGCTGGTCCTGATGGTCGCGAAAGGCAATCCGAAGAACGTGAAGGGCATTGCCGACGTGACGCGCGCCGATATCCGGAACTCGATGCCCAATCCGGTCAACGAGGGCATCATGCAGTTCTATGGGCGCAAGGTGCTGGAGCGCCACGGGGCGTGGCAGCAGCTTTCGGCCGGCAAGGAGTGCGTGTCCTGCCAGACCACACCCAACAACTGGTTCACCGCGGTGCATCACCGCGAGACGCCGGATCGGATTCTCGCGGGCACGTCGGACACCGGGATCGTGTGGCTGACCGAAGCGATCGAGGCGCAGCGCGAGGGCAAGGCCGTCGAGGCGGTTCGCCTGCCTCCGCAGGACAGCATGCGCGACGACGTCGCTTACGCCGTGTGCGCGGTGACCAAAGGCTCCCGCCGGGAAGCCGCCGCGCGCTACCTCGCGTTCCTGGCCACCCCGGACGCCCAGGCGATCTACGCGAAGTTCGGCTTCGTCAACGCGTCGGTACAGGAATTGGCGTTGAAGCCGATTCCCTGAACCTCGGCCGGCTAGGTCCGGGACGCTTCCGGGCGAGTCGCGCCCGCTTCATTTCCGCATGAAGTAGATCTCGAACTTCTGCTTTGCCACGGCCTGGTAGTAGGTGCCCCTGAGCCGGTCGCTCGCGGGATCGTAGGTGAGGTCGTACGTCGAACCCGCGTAGCCGCCGGCCTGCAACTCGAAATGCGCACGCAGCGCCCCGCCTTCCTGCGATGCCTTTGCGATGGCAAAGGGTAGCCGATTCGGGTTGAAGTACATCGCCTCGAGCTGGCCGTTCGGGCCGATGCTCTTGATCGCGATCGTGTAGCCGCCGTCGGGCCTGACCCAGGTGCCTTTCAGCGCGTCGAGCTTGGTCGCTTCCGCAGCAACCGGGGCCGTGCCGCCTTTCGTGGCCGGCGCCGCGCTCTGCGCAGTCACTGCGACGCTCGTCGCCAATGCCAGCGCGATGCCGATCACGCGCACGATAACGGATTTGTTCATCACATGGCCCCTTTCGCCCTCATTTACCGCGATTGCCAGGTACCGCCATACGGGGATCGCGATGGAGAATCGAGCGCGCGTTTCGTGACGGTCACCTGACGGTTGCGTCGGCGTGTCGCTCGTTGGGCCGAGCGACGACGAGCAACAGCGCCACCAGGGCGTGCAGCGCAACTGCCGGCCACAACAGCACGCCGAAGAGGTGTCCGACGGTACCCAGGTAAGCGAGGTACAGCGCGATCAGCGCGTTGTAGATCAGCATCGCCCAGACGGCTGGCGCATCACGCGCGGCGACCCGCCCGCTCGGCCAGCACGCCAATCCCAGCGCGAGCAATGCGATGCCGAAACATCGGCCGACCAGTGTTCCCGCACCGGAAATGTCAATCCCCAGGAGCAATGCCACGACGATCGCGGGATCGATCATCAGGACGAGGCCCGTGCCGACCTCCGCGATCGCAGCGAACGTGAGGAGCCCTTTCAGCATCCCGCTGGCGCCTAGTCGCGCACGCTGGCCAGCGCCCTTCTTCATGATTTCGCGCTCCTCGGCCGTCAGCTGTTCCGGCCGGAGGTTGTAGGTCAGCTTGTTGATCGTGCCGGTGAAGCGGAACGGCAGCTTGTAGCTGTCGTCCACACCCGTACGCGTGTCGATCCCGATGTCGAACGATCTCGTCGATGGACATGATGATGGGAATCGTGTGCTCGATCTTCTGCCGGGACAACTCCCTGCCATCGACCGATAGCACGCCGGTGCCGCCCTTGCCAAAGCCGGGACCGTCGTATTTGAAGTCGAACACAATCGTGTGCTTACCGGGCTTGAGCGGATCGACCCAGCCAGTCCGCGCCTCCCACGCCGCCCTCCCAGCGGTACCGCTTCAGGTTGAGCGAGGTTGTAGACGAAGACCGGCTTGCCCTTGAGGAGGTAGAGAGCGTAGCCGGCGAAGCGGCCGCCCATCGTCGCGATCATTCCCTCCGCGCCGCTCTTGGGGATCGTCACTTCGGCGGTGATCGAGTAGTCCCTGTTCAGAATGCTCGGCGCATTGCCGACGGGAATGTTGGCGTTCTCGCCTGAGTAGGTGAACATCGTTCGCCCGGCAGTCGCGCTCGGCCGCGGTGTGAGCAGGCGCGGAAGGATCGAGTTGTCCAATGGGAGGACCTGATATTTCGCCGCCTCCGACAGGAACAGCGCCTGCATCTCCTTCAGCTTGTCGGGATTCTTGGCCGCGAGGTCGTTGTATTGCGAGTAGTCGTCGGCGATGTTGTAGAGCTCCCACTTGTAGCTCGTTCACATCGCGGCAGCTTGGCGGTTCCGAGCAGCCACGGCGGGACGGGCGGCGTCGTGGCCGCGTACCAGCCGTCGTGGTAGATCCCGCGGTTCGCGAACATTTCGAAATACTGTGTGTCGCGCTTCGATGGCGCATTGGCGTTCGCCTGGTCGAACGTGTAGGCCATGCTCACGCCCTCGATGGGCCGCTGCGCGATGCCGTTGACGGTCGCCGGCGCCGGGATGCCGGTGACCTCGAGGATCGTCGGCACGATGTCGATCATGTGATGGAACTGGGTGCGGATGCCGCCGACGTCCTTGATGTGGCCGGGCCATGAAACCACCATGCCCTGCCGCGTGCCGCCGAAGTGCGACGCCACCTGCTTCGTCCACTTGAATGGAGTGTCGAACGCCCACGACCACGCCACGGACATGTGCGGGTAGGTCTTGTCCGAGCCCCACGCCTCGTAATTCAGCATGAGTTCCGCCTCGGGTAGAGTCAGTATGCCGTTGTAGGCAGTCATCTGATTCGGCGTGCCTTCCAGGGTGCCTTCCGCGCTCGTGCCGTTGTCGCCACTGATGTAGATGACGAGCGTGTTGTCGAGCTTGCCCATGTCCTCGACCGCCTGGATCACGCGGCCGATCTCGTGGTCGGTATAGGCGGCGTAGCCGGCAAAGACCTCCGCCTCGCGCGCGTAGAGCTTCTTCCGGATGAGTGACAGCGAATCCCACTTCGGCAGGTTGTCCGGCCACGGGGTGAGCTGGGTATTGGCCGGGATCACGCCGAGCCGCTTCTGGTTGGCGAAGATCTGCTCGCGCAGCTTCTCCCAGCCCATGTCGAACTTGCCCTTGAACTTCTCGATCCACTCTTTCTTCGGCTGGTGCGGCGAGTGCGTGCCACCGGGCACGTAATAGACGAAGAACGGCTTGTCGGGCGCGGCAGCGTTGAAGGCTGCTCATGTACTTGATGGCCTCGTCCGCCATGTCGGTGGTGAGGTTGTAGCCGGGCTTGCCGACCCACGGGAAGATCGGCGTCGTGTTCCGGTAACAGGTAGGGGGTCCACTGGTCGGTCTCGCCGCCCATGAACCCGTAGAAGTATTGGAAACCCATGCCCACCGGCCATTGGTCGAAAGGCCCGGCCGCGCTGTACTGGTAGGTGGGGGTGTTATGGTTCTTGCCGAACCACGACGTGGCATAGCCGTTGTCGCGCAGAATCGTGCCGATGGTGGCGCTGTCCTGGCCGATGATCGAGTCGTAGCCCGGGAAGCCGGTGGACATTTCGCCGATCACGCCGTAGCCGACCGAGTGGTGGTTGCGGCCGGTGATCAGCGCCGCGCGCGTCGGCGAGCACAGCGCCGTCGAATGGAACTGCGTGTAGCGCAAACCCGCCTTGGCGATGCGATCCATGCGCCGGCGTCGGGACGACGCCGCCGAAGGTGCCCGACACGCCATAGCCCTGGTCGTCGGTCATGATGAGCAGCACATTGGGCGCGCGCTTGGGCGGCACCACGCGTCGGCGGCCACCAGGACTTCGAATCCTTGGCGCTTTCCTTGATCACGCCGCCGAACTTCGGGGGCGGTGGCGGCAGCTGCTTGCCGTCGATGGTGGTGGTGGCGCTCGGCGAACCCGGCACGCCGGTGACCGTTTGCGCTGCGGCCGGCGCCATTGTCAGCGCGGCAGCCGCCGTCAGTCCCGCAATGATGCACATTGCACTCACGTTACGATTCATGTTCGGTGGTCCTATGGAAAATCGTGAAACCGATCTGAGTTTGGAATGCCAGGACGGCCAATTCCGATCAGGAATTGGCGCTGGTTGGTGCGATGAAAGGCGCCGATTCTATCAGCATTCATCGGGTACGCGGATCGCGCCATCAGCGCCGCTAGCGAAACAGCTCCGCCATGTTCTTGCCCGCCAGGCGGCTCGCGAGCAGCACGAGCAATAGCGTCATCACCGTCGTGATCGTGCCGATCGCGCTCGCCTGCGCCAGCTGGTCGCCCAGCACCAGCTCGTAGATCGCGATCGAGATCGTCTTCCACTTTGCCGAATAGAGCAGCACGGTCGCGCTGATCTCGCCGATCAAGGTCGAGAACACCAGCACGGCGCCGGCCAGGATCGCGGGCGCGGCAAGCGGCACCATCACGCGGCGCATCGTCGTGCCCCAGCCCGCGCCGCAGATCTTCGACGCATCTTCGAGTTTCGGGTCGATCTGCGCGATGGCCGTCGCCACCGAGCGGAAAACGAACGCGACGCGTCGCGTGAAATACGCGAGCACGATGATGATGGCGGTTCCGGTCAGCACCAGCGGTCCGCTGTTGAACGCAGTCAGGTAGGCGACGCCGACGACGAGTCCCGGCAGCACGAACGGGAGCATGATCGTGAGATCGAGCGCCCAGCGCGCGCGCAGGCGGCCCCGCGCGCTGGCATAGGCGGTCACCGTGCCGAACACGATGCAAACGGCCGTGGCGACGCCGGCGAGGATCAGGCTGTTGGCGATCGGACTGGTCAGCTGCGACCAGACGGCGCGGTAATGATCGAGCGTGTAGCTCTCCGGCAGCATCGTCCCCGGCCAGCGCGCAGCGAAAGACGCCAGCGCGATGACGAGTTGCGGCAGGATCGCGACGAAGATGACGAACCAGCAGTAGACGTTGCCGAAGGCGCGCGCGCCCGGATTCGCGAGCCGCGCGGCAGCGCGCGAAGTCCCGCCGACCGTCGCGTAATTCCGGTGCCGGTTGACGAGACCCAGCGCGAGCATCGCGAGCAGCGTGAGCAGCACGTTGACCGCGGCGATCGCCGACGCGGCGTTGAGATTGAAATACCCGTGGATCTGGTAGTAGATCAGTGTCGGCAGCACCTGGAACTCGCCGCCCAGGATCGACGGGACGCCAAAATCCCCGATCGCCTTGATGAACACGATCAGCATTGCGGCCGCGATTGCCGGAAAGACCAGCGGCAGCGTGATCGTGCGCAGGATGCGCGCCCGATTCGCACCCGCCATGCGCGCCGCTTCCTCGATGTGCGGATCGGCAGCGGCAAGCGCGCCCTGCACGATCAGGAAGACGTACGGAAAATACGAGAGCGCGAGCGCCAGGATCACTCCCGGCGGACCGTAGATCGTGGGCAGCGTCCATCCCGTCCACGCGTGCACCCATTGCGTGATCGTGCCGTTGCGGCCGAGCAGGATGATCCAGGCGTAGGCGCCGATGAACGGC
The DNA here is from genome assembly GCA_963695725.1 of uncultured beta proteobacterium. Lineage (GTDB taxonomy): Bacteria > Pseudomonadota > Gammaproteobacteria > Burkholderiales > Casimicrobiaceae > CAIWHR01. The sequence continues at coordinate 177,114 of CAVOHM010000006.1, forward strand.
GGCGAGATCAACGGCACGACGGTCATCGCCGAGATGAGCCCGCGAAACGGAATCTCGATTCGTGCCACGGCATAGGCCATTGGCAGCGCGAGAGCCGTCGCGAGCAGCGTGGCCGCGAGACCGGAGTACACCGAGTTCCAGAGCGCCCGCTGGTAGCTCACTGCGGTGAAGAACCGCGCGAAGTTGGCCAGCGTGAGGCTCGTCCAGCCCGGAGGCTCGCCGTTCTTGACGAATGCGAGCAGCATCGCCTGCGCGAGCGGATAGACGAGGAAGACAATCGTCACCAGTGCGACGCCAAGTCCCAGTGCCCACGCAGTCCAGTCGCGGTCGGGATGCCCGGCCGTGGCAGCAGATGGAAAGCTTGCAACAGACATCGGTCAACGGTGATACAGCACGGCGTCGGCGGACGGGACGCAAAGATGCGCACCGCTGCCTTCGGCGATGCCGGGGAGCGCCCGCGTGGTCTCGACGAGAATGGCCGCTGGCGACGCCTCGGATTGCACCGTATAGCGAATGAGCCCGCCCAGGAGCTGGACGCGCAGCACGCGGCACGGAATGTCGCCGGACGATGCGGCAAGCGCCAGATGCTCCGGGCGGATCATCACGGTGCCGTCGTCGCCCTCGGGCAGGGTGGCGGCTTCCGCCGCTTCGAGCATCACGGAACGCTCCGGATGCCAATCCGTTCCGCACCGCAAGCGCACGCCCGCGTCCGGCCTTGCCCGGTCGAGCAAACGGGCCGGAAGGAAATTGGCGCGCCCGATGAAATCGGCGACGAAGAGCGTCTGCGGGCGCGTGTAGATTTCCTCGGGCGTGCCCAGCTGGATCAACCGGCCCTGATTGAACACGGCAAGCCGGTCGGACACCGCGGTGGCTTCCTCCTGGTCGTGCGTCACGTAGAGCGTCGTGATGCCGAGCCGGCGCTGAAGTGCCCGTATCTCCTCGCGCATCATCACGCGCAGCTTGGCGTCGAGGTTCGCGAGCGGCTCGTCCAGCAGCAGCATCGTCGGTTCGTACACCAGCGCGCGGGCAATCGAAACGCGCTGTTGCTGGCCGCCCGACAATCCGGCCGGATGACGCGTCGCGTAGGCCTCGAGCTGTAGCAAGGCAAGGGTCGCCGCGACGCGACGATCGATCTCGGCGGCGCGGACGCCGCGCAGCCGAAGCCCGTAGGCGACGTTCTCGAAAATCGTCAGGTGCGGAAACAGCGCGTACGACTGGAACACCATGCCGATGTTGCGGTGCTGCGACGGGACGGCCATGAAGTCGCGGCCGTCGACGGTAATCGCGCCGGAGGTCGCCTGTTCCAGGCCCGCGATGACGCGCAGCGTTGTCGTTTTGCCGCACCCGGAAGGCCCGAGCATCGTGAAGAACTCGCCGCCGCGCACGTCGAAACTCGCGCGGTCGACCGCGGTGACCGTCGTCGCGCCGACCGCGAACACTTTGGTCAGGTCGCGCACACTCAACGCCGCATGGGCCATTGCTTTTCTTCCGGAGCGGAGCGCCGCGACGATCGCCGCGTCAGTGTCGACGATCCATGCGTACGATGACCGCGCCCGCCGGGAGGGGGACGCGGTCTTCGGGGTGTACCGCTATTTGCTGGAAAATACCTTGTCGAAGTGCTCGAGGTTCGCCTTGCGCAGCGACGTCGCCGCCTTGTAATCGTAGGCAAAGGTCTTCAGCGTCTTGACGTCCGGCAGGCCCGGCGGCGGCGCCATGTCGCTCCTCGCGCTGCGGCGCTTGTCGATGTCGACGATCATCTTGTGCGCTTCTTTCGAGTTGATGAAATCCATGAACTTCCTGGCGTTGGCAGCATTCGGACCGCCCTTGACGATGCCGCTCGCGTCGTTGATGAGCGCGGTGCCGTCCTTCGGATAGACGGCTTCGACCGGGAAACCGTCGAGCTTGCTTGCGAGTATGTTGAACTCGCTGGTGAGCCCGATCGGGATCTCGCCCTTGGCGACGTTCTGGTACGCGAGCTTCGAACTCGTGACGAACGTCGCGGTGCCGATGACCTTGTCCATCCCGCCCCAGCCGTACAGTTGTAGCATCTGCTGCATCTGCGAATAGGCCGACCCCGACTGCGCCGGATTCGCCATGACGATCTTCCCCTTGTAGTCGGGCTTGGCAAGATCCATCCACGTCTGCGGCGCCTTGTCGAGCGGCATCATCTTCGTGTTGACGATGAACGCCTGGAAGTTGGTCGAGAAACCGTAGTACTTGTGATCCGGCCCGACCGCGGTGCGCGGGAAAGCCGCGTCTTCCTTCGACTTGTAACCCTCGAAGAGGTCGATCGCGGCATCGAATACGTCGATGTCGGGTCCCACCAGCACGTCGGCGCGCGGATTGGCTTTTTCGGCCTGAATGCGAGTGAGGAGTTCACCGCTGCCGCCGCTGATCACATCGACCTTGATGCCGGGACTTTGCTTCTGGAACGCCTCGACGAACGCTGTCATCACCTTCGGACTGACGGCGTTGTAGACAACGACCGATTGCGCCTGCGCCGAAGAGACGCTGGTCAACGTACCCGCCGCCACGACCGCGGTCAGCGCCGCGGCGACTCGATTGCCGATCTTCATTTCCCCATCCTCCTTGTTGGACGACCACGGCCGTTACGCCACGCTCGGCCGGAAGCGCACCGTCGCCGAAAGGCCGGCGCCAGGGTGAAGCGTTAGCATACCGGTATCGTCGCGACCTTGCGCGGCGAGATTGAACGCATCGGTGCAGTGGCTGACCGGCTCGACGCAGAAGAAATCCTCGCCGGCCGGCGAATAGACGACCAGAAACCCAAGGGGCGGGCTCGCGTCGAGGACAAGCCGAGCGCCGGTTTCGGGCCAGACGATACTGGCCTGCCGCTGCCAGCCGGTGAAGGCGTTGTCGAGCGCCACGTCGGCGACCGGCAATCCGGCCTCGTTGCAAAGCCGGGGATCGGCGGCGGTCAATGCCGTTGGCATCACTTCGGCATCGGTTGCCCACATCGCGTCGACGCGGGCCACGAGCCGGCAACTCGCCGTCCGGGGGAAGTAGGGATGCAGGCCCAGGCCGGCCGGCATCGCCTCGCGGCCGCGGTTCTCGATCGACAGCGTGACCTGCAGCTCGTTTTCGGAAAGCACAAAGTCCTGCCGCGCGCGATACGGAAACGGCCAGGCGCCGGCCGGGTGATCGTATTCGATCGCGAGCCGGTCGGCGGCGCGTTCGACGACGTGCCATGCGGACTGCCAGCCCTGGCCATGCTCGGCGTGCGGTTCCGGCCACTGGTTCAGGGGCAACTGGACGGCATGCCCGCCGAATCCGAACCGGCCATCGCGGATCCGGTTGGAAAACGGGACCAGCGGAAAACACCCCAGCCGGTCGGCCATCCGGGACGCGAGATCCGCCAGCGTGGCCGGCCGCAGCCAATCATGCTTGCGCGGGCCTTCGCGCCAATGGAAATGCGTGAGCGATCCGCCGATGCCAGGCGCGATGCCGGCGACAGCGCGATCCGCGCGAAGCGTGATGACAGTGCCGGTGTCGTCCATGCGAAGGAAGGAATGGCGGACCATGCCGCCGTTGCGGCGACGAAACGGCGGCGCACGCCGCCGCCCCGGAACACCAAGGCCGCCCGATTGAGCTTAAAGTATCGGGGATGCACTGACAAGGAAGCAGGGCGACATGAGCGAACAGTTTGCGCGTTATCCGAGCCTCGTCGACAAAGTCGTTTTCGTCACCGGCGGCGGGTCGGGCATCGGGGCCGGCATCGTCGAGCACTTCTGTGCGCAGCAGGCGAACGTCGCGTTCGTCGACATCGACGCTGCTGCCTCGAGCGCATTGTGCAGGCGCATCGAGGAGGCCGGCTTGCGCGTGCCGCGCTTCATCCCTTGCGACCTGCGCGACGTCGCAGCCCTGCAGGCGATCATCGCGCGCGTTGGAAATGAGGCCGGTCCGGTCACGGCGCTCGTCAACAATGCCGCCAACGACGACCGGCACAAGGCGACGGACGTCACGCTCGACTACTGGAACGATCGCATTGCCGTCAACCTGCGGCACCAATTCTTCGCGGCGCAGGCCGTCTATCCGCAGATGAAGGCGGCGGGGACGGGATCGATCGTCAACTTCGGCTCGATCAGCTGGATGAACAGCGAAGGCGGATACAACGCCTACACCACGTCGAAGGCGGCCGTGCACGGGATGACGCGCGGCCTGGCACGGGACTGGGGCGTGGACCGGATCCGTGTCAACACCGTGGTTCCGGGGTGGGTGATGACGGAGCGGCAGATCAAGCTGTGGCTGGATGCGGACGGCGAACGACAGTTGTTCGAGAACCAGTGCCTCAAGGAGAAACTCTATCCCCCCGATATCGCGCGGATGGTGCTCTGGCTCGCCGCCGACGACAGCCGGCTGTGCACCGCGCAGAATTTCATCGTCGACGCCGGCTGGACCTGAACGCGCCTGCCATCGCGGCAGGCGAGCATCAAGGACGGTTGTCGAGAATCGAGCGATCGCGGTCTGTTTTCGCCGCTGGCCGCGGCAGCGTGGCAGAATGCCCGTCTGATGATGGGATTCTGTGATCAAGGCTGCGCCGGTCCGACGCGAAGGCGGGCGTCGTTGCCGTGAACGCGCCGAATGTTGCCGCGCAGTCCGTCGAAACGCCCGACATTGCCGTGGCCGCGCTTGTCGCGCGTTCCCGCGCCGCGCAGCGCGAATTCGAGACATGGACGCAGGAGCGCGTGGACGAGGCCGTCACCGCGGCTGCGTGGGCGATCGTCGAGCCCGGCCGCAACCGCGCGCTGGCGGAACTCGCCGTGCGCGACACGGGTCTCGGTGACGTCGCCGACAAGGTCGCGAAGAACCGGCGCAAGACGATCGGCCTCCTGCGCGATTTGAGGGGCGCAAGATCGGTCGGCGTGATCAGCGCGGATCCTGCGCACGGCCTGGTCGAGATCGCGCGGCCGGTCGGGGTTGTCGCCGCGATCACGCCATCGACGAACCCCGCCGCGACACCGGCGAACAACATCCTCAATGCGTTGAAGGGCCGCAACGCGATCATCCTGGCGCCGTCGCCGAAGGGGCAATCCACGCTCGGCCTGTTGCTGGAATACGTGCACGCGGAACTGGACCGGGTCGGCGCGCCCCGTGACCTGGTGCTGAAGCTTCCCGCGCCGACGTCGCGCGAAGAGACCTACGCGCTCATGCGGCAGGCGGATCTCGTCGTCGCGACGGGGTCGCAGAACAACGTGCGCGCCGCCTACGAAAGCGGGACGCCGGCCGTGGGTGTCGGCGCCGGCAACGTCGCGGTGATCGTCGACGAGACGGCCGACGTGGCCGATGCGGCCGCAAAGATTGCCCGCTCGAAGACGTTCGACCACGCGACGTCCTGCTCGTCCGAGAACAGCGTGATCGCGGACGCGAGCGTGTACGCAGCGCTGCTGGCCGCGCTCACCGGCGAAGGCGGCGTGCTGCTCGACGCCGGCGAAGCGCAGCGGCTGGAGACGGCGATGTTCGGCGGCGGCAAGCTCGCGAGCGCTTTCGTCGCGCAGTCCGCGAGCGCGATCGCCGCGCTGGCCGGGCTCGAGCGACCGGCCGTTCGCGCCGCGAAGTTCCTGCTCGTCGCCGAAACCGGCGTAGGCGCGGAGCACCCGTTTTCCGGCGAGAAGCTGTCACCCGTGCTGGCGCTCTATCGCGCTGACGATTTTGCCGCCGCCGTTACGCTCGCCGAGGAGCTGTTGCGCTACCAGGGCGCGGGGCACTCGGTCGGGCTTCACACGCGCATGCCCGAGCGCGCGCTGCATCTGGGATTGACGCTGCCGGTCTGCCGTGTGATCGTCAACCAGGCGCACTGCTTCGCGACGGGCGGCAGCTTCGACAACGCGCTGCCATTTTCGCTGTCGATGGGCTGCGGCACCTGGGGCGGCAACAGCATTTCGGACAATCTCAACTACCGGCACTTCCTCAATATCACGCGGGTCGTGCATCCGCTGCCTCCGGAGCGCGTCCACGAGCCGGCCGACGCGGAATTCTTCGCGAGCTATCGCAAGAAGCACGGGCTGTAACGGGGTTACCGATGCAGACCCTGCGTGACGTGATCGATCGGCACGCCGATGCGCAACCGCGCGCGCCGTTTCTGTTCGCGCCAGAGACCGGCACCGAGTTGACCTACGCGAATCTTCGGGCGGACGCCCGATCGCTTTGCGCCGAACTTTCCGCGCAGGGGATCGCGCCTGGCGAAGTGGTGTCGTACATGCTGCCCAACGGCGTTGCCGCCGCCAGCGTCTTCCTTGGCGGGATGTACGGCGGCTACATCGTCTCGCCGGTGAGCCTTCTCGCGCAGGATGCGCTGATCGAACACACGCTCGCGCACTCCGAAACGCGGATCGTCTACGCTGCACCCGAGTTCGTCGCGCGCCTGCGCGCGATCATCGCGCGGATCGGCAGCCGCGCCGTGGTACGGCCGGCGTCGCCGGACAGCCTCGACCTGGTTCCCGCATCCGGTGCCAGGTCGGGGCCGGTCCCCGTGCCCACGACACCGGCGATGCTGATGTACACATCGGGCACCACCGGCACGCCCAAGGGCGCGCTGTTATCCCATGGCAACCTGATTCACGCCGGCCGGTCCGTTGCAACTGCGCACCAGTTCACACCCTCCGATCGCGTCCTGTCGTCGCTGCCGCTCTACCACGTGAATGGCCAGAGCATCGGAACCGTCTCGCCCCTCGTTTCGGGCGGGAGCATCGTGATCCCGCATCGCTTCAGCGCGTCGCGCTGGTGGCCGCTCGTGGAGCGCTATCGGCCGACGTGGCTCAACGTCGTCCCGACCATCATCGCCTACCTGATCAACGGACCGGACCTGACACCCGCGCAGGCCGCGGCATGCGCCGGCATCCGGTTCGCCCGCTCGGCGTCGGCGCCGTTGCCACCGGAGCATCATCGCGCGTTCGAAGCGCGCTTCGGCATCTCGGTGCTGGAGGCGATGGGGTTGACCGAGTGCGCATCGGTTGCGTTCGCGAATCCGCTCGACCCCGGCGAGCGCAGGATCGGCTCCCCGGGCCGGCCGCTGGGCATGGAGGCGCGCGTCCGGGCGCCCGACGGCAGCGACGCTGGCGGATGGAGCGCGCGGCGAGATCGAGCTTCGCGGCGACAATGTGATGCTCCGTTACCACAAGGATCCGGACGCGACGGCTCGAACGCTGCACGCCGGCGGCTGGCTTGCCACCGGGGATCTCGGTTATCGCGACGCCGACGGTTTCTATTTCATCACGGGCCGGCTGAAGGAACTCATCATCAAAGGTGGCGAGAACATTGCGCCGCGCGAGATCGACGAGGCGTTGCTGGCGCACCCTGCCGTGCTCGAGGCGGCGGCAGTCGGGATTCCGGATCCGGAATACGGACAGGAGATCCTCGCGTGCGTCGTGCTGAAAACGGGCGCCGCGTGTACGGAGGCCGAACTCCGCGCGCATTGCCTCGCAGTGCTCGGCCGCTACAAGACTCCGAAGGCGTTTCGTTTTATCGCGGAGCTGCCGAAAGGGCCATCGGGCAAGGTGCAACGACTGAAGCTCGTGACGGCCGGCGGTTGATATGGGCCCGCAGTACCGGTACATTGGTGCGCGCTGCGGCTATCGTCGACGATCACCGTGGCCGGCGGACCGGGTAAAGGTTGTGCACCCAACGAGAGAGGAGATGGCGATGATCACACTCAACGCACGTCGTGCCGTAGTGGGCGCATTGGCGGGAGTCTGTTTGGGCCTGGCCATGGGAACAGCGGGCCTGGCCGCGGCGCAGGAAGCGTACCCGACGCGTCCGATCGAATTCATCGTCCCGTGGGGACCGGGCGGAGGCGCCGACCAGGTGGCGCGCAAGGCTGGCGCGATCCTGGAGCCGATGCTCAAGGTGTCGTTCCCGGTCATCAACGTGGCCGGCGCTTCCGGGCAGACGGGGCTCGCCAAGATGCTGACGGCGGCGAACGACGGCTACACCATTTCGATCATGACCGGCGATACGTTCGGCACGCAGGCGGCCGGAAAGCCCAGCTGGAAATTCTCGGACATCACGCCGGTAGCGATCATGATCAAGCAGCCGTCGGCGTTCTTCGTTCCGGTCGCGAGCCCGATCAAGACGTGGAATGACCTGGTGGCCGAAGCGCGCAAGCGTCCGCTGAAAGTCGCGGTCACGGGATTTGGCACGCCGGACGACATCACCGTGAACTACTTCACGAAGAAGGGAATCAATCTGCAGTCGGTGCCCTTCGCCAAGCCGGGCGAGCGCTATACGGCGATCCTCGGCGGCCACGCCGACCTGTTGTACGAGCAGCTGGGCGACGTGAAGAGTTTCCTCGAAAGCAAGCAGATGCGCCCGATCGTCATCTTCGACAACGAGCGCTTCCCGCTCTATCCTGATGTCCAGACGTGCGTCGAGATCGGGCACCCGGTGATCATCAACCAGTTCCGCATGGTGATCGTCAAGGCGGGCACCGATCCGCAGAAGGTCAAGGTGCTGGCGGACGCGTTGGCCAAGGTGGCGGCGAGCGACGACTACAAGACCTACCTGGTGGACCAGTACGCGGACCCGAAAAGCTATCTGCCCGGAGCGGACGCGCAGGGCTTTCTCAATAACGAACTCAACAACATGAAGAAATTTGCCAAGGAAGCGGGCATGGCGCAGTAGGCACGTCGTACCGGCGCCGCGGCTGCAGGGGCGGGCCGCGGCCGCTTGCGTTGCCCCGCTCCTTTGAAATACTTGACACTGGTCATGGCCATGCGCCGCAAAGCCGCTCGCATCGCGCCGTACGGCATCGTGCTCGCGATCGCCGGGTATCTCTACTACAGCGCCAGCCAGATCGAATACTTCGCGCCGGGCGGACGCATCGGGCCCGATTTCTGGCCCAAGATGGTGCTGATCCTGATGATCGCCACCTGCGTCTACGAGATCGTCAAGATCGGCTTGTTCTCGCGGGACGAAACGGTGAGCGGGGTGCTGCAGACCCTTTCCGCATCGCCGCCGGCGCATGAGAGCGATCCGGCAGACGCGACGGGCGGCCGAACCTACCCGCTGCTGCTGATCCTCGGCATCGCGGCCACCGTGCTCTATGCGGCGGTGGTGCCGGTCGCCGGATTCTTTCTCACCACCCTCGTGTACCTGGTGGCGTTCATGTACGTCGGGCGCTACCGCAGGATGGGCATCGCGTTTGGCGTGAGCCTCGTCGGCACGCTGCTCATGCTCTACTTCTTCATGAAGGTGGCCTACATCTCGCTGCCCATCGGCACTGCGCCGTTCTCGGCGGTGAGCCTCTACCTGATGCAGATCATGGGTGTCAGGTAGGCGCTGCAATGGATGTGCTGCAGCATCTCGCGACGGGATTCCTGCATGTGCTGGCGCCGGCCAATCTGCTGTCGCTGGTCATCGGCCTCGTGCTGGGCCTGCTGGTCGCGGTGCTGCCCGGGCTGACGCTGGTGATGGGGGTGGTGCTGGCGCTGCCGTTTACGTACCACATGCAGATCACGCCCGCGATCATCCTGCTGACCGCGATGTACGTGTCGGGCACCTATGCCGGGGCCTGGACATCGATCCTGTTCCGCGTGCCCGGCGAGCCGATGGACGTGCCGCTGCTCTGGGACGGCTACACGATGGCGCGCAAGGGCGGCGCGGCCGCGGCGCTGGGCTGGACCCTTGTGTCGGCGCTGTTCGGCGGCCTCGTTTCGGCCACCGTGATGGTGACGCTGGCGCAGCCCATTGCCGATGTTGCGCTGACCTTTTCGACGCCCGAGTATTTTGCCGTCATCTTCTTCGGACTGGTGAGCGTCGGGTCGCTGGGAGGAGGCTCGATGACCAACGCCTTCATCAGCCTCTTCTTCGGACTCCTCATCTCGACCGTCGGCGTCGACGACATCTACGGCGCCGAGCGTTTCGTGTTCGGCGTGCCGCTGTTCAAGGACGGGATCGACTACCTTGTGGTGATGGTGGGCGCGTACGGCCTGGGCGAGGTGTTCTCGCGGATGGAAAAGGGCTTCGTCTCGGTGCCGGTGGAGAGCGCCGGCGACGTCCGGACACGCTTGCCCACGTTCAAGGAAATCATGGCTACCAAGATGACGTTCCTTCGCGGTTCGTTCATCGGCATCGTCGTCGGGCTCGTGCCCGGCGCGGGCGCCACCATCGCGTCATTCGTGTCCTACGGCAGCGAACTGCAATACGGGAAGAAGAAGGACCAATTGGGCACGGGCATCCCGGAGGGCATCATCGCACCGCAGACCGCTGCCACCTCGTCGGTGGGCGGGGCGCTGATCCCGCTGGTGACCATGGGCATACCGGGAAGCGGCGCCACTGCGATCATCCTGGGGGCGTTTCTCCTGCACGGACTGCAGCCCGGACCGCAGGTCTTCAAGACGTCGCCCGAGATCGTCTATGCGATGTTCGCCTCGCTGTTCGTGGGCATCATCGGCATGTGCGTCATCGGCTACTTCGCGGCGAAGATGATGGTCAAGGTCCTGGAGTTGCCGGAGTCGATCGTCTCCGCCTACGTGGTGATGTGCTGCTTTCTCGGCGCCTACGCGTCCCGCAACAACGTCACCGACCTCTGGCTGCTGACGGGCTTCGGCATCGTGGGTTATCTCTTCGAGCGCTTCCGGTTCCCCATTACGCCGCTGGTGCTGGGCGTGATCCTGGGACCGCTCGCGGAAACCAGCTTCATGACGACCATGGTCAGCTTCAACAACGACTGGACCGTGTTCTTCACGCGCCCCATCAGCGGAATTCTCATGATGATGGCGTGCATCGCGCTGGTCTACCCGCTGGTGCGGCACCGGCTGCAGCAGCGCAAGGTGCGGCGCGCGAGGTGAATCGTGGCCATGATCGATCGACTGAATCTGTACCGTCTGGAAGTGCCGCTCACAACGCCGTACAAGCTTGCGTTCGGCCCCGTGACGAAGTTCGACACCATCGTGGTCGAGGCGCTGGGCGCCGAGGGTGGGATCGGGCTGGGCGAAGCCACGCTGCTCACGGGGTATACCGACGAGACGATCGACGGGAGCTGGAACCTGATGCAACAGCTGGCTGCGGGTATTCCCGGCCAGGCCGCGGAGCGCTGCATCGAACGGGTCGCGAGCGTGACGCGAACCGCGCCGTTCGCCGCCACCGCGCTGGCGACGGCCATGGAGATGCTGCTCGCCAATCCGTGGTTGCGTGTGCGGCAGCCGGCGCGTGTGCCGCTGCTCGGATTGGTGAACGGCACCGGTGCCGCGGACCTCGAGGTCGAGATCGCGCGACTGCTGAGCGATGGCTTTCGCACGCTCAAGGTGAAGGTAGGCTTCGACGTGGAGCGGGACGCGCGTCGGGTCAGCCTGATCCAGCAAGCGGTCGCCGGCCGATGCCGTTTGCGCATCGATGCCAACCAGGGTTACGACAGGGAACAGGGTTGCGCCTTCGCTGCCGCGCTCGACCCGACCGGGATCGAGTTGTTCGAGCAGCCCTGCGCTGCCGGCGACTGGGACGCGGCGCAGGCCGTGGCCGCCGTGTCGCCCGTCCCGATGATGCTGGACGAATCGATCTACGGCGTCGCCGACATCGAACGCGCGGCCGAGCTTGGCGCGGCACGCTTCATCAAGCTCAAGCTGATGAAAATGGGCAGCCTCGATCGTCTCGCGCGGTCCATTCGGCGCATCCGCGAACTCGGCATGGAGCCCGTGCTCGGCAACGGCGTCGCGGGAGAAGTCGGCTGCTGGATGGAAGCCTGCGTCGCCCGCGAGTTGATCACCAACGCGGGCGAGATGAACGGATTCCTGAAGCCGGTCGCGCCTCTGCTGCAAGATCCGGTGCGCTTCGAGGACGGCGCGCTGGTGCTGGCAGCGGGCTATGCGCCGCGCCTGGATCCACAAGCCGTGTCGCGATACGCCGTGGCTCGTGCCACCTATCACTGATCGTGTTTCGCGCCCCATGTCGAATTGGACCTTGATCACCGGCGTCATCGGCTCCGACACGCACATCGTCGGCAATCGCATCCTGTCGATGGCGCTGGAAAAGGCCGGCTACAAAGTCGTCGCATTGGGCGCGCTCACGCCGGCGGCGGAGTTCGTCAAGGCGGCCGTGGAGACCAATGCCGACGCCATCCTGATATCGTCGCTGTATGGCCAGGGGGAGCTCGACTGCCGCGGCTTTCGCGACCTGTGCATCGAGGCGGGGCTCGAGCACATCCTGATCTACGTCGGCGGCAATCTGGTCGTGGGCAAGCAGGCCTGGGACGAAGTCGAGCGACGCTTCGTCGCCATGGGCTTCGACCGGGCCTTCCCGCCCGGCACCCGGACCGACGACGTGATTCGCATCCTCGCGCAGGACTTCGCGGCGCGCGCGCCGGAAATGCCGCCGCAGCGGTGACGGGTCGACCTCACGATGAAAGCCGCGCTACTGATCGACTTCGGCAGCACCTACACGAAGCTGCGCGCCATCGACGTCGAGCGGGCCGCGATCCTCGGTGCGGGACAAGGGCCCTCCACGGTCGATTCCGACATCACCATCGGCATGCGGGCGGCGCTTGCCGATCTGGAACGTCGCCTCGGCGTCCTGCCCCGGTTTGCCTGGCGCCTCGCCTGCTCCAGCGCCGCAGGCGGTCTACGCATGGTTACCGTGGGGCTGGTGCGGGAACTCACGGCGGAGGCGGCGCGTCAGGCGGCGCTGGGCGCTGGCGCCCGGCTCGTCGGAACCTTCGCGTACCGGCTGACCGCATCGGACGTGGACCGGATCGAAGAGCTCGCGCCGGATATTCTGTTGCTGGCGGGAGGCACGGATGGCGGCAACAGCGAGGTCATCCGCCACAACGCCGACGCGTTGGGAAAGAGTCGTCTTGCCTGTCCGATCGTGCTTGCCGGAAACCGCTCCGCGATGGATCAATGCGGCCAGTTGCTCGCCCACAAGACAAGAATCGTCACGGAAAACGTGATGCCGGAGTTCAACGTGCTCAACATCGAGCCGGCCAGAAGCGCGATTCGCAACGTGTTCATCGATCGCATCGTGCACGCGAAGGGCATCGATCGGGCGCAGGCGATGTTCGACCACGTGCTGATGCCGACGCCGGCCGCGGTGATGGAAGGCGCGCGCCTGCTCGCGGACGGCTGCGACGGGGCGCCGGGACTGGGCGCGCTGCTGGTGGTGGATCCCGGCGGCGCCACCACCGACGTGCATTCCATCGCGTCCGGCGAACCGAGCCGGGCGGGCGTGATCCCGCAGGGTCTGCCCGAGCCACGCGTGAAGCGCACGGTGGAAGGCGATCTCGGCATGCGCCACAACATCGCGGCCATCGGCGATGCGGCAGGGGCCGGCGTCATCGCGTCGGAAAGCGGCATTGCGGCGTCGCGCGTGCACGAGCTGATCGGCGAACTCGGGAGCGACGTCGGGCGCGTTCCGGACACCGCCGAGGAACGCGCGCTCGATCGCGCGCTGGCCCGCGCCGCCGTCAGGCTCGCCGTGAAGCGTCACGCCGGCACCGTCGAGACGGTCTACACGGTATCGGGCCCGGCGTTCGTGCAGCGCGGCAAGGACTTGAGCGATGTGCGGGTCGTGATCGGCACCGGCGGCGCGCTGGCACACAGCCCGGATCCGGCGGCGATCCTCGAAACCGCGCTCGCCGATCCCGGCGATCCGCTTTCGCTGCGGCCGCGCTCGCCGCGCCTCTTGCTCGACCAGGCGTACATTCTCTACGCGTGCGGCCTGCTGGGCCAGGTGGAGCCGCGCCAGGCGCTGGCGCTGGGTCTTGCCCACCTCACGCCATTGGACGAGGACAGGGGCCATGAGCGCACCGTCGGAAATTGAACTGAAGCTGCCGTTGTCACAGCAGCGCATCCCGGACGATGTATTCGCCGGGATGCGGCAGGCGAATCTCGCGCGCTGGCCCACCGGCAGGGATGTCGACCTCGACGAAGCGGTGGCGTTGCATCGGGCGCTGCCGAACCACAAGCAGCTCGCGTGGGTGGTGCGGCGGGCGGTGGCGGAGCGGCGATGCCTCACGCAGCCGCGGGGTGGATTCGGTACGTTCGCGCTGCAGTTGAAGCTGATGGAGACGCTGGACAAGGAGGGCCTCGCCGACGTCGTGCCCACGACTACCGACAGCTATACGCGCAACGAGCACTTCGCGCTCGCCCAGCGCGGCGTCGAGGAATCGGAGCGGGAGGGTCGTTCCATGCTGAACGGCTACCCGCTGGTGAACTACGGTGTGGCGGTGAATCGACGGCTGATCGAGGCCATCGACAAGCCGGCGATCATGCTGACCGGGACCGCGATGCCGAAGCTCACCGGCGAAATCGGTTTTGCCTCCGGCTATTCCGGTTACCTGGGATCGGGCATCGCCTACACGGCGTCCTACATCAAGGAAATGACGATCGAGGAGGGCATTCGCAACTACCAATACCTGGATCGCCTGGTCGCCTTGTACCAGGAGCATGGCGTCGAATTGCACCGGCGTCAGCCGGGTTTCCTGACAGGGACCAACATTCCGCCGTGCATCGCGATCATGACCGGCGTGCTGGACGCGCTGCTCGCGGCGGCCCAGGGCGTGAAAAATTACGGCCTCGAACTGGGCCAGACGCTGCATCTTGTCCAGGATGCGGCGTCGATCGCCGCCTGCGGCGAGCTGGTGCAGGAGTTCCTGGTGAAGTGTGGCTATCCCGACGTGTTCACCTCGGTGACGTCACTGCAATGGATGGGAGCCTGGCCCCACGACGACGCCCAGTCCGCGGCACTGGTGGTGTATGGCGGAACCCTGGCCGCCATCGGCGGCGCAGTCAGCGTCACGACCAAGACCACGCACGAGGCGTTCGGGTTGCCCACGCCAGAGATCAATGCCGAAGGTCTGCGCATGACCCGCATGGCGATTTACCTGGCGCGCCAGATCCGGTTGGACGGGCTCGCGGAGTTCCAGTTCGAGAAGGAACTGATCAAGCGCGAAGTGCGGCCGATCGTCGACAAGGTGCTCGAAATGGGCGACGGCGACGTGGCCATCGGCACCGTGCGCGCATTCGCCGCCGGCGTGATGGATGTTCCGTGGTCGCCGAACCGGCACGTCAGGAGCCGCGTGATGCCGGCGCGGGACGCGGACGGGTGCCTTCGTATCCTCGATGCGGGCCTGATGCCGTTCCCCAAGGACGTGCTCGAAGTGCACGAGTCGCGGCTGCGGCAGCGCGCCGTCCGCGATGGCGTGCCGTGCAACGACGAGCTGGCGGTCGCGAGCGTGTTCGAACTGTCCGAGCCGCTCTCGAAACTGATGTCCGACAAATGGATGCCGCAGGCTGTCTGATGCAGAGCGCCCGGGGCGTTGGCAAATCCCTGCGCCGGATCTGTCAGGTGCGGCGGCGCTTGGTTGTATCATCGGTTTCTCCGGTGCCGGTTGGCCCCGCGCTTGGTCCGACACCTTGTCCGTCCGCTTTGAGGCGACGCGCGCACGTGATCACGACATTCGCATGAACATGCTTTCGGTTCGCGTCTGGCGCAGCGGCGCGGTCGCGGCGGGCGGCAGCTTCGTGCCGTACGAGGTCCCGCGGGCTCCCGCGCAGACCATTCTCGACGTCGTCACGCACATCCAGCGCCGCATCGACGCGACGCTCGCGTATCGCTACGCGTGCCGCGTCGGCATGTGCGGTTCGTGCGCCATGACGGTCAATGGCCGCGCGCGGTGGACCTGCCGCACGCACGTGCAGGCCGTTGCGGGTGACGGCGCGCTCGAAATCGCGCCGCTCGCGAACCTGCCGGTCGTTCGTGATCTCGTCACGGACATGGGCGAATTCTTCGACAAGTGGGCGCGGGCGAAAGGACAGTTCGCCCCGACTGCGACGCGCCACGACGATTTCGCGACGATTGCGCCGGCATCGCACGCGCGTCGTGCGGCCGATGCCGCGATCGAATGCATCGGCTGCGGCGTCTGTTACGCGAGTTGCGATGTCGTCGGCTGGAACCGGACCTATCTGGGTCCGGCGGCGCTGAACCGCGCCTGGACGCTCGTCAACGACGCGCGCGACGGCGCCCGGGCCGAACGGCTCGCGGCGGTGGCCGGTGACGCGGGCTGCCACGCGTGCCACACCCACCAAAGCTGTACCGAGCGCTGCCCGAAAGCGCTGGCGCCTACGGCGTCGATCGCAGGGTTGAAGCGCGCGACGGCGATCGCGGCGATGACGGGAGCCCTGTTGTGATCTCGGCGCGGAGCCAGTCGTTGCTGTGGCTCGCGCAACGCGTGAGCGCCGCGGTGCTGGCGTTCTGCGTCATCGTGCATCTCGCCACGATGATCCTCGCCGTGCGCGGCGGCCTCACGGCGGCCGAGATCCTGGAACGCACGCGCGGCAGCATCGTCTGGGCGACGTTCTACGGCGTGTTCGTTCTGAGTGTGGCAGTACACGGCCCGATCGGCGTACGGGCAATCGTCGCCGAAATGCGCGGGAATCATGGTCGCGGCATCGATGTGGCGATGCTGGCGTTTGCCGGGGTGTTGCTCGCCCTCGGATTGCGTGCGGTGTACGCGGTGACGGCGGGGCACGCCCGATGAGCGCGAAGAGCGCACCGATGAACGCACATGTGATCCGTCGCAACGACTGGCGCGCGCGCGGCCACGCCGGCTGGTGGGCGTTCGCCTTGCATCGTGCCTCCGGACTTGCGCTCGTGGTATTCCTGCCGGCGCATTTCCTCGTGCTGGGACAGGCGCTCACGGGCGCCGACGCGCTCGACGGCACCCTCGCCTGGACGGCGCAGCCGCTCGTCAAGGCGAGCGAAGTCGCGCTCGTGTTCCTGCTCGCCATGCACCTTGGCGGTGGCCTGCGGCTGCTGCTGGCGGAATTCGGGGGGTGGCGCGCGTCGTGGCAGTCGGCGCTGATCGCCGCTGCGGGTGGCGTCGCGACGCTTTGCACACTGTTGTTCGCGCTCAATCTCACATAGATCGCGATGCACTTCACATCCGAACGGATCGAGAACGTTGCGAAAGAGCTCTACGTTCGCGCGCTGACCGATCTGCCGCCCGACATCAAGCGCGGCTTCGACGCGCTCGCGGCACGCGAGACCGGCGCCACCGCCCGGGCAGTGCTCGGCACGATGATCGAAAACATCGCGGTCGCCGAACGCACCGGCAATCTGCTGTGCCAGGACACGGGCATCCCGATCTACAACGTGACCATCGGCCGCGAGGCGCAAGTCGACGGCGTTGCGCTGAAGGCGGCGATTCGCGCGGGTTGCGAGCGTGCGACGCGCGAGACGCCGCTGCGCTCGTCGATCGTGCATCCGCTTACGAGGAAGAACGACCACACATCGTGCGGCATCGCCGTGCCGGTGATTCAGATCGATTTCTCGGACACGTTCGCGGGCCTCAGGATCGAGATGATCCCGAAGGGCAGCGGTTCGGAGAACAATTCGTGGCTTCGGATGGCGATTCCAGCCGAGGGACTCGACGCGATCAAGACGTTCGTCGTCGACTGCGTGCTGAATGCCGGCGGCAGGACCTGTCCACCGACGATCGTCGGCGTCGGCATTGGCGGCACCGCCGACCTGTGCGTGCACCTGGCCAAAGTCGCGGCGACACGCGCGCTCGGCTCCCGCTGCGCGGATGGCGAGGGCGCCCGGCTGGAGGCGGCGTTGTCGGCGGCGGTGAACCTGCTCGGCGTCGGCCCGCAGGGGCTCGGCGGCGACGCGACGGCGTTCGCCGTGCACGTGGAGCTTGCGGCGACCCACATCACGATGAATCCCGTCGCGGTGAACATGCAGTGCCATTCCGCACGCCGGTCCAGTGCCACGCTGAACGGCGACGAAGTCCAATACGGATACTGAGGGCCATGGCGCATCACGAATTCGCGTTGCCCGTCACCGAGGCCGCAGGTGCGCGCGCTGGTGGTCGACGACACGGTCGCGTTGAATGGCGCGCTATTCGGAATCCGCGACGCCACTCAGATCGCGCTCTTCGATCGTGGCCGCACGACGCGCTTCGATCTCGCCGGTCACGCCGTCATTCATACGGCACCTAACGTGAAGAAGGTCGCGCCATCGCCGGCGCACCCTGTGGGCTATGCGCCGATCTGCGTCGGAACGACGACCAGCGCGCGGATGGAGCGCTTCACGCGCCCGTTGTTGAGCCGCTGCGGCGTGCGCATCGTCATCGGCAAGGGCGGCCTCGGTGCCGAATCGGCGGCGGCGTTCCGCGAACTGGGCGGCGTCTATCTCGCGATCGTCGGCGGTGCGGCCGCGCTGGAGACCACGTGGATCGAGGCGATCGAGGATGTCGACCTCGACGACCTCAATCCCGAGAGCCTGTGGAAATTCCGCGTGCGCAACTTCGGTCCGCTGCGGGTCGCGATGGACAGTAGCGGCGGCAATCTCTACGCGGTGGTCGACACGGACGCGCGTGCGAAGCGTGCGGCGGTGCTCGCGGCGCTGGGCGTGGGATCGAGTTCACCCGGCCGCTCTTGAGGACGCTGCGCACCGACGTCCTGATCCTCGGCGCCGGTGGTGCGGGGCTGTTCGCCGCGCTGCACGCGCACCGTGCGAATCCCGCGCTTCACATCACGATCGCGGTCAAGGGCCTCCTCGGCAAGTGCGGGTGCACGCGGATGGTGCAGGGGGGCTACAACGTCGCGCTCGCATCGGGCGACTCGGTCGAGCGCCATTTCATGGACACGATCGAGGGCGGGAAATGGCTGCCCGATCAGGATCTCGCGTGGACACTCGTCAACGGCGCCATCGAACGCATCCGCGAACTCGAAAACGAACTCGGGTGCTTTTTCGACCGCAATCCCGACGGCACAATCCACCAGAAGGCGTTTGCCGGGCAGACCTTCGACCGCACGGTGCACAAGGGCGATCTCACCGGCATCGAGATCATGAACCGGCTCGCCGAGCAGGTGTGGGCGCGCGGCATCCACCGGCTCGAAGAGCACCGCGCACTCGATTTCGTCGCGGGCGCCGGGGACGAAAGTGCGAACACGCCTGCCGGCGTGCTGCTGGCCGACGTCCGCACCGGCGGGTACGTATTCGTGCAGTCCAAGGCCGTGCTGCTCGCCACGGGGGGCGGCCCGACGATGTATCGCTTCCACACGCCGTCGGGTGACAAGAGCTGCGACGGCCTCGCGATGGCGTTGCGCCTCGGATTGCCGCTGCGCGACATGGAGATGGTGCAGTTCCATCCGACGGGTTTGCTCGCCGGTCGCGAAACGCGGATGACCGGAACGGTGCTGGAGGAAGGGCTGCGCGGTGCGGGAGGGTATCTGCTCGACGGCGACGGCAAGCGCTTCATGGATCGCTACGACGAGCGCGGCGAGCGCGCGACGCGCGACATCGTCTCGCGCGCGATCGATGCCGAGATGCGCGCCGGGCGAACGACGCCGAACGGCGGCGTCTATCTCAGCATGGGCCATCTCGGACCCGATAACGTGCGGCGACAATTCAAGGGAATGGTCGAGCGCTGCGCCGACTGCGGCTTCGATCTCGCCGCGGGTCGCGTCGAAGTCGTTCCAACCGCGCACTACATGATGGGCGGCGTCGAGTTCGCGCCGGACTGCACGACCGAGCGACCCGGCCTCTTCGTCGCGGGCGAGGATTCGGGCGGCGTGCACGGTGCCAACCGGCTGGGCGGCAACGGTGTCGCAAACTCGACGGTGTTCGGCGGCATTGCCGGGGATGCGATCGCGGCGTGGCTCGCGCGCGACGGTGCGTGGCGGGAGCCTGATGCCGCGGCGCTGGATGCGGCGGTCGCGCGCGCCGAGGCGCCGTTCGCCGGCAGGCGTTCCGACCCTGGCGCGCTCGAATCGATACGCGAGCGCCTGTACGACGTCATGTGGGACGACGCCGGTATCGTCCGTGAAGCGGCAGGCCTTGCCCGCGCGGCCCATGGGCTTGCGGACCTTGCGGGCGAGTTGGCGGCAACAGGCATCGAGGACGGCCAGCGCGCGTTCAACCTGACCTGGCAGGACGCGCTCAACCTGGCGAATCTGATCGACGTATCGCAGTCCATTGTCCGTGCAGCCCAGGCGCGTGAGAACTCGCGCGGCGCGCACTACCGTTCCGATCGCCCGGATGAAGGCGATCTCGCGACGTCGACGTTCACGCGCATCCGCCAACGCGACGGCCGGATAGACGCCGAAGCGGCGCCCGTGCGCTTCACGCGCGTTGCGCCCGGCCGGTCGTTGCTCGATGCGTAGGATGTGTTTGCGCCTGTCGGCGGAAATGCCCTAAGCTCATTCGCACCGACCGCGCTCTTCGACGATGACGACACTCCAATGCCCGAACTGCGGCACCGGCAACCGGCCGGGCCGGCGCTTCTGCGCGCAATGTGGCGCCGGGCTGCCCGCTCCGTGCCAGGCTTGCGGATACGCGAACGAAGCCAGCGAAAAATTCTGCGGTGGGTGTGGAGCGTCGCTGTTGGCAGGGGACGTGAAGACCAGCAAGGCGCCGGCCACGCCGGTCCCGACCTTGGCCGCGAGCACCGCCGCGAGCACCGCCGCGGCCACGGCGCCATCTTCTGGCGGCAATGGCGGCAGCGACGGCGAGCGCCGGCCGGTCACCGTTCTTTTCGCGGATCTCGTCGATTACACGCGGATGTCGCGCGCTCTCGACCCGGAGGACGTGCACGCGATGCTGGGGCGCTTCTACGAGGCGGCCGACGCGATCGTCGAGCGCTTCGGCGGCAGCATCGACAAGCACATCGGGGATTCGGTGATGGCCGTGTTCGGCGCACCGGTCGCACACGATGACGACGCGATTCGTGCCGTCCGAGCCGCGGCCGAAATTCACCGTGCGATGCCGTCGATCGGAAGCAGAACGGGCGAGGCGCTGGCGGTGCACATCGGCATCGCATCCGGCGAGGTCGTGGCGAGCGGCCTCGGTGCCGCCCGCAACCGTGCGTATACGGTGATCGGCAACTCGGTCAATCTGGCGGCGCGCCTGTTGAAGCTCGCGAAAACAGGCGAAACCGTCCTCGACGATGTGTTGCACTCCGGCGTGCGGCGAGTCGCCCGCTGCGAGGCCATCGAAGGCGTCGAGGTGAAAGGGATCGACGCCACGCTCACCGCGTGGCGCTTCGTCGAGTTCATCGACGCGCCGGATCGGGAAGGCGGCCATCCGTTCGTCGGCCGGCATGCCGAACTCGCACAACTCGCGGCATCGCTGGAAAGCTGTACGTCGGGCGGAACGGGCGGCACCGTGTTCGTGCGCGGGGACGCCGGAATCGGCAAGTCGCGTCTCGTCGATGAGCTGCGCCGGCGGGCGATCGCCGCGGGATTCGCCTGCCATACGGGACTCGTGCTCGACTTCGGGATGGCCAAGGGGCGCGATGCCATCCGCGAGATCGTCGCCGGCCTCGCCGGCTTGCCTCCCGGATCGGATGCCGAAGCGCGCAGCGATACGTTGCAGCATCTCTTGCTGCGATATCCGTCGCTGGCCGACGTCGAGCTGTTCCTGCGCGACCTCATCGACTTGCCGCAGCCCGAGGGCGGTGGCGCGTTGTACGAGGCGATGGACAATGCGGCGCGCCAGCGGGGTCGGGCCGCCGCGGTGGTTCAGCTGCTCGGCGCGGCCTGCGAAAATTCCCCCGTGCTCCTGATGGTCGAGGACGTGCACTGGGCCGATCGTCTGACGCTCGATTACCTCGCCGCGCTGACGCGTGGCGCTGGATCGATGTCGGCGGTACTGGCGCTGACGTCCCGCGTTGCAGGCGATCCGCTGGATGCCGCCTGGCGTGGCTCGGTGCAGGGGAGTCCGCTGATCACGATCGATCTCGGCCCGCTCGGCCCGAAGGACGCGCTGGCGCTCGCCGGTGGATTCCTGTCGGCCCCGCAGGCATTCGCGCGCAAATGTGTCGAGCGCTCGGGCGGCAATCCGCTGTTTCTCGAGCAGTTGATGCGCGCGGCCGATGAGCGCGACGACCGGCTCCCCGCATCGTTGCACAGTCTGGTGCTCGCGCGGATGGATCGATTGCCGGAACCCGATCGAGCGGCGTTGCGCGCCGCTGCCGTGATCGGCCAGCGTTTTCCACTTGCACTCGTCCGCCAGTTGGCGCAGTTGCCGGATTATTCGTGCGACGTCCTGGTCGCGCATTTTCTGGTGCGTCCGGAGGGCGACGAGTTCCTGTTTGCCCACGCGTTGATCCGCGACGGCGTCTATGCGTCGCTGACGCGTGCGCGCCGGGCCGAGCTGCATCGCGCGGCCGCCGACTGGTACGGCGCGCGGGATCCGTCGTTGCGCGCCGAGCACCTTGATCGTGCCGAGGCACCCGAGGCGCCGCGCGCCTACCTCGATGCGGCGCTTGCCCAGAACGCAGCGCTGCATTCCGAGCGCGCGCTGGCCCTGGCCGAGCGTGGTGCGGCGCTGGCGAAGAATGCGGGAGACGTGGTTGCGCTCAATCTGCTGCGCGGCAGGCTGCGCTGCGAATCGGGAGAGGGCCGGCCGGCGATCGACGCCTTCGCGGTCGCCGAGGCGGCGGCGCAGAGTCCCGAGGATCGCTGCCGCGCGCTGCTCGGGATCGCGTCCGGGCAGCGCTTGATCGCCGGCCTGGAAGAGGCGCTGGTGGCGCTGGCCGACGCGGAGCCGCTCGCCCGCGAAAGCGGCCTCACGCGCGAACTCGCCGAGTTGCACTACACGCGCGGCAACCTGCATTTTGCACGCGGCGACATCGCCGCATGCGGCGCCGAGCATTCCGCGGCGCTGGCGGCTGCGCGAACGCTCGACGATCCGGCATGGGAAGCACGGGCAACGAGCGGGCTGGCCGACGCGGCGTATGCCGAGGGGCGAATGCTCACGGCACTCGCGCGTTTTCAGCATTGCGTCGCCCTGTGCAATGCGCATGGGCTTACCCGTGTCGTGATCCCGAACCGTGCGATGGTTGGGCATTGCCGAATCTACACCACGGAGTTTGACGCGGGCGCTGCCGACATGGAGGCGGCGTACTCGCTTGCGGTTCAGGTCGGCGACCGGCACGCCGAGATGTTTGCGCTGGAGTCGCATTCGCTTCTGCTGGCGTTTTGCGAACGCTTCGCCATGGCGGGACCGCTGACCCAACGAGGTCTCGCGCTCGCCGAGGCGATCGGCGCGCGACGCTTCGAGTCGACGATCCTCCTGTCGATGGCAGAAATGGCGCTGGGGTTAGGGCACCTCGATGAAGCCCGCGAGCGGGTGGGCCGCGCGCTGGTTCTTGCGCGCGAAACCGGGATGCGCTTCTGCGGGCCGCTGCTCCTCGGATTCACGGCCCGCCTGTGCGACGATGCACACGATCGCGAGCGATGCCGCGCCGAGGCCGAAGCCCTGCTCGCACAGGGATGTGTCGGCCACAACGCGATCGGCTACTACCGATATGGCATCGAAGATGCGCTTGCGCGTGGGGAATGGGCGCGTGGACTCGAACACGCTGCTGCGCTCGAAGCGTACACGCAGGCCGAGCCGTTGCCCTACAGCGAATTCCTGATCGCACGCGCGCGCGTGCTCATCGGGCTCGTGTCGCATCCGGACGATCGCGCCTTGCGCGAAGAACTCGCGCGGCTGCGCGCCGAAGCGGAGCGCGTCGAATGGCCGATCGGCTGGACAACCGCGGCGGGCGTTTCCCGATGAGGCGTAGCGGCGCCCCGTAACCTCAGGGCGCGACCAGCCGCCATGGGTGGCCCAGTGTGGTCCATTGCGCGCGCTCCCGGCCGAGCATATGAGCACTCAACGGATGCGCAGCGAGCCAGCGCTGCGAGATGCCGAACCGGATGCCGCCCGCAAGCTTGAGCCCTATGCGCGGCACGACGATCTGGGTGCGCGCGTGATGGATGATGACGGCGAGGCGCACGGCGAGCACGGCGGCACGGATCTGCCTGTCGCCGAGCGCATGCGCGATCTTGGCGAGACCGCCACGGCAGGCGAAGACCAAGAGCGCGAGCCGGCTTTGTTCACCCGCGGAGAATCCGGGCATGTCGGCATTTTGCAGGACATAGGCGCCATGCTTGTGGAAAGCGGTGTGCGAGATCGACATGCCGATCTCATGCAACAGGCCCGCCCATTCGACCAGCTTCGCGAGCGCCGGATCGGAATCGGGAACCGCGCGCCGGAAGAGTGCGGCCGCATAACCGCCGACGCGAAGCGCCTGCGTGCGATCGATACCGTAGCGCGCGATGCAACGCTCGACCGTAACCGCGCGCGCGTCTTCGTCGGTGGTGCGTCCCAGAAGATCGTAGAGCACGCCCAGGCGCAGCGCCCCGCCGACGGGATCGATGCGTTGCGCCTTGAGTTGCGCGACGGCCGCCGCCATGATCGCGAATCCTCCGGCCAGCACGGGCGCCCGTTCGCCCTTGAGCGCGTTGAGCTTGAGGCGCGAGACGTGGCCGGCGTCGAGCATGCGCCGCCGCAGCCGGGCGAGCCCGCCGGGCGTGATTCCGCCGTCGGAAAACGCGTTCTGTTCGAGAATGTCCGCCAGGGCGACCGCGCTGCCGGACGAGCCATAGGCTTCGCGCCAGGAACCGGGTCCGAACGCGCCCGCAATGCCTTCGATTTCCGCGCGGGCCACGGTTTCGGCCGCATCGAGTGCCGCCGCGGAAATCGTGCCGTCACGGAAAAAGCGCTGCGTCATCCCGACGCAGCCGATCTTGAGCGATTCGAGCCGCTCGGGCTCGAATCCGCGGCCGAGGATGAACTCGGTAGAGCCGCCGCCGATGTCGATGACGAGCCGGGGCTCCGTCGTGCGCGGCAACTCGTGCGCGACGCCGAAGAACGTGAGGCGCCCCTCTTCGTGTCCGCTGATGATATCGATCGGAAAGCCCAGCGTGCGTTCGGCAAGAGCGACGAATTCCTTCGCGTTGGTCGCGACGCGGAATGTGTTCGTGGCGACCACGCGCACCGCGGCAGGATGCAGGCCTGAGAGCCGCTCGCGGAATCGCGCGAGGCACGCGAGCGCCGCGTCCATCGCCGGGCGTTTGAGCCGGCCCCGGTCGTCGAGCCCGGCACCCAGCCGCAGCGTCTCGCGCCAGGTGTCGAGCTGGTAGATCTGGTCGCCCTCGACCCGGCCGATTTCGAGCCGGAAACTGTTCGACCCGAGGTCGACGACGGCCAGCAGAGGGTCGGATTTTCTTTCGCGCATGCGGCGGCGGATCGGAAGGTGATCGTCGCACAGAGGTTAGCAGAAACTGCCGATGTACCCCACCGCGTGCGATATCGTTGCTGCGCGGTAAAATGAGCGCTGCCCGCGTTGCGTGCGGTTGCAGGTTGTGGTGCGCCTGATCGGGGCCGCGCGGGAGTCGTGCGGTGACTGGCGTCCTGGCATCGGCAACAGAGGCTACTGAACGGGAGCGATACGATGGACCTGATCCTTTGGCGTCATGCCGAGGCCGAGCCCGGCCTTCCCGATCTCGATCGTCGCCTGACGGCCAAGGGCGTGCAGCAGGCCGCGCGCGTGGCGAAGTGGCTCGATCGGCAGCTGCCCGACTCGGCTCGCGTACTCTCGAGCCCGGCGGTTCGCGCAGAACAGACGGCACGTGCGCTGAAGCGCAAGATTCGCATCGTGCCCGACCTCGCGCCGGACGCGACGGCAGCGGCGATATTGGCCGCGGCGGGCTGGCCGGACGCGCCCGAGCCCGTGCTCGTCGTCGGCCACCAGCCGACGCTGGGCGAGGTCGCCGCATTTCTGCTGACCGGCGAGGAATCTCCGTGGAGCGTGCGCAAGGGCGCGGTGTGGTGGCTATCCCATCGTGTGCGTAACGGCGTCACTTCCAACGTGCTCAAGGTCGTGATCGCCCCAGATTTCGTTTGACGCGATCCGCCGCTGGGGCTCATCGGATTGTCATCGGTTTGTAACACGCGACCATGACAATGGCCGTTCCTGTGACCGATGGGGAAAATCGAAATGCGAAAGATATTGGCAAGGGCGTTGCTGTCCGTGGCAATGATCGCGGCCGGCCTTTCGACGGCCGGTGCTGCCGACGTCACCGGCGCCGGCGCGACGTTCCCGTATCCAATCTACGCCAAGTGGGCTGAGGCGTATAAGCAGAAGACCGGCGTCGGGATGAACTATCAGTCGATCGGTTCGGGCGGTGGCATCGCCCAGATCAAGGCGAAGACGGTCGATTTCGGGGCGTCGGACATGCCGCTCAAGCCGGACGACCTCGCGGCAGCGGGCCTGATCCAGTTTCCGGCCATCATCGGGGGTGTCGTTGCGGTCGTGAATATCGAAGGGGTCATGCCCGGGGCCATGAGGTTCACGGGGCCCGTGCTCGCCGACATCTACCTCGGCAAGATCAAGAAATGGAGCGACAAGCCGATCGCCGATCTCAATCCGGGCGTCAAATTGCGCGACGAGTTGATCACGGTCGTCCGTCGCTCCGACGGTTCGGGGACGACATTTATCTGGACCGATTATCTGTCTAAGGTCAGCCCCGAATGGAAGCAGAAGGTCGGCGCCAGCACCGCGGTGGCCTGGCCGCAAGGTGTCGGGGGCAAGGGTAACGAGGGCGTTGCCGCGTACGTGCAGCGGATCAAGGGCTCAATCGGCTACGTCGAGTATGCCTACGCCAAGCGCAACAAGATGTCGCACGCCGCCCTGCAGAACAAGGAAGGACAGTTCGTGCAACCCGACGACGACACCTTTCAGGCGGCCGCCGCGTTCGCTGACTGGAAGAATGCGCCGGGCTTCTATCAGATTCTGACGGATCAACGAGGCAGGACCAGTTGGCCGATTACCGCCGCGAGCTTCATTCTGATGCACCAGAAGCAGGACAAGCCGCAGAACGCCATCGAGGTGTTGAAATTCTTCGACTGGGCATTGAAGAACGGCCAGACGATGGCCGCCGAGCTCGATTACGTGCCGATGCCCGAGAGCGTGGTCAAGATCATAGCCGACGCGTGGCAGGCGCAGCTTAGGGACAGCGCGGGCAAGGCGATCTGGTAGCCATCGATGGGCCTTTTCCCGGCCGTTCTCGGTCGTCGGCGAGCGCCTCTTGCGACGGGTTATCATGCCGACTGCTACGGCCGCAATATGACCCTGACCGCAGAGAATATGCCGCTCGCCCGGCCGGAGCCCATACTGCCCGCCGTGCATCGCGGCGCCCCCCCATGGCAGGACTGGCTGTTCGAGCGGACCACGATGTTCTTCGCGCTGTTCGTGCTGGCCACTCTCGTCGGGATCATCGGCGTGCTTGCCTGGGCGGCCGCCCCGGCGTTCGAAAAATTCGGCCTTGGGTTCTTCTTCACCAACGTCTGGGATCCGGTGAAGATGAACTTCGGCGCACTGGCGCCGATCTACGGAACGCTCGTCACGTCGGCGATCGCCATGCTGATCGGCGTGCCAGTAAGCTTCGGCATCGCGATCTTTCTCACTGAAATGTGCCCGGTCGTCCTCAAGCGACCATTCGGCACCGCGGTTGAATTGCTGGCGGCGATCCCATCGATCATCTACGGGATGTGGGGGCTGTTCGTGTTTGCGCCGGTGTTCGGGGATAGCGTCCAGCCCGCGCTCACCACGGTTTTCGGTCAGCTTTGGATTCTCGGGCCGCTGTTTCAGGGCGCACCCAATGGCATCGGCATGCTTTCGGCAGGCATCATCCTGTCCGTCATGGTGATTCCGTTCACGGCGTCGGTGATGCGCGACGTGTTCGAGATCGTGCCGCCGATGCTCAAGGAATCGGCGTACGGTGTCGGCGCGACGACATGGGAAGTGGTCTGGAACGTCGTGCTGCCCTACACCAGGGTGGGCGTCATCGGCGGCGTCATGCTCGGCCTTGGCCGCGCGCTGGGCGAGACGATGGCCGTGACATTCGTCATCGGCAACGCATACCGGATCAGCGCCTCGTTGTTCGAGCCTGGGAACTCCATTGCCTCTGCGCTGGCCAACGAGTTCAACGAGGCAGCCGAGCCCGTGCATCGAGCATCGCTGATCGCGCTGGGCCTCGTGCTTTTCCTGCTTACGTTTGTTGTGCTGGCTTGCTCCCGAATGCTGCTCGCGCGCCTTGCCAGAGGGGAGGGGAGGACGACGTGACCTCCGTCTACCGCAGACGGCTCCTCGTCAACCGGTTGAACCTGGCGATGTCGCTGGGCACGATGGCCTTCGGGATGAGCTTTTTGCTCTGGATCCTTTGGGTGCTTTTCGCCAAGGGATTCGCCGCATTGTCGCCGACGCTGTTTACCCAGATGACGCCACCGCCCGGATCAGCGGGCGGGCTCGCCAACGCCATCAGCGGCAGCGTCATGATCGTTTTCGCAGCGACGTTCATCAGCACGCCTATCGGAGTCCTCGCCGGGATCTATCTGGCGGAATACGGCAAAGACGGCCGGGTCGCGCGGGTCACGCGCTTCGTCAATGACATCCTGCTTTCCGCGCCGTCCATCGTGATCGGCCTTTTCGTCTACACCGTATACGTAATGCGAGTCGGCCACTTCTCCGGCTGGGCCGGATCGTTTGCGTTGGCGCTGATCGCGATTCCGGTGGTGGTCCGGACGACGGAGAATATGCTGTCCCTCGTGCCGGCGAGTCTGCGCGAGGCGGCGGTGGCGCTCGGCGCGCCGATGTGGAAGGTGATCGTGTTGGTGACGCTCAAGGCGGTTCGTGGCGGCGTCATTACCGGGGTGCTCCTTGCGCTCGCGCGCATGTCGGGAGAAACTGCGCCGCTCTTGTTCACGGCGCTCAACAATCAGTTCTGGAGCGCGAACATGGATGCGCCGATGGCGAATCTTCCCGTGGTGATATTCCAGTTCGCGATGAGCCCGTTCGAAGACTGGAAGTCGCTGGCGTGGGCGGCGGCTCTGCTGATCACGGTCACGGTTCTCATCATTAACATCCTGGCGCGGACCGTGTTCCGCCAGTCCACCATTCGCTGACGATGGCACCCCGGGAGAGCAAGCGATGAATCTTGGTGTCGTCGCGACGTCATCGGAGGCCGAGGCACGCAGCCTCCAAGAGGCCTCGCCCAAGCTTTCCTGCCGCCATCTTGACTTCTTCTACGGAAAATTCCAGGCGCTCAAGAACATCGATCTCGACATTGCCGAACGTCGCGTCACCGCGTTCATCGGACCGTCAGGCTGCGGAAAATCGACGCTTTTGCGGACGATGAACCGGATGTACTCGCTGTACCCCGGGCAACGGGCGACCGGCAAGATCATGTTCAACGACCAGGATATCCTCGGTGCGGGCATTGATCTCAATATGCTTCGGGCCAAAGTCGGAATGGTGTTTCAGAAGCCGACGCCGTTCCCGATGTCGATCTACGACAACGTGGCCTTTGGTGTCAGCCTGTACGAGAATCTCTCGCATCGCGACATGGACGAACGCGTGGAGTGGGCCCTGACCAAGGCTGCCATGTGGGACGAGGCGAAGGACAAGCTGAAACAGAGCGGGATGGCCCTTTCCGGCGGGCAGCAGCAGCGATTGTGCATCGCGCGCGCGGTGGCGGTCAGGCCCGAGGTGCTGCTGCTTGACGAGCCGACGTCGGCGCTCGACCCCATTTCGACGGCGAAGATCGAGGAACTCATCACGGAACTGAAAGAGGATTATACGATCGCGATCGTCACGCACAACATGCAGCAGGCGGCGCGCGTGTCCGACTATGCCGGATATCTGTACCTCGGCGAGCTTGTCGAATTCGGCGCGACCGATGCCATCTTTCTCAGGCCAAGGAAGAAAGAGACCGAGGATTACATCACCGGGCGGTTCGGTTGACCGCAGTCGTGCCAGTCCCCATGGCCGGGATTATCGACACCGCAGGAGCATCCCGATGAACGAGCACACACACAAGCAGTTCGACACCGAGATGGAGGCTATCCGGAGCGGCGTGCTCGGCATGGGCGGCCTCGTCGAAACGCAGTTCAATCGGGCGATCGCGCTTCTTGCGGACGACGATCACGACGCAATCGACCAGGTCGGAGCCGACGAGAAGCAGATCAACCGAATGCAGGTCAATCTCGATCAGATGTGTACGCAGATCATCGCTCGAAGGCAGCCGGCGGCGATCGACCTGCGCTTCGTTCTGATGATCACCAAAATCGTGAACGAGCTCGAACGCGTTGGCGACGAAGTAAAGAAGATCGCGTACAAGGCGGCGCAGATACGCGGTGCCGACCGCCTGAGTCACGTTCGACACTACGACGTGATTCGAACGGCGTCGCGCGCGCGGGAGATGCTCCAGCTTGCGCTCGACACGTTTGCCCGGCTCGACGCCGCCGCGGCGGCGGAGGTCATCGACCGCGACGAGGAGATCGACGCCGCGTTTCTGGCGATCCTGCGCCAGCTCATCAGCTACATGATGGAGGATCCGCGCACGATCACTCCGGCGCTGGAGATCGTGTTCATCGCGAAGTCGATCGAACGTGTCGGCGACCATGCGAAGAACATCGCCGAGG
The DNA here is from genome assembly GCA_963695725.1 of uncultured beta proteobacterium. Taxonomy (GTDB): domain Bacteria; phylum Pseudomonadota; class Gammaproteobacteria; order Burkholderiales; family Casimicrobiaceae; genus CAIWHR01. Next base: position 207,378 of record CAVOHM010000006.1, read on the forward strand.
CGGTCGTTCAGTTGGTCAAGGGCATCGATGTCCGGCACGCGTCCGCCGAGCAGATCCGCGCCGAGGTGGCGGGGGAATGAGCGCCGACGGGCCGAGCCAGGGACGTCCATGCGAGCGGGCTGGCCGATGACGCCATCGATCCTCGTCGTCGAGGACGAGCCCGCGATTCGCGAGCTGCTGCGGGTCAACCTGGTCGCCGCGGGGTACGAGGTCCGGGAAGCCCCGGACGCGGAATCGGCGCTACGCCAAATCAGAGACGCATTGCCGCAACTGGTCCTGCTCGACTGGATGTTGCCGGGCAAGTCGGGTCTGCTGCTCGCGAAGGACCTGCGCGGCGCCGCCCGTACGCGCCTGTTGCCGATCATCATGATCACGGCGCGCACCGACGAAGCGGACAAGGTCGCAGGCCTCGAAGCCTGGGTCGACGACTATGTGACGAAGCCATTTTCGCCGCGCGAGTTGAAAGCGCGAATCAAATCCGTGCTGCGGCGTCGAGCGCCCGAAACAGTACAGGAGCCTCTCGTGGCCGGCGCGCTCCGGCTCGATCCGGCAACGCACCGCGTTACGGCGGATGGGAATGCCATTTCGCTCGGTCCCACGGAGTTCCGGCTGTTGCGCCTCCTGCTGGCACGGCCGGAGCGCGTCCATTCGCGGGCGCAGTTGCTGGACCACGTGTGGGGCGGCGACGTTTACATCGAGGAACGCACCGTCGATGTGCACATCAGGCGCCTGCGGCAGGCGCTCGAACCATACGGGCAGGACGCGTTGATCGAGACGGTGCGCGGCAGCGGGTACCGGCTTGCGGTGCCGCGCCGGCGTTGACCGGGACAAGGCGCGTCGCGATGAACGTAAGCCCCGTCGTCGTTGCCGGCGTTGGCGCACCCGTCGCCGTCGCGGTTCTTGCCGCGCTGGTGGTCTGGCTGCTCGGTGCGGCGTGGGGACTTGCGACGCTCACGGTCGGCCTGGGTGCCGTCGTTGGCGTGCATCTGTGGCAGATCTTCCGGTTGGCGCGCTGGGCGGACGCTGCGCTCGACGCCCCGGTTCCCGAGGCGATAGGCGCGTGGGGAATCGCGTACTCCGCGCTCTATCGCCGTGCGCGCACGCGCACACTGAATCATCGCGACCTCGCCACGACGATCGGGCGCTTCCGCAGTGCCGTCGAGGCGCTTCCCGACGGCATGGTGATCCTCGACGCCGCAAACCGCGTCGAGTGGGCGAATGCGCGGGCGCAGGCGCACCTCGGCCTCGACCTGGCGAAGGACACGGGCCGGCCACTGATCAACCTCCTGCGCCAGCCCGAGGTCATTCGGTACTTCGCCGCTGGCGATTTCACAGATGCCGTGGTGATCGACTCGCTGCGCGGGAACGTATCGACGCTCTCGATCCAGGTCATTCCATTCGGCATCGACGAGCGGTTGCTGATCAGCCGCGACATCACCCAACTCGAAGCGGTCGACCGCATGCGGCGCGACTTCGTCGCCAATCTCTCGCATGAGCTCAAGACGCCGCTGACCGTCGTGAGCGGGTTTCTGGAAACGCTGCAGGATCTCGAGCTCGAACCGCGCCAACGCGCGCAGTACCTGCAGCTGATGGCGGAGCAGGCGAGGAGCATGCAGCGCCTCGTCGACGATCTCTTGACGTTGTCCGCCCTTGAAAGCGAGCAGAGCATCGGCGCGGAGACCACTTTCGCGGTGGTCCCGCTGTTGCTCGAAGTGTCCGCCGACGCGAAGGCGCTCTCGCACAGTCGGCACGCGATCACCCTCGAAATCGGCGATGCGGCCAATGTGTCGGGCAGCCGCGACGAACTGGCGAGTGCGTTCGGCAACCTCGTGAGCAACGCGATTCGGTACACGCCGGACGGCGGCACGATCACGCTTGGCTGGCACGTTGACGACGAGGGTCGCGGGGCATTCAGCGTCACCGACACGGGCATCGGGATCGCGGCCGAGCACATACCACGGCTCACCGAGCGCTTCTATCGTATCGACCGCAGCCGGTCCCGCGCAACCGGCGGCACGGGCCTCGGGCTTGCGATCGTCAAGCATGTTCTGCTGCGCCACCAGGCGGAACTCGACGTCACCAGCGAATTGGGCCACGGCAGCACGTTCACGATGCTTCTGCCGGCGCAGCGCGTGCATTCGGCTGTGGCGCCCGAATCGGCCACGGACCCCGCGCCACTGCCAAACGCTACCAGTAGCTAAGCGCCGCGCGGAACAGCGACTTCAAGTCATCGCGCCCGACATCCTTGGGCGCATTGCGAATCACCCGGTACTGCGGTTCGGCGCCGGTGGCGAGCGCGTCGAGGTGCGAAGCGTCGAAGCCGAGCGCCGTCAAGCCGTTGGGCATCGCCGTCGCGCGCATCAGTTCGATCACACGCTTCGCCAGCACTTCGCCTGCGTCGCCGTGCGCGGCGCCGTGCGTTGCGGCGCCGAGGCATTGCGCGCCGTGCAGATGCCGTTCCGGACAACTGGGCGCGGTGTAGCGCCAGACCGACGGATTGTTGAGCACGACCGCCATGCCGTGCGGCACGAGCGTCCTGCCCTCCGGGTACCCGTCGACGTGCCAATCCTTCGTGAGTCCCGACACCGCATACGAAAGTCCGTGCGGCAGGTGGCAGCCGGCGGCATTGAACGCAATGCCGGCGAGCATCGCCGCATACATCATCTCGGTGCGCGCCTCGGTGTCGGCCGCGTCGTTGACCGCGCGCACGAGGAATTTTCCGACGCCACGCAATGCTTCGGTCGCAAGCATGTCGGAAAACGGATTCGCCCCCTGCGACACCGGCCGGCTCACGCCTTTCGCAGGATTGAGGCGCCTTGGATAGACGCGCGCCGTCATCGCTTCGAGCGCATGGCTCATGCAGTCGAAGCCGGTCGCGGCAACGGCGTTCTTCGGCAGCGTCGCCGTGACCGTCGGATCGATGAGGGCGACGTCGGGAATCAGGCGGCGCGAGATGATGCCTGTCTTGGCATTGAGCGAACGCAGCGCGAAGATGGCGATTCCCGTGGTCTCCGAGCCGGTGCCGGAGGTCGTCGGACACGCGATGTGCGGCTTGACCGGTCCCGGTACTTTCTGCCCGGCGCCGATCGGTGCGTTCACGTAGGTCATGAACTCCGCAGGCTGCGATGCATAGAGGTTGGCCGCCTTGCAGGTGTCCATCACCGAGCCGCCGCCCACCGACACATAACCGTCGAACCTGCCCTCCGCCGCGAAGCGCGCGGCTTCCTGGAACGACACATCGGTGGGCTCGATCGCGACGTCGCTGTAGACCGCGGCATCGACGCCGGCTGCCGCAAGCGATGCCTTCACCGTCGCGACGTACGCGCCCGCGACGAGACGCGCGTCGGTGAAGAGCGCGACGCGTTTCATCCCGAGTTCGCGCGCGTTGTCGCCGGCCTCGGCCAGCACGCCTGGACCGAACGTGAATGTCGGCATCCCGACGGTGAAGCCGCGGTCGCTGCCTTCGACGGCGGCAAAATCGGCGTGGCAGCAGGGCATGGTCGGCTCCTTCGAATGTAGGGTCAGACTCGACTTCCCGTCAGCTTATCGAAGTTGAGCAGGTGAAACAAAGAAGTCGAGTGCGACCCTACCGCGCGAAACGGCGGTCTCGTTCAGCGCGCAGTCGACGCGAGGATGAGGTCGGAGGCCTTTTCGGCGATCATCACCGCCGGCGCATTGGTGTTGCCGGATACAAGCGTAGGCATGACGCTGCAATCCACGACACGAAGCGCGTCGAGGCCGTGTACCCGGAGTTCGTGATCGACGACCGCCTGCGGATCCGTGGCGGGGCCCATCTTGCACGTGCCGGAAGGATGAAAGATCGTGGCCCCCTTGTCGCGCACGAACTCGAGGATCTGGTCGTCGGTGGCCGCGTCGGAACCGGGCCGGTACTCCCCGGCAACGTAAGGGGCGAACGCGCGGGTTCCGGCAAGCTTCCGGGCGAGCCGAACGCCGCGGACGATGGTCGCGCAATCGTGGGACGAGGAGAGGTAGTTGGGCTGCATCGCGGGCGCGGCGAGCGGGTCTGCCGACTTGAGCCGCACGTGGCCGCGCGATTGCGGCTGCAGCTGGCACACCGACATCGTGAATCCGGAGAACGTGTGGACCGGCGATCCCGCCATGTCGGAGGACAGTGTCGCGAGATGAAACTGGACGTCGGGCCGGTCGAGTGCGGAATCGGTGCGCGCGAACATGCCGCCCTGGTTGATCCCGATCGCCATCTGCCCGGTTCGCGTGAGGACGTAGCGCATTCCCATCGCCAGCGTGCGCAACTTCGATTTCAGCACGTCGTTGGTTGTGATCGGCTTCGTGCACCGGAAGATCACGCGCGCCTGCAGGTGGTCCTGCAGGTTTTCACCGACGCCCGGAAGCGCGTGGACCACGGGGATTCCGAATGATTGCAGCAAAGCCGGCTGCCCGATGCCGGAGAGTTGGAGCAATTGCGGCGACTGCAACGCGCCGGCGGCGACAATCACCTCGCGCCGCGCTTTCGCCACGTTATCGCGGCCGTCGCGGCGATAAGCGATGCCCACCGCGCGCCGGCCAGCGAAATCGATCCGCGTCGCCTGCGCCCCGGTCTCGATGCGCAGATTGGGACGGCGGCGCGCCGGGCGCAAGTACGCGGTCGCCGTCGAGCAGCGAAAGCCGTGGCGGGTCGTCAGCTGGTAGTAGCCGACGCCTTCCTGTGTCGCGCCGTTGAAATCCGCGTTGGCCGGGATGCCGAGCTCGATGCCGGCTGCGATCAGCGCTTCGACGAGCTCGTGCTGTCGCCACGATGTCCGATGCCCAGATCGGGCCGCCGCTCCCGTGAAATTCGTTCTCGCCCCGGACGTTGTGTTCCAGCTTCCGGAAATAGGGCAGCACTTCGGCGTAGCTCCAGCCAGGATTGCCTTGCCTTGCCCAGCCGTCGTAGTCGTCGCGGTGGCCTCGGATGTAGATGAGGCCATTGATCGCGCTCGAGCCGCCGAGCGTCTTGCCGCTCGGCCAGTAGACCTGCCGGTCATGCATCTGCGGCTCGGGCTCGGTCTTGAAGCACCAGTTGTAGGCGGGGTTGAACATCGTCTTCGCATACCCGATCGGAACGTGGATCCACGGGTAGCGGTCGGGCGGACCGGCTTCGAGCAGCAACACGGAGTGACGGCCATCGGCAGAAAGACGGTTCGCGAGCACGCACCCGGCCGAACCCGCGCCGATGATCACGTAGTCCCACATGGTCGACGTGGCTTGCGACATGTCAGTCCCGCCGGGCCGTCCCAAGGGACTGACCCGCCCCCTCCGGGGGCAGCGAGCAACGCGAGCGTGGGGGTCGTTTCATCCTAGTCCTGCCGGGCCGTCCCAAGGGACTGACCCGCCCCCTCCGGGGGCAGCGAGCAACGCGAGCGTGGGGGTCGTTTCATCCTAGCGCCCGCAGGATCGTCGCGACGGATCGCAGCGTGCGGCGGGGTCATTGTAGTCAATCACCGCGGACTGCGTATGCATCGGCGTGCGGCCCGATCGATCTCCGGTTGCGCGTTCGCCATGCGTTCCGATCGATCGGCTCGCGCGACTTTTAGTTAGCTTTCCGGCAAGCAACGTCGCGTGGTCGGATCCTGCGTTTATCATTTTAGAAACAGTAACTTATCGGATACGGTCGACAGTTTGGCCCGCCGCAGAACATGCACTACACCGGCAAAAGGCAATGCGTTTGACCACGGGAACGGAAATTGCTAACATCGCGTGTTTCGTCGGAGGGGTTCCCGAGCGGTCAAAGGGAACAGACTGTAAATCTGTCGGCTCTGCCTTCGAAGGTTCGAATCCTTCCCCCTCCACCAATCATCGATCGAGGCTGAGGGAGACAGGGAATCGGTTCGGTCGTGCGGCGCCTCGATGCGAATCGTCTTGGCCCTGTCGTCCGATGCGCGGGTGTAGCTCAATGGTAGAGCAGAAGCCTTCCAAGCTTACGACGAGGGTTCGATTCCCTTCACCCGCTCCAAGGGCAAAAGTAGGGTCAGAGTCGACTTTCGCGAAGGGGTTGACGTGGAAAGATCTGCTGTGAAAGTCGACTCTGACCCTACTTTTGCCCATGTAGCTCAGTGGTAGAGCACTCCCTTGGTAAGGGAGAGGTCGAGCGTTCAATCCGCTCCATGGGCACCAGGAATTTGGCAACAGATTTAGCGCACATCGCATCCGAGCAACGACGTCTGAAGGAGTTCTGAAAATGGGCAAGGCCAAATTTGAGCGGACGAAGCCGCACGTGAATGTGGGGACGATTGGTCACGTGGATCATGGGAAGACGACGCTGACGGCGGCGATGACGCTGGTGCTGTCGAAGAAGTACGGTGGGGAGGTGAGGGGTTACGACCAGATTGACAATGCGCCGGAGGAGAAGGCGCGTGGGATCACGATCAACACGGCGCACGTGGAGTACGTGACGGAGAAGCGGCACTACGCGCACGTGGATTGTCCGGGGCACGCGGACTACATCAAGAACATGATTACGGGTGCGGCGCAGATGGATGGGGCGATTCTGGTGGTGAGTGCGGCGGACGGGCCGATGCCGCAGACGCGGGAGCACATATTGCTGGCGCGGCAGGTGGGGGTGCCGTACATCGTGGTGTACATGAACAAGGCGGACATGGTGGACGACAAGGAGCTCCTGGAGCTGGTGGAGCTGGAGGTGCGGGAGCTGTTGTCGAAGTACCAGTTTCCTGGGGACAAGACGCCGATCGTGATTGGGAGTGCGAAGCTGGCGCTGGAGGGGGACACGGGGGCGCTGGGGTCGGAGTCGATTTTCAAGCTGGCGGAGGCGCTGGACAGTTATATCCCGGAGCCGACGCGGCTGGTGGACGGGCCGTTTTTGATGCCGGTGGAGGACGTGTTTTCGATTTCGGGTCGGGGGACGGTGGTGACGGGGCGGGTGGAGCGTGGGGTGGTGAAGGTGGGGGACAACCTGGAGATTGTGGGGTTGAAGCCGACGTTGCAGACGGTGTGCACGGGGGTGGAGATGTTTCGCAAGCTGTTGGACCAGGGGCAGGCGGGGGACAACGTGGGGGTGCTGCTGCGGGGCACGAAGCGGGAGGAAGTGGAGCGGGGTCAGGTGCTGGCGAAGCCGGGCAGCATCACGCCGCACACGAAGTTCAGCTGCGAGGTGTATGTGCTGTCGAAGGAAGAGGGTGGACGGCACACGCCGTTTTTTCCGGGGTATCGGCCGCAGTTTTATTTCCGGACGACGGACGTGACGGGCAGTTGCGTGTTGCCGGAGGGCACGGAGATGGTGATGCCTGGGGACAACATTGGGATGACGGTGACGCTGATTGCGCCGATTGCGATGGAGGAGGGGTTGCGTTTTGCCATTCGCGAGGGTGGGCGCACGGTGGGCGCCGGCGTCGTCGCCAAGGTCATCGAGTGAAAGCTTCGTCTTTCGGGCTGATACGTCGTTGCTCGTCGACTTCCTTGCTCATGTACGTTTATGTACATGTCGCTGCGGAACTCTCCTCGCGCCTCGTCTGAGCCCGAAATACTCGCTTTCCCGGAACTTCGAACGAAGTAGTTCTTGAAAACGGAAGTTAGGCCAGTAGCTCAATTGGCAGAGCGGCGGTCTCCAAAACCGCAGGTTGGGGGTTCGATTCCCTCCTGGCCTGCCAGCACCCGGTGGCAGGCGGCAGCACTTTGAGTACCTAAGAAATGATCGACAACATCAAAATCATCCTGGCGATAGCGTGCGTGGTCGGCGGTGTCGCCGCGTATTACTACTTTGCCGACATCGCCGTGGTGCTCCGTGTGCTGATGGTCATGGGTGGGCTCGTCGGCGCAGGTGCCGTCGCCTGGCTCTCCAACCCGGGCAAGGAGTTCTTCGCGTTCGCGCAGGAAGCGTGGCAGGAAGCGGGCCGCGTGTCGTGGCCGACGCGCAAGGAAACGATGCAGACCACGGGCATCGTGTTCGGCTTTGTCGTCATCATGGCGCTGTTCCTTTTCTCCATCGACACGACGCTTGCGTGGATCGTGAAGCTTCTGACCGGGCGGGGCGAGTGATGAGCGCCGCCGGGCCGTCCCAAGGCGCGAATTGCGCCCCCTCGAGGGGTGTGGGGGCCGTGACATGAACAAGAAGTGGTTCGTCGTCCACGCCTATTCCGGTTTCGAGAAAAGCGTGCAGCGTGCGCTGGTCGAGCGCATCAAGCGCTCGGACATCGCCGAGCAGTTCGGAAAGATCCTGGTGCCGGTCGAGGAAGTCGTCGAGATGAAGGCCGGCCAGAAGGCGATCAGCGAGCGCAAGTTCTTCCCGGGCTACGTGCTGGTCGAGATGGAAATGACCGACGACTCGTGGCATCTCGTGAAGAGCACGCCGAAGGTCACGGGTTTCGTGGGCGGCACGGCGAACAAGCCGACGCCGATCACGCAGAAGGAAGTGGATGCGATCCTGCGCCAGGTGCAGGAAGGCGTCGAGAAGCCGCGGCCGAAGGTGCTCTTCGAAATGGGCGAGGCGGTTCGCGTCAAGGAAGGACCGTTCACGGATTTCCACGGCAACGTGGAGGACGTCAACTACGAGAAGAGCAAGCTGCGCGTCTCGGTCACGATCTTCGGCCGCTCGACGCCGGTGGAGCTGGATTTCAGTCAGGTGGAAAAGGCGTAGTCAAGAAACGCAGTCGTTTGAACCGGGGAGGGCGCGCGGCGCCCGCTTGAACCCACACAGGAGCGATTCATGGCGAAGAAAATCGTCGGCTTCATCAAGTTGCAGGTGCCGGCGGGCAAGGCTAATCCCAGCCCGCCGATCGGCCCCGCGCTCGGACAGCGCGGCCTCAACATCATGGAGTTCTGCAAGGCGTTCAACGCGCAGACGCAGAAGGTCGAGCCGGGCCTGCCGATCCCGGTCGTCATCACGGCGTATGCCGACAAGAGCTTCACGTTCATCATGAAGACTCCGCCGGCCACCGTGCTCATCATGAAGGCGGCGAAGGTCGAGAAGGGCAGCCCGAAACCGCATACCGACAAGGTCGGCAAGCTCACGCGCGAGCAGGCCGAGGAGATCGCGAAAACGAAGATGCCGGACCTGACCGCCGCCGACATGGATGCCGCGGTCCGCACCATCGCCGGCAGCGCGCGCAGCATGGGCATCACCGTGGACGGAGTGAAGTGATCATGGGCGCCGCACAGAAGCTACCCAAGTTGTCGAAGCGCATGCAGACGGTCCGCGCCAAGGTGGAGCACGGGAAGGCGTACTCGGTCGACGAAGCATTGCAGCTCGTCAAAGAGACGGCCGTCGCCAAGTTCGACGAATCGGTCGACGTCGCCGTCAATCTCGGCGTCGATGCGAAGAAGTCCGATCAGACGGTGCGCGGCTCGGTCGTGTTGCCGGCCGGCACGGGGAAGAAAGTGCGCATCGCCGTGTTCGCGCAGGGCGACAAGGCGAAGGCCGCGCAGGATGCCGGTGCCGACATCGTCGGGTTCGACGATCTCGCCGCCAAGGTCAAGGAAGGGTTCATGGACTTCGACGTCGTGATCGCGACGCCCGATGCGATGAAAGTCGTCGGCCAGTTGGGCCAGATTCTCGGCCCGCGCGGGCTGATGCCGAATCCGAAGGTCGGCACCGTGACGCCGGACGTGACCACGGCGGTCAAGAACGCGCGCGCCGGCCAGGTTCAGTACCGCACGGACAAGGGTGGGATCGTCCAGTGCACGATCGGCCGCGCGTCGTTCGCGCCCGATCAGCTGAAGACCAACCTGCTGGCGTTGATCGAGGCGCTGAACAAGGCGCGGCCGCAGGGCACGAAGGGCATCTACCTGCGGAAGATCAGCGTGTCGAGCACGATGGGCGCGGGTGTGCGGGTCGACACGGCGACCCTCGCGCAACAGGCGCCGGCATCGTGACATTCGAGATTATGGATTGACGATCGATACGGAGAACAGAATTTGAGGGAACACTGCGACAGGCGAACGGAGCGAACGGCCAGACGGATTCCAATCCGGCCCACGTTCATTCGCCCGAAACGGTGAACCGTCAAAGACCGCAGGGGCGTAACGCTTAATTGAATATTGTCCGCCGATGGCGTGGCCGCAACTGGCCGCAACCGCCCGACGCGGACGATCGAACCCGGCGCAGATGGTGCCCCCAGCACAGGATTTTCCTGGCGTAGGGTCACCGCAACAGCCCGAACCGGTCTCGGCCGGAGCGGGCGCAACGCGAATGCCCAACGCAATGGAGGTGGCAGTGGGTCTCAACTTGGAACAGAAGCAGGCGGTAGTCGCGGAAGTCGCAAAGCAGGTCGCGGGTGCTCAGGCCATCGTCATGGTCGAGAATCGCGGCATGGCGGTCGCCGACATGACGCGACTGCGGGCGAAGGCGCGCGCCACCGGTGTTTATTTCAAGGTGGTCAAGAACACGCTCGTGCGCAGGGCGGTCGAGAAGACGCCGTTCGCGTCGCTGGCGGACTCGATGGTCGGCCCGCTGGCGTACGGCATCGGTCCCGATCCCGTCGCCGTGGCGAAGGTCCTCAATGACTTTGCCAAGGGTCACGAGAAATTCGTGATCACGGGCGGCGCCATGCCGGGCCAGATGATGTCGGCCAAGCAGATCGCGGCGCTGGCCGCATTGCCGTCGCGCGACGAACTCATCGCGAAGCTGATGGGAACGATGCAGGCGCCGGTCGCAAGACTGGTACGCACGATGAACGAGGTGCCGTCGAAGCTCGTCCGCGCGCTCGCAGCGGTGCGCGACGCCAAGCAGGCGGCGTAACCCTTCGCCGGAAACGATTACCGAAACCCCAATCCCCACGAATCAGGAGAATGCAATGTCCGCAGTGCAAACCGAAATTCTCGACAAGATCTCGTCGTTGACTGTCCTCGAGCTCTCCGAGCTCATCAAGGCAATGGAAGACAAATTCGGCGTCTCCGCCGCGGCCGCCGTTGCCGTTGCGGGTCCCGCGGCTGCCGCTCCCGCTGCCGCCGCCGAGGAAAAAACCGAGTTCACCGTTGTTCTCGCCAGTTTTGGCGAGAACAAGGTGAACGTGATCAAGGCCGTGCGCGAACTCACGGGACTGGGTCTCAAGGAAGCCAAGGACCTGGTCGATGGCGCGCCGAAACCCGTGAAGGAAGGCATCTCGAAGGCCGACGCCGAAACCGCGAAGAAGAAGCTCGAGGAAGCGGGCGCGAAGGTCGAGGTCAAGTAAAAGCAGCACCAGTAGGGGTCAGGCTCGATTTCCCGAGCCGCATGGGCTGGCCAATATCATCGAGAAATCGAACCTGACCCCATTTTTCATCTTCGCGAAGGCGAAGACGAGCGGACTCGGTAACGTATGCAATGAGTCTTCTCCTCTTTGTCTTCTGAAGCGACTGCAGAGGACAGGCATGGTCGGACGGCGCCCGCATGTGACAGTGCGAGCGTGCCGTCGTCCGCCAGCGGCTGGTAGAGGCCAGCCACCACGCCAGGGAGTGCAATGCTCCCGACCAGTCGATGCACGATGGACGCGAACGTTCGCGTCTTCGGAAATCGGTCGGCAACCGCAGCGGGCGCCTCGGCAACGAGGCGCGCCACGGCTATGCGACGATTTCTGTGAATCGGAGAAGTGAATGGCGACCGACGTGACGACCGCACAACCGTACTCGTTTACCGAAAAGAAGCGCATCCGCAAGAGCTTTGCCAAACGGGCAAGCGTGCTCAAGGTGCCGTTCCTGCTCGAAACGCAACTCTCGTCCTACCGCGCGTTCCTGCAGGCAGCCACGGCGCCGGACTCGCGCAAGAACGAAGGCCTGCAGGCCGCGTTCACGTCGATATTCCCGATCTCGAGCCACTCCGGCAACGCGCGGCTCGAATACGTCAGTTTCTCGCTGCTGGCGCCGGCCTTCGACGTCACCGAGTGCCAGCAGCGGGGACTCACCTATTGTTCCGCGCTTCGCGCGAAGGTGCGCCTCATCCTGATGGACAAGGAAGCGCCGAAGGACACGGTCAAGGAGGTGAAGGAGCAGGAGGTCTACATGGGCGAAATTCCGCTCATGACCGACAACGGCTCGTTCGTCATCAACGGCACCGAGCGCGTCATCGTTTCGCAGCTGCACCGGTCGCCCGGCGTGTTCTTCGAGCACGATCGCGGCAAGACGCACAGTTCCGGCAAGCTCCTCTTCTCGGCCCGCGTGATTCCGTACCGCGGCTCGTGGCTCGACTTCGAATTCGATCCGAAGGATTTCCTGTTCTTCCGGGTCGACCGCAGGCGCAAGATGCCGGTGACGACGCTGCTGAAGGCGATCGGTCTCACCAACGAGGCCATTCTTCGCCAGTTCTTCGTATTCGACACGTTCCATCTCTCGGCCAAGGGCGCGCAGCTCGAATTCGTGCCGGAACGGTTGCGCGGCGAAATGGCGCGCTTCGACGTCGTCGGCAAGGACCACAAGGTGATCGTGCCGCGCGACAAGCGAATCACCGCCAAGCACATTCGGGAGCTGGTCGAAGCAGGCGTCAAGAAAATCGCGGTGCCGGGCGACTACATCGTCGGCCGCGCGCTTGCCACCAACATCGTCGACAAGTCGACCGGCGAGGTCCTGGCGAAGGCCAACGACGAGATCACCGAAGAGCTGCTGCAGAAATTGCAGGACGCCGGCGTGGCCTCGGTCGAGACGATCTACACGAACGACCTCGACCAGGGAGCGTACATCTCGCAGACGCTGCGTGCCGACGACACACCCGACCAGACCGCCGCCCGCGTGGCGATCTACCGGATGATGCGCCCCGGCGAGCCGCCGACCGAGGACTCGGTCGAGTCTTTGTTCAACGGCCTCTTCTTCGCCCCGGAGCGCTACGATCTCTCGGCGGTGGGGCGGATGAAGTTCAACCGCCGCGTCGGCCGCAGCGAACTCATCGGGCCGGCCACACTGACCAACGACGACATCATCGCGGTCATCAAGATCCTGGTCGAGTTGCGCAACGGCCGCGGCGAGATCGACGACATCGATCACCTCGGCAACCGGCGCGTGCGTTCGGTGGGCGAGCTCGCCGAAAACCAGTTTCGCTCGGGCCTCGTGCGCGTCGAACGCGCCGTGAAGGAGCGTCTCGGCCAGGCCGAAAGCGAAAACCTGCTGCCGCATGATCTCATCAACGCCAAGCCGATCTCGGCCGCGATCAAGGAGTTTTTCGGCTCGTCGCAGCTGTCGCAGTTCATGGACCAGACGAACCCGCTGTCCGAGATCACGCACAAGCGCCGTGTTTCCGCGCTCGGGCCGGGCGGCCTCACGCGAGAGCGCGCCGGCTTCGAGGTGCGCGACGTGCATCCGACGCACTACGGCCGCGTCTGCCCGATCGAGACGCCCGAAGGCCCGAACATCGGCCTCATCAATTCACTGGCGCTCTACGCGCGGACGAACGAGTACGGCTTCCTCGAGACCCCGTACCGGAAAGTGGTCAAAGGCAAGGTCACCGACGAGATCCACTTCCTTTCGGCGATCGAGGAAGGCCAGTTCGTGATCGCGCAGGCAAATGCGCAGCTCGACAAGTCCGGGCGCCTGAAGGACGAGCTCGTCTCCTGCCGCAGCAAGAACGAGTTCATGCTGGGGACCGCGGACAAAGTCGATTACATGGACGTCGCGCCGGCGCAGATCGTGTCGGTGGCGGCGTCGCTGATCCCGTTCCTCGAGCACGACGACGCCAACCGCGCGCTGATGGGCTCGAACATGCAGCGGCAGGCCGTTCCCTGCCTGCGCGCGGAAAAGCCGCTCGTCGGCACGGGCGTCGAGCGCACCGCCGCCGTCGACTCCGGCACCGCGGTGCAGGCGCGCCGTGGCGGCAAGGTCGACTACATCGATGCCAACCGGATCGTGGTTCGCGTCCATGATCCGGAGACCGCCGCCGGCGACGTCGGCGTCGACATCTACAACCTGACGAAGTACACGCGGAGCAACCAGAACACCAACATCAATCAGCGGCCCCTCGTAGCCGTGGGTGACGTCATCGCCAAAGGCGACGTGATCGGCGACGGCGCGTCGACCGACCTGGGCGAACTCGCGCTCGGCCAGAACATGCTGGTCGCGTTCATGCCCTGGAACGGCTACAACTACGAGGACTCGATCCTGATCAGCGAGCGCGTGGTTGCCGACGACCGCTACACTTCGATCCACATCGAGGAACTCACGGTCGTCGCCCGCGACACCAAGCTCGGCGCCGAGGAAATCACGCGCGACATCTCGAGCCTCGGCGAGGCGCAGCTCTCGCGGCTGGACGAGTCCGGGATCGTCTACATCGGCGCCGAGGTCGAGGCCGCCGACGTGCTGGTCGGCAAGGTGACGCCCAAAGGCGAGACGCAGTTGACGCCCGAGGAGAAGCTGCTGCGGGCGATCTTCGGCGAGAAGGCGTCGGACGTGAAGGACACGTCGCTGCGCGTGCCGTCGGGAATTTCGGGCACGGTGATCGACGTGCAGGTGTTCACGCGCGAAGGCATCGAGCGCGACAAGCGTGCCGCGCAGATCATCGACGACGAATTGAAAGGCTACCGCAAGGACCTGAACGACCAGCTGCGGATCGTCGAGAACGACGCGTTCGCGCGGATCGAGAAGCTCCTTGCCGGCAAGACGGTCAACGGCGGCCCGAAGCGCATCGCCAAGGGCACGAAGATCACGAAGGAGTACCTGGAAAGCGTCAGCCGGTACGACTGGTTCGACATCCGGCTCGCCGGCGAGGAGTCGGCGCGCCAGCTCGAGGCGATGAAGGATTCGCTGGCGGCCCTGCGCGTGACGTTCGATCAGATGTTCGAACAGAAAAAGCGCAAGTTGACGCAGGGCGACGAACTTCCGCCCGGCGTGCAGAAGATGGTCAAGGTCTATGTCGCGGTCAAGCGCCGGTTGCAGCCGGGGGACAAGATGGCCGGCCGCCACGGCAACAAGGGCGTGGTGTCGAAGATCGTGCCCGTCGAGGACATGCCGTACATGGCGGACGGGACGCCCGTCGACATCGTGTTGAATCCTCTCGGCGTGCCGTCGCGGATGAACGTTGGCCAGATCCTCGAAGTGCACCTGGGCTGGGCGGCCAAGGGCCTGGGCGGGAAGATCAACGAGATGCTGAACACGCAGGCGAAAACCGCCGAAGTGCGCAAATATCTCGAGCGCATCTACAACACGACCGGCAAGCACGAAGATCTCGCCGCGTTCGACGACAGCGAGATCCTCCGGCTCGCCAACAACCTGCGGGGCGGCGTGCCGTTCGCGACGCCGGTGTTCGACGGCGCCAACGAGGAGGAGATCAAGGGCATGCTGGACCTCGCTGGCCTCCCGCGCTCCGGCCAGGTCGTGCTGCACGACGGGCGCACCGGCGAGGCGTTCGATCGCGCGGTCACGGTCGGATACATGCACGTCTTGAAGCTGCATCACCTGGTCGACGACAAGATGCACGCGCGCTCGACCGGTCCGTACAGCCTCGTCACGCAGCAGCCGCTGGGCGGCAAGGCGCAATTCGGCGGCCAGCGCTTCGGCGAAATGGAAGTGTGGGCACTCGAAGCGTACGGTGCGGCCTACACGCTGCAGGAAATGCTCACGGTCAAGTCCGACGACGTCAACGGCCGGACCAAGGTGTACGAGAACATCGTCAAGGGCGAGCACAAGATCGAGGCCGGGATGCCGGAGTCGTTCAACGTGCTGGTGAAGGAAATCCGCTCGCTCGCCATCGACATCGACCTCGAGCGCTTCTGATGGCCACGCCCAACATCTTCGAATCCGCAACTCCGACACGAATCCTCCGGGAGCACGCATGAAAGCACTGCTCGATCTCTTCAAGCAGGTCACGCAGGAACAGGAATTCGACGCGATCAAGACCGGCCTCGCATCGCCGGAAAAGATCCGCTCGTGGTCGTACGGCGAAGTGAAGAAGCCGGAAACCATCAACTACCGGACATTCAAGCCCGAGCGCGACGGCCTCTTCTGCGCGAAGATCTTCGGACCGGTGAAGGACTACGAGTGCCTGTGCGGCAAATACAAGCGCTTGAAGCACCGCGGCGTCATCTGCGAGAAGTGCGGCGTCGAAGTGACGCTCGCCAAGGTCCGCCGCGAGCGGATGGGCCACATCGAACTCGCGTCGCCGGTCGCCCACATCTGGTTCCTGAAGAGCCTGCCGTCGCGGATGGGGATGGTGCTCGACATGACACTGCGCGACATCGAGCGCGTGCTGTACTTCGAAGCCTACGTCGTCACCGACAACGGCCTGACGCCGCTCAATCGCGCGCAGTTGCTGACCGAAGACGACTATCTCGCCAAGCTCGAGCAGCACGGCGACGATTTTTCGGCCACGATGGGCGCGGAAGGCATCCGCGAGCTCCTGAAGGCGCTTGATGTCCCGCACGAGATCGACAAGCTGCGCAAGGAACTCGAGGCCACGGGGTCCGAGACCAAGATCAAGAAGATCGCCAAGCGCCTGAAGGTGCTCGAGGCGTTCCAGAAGTCGGGGATCAAGCCGGAATGGATGATCCTCGAGGTGCTGCCGGTGCTGCCGCCGGAGCTGCGCCCGCTGGTGCCGCTCGACGGCGGCCGGTTCGCGACCTCCGATCTGAACGACCTCTATCGCCGGGTGATCAATCGCAACAACCGGTTGAAGCGCCTGCTCGAGCTGAAGGCGCCCGACATCATCGTGCGCAACGAGAAGCGGATGCTGCAGGAAGCCGTGGACTCATTGCTCGACAACGGCCGCCGCGGCAAGGCGATGACCGGCGCCAACAAGCGGCCGCTGAAGTCGCTCGCCGACATGATCAAGGGGAAAGGCGGCCGTTTCCGGCAGAATCTGCTCGGCAAGCGCGTCGACTACTCGGGACGCTCGGTGATCGTCGTCGGTCCGCAGTTGAAGCTCCATCAATGCGGATTGCCGAAGCTGATGGCGCTCGAGCTCTTCAAACCCTACATCTTCAACAAGCTGGAGACGATGGGCCTCGCCACGACGATCAAGGCGGCGAAGAAGATGGTCGAGACGCAGGAGCCCGTGGTCTGGGACATCCTGGAGGACGTGATCCGCGAGCATCCGGTGATGCTGAACCGCGCACCGACACTGCACCGTCTCGGGATCCAGGCGTTCGAGCCCGTGCTGATCGAGGGCAAGGCGATTCAACTGCATCCGCTCGTCTGCACGGCGTTCAACGCCGACTTCGACGGCGACCAGATGGCCGTTCACGTGCCGCTGTCGCTCGAGGCGCAGATGGAGGCGCGCACGCTGATGCTGGCATCGAACAACGTGCTGCTGCCGTCAAACGGCGAGCCCTGCATCGTGCCCTCGCAGGACATCGTGCTCGGCCTCTATTACGCGACGCGCGAGCGAATCAACGCCAAGGGCGAGGGCATGCTGTTCGCCGATCTCGCGGAAGTCCAGCGTGCCTACGAGTCGCGCCAGGTGGAGCTCCACGCGAAGATCCACGTGCGCCTGAAAGAGACGGCAACGTCCGCGGACGGCGAGGTGGTCGAGAAGATCGTGCGCTGCGAAACGACCGTGGGTCGTGCGCTCCTGTCCGAGATTCTGCCTGCCGGCCTGCCGTTTGCGACGATCAACAAGCCGCTCAAGAAGAAGGAAATCTCGAAGATCATCAATGCGAGTTTCCGGCGCTGCGGCTTGCGCGAGACGGTGATATTCGCCGACAAGCTGATGCAGGCGGGCTATGCGCTTGCGACGCGCGGCGGCATTTCGTTCGCGGCCGACGACATGCTGATCCCGGCCGAGAAGCACGCCATCATCGAGAAGTCCGAGCGCGAGGTGAAGGAGATCGAGGCGCAGTACACGTCCGGTCTCGTCACGCAGGGCGAGCGCTACAACAAGGTCGTCGACATCTGGGGACGCGCCGGTGACGACATCGCCAAGGCCATGATGCAGCAGCTGGGCTCGATGGAGGTGGTCGACCGCGAGGGCAAGACGGTCAAGCAGGAATCGTTCAATTCCATCTACATGATGGCGGATTCCGGAGCCCGCGGCTCGGCGGCGCAGATCCGGCAGCTCGCCGGCATGCGCGGACTGATGGCGAAGCCGGACGGCTCGATCATCGAAACGCCGATCACCGCGAATTTCCGCGAAGGCTTGAACGTGCTGCAGTACTTCATCTCGACGCACGGCGCGCGCAAGGGTCTCGCGGACACCGCGTTGAAGACGGCGAATTCGGGCTACCTGACACGCCGCCTTGTCGACGTGACGCAGGACCTGGTCGTAACCGAAGACAACTGCGGTACCAACAACGGCGTGGTCATGAAGGCGCTGGTCGAAGGCGGCGAAGTCATCGAGGCGCTGCGCGAGCGGATCCTCGGGCGTACGGTCGCGGCGGACATCGTCAATCCGGAAACGCAGGAGACGCTGTACGAAGCCGGCGTGCTGCTGGGCGAAGACGAAGTCGAGCAGATCGAAATGCTCGGGATCGACGAGGCCAAGGTACGCACGCCGCTTACCTGCGACACCCGCTACGGGCTCTGCGCCCGCTGCTACGGCCGTGACCTCGGCCGCGGTCATCTCGTCAACGTCGGCGAGGCGGTGGGCGTGATCGCCGCGCAGTCGATCGGCGAGCCCGGCACGCAGCTCACGATGCGGACCTTCCACATCGGTGGCGCCGCGTCGCGAACCGCCGCGGCGTCGCAGCTCGAGAGCAAGTCGGCGGGAACGATCCGCTTCTCGGCGCTGATGCGCTACGTCACCAACGCGCGCGGCGAACTGGTCGTCATCGCGCGCTCCGGCGAAGTCACGATCCACGACGACAATGGGCGCGAGCGCGAGCGGCACAAGGTGCCGTACGGCGCGACGCTCCAGGTCAAGGACGGCGACCAGGTCAAGGCCGGCAAGGTGCTGGCGCTATGGGACGCGACGTCCCGCCCGATCGTCACCGAGTACGCCGGCCGGGTGAAGTTCGAGAACGTCGAGGAAGGCGTCACCGTCGCGAAGCAGGTCGACGAAGTGACGGGCCTCTCCACGCTGGTCGTCATCGATCCGAAACGCCGCGCGGGAGCGGCCGCCAAGGGCGTCCGGCCGCAGGTGAAGCTGCTGGACGAAAAGGGCGACGAGATCAAGCTCGCGGGCTCGGAATTGTCGGTCAACATCACGTTCCAGCTGGGCTCGATCATCACGGTGAAGGATGGTCAGCCGGTGAACGTCGGCGAGGTGCTGGCGCGGATCCCGCAGGAGACGTCGAAGACCCGCGACATCACGGGCGGTCTGCCCAGGGTGGCGGAACTCTTCGAGGCGCGCTCGCCGAAGGACGCGGGACTGCTGGCGGAAGCCACCGGCACCGTGTCGTTCGGCAAGGACACGAAGGGCAAGCAGCGCCTCGTCATCACCGATCTCGACGGCGTCGCGCACGAGTACCTGATCCCGAAGGACAAGCACGTGACGGCGCACGACGGCCAGGTGGTGAACAAGGGCGAATCGATCGTCGACGGCCCGGCGGATCCGCACGACATCCTCCGGCTCAAGGGCGTCGAGGCGCTCGCGCGCTACATCACGGACGAGGTGCAGGACGTCTACCGGCTGCAGGGCGTGAAGATCAACGACAAGCACATCGAGGTGATCGTGCGGCAGATGCTGCGCCGCGTGCAGGTGCATGACGCCGGCGACACGCGCTTCATCACCGGCGAGCAGGCCGAGCGTTCGGATCTGCTGGACGAAAACGACAAGGTCATGGCGGAGGAAGGCAAGCGGGGCGCGACCTACGAGCACATGCTGCTCGGCATCACCAAGGCGTCGCTGTCGACCGACTCGTTCATCTCCGCGGCGTCGTTCCAGGAGACGACCCGCGTGCTGACCGAGGCGGCGATCATGGGCAAGAAGGACGACCTGCGCGGCCTCAAGGAAAACGTGATCGTGGGCCGGCTCATTCCGGCTGGGACGGGTCTTGCGTACCACAACGCGCGCAAGAAACAGAAGCTGATGGGACCGGATGCGGGCTTCCTGCAGCCGGGCGAGGTCGAGGCCCCGGCCGACGCGGCGACAGCGACGCCCGAGGTTTCCGCCGACGCTGCCTGACGATTTCGTTGCGACACGCAGCAAAGGGGCCGGCGGGCGACCGCCGGCCTCGTTTCGTCGGACCGGCTCGGAGGATGTGCTGCATCAGGCGACCTGCCGGAGCCGCTCGCTGCGGCGGCGCAGCCAGCCGACGACGACCATGAGCAACAACGAGGTTCCGATCAACATGGTTGCCGCAGCGGCGATGGTCAGGCTGATATTTTCGTTGATACCGGAAAACATCTGGCGTGGAAGCGTGCGCTGTCCGGGGCCGGCGATCAGCAGCGCGACGACGACTTCGTCGAACGACGCCGCGAACGCGAACACCGCCCCGGAGGCTACCCCCGGCAGGATGAGCGGCAACATCACGCGGCGGAACGTCGTCAGCGGTCGCGCGCCGAGACCCGCCGACGCACGCAGCAGCGTGCGGTCGAAGCCGGAGAGCGTCGCCAGCACAGTCACCACGACAAACGGCACTGCGAGCGTCGTGTGCGCGAGGATGAGGCCGGCATAGCCGTTCGTCAGGCCAAGCGGGGCGAACGCAAAATAAACGCCGACCGCGACGATGATCACCGGCACGACCATAGGCGAGATCAAGACGGCGAGGATCAACCCCTGGCATGGGAAGCGCGCTCGCCACATGCCGAGCGCAGCGAGCGTGCCCATCGTGGTTGCAAGCAGTGTGGCCGACGCGCCGACAATCAGGCTGTTCCAGACGGACGGCAACCAGAACGTCGACGAGAAGAAGTCTGCGTACCAGCGCAGGCTGAAACCCGGCAGCGGATAGAAGAAGAACGATCCCGACGAGAACGAGAGCGGGACGATGACCAGAATCGGCACGACTAGGAATAAGAGCACCAACGCCGTGAGCACGCCGAGTCCGGCGCGAGCGAAGCGTTGTCCCGATGTCGCGGTTTCGTCGCGCATGCGGTCAGCCGAGCCGCATCTTGTCGATGCCGACCAACCGGTTGTACACCACGTAGAGCGCTAGCGTGGCGGCGAGCAGCATGATCGAAAGCGCGGCTGCCATGCCCCAGTTCACCGTACGGCTCGCATAGAACGCGATAAAGTAGCTGATCATCTGGTCGTCGGCGCCGCCGACCAGCGCCGGCGTGATGTAGTAGCCCAATGCCTGGATGAATACGATCAGACAGCCCGCGCCCACGCCCGAGAACGTCTGCGGCAGATAGACTCGGCGGAACCCCGTAAACGGTGTTGCGCCCAGCGATGCGGCGGCGCGCAGATAGGACGGCGAAATACCTTTCATCACGGCGTACAACGGCAGCACCATGAAGGGCAGCAGCACATGCACCATCGCGACATAGACGGCGAAGCGGTTGAAAATCATCCGTATTGGCTCGCTGATCAGACCAAGCGAAAGGAACAGGCTGTTCAGGATGCCTTCGCGCTGCAGCAGCACTACCCACGCCACCGTGCGCACGAGCAGCGACGTCCAGAACGGCAGCAGCACGAGAAACAGAAGGATCGCCGCGCGCGCCGGCGGCTGCCGAGCAATAAAGTAGGCGACCGGATATCCCAGCATCAGGCAGACGAGCGTGACCACGCCAGAGATCCAGAGCGTACGCCCCAGCACGTTGCGAAACACTGCCTCTTCGGGCGGGGCGCCGACGACCGCATTGCCGGCATCGCGGCGCAGGTCGAGTGCGGCGAGCAGGTAGAAATCGGTGACCGGGCCGGCCGCGCGGCGGATCGTCGCCCAGGTCTCGCGCTCGCCCCACTTCGGGTCGATGGCGATGAGTGTCTCGCGTGGCGAGCCGGAATCCTGTGCCGATAGCCGCCGTCCGGTCGCGAAGAGCAGCGAGCGAAAACCCGCGACGTCGTAATTGAGCCGCGTCGCCGCGCTGGCGAGCGTTCCGGCCTCGCGCGCTGCACGAACGTCGGTGACGAGCGCGGAAAACGCCGGATCGGCGGGAAGGCCCTGCCCATCCCAGGATGCGAGCTCGGCGGTGACGTTTGGCAGGATCTGCGCGACTTCGCCGTCGACGACACCACGCCCCAGCATCGCGCCGATCGGAACGACGAAGGTGACCAGCAGGAAAACGAAGAGCGGCAGCACGAGGGCTGCCGCCCGCATCTGCTCTTTGCGCCGGCTTCTCTGCAGCGCCCGGCGCAACAAGGCACTGGCGTGCGGACCCGAAGAAACCAATGTCGCCTCGCCCGCCATCGCCATGCGCATTCCGCGATTTTCCGGTCAGCCGCCGCGCCGGTACACCGCGGCACCCAACCGGAATTTCGGCGCGACCAGTCCTGGAGACCCGACTACTTCGCGACCCAGGCGTTGAAGCGCTGGTTCAGCTTGTCGAGATGTTCCAGCCAGAACTTGTCGTTGATGTAGACGGCCGTGGCAATGTTCTGCGGAGCCGTCGCGAGATTCGGCAGCACGCTCTTGTCGATCAGCGCAGTCGACGCCTTCGTTGTCACGCCGTAGGGGATTTTCGGCGGCAGGTTCTTCTGATTGTTGGGATCGTTGACGAACACCAGGAATTTCTCAGCGTCGGCCTTGTTCGGTGTCCCCTTCATGATGACCCACGAATCGATCGTGTACAGGTTGTTGCCCCAGACGATCTTGAAATTCTTCTTGTCCTTGATGTTGGCGGCGGCGATCCGTCCGTTGTAGGCGTCCGTCATCGCGACTTCGCCGGAGGCGAGAAGCTGCGGTGGCTGCGCGCCCTTCTCCCACCAGACGAGGTTGGACTTGAGCTGGTCGAGCTTCTTGAACGCGCGATCGACGCCGGCGTCGGTGGCGAGCGTCTTGTAGACGTCCTTGGGAGCGACGCCGTCGGCCAGCAGCGCTATTTCGAGGGTCGTCTTCGGACCCTTGCGCAGCGCGCGCTTGCCCGGCCACTTCTGCACGTTCCAGAAATCGGCCCAGTTCTTCGGTGCATCGCCCTTGATCTTGTCGGCATCATAGGCAAGGATGAAGCTGTAGACGATCGCGCCCACGCCGCAGTCGTGCACCGCGTCCGGCAGATACTTGTCCCTGCCCCCCAGCTTTGCCCAGTCGAGTTTCTCGAAAAGGCCTTCCTCGCAACCGAGCAGCAGCTCCTCGGACTCGACCTGCACGACATCCCAATTGTTGTTGCCGCCCTGGATCTTGGCGCGCAGCGTGCCGACGCCGCCATCCCAGTTCTCCTCCACCAATTTACCCTTGGTCGCCGCCATGTACGGCTTGAAGTAAGCGTCGCGTTGCGCGTCCTGGTATGCGCCGCCCCATGACACCACGGTGAGGTCGCGCGCAGCGGCGCCCGCTGACATCGTGACCGCAACAACCGCCAACAGACCGAGAACTGCTGACTTGCTTTGCATCGTTGTCTCCCTCAGGGTTGCACTACGTCGTCCTCCGGGGCGAATGCCCGGCAATGGTCCGGCGCCCACGTCAATTCGACCGCATGACCGATCGCCGGCAGACGGTGCGCCTCGTCGATCGGCCGCTTGACCGAAAAATCCTCGTTGCCACGCAGTACGACTCGCGCGCGGACATGGTCACCTAGGTAGATGACCTCACGCAGCGTCCCCGTCAGCGAGCAACCGGAGGCGGCGCACATTGTATGCCCCGGCACGCGGATTTGCACCCGCTCCGGACGCAGAGAGACGGTCACCGGGCTGCCTGCCGGCAGGGGCACGGCAAGCGACCCCTCGATGCACGCTTCTCCGTCAATTGAGATCGAGCAGCGCGTGCCGGTGACAGACTGCAGGTGGCCGTCGAACCGGTTGTTTTCGCCGATGAAGCGCGCGACGAAAGCGTTCGCGGGCTCCTCATAGATGCGCTCGGGACTGTCGAGCTGCTGGATACGGCCGCGTTGGAAAACGGCGATCCGATCCGACATCGTGAGCGCCTCCGCCTGGTCGTGCGTCACGTAGAGCATCGTCACACCCAGATGCTGATGCAGGCGCCGGATTTCGAGCTGCATCTGCTCGCGCAGCTGTTTGTCCAGCGCGCCCAGCGGCTCGTCCATCAGCACGAGCTTGGGCTCGAACACGAGCGCCCGCGCGACTGCGATCCGCTGCTGCTGGCCGCCGGAGAGCTGCGCCGGTCTTCGCCCGCCGAAGCCGCCGAGCTGAACCATGTCGAGCGCCCGCTCGACGCGCCGCTCCGCCTCGGCACGAACGATGCCCCGCACCGACAGCGGAAACCCGATATTTTCGGCGACGGTCATGTGCGGAAACAGCGCGTAATTCTGGAACACCATGCCGATCTGACGCCGAAACGGCGGCAGTCTGGACAATGACTTGCCTTCGAGCAGTATCTCGCCGCCGGTCGGCGCCTCGAATCCGGCGAGCATCATCAGCGTCGTCGTCTTCCCCGACCCCGAGGGACCCAGCAGCGTCAGGAACTCGCCGCGCTCGATGTCGAGATCAAGATCTTCGACGACCCGCGAGATGCCGTCGTAGGTCTTGCCGATGCCGACGAAGCGAACGATGGGGTCAGCCATGCTGGCCGCCGATGATCGGAATCTCTGCCCCGGTGACGTACGGCGCTCGCGTCGAGCAGAGGAACCAGATCAGGTCCGCCATCTCTTCGATCGTTCCCAGCCGGCGCATCGGGATTTCCCGCTCGACGATCGCGGGCGTTCCGGGCGACATGACCGCGCCGTGCCCTTGCGCAAGTTCCGCGGCGAACTCGCGCGACCCTTCCGCGTGAAACTTCAGCGCGGTCGCATGCCCGATGCCCCGGCTCGCGCGGGTGACGATGATCGTCTTCCTCGCCGCCATCGGTCAGCGCCCGCTGCCAGCCGCGCAGCGACCCTGAACGGCGCTCATGCGAGGCCCTTTTCTTTGACCATCGCCCAGGTGTCGTCGAGCGCCTTGCCGAAGCACGCCAGCAACTCGTCGATCTCGGAGTCGGTGATGATCAGCGGCGGGCTGAAGGCGATGATGTCGCCGGGCATGTTGCGCAGGATCGCGCCATGGTGCTGCGCCCGGCGGACCAGGTAGGCGGCGACCCCGGCCTTCGGATCGAAACTCTGTTTCGTCGCCTTGTCGCGGACGACCTCCACCGCGCCGATGAGGCCGATTCCCCGTGCCTCTCCAACAAGCGGGTGATCGGCGTAGCTGCGAATTCCCATCTGCATCCGCGGCCCGACGCGGCGTACTTGCGCCACGATGTCGCGCTCCTCGTAAATCTTGATCGCTTCCAGCGCGACAGCCGCCGGGACCGGATGCGAGGAATACGTGTAGCCGTGGCCGAAGATCCCGAGTTTGTCGCTTTGCGCGAGAAGGATCTCGAAGAGCGCACCGGATATGAGGGTGGCCGAGATCGGCAGATAACCGGCAGACAATCCTTTGGCGAGGGTCACGATATCCGGCTGCAGGCTGAACGTCTGCGATCCGAACATATTGCCGGTGCGTCCGAAACCGCAGATCACCTCGTCGGCGACGAACAGGATGTCGTACTTGCGCATAACCGGCTGGACGCGGTCGAAGTACGTCGCCGGCGGCACGATTACTCCGCCCGCCCCCATCACCGGCTCGGCGAAGAATGCCGCGACGGTGTCGGGGCCCTCGCGCAGGATCAGCTGTTCAAGACTATCGGCCAACCGGACTGCGAATGCTTCCTCGCTTTCGCCCGGCCGCGCACCACGGTAGTGATCCGGGCAGTCGGTGTGCAGGAACCGCGCAATCGGCAGGTCGAAGTCGTTTTGTGCGAAGGCGAGACCGGTAAGGCTCGCAGCGGCGACCGTGACCCCATGGTAGGCGCGCTGCCGCGAGATGATCTTCTTCTTCTGTGGCCGACCCAGTGCATTGTTGACGTACCAGACGAGTTTGACCGCCGTGTCGTTCGCCTCCGAACCCGAGTTCGCGAACAGTGCCTTGGCCATGCCGCCCGGCGCGATGCGGATCAGCCGCTCGGCAAGCTCCGTGCTGATGGCCGGAACCTTGCCCGCGAAGCTGTGATAGAAGGGCAGCTCGCACAATTGCCTGTACGCAGCCTCGGCGAGCCTGCGCTCGGAAAACCCCAGTGAAGCGCACCAGAGCCCCGCCATACCCTCCAGGTAGCGCTTTCCTTCGTCATCGTAGACGTATACGCCTTCGCCGCGCGTGATCACCAACGGACCTTCCGACTGCAGGAGCCGCAGGTTGGTGGCAGGATGCAGATGGAAGGAAAGATCGCGGCGCGCGGCCGGCGTCGTCAGCGGCATCGGATGCTCCTGGGGGAGAAACTTCGTCGGGGCAACAACTGGTGATTGTTTGCGCTGCCGCCGACGGCGTCAATACCAGCGCCGCGCGATGATCAAGTCGAACGTGTCGTCGGTCGCGCCTCGAGCGGTACGGCGTCTTGCCCCGGCTCGGCGTACGGTGGGACGAGCGATCGCGGCAGCCTGAACGTGATCGCCACCGTGATGCCGTCGTTCCGACTCATTGCGTCGAGCCTGGTGCCCTCGCCGAAGTACGTGCCGACGATTTCGCGCAACGCGGAAAGGCGTTCGCTCTGCCACCCCGGCACCTCGATGCCGGACGGAACTGCAACTGTCACGACGATGCTCACGCTCGCGGTACCCTCGCCTGCGTGGCCCGATGCGTCGAACACCACCCGGGCGGCGCGCGCGTCGGCTGCCGCGTGCACGAGCGGCAACAGCACCATCGGCGGGAACGGCAGGTCAGCCAGATCGGGCGCGATCCGGTTCACACAGGCGGACGAGCCGTCCCGCCCCGGCTGTGTCACTTTGAGGAAGGCCTGCGCAAGCGCCGCCTCGCGTCCCAGCGTGGACGCGTCACCGCGCATCTGCGGCAGCGCGGCCCGCAGGTACACGATCAGGTCGTCGAGCAGCGCTTCCGCGTCCTGCGGCGTGCTTGCATAGAGGCGCTGCACGTCGCCTAGCACATCGAACAGAATTTCCGGTTCGACGCGCGCCTGCATCACTTTGAGCCGGGACTCCAGCACGGCGCGCCGCACGCCCGCTCGCTCGAGTTCGGCGGCCTGCGCCGCATGCGCGATCACGGCATCGCGGTCGCGGGTCGCAAAGTAGGCGGCGAGCAGGACGCTCATCGCCGAGTAATACCAAAGGTTACGCAACACGAATGCGGACGTCGATATCCGGGTGCCGACCGTTTCAGGGAGCAATCGGCCAGGCCACCACAGCGCGATCGCTGCCATCGCGAATCCTGCACCGGCCAGCGCAAAGATGACCGTGGCGATCGCACGTGCAACTCCGCGCAATGGGAGTGCCTCCGCGGCCATCGTGCCCGCCACGCTCGCGCCGCCGATGCCGAAGGCGATTCCCAGGACAATGAGCAGAACCTCTTCGCCGATCAACGTCCCGAGAGGCTGGGCCAGGAACGAGTAGTTGCGAATCAGGTCGACCACAGCCAGCGCGAACAGAAATATGGTGACCTGCGGCCAGCGCGCCCGCGCGAGCGAGGCGAGGCGCCGGCCGAAGCCCGCAATCGCCGGCGGCGGCGGGCGGTCGGTTGCGTGCGATGACGTTCCGACGTTGCCCCTAGGCAAGGGGCTCGCCACGATAGGCTTCAGCTCTTGAGCTCGACCAGATAACTCTTGGTGTCGCGGCTGCCGAGGTTCTCGACCGTGTGAAAGCCGCCCGGATCCCAGAACAGGTCGCCGGCCTTGTTCTCCGCAATGAACGGCTCCTTGCCCTGTAGCGTCACCTTGGCCTTGACGTCGGTCAGGCAGATCGTGAGGTGCGGCGGGTGCGTGTGGTAGCCCGTCCCGCATACACCGAGGCGCGGCTTCGCCGCGTGCTCGATCACGCGCATCTTGTCGTTCTCGAAGACCACTTTGCCACTCGGCGCGAGGGACCCTTGAGCTCCCTGCGCGACGACCTTCGCGGTGGGCGCCGCGACGCCGAGCGCGGCCAGAATTTTGATCAGCTCGCGACGGGATAGGGTTCTCGCTTCCATGGCAGGCCTCCTTCTACGTGGGGAAACGGCGGATGTGTTACATCTGCCGGAACAGATGCGTATAGCTCTCGCTGACCGGCAGCAATTCGGGACGTTGTTTGAGCTTCAGTTTGAGATGCCCTCCGATGTCGCGGGTCACGCCCGCGATCGAGTTGACGTTGACGAGCGTCGAGCGATGGATCTGCCAGAATTGCTGCGGGTCGAGCTCGTCGGTCAATTCCCTGATCGGTTTTTTGATCAGAGATTCCGTGGCCGGCGTGACGACCAGCGTGTACTTGCTGTCGGCCTTGAAGTAACAGATCTCGTCGACGGTGATGAGCTTGATCGTGGCGCCGACCGACGCGTTGACCCAACGCAGGTAACTCTTGGCATCGGCCTTCTGCAGCGCGAGCCCCGCGAGGATTCCGGACAGATCCGCCGGCGGTTGCGCCATGCGGTCCTTCAAGCGCTGCACCGTCGACGCCAGTCGTACGAGGCTGACCGGCTTCATCACGTAGTCGACAGCGCCCTGATCGAATGCGCAGATCGCGTGCTGGTCGTATGCGGTGACGAACACCACATGCGCCCGACCGGAGGCCTGCTTCGCGACGTCGAGGCCGGTGAGACCCGGCATCTGGATGTCCAGGAACAGCACGGCCGGTCGAAGCTCGACAAGCAGACGCAGCGCGTCGATGCCATTGGCCACACGGCCAACGATCGAAAGCTCCGGCCACAACCTGGCGAGGGCCTCGCAGAGTTCCTGCTGCAGCAGGGGTTCGTCTTCGGCGACAAGTGCGGTGACAGCTAGATTCATGGCAACGATCAGGCTGCGCGAGGGAAAGCCGACGCGGGCGTCTTCGCTACGTTGTACGGAATGCGAATGGTGGCGATCGCGCCGGTGGGGGTGTTGGGTTCGAGCGAGAGGTCGGCCGCGTCTCCAAAAAGCGCGGCAAGTCGTGCGCGGGTATTGGCGAGACCCACGCCGGTGCCACCGGTTGCCGCGACGCCAAACCCGACGCCCGTGTCCGCCACCTGGATTACGAGCGCGCCGCCGCGCATCGCCGCGGTGATCTCGATCGCGCCCCCGCTCGGCGACGGGTTGAGGCCGTGCTTGATCGCGTTTTCGGCGAGCGTCAACAGCATCATCGGCGGAAAGATGAACGCGCGCGCTTCCGGCGGGACGAGGACGCGGTAGTCGAGCCGCGTCCCCATCCGGATCTTCAGCACGGCAAGAAAGGCCTCGACGAGGTCGGCTTCGTGTCCGAGCGTGCTCCTTTCTTCGCGCATCTGCGGCAATGCCGCACGCAGGTATCGCACGAGATTCTCGAGCATCCGCAGGCCGTCTCCGACGTCGGTCTGGCACAGTCGCTTCACGTTGGCGAGGGTGTTGAACAGGAAATGCGGCTCAATCTGCGCACGCATCACCTGCAGCCGCGCCTCGAGCATCTCCTTCGACAGCGCCAGGGCATCCACTTCCACCTGATGGAGCACCTCTCGTGTCGCCGCAGACCGCCGCTGCATGCCATATATCGCGATGACGCCACCTCCGACCACGGTCCAGAATCCCACGTCGACCCAGTAGCGCGCGCCGAATGCGTCGTTCCAGTCGCCATCGTAATAGGGGACGAGCGCGAGGGCACCGGCCATGGCACCGCCAACCACCGCGACGGCCGCCAGCCCGATGGCGGTCATACGGGACGCGGCCGTGGTCGCGCGCTCGGCAAGCGTCGCGGCAAGCATGATCGGGGCGCCCATCAGCAGGCATTCGCCCAGGTAATCGAGCCATTCGCGCCAAATCAACGCCGGCAGAAACGGATCGTACAGGGTCGGCTGAAAGAACACCTGGGTCGAAACGATCGCGCAGATTGCGGCGGTGAACAGGATTCGCTGTCGGGAAACCGCCCACAGTGCCGTCTGCGCCATCGACCCGAGTCGATGCGCCGTTCGAGCGCGCAAGCGATCGATGTTCGGAAATGCATCGACGGGAGTCGCCATGGGTCGCGGCCTTGCGCGCAGACATTCTGGTCCCGATTGAATGCCGTTTGCAACTTGGACGCCGACGAATCCGGGGAAATCGGGGGCAGAACCCGGATAACGGGGCACAGGATCGGTACCCCTGCTGCGCGACGGACGAATCCGGTAGGGCGGTCCCCGAGGGCCGTGACACCCGAACCTGGGGCCTTCGACTATTGGCTTGGCAATCGCGGCGGCGCGAGCGCGAGCGAGTCGGCGGCCGCGATTTGCGCTGGCTGGGCCGAAACGGACAGCTTGCCATGGCGCGATCGCTCGCAGTTCTTCGTCGGCGCGTAGCCCGGATTCATGACCCGTCCAGCGGGTTCCGTCGGCAGATCGTTGAATCCGTCGGATCGCCGGCCGAGCCTTGGCACGGGCGCCGGGCATCCCGCCCGACACCGATACCCACGTTCAAGGAGAACCGCGATGCGATCATTGCTCCAGAAATCGTTTCGACTTGGGACCGTTGCCGCCGTAGTTGCGGCCAGCGTGATGCTGTCGCATTCGACCGGCGCGCGAGCCGACGAAGGCGAAGGGAGCGAGTCCAGAATCAGGCAGGGCTTGGCGATAGCTCCGGTTCCGCTCAACCTGCGCGGCAAGAACAAGGCGCTGGTCGGGCTGGGGAGCTACATCGTGAACGCCCAGGGCGTTTGCAGCGACTGCCACACCGCACCGCCCTTCGACGACGGAGCCAACCCGTTCATGGGCGAGCCCGAACGGATCAACGCGGCCGGATACCTGGGCGGCGGTACCAGCTTTGGCCCCTTCGTGTCCCGCAATCTGACGCCGGACAAAACGGGACGGCCGTTGGGGGGTGCACCACTTTCCGAATTCATGGACATCATGCGGACCGGCGTCGATCCCGACGCCGCACATCCGCAGTTCGGGCCTTACCTGCAGGTGATGCCGTGGCCCGTCTTTAGCAAGATGACCGACCGCGACCTTCGCGCCATCTATGAGTACCTGAGCGCTATTCCCTGCGTCGAGGGATATCCGGGCCTACCGGGAACGCCACCTACGCCACGATGCTGATGGCCAAGTCTGCACGGGTACGGCGAACTGAGTCCGAGATACAACCTTGGGGCGATACCTCCAGCCCCCGGCGCGGTGCCGGGGGTTCCTTTTGGCGGGTTTCCCGTTCGCGCCTGGTCGTTTCACCCGCCCAAGGATCAATCCGGCTTGGGGCGGTTCGTTGACCCACGCGTCCAGCAGCGTGTAGGCCACCGCCAGCACCACGGGGCCGACGAAGATGCCGAGGAGGCCGAGCGACAGGAGGCCGCCGATCACGCCTGCGAAGATCAGGAGCAGCGGAAGATCCGCACCCTGCTTGATCAGGAACGGACGCAGGAAATTATCGAGCGTGCCCACGAACACCGTCCACACGAGCAGCAACGTGCCCCAGACGTTGTCGCCGGACCAGTACACCCAGACGGTCGCGGGAATCAGCACGAGCGTAGGCCCGACCTGCGCGAGGCACAGCATCAGCATGAGCGCCGTCAGCACGCCGGCAAACGGAACGCCCGCCACCACGAGGCCGAGACCGCCCAGCAGCGATTGGGCGAGCGCCGTGACCACGACCCCCAGCGCCACGCCGCGAATCGCGCGCGACGCCAGCAGGACGACGTCGGCGCCACGATCGCCGGCGAGGCGGACGCCGAATTTGCGAACGCCGCGCGCGGCGGTTTCCCCGCTCGCATACATCACGGCGGCGATGCCGATCGTCAGCAGGAACTGAACGACCAGGAGCCCGAGGTTGCCCGCTTCGCCCGCCATCCATTTCACGCCCTGCCCGACGTAAGGAACCAGCTTCGTCGCCAGCGCGTCAGGTGTCTCTTGCGCGTATTCGGTCCAGGTCGCCGCGATCTTCGGGCCCGCCAGCGGCAGTCGCGCCACCCACTCCGGCGGCGGCGGCACCGTGATCTCCTTCAGCGACTTGGCCCAGTTCGTCATTACGTCGGAGTATTCGACGATCGTGCTCACCGCTGTCCAAAAGGGCAGCACGAATACCAGGAGCATCGCGATGGTCATCACCACAACGGCCGGCGCGCGCCGCCGTCCGAGGGCGGCCTCGATCTTCAACATTACGGGCCACGTCGCCACCACGATCATCGTCGCCCAGATGACGGGCGCGAGGAAGGGTCGCATGATCCAGAGCGACGCGATGATCAGGGCGACGATGAACAGCACGCCCAGCGTGGTGCGCGCGAGGTCGCGTCGCATGGTCGATTCTCCTTCGTTCGGTGGCGGGCGGCGCGCCGACGCGTCAGGGCGCCGGCCGTGCGGCCATGGAAACCTTGAGCGCGCCCTGCCGGAACGCGCGCGCGGCGGTCTGATAGTAGGCGATCGCCTCGTCGGCCAGCGTCCGGTCGACCGGCATCCGCGTGGATTCGAAGGTCATCGGGTCGACGCGAAACGCCTCAATCTTGTGATTGGGGGAAAGTACGGTGAGCACGTCGTTCTTGAGATATCCGAGTTCCTGATAGTTGCTGACGAACGCGCGCGGCGGCGCCGAAAGTTCGAAGACCGAGCGCCCGAAGAAATAGTCGTCGCCGTCAGCACGCAGTACGTCGAGGATCGTCGGCGGAATGTCGACCTGGCTCATCGTCGGAGCGTACTCGCCCGGGGCGACCAGTTTCGGTGCGTAGAGGATCAGCGGAATCCGGTAGCCGCCGACCGGCAGCCGCGTCTTGCCGGCAACGGACGCGCAATGGTCGGCGACGATCACGAACAGTGTCTGGTCGAACCAGGGTCGGGTCCGCGCGTCGTCGATGAACTTGCCGATGGCCCAATCCGTGTACTTGACCCCGCCGTCGCGGCCGCCGGGCGAGCGAAGGTCGATCCGGCCGTCGGGATAGGTGAACGGCCGGTGATTCGACGTTGTCATCACGTGCGTGTACGAGGGCGCGCCGCGCGCGTGATTTTCGTCGATCACGCCGAGCACGTTGGCGAACAGCGATTCGTCGGCCACTCCCCAGATGTTCTCGAAAACGATGGACGTCTTCGGGAAGTTGACGCGGTCGACAACACGATAGTCATTCGCGCCGAAGTAGGCGTTCATGTCGTCGAAGTAGCCATAGCCGCCATAGACGAAGCTCGTCGCGTACCCTTGCTGCTGCAGCAGTTGGCCAACCGACGCCAGGTGCTCGTTACCCGGCCTTCGCACGATCGCTTGTCCCGGAATCGGTGGCGTTCCGACCGACACCGCTTCCAATCCGCGCACGGTGCGCGTCCCGGTGGCGTAGGCGTTGGCGAACCTGAGTCCGTCGCGCGCGAGGCGATCGAGATTGGGCGTGAGCCCCCTGGTCGAGCCGTACGCGCCGACGAACTCGGCGGAAAGGCTTTCCACCATGATCAGCACGACGTGGCGTGGCTGGTGCGGCATGCCGGGCATGTGTGGCTCGGTCGCTTCATGTCCGGCTGCCGGCACGGATGATGCGGATACATTTAACGGCGCGCGATCGACGTTGAGCGCAGCGAGGATGCGATCGGCGTCGTCCTGCGGGATGGTTGCGTAGAACCGGTCGTAGTCGAGTTCGTTGCGGCGCAGCGCGGCCGCGAACGTGAACAATCCGTTGCCCGCAAGTTCGTCCGCGTAGGCGTTGCCGGTCCGGCCCATCTGGTCGACGGATGCCACGCTCAGCGCCACGACCGGCGTCACGGCCGCGGCGACCACGTAGGCAAGCCGGCGCCGGCGCGACGTAGCCCGGGCGTCCGCATGCCGCAGCAGGCGCCGCATCGTGAACGCGATCACCAGCGCCGCCAGCGCCAGGCCGGCCAGGATCCAGAGGACCGGATAGGACTCGCGGATGTTGCCGATCACCTCATGTGTGTAGAGAAGATAATCGACCGCGATGAAGTTGAAGCGCGTCGCAAATTCGAGCCAGAACGTCGCCTCGGCGACCGCGCCGAACAACAGCACGAACAGGACGACCGCGAGCCAGATGAAGCGCAGCACGCGGTGCGCTCCGGATGCGCGCCAGCGATCGGGCAGGATCGCTTCATATAGCCATACGGGCACCAGCAGCGCGGTCAGCGCCGCCAGGTCGAACCAGAGGCCTTGCGCCAGCACCATCGGCCACGCGGCGAGCGGCACCGAATCGATCCCGGTCCAGAGGGCGAGGCCGACCCGGGTGAACCCGTAGACCGCGAGGATGACGAGCGCAAACAGGAGGGGGATGCTGGGCGCGAAGCGTGGTTGAGGAGTCCGGAGGATCATGGGCGTGGCGCAGAGGGGGCTTCGAATCGGCGCGGCGTGGCCGCCTCGGTGAAATTCCGGGAAATCGGGCCTTATAGCATAGTTGCCCCGATGCGCCTTCCCGGATGGTTCAGGCGATCTTGGGCGCAGGCCGTTTCCGCGGTGCAGCACGCTATTGACGCAGAGTACGTAATCCTCTTATAATCGCAGTCTTTTCGCCCATCGCCTTGCGCACCAAGGAAACTGCGCATCGTCGAAGGGTGCGCGTACCTGGCCGCACGAGGAAACGAAGGTCGGCCGTGGCGCAGAAAGATGGCCCGGGCTACGACGCGAGAGCGCGTGCTTGGGCCACTTTAATTTGTTGTTTCGCCAAGCGAAAAGCCATGCGGCCGGATTCATCGTCCAGGCGCACGAAACTAAGGCACGAAACGGAAAATCAGGATGCCAACCATCAATCAGCTCGTACGGAAGGGCCGCGAGCCCGCCGTGTCGAAAAGCAAGGTCCCGGCGCTCCAGCAGAGCCCGCAGAAGCGCGGCGTGTGCACGCGCGTCTACACCACGACGCCGAAAAAGCCGAACTCCGCACTGCGCAAGGTCGCAAAGGTGCGCCTCACGAACGGCTTCGAGGTGATCAGCTACATCGGCGGCGAAGGCCACAATCTGCAGGAGCACTCGGTGGTGCTGATCCGGGGCGGACGCGTGAAGGACCTGCCGGGCGTGCGCTATCACATGGTGCGCGGCAGCCTTGACACCGCCGGTGTCAAGGACCGCAAGCAGAGCCGGTCGAAGTACGGCGCCAAGAAGCCGAAGGCCGCCTGATTTTTTGTTGAATTTTTCGCATCGAATCGACGGGCTTTGCCCGCGATTCGATGGAAGGGTCACCGGCGAAAAGTAGGTTTTTACTTTTCGACGAACGGAGAGAGTTATGCCCCGACGTAGAGAAATACCCAAGCGCGAGATCCTGGCCGATCCCAAATACGGCAGCAGCGATGTCGCGAAATTCGTCAACGTGCTGATGACCGCCGGCAAGAAGTCCGTGGCCGAGCGCATTCTCTATGGCGCGTTCGAGTCCATCGCGAAGAAGGGCGGCAAGGATCCGCTCGAGGTCTTCAACCAGGCGCTTTCGAATTCGCGGCCGATGGTCGAGGTCAAGAGCCGCCGCGTCGGCGGCGCCAATTTCCAGGTTCCGGTCGAGGTGCGTCCGGTGCGGCGGATGGCGCTCGCAATGCGCTGGCTCCGCGAAGCGGCGCGCAAGCGCGGCGAGAAGTCGATGGGCCAGCGGCTCGCAGCGGAGTTGCTCGAAGCTTCCGAGGGCCGCGGCGGCGCCGTGAAGAAGCGCGAGGAAGTGCACCGCATGGCCGAGGCCAACAAGGCTTTCTCCCACTTCCGATTCTAGGCATAACGGACCCGCATGGAGCGTCGCGGCGTGAACTGCGCAGCAGACGCCCGGTGCTCGACCCCAAACGGTATTGCACAGTGGCACGATCTACTCCCATCGACCGGTATCGCAACATCGGCATCAGTGCCCACATTGATGCCGGCAAGACCACGACCACCGAACGCATCCTTTTCTACACCGGCGTATCGCACAAGATCGGCGAAGTGCACGACGGTGCAACCGTCATGGACTGGATGGAGCAGGAGCGCGAGCGCGGCATCACGATCACGTCGGCCGCGACGACCTGCTTCTGGAAGGGGATGGACAGCAATTTCCCCGAGCACCGGATCAACATCATCGACACGCCGGGCCACGTCGACTTCACGATCGAAGTCGAGCGCTCGATGCGCGTGCTCGACGGTGCGTGCATGGTCTATTGCGCGGTCGGCGGCGTGCAGCCGCAGTCGGAAACGGTCTGGCGCCAGGCCAACAAGTACAAGGTGCCGCGGCTCGCGTTCGTCAACAAGATGGACCGCCAGGGCGCGAACTTCTTCAAGGTCTACGACCAGATGAAGTCGCGCCTCAAGGCCAATCCCGTGCCGATCCAGGTGCCCATCGGCGCCGAGGAGAAGTTCGAAGGCGTGATCGACCTCATCCGGATGAAGGCGATCTACTGGGACGAATCGACCCAGGGGATGAAGTTCGACGATGCGCGACATTCCGGCGGAGCATCTGCTCGACACGCGCAGGAATGGCGCGAGAAGATGATCGAGACCGCCGCCGAGGCCAACGAGGAGCTGATGAACAAGTACCTCGAGGGCGGCGAGCTTGTCGGTCGAGGAGATCAAGTCGGCCTGCGCCTGCGCACGATCGCGAGCGAGATCGTGCCGATGCTCTGCGGCTCGGCGTTCAAGAACAAGGGCGTCCAGGCGATGCTCGACGCCGTCATCGAATACATGCCGGCGCCGACCGACATTCCGCCGGTCAAGGGCGAGCTCGAGAACGGCAAGCGAGGGCGAGCGCAAGGCCGTCGGACGACGAGCCATTCGCCGGCCTCGCCTTCAAGATCATGACCGACCCCTATGTCGGCCAGCTCATCTTCTTCCGCGTCTATTCGGGCGTCATCAAGTCCGGCGACACGATCTACAACCCGATCAAGGGGCGCAAGGAGCGCATCGGCCGCATTCTGCAGATGCACGCCAACCAGCGCGAGGAGATCAAGGAAGTGCGCGCGGGCGACATCGCCGCCGCCGTGGGCCTGAAGGAAGCGACGACGGGCGACACGCTGTGCGACCCCGAGCACGTGATCACGCTCGAGAAGATGATCTTCCCGGAGCCCGTGATCCACGTCGCCGTCGAACCCAAGACCAAGGCCGACCAGGAGAAGATGGGCATTGCGCTCAATCGCCTCGCGCAGGAG
The DNA here is from genome assembly GCA_963695725.1 of uncultured beta proteobacterium. Taxonomy (GTDB): domain Bacteria; phylum Pseudomonadota; class Gammaproteobacteria; order Burkholderiales; family Casimicrobiaceae; genus CAIWHR01. The sequence goes on from CAVOHM010000006.1 coordinate 244,141, forward strand.
GATCCCGTCGTTTCGCGTGCGCACGGACGAGGAATCGGGGCAGACGATCATCTCGGGAATGGGCGAACTGCATCTCGAGATCCTCGTCGACCGGATGAAGCGCGAGTTCGGCGTGGAAGCCAACGTCGGCGCGCCGCAGGTCGCCTACCGCGAAGCGATCAAGAAGCTGGTGCAGGTCGAAGGCAAGTTCATCAAGCAGTCCGGCGGTCGCGGCCAGTACGGCCACGTCTGGCTCAAGATGGAGCCGAACGAGCAGGGCAAGGGCTTCGAGTTCGTCGACGCGATCAAGGGCGGCACCGTGCCGCGCGAATACATACCGGCGGTCGAGAAGGGCCTGCAGGAAACGCTGCCGAACGGCGTGCTCGCCGGTTTCCCGGTCGTCGACGTCAAGGTCACGCTGTTCGACGGCTCGTCGCACGACGTGGACTCGAACGAGAATGCGTTCAAGATGGCCGCGTCGATCGCGTTCAAGGACGGCATGCGCCAGGCGAGCCCGATGCTGCTCGAGCCGATGATGGCGGTCGAGGTCGAGACGCCCGAGGATTTCATGGGCAACGTCGTCGGGCGACCTGTCGTCGCGGCGCGGCATGATCCAGGGCATGGACGACATGCCCACCGGCAAGGTCGATCAAGGCCGAGGTGCCGTTGGCCGAGATGTTCGGCTACTCGACGACGCTGCGTTCGCTGTCGCAGGGTCGCGCCACGTACACGATGGAATTCAAGCACTACACCGAGGCGCCCAAGATCGGTCGCCGAAGCGGTGATCAACAAGAAATCGTAACTCTGGGGTAATCCATCATGGGCAAGGCCAAATTTGAGCGGACGAAGCCGCACGTGAATGTGGGGACGATTGGTCACGTGGATCATGGGAAGACGACGCTGACGGCGGCGATGACGCTGGTGCTGTCGAAGAAGTTCGGTGGGGAGGCGAAGGGTTACGACCAGATTGACAATGCGCCGGAGGAGAAGGCGCGTGGGATCACGATCAACACGGCGCACGTGGAGTACGAGACGGAGAAGCGGCACTACGCGCACGTGGATTGTCCGGGGCACGCGGACTACATCAAGAACATGATCACGGGTGCGGCGCAGATGGACGGGGCGATTCTGGTGGTGAGTGCGGCGGACGGGCCGATGCCGCAGACGCGGGAGCACATATTGCTGGCGCGGCAGGTGGGGGTGCCGTACATCGTGGTGTACATGAACAAGGCGGACATGGTGGACGACAAGGAGCTCCTGGAGCTGGTGGAGCTGGAGGTGCGGGAGCTGTTGTCGAAGTACCAGTTTCCTGGGGACAAGACGCCGATCGTGATTGGGAGTGCGAAGCTGGCGCTGGAGGGGGACACGGGGGCGCTGGGGTCGGAGTCGATTTTCAAGCTGGCGGAGGCGCTGGACAGTTATATCCCGGAGCCGACGCGGCTGATGGACGGGCCGTTTCTGATGCCGGTGGAGGACGTGTTTTCGATTTCGGGTCGGGGGACGGTGGTGACGGGGCGGGTGGAGCGTGGGGTGGTGAAGGTGGGGGACAACCTGGAGATTGTGGGGTTGAAGCCGACGTTGCAGACGGTGTGCACGGGGGTGGAGATGTTCCGCAAGCTGTTGGACCAGGGGCAGGCGGGGGACAACGTGGGGGTGCTGCTGCGGGGCACGAAGCGGGAGGAAGTGGAGCGGGGTCAGGTGCTGGCGAAGCCGGGCAGTCGATCACGCCGCACACGAAGTTCAGCTGCGAGGTGTACGTGCTGTCGAAGGAAGAGGGTGGACGGCACACGCCGTTTTTTCCGGGGTATCGGCCGCAGTTTTATTTCCGGACGACGGACGTGACGGGCAGTTGCGTGTTGCCGGAGGGCACGGAGATGGTGATGCCTGGGGACAACATTGGGATGACGGTGACGCTGATTGCGCCGATTGCGATGGAGGAGGGGTTGCGTTTTGCCATTCGCGAGGGTGGCCGCACGGTGGGCGCCGGCGTCGTCGCCAAGGTCATCGAGTGATCATGGGGATTCGGAGCGTGCGAATCAGGCAATGTAGCTACGAAAAGGTTGCAATCATGCAGAACCAACGCATCAGAATTCGCTTGAAGGCGTTCGATTACAAGCTGATCGACCAGTCGGCGCTGGAGATCGTGGACACCGCGAAGCGCTCCGGCGCGGTCGTGCGCGGCCCCGTCCCGCTGCCGACGAAGATCGAGCGCTACAACGTCCTGCGCTCGCCGCACGTCAACAAGACGTCGCGCGACCAGTTCGAGATCCGGACGCACCTGCGTTTGATGGACATCATCGATCCGACGGACAAGACGGTCGATCAGCTGATGAAGCTCGATCTGCCGGCGGGTGTCGACGTCGAGATCAAGCTGCAGTAACGGAACGCCCGGGCGGACCGGGAAAACTTGGAAGTCGCCGGTCAATCGCAATCGGCGGCGTGGAAAGGAAAACGAAAATGACACTCGGACTTGTCGGTCGCAAGATCGGCATGACCCGCATCTTCACCGACGACGGCAGCGCCGTCCCGGTGACCGTGCTCGACGTGGCGAACAATCGCGTCACGCAGATCAAGACGCCTGAGACCGACGGCTACTCGGCCGTGCAGGTCACGTACGGCAAGCGGCGCGCGTCGCGCGTGACGAAGCCCCAGGCCGGTCACCTCGCGAAGGCCGGGGTCGAGGCCGGCGAATTGCTGCGGGAATTCCCGGTCGCCGCCGAGGCGCTCGCCAAACTCAAGCTCGGCGCGACGATCGGTGCTGCGACACGTTCGCCGTCGGCGCAGCTGGTCGACGTCACGGGCACGACCAAGGGTCGCGGCTTCTCCGGCGTGATCCGCCGCCACCATTTCAGCTCGAACCGCGCGTCGCACGGCAATTCGCGCTCGCACAACACGCCGGGCTCGATCGGCATGGCGCAGGATCCGGGCCGCGTGTTTCCGGGCAAGCGCATGGCGGGCCAGCTCGGCAACGTCACGCGCACCGTGCAGACCCTGACGGTCGTTCGCGTCGACGCCGAACGCGGCCTGCTGCTCGTCAAGGGGTGCGGTGCCCGGCGCCGATGGCGGCCACATCGTCGTCCGGCCGGCGGCCAAGACGCCGGCGAAGAAGGGGGCATGACGATGGATCTCAAGCTGATCGACGACAAGGGCCAGGCGTCCGCAACGCTCACCGGCTCGGACGCGCTGTTCGGCCGCGACTACAACGAAGCGCTGATCCACCAGCTCGTCACCGCATACCAGGCGAACGCGCGCCAGGGCACCCGCAAGCAGAAGGGCCGCGCCGACATCAACAAGTCGCACAAGAAGCCGTGGGCGCAGAAGGGCACCGGCCGCGCGCGCGCGGGCCAGGCCAACAGCCCGCTGTGGCGCGGCGGCGGCAGGATCTTCCCGTCAATTCGCCCGACGAGAACTTCGCGCAGAAGGTGAACCGCAAGATGTATCGCGCCGGCATCGCGTCGATCCTGTCGCAGCTCGTCCGCGAAGACCGGCTGTCGGTGATCGAGCGCTTGCCGTCGACGCGCCGAAGACCAAGCTGTTCGCGCAGAAGATCAAGGGCTGGGTCTGACCGGGACCGCTGCTGGTCGTCATCGACAAGCTCGACGACAACGTGTTTCTGTCGTCGCGCAATCTGCCGGACGTGCTGGTGCTGGAGACGCGCGAAATCGACCCGGTAAGCCTCGTGCGCTTCAACAACGTGCTGCTGACCAAGGGCGCGGTTTCGCAATTCGAGGAGATGCTGGGATGAACGCCGCTGCCAGCCAACGCGCAGACAATACAGTTCCGAGCGCCTTGCGGTCGTGCTGCTCGCGCCGATCGTGTCCGAGAAGGGCACCTACCTCGCCGACAAGCACGAGCAGGTGATCTTCCGCGTCGCGCCGGACGCGACCAAGCCGGAGATCAAGGCCGCGGTCGAAGCTGATGTTCAAGGTCGAGGTCAAGAGCGTGCAGGTCGCCAACGTCAACGGCAAGGGAAAGCGCTTCGGGCGCTTCACGGGGCGCCGTCGCAACTGGAAGAAGGCCTACGTCTGCCTGAAGGCGGGCCAGGAAATCAATTTCGCGGCAGGAAACTAATATGCCTCTGCAAAAAGTAAAACCGACATCGCCAGGCCGGCGCGCGCTGGTCAAGGTCGTCACACCCGCACCTGCACAAGGGACGTCCGGTGGACGCGCTGATCGAGAGCAAGAAGCGCGGCTCCGGCCGCAACAACAACGGCCACATCACGATGCGGCACAAGGGCGGCGGTCACAAGCAGCAGTATCGGATCGTCGACTTACAAGCGCAACAAGGACGGCATCGCGGCCAAGGTCGAGCGCCTCGAATACGATCCCGAACCGCAGCGCGCATCTGGCGCTTCTGCTCTACGCCGACGGCGAGCGCCGCTACATCATCGCGCCGCGCGGCGTCGCGGTGGGCACGCAGCTTCTGTCGGGCGCGGAGGCGCCGATCAAGCCGGGCAACTGCCTGCCGCTGCGCAACATTCCGGTCGGCACGACGATCCATTGCGTCGAGATGCAGCCGGGCAAGGGCGCGCAAATGGCGCGCTCGGCCGGCGCCGGGGTGCAGTTGCTTGCCCGCGAGGGCATCTACGCGCAGTTGCGCCTGCGCTCGGGCGAGATCCGCAAGGTGCACGTCGATTGCCGCGCGATGATCGGCGAGGTCGGCAACGAAGAGCACAATCTGCGTTCGATCGGCAAGGCCGGCGCGAACCGCTGGCGCGGCATCCGTCCGACGGTGCGCGGCATCTGCATGAACCCGGTCGATCACCCGCACGGCGGCCGTTCCAACGGCGGCGGCCATCCGGTGTCGCCGTGGGGCACGCCGACCAAGGGCTACAAGACGCGCCGCAACAAGCGCACCGATTCGATGATCGTGCGCCGTCGCCACGCGACCAAAGGTTAAGCGAGGGCAACGAGATGGCACGTTCAATCAAGAAGGGTCCGTTCGTCGACGACCATCTGCTGACGAAGGTGGACGCGGCGCGCGCGACCAACGACAAGCGGCCGATCAAGACCTGGTCGCGGCGCTCGACGATCACGCCCGATTTCGTCGGGCCTGACGATCGCCGTGCACAACGGCAAGCAGCACATCCCGGTCTACGTGTCGGAAAACATGGTCGGCCACAAGCTCGGCGAGTTCGCGCTGACGCGCACCTTCAAGGGCCACTCGGCCGACAAGAAGGTCGCGGCGCCACCGCCGGCAAGGAAGTGAGGAGCGCGATGGAAACCAATGCAATCCTGCGCGGCGTGCGCCTGTCGGCCCAGAAGGGCCGGCTCGTCGCCGACCAGATCCGCGGCCTGCCCGTGGACAAGGCGCTCAACATCCTGAGCTTCAGCCCGAAGAAGGGCGCCAGGATCATCAAGAAGGTGCTCGAGTCGGCGATCGCCAATGCCGAGCACAACGACGGCGCCGACATCGACGAGCTCAAGGTGAAGACGATCTGGTCGACAAGGCCGAGACGCTGCGCCGCTTCACGGCGCGCGCCAAGGGCCGCGGCAACGTCATCCTGAAGCAGACCTGCCACATCCACGTCACCGTCGGCGACGGAAAATAAGGGAGCGTCATGGGACAGAAAATTCATCCGACCGGCTTCCGCCTTGCCGTGACAAGGAACTGGACGTCCAAGTGGTTCGCGAACAGCAAGAATTTCGCGCCGACGCTCAAGGAAGACATCAAGATCCGCGAGTATCTGAAGAAGAAGCTGGCGCACGCGTCGGTGGGCAAGATCACGATCGAGCGGCCGGCGAAGAACGCACGCATCACGATCTACAGCGCGCGGCCCGGCGTCGTCATCGGCAAGAAGGGCGAGGACATCGAGACGCTGCGCTCCGATCTGCGCCGGATGATGGGCGGCGACGTCGGGCTCAACATCGAGGAGATTCGCAAGCCGGAGATCGACGCCCAGCTCATCGCCGATTCGATCGCGCAGCAGCTCGAGAAGCGGATCATGTTCCGTCGCGCGATGAAGCGGGCGATGCAGAACGCGATGCGACTGGGTGCCCAGGGCATCAAGATCATGTGCGCCGGCCGTCTGAACGGCATCGAGATCGCGCGGAGCGAGTGGTACCGCGAAGGCCGCGTGCCGCTGCACACGCTGCGCGCCGACATCGATTACGGGTTCTCGGAAGCGCGGACCACCTACGGCGTCATCGGCATCAAGGTCTGGGTGTTCAAGGGCGAAGTGCTGGCGCACAACGCCGAGCCGTCGGCAGCGCCGGCTCCGGCGCCGGAAGCGCCGAAGCGTCCGCGTCGATCAGGAGTGAAGAATGCTGCAGCCAGCTAGAAGGAAGTACCGCAAGGAACAGAAGGGCCGCAACAAGGGCGTGGCGACCGTCGGCAACAAGGTCAGCTTCGGCGAGTACGGCCTCAAGGCGATCGGTCGCGGTCGCCTCACGGCGCGCCAGATCGAGGCCGCGCGTCGGGCGATGACCCGCCACATCAAGCGCGGCGGCCGCATCTGGATCCGCATTTTCCCGGACAAGCCGATGTCGAAGAAGCCGGCCGAAGTGCGCATGGGCAACGGCAAGGGCAATCCCGAGTTCTACGTCGCGGAGATCGTGCCCGGCAAGGTGCTCTACGAGATGGACGGCGTCGACGAGACGATCGCGCGCGAGGCATTCGCGCTCGCCGCCGCCAAGCTGCCGATCCGGACGACTTTCGTCCATCGGCTCATCGGCTGACGGAGATTGCGATGAAGCAGACGGATACCACGAAGGCGCTCGCCGCCAAGTCGCCGGACGAGCTCAAGACCGAGCTTGCGGCGCTGCTCAAGGAGCAGTTCGGCCTGCGCATGCAGCGGGCGACGCAGCAACTCACGAACACCGAAAAGCTGAAACAGGTGCGGCGCAACATCGCCCGCGCGCGTACGCTCATTCACCAGAAAGCGCAGGGTAGCCAGTCATGACCGAGCAGACACCAGCGGCGGCGCCGCGCAAGACTATCGTCCAGACGCTGACCGGCCGGGTCGTCAGCGACAAGATGGACAAGACGGTCACGGTGCTGGTCGAGCGCCGGGTCAAGCACGCGCTGTACGGAAAGTTCGTGACGCGGTCGAGCAAGTATCACGCGCACGACGAGAACAACGAGTACAAGACCGGCGATCTGGTCGAGATCGTGGCGTGCCGCAAGCTCTCCAAGACGAAGGCCTACCGGGTCAGCCGATTGATCGAGAAGGCCCGAATCGTTTGAAAATCGCCTCTACGACCCGGTCTGTCGTACGGGGAGGCGATTGCAACATATTGATTGGAAATGGGACTTGCAGGACGCCCGAAATCCTGCCATAATTTTCGTTTCACCTGCCGCGGTCCATGGGGTTGCCCCTGTAGCGGGACTCCCGTCGATGGACCGCGTGTTACTCCCCGCACGGGGTCCAAAACTGGACGCGGCACATTGCCGCGACCGCAGCCGGTAGGCAAACCCGCTGCGGCGCGCGCCGCGGATTAAGTTGGAGAAGAAACAATGATCCAGATGCAGTCCGTGCTGGACGTCGCCGACAACACCGGTGCGCGTCGCGTCATGTGCATCAAGGTGCTCGGCGGCTCGAAGCGCCGGTACGCGCACATCGGCGACGTGATCAAGGTGACGGTCAAGGATGCCGCGCCGCGTGGCCGCGTCAAGAAGGGCGAGATCTACAACGCCGTCGTGGTGCGCACGCGCCACGGCGTGCGGCGCGACGACGGCGCCAAGGTTCGTTTCGACACCAACGCTGCCGTACTGCTGAACGCCAAACTCGAGCCGATCGGCACGCGCATTTTCGGGCCCGTCACGCGCGAGTTGCGCACCGAGCGATTCATGAAGATCGTCTCGCTCGCGCCGGAAGTTCTGTAGGGGATTGCGATGCGCAAGATCAAGAAGGGCGACAACGTCGTCGTGATCGCCGGCCGTGACAAAGGCAAGCGCGGGGACGTGACGCGGGTCGCTGGCCGAGCACGTGCTCGTCGCCGGCGTCAACCAGGTGAAGAAACACCAGCGGCCGAATCCGATGAAAGGCGTGCAGGGCGGGATTGCGACGAAGGAAATGCCGATCCACGTCTCGAACGTCGCGATCTGGAATCCCGTGACGAAGAAGGCCGACCGGATCGGCCTGCGCGCTCTCGAGGACGGCCGCAAGGTGCGCTTCTTCAAGTCGAACGGCGAGCTGATTGGCGCCTAGGCTGGCAACTGAGGAGAGATGACGATGGCCCGCCTGAAGGAAATCTACAAGAAGGAAGTCGTGCCCGCGCTGACGAAGCAGTTCGGGTACCAGTCGGTCATGCAGGTGCCGCGCATCGTCGAAGATCGTGCTCAACATGGGCGTCGGCGAGGCGGTGGGCGACAAGAAGATGCTGGACAACGCCGTGGCGACATGCAGAAGATTGCCGGGCAGAAGCCGGTGGTCACCAAGGCGCGCAAGGCTATCGCCGGCTTCAAGATCCGCGAGGGCTACCCGATCGGTTGCATGGTCACGCTGCGCGAGGACCGCATGTACGAGTTTCTCGACCGCCTGATTTCCGTCGCGCTGCCGCGCGTGCGCGACTTCCGCGGCATGTCGGGCCGCGCGTTCGACGGCCGCGGCAACTACAACATGGGCGTCAAGGAACAGATCATTTTCCCGGAGATCGAGTACGACAAGATCGATGCGCTCCGGGGCATGAACATCACGATCACGACGACCGCGAAGACCGACGCCGAGGCCAAGGCGCTGCTGGCCGCGTTCCATTTTCCGTTCAAGAACTGAGGGCGCCATGGCGAAACTGTCCCTGATCAACCGCGACCAGAAGCGCGCGCAGCATGGTCGAAGAAATACGCGAAGAAGCGCGAGACGCTCACCGCGATCATCGAACGACGCAAAAGCGTCGGACGAGGTCCGCTTCGCCGCGCGGCTGAAGCTGCAGCAATTGCCGCGCAACGCGAATCCCGACCCGCTTGCGCAACCGCTGCGCGCTCACGGGACGGCCGCGCGGTGTCTACCGCAAGTTCGGGCTCGGCCGCAACAAGCTGCGCGAGTTCGCGATGCGCGGCGAGATTCCCGGCATCGTCAAGGCCAGCTGGTAAATGATGACTTCCCTCGGGGGACGGCGCGTGGCGCCAAAGGGGTACAAACATGAGCATGACTGATCCGATCGCCGACATGCTGACGCGCATCCGCAATGCGCAGATGGTGGAGCAGGCTGTCGTCGCGATGCCGTCGTCGAAGGTCAAGCTGGCGATCGCCAAGGTGCTGAAGGACGAAGGCTACATCGACGGCTTCAAGGTCATCGGGCGACGGTGCGAAGCCCGTGCTCGAGATCGCGCTCAAGTACTACGCCGGGCGCCCGGTCATCGAGAAGATCGAACGCGTGTCGAAGCCCGGACTGCGCATCTACAAGAGCAAGGACGATATTCCGCGGGTGATGAACGGCCTCGGCATCGCCATCGTGTCGACGTCGCATGGCGTCATGACGGACCGCAAGGCGCGCGCCACCGGCGTCGGCGGCGAAGTGCTCTGCATCGTCGCCTGAACGCAACTGAGACGAAACTGAGACGAAACCGAGAGTTTTCAATGTCGCGCATTGGCAATAATCCCATCCCGCTGCCGGCCAAGGTCGAGGTGACGCTCGTTCCGGGCGCCATCACGGTCAAGGGCCCGCTGGGCACGCTGTCGCGCACCTACGGCACCGACCTCTCGATCGAGCAGGCCGGCGACACGCTGGTCTGCAAGGCGGCGAACGACGAGGCGAGGCCGATGCACGGCACGCTGCGCGCGCTGGTCGCCAACATGGTCAAGGGCGTGACCGACGGTTTCCAGAAGAAGCTGACGCTGGTCGGCGTCGGCTTTCGCGCCCAGGCCGCGGGCGACAAGATCAACCTCTCGCTCGGCTTTTCGCATCCGGTCGTGCACACGATGCCGAAGGGCGTCAAGGTCGAGACGCCGGTACAGACGGAGATCATCGTCAAGGGCATCGACAAGCAGCAGGTCGGCCAGGTCGCTGCGGAAATCCGCGCCTACCGCCCGCCGGAGCCCTACAAGGGCAAGGGCGTGCGCTACGCCGACGAGCGCGTCGTGATCAAAGAGACGAAGAAAAAGTAATGGGTTCGCGCATGGTTTCCCGCATTGATTGGAAAGCAACGTTGGTTGAGCGAGGTCAGCGATGAACAAGAACGCAGCCCGCGTCCGCCGCGCGCGCAAGACGCGGATCCGCATCGCCGATGCAGCGCGCGACGCGGCTCGTGGTGAGCCGCTCGAACTGCCACATCTACGCGCAGATCATCGCGCCGACGGGCGACCGCGTGCTGGCCAGCGCCTCGACGGCCGAAGCCGACGTGCGCAAGGACGTCAAGAACGGCGGCAACAAGGCGGCCGCGGCGATCGTCGGCAAGCGCATCGCGCGACCGCGCGAAGGCACTTGGCATCGAGACGGTCGCGTTCGACCGTTCCGGTTACCGGTACCACGGCCGCGTGAAGGCGCTGGCCGAGGCGGCGCGCGAAGCCGGCCTCAAGTTCTGAATGGACCCCAAGCTCATTCGTCGCATCCCCATGGTACAGACCGCCTGGGCGCCCAGCGGCGGCCTGACGACGAACGCGAATCCAGGCATGCAGCAGCGGCAGCAGCAGCAGGATGATCGCGGCGACGGCCTGCGCGAGAAGATGATCAGCATCAACCGCGTCACCAAGGTGGTGAAGGGCGGCCGCATCCTGGGCTTCGCCGCGCTCACGGTGGTCGGCGACGGCGACGGCCGCATCGGCATCGGCAAGGGCAAGGCGAAGGAAGTGCCGGTCGCCGTGCAGAAGGCGATGGAAGAGGCGCGCCGCAGGATGGTCAAGGTGCGCCTGAAGAAGCGGCACGCTGCACCACGCCGGTCGATCGGCCGGCACGGCGCGACCAAGGTGTTCATGCAGCCTGCGGCGGATGGCACCGGCATGATCGCCGGCGGCCCGATGCGCGCGGTGTTCGAGGTGGTCGGCGTGACCAACGTGCTGGCCAAGTGCCACGGCTCGACCAATCCGTACAACCTGGTGCGCGCGACGCTCAACGCGCTCGAAAACTGCAACACGCCGTCGGATATCGCGGCCAAGCGCGGCAAGACCGTCGAGCAGATCCTGGAAGGATGAGCATGACGGCGCCGAAGAAAATCAGGGTGACGCTGGTCAAGAGCACCGCGAGCGCACAAAGAGAGCCACCGCGCCACGGTGCGCGGACTGGGTCTCAAGTGGACGAACCACACGGTCGAGGTCGTCGACACGCCGTGCCACGCGCGGCATGATCGACAAGGTCGGCTACCTGGTCAGGGTTGTCGGAGTAGGGTACCGGAGCACGCGATGCGTCTCAATACGATCAAGCCGGCTGCAGGCTCGCAACAAGGCACGGCGCCGCGTCGGCCGCGGCATCGGCTCGGGCCTCGGCAAGACCGCGGGCCGCGGGCACAAGGGCCAGAAGTCGCGCTCGGGCGGCTTTCACAAGGTCGGCTTCGAAGGCGGCCAGATGCCGCTGCAGCGCCGCCTGCCCAAGCGCGGCTTCGTGTCGACTGACGCAAGAACGACACCGCGGAGGTGCGGCTGTCCGATCTCGCGAAACTGCCGGTCGACGGAGATCGATTTGCTCGCGCTGAAGGCGGCGGGCGTCGTGCCGACGCTCGCCAAGGCGGCCAAGGTGATCAAGACCGGCGAAGCTCGACGAAAGCGGTGAAGCTCACGGGCGTTGCGGTCGACCAAGGGCGCGAAGGCGGCGATCGAAGCCGCCGGCGGCAGCGTCGCCTGATCGGCGGCGCGACGGCAACGACAGGATAAGGAGCAATTGGCCACGACCAACCCGGCTCTGAAGAGCAGGATCCAAGTACGCCGATCTCAAGCGGCGGCTGTGGTTCCTGCTGGGCGCGCTGATCGTGTACCGGATCGGGACGCACATCCCGGTGCCGGGCATCAACGCGTCCGTGCTCGACGAGCTGTTCCGCTCGCAGCAGGGCGGCATTCTCGGCCTGTTCAACGTGTTCTCCGGCGGGGCGCTGTCGCGCTTCTCGATCTTCGCGCTCGGCATCATGCCGTACATCTCGGCGTCGATCATCATGCAGCTGTGCACGGTGGTCGTGCCCGTCGCTCGAGGCGCTGAAGAAGGAAGGCGAGGCGGGCCGGCGCAAGATCACGCAGTACACGCGCTACGCGACGCTGGGCCTCGCGCTGTTCCAGGCGCTGGGCATTTCGGTCGCGCTCGAAGCGCAGGCCGGCCTCGTGATCGAGCCCGGGCATGCACTTTCCGCATGGTGACGCGCGGTGACGCTGGTGACCGGCACGATGTTCCTGATGTGGCTCGGCGAGCAGATCACCGAGCGCGGCCTGGGCAACGGCATCTCGCTCATCATCTTCGCCGGCATCGCCGCCGGCCTGCCCAGCGCGATCGGCCGGACGCTCGAGCAGGCGCGCACCGGCGCGTACTCGATCCCGCTGGTGCTCGGTATCGCGCGTGCTGGTCATCGCCGTGACGGCGTTCGTGGTCTTCGTCGAGCGCGCGCTGCGCAAGATCCTGGTCAACTACGCGAAGCGCCAGGTGGGCAACAAGGTCTACCAGGGCCAGAGTTCGCACCTGCCGCTCAAGCTCAACATGGCCGGCGTGATCCCGCCGATCTTCGCCTCGTCGATCATCCTGTTCCCGGCGACGCTCGCGTCAGTGGTTCGGGCAGGGCGAGGGCACGATCTGGCTGCGCGACCTCGCCGCGACGCTGGCGCCCGGGCCAGCCGGTGCACGAGATCCTGTACGCCAGCGCGATCGTCTTCTTCTGCTTCTTCTACACGGCGCTGCAGTACAACCCGAAGGAGACCGCGGACAATCTGAAGAAGAGCGGCGCGTTCATTCCCGGCTACCGGCCCGGCGACCAGACGGCGAAGTACCTCGAGAAGATCACGCTGCGGCTCACGCTGCTCGGCTCGATCTACCTCGTCGTCGTCTGCTTCATCCCGAATTTCCTGATCGCGTGGAAGAACGTGCCGTTCTATTTCGGCGGCACGTCGCTGCTGATCATCGTCGTGGTGACGATGGACTTCATGACCCAGGTGCAGGCCTACCTGATGTCGCAGCAGTACGAGAGCCTGCTGAAGAAGGCCAATTTCAAGGGCGGGTTGCCCACGCGCTGATGTCGAAGGAAGACACGATCCAGATGCAGGGCGAGATCCTGGAAATGCTGCCGAATGCGACATTCCGGGTGAAGCTGGAAAACGGGCACGTGGTGCTGGGGCATATCTCGGGAAAGATGCGGATGCACTACATCAAGATCCTGCCGGGCGACAAGGTGACGGTGGAGCTGACGCCGTACGACCTGACCCGGGCGCGGATCATCTTCCGCGCCAAATGATTCGTAACGAGAGTGAGCGACATGAAAGTTCTGGCTTCGGTGAAGAAAATCTGCCGCAACTGCAAGATCATCCGGCGCAACGGCGTCGTGCGCGTGATCTGCACCGACCCGCGCCACAAGCAGCGGCAAGGCTGACCGACACTCGAATTCAAGACAGGGTAGGTAACACATGGCCCGTATTGCAGGCGTCAACATCCCGAACCACCAGCACGCCGAGATCGCGCTGACGGCGATCTACGGCATCGGCCGCCACGCGCGCCAAGGCGATCTGCGTGGCGGCCGGCGTCGAGCCCGTCGACGAAGATCAAGGACCTGTCCGACGCCGACATGGACCGGCTGCGCGAGCAGGTGCGGCAAGTTCACCGTCGAGGGCGATCTGCGCCGCGAGGTGACGATGAGCATCAAGCGGCTGATGGACCTCGGCTGCTACCGCGGGTCGCGCCACCGCAAGGGGCTGCCGGTGCGCGGCCAGCGCACGCGCACCAATGCGCGCACGCGCAAGGGTCCGAAGAAGGGTCGCGCGTCGCGCATGAGCAAGCCGGCGCCGACGACCAGGTAACGCGGAAGGAAAACACAGAATGGCAACAGCATCGCAGCAACCCAGAAGGCACGGCGCCCGCGTGCGCAAGAAGGTCAAGAAGAACGTCGCCGAAGGCATCGCGCACATTCACGCGTCCTTCAACAACACGATCATCACGATCACCGACCGGCAGGGCAACGCGCTGTCGTGGGCGACTTCCGGCGGCGCCGGCTTCAAGGGCTCGCGCAAGTCGACGCCGTTCGCGGCGCAGGTCGCCGCCGAGCGCGCCGGTCGCGCCGCGCAGGAATGCGGCGTGAAGAACCTCGAGGTGCGCATCAAGGGTCCCGGCCCGGGCCGCGAGTCCGCGGTGCGCGCGCTCAACGCGCTCGGGATCGAAGATCACCAGCATTCCCGACGTGACCCGGTGCCGCACAACGGCTGCCGGCCGCCGAAGCGCCGCGCCGCCGATCTGCATCGTCCACCGTTCGCAACTCACCGACGCGTTTACGCGATTGCAATCACTTCGGATAGCTAAAGTGGCTCGATATACCGGACCCAAATGCAAGCTGGCGCGACGGGAAGGCACCGACCTTTTCCTGAAAAGCGCGCGTCGATCGCTCGACTCCAAGTGCAAGCTCGACACCAAGCCCGGCCAGCACGGCGTGAAGTCGGGCATGCGCATGTCCGACTACGGCAAGCAGCTGCGCGAGAAGCAGAAGCTGCGCCGCATCTACGGCGTGCTCGAGCGCCAGTTCCGCCGCTACTTCGTCGAGGCCGCGCGCCGCAAGGGCATCGACCGGCACGAACCTGCTGCAGCTGCTCGAGTCGCGCCTGGACAACGTCGTCTACCGCATGGGCTTCGGCTCGACGCGCACCGAGGCGCGCCAGCTGGTCACGCACGGCGCGATCATGGTCAACGGCAAGGCGCTCAACGTGCCGTCGGCGCTGCTCAAGGCCGCGCGACGTCGTCGCCGTGACGGAGAAGTCCAAGGCGCCAGCTGCGCATCCAGCGATGCGCTGCAGCTCGCCGAGAAGGTCGGCTTCCCGTCGTGGGTCGAGGTGGACGCGAAGAAGATGACCGGCACATTCAAGGGTGCGCCGGATCGTTCCGAGTTCGGGCAGGACATCAACGAAAGCCTGGTGGTCGAGCTGTATTCGAAGTAGCGGATGTTCGATGGCGGCGGCGCAGCCGCTCGCCATCGGGCCCATCAGGAGTTTTCCGGCATAAAGGTTCCGCATGCAGAGCAATGTCCTGTTGAAGCCGCGCATCATCGACGTGCAGACCACGCTCGCCGTTCCACGCCAAGGTGGTGATGGAGCCGTTCGAGCGCGGCTACGGCCATACGCTCGGCAACGCGCTGCGCCGCGTGCTGCTTGTCCTCGATGCCGGGCTACGCGCCGACCGAGGTCCAGATCACGGGCGTGCTGCACGAGTACTCGGCGCTCGACGGCGTGCAGGAGGACGTCGTCGACATCCTGCTGAACCTCAAGGGCGTCGTGCTCAAGCTGCACAACCGCGACCACGTGCTGCTGCGGCTCGCGAAGAACGGCGAGGGCGCGGTCACGGCCGCCGACATCGAGCCCAATCACGACGTCGAGATCATCAATCCCGAGCACGTGATCGCGCACCTGACGGCCGGCGGCAAGCTCGAGATGGAAATCAAGGTCGAGAAGGGCCGCGGCTACCAGCCGGCGACCGCGCGCGATCAAGCCGGAGGCGGCCGCACGATCGGCAGCATCCTGCTCGACGCCTCGTTCTCGCCCGGTCCGCCGCGTGAGCTACGCGGTCGAGAGCGCGCGCGTCGAACAGCGCACCGACCTCGACAAGCTGGTGCTGGACATCGAGACCAACGGCGTCGTCGAGCCCGAGCAGGCGGTGCGTTATGCCGCGTCGGTGCTGGTCGAGCAGCTTTCGGTGTTCGCCGACCTGCAAGGGCACGGACCGCCGGCCGCGGAGCGCAGCGTCGCCGCAGGTCGACCCGATCCTGCTGCGCCCGGTCGACGACCTGGAGCTGACGGTGCGCTCGGCGAACTGCCTCAAGGCCGAGAACATCTACTACATCGGCGACCTGATCCAGCGCACCGAGACCGAGTTGCTGAAGACGCCGAACCTCGGCCGCAAGTCGCTGAACGAGATCAAGGAAGTGCTCGCGTCGCGCGGACTGTCGCTCGGCATGAAGCTCGAGAACTGGCCGCCGGCCGGGCTCGATCGCCCGTAGACTCCCGCGGGAAAGATAAGGAAGCAGAATCATGCGTCACCGTCACGGCCTGCGGAAACTCAACCGCACCAGCAGCCATCGCCTCGCGATGCTGCGCAACATGACCAACTCGCTGTTCACGCACGAGGTCATCAAGACCACGCTGCCGAAGGCGAAGGAGCTGCGTCGCGTCGCCGAGCCGCTGATCACGCTCGGCAAGGACGCCGACGCTCGCCAATCGCCGCCTCGCGTTCGACCGCCTGCGCGACCGCGACATCGTCACCAAGCTGTTCAACGAGCTCGGCCCGCGCTACAAGGCGCGCCCGGGCGGCTACCTGCGCATCCTCAAGTTCGGCTTCCGGCAGGGCGACAACGCGCCGATGGCGCTGGTCGAGCTGGTCGACCGTCCGGAGCCGGCCGCCGCCGAGCCGAAGACCGAATAACGGCGCCGCGAGACGACGAAGGCCGGGCATTTTGCCCGGCTTTTTTTTGGGCTGTCACCGGGTTCGGGAGCAGCCAGTCGAGCATGGCAACGGCCAGGACCGTGCCCGCACCCCGGTGCAGGGTGTCCCCATCCTTGCGCCTACCGGGCCCGGCCGGTTGCAGCCATCCCTTGCTACCAGGGGCCCGGCGGATGGACAATTTGCCTGCCCGGGCATCGCGGCAGGTGTTCTGCGATCCCCTGATGGCCAAGGCGCTGGTTCGCGCCGCTCCGCGCGTGTAGCATCGGGTCGGGATTGGCGCCGGCGGTTTTGGCGACGGAGGTACGGATGGTCACCGTCATGAGTACCGCGCTCGACAACAAGCCAGCGACGCATGGTGGCCTTGCCGACAAGCTCGCTTTCTTCAACGGGCTCCAGTCGGTCACCAACACGATTCACGCGACGACCCATATCGACGAGATCATGCTCGATCTCGGGCATGAAATATGCACTCTGTTCTCCGCAGACCGCCTCACGATCTACGTGTCCTGCGACGGCGGGAGGAACATCGTCACCAAGGTCAAGACGGGCCTCAACTCATACAAGGATTTCAAGTTGCCGGTCACGGACCAGAGCGTCGCGGGCTACGTTGCCCTGCACAAGCGGATCATCAACATTCGCGACGTCTACGACGCGAAGGAGCTCGAGGCCTACAGCCCGCATCTGAACTTCCTCCGGCAAGTCGACACCAAGACGGGATATCGCAGCAAGCAGATGCTCGTGGCGCCGGTTGTCGACGTGCAGTCCGGAGACCTGATCGGTGTCGTGCAGTTGATGAACTACCGATCGGGCGAGCCGTTTCCGCATGCAATGGAAGAGGGGATCGTGCTGCTTTGCGAGACGCTCGCCATCGCGTTGCGCCAGCGCCAGCGGCCGGCGGCGCCGGTCAGGGGCAAGTACGACGCCCTCGTCGCCAACGCGGTGACCTCGGCCGAAGAGCTGGAGCTCGCGACGCGCTCGGCACGCCGCAAGAACCTCGACGTCGAGACGGTCCTCATCGACGAGTTTCAGGTCAAGCCCAGTGCGATCGGTGAGGCCCTCGCGGCGTATTTCGATGTTCCCTACGAGCCGTTCCGGATCGATCGCGTCAAGCCCTTCGATCTGCTCCGCAACCTGAACCGGGAATTCCTCGAAAGCAGCATGTGGGTACCCATCGATGACGGCAAGGACGGCATGGTGGTGCTGACGACCGATCCGGAGAAGCTGCGCGGCTCCAGGGTCGTCAACAACGTGTATCCGAAGGGCAAGATCAACTACCGGGTATGCGGCAATCGCGAGTTCGGCAAGACCCTCGACCTGATGTTCGGCGTGACGACCGGGTCGTTTGACAACGAGTCGATCGGTGACCTCCTGTCCGACATGCAGGACGATGGTGGCGACGAAGCCATCGAGGACATGAAAACCGCGGCGGCCGACAACGAGGTGGTCAAGCTCGTGAACAAGATCATCGTCGACGCGTATCAGCAGGGGGCATCGGACGTGCATGTCGAGCCGTATCCGGGCAAGGGCAAGACCGAGATCCGCTTTCGCAAGGATGGGCTGCTGCAGCCGTATATCTCCGTGCCCCACGGCTACCGCGACGCGATTGCCGCGCGCATCAAGATCATGTGCGACCTCGACATCTCCGAGCGACGCAAGCCTCAGGAC
The DNA here is from genome assembly GCA_963695725.1 of uncultured beta proteobacterium. Taxonomy (GTDB): domain Bacteria; phylum Pseudomonadota; class Gammaproteobacteria; order Burkholderiales; family Casimicrobiaceae; genus CAIWHR01. Next base: position 262,267 of record CAVOHM010000006.1, read on the forward strand.
GGCAAGATCAAGTTCAAGAAGTTCGGTCCGCTCGACATCGAACTGCGCGTTGCCACGGTGCCTTCGCAGGGCGGCATGGAGGATGTCGTCATGCGCATCCTCGGCGCCGGCGAACCCATACCGCTCGACATGCTCGGTTTGTCGAAGCACAACCTGGAGCGGTGCAAGGCGACGGTATCGAAGCCGTATGGCCTGTTTTTCGTGTGCGGGCCCACCGGATCCGGCAAGACCACCACGCTGCATTCGGTGCTGAGCTACCTCAACCGCCCGGAAACGAAAATCTGGACCGCCGAGGATCCGGTCGAAATCACGCAGCGCGGATTGCGCCAGGTGCAGATGAATCCGAAAGCCGGGCTCACGTTCGCCGTGGCGATGCGGGCGTTCCTGCGCTGCGATCCGGACATCATCATGGTGGGCGAGATGCGCGACCGGGAAACCGTGACGACGGGCATCGAGGCGTCGCTTACCGGCCATCTCGTGCTGGCGACGTTGCACACGAACAGCGCGCCGGAGTCCATCGTGCGGCTCCTCGACATGGGGATGGACCCATTCAATTTCGCCGATGCGCTGCTCGGGATACTGGCGCAGCGGCTGGCACGGCGCCTTTGCACCAGCTGCAGGAAGCCGCACGTGGCGACCAGCAGCGAACTGAAGGCGTTGCTGGAGGAATATTCGCTCGAACTGGTCGCCACCGAATCGTGGAAGAAGAACGTGAAGGCGGCGCAGGAGAATCAGCGCCAGGAGTGGATCACGGCGTTCGGCAACGAAAAGGGCGAAATCACGTTGTACGCCGCCGTCGGCTGCGATGTCTGCAATGGCACCGGCTACAAGGGCAGGGTCGGTCTGCACGAACTGCTGATCGGCACCGACGCCATCAAGAAGAACATCCAGGAGCACGCGCGGGTTTCCGAGATGTTCGCCACCGCGCTCGAAGCGGGGATGCGCACGCTGAAACAGGACGGCATCGAGAAGGTGCTCATGGGAATCACCGACATTCACCAGGTCCGCTCGGTCTGCATCAAGTAGCGGCCGTTTGCCATGACCGCGGCAGAGCGAGCACCGGATCCGGACGATCTGTTACAGCGACTGGAGCAGCTCAACGAAATCGGCGTTGCGCTCTCCCGGGAAACGGATATCGAGCGCCTGCTGGAAGCCATCCTCGTCGCCGCCAAGGGACTGACCAACGCCGACGGTGGCACGCTGTATCGCGTGACCGCTGAACGCACGCTGAAGTTCGAGATCGTGCGCAACGATACGCTGGGTATCGCGATGGGCGGCACGACCGGCGTTGCGATCCCGTTCGCGCCGATCGCGCTCTACGATTCCGATGGCGCGCCCGTGTCGAGCATGGTTTCCGCCTATGCCGTGCATCACGACACGTCGGTCAACGTCGTCGATGCCTATTGCGAGAAGGGCTTCGACTTCTCCGGGACCCGGCGTTTCGACCAGAAGACCGGATACCGCTCGCAGTCGTTCCTGACCGTGCCGATGAAGGACCACGAGAATGCGATCATCGCCGTGCTGCAGCTCATCAACGCCAAGGATCGGGCGAGCGGTGCCGTCTGCTCCTTTTCGGAGGCCGATCTCCACCTCGCGGAGTCCCTCGCCTCGCAGGCGGCGATCGCGCTCACCAACCGGATGCTCATCAATCGTCTCGAGCACCTGTTCGAATCGTTCGTCGGCCTGATCAACGCGGCGATCGACGACAAGTCGCCCTATACGAGCGGGCACTGCGAACGCGTACCGATCTTGACGATGATGCTGGCCGATGCGGTCGACCACTGCAAAGTCGGTCCGCTCGGAAGTTTCGCGATGTCGGACGCCGATCGCCGCGAGCTCAGGATCGCCGGCCTGCTCCACGACTGCGGGAAGGTCACCACGCCGGTCCACGTGGTCGACAAGGGGACCAAGCTGCAAACCATCTACGACCGCATCCATCTCATCGACACGCGCTTCGAGGTCATCCGGCGCGACGCCCGGATTGAATTGTGCCAGGCGGAGTTGAAGGCGCTGCGGGACGGCGACCGGGACGCCCTGGCCAGGGCCGAGCGCGAATGCGCGTCGCTTCTCGCCGAGATCGATTCCGATCGCGCGTTTCTGCGCCTGTGCAACATCGGCGTGGAAGCCATGCGACCGGAGGACCAGCAGCGGGTTCGCCGGATCGCGGCCAGGTACCGCTGGTGCGACACCGAAGGCAAGGAAGACGACTTTCTGAGCGACGACGAAGTCGAAAATCTGACGATTCGTGCGGGCACGCTTACCGACGCGGAGCGGCGCGTCATCAATCACCACATCGAAGTCACGATTCAGATGCTCGAAGCCTTGCCGTGGCCGCGGCATTTGAGGCATGTCCCGGAATATGCGGGAGGCCACCACGAGCGCATGGACGGCAGGGGGTACCCGCGCGGGCTTACGCGCGAGCAGATGTCGCTGCAGGCGCGCTGCATGGGGATCGCCGACGTCTTCGAAGCGCTCACCGCCGCCGACCGCCCCTACAAGAGGGGCAAGACGCTGTCGGAATCGCTGCAGATTCTGGGCCGGTTCAAGGAGAACGGCCATATCGATCCCGATCTCTTCGATGTGTTCATGTGGGAGAAGGTGTACCTCCAATACGCGTCGCAATGCATGGACCCCGGCCAGATCGACACGGTCGATCCATCGCGGATCCCGGGGTTCGTCAATCCGCCCTTGGCGTAGTACCGGCGCGTCCGGTCCGGGACGTGCCGCCCGGCTGCCTTGAGCACGGCGCGTGCGTGCGATCGACCGGTGCGCGATCGGAGCACCGCGTCCGGTATCATTGGCCCGCTGGGCGCGACCATCGGGCGTTCCCGCGCCACAATCATGGCTGACCAGGGTTTTCGATGCTTGCTCTGACTTGCGCGGACATACTTGCGGGACGCGCGCCGCAGGATTCGCCCGTCACGCTGAACGGGTGGGTGCGCACGCGGCGCGACTCGAAAGCCGGCATCTCCTTTGTGCATGTTTCCGATGGCTCCTGCTTCCACCCGGTTCAGGTCGTCGCGCCCAATACGCTGCCCAACTATGCCGGTGACGTTGCTGCACCTGACGGCAGGTTGCTCGGTGGAGGCCACCGGAACGATCGTGCCTTCACCGGCGAAGGGGCAGCCGTTCGAGATGCAGGCCGGCTCGATCCGGGTCGTCGGCTGGATCGACGATCCGGATACCTACCCGATACAGCCGAAGCCGCACACACTCGAATTCCTGCGCGACGTCGCCCATCTGCGGCCCCGGACCAATGTCATTGGTGCCGTGACGCGCGTGCGCCATACGATCGCTCATTCGATCCATCGGTTCTTCCACGAGAATGGCTTCCTGTGGGTAAACACTCCGATCATCACGACGTCGGATGCCGAAGGCGCGGGGGAACTCTTCCGTGTTTCGACGCTGGATCTCATGAACCTCCCGCGCGGACCGGCCGGAAAGGTCGACTACTCGCAGGATTTCTTCGGGCGCGAGACATTCCTGACCGTGTCGGGCCAACTGAATGTCGAGGCCTACTGCCTGGCGCTGTCCAAGGTCTATACCTTTGGTCCCACGTTCCGCGCTGAAAATTCCAATACCAGCCGTCATCTGGCGGAATTCTGGATGATCGAGCCGGAAATCGCGTTTGCCGACCTGTCCGACAACGCCACGCTCGCGGAGGCATTGCTGAAACACATTTTCCGTACCGTGCTGGACGAGCGCGCCGATGACATGGCGTTTTTCGAGGAGCGCATCGAGAAGGGCGTTATCGCGAAGCTGCAGGGCATCGTCGACTCGGAGTTCCTGCGGATGGAATATACGGAGGCGATTCGCATTCTCGAGCAGGCGAGGCAGAAGTTCGAATTCCCCGTGCAGTGGGGCATCGACCTGCAATCGGAGCATGAGCGCTATCTCTCCGAGAAGCACGCCGGGAAGCCGGTGGTCCTGATGAACTACCCGAAGGCGATCAAGGCGTTCTACATGCGGTTGAACGATGACGAGCGCACCGTCGCGGCCATGGACGTTCTCGCGCCTGGGATCGGCGAGATCATCGGCGGCAGCCAGCGCGAAGAACGCCTCGGCGTCCTTGACGCCCGGCTTGGTGAAGCGGGAATGGACAAGGAACACTACGGCTGGTATCGCGATCTGCGCCGCTATGGCACGGTGCCGCACGCCGGGTTCGGTCTCGGCTTCGAGCGCACGGTGGCCTACGCAACCGGGCTGTCCAACGTGCGCGACGTCATTCCGTTTCCGCGAACGCCTGGCAATGCGCGGTACTAGCGCCGGAAGGCGGGACGTCGCCCGTTTCCCGGAACCAAAGCGTCGGGCCCCGATCCAAGATCGCCAGGTGCCGAAATGCCGGTCGATTCCCGGCCATGCGCCGTCTGCGGATACAATCACGACCTCTATGGATTGCGCGGTATGCGGCCGTGCCGACGGGAGAACCTCCGATGAACTGTGCTGATCGTGCCGCTCGCCGGTCCCGTTTCGCGCTGATCGCGCTGGGTGGCGGGTTGGTGCTTGCCGCCGGCCTTGCGACTGACCGGCTGCGACGAAGTGTCGAACAATCCGCATCCGCTGGGCTCCGAGAAGACGAACACGATGTACGTGCCGTTCCTGGCGCGATCCCCGAAGTATCTCGATCCGACCAGCTCGTACTCCAACGACGAAACTCCGTTTACGTACCAGGTGTACGAGCCGTTGTATGGCTACCACTTCCTGAAGCGTCCCTATGAGCTGGTGGGTCGCACGGCGGCGCAGGTCGCGCAACCCCTCTATCTTGACAAGGATGGCAAGGAGTTATCGGGTGACGCGCCCGGGGAACAGGTCGCGGAAACGCAGTTCGTCGTCAAGATCAAACCCGGGATCAAGTACGCGCCGCATCCGGCGTTCGCGAAGGACGAGCGAGGTGAGTACCGCTACCACGCCATGCGGCGCGAGGACGTCGCCGACAAACACAAGATCACCGACTTCAAGGAGACCGGAACGCGCGAGCTGACCGCGGACGATTACGTCTATTCGATCCGGCGCCTTGCCACTCCGCGCATCAAGTCACCGTCGTTCTCGACGATGTCCGACTACATCGTCGGGCTGAAGGAGCACGGCGACCGGATCGTCGAGGTGGACAAGGCGCTGCGCCGGGATCTCGCGCCCACCGACCGCGACCTGCCCTTTCTCGATTTCCGGCAGTATTCCTTCGCCGGCGCCGAGGCGCTCGACAAGCACACGTTGCGCATCCGCGTGAAAGGCAAGTACCCGCAGTTCAAGTACTGGCTGGCGATGACGTTCTTTGCGCCGATCCCGTGGGAGGCGGAGAAGTTCTACGCGCAGCCCGGCATGGCGGAGAAGAACCTCACGCTCAATTACTGGCCGGTCGGCACGGGCCCGTTCATGCTGACCGAGTACGTCGAGAACCGCCGGCACGTGCTGCAGCGCAATCCGAATTTCCGTGGCGAGCCGTATCCGTGCGAAGGCGAGCCCGGAGACCGGGAAAAAGGGTACCTCGAGGATTGCGGCAAGACGATTCCGTTCGTCGACAAGGTCGTGTTCGACATCGAGAAGGAAGGCGTGTCGCTGCAGGCGAAATTCATGCAGGGCTACTACGACTCGCCGGCGATCGAACGCCTCGATTACGGCACCGGCATGATCGTGGCGATGGGCGACGACAAGAAGAAGGAGAAGGAATACCGGGACAAGGGCATCAAGCTGCCCACGACGATCGAGGCCAACAACTGGTACATCGGCTTCAACTGGCTCGATCCGGTCGTCGGCAAGGGCGATACGCCTGCCCAGGCGGAGCGCAACCGCAAGCTGCGACAGGCGCTGTCGATCGCCATCGATTGGGAAGAGCAGATCGCGATCTTCGAGCGCGGGCAGGGCGTGCGCGGCGCAGGGGCCGCTGCCGCCTTCGCTGTTCGGCTATCGGCGAAGACGGGCCGTCGGCGTTCAATCCGGTCGTCTATCGCAAGGGTCCGGACGGCAAGCCGGTGCGACGATCAATCGACGAAGCGAAGCAACTGCTGGCTGCGGCGGGCTATCCCGACGGGCGCGACGCGAAAACCGGCAAGCCGCTGGTGCTGAACTTCGACTATATCTCGGCGGCGTCGCCTGGCACCAAGGCATTGCTCGACTGGTACGCGAGGCAGTTCGCGAAGATCGGTGTCCAGCTGGAAGTGCGCGCGACGGATTACAACCGGTTCCAGGACAAGATGAGCAAGGGTTCCGTCCAGATCTTCTTCTGGGGCTGGCTTGCCGACTACCCGGATGCCGAGAACTTCCTGTTCATGCTGTACGGGCCCAACGCCAAGGCGCTGACCGGCGGCAACGGCGAGAACAACACGAACTATCAGAACCCCGAGTTCGACAAGCTGTACGAACAGATGAAGTTTCTCGAAGACGGCCCCGAAAAACAGAAGCTGATCGACCGGATGATCGAGATCGTGCAGAACGACGCGATCTGGAGCTTCGGTTACTTCCCGACGTCGGCCGCGGCCTATCACCAGTGGATTCGCAACGGCAAGCCCACCCAGATCATCCGCAACCACATCGGTTACCTGCGCCTCGACCCCGACTTGCGCGCACGCAAGATCGCCGAATGGAACCAGCCGGTCTGGTGGCCGCTCCCGGTGATTCTGATCGGGCTTTTCGCCGCCATCGTGCCGGCGTGGTTCGCGTGGCGCCGGCGCGAGCGGGAGACCGCCGCGCGCACGCTGGCGCGCGAAGGCACCGCGGCGTGATCCATTACATCATTCGCCGCATCGGCTACGGCGTGCTGATCCTGATCGGCGTCAATCTCTTCACGTTTCTGCTGTTCTTCACGGTGAATACGCCGGACGACATGGCGCGCATGAACATCGGCGGCAAGCGCGTCACGCAGGATGCGATCGAGAAGTGGAAGGTTGAGCGTGGTTACAACAAGCCGCTGTTCTGGAACGGGCAGGAATCCGGCGCACGGAAACTGACGAAGACCATCTTCGTCGAGCGCTCGGCGCAATTGTTTGCATTCGACTTTGGCGCGTCCGACAGCGGGCGCGATATCGGTTACGAACTGAAACAGCGGGTTGGACCATCGATCGCGCTCGCGATTCCGACGTTCCTTCTCGGCATCTGCGTCGTGATCGTGTTCTCGCTGCTGATGGTGTTCTTTCGCAACACGTACCTGGAGTTCTGGGGCGTCACGCTGGCGGTGTTCCTGCTGTCGATCTCGGCGCTGTTCTACATCATCGTTGGCCAGTTCTTCTTCAGCAAGCTCCTGAAGCTGGTGCCGATCTCCGGCTTCGCCGGGGGCAAGGACCTGTTCGTGTTTCTCGCCCTGCCGATCGTCATCGGCATCATGTCGCGGATGGGCGGCGAGGCATTGTTCTACCGGACGATGTTTCTCGAGGAGATCGGCAAGGATTACGTGCGAACTGCGCGGTCCAAGGGGCTGTCCGAGACGGTCGTGCTCTTCCGCCACGTCCTGCGCAACGCGTTGCTGCCGATTCTCACCAGCACCGTCGCCGTGCTGCCGTTGCTCTTTCTCGGCGCGCTGATCATGGAATCGTTCTTCGGGATTCCCGGACTCGGCAGCTACACGATCGATGCGATCAACGGCCAGGACTTCGCGATCGTGCGTTCAATGGTCTTCGTCGGGTCCGTGCTCTACATCATCGGACTCATCCTGACGGACATTTCGTATACCGTCGCCGATCCGCGGATCCGCCTAGGCTGACGACGATGCCCAAGCTGGTATTTCTCGCCACGGACATCGCCCTCTACGGGTTGCTCGTGGCGATCGCGTTCTATGTCTGGCATACGCTGCGCACGCCGACGCTGCGGCAAACCTGGCGCACCGTGCTGCACGACCGCGTCGCCATGGCGGCCGCCGTCGTGCTGCTGGTATTTCTTGCGCTGGCCGCCCTCGATTCCGTTCACTTCCGATTGTTGCTCCCGCCGGCGCAGGGCGCAGCGGCCGACGCCGCGCCGGCCTATGCGACGCGCACGCTGTCGCTGCTCGATGAACTGCTGGCCGGCCCGCGCGAGGCGCGCGAGAAGACCTACTCGATTCCGCTCGGCACGCACCAGTACTCGAAGGAGACGATGCTGGTGGACGGCAAGTCGATCCGCGACTATCCGCGGTTGCAGTTCGGCGGTGCGCATCTCAAGGACACCGACGGCGAATGGGCGGGGGACGTGACGCGACGTTCGATCGTGGGGCTCGCCGGCGGGGCGATGGGCGCGACGGTGCTGTGGCTTCTCGTCGGCGCGCTTCGTGCACGGTTGGTTCGCGCGAGCGTACGCGAGTCGCTGCGGGCGATCTGGCAGCGGACGACGGAATTTCCGTTGCGATCGATCCTGCTGACGGCGTCCGCGCTTGCGCTCTTCGCCGGTTGGGTTGCGGCGTTGTGGCCGGCCTATCACGTGTTCGGCACAGACCAGACCGGCAACGACGTCCTGTTCCAGGCAATCAAGTCGATCCGCACCGCGGTCGTGATCGGCTCCCTCGCCACGCTGGCGACGCTGCCGTTCGCGATCGTGTTCGGCATCCTTGCCGGCTATTACAAGGGCCGCGTCGACGATGCCATCCAGTACTTGTACACGATGTTGTCGTCGATCCCGTCGGTGCTGCTGATCGCGGCGTTCGTGCTGATGATCCAGGTTTTCGTCGACAAGAACCCGCAGATGTTCGAGACCGGCCTGGAACGTGCCGACATCCGGCTGTTCCTGCTCGCGGTGATCCTGGGCCTCACCGGATGGGCGTCGCTCGCACGCCTGCTGCGCGCGGAGACGCTCAAGCTTTCCGAACTCGACTACGTGCAGGCGGCGCGGGCGTTCGGCGTTTCGAATCCCGGGATCATGCGCCGCCATATCCTGCCGAATGTGACGCACATCGTGCTGATCGTCGCGGTGCTCGATTTTTCCGGACTGGTCTTGTACGAGGCGGTCCTTTCCTATGTCGGCGTCGGCGTCGACCCCACCACCAACAGCTTCGGCACGATGATCAACAGTGCGCGGACCGAGATGTCACGCGACCCGGTCGTCTGGTGGACCCTTGCGGCCGCATTCGGTTTCATGGTCACGCTGGTGCTGTCCATGCAGTTTTTCGCGAGCGCCGTCAACGAAGCCTTCGATCCGCGCGCTCGCGCTTTCCGCATCCGGCGTGGCAAGCCGGCGCCGCGTGCAACTGGGGACAACGGCCCGGTTGCCGCGGCCGTCGAGTAGACACCCATGCTCGCGATCGAGAATCTCACCACGGAGATCGACTCCGACACCGGCCTCGTGCGCGCGGTTGATGCGCTGGCACTTGCGATCGATCGCGGCGAAACCTTCGCGCTCGTAGGCGAATCGGGTTGCGGCAAGTCGGTGACCGCGCTGTCTATCCTGCGCCTGCTTCCCGACGCCGGACGCGTCACTGCCGGAACGGTAAGCGTCGAGGGTGCCGATATTCTGCAGCTGCCTGAGATGCGGATGCGCGACGTACGCGGCCACCGCATCAGCATCATCTTCCAGGAGCCGTCGACGAGTCTCAACCCGGTGATGACGGTGGGTCGCCAGATCACCGAAGTGATCGAACGGCATACGGATCTCTCGGGCGCCGCTGCGCAGGCCAAGGCGATCGATTGGCTGAAGAGGGTCGGCATCCCAGAGCCGGAGCGGCGGAGCGGGGACTATCCGTTCCAGATGTCCGGTGGGCAGAAGCAGCGCGTGATGATCGCGATCGCGCTCGCCGCAGAGCCCGACATTGTGATTGCCGACGAGCCGACGACGGCGCTCGACGTCACGATACAGGCGCAGATCCTGGATTTGCTGCTGGACCTCCAGTCGGCGCAGAAAATGGCGATGCTCCTGATCACGCACGACCTTGCGATCGTCGCCAAGATGGCGCACCGGGTGGCGCTGATGTACGCGGGCCAGTTGGTCGAAGTGGCCGACGCGAGGGAGTTTTTCGCGAGTCCGCTGCATCCGTACGCAGTCAACCTGTTCGAGGCCTTGCCCGACACCGGCAAGCGAGGGCGCCGGCTGGCGTCGATCGCGGGATCGGTGCCGCCGCTGAACCAGGTGTTTGCCGGATGCCGATTCGCCGACCGGTGTGGCAACGTGATGGCACGATGCCGCACCACGCCGCCGTCGCTGCACGAGTTCCGGCCGCGCCATTCGGTGCGCTGCCTGCTGTATGCGGGTGTCGATGCCGCCGAACCGGTCACGCGCGTCATGGGCAAGGATCCGGCGCTGCCCGCCGATCCGCCGGCGGGAGATCTGGTGCTGGAGGTGCAGGACTATCGGGTCTGGTTCCCGATTCGCAAGGGCCTCCTCAAGCGCACCGTCGGCTATGTCAAGGCTGTCGATGGCGTTTCGTTCGGCCTTCGGGCCGGGCGAACGCTGGCACTCGTCGGCGAATCCGGCAGTGGCAAGACCACGGTCGGCAAGGCCGTGCTGCAGCTCCTCCGCCACACCGCCCGGATCGGCGGTTCCGCGCGGCTTGCCGGACAACCGCTCGAGCAGCTGCACGGCGAAGCGTTGCGCACGGCGCGCCGCGCGGCCCAGATCGTGTTTCAGGATCCGTTTGCGTCGCTCAATCCGCGCATGCGCGTCAACGAGATCCTCGAGGAAGGCGTTGCGTCGCTGCGCCCCGATGTCACGCCGCGCGAGCGTGCGGAGCGCGTGGCCGTATTGCTGGAAAAAGTCGGCATGCGCCGGGATGCTCTGGCTCGCTATCCGCACGAATTCTCCGGCGGCCAGCGGCAGCGCCTCGCCATAGCGCGCGCGCTGGCCGTCGAGCCAAGGCTGATCGTCGCCGATGAACCGACCTCGGCGCTCGACGTGTCGGTTCAGGCGCAGATTCTCAATCTGCTGAAACAGCTGCAGCAGGAACTCGGGGTCGCCTACCTCTTCATCACTCACAACTTCGGCGTCGTCGAATATCTGGCGCATGACATTGCGGTGATGAAGGATGGCAAGCTCGTCGAGGCGGGCCCCGCCGAACAATTGCTGTCGCATCCCAACCACGAGTACACGAAGACGTTGCTGGCGGCCGTGCCGCGGCTCGCGCGGGCGGCATGAACCCGGTGCGCAAACGGCTGTCGGTATTGTAAAATCACCCGCCGGCGTGGCGGCCTGGGCCGTACGAGTGCATGGCGTTCACCTCGGAAATCCGCCCGGCGCGATTTCCGGATTCGCGGCCTCGTTCCGCTCCCGCAACCCTGCACTGGTCCATCATCATGTCCCATCGGCTGATAGTTCTCCCCGACGATACCGCGCAACCGATCGTCGATGCGATCAACGGCGCGAAACGCACGCTGCGCATCCGGATGTTCCTGTTCACGGATCCGATCATGTTGCAGACAGTTCTTGCGGCCAGGCGCCGCGGGGTCGAGGTCCGCGTGATGCTGAATCCGGCGCGTCGCGACGGCACGAGCGACAACGACGAGACGCGCAAGGCGCTGACCGCGGCGAAGATCGAAGTCCGTGACAGCAATCCCGAATTTGCGCTTACGCACCAGAAGTCGATGGTGATCGACGACGAGACGGGATTCGTGGAGTCGCTCAACTGGGAAACGCGCGACCTTACGGAAACGCGCGATTACGCCGTCGTGACCACGCACACGCTCGAGGTCGAGGAAATGATGGCGTGCTTCGAGGCCGACTGGAACCACGGGAAGTTCGAACCCCACCCGAAGTCGGAGCTCATCTGGTGTCCCAACAACGGCCGTGAACGGATCGCCGAGTTCATCGAATCGGCGAAGCATACGCTCTCGCTGCAGAACGAACGTTACCAGGATACGGTCATCATCGAGCGCCTTGTGCGCGCTGCGAGGCGAGGCGTCAGCATTCACATTCTGGCGCGGCCGCCGCACACATTGAAGAAGGAAAAGCTGGTCGAGGGCGTCGGTGGACTGCGGATCATGCACGACGTCGGAGCCAAGGTGCACAAGTTGAAAGGGTTGAAGCTTCACGCCAAGATGATACTTGCCGACGGCAAGCGCGCGGTCGTGGGATCGATCAACCTTGCCCCGGGCAGTTTCGACGCGCGCCGCGAACTCGCGATCGAAACCGAATCGCATCACGTCGCCAAGCGGCTCGCCGAAGTCGCGCAGCAGGACTGGGAAAACTCGCGTCCGATCGATCTTACCGACGAAGGGCTGCTCGCCGACTTGGAAAAGCGGAATGCCGCGGATGCCGGCGCGGAAAAACTGGTGCTCTCGGGCGATGCCAAGAAGAAAAAGCACAAGCGCAAGGAATGATCCGGGTCATCGTCGCGCGGTCCCGGTTGCGAGGCGCGTCCGCGACGGGACTTGGCGGCTGACGGCGCCCGGGCGATAGGACTCTCCTCCGGTCGGGACGATCGGTCGCTGCGATCCGGCAAACAACCGACTGGGGTCGCGATCTGCCATCCGTCGTTGAACGTCGATTGCCACGCCACGATGCGCATTCTCCTGGTCGAAGACGACCCCATGATCGGCAAGACGCTCTGCGCCGCTCTCCGGCAGGATGGTTACGCCGTCGACTGGGCGAAAGACGGGCAGGCGGGCCGGCTCGCGCTCGACACGGCCGCGGGCGCGTACGCGCTGGTATTGCTTGACCTCGGTCTTCCGAAGAAGAGTGGCCTCGAGCTCCTCAAGGAATTGCGCCGCGCCGGTAACAAGGTGCGCGTGCTCGTCGTGACCGCGAGGGACGCCGTGGCTGACCGCGTTGCAGGTCTCGATGCCGGCGCCGATGACTACCTTGTGAAGCCGTTCAGCCTCGACGAACTCGCCGCTCGAATGCGGGCGCTGTTGCGCCGTGATGTCCGGCGTGGCGAAAACGTGCTGCGCAGCGGAGATCTCGTGCTTGACCCCGTGGCCCGAACGGTGACGCGCGACGGGGCGCCGGTCGATCTCTCGCCTCGCGAGTTCACGTTGTTGGCAGCCTTGCTCGAACGACCCGGCACGGCGCTTTCCAAGTCCCAGCTGGAGGAGCGCGTCTACGCCTGGGGTGAGGAAGTGGAAAGCAATGCCATCGAAGTGCACGTCCACAACCTGCGCAAGAAGCTGGGCGCCGGGACGATTCGCACGATACGGGGCGTGGGTTACGTGATCGCGCGGGCATGACGTCGATACGGCGGACGCTGCTCGTCTGGCTGATGTTGGGACTCGTTGCGGTGGCGATGCTGGCAACGCTTGCGACCTATTTCGCGACGCGAGCCGAGATCGGGGAACTCTTCGACCTGCAACTGAAGCAGCTTGCGTATTCGACGCGGATCGACGAACTGCTTCGCGGTCGGGCAGCGACATCGCCTTCATGGGCTGGCCGGCGACCGGAAGGCGTCTTTGAAATCGTCACGCAGATCTGGGACGGCGACGGCGTGCTGGTCTATTGGTCGCAGCCAGGTGGCGGAATGCCGGTCCCCGTCACGGAGGGCTATTCGGACGTCGAGCACGAAGGGCGCGTGTGGCGCGTCTACACGCATGTCGCCGGCCCCCACGCCGTGCAGATTGCCCACGCGCTCGACGAGCGTCGCGATCTCGCGACGCACGCGGCGGCGCGAACGTTATTTCCGCTTGCGCTCCTCATTCCGCTGTTCGGAGCGCTGATCTGGTATGCGGTGGGCCGCGGGTTGAGCCCGCTCGAAGCGTTGTCGCGAGCCGTCGCGAAGCGCCGCCCGGATGCGATGATCCCGCTCGCGGATACGGGCCTGCCGGGCGAATTACAGCCGCTGGCGGCGAGCCTCAACGCACTCCTGGCCAGGCTCGACGCAGCGCTTGCCGCGCAGCGTCGATTCACGACGGACGCCGCACACGAATTGCGCACGCCACTCGCCGCGCTCGCGTTGCAAGCCGAACTCGCCGAACGTGCGCCGGATGCCTCCACGCGCGCCGCCGCGATGACCGATCTCATGGCGGGCATCGCTCGCGCGTCACGGCTGGTCGAGCAGCTGCTTACGCTGGCGCGGCTCGAGCCTGAGGCGCTGGTCACGAATTTCTCCCGCGTGGATCTCGTCGCGCTGGCGAAAGACGCGATAGTCGCGCGCGCGCCCATCGCGGAGGCGAAGGGCATCGATCTGGGCTGCGCCGGAACCGAAGCCGTCGCGGTTCGCGGCGATCCCGCGAGCCTCGAGACATTGCTTGCCAATCTGCTGGACAACGCGTTGCGCTATACCCCCGGCGGTGGACGCGTCGATGTTGCGGTGGCCGCGCAATCCGGCGACGCCGTGCTTGCGGTGACCGACACGGGGCCCGGCATCGCCATTGCGGCGCGCGAACGCGTCTTCGAGCGCTTCCACCGTGAGGTCCCCGCGGACGACGCGGGGCACGAGGCGGGAAGCGGCCTTGGGCTCTCGATCGTCCGGCGCATCGCCGACGCGCATGGCGCAACGGTGACGCTCGACGATGGCGCGGGCGGCAAGGGCCTGGCCGTGCGTGTGCGCTTTCCGCGGGCCGATCCGGATCGAGCGCAGCCGGCAGGCACGGAGGGCTCGTCCCGAGACCTCCCTTAATGTTCGGTTAAGCAAGCGTCCTTACATTGCATCGTGCAGGCCCGGGCCTCGGGCCGTTTCCTACAGGAGAACACGATGCGACTTTCGAAAGTTTCCTATGCCTTGATCGCTGCCGGCATCGGCGCCGGTCTTGTTACGGGTTACACCCATCTCGATGCCCTTTCGGTTGGCGCGGCGCACGCAGCGACACAGCCTGCGGCGATAGCCACGCAAAGCGCCTCTCCGGCCATTGCCGCCAGTCTTCCCGATTTCACGGCATTGGTCGATCGCGCCGGGGCGTCCGTCGTCAACATCAGCACGTTTCACGCCAAGGGCAAAGACGCGCCCGACCTCGAGGATCTGGACGAGAACAGTCCGTTTAACGAATTCTTCAAGCGCTTCGGCGGGATGCCGAATGGGCCCGGGATGCGTCCGCAGCAACCCTCGCGCGGCTTGGGATCCGGATTCATCGTGAGCCCAGATGGCTACATCGTGACCAACGCGCATGTCGTCGATGGCGCGACCGAAGTCGTCGTGAAGCTAACCGATCGCCGCGAGTTCACGGCCAAGGTCGTCGGCAGCGACAAGCGCACCGACATCGCCCTCGTCAAGATCGACGCGAACAACCTGCCGGCGCTCGATTTGGCCGCAAGACCCGCCGTCAAGCGCGGGGAATGGGTGATCGCAATCGGCTCGCCGTTCGGGTTCGAAAGCAGCGTTTCGGCTGGCGTGATAAGCGGCGTGCATCGTTCGCTGCCGGACGGCCAGATGGTCCCATTCATCCAGACCGACGTCGCCGTCAACCCCGGCAACTCGGGCGGGCCGTTGCTCAACGCCGCGGGTCAGGTGGTCGGCGTCAACGCGCAGATCTACAGCCGGTCCGGCGGCTACATGGGGCTGTCG
Source organism: uncultured beta proteobacterium (assembly GCA_963695725.1). Lineage (GTDB taxonomy): Bacteria > Pseudomonadota > Gammaproteobacteria > Burkholderiales > Casimicrobiaceae > CAIWHR01. The sequence continues at coordinate 277,583 of CAVOHM010000006.1, forward strand.
TTCGCGATTCCGGCGGACGTCGCCGCGAACGTGGCGGATCAATTGAAAGCGCGTGGCAAGGTCGCGCATGGGCGCCTCGGCATCGGCATACAGGCCCTGGACCAGTCGCTGGCGCACAGCTTCGGGCTCGCGGATGCCAACGGCGCTCTGGTGGGCATGGTCGAAAAGGACAGCCCGGCGGCGAAGGCCGGGTTCAAGTCCGGCGACGTGATCCGCAAGATCGATGGCGCCATCATCACGGACAGCACCGACGTCACCAGCCGCATCGGCAACACCGCGCCCGGTACGACGTTGCACATCGAGGTGTGGCGCGCGGGAAAGCCGGTTGAAATCACCGCCACGATCGGCGCGCTCGACGACGGCAAGATGGCGAAGGCCGATGATGACGGTGAACCCAACGGCAAGCTTGGCGTTGCCGTGCGTCCGCGCAGCGCAGAGGAGCAGAAGGCCGGCGGCGGCAAGGCGGGACTCGTCGTCGAAAAAGCCGGCGGTGCGGCCGCCAAGGCCGGCGTGCAGCCGGGTGACGTGATTGTCGGCGTCGGCGCGTCGGCCGTTTCGTCCGTCGACGAACTCAAAGCGGCGATCGACAAGGCAGGCAAGACCGTTGCGCTGTTGATCGAACGGCAAGGTCGCCAGATTTACGTGCCAGTCAAGGTTTCCTGAACTTTCGCGGTTCGCGCGTTCGTCCGGTTGCCGGCAGGCGGTAGGGCAGCCGGGCGAGCGCCTTTTTGCATGGATTCATCACGCCGCGGCAGCCACTTTCAACGCCTCGACGCGAATCTCCTCGGTCAGACGTGCCTTCAACGCCGAGAATTCGGGCGCGGTCTTCACCGTGTAAAGGCGCGGATGCGGCAGATCGACGGCGACTTCGGACTTGATGCGTCCTGGCCGCGCGCTCATCACGATCACGCGCCCAGCCATGAAGATCGCTTCCTCGATGTCGTGCGTGACGAAGAGGACCGTCTTCTTTTCCGCTTCCCAGATCCCGAGCAGGAGTTCCTGCATCAGCGATCGCGTCTGGTTGTCGAGCGCGCCGAACGGCTCGTCGAGCAGGAGGATCTTCGGATCGTTGGCAAGTGCGCGGGCGATGGCAGTTCGCTGCTGCATGCCGCCCGAGAGCATCTTGGGGTAATGGTGCTCGAAGCCGGCAAGACCGACGCGGTCGACGTAATGGGCGGCAATCTCGTCCTGCCGCGATTCTGGCACGGCCCTTTCGCGCAATCCGAAACAGATGTTCTCGCGGACCGTGAGCCACGGAAACAGCGTGTACGACTGAAACACCATGCCACGGTCGGCACCGGGTGCGGTGACCGGCGCGCCATCCAGCATGACACGGCCGGTCGTCGGCGCGTCGAGTCCGGCGACGATGCGCAGCAGCGTCGACTTGCCGCATCCCGAAGGACCGAGCACGGTGATGAAATCGTTGTCTTCGACTGCCAGCGTGGTGGGTTGCAGCGCAACGGTGGGCGCCCCGCCGCGCACGCCGGGAAACGTCCGGCTGACGCCTTCGATCGCGAGCTTGCTCATGGGAGTGCCGGCCAGGCGGCGCTCACGCGAGACTCCACGGATACAGCCGCTGATTCGCCCACTTGAACAGGAAGTCCGAGATGAGGCCGATCACGCCGATCACGATGATCCCGAAAATGATCTGCCCGGTGTTGAGCAGCGCCTGGCTGTCGGTGATCATGTGGCCGATGCCGGACGATGCGCCGATGAGCTCGGCGACGATCACGTAGGTCCAGGCCCAGCCCAGCACGAGGCGCAATGTTTCGGCGATCGCCGGTGCGGCGCTCGGCAGCAGAACGCGGCGCACGACGCCGCGCGATGACGCGCCCAGCGTGTACGCGGCCTCGACCAGGTCACGCCGCGTTCCGCCTACCGACACGGCCACCATCAGCACGACCTGGAAAAACGAGCCGATGAAGATGACGAGGAGCTTCTGCATCTCGCCGATGCCGGCCCAGAGAATGAGCAGCGGTATGAACGCCGACGCGGGAAGGTACCGGGCGAACGAGACGAACGGCTCGAAAAACGCCTCGATCGGCTTGTAGGCCCCCATCGCGATGCCCAGCGGAACGGCACATGCGGCAGCCAGCACGAAGCCGCCGACGACACGCCAGACGGTGATCGCGACATCGCCGGCGAAGCCGTACTCCGTGAACAGTGCCCATCCTTCCCGCAGCATCGTCATCGGGTCGGCAAGAAACGTCCGCGACACGAAGCCACCGAACGTCGCCACGCCCCATGCCGCGACGAACAGCACGAAGAATGCGATGCCGAGCACCGCCTTGCGGCCCGGCGCAACGGGCTTGAGCGGGGTCATCGGTCGTGCGCCCTGCGCCGCCGATCACCCATGCAACATCACTTGATGTAACTGGTGTCGGCGAGCGTCGTCAGATCGGGAATCGACTTGAGGATGCCGATCTCGAGCAGGAGGTCCGCCGCTTCCTTGGTGAATTGCTGGAATTCTCCGGCAAAGAATTTCTGGTTCGCCGCCTTGTCCTGCCAGCGCAGGTAGGAAGCGGACATGCCGAACTTTTCGCCCGACTGCTTCGTCGGCGCACCCATGATCTCGTTGCTTTTCTGCGGGTCTTTCTTGATGAGTTCGAGCGCTTCGAAATAACTGTTCGTCAGCGCTTGAGCTGCTTTGGGATTCTCGGTCAGGAACTTCGGCGTGCAGCCGAACGTGTCCATGATCATCGGGTAGTCGAGGGTGGTTGCTATGATCTTTCCCGCCTTTGGATTGTCGCGCACCGTCGACAGGTACGGCTCGTACGTCATGGCAGCATCGTTCTGGCCGGCAACAAATGCCTGCGCGGCCGCCGCAGGCTCGAGATTGACGACCGTGACATCCTTCACCGACAAGCCATTCTTCTTCAGGAACCAGGCCAACGTGAAATACGGCGCGGTTCCAGGCGCCGAGGCGGCCACCGTCTTGCCCTTGAGGTCGGCGATTTTCGCGACGTTGCCGCGAACGGCCATGCCGTCGGCGCCATAGCTCTTGTCCATCTGGAAGATCTGCTTGGTGGCGACACCACTCGCGTTCCAGATAATCCACGTCTCGACGGTCGTGGCCGCGCACTGGATGTCGCCGGATGCGATCGCAAGGTGACGGTCTTTCTGCGGGATCATCTTGATCGAAACGTCGAGGCCGTTCTTCTTGAAGATTCCCGCATCCCGCGCGAGCGTGAGCGGTTGAAATCCGGTCCAGCCGGACATCCCGATGGCGACCTTGGTTTCCTGGGCCGACGCGGGAATTGATGCCGCGAACAGCGCGGTGGCTGCGAAAGCGAGTGTCTTGCGCATGGGCGTCTCCGGATTGAGAGGAAAGATGGGAATCTAGGGGTCAACAGCGGGTCCTGTCAATGCGCCTCTGCGAGTCGGGCCATACCCACCGCTCCGGCAGGGGGATCCTCTCCTTTTCCGTTCGCGCGTTGGCGCAGGAGGTGGATGCCTCTACAATCGGTACTGCGGCGCTCTTGCCACCGCCCTTTGGCCATGATCCGTCTGCTCACGCCCGCCGATTTTCGTTCGATGCCCTGGAAGAACGGCGCCGGCAGCACGATGGAGATCGCCGCGCATCCACCTGAGACGGGGCTCGACCGGTTCGCGTGGCGGGTGAGCCTCGCCGACGTCGAGCGCGACGGACCGTTCTCGCGCTTTCCGGGTGTCGATCGGACGCTCGTGCTGGTCGAAGGCGCCGGCATGCGCTTGCGCGGGAGCGATGGCCTTGCGGAATTGACCACGCCATTCGTTCCGCACGCCTTTAGCGGCGACGACGCGATCGAGTGCACGCTGGTTGCCGGGCATTGCCGCGACTTCAACGCGATGTTCCGCCGCGGCCGTGCACGTGGACAGGTCGCCGTTCTTCGCAACGGCGGCGCGGCGATTGCGCCGGAGCGATTCCGGCTCGCCTACGCCGCGACCGGAGCGCACCTGTGCGCTGTTTCCGGGTGTTCAGCGCTTCGGCTCGAAGCGGGCAATGCGCTGCTCATCGATGCGTCCGTTGCAGACGAATCGCCGCCCCTCGAGATTCGGGCAGCAGTCCCGGGTTCGGTTGCGCTCGTCGTCAGTATCGACTGCCCATGAAACTCTTCGCGACCGACGCGCTGACGCCCCACGGCTGGGCGCGCGACGTTGCCATCGAAATCGCGGGCGACGGGACGATCGAGCAGGTCGACCCGAACGCGGAATGCGATGGAGCGGAACGTGTTACCGGTCCGTTGCTGCCGGGAATGCCGAACCTGCATTCGCACGCCTTCCAGCGTGCGATTGCCGGTCGCACCGGACGCGCAAGCGGCAACGGCGACAGTTTCTGGACATGGCGGCAGGCGATGTACGCGTTTGTCGACGCGATCGAGCCCGACGCGTACGAGGCGATTGCAGCGCAGGCGTACGTCGAGATGCTGAAAGCGGGCTACACAGCGGTTGCCGAGTTTCATTACGTTCATCATGATTCGCGGGGCAAGCCCTATGCCGATCCGGCGGAACTGTCGCGGCGCATCGTCGTTGCGGCCGATTCTGCGGGCATCGGGCTCACGCTGTTGCCGGTCTTCTACGCCCACGCCGGATTTGGCGGTGTGCCGCCTCTCGCGGGCCAGCGGCGGTTCGTGCACACGATCGATGCGTATGCGCGGCTGATAGGGACCCTTGCACGCGATGTCGCGACCGCGCAATGGAATCTGGGCGTCGCGCCGCACAGCCTGCGCGCCGTTGCCCCGGATGAGCTGGCCGCCGTCGTCGCGCTTGCGCCTTCCGGTGCCCCGATCCACATTCACGCCGCCGAACAGGCGATCGAAGTTGCGGAATGCGTGGTGTGGAGCGGCGCGCGGCCGATCGAATGGCTGCTCGGCCAGGCGGAGCTCGACGCACGCTGGTGCGTGATCCACGCGACGCACATGACCGCAGAGGAAACGCGCAGCCTCGCCGCGAGCGGCGCGATCGCGGGACTCGCACCGACGACCGAGGCGGACCTGGGCGACGGCACGTTTGCCGCGCCCGCTTACGTCGACGCGAGCGGCGCATTCGGGATTGGCAGCGATTCGAACACGATCATCGATCCGTATGCCGAACTGCGCCAGCTCGAATGGTCGCAGCGGCTCGCCCGGCAGGCGCGCAACGTGCTTGCATCGGCGGACGCGCCCGTGGGACAGACACTCTACGCGGCGGCTGCCCGCGGCGGCGCAAAGGCGCAGGCGCGGCGGGCCGGGGCCATCGCCACCGGGTACCGTGCCGATTTCGTCGTGCTCCATGGCGACGATCCCGCGCTTGCCGGGCAGGCGGTCGGCTCGATGCTCGACGCGGCGATCTTCGGGCCCTGCCGGCAACCGGTGCGCGACGTCATGGTCGGTGGGCGCTGGGTCGTGCGCGACGGACATCATCCGCACGAGGATGCCATCTTCGCGCGTTATCGCGCGTGCCTTGCGCGTGGACAGCCGTGAGCCCCGCATTCGATCTGCTGATCACCGGCGCGCACGTCGCGACGATGAAGAACGAAACCGCCTACGGAGCGATTCGCGACGGCGCCATTGGCGTCATAGGCGAACAGATCGTCTGGGTGGGTGTGGAACGTGATCTGCCGCGCGAAGCGTCCGCGCAGCGACGGTTCGACGTCGATGGTGCCTGGGCCACACCTGGCCTCATCGATTGCCATACGCATCTCGTCTACGCGGGCAATCGAGCGAATGAATTCGAGGCGCGGCTCGCCGGTACGACGTATGCGGAAATCGCGCGGTCCGGTGGCGGGATCATGGCGACCGTCGCGGCAACGCGCGCGGCGAGCGACGACGAACTGCTCGCGGCGAGCCGGCGCCGGCTCGAGGCGCTGGCCGGCGAGGGCGTGACGACCGTCGAGATCAAGTCGGGTTATGGGCTCGACACGGCGAACGAGTGCCGGCAGCTCCGTGCGGCACGCCGCCTCGCGGCCGACGCCGGTGTCGACGTGCGGACGACGCTGCTTGCGGCGCACGCGGTCCCCGCGGAATTTTCCGGGCGCGCCGACGACTATATCGAACTTGTCTGCCGCGAAACGATTCCGGCGGCCGCCGAGGCCGGACTCGTCGATGCCGTCGACGCGTACTGCGATGCGGTCGGTTTCACGGCGGCGCAGACCCGCCGCGTTTTCGCAAGTGCGCGCGCACTTTGCTTGCCCGTGAAACTCCACGCCGACCAGCTTTCGGACACGGGCGGCGCCGCGCTCGCCGCGGAGTTCGGCGCTTTGTCGGCCGATCATCTCGAGTACGCGAGCGATAGGGGCGTCGCGGCACTGGCGCGCGCGGGCACCGTCGCGGTGCTGTTGCCCGGCGCATTCTATGCACTGAGGGAAACCCGCGTGCCGCCGGTCGCCGCATTGCGGGCCTTGGGCGTGCCGATGGCGATCGCGACCGACTGCAATCCAGGGACGTCGCCGGTGACATCGCTGCTGCTGATGCTCAACATGGCATGTACGCTGTTCCGCCTGACGCCCGCGGAGGCGCTGGCGGGCGTGACGCGGCATGCGGCGCGCGCGCTGGGGCTCTCCGACCGCGGTACGCTCGCGGCAGGCCAGCGTGCCGACATCGCGTTGTGGGATATCGCATCCCCGGCTGAACTCTGCTACCGGATCGGCGGCAATCCGTGCCGCGGTGTCGTACGAGCCGGGCGCGTCACCCAGTGGAGGGACGAGTGAAACTTTGCACAGTCGAGCGTGGCGAGACGCCGCTGGTCATCGATGTTCCGCACGCGGGAACCTACGTGCCGCCGGACTTGGCGACGCGTCTGTCGCCGGCCGCCCGCGCGTTACCCGACACCGACTGGCACGTCGAGAAACTTTTCGCCTTTGCGCGCGCAGTGGGCGCGACGCTGCTGGTCGCGACACACTCGCGCTATGTGGTCGACCTCAACCGCGATCCGAGCGGCGCGGCGCTCTACCCAGGCGTGGACAACACCGAGCTTTGCCCGACGCGCACATTCGACGACGAGCCGATCTACGGCGGTGGCGCGACGCAGAATGCAGAGGAGGTTGCGACCCGGCGCCGTGAATACTTTGAACCCTATCATCGGCTTCTCGCCGCCGAGATCGAGCGTGTGCGCGTGCGGCATGGGTACGCGATTCTGCTCGACGGCCACTCGATCAGGAGCGAGGTGCCGCGCTTTTTTGCAGGACGCCTGCCCGATCTCAATCTAGGCACGGCCGACGGTGCGAGCTGCGCGCCGGCAGTGCAGAACGCCGCAGCGCTGGTACTTGCCGGCGCCGCGGCGTTTACCAGCGTCGTGAACGGGCGTTTCAAGGGGGGCTACGTGACTCGCCATTACGGCGCGCCCGCGCGCGGCATCCACGCGCTGCAGCTCGAGATGGCGCAGGCATGTTACATGGATGAAACGCCGCCATACCGATGGGATGCAACTCGGGCGCAGGCGCTCGTTACGTTGCTGGAGCGCCTCGTCAGCGCGTTACAGGCCACTCGAATCGGCGCTTGAACATGCAAAGAATCTTCGTTGCGCTGCACCGCGTCGAGGCGTACCTGCTGGTCGACCGCCTCGCGCACGCGGGGATCAAGGCGCACGTCTTCAACGAGCACGCGTCGAGCATTGTCGGTGACGTTCCGCCCGACGTCGCGCAGCCGCAGGTCTGGCTGGACGACGACTCCGACCGCGCTCGCGCCGATGCGGTCCTGCGCGTCTATGAGGAGGAACGCAATCGTGCAGGCAGCGTCGTTTGCGCGAAATGCCGCGAAGAGAATCCGGCGACCTTCGATCTCTGCTGGAATTGCGGCTGGTCACTGCAGGCCGCGTGATACCGGCATGCTCGCCGACAGGGATAAGCAACGATGACGCTGCTGCTCGCTGCCGACATGGGCGGCACCAAGTCCATCCTTTGGCTGTTCGAGCGCAGGAACGGTCGCCGTGAGATCCGTGCCGAGGCGACGCTGCGCAGCGTCGATTTCCCGAATGCGCACGGGGTGGTGGCTGCATTCCTGAAAGACGTTCGTGTCGAGGCCGCGGTCGTGGCGATCGCCGGGCCCGTCCTCGGCGGCCGGGCCGAGACGCCGAACCTGCCGTGGGTCGTGGAGCAGTCGGCGATTGCGAGCGCGCTGGGAATCGATCGCGTCGAGCTCATCAACGATCTCGCGGCTACCGCGCACGGCATCGCCGATGTCGGCCCCGCGGGACTGGCGCCGTTGAACGAAGGCCGGCGCGGGACCGGCGCGCGCGCGATCATTGCCGCTGGTACCGGGCTGGGCGAAGCGGCGATCGTGACCGTCGGCGAGCGCCGGGTTGCGTTGCCCTCCGAAGGCGGACATTCGGATTTCGGTCCCGGCAACGCGATGGAAGTCGCGCTGCTGCAGTACCTCGCGCAGCACCATGGGCACGTGAGCTGGGAGCGCGTTGTCTCCGGCCCCGGGCTGCATGCGATCTACGAGTTCCTGATCGACACGGGTCGCGGCGAACCGTCCGACGCGCTCGCCGAGCGCATCGTCGCAGGCGACCCTGCGGCGGCGATCGGAGATGCGGCGCTCGACGGAACCGACGGCTGCGCGGCACAGGCACTCGATATCTTCGCGCGTCTGTACGGCGCCGAGGCGGGCAACCTGGCGCTCAAATTTCTGGCGACCGGCGGCGTGTACGTCGCCGGCGGCATCGCGCCGAAGATCCTTTCCAGGCTGCGCGCGGGTCCGTTCATGGACGGCTTCCTCGCAAAGGGCCGGCATTCGCAACTGCTTGCAACGATCCCGGTCGACGTGGTGCTGGAGACGAAGAGTGCGCTGTTCGGCGCGGCGGCCCGCGCCGAGGCGCTCGTTGCCGCGTGAGAGCCGCATCACGGCGACTCACCACTGTCGCTCTGCCTAGACGCGCGATTCCCGGTCCGCTCTGGCGTGCAACACAAAGGACGACTCGGCGGTGTCGTGGTAGGTTGCGCCAAACCCGGCGAGGATTTCTTTCGAAGCGGCATCCGGGTTGCCCCAGCACCGGCACGTTATCTTCGCGCAGGCTGCGATGACCTTTGCCAGCGGTTGCTCGCCTTTCTTGTTGGCGAGATGCGCCCTGAACGCATCGTTGTTGGCGTAGATTTCCACCCACTCGCTCACGCCGGATGCAGGGTAGTCGACGTGATAACAGACGACGCCCGGGTGATCGCCGGCCATGACGGCGCAGAGCTTTTTCTGGTTCTCCCTGAAGTCGGGCTCCATGCCCTCTTTGATGTCCCAGCGGATCTTCAGAAGAATCGACATGGCATGCCTCCCGGTGTGTGGGTAATATGGCAACTGCGACCGTCTACCCTACCACCAAGCAAACCGGGACTCAACGTCGCACGCGGCAACCGTATGCGACGTAACGAAACCCTGCGGACGGTGCGCGAAAGTCGCAGAACCGGATTTCCCGCGCCCACCGGCCGCCTATAATCGACGGCATGACGCCGCCCGCGTCGACTGCCAAGCGCACGCTGATGGAATGGATTCTGGTCGTTGCCATCGTCCTGATAGGCGTGCCCGCCGCGGCATGGTTCGCGCAGGATCGGATGATCTTCTTTCCGCAACCGGTCGCTTCGGCCCTCCACCTGCCGGCGGAGGCCACGCCGCTCGAGATCGTCGCCAGCGACGGCATTCGGCTGCGCGGGTGGATGCGTACTGCGAGCGCGACGCCGGCGCCGGTCGTCCTCTTTTTTGGCGGCAACGCGGAAGAAGTTTCGTGGATGCTCGCAGACCCGCGCTGGCCGCGCGACTGGACGATCGTCGCCATCAACTATCGCGGTTACGGCGCGAGCGAGGGAACGCCCGGGGAGGCGGCACTCGTCGCCGATGCGCTCGTCACCTACGACGCCATTGCCGCTCGAAACGACGTCGACGCCCGGCGGATCGTCGCGTTGGGACGCAGCCTCGGCACGGGCGTCGCGGTCAAGCTTGCCGCGGCGCGACCGCTCGCCGGCGCCATTCTCGTCTCCCCGTTCGACAGCCTGGTCGAACTCGGCCGCACGCACTATCCATGGCTTCCCGTTTCGTGGCTGCTCCGGCATCGCTTTGATTCCGAAGCGGATGCACGGCGCACGCAGGCGCCGCTGTTGGCGATCGTCGCGGAGCGCGATTCGATTGTTCCAGCCGAGCGATCGCAGGCGCTCTATGACGCGTGGGGAGGACCTAAATCCTGGCTCGTCATTCCAGCTACCGACCACAACACGTTGAGCGTGCCGCAAGCGTTCTGGGGCGGCGTGGTCGCATTTCTTGCGGCACAGATGCGGTGATCCGGCGAGCGAACACTGGAATTACGGTAGCGGTCGTATGGCATTGCGCATCGCGGATCAATGCCTTTCGACCGCCCATTTCCTGCACTGAAAAATCCGGCTTCCGCCTCGCTTTCAAAGACGCACGACGATCTTGCCGCGCCCGTGGCCTGTTTCCATCGCGCGCTGCGCTTCAGCGACGTCCTCGAGTGCAATCGAGCGCTCGATGTGCGCGCATAGCATGCCTTCCTGTGCGAGCGCAGCGAGTCGCTGCCAGCGCGCAAACCCGCTGTCGAGCGCGATCGGGATCGCGCGCTGGCGGGAGCTGACTCGCGCGAGGACCGCGCTGAACACCGTGCTCGCGAGAGCGGACGCACTGCCGCCGGTGTTGAGGTAGCAACCCGCGTCGGTGAGCAGGGAGCGTGCGGCGATGAACGACGACGCGCCGGCGGCATCGAACACGACGTCGAACCGGTCGCTGCGGCGCGTGAAATCGTCGCGCGCGTAGTCGATTCCTTCATCGGCGCCCAGTTCGTGCACGAAGTCGAGGTTGGTGGTGCCGCAGACGCCGACGACGTAGGCGCCGATATGCTTGGCGATCTTTACGGCAAAGTGCCCGACACCCCCCGCGGCACCGGTTATCAGGATGCGTTGGCCGCTACCGAGCTTTGCCTCGTCCATGACGGCCTGCAGCGCCGTTCCCGCAGCAATCGGCAACGCGGCGGCCTGTTCGAAAGCGAGATCCTTCGGTATCGCCGCCAGCCGGTCGACCCCTGCGACGATGTATTCGGCCAGCGTGCCGTCGCGCCCGAACGGCAGCAACGCGCCAAATACGCGCTCGCCCACGAAATGCGAAATCGCACCGCCACCGACACCGACGATCTCGCCGGCGAAATCGCAGCCCGGTGTGCGTGGCGGCGAGCGGAACACTGGCAGCAGGCGCACGTGTCCGGCGCGTATCTTCCAGTCGAGCGGATTGAGGCTGGCCGCGCGAACGCGCACTTTCACTTCACCTTCCCGCGGCACCGGCTCGGCAATGTCGACGACGCGGAGAACCTCGGGCGGTCCGTAGCGATCGTAACGAAGCGCGCGCATCGGTGCTCCGTTCACGCAGCCGTTGACCGTGTTCTGGCGCGATCGATCGCATCGACAATGAAGCTTCGCGCTTCGGACACGTCGCCCCAACGCACGATCTTCACCCATTTCCCGGGTTCGAGGTCCTTGTAGTGCCGGAAGAAATGCTCGATCTGGCTGCACGTGATCTCGGGCAGATCGGTGACCGTCCGCACGGAATCGTAACGCTTGGTCAGCTTGTGGGCGGGCACGGCAATGAGCTTCTCGTCCAGTCCACCTTCGTCCTCCATCACCAGCACACCCACCGCGCGGCAGTTGATCACCGATCCCGGCACGAGCGCGCGGGTGTTGGCGACGAGCACGTCGAGAGGATCGCCATCGCCACATAACGTGTGCGGGACAAACCCGTAGTTTCCCGGGTAGCGCATCGGCGTGTAGAGAAACCGGTCGACGAAAAGGGCGCCGGACGCCTTCTCGATTTCATACTTGATCGGCTCGCCGCCGACCGGAACTTCGATAATGACGTTGATATCGTCGGGGGGGGCATTCCCGATCGGGATGGCTTCCAGGCGCATGGCGAATGACCTCCGAAAACGCGGTTGATTCAAGCCCGAGTGTACAAGCCCGCCGCAAGTCCGGCATCGCGCCAGCTGCCGTGGCGTTGGATGGCATCCATCGCCGTGCGCAGAAAGACGACATCCGCTCCGTCAACGACGCGATCGGTCCAGGTATCAGCCTACCGCGTTCCCGGTACAAACGCGCGTTCGGCTTGTACGTGTCTCCGGGAATTCCCCCTCGCTCCTCGTGCGCATCGCCACGCGGGAAAGTGCTATCCCTTCTTCTTGCGGGCCTCTTCGTCTTCGCGTTTCTGCTCCTCGCTGTCCTTTTTCTTGTCTTTCGACTTGCCTGCGTCAGGCTTCGGCGGCGCCGGTTGCTGTACGGCCGGTACCGGCGGGACTTGGGGTGGCGGAGTCACCTTGGGCGCCACCGGTCGCGGTGGTGGTTGCCGCGCCGGCGCCGGCGGAACAGGCTGGGGCGGTACCGATTGCGGCAGCGCCATGCCCTGTGGTTGCGCCGCTCCCTGTGGCACATTTGGCTGCGCTGCGCCTTGCGGCGCGGCTGGCGGCGGTGCGACCGGCTGTCCGCGTGGTTCACGCTTGCCGCGTTGTTCGCGTGGTTCCTGCGGCTGAAGCGCTGGCGCGGGCGGCGCAGCCTGGGGCGCAAGTGCGGCTGCGCTGCGCCTTGCGGCGCGGCTGGCGGCGGTGCGACCGCCTGTCCGCGCGTGTCACGCCTGCCGGCGCGTGGTTCCTGCGGTTGCGAAGCTGGCGCGGGCGGAGCGGCCTGGGGCGGTACCGATTGCGGCTGCGCCGTGCCCTGCGGCGGGGCTGGCGGCGGTGCGACCGGCTGCCCACGGGGTTCACGCTTGCCGCGTTGTTCGCGTGGTTCCTGCGGCTGCAACGCTGGCGCGGGTGGCACAGCCCGGGGCGCAGTGCGGCTGCGCTGCGCCCGGTGCCGGCGTGACCGGTGCACCGGAAACCGTGGGGGCCGTAGGCGATCTGCGCTCGTCCGGTATTCGGCGACCGTCAGCGGGTCTGCCGGCGGGCGCGGCAGTTTGCGGAACGGCGTTCGGCTGGGCTGCGGCCGCCGGAGCCACCACTTTGACGACGGGAGCTGGCGCGGCCCTTGCCGGTTTCAATTCCCTTCGAGCAGCCGCGTCGAGCGGTTGTCCGGGCTGCGCGGCAAGTTGTTGCTGCTGCGCCGCGAAGCCGACATGCGCCGGCGGCGGCGCGGTGTGCGCGACGACAGGTCGTTCGAACACGCGTGTAGGCGGCGCGTCGCCCCGCGCCGCCGCACCGCGCACACTTCTCTCGGTAGGTACGACGGCTGGAACGGCCGCGATCGGTGCGTTGGCGAACATGTCTCGTGATACCTGCACCGCTGCCTGAGACACCGGCTGCGATTGCACGAATGCGGTCGTGGGCACGGCAACGACGGCGCCGGGTACCTGCCGATTGGCGTAGACCACGTTGGTCACGTTCGTGTTGTTGTAATAATTGTTGATGACGGTATTGTTGACGACCGTGTTGCTGCGGTTGACGTTCTCGAAATAGCCTCTGCTCACCACATAGGGCGGCCGATAGACCTCGCGCGGTCCTAGCGGAAACCACGCGATGCCGCCGACGCTGCCGCTCGAGATCGTGAGCCGGAAGTTGTTGCCGCCCACGAACGCGACCAGCGCCGGGGCGTAATAGGCTCGGGTGCGCGGGGGACCGGGTACCCAGCCCCAGGTTCCTCCGAAATGTGTCCACCGGCCGTAATGGGACACGGCGAATCCCCACGGCGCGTCATCCACCCACGTCCAGCCCCAGGGATCGATCCATGCCCAGTGGCCATAGCGGTAGGGCGCCCAACCTGCGACCACGCGATTCGGGAACCAGACGTTGCCGTACGTCGCGTCGGCACGCCACGTGCCGTTCGCGTCAAGGTCCTGGTAGCCGACGACGTCCTGTGATACGTAGCGCGCGGAAATTGAGGTGTCGTAGCCACGGTCACGATCGCGCGCCCAGCGATCGAATTCGTCGAGGCCCGGGGTGTCGATGTACAGGTAATCCCGCAGCCCGGTCCCCATGAAGCGATACGCCTGGTGCGAATCGACCATGTACGCGGCGTCTTCTCCATACACGTCACCCTGGCCTCTGCGAACGACGACGTCGGTCGCATTGCCGTCGGGGTCCACCGAGATCCGGTATTCGCCGGGCTGCCGCATCGTAAACGCGAGATTCGGCGTGTCGACTTCGAACACCTGGTCCGGTCCGAGTCGACGGACGCGGATGTTCAAGGTGCCCTGCGAAAGTTGAAGTTGGGCGATTTTGTCGTCGAGATTGAGAACGGATACCCCGGTGTCGCCGCCCATGCGAATCATTGCGCCGCCGACCTGGAGTTCCGCGCGCGCACTGGCATCCGCCCAAAGGCGGTCACCCGTGGTCAGCGGCCGATTGACCGTGGCGAGTACCCAATCGTTCTCGCCCGCGGGCGAAAAACTGACGGCGCCATTCGTGTAACCAAGACGCGCGACCCGCGACGGCGGGTCCGCGCTGGCCCAGCCGCTGAAGGACAATGCTGCGATACCGGCCACGAAGGCGATTGCGCGGAGGCCGAGAGATTGCATCTGCATGGTTGTTCCTTGCGAAAGAGTTCGCTGATCGGATCGTCAATTCGAGCGTCCGGGGCAACTCGTCGAACTGCAGCCATAACGCGGCGCCCCCTCGTTTCGATGACAAGGCATTCGGGAGGTCTCCGCATTCAATCATCGAGACGACAAAGTCCGTACGGGATCGAATCGCGAGCCGGATCGCCATCGTGGGTCACGTTTCGTTACAACTTCGATGAACAGCGTAGGGAACACTACCCCGATAGTCTGTTCGGTAACGCACCGACCCACGTAGAGACGCCGTCGCAACACATTGGCGTGCGTCCGCACGGCACGCGGCCAGAAGACCGTCTTGTCTGGGTTGCCGCATGCCACGGATTACCGGCATTTGGACCATCTGCCGGGAGGAATGCTTGCAATGTCTCGAACGCCCGAATTCGAGGCCTCTGACGGAATATATCATTTTCGCCGCAATGTGTACGGTATAGAACATAGCGAGCACGACGAGTTTGCCCTACTCGATTTGCCCGCGGTCACGACCTAATCGCGGCGAGTCGTCGCCGATCTGTGTGTGCCACCGCACCGACTTCCGCGGTCAGTCAGGCTAGGCTGCTGCTCCTCACCGGAGAAACCATGAGACCCAATACGCTTTTCGCTTTGCTCGTCGCGGGAACCGTGCTTGTCGGAGGCTGCGCCGGCGCCGATTCACGCAACGACGCATACGACAAGGGCGGCTCCCGTTACAGCGGGACGCGATCGAACGTAGGCTACTATGGCGTCGTCGCGTCGATCGACTCGACCCGCGGCCGTAGCAACGACAACGCCATCGCCGGCACGATCATCGGCAGTATTGTTGGCGGGGTTGTCGGCCATCAGATCGGCGGCGGCACAGGCAACACGGTCGCGACAGTCGCCGGGGCGGTCGGCGGTGCCGCGGTTGGGCACGAGATCGGCCAAGGCAATGCGGACCGGGACGCCTATCGTGTTCGCGTCCGCTTGGACAGCGGCATCTACCAAACGCTGACTCAGGCCAGCATTGGCGATTTGCGTGTTGGCGACAGTGTGCGCATCGAAAGCGGGCGCGCGTATCGATATTGACACCGTTGTACTGTTTCGGGCGGCCATCGCCATCACCCGGTTCAGTGTAAACGCCCGGCAATCCCGCCGAAGGCGTAGGCAACCAGGACCAACGCGAAGGGCACCCCAATGAACAGCATCGTATACATCGTCGGCGCGGTCGTCATCGTCCTCGCCATTTTGTCGTTTTTTGGGCTGCGCTAAAGCGGCAGCGGGGTCTGGAGTTCGCTGCGATACGCTTCGCAAGCGCGCTCGTGTTCGGTAGTACATCGGCGATCTGGCGGGAGCCATATGGTGCAATCTGTGCGACAGCGAACCAGCACCGTGCCTGCGCACTGGCGCATGGCCGCTGCGGGGACTTGCGCCCAACGGCCCAGAGCCATCCGATAGCGACGAATGCAACCTGCACCTGCGGCAACGACCGTGACGCCTGAGCTTGGGACCGCAGCGATCGCCTTGCGCGCTGCGGAGCCGACGCCCGCACCCGTCGTCCCGACGATCCGGGTGCCCATGGATACGCGTGGCATTGCGCTTGCCACGCTCGCCGTGATCGCGGTCGTATTCGCTCTTGACTTGGCGCAGACGTTTTTCGTATCGCTGTTGCTCGGAATCATCATTGCCTACATGCTGAATCCCCTCGTCGCATATCGCGAACGAATCAGGATTCCGCGCGCCACAGCCGCGGTCATTGTGATGCTGGGTGTGATGAGCGCGCTTGGAGTTGGTGCCTACCTGCTGCGCGGGCAGGTGCAGACCGTCATCGAGCAGTTGCCCGACGCGGCGAAGACGTTCGCGAAGGCGATGACGCGGGCACGGGCCGATCCGGCAGGGAATATACAAATAATGCAGAACGCCGCGGCCGAAGTCGAAAAGGCGACTGCGCCGACCACCGGCGTTTCCCCGGTCCCCAGGAGGCCGACAACGCATGTGGTCATCGATCCGCCCGGAAACAAGCTCGGCAACTTTCTGCTCGTGGGTTTCGGGGAGGCCGTGGGCTTCGTGGGTCAGGCGATCATGGTGTTGTTCCTGGCGTTCTTTCTGCTGGTGGGCGGGGACATCTTCAAGCGCAAGCTGGTGCGGCTGACGGGCCCGTCCGCTGTCGAGCAAGAAGATCACGGTGCAGATCCTGGACGACATCAACGATTCCGTTCAGAAATACCTGTTCATGCTGTTGCTGACGAACGTGCTGGTTGCCGTTCTCGCCTGGATCGTCTTCCGCTGGATCGGTCTCGAGAATGCCGGGGCCTGGGCGGTTGCCTCCGGACTGCTGCACGTCATCCCTTACCTTGGTCCCGGCGTCACGGCCGCCGCGACCGGAATGGCGGCGTTCATGCAGTTCGACTCCTTGTCGATGGCGGTTCTCGTTTGTGGAGCGTCGCTGGCGATCGCCACCATTGTGGGAACCTTCGTCACGACGTGGATGACCGGACGGATCGCGAAGATGAATGCGGCGGCCATATTCGTCTCGCTGCTGTTCTGGGGTTGGCTCTGGGGAATCTGGGGCATGCTGCTCAGCATTCCGATCATCGTCATCGTGAAAGTCGTGTCGCAGCATGTGGAGCAACTGCAGCCGGTAGCGGAGTTGCTGGGGGAGTAAAATGATTGGGTGACCCGCGACACGGCTCCGCAGCGATGAACCAGATGTACGTGTTGCGCTGATTTCGCGAGAGACGGGGCCATGCCGCTTCGCGGTCCCGCGTGCGGTTGCCTGGCATTGTCCGGGATCGCAGCCCACCTGGCGTGGCGGTCCGACCCGTCACATTCCTTTGGAGAGGTTCGCAATGGAGCTTCCCCGACGCGCACGCGGCGACGAACTGCTCAAACCGGGCGAATTGACACGCGTTCGTGAGCGCCTGCGGAATTGCGCGCGGGAACACGACCTCTCGACGGTGATCGCCTGCGCGTTCGATCATCGTACGCGCATGCTGCCGTTCATCTTCGCCGACACGCGAATGATACCCGCCGGCGTTCGGGCCATAGGCTCGGCGCTGGCCGACGCGGGATTCGCCAAGACCCGGATCGTCCTTCAGCAGTGGAACCGCAATTTCCGGCCGTCACAAATGCAGCTCGACGGCAGGATCCCCGATGTGTTCATGGTCTCGAGCATGAGCCTGCATTCCGAGCAGTGCATGGATCTGATCCACGACGCCCACAGGATCGACCTGGCGCAGCGCCCGCTGATCATTGCCGGCGGTCCCCACGCCGTCTACGAGCCGTATGACCTTTTCAGCGCGGACCCCGTACGCCCGGGCAGCGCCGACGTCGTCGTCACGGGCGAGGAGTTCGTCCTCCTGAGCTTCATCGAAGCGGTGTTGTCGATGCGCGGTCGCGGCGAATCGATGCGGTCGGCATTCGTTCGGGCGCGCGACAGCCGCGCGCTCGACGGTATCCCCGGTCTGGTCTATTCGCGCGGCGGCGAAAACGGCGTTCCCGAGGAACTGGTCGACACGGGCATGCAACGACTGGTCGGGGATCTCGACGAATTGCCGCACCCGGTACTCGGCTACCGGCTGATGGAGCCACCCGGCCGGCACGCCACACTCAGCCCCCGCGCGATGCCCGACGGGGAGGTGCGAGAGTGCAGTCCCATCAGTTCGCTCGTTTTGACCTTCGGCTGCAAATTTGCGTGTCCGTACTGTCCGATCCCCGCCTACAACCAGCGGCAGTATCGCGTGAAGAGCGGCGACCGGATCGCCGACGAGATGTTTCGCCTCAACCATGAATACGGACTTCGCTTCTTCTTCGGCTCCGACGACAACTTCTTCAACGACAAATCACGCACGCTCGACATCGTCGAGAAGCTCGCCCGCGCGGAGTTCGACGGCGTGAAGCTCCGTGACCGGGCGCGTTGGTACACGGAGGTGACGGTCCACGATACGCTGCAGATGAAGGAGCACCTGCCGCTCGTACGCGAGTCGGGCTGCCGGGCGCTGTGGCTCGGCGTCGAGGATATGACCGCGACGCTCGTCAAGAAGGGCCAGAGCGCGGACAAGACCTCCGAAGCGTTTCGCGCGCTGCGCGCCGCGGGCATTTGCCCGATGCCGATGATGATGCACCACGACTCGCAGCCGCTCTACTCGCGCGGGTCGAACTACGGATTGCTGAATCAGATCGAGCTCCTCCGCAGGGCCGGCGCCGTCTCGTTGCAGGTGTTGATGCTGACACCCGCCGTCGGTTCGAAGCTGCTCGAGTCGACCTATACGAGCGGCCAGGTCTTCAGGAGCGTGGGCGGCAGGGCGGTGCGCCCGCACATGTGCGATGGCAACTACGTGGTTGCATCCAGTCACAAGCGTCCCTGGCAAAAGCAGCTGACGATGCTTGCCGGATATCTTTACTTCTACAACCCGGTATGGCTCATTGTCGCTTTGATCCGTAGCAGGACTCCCGTTTCGAAGAAGCCCGCCTATTTGCAGATCTTCGGCATGATGGGATTGGTGGCGACGATCCGCCGTACCTCCGGCTGGGCCATACGCCTGATGTTCGGCCCGATCGAGCGCCAGGCCCGTCCGCCGGCGAGTCGGATTCCGATGCGCGGCGTCGGTGCCGCGCCGGCAAGCCATGACACGGCGAGCCCGTCTCTGGAAGCGCCCAGTCCGTTGGTTCGCGATCGCGCGCGTTCGCGCGAGATGGCCGCTCCCTGAACGCAGCACTTCGCAAGCGAGCGGTCGCCACGACGTGTTATCCGCCGGGCCGCGCTACGCCCAACCGGTGCCTCCCAACTACCGCCAACCGTCGCCTGGCAATGTTGGCCGGCCTCCGGTTCGTCCAAACTATGGCTAATCTGCTGGTTCAGGCGCCTACGGCGCCAATCAGGCCAATTACGTCCCACGCACCTCCGATCGCGGAACTCGCGGCGGCAACTACGCCTACTCCTACTACAACGGTAACCCGATGGGCGCTGGCGGTTCGCCGCAAGGGCGAAACAACAACCCGCGATAACGGCCGCGCCGGATGATGCGTTCGCCATCGAAGGCGCCGGCACGTCGAACCCGCGCAAACGTAACGGCACCCGGGATTCCCGCCCCCCGCCGCGGCGGTCGTCCATCGCGGACCGAAACGCAGCAACTCAGCGAACGAATTCTCGACGCCGCAACCGCGTTATTCTTCACGGCAGGCTACGGCGCGACGACGATCGAGGCGGTGGCCAAACGGGCGCGCATTTCAAAGCGGACGTTCTATCACCGCTTCAATGACAAATCGGCGCTCTTCAGCGCTGCGGTCCATCGCACCATCGCCCGACTCCGCCCGCATGCCAATGTGCCGCTGCTCGCAGGAGCGAGCCTGCAGGAAATCCTGCAGCGACTAGCGGGCCTGTTCCTGCGCGGAGCGCTTTCCACGCCCGCCATCGCTTTACACCGCCTGATTGTCGCGGAGTCGGTCCGATTCCCGAAGTTGGCAGCCGTCGTTACCGAACAGGCCGGCACGGAGGAAGCCGTCGAGCTCATCGCGGGGGTGCTGGAGCGCGAGGCACGCACGGAGCACCTCACTCTGGACGCCCCGGTCTTTGCGGCGCAGCTATTCCTGCATATGGTGATCTCATGGCCGCAAGGGCGCGCGGTGGTTCTCCGCAAGCCGATGACCCCTGATTAACTCGATGCCTGGGCCGGCGACGTCGGCAACCTGTTCCTCGACGGCTGCCGCGGCTGGATACCGGCGGAGTAATCAGAGTACGATCCATGTGCGCGCAGCGTCGTTTCGACGATGCGCGGATTCCGGCAGCGCATGCGGCGGAACGCGCGGATTCACTCGAGCCATGGCGCATCGTCGGCTGGTGTGGCGGCCGCGGCTCTCTTGCGAAGGAGAAAACGTGAACTCGATGAAGATACTTGGAATCGCGCTGATCGCCGGCGGCATCCTGGCGCTGGTGTACGGCGGCTTTACCTACACGAAGGAGACCCATGAGGCCAAGATCGGACCGCTTGTGCTGTCGATAACGGACAAGGAGACGGTGAACGTGCCGATCTGGGTTGGGGTAGGAGCCATCGTGATCGGCGGGTTGATCCTGGTTCTTGGAAGCAAGAAAAGCTAGGGCCTGTTCACTCGGTCAACGCGGACGCTCCCGCAATCGCTGCGTAAATGAATCGTCGCATTGTGCCGGTCCGCTTGTTGTCGATTCTCAGCACGCCAGGTTGAAGACACCGGTGGGCGGGCCGTGTACGTGCCGCGTGCCGGCGGCGTGCCCGGGTGCGGGCGACTCCACGCAAACCGGAGAAGCACGGAACTGATGCGGTCGGCGTACGCGCCGAGGTTGGGTTAGGCGCCAGGAGCAAGCACACCGCAACCGCCGCGGAATTCGGCGTCGATGCAAATCTCCCATCGGCCATCGTGCACGACCACCGAATTGACCCGATCATTGGAGCCGCTGCGGGCAAAGTTCGGCACTGGCTGATCGGCAGTGAAATGTCGACCGCGGAATACTCGACGTCACCGCAGCACCGGAGCCACCGGCCGCCCCGCGCCGCTCGCCGATTCAGTTGGCCCAAGCCCCGATGACCTGATCGAGCCCTTTCCGGTAGTCCGGGAGATTTGGCTTCCATCCCGGCACGCCCGGCGTCGGCGCCCGAGGCGGCATCGAAAGCGCCACTTGCTGCATGTGTTCCTCGCGAACGATCGCTTTGGCCAGGGGCTTCGAGAACAACGGCAGATGCAGCGGGGTGCGCCGACCAACCCGATGCGCGAACGCATCCATCAGCTTCATGAACGAAACCGCGCGACCGTCGGTGGCGTAGAAGATCCTTCCCGCGTTTCGTGGTCTGGCTGCAGCGAGCAAGGCCGAAACGGCATCGAATTGATGGAGGTGGTGTTGCAGCGCCTTGGGCGGCCCGGACCAGTACGGTCGGCCGAGACGAAACGCGGTGCGATAAGCGTGCAGATCGTCGCTCTCCGGGCCGTACAGATAGCCGAGGCGCACGACGCAGGCGGGCACCGGTCCCGACAGGGCCAGCGCTTCGCATGCAAGGATGGCCTCGACCGACGAACGCAGCGGCTCCGTCAGGCGGGCGCCCTGCTCGACGGCGTGCACGAAGGCAAAGCTCGCGTGGACGAGCATCGGCGCGCCACCGGCTCGGGCCGAGCGCATCGCGCGGCGCGTTCCGGCCAGCGCCGTGTGCGCAAAGTCCTTCCAGGCGTGGCCGTCATGCAACAGACTGTTCGCCTGCTGCCCGGCAAGGCTGAAATGGACATTTTCGGTTGCGCCCAGTGCCCGCTGCCGCGCGAGGATGCCTCCCAATTCAGAGCGCGCTCCTGTAATCGATGCGCTCATGGCGTCGTATCAACGTTACGATAATCGTGGCCGCAGCGTCCAAAGTCGGGATCGATCGTCGTGAAGCGGCAACCCGATGGCAATGGCGCGTCAGGCGTTACCCGGCAACGGGCTTCATTGTTCACTTGTGGCGTAACCACGTGCAAATGGCCAGGCCTACGCCTTTCCGTCCCGCGGTCCGAGGAAATACCACAGGATCAAGCCCAGCACCGGGAGTAGCACCACCGCGATCGTCCAAATTAATTTCTTCTCATTGGAAGCGGAGCTTTGGAAAATATTCATGATCGCCCAGATATCACCAGCGAGTATCAGCAGGCCCCAGAGACTGTGGTATCCGATGTTCATCATTCTTGGTTCCTTTCGCCTTATGGCGCAGTCGTTGATCGATGACGTGAATTCTCGTGGACGATTGTGCCGCTCTGCCGAGATTTGATCATCTTGGACAGAGCGTGCCGTCACCGAGACCTGGCCCCGCTCAGCCGGCAAGTCTTTCAAGTTTCACAAGTGACGGATACTCGGTTCGGGCTGCCATGCCGAGCGGAAGCCGGTTGAAGTATGCCGCGTCAGGCGTGTGCTGGTCGAGTGTGATTTGCGGACGGCAGCCGATGCAAACCTCGCCCCGATATTGCGGTAGGCTTGCCACCGCGGCCGAATGGCAAGCACCGCCGCAGGAGTCCAGCTAGAAAAACGAGGCGCGCCTGCGGCTCGTTGACGTGGATACGACGTTGGACGGCTGCCCGGGTTGCGTTCGATGCCGCACATACAGCCGGTTTCGTTCCTTTTAGACTTAACGCCAGCGATGGCACAAACCGATTCGATCCGGCATCGAATCGGCCGCGAGCCTCGAATTACATGGGAGTCACCACCATTAACGACCGGAACGCGATAAATTGAAGCGAGCACCGCAACATCTGCTGCCGGGTTGGGCTTTTGTTTTCGCGTGTGCCGCCGGTGGAGCCGACGCGTCGTCGATGCCGCCCCTGCCGTTGCCCGGCCCACACCCGGTCGCGTGCAGCAACGTCGCGCAGGATTTTAGCCGCCTTGGCCCAGGCGAAGATGTTCAGCTCTACTGGGAAGGTGTGCCGCGCGCAGACGGCACTCCACGCGATGCCACGGACCTCCTGACGGATCCGGCGAACACCCTGTTGGCAACGGTGAACGCGCCGATCAATTCCGGCGTGTACGGCTCATTCGCAGGGCGCGCCATTCCCTACGTCGTGGTGATCTGTCATCCCACGACGCCCGCCGACCCGAGGCCCGATTATTCGCTGCCGACCGGCCGGATCGTGCCGCACATGCAGCGCGGCGGCGAATCACCGCTGTGGCCGGACGCGACGACGCGTTATCCGATCCTGCTTTTCTCGCATGGCTACGGCGGGAGCCCGCTGTCGAACGACTACATTTACGCACTGACCGTTTTTGCGAGCTTCGGCTACGTCGTTGCCGCGCCGTTTCACATGGATGCGAAGTTCTCCGATCTCAACCTCGACACCATCGACGACTTGTTTTACCTGTTCACGCACCTCGAAAATTTCCTGGCGATGCAGGCGCTGCGGCCGCTGGCCTTGTCGGCGACCATCGATCTGCTGCTGGTGCAACCGCAGTGGCGCGACCACGTCGACGCCGCACAGATCGGCGGCTTTGGCGCGAGCATGGGCGGCGAGTCGTTCCTGCTGATGGCCGGAGCCGGACTCACGACATCGATCGGGCAGTCCTGGACGAAGATAACGACCGATACCCGGCTCAAGGCGGCGGTCGGGTACGTCCCCTATTTCGGACAACCGGGCTTGCCGGCATTCGGGCGCGGTCAGCACGGCCTGGATGGGATCGCACTCCCGTATCTCGCCATCAGCGGCACCTCTGACACGACTGCGCCAATCGCGCAGGCGCTCGAAGGCGTTGCGCGCCTCGCCGGCACGCGCGAGCTCGTGGCGCTTATCGGCGTGAAGCACCATTTTGACGTTGCGTCGACCGACGACATTTTCACGTGGTCGGTCACTTATCTCGATGCGGAGGTGCGCGGCGATCCAGCGGCACGCGCGAAATTGTCGCGAATTACGAGCGTGGCGGGAGGTGGCGACGACCATGTGCTCATACCGTTCAACGGAACCACATCCGTCCCAACCGCACCGACCAATTTTGGAGGCTTGTGGTGGAACGCTCCCGGCGGCTCGGAGGCCGGTTGGGGCATCAACTTTGCGCACCAGGGCGACGTGATCTTCGCGACGTGGCTCACCTACGATCGCAACGGCGAGCCATGGTGGCTGTCGATGACAGCCGCCAATACCGGAGGCAACACGTTTGCGGGAACGCTCTACGAAACCCGAGGCCCGGCGTTCCGCGCCATGCCGTTCGACCCGGGCGCCGTGACTTCGCGTGCGGTTGGAACGGGAACGCTCACGTTCGGTGACGCCGATTCCGGCGCGTTCGGTTATGTCGTCGACGGCGTGATGCAGACCAAGGTCATCACGCGGGAAGTTTTTTCGACTCCCGCTCCGGTCTGCCTGTTCGGTGCGACCGCGATTCTGGCGTCGGCGACCAATTACCAGGACCTGTGGTGGAACGCCCCCGGCGGTTCCGAATCGGGATGGGGCATCAACCTGACGCACCAGGGCAACCTCATCTTTGCGACATGGTTCACTTACGACATGAACGGAAACCCGCTTTGGCTCTCCTCCACTCTGGTCAAGGCGACCGGCCCGACGTACGCCGGCACGCTGTACCGGTCGACGGGCCCCGCATTCAACGCAACGCCGTTCGATCCAGCCAAGGTGGCACGGATGGCCGTCGGGGCGGCAGGCCTCACGTTCGCCGATGGCAACAGCGCCACCTTTTCGTACACTGTGAACGGAATCGCGCAGTCCAAAGCCATTACCCGGCAGATCTTCCGTGCGCCGGGCACGGCGTGCCAATAGCCGCCGCCTCGACCGCGCCGTACGCATCGTTGTCGCCAGCGCCGGCAGGCGCGAACGCAGTGTCGCCAACGCTCCAGTGCACGGCGCCGGCCGCGACCAGCAAACGGCCGCCATTGCCACGTCTCCCAGGGTTCACCACAACGCCGCGGGCCCGACCCGGCCCGCGTGGTCGAACCCCGTGACGCCATTATGGGTGGTACCGCACAGAGTACAGGACGATTGGCTGCTATAGGTTGCGGCGTGGCCGATCCCATTTTCAAACGTCCGCATCACGCTGCATCGCGCGAGCCAAGCCCGCGCGACAATCATCTGCTGCGGGCGCTCCCCGACGCCGACTATGCGCGGCTGCGGCCGGACCTGGAAGCGATCGAGTTGCCGCTCGGTGGTGTGCTCTACGAGCCCGGAAGTTTCTTGCAGCACGTCTTCTTTCCGACGTCCTGCATCGTTTCGTTGCTCTACGTCATGAACGACGGAGGTTCCGCCGAAATCGCGGTGGTCGGAAATGACGGCCTTGTCGGCACGTCCCTTTATCTGGGTGGCGGGACAACGCCCAGCCGGGCCGTCGTACAGAATGCCGGCTTGGCCTACCGGATCAATGTAGTGCCGTTCCAGACCGAATTCCAACGTCACGGCGGCCTGCAGCTGCTGCTGCTCCGCTATACTCAGGCGTTGCTCACGCAGATGGTGCAAACGGCGGCATGCAATCGCCACCATGCGATCGACCAGCAGTTCTGCCGGTGGCTGCTCCTCAGTCTCGACCGGTTGCCCTCCAACGAACTGACGATGACCCAGCAATTGATTGCCAATATGCTGGGGTTGTCCGTCACCGAAGTGTCGGCGCGAGCCGACAAGCTGCAAGCGCTTGGACTGTTGACCCACATGGGGGGCCGGATCAGGGTGATCGACCGCCCGGGATTGGAAAGGGCGTCGTGCGAATGCTACGGCGTCGTGAAGGCCGAAACGGACCGTCTGCTGCCGCAGAAAAACGCAATGCTGACGGGTGCGTAGTGGCCCACGGTACGCGGGCCGCCGCCGCAGCCGCGCGGAAGGACCGTTGCCAAGTCCTGCTATCGTGATTTGTGGGAATCGAGTCTCGACATGTGTGATCTCCTGCACTGCGAGCGGAATGCGGCGGGCAGCATCACCGATTTTGGTTTCGATGATTCGAACAGGGAGCCGACGCTGCTTTCGCCGGGAGAATAGGGCGGTGCGGTGATCCGTGTCTCCGCGACGAAGAGAATTCCCGAATTGAACGTGAGCAAGCGGACAATTTTTGAACGATTGCTTGAGGCCACGGCGCGTTTTGGTCGCGCCGACTCGCTTGGGAGATACGCCGACGAGGAACCGCCGCTGCGATCGGTGTTGTTCAGCGCCGATCAGATGGAGCAGCATGGCAAGAGCCTCGCGGTCGCACACAGGTTGGCGCCGGAGCCTGCTCCCGATCAGCTGCTGACACGGCTGGCCGAGAACGAAGGCGTCCTCATAGAGGTTTGCGACCTGCTGACCGCAGCGGTGACGGAAAATCGCCGGATTACGCCCGCCGCGGATTGGCTGCTCGACAATTTCTATCTGATCGAGGAGCAGATCCGCACGGCCAAGCGGCACCTGCCCACGGCGTACAGCCGCGAACTTCCCCGATTGGCGCACGGGCCCTCCGCCAAGCTTCCTCGCGTCTTCGATCTCGCGTTCGAGGCGATCGCTCATGGTGACGGCAGGGTCGACGCGGAGAGCCTTTCCCGCTTCGTGGCCGCCTACCAGACGGTGATGCCGCTCAAGCTGGGCGAATTGTGGGCCATTCCCATCATGCTGCGGCTGGCGCTTATCGAGAATCTGCGCCGTGTCGGCGCCCGGATCGCAGCTGGCACGATCGATCGGAACCGGGCCGACGCGTGGGCCGACCAGATGCTGGACGTCGCCCTCCACGATCCCAAGAGCCTGATTCTGGTGATTGCCGACATGGCGCGTTCGAACCCGCCGATGGTGGGTTCGTTTGTCGCCGAGCTGGCGCGCCGGTTGCAGGGACAGAGCGCGGCGTTGGCCTTGCCGCTCACCTGGATCGAGCAACGACTTTCCGAGTTGGGCTTCACGATCGAACAGTTGGTGCAGTCGGAAACACAGGAACAGGCCGGCGATCAGGTCTCGATCGGCAATACGATCGGCAGCCTTCGATTTCTCGGATCGATGGACTGGCGCGAGTTCGTCGAAACGATGAGCTTCGTCGAGCAGGAGTTGCGGGAAGATCCGGGTGGACTCTACGCAAGGATGGATTTTGCGACTCGCGATCGTTATCGGCATGCCGTTGAGGAAATCGCGAAACTCAGTCCTCTGTCCGAACGCGAGGTGGCGCGCAAGGCGATCGAGCTGACACAGGAGGGAATTGCCGGCACTGTCGGCAGGAGCGGCGACGATGATCGCGCAGCCCACGTCGGGTTCTATCTGGTCGACAAAGGACGGCGGCGCCTCGAACAAGCGGCAGAGATGCGTCTTTCACTGTTCGAGGACCTGCGCCGGGTGGCGCGGCGGCTCCCTTTGGCGTCTTACCTGGGCGCGATCACGCTAGTCACGGTGGCCCTCACCGTGACCCTGTTGGCGAAGGCACAACGCGACGGAGTTGCCGTTGCCGTGCTCGTGCCGCTCGGAATCCTCTTGCTGCTGGCTACCAGTCAACTAGCGGTGGAGATCGTGAACTGGCTGGCGACATTGCTGGTGACGCCGCGCCCATTGCCACGACTGGAATTTTCCCGGGGACTCCCGTCGCAGTTGCGCACGCTCGTGGTGGTACCGACGATGCTCACCGGCGCCAAAGACATCGAGGACCTGATCGAAGCGCTGGAGGTGAGGTTCCTCGCCAATCAGGACGACCATCTGCACTTTGGGCTGCTGACTGATTTTGAGGACGCATCCGCGGAAACGCTTCCGGCGGACGAATCCCTGTTGCGGCTCGCGCGAAAGGGAATCGAGGATCTCAACGAAAAACACAGGCGTACGGCAAACCCGACCGAAGGCGGCGTAACCGGTGACGCGTTCTATCTCTTTCACCGTCCGCGCCGCTGGAATCCACGCGAACAGGTTTGGATGGGCGACGAGCGCAAGCGTGGAAAGCTTGCCGACCTGAATTCGTACTTGCGCGGCGGCGCGAAAGACCGCTTCGCGCTCGTCATCGGCAAAACCCCGGTGCTGTCGAACGTGAAGTACGTGATCACGCTCGACACTGACACGCAGCTGCCGCGGGACTCGGCGCGGCAGTTTGTCGGCGTGATGGCGCACCCGTTGAACCGTGCGCGCTTCGACACCGCGGGCAAGTGCAAAGATAGCGACCTGGTGACCGATGGGTACGCGATACTGCAGCCGCGCGTGAGTATCAGCCTGCCCGGCGCGAACCGCTCCTGGTACGCCCGTTTGCACGGAGGCGACCCGGGCATCGATCCGTATACGCGCGCCATCTCGGACGTCTATCAGGACGTGTTCCGCGAGGGTTCATTCATCGGCAAGGGGATCTATGACGTCGACGCGTTCGAGCGGTCCGTCCATGGTCGTTTCCCCGAGAATCGGATCCTGAGTCACGATCTCCTCGAAGGTTGCTACGCGCGATCAGGGTTGTTGAGCGACGTGCAACTGTACGAGGAGTTTCCGTCGACCTATGGCGCGGACATCAACCGCCGGCGCCGCTGGATTCGCGGCGACTGGCAACTGGCGGGGTGGCTGTTGCCGCGTGTGCCCGGCCCCGGCAAGCGCCGGCTGAAAAATCCATTGTCGGCGCTTTCGCTGTGGAAGCTCTTTGACAACCTGCGGCGCAGCCTGATCCCGGCGATTTTGACGCTGCTGCTGCTGCTCGGATGGACCGTGCTTCCGCATGCCTGGTGGTGGACGTTGGCGGTGATCGCGATCCTTCTGCTTCCGGCGCTCTGTGCCTTCATCCTGGATTTGTTGCGCAAGCCGGACGAGGTGCTGCTGCGGCAGCACCTCGCTGCTACGGCAAGCGCGGCGAGCCGCCACGTCGCGCAAGCGACGCTGACACTCGCCTTCCTTCCGCACGAAGCGACGGTCAACCTCGATGCGATCCTGCGCACCGCGTGGCGGATGCTTGTTACCCAACGACGACTTCTCGAATGGAATCCGTCGGCCGCTGACCAACGCGATCGTCGCCACGGCGACGACACAACCGGCCGCTCGGAATTCGCAACGTCGATCAAGGCGATGGGGATCGGTCCGTTGATCGCGACCGCTATGGCAATCCTGATGATCGCATACGTCCCGTCGGAATTGACACAGGCCGCGCCGGTGCTTTTCCTGTGGTTCGTCTCACCCGGTATCGCATGGTGGATAAGCGCGCCGCTCGCTCGCCGCGAAGCGCAGCTCACGATAGAGGAGACGCTTTTCCTCCGAAAGCTCGCCCGAAAAACATGGGCATTCTTCGAAACCTTTGTCGGCCCGGACGCCCAATGGCTTCCGCCGGACAACTGCCAGGAACATCCCGTCATCAGCGTCGCGCATCGCACCTCGCCGACGAACATGGGGCTGGCGCTGCTGGCGAACATGACGGCCTACGACTTCGGCTTCATTCCGGCGGGACAACTCCTCCTGCGCACGGAAAATACCATGCGCACGATGAATGCAATGGAACGGCACGAGGGGCACTTCTACAACTGGTACGACACACGGTCCCTGAAGCCGCTGCCGCCACTCTATGTCTCGACGGTGGACAGCGGGAACCTTGCGGGTCATCTGATGACCTTGCGGCCGGGCCTCGCAGCACTTGCCGACGACCGGATCGTGAATGCTCGATGGTTCGAAGGCTTGAGCGACACGCTGCGGACGCTCGTCGATGCCGTGGACGGACCCGCTCCGACGCCGATCGCGCGGCTGCAAAGGGACGTGGAGACCACTTGCGGTTCCCCGCCTACGACCATCGAAGCGGCGCGCGATCGGCTGGACCGGATCGGCGCAGGCGTCGCCGAGGTCGCCGCACAGTTCGCCGGCATCGCCGGTCCCGATTCCGCCGGCGCATCCGCGTCGGTGAGTGAAACTTCGTTTTGGGCGGATGCCCTCGTCCGCCAGTGCCGGACCATGCGGGACGAGCTGGCATTTCTCGCTCCGTGGTCTGCGTTGCCGGCCGCGCCCAGCGGGTTTGGCGACCTCCCGGGCATCGGCGCGATTCCAACGTTGCGCGAGCTTGCGGTGCTCGACGTGCAATTGCTGCCGGCTGTCGAACGGCGACGCGCGCACGCGTCGCCCGCGGACCGCGCATGGCTCGACGAGTTGGCGCGAGTCAGCATCCAAGCCTGCCTTCGCGCGATCCAGCGAATGACGGAGATCGAGCGCCTGGCGCGGCAGTGCGATGAGCTGGCGCGCATGGATTACGACTTTCTCTACGACCGGGCGCGTCACCTGATGGCCATCGGTTACAACGTCGGCGAGGACAGGCGTGATCCGAGTTATTACGATTTGCTCGCGTCGGAAGCGAGATTTTGCAGTTTCGTGGCGATTGCGCAGGGACAGCTGCCGCAGGAGAACTGGTTCGCGCTCGGGCGCCTGCTCACGACCGCAGGAGGGCGATCGGTGCTCATGTCCTGGAGCGGTTCGATGTTCGAGTACCTGATGCCGCTCCTGGTGATGCCTGTCTACGACAACACTCTCCTCGACCAGTCCTGTCGCGTGACGGTGGCGCGACAGATCGCATACGGGAAGCAACGCGGTGTCCCTTGGGGCATCTCGGAATGCGGTTACAACTCGGTCGATGCGAGCCTGAACTACCAGTACCGCGCCTTTGGCGTGCCCGGCCTGGGTTTGAAGCGCGGCCTGGCGGAAGATCTCGTCATTGCTCCCTACGCGTCGGCACTCGCGTTGATGGTGGCGCCCGAGGAGGCGTGCCTCAACCTGCAGCGACTTGCAGCCGAGGGGCTCTCCGGAAGATTCGGCCTTTACGAGGCAATCGACTACACGCTGTCACGCCTGCCGCGGGGGCAAACCAGCGCTGTCGTGCGTTCGTTCATGGCACATCACCAGGGAATGATCCTGCTTTCCCTCGCTCACGTGCTGCTCGGGCGTCCGATGCAGAAGCGTTTCGAGTCGGACCCGCTGTTCAAGGCAACCCTGCTGTTGCTGCAGGAGCGCATTCCAAAGGCAGTGGCTCTCTATTCGCAGCCCGCCGAGCTTACGGCGAATCGCGGGATCGCCGGCGGTCCGGAGGCGCCGGTACGCGTCCTCGGCAGTCCCGATACGCCGATCCCGGAAGTGCAGCTGCTGTCGAACGGCAGATACCACGTCATGGTCACGAATGCGGGCGGCGGAAGCACTCGATGGAAGGACCTCGCCGTCACCCGGTGGCGCGAAGACGGCACCTGCGACGCCTGGGGCACGTTCTGCTACATCCGGGACGTGGCGAGCGGTGACTTCTGGTCTGCCGCGCATCAGCCGACGGGGAAGCGTCCGGCACACTACGAAGCCATATTCACCGAATCGCGCGCCGAATTTCGCCGGCGCGACAACGACTTCGAATCACACGTCGAGATCGTCGTTTCGCCGGAAGACGACATCGAGCTGCGCCGGCTGCGCATCACCAACCGCTCGCGGACGCGGCGTACGATCGATGTCACGAGTTACGCGGAAATCGTTCTCGCGTCGCCTGCCGCGGACGCGCTGCATCCGGCGTTTTCCAATCTGTTCGTGCAGACGGAGATCATCCCGCAGCGGCAAGCCATCCTGTGCACGCGGCGGCCACGCTCGCTAGACGAGCATCCGCCCTGGATGTTTCATCTCGTGGCCATCCACGGGCCGGATTCGCTGGATGTCTCGTACGAGACGGACCGTGCGGCGTTCATCGGGCGCGGGTGCACGGTCGCCGCTCCGCAGGCGATGAACGACGCCGGCAGGCTTTCGGGCAACCAGGGATCCGTACTGGATCCGATCGTCGCGATCCGGCATCGAATGACGCTCGATTCGCAACAAACGGCAACCATCGACATCGCATCCGGCATCGGCGAATCGCGCGCCGCCGCATTGGGCCTAGTTGGAAAGTACCAGGATCGGCATCTGGCCGATCGCGTATTCGATTTGGCGTGGACGCACAGCTGGGTGACGCTGCGGCAGATCAATGCCACTGAGTCCGATGCGCAGCTTTATAGCCGCCTCGCAAGTTCTGTCATCTTCGCCAATGCTTCACTGCGCGCGGAAGCCGGTGTTCTCCTCAGGAACCGGCGCGGCCAGTCCGGCCTGTGGAGCTACGCCATTTCGGGCGATTTGCCGATCGTGCTCCTGCAGATCGGAGACTCGGAAAACATCGATCTCGTGCGCCGACTGGTCCAGGCGCACGCGTACTGGCGGCTGAAGGGATTGGCGGTCGACCTCGTGATCTGGAACGAAGACCGTAGTGGATATCGGCAAGCCCTTCAGGATCAGATCATGGGGCTGATCGCCGCCGGCATCGAAGCACACGTGATCGATCGACCGGGCGGGATCTTCGTGCGACGGGCGGAGCAGATCTCGGACGAGGACCGCGTCCTGCTCCAATCCGTGGCGCGCGCCATCATCACGGACCGCCGTGGAACGCTGGTAGAACAGATCAACCGTCGCGGCCCCGTGGAGGCGCGGGCCCCACGCCTGGTGCCAACCGGAAACCATCGCGGCGAAACCCTGCCCGCTGAACTACTCTCGCGCGAGTTGATCCTGTTCAACGGGCTTGGGGGATTCACGCCCGACGGCAGCGAGTACGTCATCACGCTACGTCCGGGTCAGTTGACGCCGGCGCCGTGGGCCAATGTACTGGCGAATCCGAATTTCGGGACGGTCATTTCCGAAAGCGGATCCGCGTATACATGGAGCGAGAACGCGCACGAGTTTCGTCTCACCCCCTGGCACAACGACCCGGTGAGCGATGCGAGCGGAGAGGCCTTCTACCTTCGCGACGAGGAATCTGGCCACTTCTGGTCGCCTGCGCCGTTGCCTCGCCGTGGAGCCGGCGCTTATGTCACGCGTCACGGATTCGGTTACAGCGTTTTCGAACACGACGAGGATGGCATCACCTCCGAGCTCATCGTGTATGTGGCTACCGATGCAGCGGTGAAGTTTTCGGTGCTCAAAGTTCGCAACGCGTCCGGTCAGTCGCGCCGGCTTTCGGCCACTGGTTATGTCGAGTGGGTGCTTGGAGACCTGCGGCCCAAGACGTCGATGCACGTGATCACCGAATTCGATGCAAACGGTAGGGCCCTCCTGGCGCGTAATTCCTATAACGCGGAATTCCCCGACCGCATCGCATTCTTCGATGTGGACGACCCGATCCGCAGCGTGACCGGTGACCGTACCGAATTTCTGGGGCGCAACGGCGCACTCCGCAATCCCGCTGCGATGGCGCGTGTGCGTCTTTCCGGCAAGACGGGCGCGGCGCTCGATCCCTGCGGCGCCGTCCAGGTCCCGTTCGAACTGGCCGATGGGCAGGAGCGCGAGATTGTCTTCAGGCTTGGCGTGGGTCGAAATGCCGATGACGCGGGGAGCCTCATGCAACGCTTCCGGGGGCCGAACGCCGCCCGTGGCGTGCTGGACACGGTACGGGCCCAATGGAAGCGCGTGCTCAGCGCCGTGCACGTGGAAACGCCGGACGCGTCGCTCAACGTGCTGGCCAACGGCTGGCTGCTGTACCAGACGGTGGCGTGCCGCCTGTGGGCGCGAAGCGGCTACTACCAGTCGGGCGGGGCTTTCGGCTTCCGAGATCAGCTGCAGGATGTGATGGCGCTCGTCCACGCCGAACCCGCGCTGGTGCGCGAGCAACTGCTTCGCTGCGCGGGTCGTCAGTTCGTGGAAGGCGATGTCCAGCATTGGTGGCATCCGCCTTCCGGCCGGGGGGTGCGCACGCGTTGTTCGGATGACTATCTCTGGCTACCCCTCGCCACGGCACGCTACGTGAAGGCAACCGGCGACAGCGGCGTGCTGGATGAAACGATACCGTTCCTGCAAGGCCGCCCGGTGAACCCCGGGGACGACTCGTACTACGATCTGCCCGGGCAGTCCGGAGATTCGGCCAGCGTTTACCAGCACTGCGTGCACGCCATCGTGCACGGCGTGCGATACGGTGCGCACGGCCTGCCTCTGATGGGCTCCGGCGACTGGAACGACGGCATGAACTTGGTCGGGATCAAAGGCGCCGGCGAAAGCGTCTGGTTGGGTTTTTTCATATGCGGGGTGCTGAACCAGTTCGCCGACGTCGCGCGTAGCGTGGGTGACATACCGTTCGCCGGGCGATGCGAGGCGGAGGGGATTAAGCTTCGCCACAATCTCGAGGAGCACGGTTGGGACGGCGAGTGGTATCGGCGTGCGTTCTTCGATGATGGCTCGCCGCTGGGATCCGCAAGCAACGTCGAATGCCGAATCGACTCCATTGCGCAAAGCTGGTCGGTGCTGTCGGGCGCAGGCGACGCCGAGCGCTCACGGATGGCCATGCAGGCCGTCGATGAACGCCTCGTGCGCCGCGATCACGCGTTGATCCAGCTCCTGGACCCGCCCTTCGACCAATCGGATCTCAACCCGGGCTACATCAGGGGCTACGTCCCTGGCGTGCGGGAGAATGGCGGCCAGTACACGCACGGCGCAATCTGGTCAGCGATGGCTTTCGCCGCGTTGGGCGACCGGGACCGTGCGTGGGAACTTGCGACGATGATGAACCCGGTGAACCACGCGAAAACGCCGGACGGCGTGGCGACCTACAAGGTGGAACCCTATGTGATCGCCGCCGATGTCTACGCGTTGGCGCCACACACCGGCCGCGGCGGATGGAGTTGGTACACCGGCTCGGCCGGATGGATGTACCGGCTCATTGTTGAATCGCTGCTCGGAGTGACGCTCGAAAGGGATTGCCTGCGCTTCAAGCCTTGCCTACCCGCCCATTGGACGGCGTTCACGATGCGCTACCGGTACCGTGAAACCATGTACGAAATCGCGATACGGCAGACGCTTGCCGGTGCCGGCGTGACCATTCCTGCGGCTTGCGTAACGGTGGATGGCGTCCCGCAATCCGACGGGTCGGTGCAGTTGGTCGACGATCGCGCCGCGCACCAGGTCTTAGTCGAGGTGCACGCAGTTGGAAAGTAGGTAGGATGCGACTCAGCTTTCTTGACTTGCCCGATCTTCGCCGACTTCCGGAAGATGATCTTTCTCGGGTCCCGGTTTCCCGCGTGCCCGTACTTCGCGCGCCCGCGCGCAGTCACTTCAGATGAAAACTTCCGGCGCCGAACAATCCGAGCAATCCGATAACGATCAGATAGATGGCTACGATGTAGTTCAGCAATCGCGGCACGACGAGGATCAGTATGCCGGCAATGAGCGAAACGAGTGGGGCGAGACTCAGTGTCATGTTCATCGTTGATCCCGGTAAAGAAGGTCCGTGCAGCGGGGATCGCTGCGGCGTCGGTTCCGCGCGTGCCAGCCCCAGATACCGCTCGGCGCATTGCTTCGAGCTGAATCGCAGATACCGTTGTCCGGCGCCGGCATCTGCCGGGAGCGGATCGGAGCAGCGCAGGCCTTGCCCGCGGGCAAAACGTCGTCGGCTGATGCGGTGACCGATCCCACGGAACGTCGTCGTCGTTGCGCGCGCGTTACATTTTCTTTTGCACGCTCTTGGCCGTGTCTTGTACTACCTCGCCGCCGCGTTCAATGTCCTTTCCGGCGCCCGTCACGGTATTGCACCCCGATATCGCGGTCAATGAGCCAAGCATCCCAAGCATCATCAGTACTGTGAAGGCTTTCCTTGCCATGATCGATCTCCTCGTCATTACTCTTGCCGACAGCGGACATCCGCTACCGGGAACGATCCGCTTGGCTGTGGCAAACGTCTGTGCGCTGGCGTACGTAAGGCGCAAACATTTTCGGTTCGGCTCCAGCCCGGGTTACGCTGGCCTGATAGGGCCAATGGACAACCGTCGTGACGTTCCGGAAAGGCAGCCGTGCGGGTAACCGCCGATTGTCGGCTCCATCATTTCTTGCTGGCGCTCGCCGCATCCTGGATTTTCTCGCCCGCCCGTTCGACCTGCTGCCCGACTTTGTCTACCGCCTTGTCGATTTCCTTGCCGGCACGCTCTGCAGGACCTTCCCTTTTCTCGCAGGCCGGTAGCGCGACGATCAATGCGCTCATGGCCATCCCTGCGATGAGGCTCTTACCGATGGTCGTCATTTCCCTTTTCTCCGTTTTGGTCCACGCACAGTATTACTGATATCAGGTTGTCGGGAATGCGCGTTTTGCGCAGGGTTACAGGCGTCCCAACACGAACAGGACGAGGACGACGACCAGAAGGACGCTGACGATCCCGCTGGGTCCGTACCCCCAACTGCTGGCATGCGGCCAGACAGGAACGACGCCGACCAGCATCAGGACGAGCACGATCAGTAGAATGGTGCCGAGGCCCATGGATAGCTCCGTTGATGGATCGAGTGACGCGCTGGCGCAGTTGCAACGCGTTCGTACCTTCCGACGCACGCCATTGGACGCCGTCATTCGGACCATACCGAGGGCTGTTGACCTCGTCTGTGCGGCAGCGTACGCAGAAATGGCCGCACGGTTTAAACTGTCAATATGGCAGCGAAAAGAGCGAACGAGAGGGTCGGGAAAGCGTCCTGCGCGCCGACGAAGGACGGGTCGACTCTGGCGGCATTTGCACGCCACAGTCCCCATCAGAATCATCTGCTCAACGCCTTGCCGAAGATTGACTTCGATCGGCTCGCCTCCCATCTGGAACTCATCCCGCTGGGACTCGGTGACGTCCTGTATGAATCGGGGGCACGGTTGCGGCACGTCTACTTCCCTACCACGTCCATCATTTCGTTGCTGTACGTGATGGAGGACGGCGCGTCGGCTGAAATTGCCATCGTGGGCAACGAGGGCATCCTCGGCATATCGCTGTTCATGGGGGGCGACACCACGCCCAGCCGAGCCATCGTGCAAAGTGCGGGGTACGCTTTCCGGCTCAGGGCCGACCTGCTCCGGAACGAGTTCGGGCGTTTTGGTCCGACCATGCATCTGCTGCTGCGCTATACCCAGGCGCTGATCACCCAGATGGCACAGACTGCGGTATGCAATCGGCATCATTCGGTCGACCAGCAATTGTGCCGGTGGCTGCTGTTGAGCCTGGATCGTCTGGCGTCGAACGAGCTTTCCATGACGCAGGAACTGATCGCCAACATGCTGGGGGTGCGCCGCGAAGGTGTCACCGAAGCCGCCGGGAATTTGCAGGACGCTGGGTTGATTCATTACCGTCGAGGCAAGATCACGGTGCTCGATCGCCCGGGACTGGAGGCGCGGTCCTGCGAGTGCTACCAGGTGGTCAAGACGGAGTTCGATCGACTCCTGCCTTACGTTGCCCGTTAGGACACCGTCTACCTCCCTTTACCGTTGCGCCGTGATCCACCGCACGGCGTCCTTGTGTGCGCCAGCGCGCAGACAGGGCAACGGTGACACCCTACAGTTGGGTTCATCGCCCGCAGGCGAGACCGCGCTTTCGACGTTGGCATGGGCCATGGTAATCGGGCTCCATCGCTCTGGAAGATGGCGGATGGGTTTCACTCAATCCCAAGGAGACTTTCCGTGGCATCGGGCCAGCGCGTTTCCCCCGGCAATCGCCTGCTCGAGGCGCTGCCGGAGAGTGACCGGCGCCGAATGCTGGCCGCGTGCGAAGCCGTTGCGCTCACGTTTGCCGACGTGCTTTACACCCCCGGGGAGCGCCTTGACCACGTCTATTTCCCCATGCGGAGCTTTATCTCGCTGATCATGCCGGTCGACGCTTCTTCTTCCCTCGAAGTCGGCCTGATCGGAAACGAAGGCATGTTCGGCGTTCCACTCGCGCTGGGCGTCGAAGTGTCGCCGGTGCGTGCCGTGGTGCAGGGCGCGGGGTCGGCGTTGCGAATGCCCGCGGCATCCTTCTGCCGCGAACTCGGACGCAGCCTCGCGCTGCAGCGACGGATTGATCGCTATGCGTTCGTCCAGTTGAGCCAACTCGCGCAGTCTGCGGCCTGTACACGCTTTCAGGTGGTGGAGGCGCGACTCGCTCGCTGGCTGCTGATGACCCAGGACCGCACAGGCGCGGACATCCTCGTTATCACGCAGGAATTCATTGCCTTGATGCTTGGTGTTCGCCGCGTCGGCGTCACCAAGGCGGCGAGTGCGCTGCAGAAGCGCGGTCTGATTCGCTACAGCCGTGGCCATGTCACCGTTCTTGACCGGCGTGGACTCAAGGCCGCCTCCTGCGGGTGCTACAAGGCCGATCGGCAAGCGTACGATCGGATCCTCGGCTAGTGGCGTAGTCATGGTGCATCCGCTGACCAGCGCGCAGAAAAATGTCCCCATAATGTGTGCCAGCGAACATACGACATCAAGACTATTGCGTATTGGTCGAAGTGAGTGTGAGTCTGGCTGCTTGCATTCTCGATCTGAAATCGTCGGGTCTATCCGTTTGCCGGGGACCGGCTAGGTTCGATTCCATCGCTTTCCGGGATCGCGCCGGTCCTCTTTTTCCCGCTCAATTGAAAGGCGCTGTCATGAAAATTCCGATCGAAACGAAACCGGCACTTTGGGGTATTGCAGGCGGAGCGATCGCATTGGCAATTGTGGGATTCACTTGGGGTGGATGGGTCACCGGCGGTAAAGCCGAGACGGACGCGACACAGCGGGCCAACGCCGCAGTCGTGGTAGCTCTTGCACCGGTCTGCGTCGAAAAATTCCAGGGTTCTGCCGATGTCGTGGCAAATCTCGCTGCGCTCAAGAAGGTCGATTCATGGTCGCAGGGCGACTTCGTCGAGAAGGGCGGCTGGGCAACGGTGACGGGATCGAAATCGTCCGAGAACGTATCGGCCGTAGCCAAAGCATGTGCGTCGTTGCTCGTCAGCGTGTAGCTGATGCCAAGGTGAGTGGGCAGAATGGCAAGCGGGCCCGCATCCGCGCGAAGCGCGCCGCGACCAGGCCGCGCAGAGTGCTGCAGCCGGAAGAGGTGACCGCCGGGCCCCATCCCGACGCGGCGTAATGGCGTTGCGCAAGAGCAGGAGTGCCCCGGCTTCGGCCGGGGCATTATGTTTTGCGCGCCCTCACAGCGAGCGGGTCGAGAACGTGTCGCAATCCTTCGGGTGGCCTGAAGCCAAGTCACGCTTGAACCAGCGCACACGCTGCTCCGACGATCGGTGAGTGAATGTCTCGGGCGCGACGCGACGCTGCGATTGCTTCTGCAGACGATCGTCACCGATCGCCGTCGCGGCGTTGAGCGCCTCGGCGATGTCGCCTTGCTCCAGCTGGTTCACGGTGCCTGCATGGTGTCCCCAGACGCCTGCGTAGCAGTCGGCCTGCAACTCCATGCGCACGGAAGTTCGGTTGGATTCGGCCTGCGAAACACGCCCGCTCGCCTCCCCCGTCTTCTGGAAGGTACTGGTGCATTTCTGTACGTGGTGGCCGACCTCGTGCGCGATCACGTAGGCTTGAGCGAAATCGCCCGGGGCGCCGAAACACGTCTGCAGATCGCGGAAGAACGCGAGGTCGATGTAGAGTTTCTCGTCGCCGGGACAGCAGAAGGGGCCCATGGCCGATTGCCCCATGCCGCAGGTCGCGCGCACTTGCCCGTCATAGAGGACCAGCGTCGGGAGACGGTACTGGCTCTTCGACTGCTGGAAGATCCTGCCCCAGACGTCCTCGGTGCTGCCGAGGATCCTGGACAAGAACTGCCCCCATCGTGTCCGCGGGCGGCCCCTTGGGCACGTCGCGCGTTTCGCGCTGGGCACCGACTTGCTCGGCTACGCTCATCACCGCGCTAGGGTCGAAGCCGAGGAAGTAGGCGACAAGGGCAATCACGATCCCGCCGACGCCCAGCCCGGCCCCGACCATGCCGACCCCCCGTCTGTCCTCGACGTTGCGGCTGGCCCGATGGTCGGATTGCGCCGACGAAATGGACAAGATTATTCATGATATTGCCTTTCGCGCGAATCGATGTTTCGAATCGCATGGCAAGAGCAATTCCCTACACGCCAGTTTTCACCATACCCTTCTCAATTTCGACACTCCGTACGCCAGCGCGCATAAGTTCCCGGCAGAGTCCGAGGAAGGACAATCCGGATTCCCCGGCGGATTTCCAGGCGTGCGCGGAGGGTGGCCATTTGCCCGGAGCGGATGCCCAATGGGGTACTGCCGGGTGCACTTTTCCAACATGGCAACGCTGTGGTAGGGTACGCGTCGTTCATAATCCTGTTGCGCGACGAGAGCATTGAAATGTCTAAGGAAAGACCTACCGTCGGAACCGACGGACTAGCGCTGCCAATTCTGCCGCCCGAACGCGATCCGCGTGTCTGGGCGCGACTGGTCCGCGTGCTGTTCTACACCCCCGGCTTCCTAGCCCTGCTGCTGCTCAAGGCAGGCGAACCGGCGAGTTTCGGCATCACAGTTGAGCTGC
Organism: uncultured beta proteobacterium; assembly: GCA_963695725.1. Lineage (GTDB taxonomy): Bacteria > Pseudomonadota > Gammaproteobacteria > Burkholderiales > Casimicrobiaceae > CAIWHR01. The sequence continues at coordinate 317,667 of CAVOHM010000006.1, forward strand.
TGATGCTGTCCAGTGCAGCTGCCGTCGTCGGCGGCCTCTTCATCGGCACCCAGTCCTCGGATGCTGGCGCCGATCACTCGTCGCGGATCGGCGTCTGGAGCGGGTCGCTGGTGCTGGAGCTGCTGGCCGTGGTGCCTTTCCTGTGTGCCGTGCCGCCGCTGTTCCATCAATTGGCGCACAGCACGCTGCTGCACGCGCACGCGCCCGGTGCGGTCGACGTGGCGCTGGGCGCCTCCGAATTGCTGCCGGCCGTGGCAATCCTTCCGTTCATGCTCTACCAGCTGGCCGGCTTTGGCACGTTGCACTTCGTCGTGCCGAAGCCGGTGAACTGGGCGATCAACCTCGGAATTCTCGCGTTGATCGTCGCGAGCTATGTCGCCAACCGCGAGAGCGCGTACGGGTTTGAAAAGGCGTTCGCCGGGCTGCTGGTGGTTGCCATGGCGATTACCGTGTTCTACGGCGTGCTCAAGCTCCGGCAGATGCAGACGACCTACGATGCGCATTGCCCGCCGAAGGCTCCGAAGTAAGCGATCCGGACGGGCGGCGGCTGGTGCGCAGAGCGGAGACTCGGACCCCGGGACCCGGCGTAACGCGGTTCAATTCGATCGGATCCAGCGCTGCCGCAGTCAGGCGGCGCCGCGCAGAAAACCTGTGACGGCATCCGCCGTCGCGTGCGCCGATTTGATGCAGTCGCCGACTGAAACGCCGCCGCGATAGCTGGCGCAGAAAAAGAGTCCGGGCAGCGCGCGTTCGGCGTCCTCGATCTGGCGCAGCCGCGTCGGATGGCCGAGATTGTATTGGGGAATGGCGTGCGTCCAGCGCGTGATCGCGTGCCATTGCGGTTCGCCTCGGGCTTCGGCAAGCGCTTCGAGTTCACGTTGCACCAGCTGCACAATCCCGGCGTCCGACTGCGCCATCAGTTCGGGATTGCGCATGCCGCCGACAAACGACGTGAGCAATACCGTGCCGGCGGGCGCGCGGCCATCGAACATGCTGCTCGAGAACAGCGAGCCCAGGATCTGGCGGCGTTCCTTCCCGGGAACGAGAAAACCGAAACCTGCCAGCGAATGGCCGACGTCGATGCGACGGTAGGCGGTCGCGACGCTGGCGACGGCTGCGTACGGAATGGCGTCCAGCCCTTGCGCGGCGGCCGGCGCCACGGCGCGCACGAGCTTTGCCGTCTCGTACGCGGGTGCGGCGAGCACAACGATCCGCGCGCGCCGCATGACGTGCTCGCCACTGCGGGTGCCGCTGACGATCCACGCGCCGTCCGTGGCGCGCTCTATGACGTGCACGCGCAAGTCTGTCGTGACGCGGCTGACGGCGCGCGCGAGTGCATCGGTCAGGGTCTGCATCCCCTTGCGAAACGAAAAGCTACCCGCCGTGTTCTTTGCTGTCTCGGCGTTGCGTCTGCGCTCCGCCGCGCCCTTGATCTGACCTTTGATCAGGCTGCCGTATTGCTGCTCGAGGGCATACAGGCGCGGAAACGCGGCGGAAACGGAGATTTGCTCGGGGTCGCCGGCATAGACGCCGGAAACGAACGGGTCGACCGCGTAATCGAGGAACTCGGTACCCAGCCGGCGGCGGACAAACGTGGCGATCGATTCCTCGGTGCCGGCAGGCGCGGGCGCGACGAATGGTTCGCGCAAGAGCCGCAGCTTCGCGCCCAGCGTGAACGCCGGCGTCGTGAGAAAGGCCCCCGGGGATGTGGGCAGTGGGACCAGGCTGCCGCCGCGGACGATAAATCGAGTGGTGGCGACGGCACTCGCATCGGCGCGCTCGCCACGGATTCCGAGTGCTACGAGAAGCTCGTTGATGAGCGGTGTCGTATCGAGCGCGCTGTTCGGGCCCATCTCGTAGAGCGCGCCGTCGCGATGCACGGTGCGGATGACCCCCCCTGCGCGCTCCCCCGCGTCGAGTACTTCTACCATCACGCCGTGCCGCTGCAAGCCAAAGGCGAGAGCAAGCCCTGAAATGCCGCCCCCTATCACGACGACGTCAAGAACGTCGGGCATACTCATTGGTGCACCCTTGGCACTGCGCGCCTTCCCTCCCGGTGTTGGAAAGCAATCAGGGCAGAACGCGATCGATCACGACCGAAAGACCATTTGCGCCGATCCTGACCACGGGCGACAAACCCTCCATGTCGCCGCTTTGCGGCGCGGCATTGCCCGACTTCGACACGCGCGCGCCGACGACGATGGCCGTGAAATTCGACAGTGCGAAATTGGGCGCCATCGCCATCGAGTCGTCCAGACTGAATGCGAAGGGCAAGTCCTTCACCTGCTTCTTCAGGATCGCAAGCGGCATCTTGGAACCCTCGGCGGGACGCGCGAATATGTACACGGTGTCGGTCGGCCCGGCCTTGGCCGCGAGCGCCGGCGAGAGACTGACCGTGCCCGCGATATTTGCGCCGGGCAGAGGAGGCGGCGCCGGGACCGCGTCTGCGATTGCCGTTCCCGATTGCCCCGCGCGCGCGACCGCCGGCGCATTCGTCGCAGCTGCGGGTTCGGACTTGAGGCCGCCGAGTTGCCGCGCTTCGGCGATGCTGGAATCGATCGACCCGGCAAATGACGAGCCCGGCGGGACCGTCGCCTTCATCCGTTCCCAGTAGTCGACCGCCTGCCTGTAATCCTTCCGGTCGAACGCGGCGGTGCCGGCGAGCGCGAGCGCCTTCCAATGGGTCGGATCGGCCTTGAGCGCGCGTTCGACGAGTTCCAGCGACTTGCCGCGCAACCCGCCTTCCGACGCGCCGAGCGCATCGGCATAGTCGGCCAGGAGATCGGCGTTGTCGGGTAGAAGTACCACGGCACGATCGAAGGCGCGTGCCGCTTCGGCGTGACGGTTGAGCGCGTAGTAGGTGCGCGCGAGCATCACCCAGCCGTCGACGTTGTTCGGCTCCTGGGCGAGCTTGGTTGCGAGCTTCGCCGCCATGGCCTCGACTTCCTGCGGGGTGACCTCATGGTCCGCGCCGCTCTTGGCGCTGCGCGCCGACGACGGACCAAACGCGTCATGGTTCCCTAGCGCGACATACAACAACAGTGCCGCGATCGGGATCGCACTGCCCAGGATTGCCGCAGTCCACGCGGCCGATTGCGACGGTGCGGTCGCAACGTCGGGGCTCGCCTTCGATTCGTCGAGCACGCGCTCTTCCAGTTCGCGTTTCGCCTGCTCGTACTGATCGCGGGGCATCGTGCCGGTCACGAGATCGGCGTCGAGTTCGCGGAGCTGATCGCGCAGGATCGCGACGTTGGACAGTTCGCGCGCGACGCCTGCCGGCTTGCCGCGTTTCAGCAAGGGTACGAGGACCCACGCGAGGGCCGCTGCGACCATCACGGCGGCAATGAGCACGAATGTCGTCACGTGGGATCTTTCCCGTTGTCGCCGGTGAGGAGCTGCGTCGCGCGTTCTCGCTCCTGCGCGGTGAGCGGGGGCGCTTCGGTTTCGGCGCGCCGCGCGCGCAATATGCGGGCGAGTCCGATGAAGCCGAGGATCAGCAGCAATGCGGGCCCGGCCCATAGGAGCGCCGTTGTAGCCTTGACCGGCGGCTGATAGAGGACGAAATCGCCGTAACGCGCCACCATGTAGTCGACGATCTCGTCGTCGCTGCGTCCCGCGGCGATCTGTTCGTGAATCTGGCGCCGGAGGTCCTGCGCGAGTTCGGCGTTGGAATCGGCAATCGTCTGGTTCTGGCAGACGAGGCAGCGGAGCTTTTCCGATAGCTTGACCGCGCGCGAGGCCGCCAGCGCGTCCTTCTCGGTCGGCACCGCATCGACGGCAAACAACACCAGCGGCGACAACGCGATCGCGACGATCAGCAACAGGAGCGCCAGCCGCCTCATGATTTTTGCAGCTCGCGGACCAGCGGCAGGATTTTCTTCTCCAGCGCTTCGGCTGTGATCGGCCCGATCTGCTTGTAACGGATGTTGCCCGCCTTGTCGACGACGAACGTTTCCGGCACGCCGTAGACGCCCCAATCGATCCCCACGCGTCCGTCGCGATCGATGACCGATACGTTGTAGGGATCGCCGTATTGCGCGAGCCAGCGCTTGCCCGCGGCGGACTCGTCCTTGTAGTTGAGCCCCACGATGGGAACGACCTTCGCCTTGCCGAGCTCGACTAGCAGCGGATGCTCCTCGCGGCAGGACACGCACCACGACGCCCAGACGTTCAGCAGCCAGACCTGACCCTTGAGATCAGCGGGACCCAGCGTTTTCGACGGCTCGTGCAGCTGGGTCAGCGTGAAGGCCGGCGCAGGCTTGCCGATCAGCGGCGACGGAACTTCGCGCGGATCGCGCCACAATCCGACCAGCAGGAACGCGCAGAGGACGACGAAGACGCCGAGCGGGATCAGCAGTTTCTTGCTCATCGCTCCCCTTCCGGCTTCATGCGGTCGCGCCGCCGGCGACCCGCGCTTCGCGCCGCATGGCGACGCGATAGCGGCGATCGGACAGCGCGAGCAATCCGCCCAGCGCCATTAGCAGGCAGCCACCCCAGATCCAGGTCACGAACGGCTTGTGATAGACGCGCACACTCCACGCGCCGCCGTCGACCGGCTCGCCGAGCGACACATACAGATCGCCCAACGGAGTAGACCTGATCGCAGCTTCGGTCATCGGCATCCCGCTCGCGTTGTAGACGCGCTTCTCCGGGAACTGTGTGGTCACATGCTGGCCGTTGCGGCTCACGTCGAAGGAACCGCGTGCCGCGCGGTAGTTCGGTCCCTTGGCCTCCGTGGTGCCGTCGAAACGCAGCGTGAAGCCGCCGACATTCACCTTGTCGCCTACTCCCATCCGCACGTCGCGCTCCGTCTCGTAGCCTTTCACCATCGTCACGCCGACGATGAAGACGGCAATGCCGAGATGCGCGACGATCATTCCCCAGTAGCTCCTCGGCTGACGCGCGAGCTGCGCGACGATGCCGCCGCGCACACCGCGGCCGCGTTCCCGGATGTTGACGGCGGTCGTCGCGACGATCCACGCTGCGAGCAGCAGGCCGAAGCTCACCATCGGCTTCCAGCTGCCCGCGGCGAGCGGCAGCAGCAGCGCGGTGACGAGGCTCACGGCGAGCGCCCACTTGAGCCGCTGCCACAGGTCGGGCAACGTCGGCTTGTTTCCACCGCGCGAGCGGGCCGACGCCCATCAGGAAGACGAGTGGCGTCATCAGCGGGACGAACACGGTGTCGAAGTATGGCGGGCCGACGGAGATCTTGCCGAGGTTGAGCGCATCGAGAAACAGCGGGTACAGCGTGCCGAGCAGCACCGATCCCGTGGCGGCGATGAGCAGCACGTTGTTCGCGAGCAGCATGGTTTCGCGCGAAATCGCTTCGAAGCGTCCGCCACCGCCGACCTTCGGCGCGCGCATCGCAAACAGCACCAGCGAGCCGCCGATGACCAGCGCCAGGAAGGCGAGGATGAACACGCCGCGGCGCGGGTCGGTGGCGAACGCATGCACCGACGTCAGCACGCCGGAGCGCACGAGGAACGTGCCGAGCAGCGAGAGCGAGAATGCGCAGATCGCAAGCAGCACCGTCCATGCCTTGAACGTGCCGCGCTTTTCCGTTACGGCCAGCGAATGAATCAGCGCGGTGCCGACGAGCCACGGCATGAACGACGCGTTCTCGACCGGATCCCAGAACCACCACCCACCCCAGCCCAGCTCGTAATACGCCCACCAGCTGCCCAGCATGATGCCGCACGTGAGGAAGCTCCACGCGAGCGTGGTCCACGGCCGCGACCAGCGCGCCCAGGTGGCATCCAGCCGCCCGCCGATGAGCGCTGCGATCGCGAACGCGAACGCGACGGAGAACCCGACGTAGCCCATGTAGAGCAACGGCGGATGGAACACCATGCCGGGATCCTGCAGCAACGGATTCAGGTCGCGGCCGTCCGCCGCCGGCGGGAACAGCCGGTCGAATGGATTGGAGGTGAGCAGAAGGAACAGCAGAAAACCGAGCGCGACCAGCCCCATTACGCCCAGCACGCGCGCGACCATCTCATCGGGCAAATGGCGGCTCTTCAGCGCGACCGCCATGGTCCAGCGCGCCCAGCATGAACACCCAGAGCAGCATCGAGCCTTCGTGCGATCCCCACGCCGCAGCGATCCGGTATTCGAGCGGGAGCTGCGAATTGGAGTTGGTCGCGACGTTGATCACCGAAAAGTCGTTGGCGATGAACGAATAGGCGAGGCAGCCGAAGGCGAACGCGATGAACAGGAACTGCCCAACCGCGAGCGGCCGCGCGAGCGCCATCCACGCCGGAATGCCGCGCTGTGCGCCGACGAGCGGCAGCGTGCCCAGTAGTGCCGCGAGCAACAGCGCGAGAATCAGCGCAAAGTGTCCAAGTTCCGGAATCATCGGTCCATCCTCGCTGTCGTCACTGCAGGGTCTTGGCGGCTTTGTCCATCGCCGCGCGCGCATGTGCCTGGTCGACCGCGGCGGCCGCTTCGGGCGGCATGTAGTTCTCGTCGTGCTTGGCGAGCACCTCCGTCGCGCGGAATACGCCGTCGGGGCCGATCTTGCCCTGCGCGACGACGCCTTTGCCTTCCTTGAACAGGTCGGGGAGGATTCCCGTATAGACGACCGGGATCGTCTTCGCGGTATCGGTGACGTTGAAGTGCACGGTGAGGCCGTCGGCCGCGCGGGTCAAGCTCTTTTCCTCAACCAGCCCGCCGATGCGGAACGCGCGACCCTGCGGCGCGCGATTCTCGGCGATATCGGTGGGCGAAAAGAAAAAGACGAGGTTCGACTGGAAGGCATTGAGCACCAGACCGACCGCGGCGGCCAGCACGAGCACCCCGGCGCCGATCCACGCAAAACGGCGGTGACGTGGCTTCATGCCGTCGCTCCCGCCGCCTCTGGCGCGTCGTCGATCCGCGTGAGCCGCGCTTCTTCCAATACGGACCTGCGGCGGGACCGGAGCACGAAGAGCTCGAGTGGCAAACGCGAGCGCTGCCACTGCATAGGCGCTCCAGACAAAGAAACCGTAACCATGCATCGCGAAGAAATCCATCATGCGTTCGTCACCTCCGTCAGTTCGCCGACCCAGGCTGCGCCGCGCTCGCGGTCGAGCATGATCGTGCGCACGCGGGCAAGCGACGTCGCGATCGCATAGAACCACGCGGCAACCGACATGATCAGCATGCCGGTCAGCATGATCGCCGCCATCGCCGGCGCCTTGGTCAGGCTGACCGACGAGCCCTGGTGCAGCGTGTTCCACCAATGCACGGAAAAGTAGATGATCGGGATGTTGACGACACCGGTCAAAGTCAGGACTGCGCACGCACGATCGGCACGCCGTGGGTCGTCGATGGCGTTGCGCAGCGCGATGATCCCGAGGTAGAGGAACAACAGGATGAGTTCGGACGTCATCCGCGCGTCCCAGGCCCAGTAGGTTCCCCATGTCGGCCGGCCCCAGAAGGCGCCGGTCCAAAGCGCGACGAACGTCATCACCGCGCCGGTCGGTGCGATTGCCTGCGCCATCATCGCCGAGAGCCGCGTATTGAATCCCAGCGCCAGCGCGCTCCAGCACGCCATCACCACGTAGAGGAACATGCTCATCCACGCCGCGGGCACGTGGATGAAGATGATCCGGTAGGCGTCACCCTGCTGGAAATCCGTCGGCGCGGCGACGAGCCCGATGTAGAGTCCGACGACGGCAAGGAGCCCCGCGGACCACGCGAACCACGGGATCATCGTCCCGGCGAGCGGGTAGAACATGGCGGGGGAGGCGTACTTGAACCAGTTCATGTCAGTCGAGTGCGATGCGCACGGCGGCCGCGGCCGCGAATGGCGCGCCCACGATCGCCAACAGGAGTCCCGCGCCGAGCAGCGAAAGATTCGCGGACGCGCCTAGCCCGGATCGCGTCGCGTCCACCGCTCCGGCGCCGAATATCAGCACCGGAACATAGAGCGGCAGGATCAGCAGCGCGAGCAGGCTGCCGCTGCCGCGCAGGCCGAGCGTGAGTGCCGCGCCGATCGCGCCCAGCAGAGAGAGGATCGGCGTGCCGATGAGCAGCGCGGCGGTCAGCACGACCAGCGCCTCGCCGTCCAACGCGTACTGCAGGCCGAGCAACGGCGCGAACAGGACCACGGGCAGGCCGGTCGTCAGCCAGTGCGCAATGATCTTGCCGGAAACGAGCGCCACCAGCGGGTACGGCGAGAGCGCTATCTGCTCGAGCGTCCCATCGGCGTGGTCGCCGGCGAACAGACGCGGCAGCGACAAGAGCGACGCCAGCAAGGCGGCCACCCACAGCACACCCGGCCCCATGGCGGCGAGCAGGTTGCGCTCCGGCGAAGTTGCAAGCGGGAAGAGCGATGCCACGATCACGTAGAACAGCAATTGGACGCCGAGTTCCGCGCGCGAGCGGAGCGCGAGTTTGAGATCGCGCGCGACGGCCCAGCGGACTGCAGGCCAGACGACGTCGCCTGCGCTGCGGGCGGGCGTGGTGGCGATGGCGATTGACATGGAACGTCAGTGCCCGCGCGGCCGTCCGAAGGGCACTGTGCGCCCCCTCGGGGCAGCGACGTAGTGAGCGTGGGGGTCGTTCATCTGCCCGCGCGGCCGCCCGAAGGGCACTGCCTGCGGCCTCCGAAACGTCGCGCCCGGTGCATTGTTCGGTGGAGTCGGCCGCCACCCGCGCTCGCAGACGCGCCCTGCGGGCCTTGGCTTCGCCCTGCTCGCGCGGGTGTCCCCCGGGGGCAGCGAACGTAGTGAGCGTGGGGGTCGTTCATCAGCCGAGTGCCAGCGAATGCACGCGCGATTCGGGAAGTCCGAGCGGCGCGTGCGTTGCGGCGACGGCCAGGCCGCCTTTCGCCAGATGGCCGGCGACGATCCTCGCCAGCAATTCGGCTCCTGCCGCGTCGAGTGCGGTCACGGGCTCGTCCAGGATCCACGCTTTCCTAGGGAGCAACGAAAGACGCGCGAGGCCTATGCGTCTGCGCTGGCCCTGCGAGAGCACACGCGCGGGAAGTCCGCGCTGGCGCGACAGCGCGACATTGTCGAGCGCGTCGCCGATCGTCTCCTTCGAGCACGGCTCTCCCTCGAGCGCCACGAGCGAAGCCAGATTTTCCTCTGCGGTGAGCTCGTCCTTGAGCGACGGCAGGTGTCCGGCGAATGCCAGCACGGCGCGCCGTGCGGGATCGAACGGCTTCGCCACCTTGCCATTCCACAAAATCTCGCCGGCCTCCGGCGCGGACAGCCCCGCTAGCATGCGCAGGAGCGTCGTCTTGCCGGTGCCGTTTGCGCCCGTGACGACCAACGCCTCGCCTGGACCGACGCGGAACGACAGCCCGGAGAAGAGCCTCGTGAAACCGCGACGCGCGGCGAGTTTCTGCGCTTCCAGCATGAGTGGTCAGAGTCGGGGGCCAATTCGCGGGATGACGGGATCAGACGTGGCCGAGGCGGGCTGTTCCGGGGTGAAAACAACTGGCGCGATTATAGCGGACACCCCTCGATCCTTCTTGCGCGACGTCAACATGCGGGCGACGCAGGTATCGCACGCCGCGGGTTTGCCTTCGCCACGGCGCAATGCCCGATGCGGCGGCGCGGCCATTTTCCGGGTTGATCGGCGCCGGTCTCGAACGGATGTCGGCGGCCGGCTTGCTATCATGGCGATCGCCCAATCCGCCCGAGTGCCCCATGCCGGACAAAGATATCCGCGCCGCCTCGCTCGAGTATCACCGGCAAGTGCCGCCGGGAAAGATCTCGATCCAGCCGACCAAGCACCTTACCAACCAGCGCGATCTCGCCCTCGCCTACACGCCCGGCGTGGCGGCGGCCTGCGACGAAATCGTCCGCGATCCCGCACAGGCGTTCAGCCTCACCGCGCGCGGCAATCTCGTCGGCGTGGTCACCAACGGCACTGCGGTGCTCGGCCTCGGCCCGATCGGCCCGCTCGCCGCCAAGCCGGTCATGGAAGGCAAGTCGGTTCTGTTCAAGAAGTTCGCCGGCATCGACTGCTTCGACATCGAGATCGACGAGCGCGATCCCGACAAGCTGGTCGAGATCATCGCTGCGCTCGAGCCGACCTTCGGCGGCATCAACCTCGAGGACATCAAGGCGCCCGAATGTTTCCTCGTCGAGCGCAAGCTGCGCGAACGGCTCAGGATTCCGGTGTTTCATGACGACCAGCACGGCACCGCGATCATCGTCGGCGCGGCGATCACCAACGGTCTGCGCGTCGTCGGCAAGGCACTGAAGGACGTGAAGCTCGTCTGCTCGGGCGCTGGCGCCGCGGCGCTCGCCTGTCTCGACCTTCTTGTCCTGCTCGGGATCCCGCAGAAGAACATCTGGGTCGCCGACATCGCAGGCGTTGTCTACCAGGGTCGGCGGGAGGAGATGGATGAGAACAAGGCGCGCTACGCGCAGCCGACCGACGCGCGCAAGCTCGCCGACATACTCGCGGACGCCGACATCTTTCTCGGGCTCTCGGCGGGAGGCGTGCTGAAGCCGGAATGGCTGGCGCCGATGGCCGCCAAGCCGCTGATTCTCGCGCTCGCCAACCCGCAACCGGAGATCATGCCGGACCTCGCCAAGGCCGCGCGACCGGACGCCGTCATTGCGACGGGGCGCTCCGATTTTCCGAACCAGGTCAATAACGTCCTGTGCTTTCCGTTCATCTTCCGCGGCGCGCTCGACGTCGGCGCCACGACCGTGAACGAGGCGATGAAGCTCGCGTCGGTGCGCGCACTTGCAGATCTCGCGATGGCGGAGCAGTCGGATATCGTTGCCATCGCCTATGGCGAGCGGGACCTTCGCTTCGGTCCCGAATACCTGATTCCGAAGCCGTTCGATCCGCGCCTCATCGTGATGATTGCGCCTGCGGTCGCGAAAGCGGCGATGGACTCCGGCGTGGCCGCGCGACCGATCGCCGATCTTGCGGCATACCGCGAAACGCTCACGCAGTTCGTCTATCACTCCGGTCTGTTGATGAAGCCGATCTTCGCCGGCGCCAAGAAGGATCCGAAGCGCATCGTCTACGCGGAGGGAGAGGACGAGCGCGTGCTGCGTGCCGTGCAGGTCGTCATCGACGAGGGTCTTGCCATACCCATCCTTGTCGGCCGACCCGCGGTGCTGCAACAGAACATCGAGCGGCATGGGTTGCGCATCGAGGCGGGCGTGGATTTCGAAGTCGTCAATCCGGAACACGATCCGCGCTACCGCGAGTACTGGAGCGAATACTATCGGCTCACCGCGCGCAGGGGCGTTTCGCAGCAGTACGCGAAGATCGAAATGCGTCGCCGGCTGACGCTGATCGGCGCGATGATGATCCACATGGGCGACGCCGACGGCATGCTCTGCGGCACGTTCGGCACCCACGCGCTGCACCGGGAGTACATCGAGCAGGTGATCGGTCTTCGCCCCGGATCCCGGGTCTACGCGGCGATGAACGCCGTCCTGTTGCCGAGTCGCACGGTGTTCATCGCGGATACGTACGTCAACGTGGATCCCACGGCCGCCGAGATCGCCGAGATCACGTTGCTCGCCGCCGACGAGATCCGCCGCTTTGGCATCACGCCGAAAGTCGCGCTGCTATCGCACTCGAGCTTCGGAAGCAGCGCGCATCCGCAGGCGAAGAAGATGCAGGCGGCGCTGGCGCTGGTGAACGCGATGGACCCCGACCTCGAAGTGGAGGGCGAAATGCACGGCGACGCGGCGCTGGACGAGGAAGTGCGCCTGCGCGCCTTCCCCGGGTCCCGCCTCAAAGGCGAGGCGAACCTACTGATCATGCCCACCGCGGATGCGGCGAACATTGCGTTCAATTTGCTCAAGGTTGCGGCGGGCGGCGGCGTGACGCTGGGGCCGATCCTGCTCGGCGTCGCCAAACCCGTGCACATCCTCACGCCGTCGGCCACCGTGCGCCGGATCGTCAACATGACGGCGCTGACTGTCGTTGACGCCGGCGTGCAGCGGCAGGCGTAGCAAGTCCGAAAGGCGCCGGGACACGCACCGGTCCGGCGGCGCGCGCCTGCCACTCAGCCCGGCAGGATGATGCGCGACCCGCCGCCGCTCATTTCCAGCATCAGCTGATTGATCCGCTTGACGAACGTGGCCGGATCGTCAAGCTGTCCGCCTTCGGCCAGCATCGCCTGATCGAACAGCACGGCAGCCCAGTCGTCGAACTTCTTGTCGTCGTTCTTGAGCCGAAGCACCACCGGATGCTTCGGGTTGATCTCGAGGATGGGCTTGGCGGCCGGCCCCTGCTGGCCCGAAGCCTTCAGCAGCCGCGCGAGGTTGCCGCTCAGATCGTGGACGTCGGCTACCAGGCACGCCGGCGACTCGGTCAGGCGATGCGTCACGCGCACGTCCTTGACGCGCTCGCCGAGGCTCGCCTTGATCCGTGCCACGAGATCGGAGAGCTCGGCCGCGTCCTGTTCCGCTTCCTTTTTTTCGGCCTCGTCCTCGAGCGCTCCAAGATCGAGCCCTCCCTTGGCGACCGAGACCAGCGACTTTCCCTCGAACTCCGTGATGTGGTTCACGACCCACTCGTCGACGCGGTCCGAGAGCAGCAGCACTTCGATGCCCTTCTTGCGGAACACTTCGAGATGCGGGCTGTTCCTGGCGGCGTTGAAGGTTTCGGCCGTCACGTAGTAGATCTTTTCCTGCCCATCCTTGATGCGGCCGACGTACTGCGCAAGCGACACCGTCTGGTCGGCCGTATCGGCGAGTGTGGACGCAAAGCGGAGCAGGCCGGCGATCCGGTCCTTGTTGGCGGGATCCTCGCCGGCGCCTTCCTTCAACACGTTGCCGAAGGCACCCCAGAATTTCGCGTATTTTTCCTTGTCGTTTTCCGCCATCTCCTCGAGCAGGCCCAGCACCTTTCGCGTGCATCCGCCGCGTATCGCTTCGATGTCCTTGGATTCCTGAAGGATCTCGCGCGAGATATTGAGCGGCAGATCATTCGAATCGACGACACCTCTGACGAAGCGCAGATACGCAGGCATCAGCTGCTCGGCGTCGTCCATGATGAAGACACGGCGGACGTAAAGCTTGATGCCGTGGCGCGCCTTGCGGTCCCAGAGGTCGAAGGGCGCTCGCGACGGCAGGTACAGCAGTTGCGTGTACTCCTGGCGTCCCTCGACGCGCGCGTGGGTCCAGGCGAGCGGATCGTCGAAGTCGTGGCCGACGTGTTTGTAGAATTCCTTGTACTGCTCGTCGCTGATGTCGCCCTTGCCGCGCGTCCACAGTGCCGACGCCTGGTTGACGGTTTCCTCGTCGGCGAGCTTGTCCTCCTTCCCGTCCTTCCACTCCTCCTTGGGCATCAGGATCGGCTGGACGATGTGGTCGGAGTACTTGCGGATGATCGAGCGCAGCTTGAATCCGGTGAGGAGGTCATCCTGGCCTTCCCGCAGGTGCAGCGTGATCGCCGTGCCGCGACTCGCCTTTGGCGCCATTTCGACGGCGAATTCGCCTCCGCCATCGGACTCCCAGCGCACGCCCTGGTCGGGCTTCTCGCCAGCGCGGCGCGTATGCACCGTTACCTTGTCCGCGACGATGAACGACGAATAGAAGCCGACGCCGAATTGCCCTATCAGGTGCGCGTCATTTTGCTGGTCCCCGGTGAGTTGGGAGAAGAATTCCCGCGTGCCGGATTTGGCGATCGTGCCCAGATTCGTGATCACCTCGTCGCGACTCATGCCGACGCCGTTGTCGGCGATGGAGAGCGTCCTGGCCGCCGGATCGTAGTCGATGCGGATCTTGAGCTCGAAGTCGTCCTCGAACAGCTTGTCGTTGTGCAGCGCCTCGAAACGCAGCTTGTCGCAGGCGTCCGACGCGTTGGAAATCAGCTCGCGCAGGAAGATTTCGCGATTCGAGTACAGCGAATGGATCATGAGCTGCAAGAGCTGCCGGACTTCGGTCTGGAAGCCCAGGGTCTCGCGCTCGGCGTGGGTGGCGGTGTTTTCGGTCACGGCAACGCTCCTTGGGATGACAACCTTTGGATCTGGGTGCGGCGCGGGGGGTTTTCAAGTGCCCATCGCCACTGGGCTGCGGTGCCATGGGTCGCCATCCGCCAGCCTCGACGCCCTGCGCAAGGGGCTGCGGGCCCTCGGCTACGCCGAATGGCGAAATCTGATCATCGAATATCGATCGGCAGAGGGCCGCGCCGATCGGTTTACGGACCTCGCGTCCGAACTGGTGCATCTCAAGGTCGATCTGACTATGGCGTCGAATGACGCGCAAGCAGTTCGTCGAGCCGGCCGAGAGCCGTCGTGTCCTCCTTGAGCTCGAGCAAGGCGGCCAGATCGGCGCGCACGTCGTCCCAGTCGATCAGGCGGCCGGATTTCACGATGATGCCCTCCACGTCAAGCCAGTCCTGTGGCCGTCCGGCGAAGACCTTGAACACGACCAGAGCGCCGGGCGGGGCAAGTTGCAGCCGAACGCCAGTGACGATCTCCTCGGCGGTTGCCGCAGCAACGGCCTTGTCCTCGAACGGAAGCGCCCCGAGGGTCACATCGAGCGGTATCCCGTTGCTCGCACGCAGCAGAAGCACACGGTGACCGAGCGCGAATTCGCGCGCGTTCGCGAGCCTCGACTGGAAGGCAGCGAGCAGCGCTTCGATGTAACGAAGCTCGTCGCCAATTCCCGTGTAAACGGTGAGGTCAGCATCGCGGGTGAGGCGTGCTTCGCCCCAGCGTTGGACGGCGATGCCGCCGATGAAGCAGAAACGCCAGTTGCGATTCCGGCAGAACTGCTGGATTTCCTGTGCGGCCTCGACCAACCGGTTAGGAGCGTCCACGGCTGCGCCAGCGCGCAAAGAGGCGTTGCATCTCGATCAGGCCCGAACTCCCCTCGCGCGTGGTATCGCCGCACAACATTCCCCCCAGTTGCAGCATGTCGAATGCTGCCCGCTGTGATTCCAGCGGCGACTGGGACGCGAGTTCTGCGTGGCGCTGCGCTTCGAGCCTGCGGCCGGTCTCGTGCCATGTTGCGACAAGCTCCCTCTGACGCGCTAGCGAAAGTGTCGGAGAGTCCATGCACCAAGTGTAACGCAGTCGGCCGTCGCAGGACGATCGGATATGCCGCTCAGCCCGGCCGCATCGCCTTCAGGTACCAGCGGATGAACGCGTCGACGTTGTATTCCTTGCGCTGCGACAGCGGGCCGGGCTCGAAAGCGATCGATTCGACGCCCTTTTGCTGCCACCGGCAGATCTCCCAGTCCTGCTCGTTGGTGAGATTCCAGAAAGGCAGCAGGCGGTCGAGCTGGTAGTCGACCTCAGCCCGGGCGTCGGCGTGCACCAGCCAATAGCTCCTCATCGTCGTCTGGCGCAGCCCGGCGGGCAGCATGCGCGTCACGACCGCGTGGTCGCAGCTTGCGTGCAGCCAGAAATTCGGCAGGCTGCGCATCCGCAGCACGCCGACGTCGGCATTCGGATAGTCGCCCATCAGCGGCGCGACGCGCGTGCCGTCCATCGATTCGGTGGCGAAGCCCTCGACAAGCGCGGTGCGGTTGCAGGTGTACCAGATGTCGCGATCGGGGTCCGGAAACGTCGCGAGGCCGCCCTTCGGGTGCGCGACACCATCGGCGGGGACCTCCCATTTCGCTTCGATGCGCGCGATGGCGGCGGCGATCTGTTGCCGGACCGCCGTGGATGCGTGCTCCTCCTCATAGACATCGAAGTTCGATTTGGCGTATTGCGGGTGGCGCGGCGTGCAGTGGTAGCACTCGCGGTTGTTCTCCCAGACGAGCTTCCAGTTCGACTCGACCTCGTATTCGGACACGTGGGCGATCCGCGCGCGATCGAACCCCTGCGGCGCGCCCGCCGCGGCGAAGTGCGCGGCGAAGCCTTCGAACTCCGGCGGCGTCTGCGGCCAGCGAAACGTAAATGAGACCGGTGACGACTTTCGCGTGCAGCGGCCGCAGTCCCAGCCGCGACTTGTCGACCCCGTCGTGCATGCCGTGGCAGGCGACGAGCTCGCCCTGGCGCGAGTACGTCCAGCTGTGATACGGGCAGACCAGCGCACGCGCGTGGCCGGTGTCCGTGCGGCAGATCTGCGAGCCGCGATGGCGGCACACGTTGTGGAAGGCGCGCACGATTCCATCGTCGCCGCGGATCACGAGCACCGGCGACGCACCGATCGTGAGCGTCAGGAAGTCACCGGGATTCGCAATCTCGAATCCGAAGCCGGCGAAGAGCCAGCCCTGATGCCAGATCTGCGCCAACTCGGCCGCATAGAGTGCGTCGGACAGGTAGAGGGCACGCGGCATGCCGTGGCCGTCGCGGCGTGAAGCGAGGAGGGCGTCAAGATCCATGTCGACGGGGGAAACAGTCGCAGACATCGGTGGTCGGCTACGCGAGAATCGCGAAGCGGTCGGGATCGTACAGCGGGCGCGTGTGTCGTACCGCCGGATGGCGCTCACCCATGACCTCGATTTCACATTCGGTGGGCATGGGCCCGGTGGCCGAGAGGTACGCGCAGAGCAGGTTCCGGCCGACCGTGTAACCGTAGCCGCCACTCGTGACACGGCCGAGCACGCGGTCGCCGGCGACGACAATTTCGCCGCCGAACAGGTTGATCTCGGGTGGCGCGGTGAACCACGCGAGCCTTTGCTTGGGTCCGCTGGCCTTCACGCGGGCTAGCGCGTCGCGGGCGAGGAAGGCGCCCTTGCCGAGCGCGACGCAGAAGCCGAGTCCCGCTTCGTACGGATTGTAGTCGGGTGTGAGGTCCGAGCCCCAGGCGAGATAATGCTTCTCGAGCCGGAGGCTGTTGACCGCGCGGTACCCCGCGTTGACGATGTCGAATCCCGCGCCGCCGGCCCACAGCTTTTCGTACAGATCCAGCGCGTACTCCACCGGCACATGCAGCTCGTAGCCGAGTTCGCCGAGATAGGTGACGCGCAGCGCGAGCGCCGGCGCAAAGCCGAGGTCGATCTGCCGCGCGCTCATGTAGGGAAAGTCCGCGTTGGAAAGCGATGCGTCGGTAAGCTGTGCGAGCACGTCGCGCGAGCGCGGCCCGCACAGGTTGAGCACGGCCCGCGCGGACGTGTGGTCGGCGATCGTCACACCGCCGCCGGCGGGAATGAGGCGCTCGATCGTGGCGCGGTCGCGCACGCCGAGCGCGCTGCCGGTGACGAAGTAGAAACGGTCATCCGCGAGCCGCGAGATGGTGACGTCGGCTTCGATCCCGCCCCGCTCATTGCACAGTTGTGTGTAGACGACGCTGCCGAGCGGCCGATCAACGTCGTTGGCCGCGAGCGTCTGCAGCAGCGTGAGCGCGCCGGGGCCGTGTACCTCGTACTTGGAAAACGAGCTCATGTCGATCAGGGCGACACGCTCGCGTATCGCGCGATGCTCGGCGCCGATTGCATCGAACGCGGGTCCGCGCTCGAACGAAGGCACCTCGACGGCCGGCGTTCCCGGCGGCGCGAACCAGTTCGGCCGCTCCCAGCCGAACTTGTTGCCGTATACGGCGCCGGCGGCGCCCAGCACCGCGTACAGCGGACTGCGCCGCGCGCCGCGGCCGGCATTGGCCTCGTACGCGGGCCATGCGATGTGATAGTACCTGGCGTAGCTCTCGACGGCGCGCTCGTACATGAAGGTCTTGACCGATTGCGGCGTGCCGAAGCGGCGCACGTCGAACGGCCACAGGTCGAGCCCGGATCGCCGTCGACGATCCAGTTGGCCATCACCCATCCGGCGCCGCCCGACGCCGCGATTCCCGACGTGAAGCCGCAACACAGGTAGAAGTTGTCGAGCTCGGGGGAAAGGCCGATGATCGGCTCGCCGTCGGCCGTGATCGGGATCGGACCGTTGATCATCTGCCGGATGCCCGACGTCGTTCAGCATCGGAATTCGTGCTGCGGCTGCTTCGGCCAAGGGTGCGAAACGGTCGAAATCGGGCTGCAGCAGTTCCGGGCCGAAGTCGGGCGCGATCCCCGCAACACCCCAGGGAGGGGTATGGGTTTCCCAGCCGCCTACTGCGAGTGCGCCGGGTTCGGGCTTCACGTAAAGATTGCCATCCGGATCGCGCAACGTGGGCAGCCCGGCGGGAATGCGTTCGGTCTTCTCGGTGACGAAATACTGGTGTTCGACGGCACAGGCGGGCACGCGCGTCCCGACCATCGCCGCGATCTCGCGTCCCCACATGCCGGTTGCGTTGATCACGCATTCGGCGGTGATGTCACCCGCGTCGGTAACCACCGTCGTGATGCGCCGCCCATTGCGCTTCAATCCGGTCACACGCACACCCTGCGCCAGCGACACGCCTCCGGCGCGGGCCCCCGCCGCATAGGCATTGGTAAGGCTCGTCGGATCGACGTAGCCGTCGCCTTCGATCCACGCGGCGCCCACGACTCCCTTGGGTTCCAGCAGTGGAAAGAGGTCGCGGGCCTCGCGCGGCGATACGAGGTCGACATGAAAGCCGAACCCTTTCGCCATGGTCGCCGAGCGCTTCAACTCGAGCCAGCGCGCCGGCGATGATGCAAGGCGCAGGCTGCCCACGCCCTGCCATCCGGTTGCCTGGCCCGTCTGCGCTTCGAGCTTGCCGTAGAGTTCGGCACCGTAGCGCATGATGCGCGTCAGGTTGCTGCTGCTGCGGAGCTGGCCGACCAATCCGGCCGCGTGCCAGGTCGCGCCATGCGTGAGTTGCAGGCGTTCGAGCAGCACCACGTCGCGCTCGCCGCGCTTGGCAAGGTGGTAGGCGATGCT
The DNA here is from genome assembly GCA_963695725.1 of uncultured beta proteobacterium. Classification (GTDB taxonomy): domain Bacteria; phylum Pseudomonadota; class Gammaproteobacteria; order Burkholderiales; family Casimicrobiaceae; genus CAIWHR01. The sequence goes on from CAVOHM010000006.1 coordinate 336,313, forward strand.
GCAACCGATGACGCCGCCGCCGATGATGACGATGCGGCATTTCCGAGGCAATGGCATAGGGGGTCGAATCTAGCATATTGCCGCCCCACGCCCGGCCCGGGCGCGCAGCGGGAATGGCGTCCACGCGCAAAGCGGCGTCGCATGGGGACCAGCCCGGAAATAGCCGGCTGACCATACTTGCCGCGAGACCGGATGCGACGGTACCGGGGCGGTCGTTCCGACGCCGCGCAATCTCAGGAGGGAACATGGAAGAGCCGCAACCACCCGCGCCGCGTACCCACCGCGCCGGCGGGCGCGAAGCCAAGCGCGCGGCCCGGTCGGCCCGCGCTGGTGTGTCGATGCCCTACATCACGCGCAGAATCGGCGTCTACGAAGTGCTGGACGAGGAGGGCCTCGCGACGATCGAGCGCAACGCCGACACGATCCTCGCCGAAATCGGCATCGAGTATCGCGACGACGCGGAAGCACTGGAGATCTGGAAAGCCGCCGGCGCCGACGTGGACGGCGTGCGCGTGCGCTGTCCGCCCGCGATGTGCCGCAGCATCGTCCAGGCGAGCGCGCCGCGCGACTTCGTGCAGCACGCGCGCAATCCGGCACGCAGCGTGCCGATCGGCGGCAAGCACACGGTGTTCGCGCCGGCCTACGGCTCCCCGTTCGTGCGCAATCTCGACGAGGGCCGCCGTTACGCGACCATCGAGGACTTCCGCAATTTCGTCAAGCTCGCGTACCTGGCACCGTCGCTGCACCACTCGGGTGGCACGATCTGCGAACCGGTCGATCTGCCTGTGAACAAGCGCCACTTCGAGATGGTGTACAGCCACATGAAGCTGAGCGACAAGCCGTTCATGGGTTCGGTCACGCACCCGGAGCGCGCGCAGGATTCGGTCGAGATGGCGAAGATCCTGTTCGGCGACGCGTTCGTCGATCTCGCTACCGGCAAGCCGAAGACGGTGATCATCAATCTGATCAACGCGAATTCGCCGATGACCTTCGACGCCACGATGCTCGGTGCCGCGAAGGTCTACGCGCGCGCCAACCAGGCGACGATCATCACGCCGTTCATTCTCGCCGGCGCGATGTCGCCGGTGACGGTCGCCGGTACTGCCGCGCAGACACTGGCGGAGGCGCTCTCGGGGATGGCCTTCGTCCAGCTGGTCGCACCGGGGGCGCCCGTGGTGCTCGGCAGTTTCGCCTCGTCGATCTCCATGCAATCGGGCGCGCCGACGTTCGGCACGCCGGAACCCGCGCTGGTTCTGTACGCGATGGCGGCGCTCGCGCGGCGCCTCGGTGTTCCCTTCCGACTCCGGCGGCGCGCTATGCGGCGCGAAGATTGCCGACGCGCAGGCGGCCTACGAGTCGGCCAACACGCTCGTCCCGACGTGCCTCGGGGGCGTCAACTTCGTGTTGCACACGGCGGGTTGGCTCGAGGGCGGCCTGTCGATGGGGTACGAGAAATTCGTCATGGATGTCGACCAGGCCGGGATGATGCACACGCTGCTCGCTGGCATCGATCTCTCCGAAAACGGCCAGGCGATGGACGCGATCCGCGAGGTTGGACCCGGCAAGCATTTCCTCGGCTGCGCGCATACGCAAGCCAATTTCGAGACCGCGTTCTACCGGTCCCCCATCGCCGACAACAACAGCTACGAGCAATGGGAGGCCGAGGGCAGCCAGGATCTCGCGCAGCGCGCCAACGCGAGCTGGAAGAAGCAGCTCGCCGCCTACGAGGCCCCGCCGCTCGATCCCGCGATCGACGAGGCGCTGCTGGAATACATCCATCGGCGCAAGGCGTCGTTTCCCGACTCGAAGTTCTGACATGACCACTACCATCGCCGCCATTCGCGCCACTCCGGTTACCGTTCCGCTCGAGGCACCGCTCCTGCACAGTAACGGCGCCCACTGGGGACGCTTCGTGCGCACGATCGTCGAGGTCGAAACGGCCGACGGCTGCGTCGGACTGGGCGAAATGGGCGGCGGCGGCGAGGAGGCGACACGGGCGATCGCGGGCCTCATGAGCTATCTCGACGGACACGACGTGTTTGCGCTCGAAGCGCTGCGGCTCAAGATCTGCAACCCGACGGCGAGCCTCTACAACAATCGCACGCAGCTCCATGCGGCGATCGAGTTCGCCTGTCTCGACATCATGGGGCAGAAGCTCGGTGTGCCCGTCCATGCGCTCCTCGGCGGCAAGCTGCGGGATTCCGTCGAGTTCGCGAGCTACCTTTTCTTCCGTTACGCCGATCCTGTGACCGGCATCGGGGAAGTGCGCACGCCGGAGCAGCTCGTCGCCAATGCCGCGGCGCTCAAGGCGAAACACGGTTTCAAGACGCACAAGCTCAAAGGCGGGGTTTATCCGCCCGCGCACGAACTGGCCTGCTATCGCCGTTGGCCACGTCCCTTCCGGGCGAGCGGTTCCGCTACGACCCGAACTCCGCGCTGTCGCTGGCGGATGCCATCGAGTTCGGCCGCAACATCCTCGACCTGCGCAACGACTATTTCGAGGACCCGGTCTGGGGGATGCCGCAACTCAAGCGATTGAAGGAGTTCGTGCCGTTGCCGATCGCGACCAACACCGTGGTCGTCAACTTCGAGCAACTGGCGGCCAATGTCCAGTCCGGCGCCGTCGACGTCATTCTGCTCGACACCACGTTCTGGGGCGGCATCCGGCCGTGCATCAAGGCGGCCGGCGTCTCGCGAAACGATGGGATTGGGTGTAGCCGTCCACAGCTCGGGTGAACTGGGCGTTCAGCTGGCGACGATGCTGCACTTGGGCGCCGTCCTGCCCAATCTCGGTTACGCCGCAGATGCGCATTATCACCATCTGACCGACGACGTGATCGAGGGGGGACCGATGTGCTACGAAAATGGCGCGATTCGCGTGCCCGACACCCCAGGTCTCGGGATCAAGCTCGATCGCGACAAGCTCGCGCGCTACCACGCGCTTTATCTCGAACTGGGCGGATATCCGTACGATCGCGATCCGGGGCGTCCGGCGTGGTTCGCGCACGTTCCCAACCGTACCTGGGCGGATCCGGACGTTTCGCTACAGCCTGACCTGACGTGAGCTAACGGTCCCAACTCCAATACGACGGTGTATGGACCAGGGCCATTTGTCCACGTCGTTCCCGGCCAAATGACCTTGTCGCCCATAGCCTTCATCTCGGGCGAATGCCTAGGCGGCGGGTGACGTTGCCCCATTTGTCGAAATCCGCGCGCATTTCAGTTTCGAAAGCAACAGGCGACCCGCCGATTTGGGTCCAAGCCCTGTTTCTGCAGCCACGCTTGCATGTCCGGGCTGCGCAAGATCCGGTTGAGCGCCTGGTTCAGCATCTCGACGATCAGCGGTGAGGTCCCGGTGGGCGCGAGGAATCCGATCCACGTCTGGACGTCAAGGCGCGGCAGACCCGCCTCGACGATGGTGGGCACAGCCTGCAGCAGCGGCGAGCGCTGATCGGCCATAACGGCGAGCGCGCGGACGCGGCCAGCCGCCAGCACCGGCTGCGCGGCGGTCACACTCGCGAGCAGGACCTGCACCTCGTTCGCGCTAAGCGCCAGGACGGTCTGAGCGGAACCCCGATAGGGGATATGCACGAGTTCGATCCCCGTCAATGCGGCCAACTGCTCGGTATCGAGGTGGCTTGAAGACCCCATGCCGGTCGATGCGTAGTTGAGCTGACCAGGCCGGCTGCGTGCGCAGCGCCGACTAGCTCGCCCAGTGTCGCGACCTCGAGTGCCAGGTTCACCAGTACGACCTTCGTCTGATACGCGAGATTGATGACGGGCAAGAAATCGTGCAGCGGGTCAGGAAAGGCCCGCAATGACATGCGGTGTCATCACATGCGTGGCGGTCGTCGCGGCGAGCAACGTGTAACCGTCGGGCGTTGCGCGCTTGGCAAGTTCGTTGCCGATGATTCCGTTCGCGCCCGGCCTGTTGTCGACGACAATGGCGACACCGAGCATTGCCTCCAGGCGCTCACCGAGCACGCGGGTCAGGGCATCAACGGTGCCGCCGGGAGCCGCCGGCACT
>CAVOHM010000007.1:0-29226 GCA_963695725.1 uncultured beta proteobacterium
AGTCGGTTCATGCAATGGTTTGTGGGCGATTCTCGGTAGTTCGCACTATGGCGCGCGACGGAAATACGCAGGGGCAATCCGGATGACGTGGCAAAGTTTGGGCAGGTGGTGGACGTTTGCGGGGTTCGTGGCGTTGCTCGGTGCGTCGGGTTGTTCGACGCCGGGCGGTGGGCTCTCCAAGGACACGCCGCCTGACGTGAAGCAGGCCGCCGTGAAGGAGCGTGTGAATGCCCGGTGGGCCGCGCTCATCAAGGGCGATATGGACGCCGCCTACGGTTACCTGAGCCCGACATCGCGCGAGACGGTCACGCTGGATGCGTACCGGGCGCGGAAGGGGTTGCTCAAATGGACTTCGGCGACGATCGAGTCGATCGCGTGCGAAGCGGAGGCGTGCAAGGTCGAACTCAAGGTGACCTACGATTACCCGGTGCAGGGCAAGATGATGAAGGGCATCCAGACGCCGATGAGCGAAACCTGGGTGCTGGACAAGGGTGCGGCGTGGCTGGTTTTCATGTGATAGCGGCCAATGTTGCAGAATATCCACAAGAGGGCGCGGCTTTGGGTGCTGAACTGATTGTAAAAGCGGTAGTGCTATAATAAGATTTGCCTGTTGTAGGTTGCGAAAGTACTCACTTCAATCCGGAAACAGAGGAGTCAACAAATAACCATGAACACTTTCACGAGAAAGACGCTGTACGCTGCCGTTGTCGGCGCTGCCACGATCGGTGTGGCGAGCACGGCGCAGGCTGTCAACGTTTCCGCGGACGGGTTGGGTCAGGTCCTGATCTATCCGTATTACACCGTCAAGAACGACGCGAGCGGCTTGCCGTACAACACGCTGATGTCGGTCGTCAACACGACGGCCAGCACCAAGGCGGTCAAGGTCCGCATCCGCGAAGGCCGCAACAGTGTGGAAGTGTTGGACTTCAACGTCTTCCTGTCGCCGTTCGACGTATGGACCGCGGCGATCACCCCGACCTCCGCGGGCGGTGGCCAGATCGCGACTTCGGACAAATCCTGCACGATTCCGAGCTTTACGTCGGGCGTGCCCGTCGCATTCCGTACTCTTGGGCTCGAATCGGGCGATAACGGTGCTGAACGTACGGCCGAGGGCTATATCGAAATATTCGAAATGGCGACCGAAACGGGCGTCACGGCGGCGAAGGCCCTGCACGTCGCCGGCGTCCCGGCTTGCGGCATCACCAATGCCGGCGCGCTCGCCGACCAGGCACCGCCGAGCGGCGGCCTTTTCGGCGGCGTCACGATCGTCAATCCCGCGGGCGGCGGCGCGTTCTCGCAAGCCGCGACCGCACTGGCGAACTTCAATCCGACGGCGGCCTACTCGACCACCGGTAATCTGTCGCCGCAATACTCGGATGCCGTCCCCGTCAGCAACGTGATCCAGGGCGGCACGCTGTTCTCGTCCGTCTGGGGTAACGGCAACAACGCGGTTTCTGCGGTGTTGTTGGGCAACGCCATCACGAACGAATACGTCCTCGACGCGGGCTCGAAGTCGCAAACCTCGTGGATCATCACGATGCCGACCAAGTACGCCTACGTCAACGGGGCCGTCGCGGTTCCGCCGTTCACGTCGAAGTATGTGTCGAAAAAGGGCGCCTGCGAGCCGACGTTCGGCGTCGTATTCAACCGTGAAGAGGCTTCGCCGCAGATCGTGTCGTTCGACGACTTCTCGCCGCAGGTTCCTGGCGAACCTGGTCCGGTGATCTGCTGGGAAGCGAACGTCCTCACGTTCAACGGCGGCAATTTCTTCGGCTCGTCGAACACCAACAACCAGACGACCGCGTTCAGCAACGGCTGGGCAACGTACGGGTTCAACCCCCCGGCCGGGTCGGTGCACGCGATAACCCCGCTGTCGACGTCGGCGTTCGACCTCACAGCCGGCACGTCGGGCCCGGCTAGCGTTACGTACTACGGGCTTCCGGTGGTTGGCTTCGCGGCGCAGACGTTCAACAACGACGCGCTCACGATCAGCGGCAAGTCGTACCTGTCGACCTTCGGCGTCGAGTTCGTCCATCACAAGACGACCCGCATCGAGGCGAGCGTGCTCCAGTAACACTGGGGGGTAGTCCAGCAGTAGTCTTGGGGGGTGGAACGCAGGTTCCGCCCCCTTTTCATTCGCGTGTGTCGATCGATGCGCTGGAATGGCCTGGTACGTGGTTCGGATGCCCGCGCGTCCTCGGCGGCGCGGTTTGCGCGGATGCGACGTTCGGGATAATATGCCCAATTAATCCGAACTATTCCGCGCGCCACTTAGTCTATTACGTTAACTTCCGCCGGCCCGAAGAGGAACCCCAGATGACGTTTCCCACGATTCGCAAATTTGCAGTCCTGTTGCTGGTGCCGGGCGTGCTCGCGGTCGGCGGTGGCCAGGCGGTCGCGCAGACCCCGTCCATCACGATTTCGACGCCGGTCACGTTGTCCGCGCCCAGTTGCAAGGACGGCTTTGCATTGTCCGGCGCTTTCCCCAACCAGACGCTCACGTGTGCCGGTACGCCGACACCCACAGGGCCCCCCAGCGGCTGCCAGGTCACCGCAAATCCGGCGAGCCTCTCGGGAACGGGCTCGGTTCAGCTCACGATGTTCTGCGGTGGCGGGGCTCCGACGAACTACAGCTGGTCCGCATCGCCCGCCGTGACTTTCACGGGTGGAGCCTCGACCGCCGGCAACGCCAATGGCGCATTGATCACGCAGACCACGGCGTTCACGGTGGTCGCAACCAACGCCTCACCCGGGTCGTCGACGGCGACGACGTCGGTACAGGTCGGTGGTGGTGGCGGCGGTGGCGCTGGCGCGGTTTCCTGCTCCAGCAAGGGCTTCGCGGCGACTCAGTACTACGAATGGGACTGGGGGAAAGGCGGATTGACCATCTATACGGACCTCAACGCGAGCAACGTACAGCAATCCGTTGGGGCCGATTGGCACGAGCGGCATCGTCGTCATCGGATTTACTCCGACGGGCACGGCGTTCGGCGCCACGGGCAGTGTTTCGGTTGCGCCGTACCCCGGCGACCTCGCGTCGGCGACGCGCACGATTTCGATCTCGACGGCGGCATGCGATTTCTCGCGCCATTCCCGTGGACACGAACGGGTGACGACGCGGGAGTCCAGTTCACGGTCGGGGATTTCATTCCGCGCGTGTTTCCGCCACTCGTCGCCGGGACGAGGTACTACATCAATGTCGCCACGCGCGACGCCGCCGGGACGTCGACCTGCGCGAACGCCGGGCGCGCCTGCGACATGGTGATCCAGGCGAGCAGGCCGTAACTCGGGCGAGGTCGCCGGCGACAAAGTCGAATCGAGCCGGCGACCGCATCGACACGCCCCGGCTGCGGCCGGGGTAGTGGTCGTCATGGGCCTCGGCCGACCGAGGCATCACGCAACGTTGTCCTCCCATCGGCACCAATGAATCCGCGACTTCTCATTGCCTCGGCGCTGTTCGGCCTCGTCGTCAACGTCGGCGTTGCCGCTCCGGTCCATGCCGCCGGTACTTCCGACGTCGTGCTCGCCAAGAGCCCGGAAACGGAACTGACGCGCGCCGACTGGGAGGCCGATCTTGCTGCGCATCCCGGCCGACAAGCGAGCGGCGTTCGCATCCGGTCCGCAGCGCGTGCAGGCGGTGATCAACAGTCTCCTGGTCAGCAAGACGCTCGCCGCGCGCGCCCGTGCGCTCGGCCTCGAGCGCGATCCCGTCATCGAGCGCCGGATCGCGATCGAGATCGACCGCTTTGCTCGCCGCGCAGATGATCGAGAAGATGGAACGGGACGCCGTCGCCGAATTCGACGGCCGCATGGAGCGCAATATCGCGCGAGCGCGCGAACTCTATCTCGCGAACGGAAAGAAATACGCGACAGCCGAGGAAATCGACGCTTCGCACATCCTGTTTTCGAGCGGAAAAGCGCAGCCGGGACGCGGCATTGGCCGCCGCGCAGGCGGCGCGGGCGAAGCTCGCCGCGGGTGCGGATTTTGCGGCTCTGGCAAAGGAGTTGTCGGACGACCCGAGTGCGAAAACCAACGGCGGACGTCTCTCGTGGTTCGCCCACGGCGCGATGGATCCGGCGTTCGAAAAGGCCGCGTTCGGACTGCGCGACCCGGGCGCGTTGAGCGATCCGGTACTTTCGAGCTTTGGCTACCACGTGATCCGGCTCGAGGGACGCAAACCGTCGCGCCTGCCGCCGTTCGAAGACGTGAAGATGAAGATCGTCGACGAAATGCGGGTGAACTACGTGAACGATCGGCGCGAGGCCGTGATCGGCGGCATTCGCTCGGACCCGCGGCTCACGGTGAACCAGGAAGCGGTTGACGCGCTCGTGTTCAAGGGTGAAATGCCCGCCGCAGGCATCAGCGTCATGCCGACTTTGCCTGCGCCGGCCCCGCTGCCGAATTAGGGCCTGTTCACACTATGTCTGCAAGACGCGTTGCGAGCGAAAACGGCCCTGAGCGAGGCGCAAAACGTAGGCGGGCCGGGAGCCCGGCGAGGCTTTGCAACGAAGCGCAGGGCCGTTTCTCGCCGCAACCCGAAGGGAACGGGCGCCTTGGGACGCCACTCTGCGTTGCGCTCCTCGCAAAGACGCCCGGTCTTGGCTTCGTCGCGCGCCTTGATTGGCGCCCCATGCCACCCGTTCGCGCTTGTAGACATAGTGTGAACAGGCCCTAGGCAGGCGCAAGCGTCCGTCGCGCGGAAACGACGCTGCTCGCGGCGGCCCGTTCTTGTATCCTGCCGACATGGTGGACACCACGCAGCCGACGCATGTGCCGCCGGCCGCCGCCGTCCGGGGTGCCGGAGCAGCCCGCGACCGTGTGCTTCTTGCCAACTTCTTCAAGCGCGAACTCGCGACGCGCTACCTCGGCAGCAGCACGGGCCTCGCGTGGGCGCTCCTGCATCCGCTGATCCTGCTCGGTGTCTATCATTTCGTCTTCACGACGATCTTTCGTGCCGGGAAACTTCGGCGGCAAGAGTTTTCTGCTGTTCGTTGCCGTCGCCCTCTGGCCGTGGCTTGCGGCGCAGGAAGGCCTGCAGCGCGCGACCGTCAGCCTCGCGCATTACGCCGGACTGATCCGCAAGGTCGCGTTCCCCCACGAGCTCGTCATCTACGCGTCGATTGCCGCGACACTCGTCCTGCAGTTCGCGGGCTACCTCGCGGTGCTCGTCGTCCTCGCGGCGTTCGGCGAGCAGGTGCACTTCGAAGGATTGCTGGTCGTGGTGCCGCTCTGGCTCGTGCTGGCGATCGCGATGACCGGCCTCGCGCTGTTCCTCGCGGCGCTCCAGGTCTTCATCCGCGATGTCGAGCACGTGCTGATGCCGGTGCTGATGATCCTGATGTACCTGACGCCGATCCTGTACCCGCTGACGCTGGTGCCGGACCGCGTGCGGCCGTGGGTGGCGGCCAATCCGTTCGGCTGGCTCGTCGAGCGGCTGCGCGACGCGCTGCTCGACGGCCGGCTGGCGCCGCGATGGGGCGACGCGGTGGCGCTCGCCGTGGCGGTCGCGCTATTTTTCGCCGGGCGGTGGGTGTTCCGGAGGCTCTCGCCGCACTTCGAGGATTTTCTGTAATGCCCGACGCGACCGCGCCGCTCTTGCGCCTTACCGACGTCGGCAAGGACTACGCGAAACTCGACGCGGGTGGTGGCCGCGTGCGCCTCGTCTGGGATCTCGTGCGCGGGCGCGCCGCCGCGCATGTGTTTCGGGCGCTCGACGGCGTGAGCCTTGAACTGAAGCGGGGCGAGTCGCTGGGCGTCATCGGCGAGAACGGCGCCGGCAAGTCGACGTTGCTGAAGGTCGTCGCGGGCGTCATCGAACCGACCCGCGGCCGGGTCGCGGTCGGCGGTCGCGTTGGCGCGCTGCTCGAGCTCGGATCCGGCTTCCACCCGGAGTACACGGGACTCGCCAACATCGACCTCGCCGCGGCATTGCTGGGGCTCGCGCCGGACGAGATCGCGTCGAGGCGCGACGAGATCATCGCGTTCGCCGACATCGGCGAGCACATCCGCGACCCGATCAAGCACTACTCGTCCGGCATGATCGTGCGCCTGGGGTTCGCGGTCGCGACGACGCTCGCCCCCGACGTGCTGATCACCGACGAAGTGCTCGCCGTCGGCGACGAATCGTTCCAGAAGAAGTGCGTGGCGTGGATGGAGAATTACCTCGGGCGCGGCGGCACGCTCCTCCTCTGCTCGCACAGCATGTTCCACGTGCAAAAGCTCTGCCGCAGCGCGCTGTGGTTGAAGGACGGCCGCGTCGAGCGCTATGGCGCCGCGGCGGAGGTCACGCAGGCCTATCTTGCCTACCACGAGGAGAAGAGCGCCGCCGCCAAGCGCCCGATGGCCGCTGCCAGTGCCGCCGCCGCCGGTGTCTATGCGATTCAGCACTTCGAACTCCTGCCCGGCGACACGATCGCGCAAGGTGGCCTGGTCCGCATCGCAGGCGACATCTACTCGCCCGACGGCCGCGTGCCGGTCGTGCTGATCGGCATCGTCCGCGCCGATGGAACGCCGGTGTATGGCGTTGCGACCGACATGGACGGTATCGCGCCGCAGCGTGTGGCCGACGATCGCTACCAATTCGCGCTGACGCTGCCGCGCGTCGAGCTATTGCCCGGCAAGTATTTCATCCGTGTGCACGCACTCGATCCGGAAGGTGTTCGCCTGTTCGACCACGTCGAGTGCGCGCTCGTGGTCACCGGTGAAACGCGGGAATTGGGCATGGTGCGGCTCGCCCACCAATGGAACGACGGCGAGGAGGGTGCGCGGTGCGGCGATGGCGAATCCCGCTGACCCGGACGCGCTGCGTGTTTCCTGCGTTGGCTCGCCTTCCCCGCGCGTGATGACCCGCGGACCCGAAACGCCCGCTTCGCCGACCGAACGTCCGGCTCCGGATTCCGCCATGCCAGCGGACGATGTGCGTGGCGTGCTGCACGTCGTCCATGGCCATGGCGGCGGCACGGAGCACCACGCGCGCGCGCTGATCGGCGCGTCGGGGGCGCGCTACCGGCACTATCTTGCGATTGCCGTGGGTGATCTATTGGCGAGTCGAGGGATTTCCCATCGGCGGGGACGTGTGCAGGTTCGACTTTCGCCGCGGCAGCGACGAGACATGGCCCGAGTTCCTCGGCGGAATCTGCGCGAAACTCTCGATCGATCTCATTCACCTGCACAACATTTCCGGCTGCCGCGACGGCATCATCGCGGCGCTGGCGGCGCTCGGCCTGCCTTACGGCTACACGGTGCACGATCTCAACTTCGCCTGTCCGACCATCCTGTTTCTCGCGGCGGACGGCAACTATTGCTACGAGGAAACCGATCCCGTCAAATGCAGCGCCTGCCTCGGCGCGCAACCGGCGTTCGCGCAAGTCGACATCGTGGACTGGCGCCTGCGCCATCGCGCGCTGCTGGCGCGCGCCGCGTTCCTGATCGCGCCGTCACGCTGGGCCGCCAAAGCGCTCGGGCGCTATTTTCCCGAACACGCGGTCATCGTCATCCCGCACGCGGCGCCGGGCGGCGGCGGATCGGGCGGGCGAAGGCGCGGACGCGCACGAGTTCGGCGCCGTTGCGCGCCGGCTCGCGTTGCCCGACGATGATGTGCCGACCGTCGCGGTACTGGGCGCCGTGGGCCCGGACAAGGGCGCGCGCCGGCTCGAGCGCCTTTCGGAGCTCGCGCGAGCGACGGGCGCCCGGTTGCGTTTCGTGCTGATCGGGTACATGGACGTCGAGCACGGACCCTGGCAAAGCGATGACCGCGTGCTGACGATTCACGGCCGGTACGAGCCGCGCGAGCTCCCCGGTCTTTTCGCGCATTATCGGGTCCGGCTGGTCGCGTTCCCGTCGGCAGGACCGGAAACGTTCAGCTTCACGCTCTCCGAGTCGTGGGCGGCGGGATTGCCGGTTGTCGTGCCGCCGTTCGGCGCGCTGGCCGAACGCGTCGCCGACTCCGCGGCCGGTTGGCTGTGGACCGACGCCGAGTGGCGCGACGAGACGAAGATGCTCGCGCGCATCGCCCTTCTCGTCGCGCCGGGCAATGCCGCGGCGCTTGGTGCCGCAGCCGAGCGCGCACGCGCGGTGCCGCAGCCCTCACTGGCGGCAATGGCGGACCGCACGCTCGAGATCTACGACGGGGTCGCGCGCGCCGTCGCGGCGGATTCGACGCGTCTTGGCTCCGCGCAAGGCGCCGACGTGTCCTCGCTACCGGCCCGCCGGCCGCTGCTGCGCCGTGTTCTGGACCGCCTCGTGCCGTCGCCGCGGCGCAATCGATTCGACGGTTCGGACAACTGATGGCGGCGTCCGAGTGCGAGCAGTGGGTCGCGCGCGGTCGCGCCCACCAGGGCGAGGGCAGGCCCATCGACGCCATGCTCTGTTATCGCCGCGCGATGCGCGCCGATGCGAGTTCCCCCGAAGCGCCGTTTCATCTGGGCGAGGTGCATGTGGCAACTCGGGCTGTTTGCCGACGCCATCGCGACCTGGCGCGACGCGCTGCGCATTCGTCCCGATGTGCTCGCTCTGGCGCAGGCGCTCGCCGACGCGTTGCTCGCGACCGGCGATCCGGCGGGTGCGGCGAGCGCCGCTGCGCACGTGCTCGCGCGTTCGGGGGCCGACCTGCGCGCCGCGTTCGTCGCTGGCGTCGCGTCGCTGCTGACAACCGATGGCGACTGGTTGCCGCGGCCAGCCCGTGTGGGCGAATGCGCTGGCGCGCGACGGGAGCCTCGTCACGGTTCCCACGCTGGCCGCGCCGCTCGCACTCGCGCTCGATCGCCTGCCCGATTCGCAGGCGAAATCCGCGTTGCTCGCGCAGCTGACGGACATCGCGGTGACCTCGGCGTCACGGCCCGGCCGCGGCGATGCCGCCGCATCTGGTCGCACTGCTCTGCGAGCACACGGCCGAAGCCGAGGCCGCCGAACCCCGCGCGCGTCTGTTCGATGCAGCGCGTGAACGCTCTTACGCGCCGACCGAGCACGAGGCACTGCGTCGCATTGCGCGTGCGGCGGTCGAGGCCGGGCACGCCGCGGCGCCGGCGCTCGCGCAGCGTTATGCGGAGCTTTGCGCGGCGGCGTTCGCCGCTCCGTTCGCGCTCTCGTGGCCGCGCCGAACGGCGGGCACGCAGCTGCGCGTCATCGTGCTGGTCGCTGCGGCGCCGGGCCCGGAGGCGATCGCTGCGCTGGCCGCGCTTTCGCACGAGGCGCACGACATCGCGCTCGCGGTGATCGCCGGGGCCGCGCTACCGGACGCGCCTGCCGCCGCCCTGCCGAATCTGCCCACGTTGCCGCTGCCCGCCGCGCCGGATCTTGACGACGCGAAGCGCCTTGCCGCAACCGACCCCGACGTGCTGATCGACCTCGTGGGCCTCGCCGCGGCTGCAGGCCCGCTCCTGGCGGCGCGTCCCGCGCGGTTGGTCATGACACCGTCCGATTTGCCTCTGCGTCTTGCTTCACCTCTCGTCGATCGTGCCGACACGACAACCGGTGAACTCGGCCGTGTTCTGGCCGAATTGCGGGCCGCGCTCGCGGCTTCCGACGAGGTCCCCACGGCCGCGGCGATGACGGCGATGTGGGCGGACGCGGTACGCGCCCACCAGCAGGGTGAACTGGCCGAAGCACACGAGCGATACGCCCGCGTGCTCGCATTGCAGCCAGGTCACGCCCCCGCGCATTACCTGTCCGGGATCGTGTTGCGCGACCGGGGCGATCCGGATGGCGCGCGTGCGGCGTTCGGGATGGCGATCGCGGCGGCGCCAGGATTCGTCGACGCGCGGGTGGCGGCTGCGAAAGCGGCGCAGGACGCGGGCGATGCCCGCGCGGCGGCCGTCATCTGCGCCGAAGGCCTCGCAGCTACGCGTCATCCGCTGCCGCTTTTCCGCATGCTCGGACTTGCGCTCCTCGCCGCGAACGACGGAGCCGGCGCTGCCGACGCGTTCGCGCGCGCGCTCGCGATCGACGCCACGGACGGCGAGACGCACTACAACCTTGGCGTCGCGCTGCAGACGCAACGCCGCACAACCGAGGCTGCGCGTTCCTACCAGCACGCGCTCGCATTCCGGCCCGATCTCACGGCGGCCGACTTCAATCTCGGCGCGCTGTTCCGGGAGCTCGGCGCCGTCGATGGGGCGATCCTCGCCTACGAGAACGTCCTCAAGACAGAGTCGAACAACGTCGCCGCGTACCGGAATCTGGGCGAAGTTCTGCTTGGCGCGGGGCGCATGGACGCCTGGTTCGCGAATTTCCGCCGATTCGAAGCGCATTGCCCGGACGCGCTGGCGCTGGCCGTGCAGGCGCTGGAGGTGTGCCAGCATCGCGGCGATTTTGCCGCCGTCGACCGCTACCTCGACGGACTTCGTGCCGAGCGGTATCAAGCGGACGACGCGCTCGAGCTCACCGACAACCTCGAGCAGCTCTTGTATCTGCTGCTCTTCTTCGATGTCGAGCCGGAGGTGATCCACCGCTTCGCGCAGACATACGACGCGACGGCGCGGCGCGTCTACGGGGCTCCGCTTGCGCGAACGGGTCCGCGCCGGGCGGGGCGCATCCGCATCGGCTATCTCGGCGCGGACTTGCGCAACCACGTCATGGGCAAGATGATCTGGCAGGCCGTGCAGCACCATGACCGCTCGCGGTTTGCGCTTCATTTCTATTCGCTGTCCAATGTCCGCGACGAGTGGACCGAGCGTTTCGCCGGCATCGCCGATCGCTTCGAAGTCCTCGCCGATCGCCCGGAGCGCGAGGCCGCGCTCGCCATTGCCGAGGCCGACCTCGATCTGCTCGTCGACCTGTCGACGCACACGCAGGGCGCCAAGCCCGGCATCCTTGCGCTCAAACCGGCGCGCGTCCAGTTGACGCACGTCGCGAGTGCGGGCACCGTCGGGCTGTCGGCGATCGATTTCAAGCTGACCGATCATCGCGCCGACGTCGCGGAAAGCCAGGCGACTCAGATCGAGTCGATGCTGCCGATGGACGGCTGTGTCTATCCGTATCGCCACATCACTCCCGCCGCCGCGCACCCGTTTCGACGCAACGCGCTCGGGGTTGCCGCGGGCGCCGTGCTGATCGGCGCCTTCGTCGCGCCGCTCAAGCTCTCGCGCCGCTGCCTCGGGCTCTGGCGCGAGGTTCTCGCGCGGATTCCGCGTGCGAAGCTCGTGTTTTCACCGGCGAATCCCGCGTTCCGGGATTCCTACCTGCGACTCTGCGCAGCGGCGGGCATCGCGGCCGATCGGCTGCTGTTCCTGCCGCAGGGCCGCGACGACGCGGAAAACCAGGCGCGCTACGAAGCCATCGATTTCGTGCTGGACCCGCTGCCCTTCGGCGGCGTCAACGGCACGCTGGAAGCGCTCGACATGGGCGTTCCGGTCGTCACACTCGTCGGCAAGCGGCACGGCGAGCGCGCGTCGTTCTCGATCCTCGCGAGCCTGGGTGTCACGCGAGACCGTGGCGCAGGGTGGCCGCGAGTATGTCGACCTCGCGGCGCGGCTTGCGGACGATCCTGCTTTCATGGGCGAGGTGCGCGCGGCGATCCGGGCGGGGCTCGCGGGATCGGTGCTGACCGACATGCCGGGCCACACGAGGAATCTGGAGGCTGCCTATCTGCATGCGTTGCAGCAGAAAGCACCCGACGCGCTCGCCGATGCGGAGGCCCCAACGGGATAGGCGATCCGGGCCGCGTCAGTTCCCGGGCGTTGGCGTTGCCACGGCCGTGGCGCCCCGATAGGAGGCGGTCCAACGTTCGGCGAACGCGCGGAACGCAAGCATCATGAACACGATTGCAATCGGGGCAAGATGCAACGTCGCGCGGTTGACGGTCGACTGATCGGTGACCCACGCGCGGGCATTGGTGAAGAGGAGCGCGACCAGCAGAAACAGTGCGCCGCTGGCGACGACGAACGTGAGCGGCAGCAGCGCCGGCCCGAGCAATTGCCGGCGTGCGAGAAGGATTGCCGCCAGCACCCCGTACCAGAGCAGATTCCAGTTGCCGAGCAGGAACAGGCTTTCGCCGAGCGCGGCCCACGCCGGATCGAATTCGAGATGCATCCGGTAATTGAAGATCGTGGTGCTGGTCTGCGCGAGCACGACGAGCAGCAGCGCGGCGCCGCCAAAGCCGAACGCGGCGAACTTCAAGGCGTGGCGCGGCGCGAGGTGGACCGCGATCCCCGGCACGAGCGTAAGGGCCCAGAAAATGCCCGGATTCTTGATTTGCGTGCACGCGATCGCAAAAAGCAGGGCCAGACCGGCGTCGCATCGGTCGTCCCCATCATGCCAACGCAGAATGGCCAGCACGGCCACCGTGTAATAGGCCGCCAGCGGAAAATCGGCGTATCCGGCGAGCGCCACATGCACGTTGGCGAGCGGGAGCGAGGCGACGAAAAATGTCCCGACGAGGGCGGCGAGCGCGCTCACGCCGAGGCTGCGCAATGCGCCGTACACGGCGAGCGACAGCGCGACCGCGATCTGCCACCAGGGCCAGTTCATCAGCGCGTCGTCCCAGCGGCCGAGCACGAGGCAGGTCCAGGTCTGCAGCAGCGGAACCGTCGGCGGGTAGCCCGGCGCCGCGTCGAAGTAGGCTGCGCCATTGCCGGAAAACCAGGTGTCCGGCCCGGCAAACGGTACGATCCGGCCGAGTTCGTACCAGACGCGCGCCTTGGTCGCCCACTGGATCCACGCATCCCACGGATACAAGGGCTGCAGCGCGACGTCGAGACCGAGCACTACCAAGCGCAGCGCAACCAACGCGACAAGCAGCCGCCAGACGAAGCGCGCCGCACCAGCGACATCCGGCGCAAACACGAGCGCGCGCAACGCAGCCAGTGTGGCGTCGACGAGCGCGCGAGCGTGGCGCCGCCATGCCAGCCACGCGAATACGGCGCCGGCAATCGCGAGCGGCAGGACGATCGCGGCGACGGAGAAACGCACGCCGGCAAGGGACAACGCGCGCATCCACAGCGTCAGCGCGAATGCCCCCGCGAGATAACCGGCCCCCGCGAGCCACGCGAGCTCGCCCGGTGCGGCGATGGGTCGGCCGCGCAGCGCGAGCAACGCGGCGAGACCGACGCCCCACGGCAACAGCGCTCCGGCGACGAGTGCGATCGTATCCATCCTAGGAGCCTGTCGGACTTACTTTCGCGTATGCGACGGAGGCGAGTTGGGTGCAGTTCAAGGCGCGAGCCCGAAGCCATACCGGGAGTATGGCGAGGGTGAGTAACGCAGAAATGCGCCCAACTCGCCCCGTCCCTCCGGGTTGCTGCCAAAAAACGCGTCTGCGTCGTTGCTCCGCTCGCCAATATTCGCGATATTGGCGTCGCTTCGCGCCTCGCATCCATCGTTTTTTGGCCGAGCAACGCATACGTGAAAGTAAGTCCGACAGGCTCCTAGCGAATCCGGAAGGCGGCGGAGCCGGGCTCGACCACCAGCAGTTCGGCGTTGACGGGCTCGCCCCCATCCCAGCGCAGACGCTGCTGGCCTTGGTCGTACTGAAGGCCACGTCGCCGATAGACGACGAGGAAGTCGCCGGGCCGCAGCGCCGATGCCGCGGGCAACGTGTTGTGTCGCGGATCGAAGTAGACGTTGTGCGGATAGAGGTGGTACGCGCCGCGGCCGCGGAAGTAGTCGGCGTCGGCGGCGACGATCACGCGCGCCGGGCTCGCCGGAAGTTTCGCGCGCACCTTTTCGATGAACGCGAAGAGCGGGCCGTCCTCCGCGGCGAGGTGCCGCTCCCGCCATTCCTTGCCCGCGTACGCCGTTGCCGTGGCGTCGGCCTGCCGTGCGAGGTTCACCGTCCAGCGCAGATCGAGCACGACCCAGGCCAGCACGAACAGCGTTCCCAGCACGGCGGGCAGCGCGGCGACGGCTGCGCTGCGCCGCGCGCGAACGTACCAGAGCGCAGCGGCGAGCAGCAGCGCTGCCACGAGCAGCAGCGGCAGCGGGAGTTCCTGCAATTCCGCGCCGCCCGTCACCGTGTTGATCGACGATCCGCTCCAGCTTTCGAAGGCGAGCCATTCCCGGACGCGATCACGGAGGATCTCAACCGCGCCCATCGGCTTCGCGGCGACCGCGGAAATGCGCAGCGGCTGCGCGAGCGGACCGCGAATCGCGAGCGCAAGACCGGTGATGTTTCCGACCCAGTTCGGTTTGCCGGCGAGCGACGCGGGCAAAAGCCGGCCCGACGCGATCGCCAACGGCACCGCATTGATGCGGGATGGCGCGTAGTCGGTGTTCCAGAGGAGTTGCACGTCGCTCGCGTCCGCGACGCCAGTCGCGGTCCACGCGATCGCCGGATACTCGCTCGAGCGGAAGGCCGCGTTCAGCGTGACGAGCGCCAGTCCCGAGGCGTCGATCGCGGTGACGACGAGTTCCCCGCCCTCGATCCCGCCACTGCCGCGGGTCAGCGCAAGATCCTTCGCCGACCATGCCATCGGTGCGGCGCTCGGAAACCAGCGCCCGGGGACGGCAAGCGCGACGTAGGCGACGACGCACACGAGGAGCGCAACACCGAAGAGCATCGCCGCGTGGGCCACCGTGCTGCCCAAGTCGGCTTCCGCGTGTGCGTCGAAGGGGTCGGCCGGCACCGCCGGCGCGTGCGGGTCGAGCGGGCCGGATGCCTCCGTCGCCGGCGGGTTTCGCGTTTCTTCAGTGGAGGCCATGCTGCGGTGTCGAATTGAACGGATCGCGGGGACGGAAACGCAGGTTGATGCGGACGCTATTTTAGCCGCACGACCTGCTCAATACGCGTTGCTGCTCCTGATTACGTGCATCAGCGTCATCGCGATGATCCGCAGGTCGAACCAGACCGACCAGTTCTCGATGTAGTAAAGGTCGTACTGGATACGGGCGCGAAGATCGGTGTCGCCGCGGAAATCGTTGACCTGCGCCCATCCCGTGATGCCGGCTTTCACCAGGTGCTTTTGCATGTAGCCCGGGATTTCCTGCTTGAACCTGGCGACGAATTCGGGACGTTCGGGACGCGGCCCGACGATCGACATCTCGCCGCGCAGCACATTGATGAATTGCGGCAGCTCGTCAAGGCTCCAGCGCCGAAGGAACGCGCCGAACGGTGTCGCGCGCTGCTGTGCGGGCGTCGCCCAGACCGGGCCCGATTTTGCCTCGACGCCCGCGGGCATCGTGCGGAACTTGAGCATGGCGAAGCGTTCGCCGTTCCAGGTCACGCGCTCCTGCCGATAGAACACCGGCCCCGGCGACGACCGCTTGACGCCGATCGCGATCAGCAGCATGAGCGGCGACGCCAGCACGAGAAGAGTCGCCGCGAGCAGCAGGTCCTCCAGCGCCTTCACGATGGCGTTCACACCATGCAGCGGGGAGTCGGTGAGATTGATGACCGCGAGCCCCGCGATCTCGGACATCGAATGGTGCAGCAGTGTGAAGTTGTAGATGTCGGGCACGAACCGCACCTCGACCGTCTCCGTCTGCAGCGCGGCGAGAAACTCCCGGATGCGAAGCTCGGCGCGCAACGGCAACGCGATCCATACCTGGTCGATGCCGCCGCGTGTCACGTCGTCGCGGACGCGATCCGCCGTACCGACTACCCGGGCGCCCGCAACCTCGGTCCCGTGCTTCGCGGGATCGTCGTCGTAGAACGCGACGACGTTGAAACCCGCCCATGGCGCTGCGCGCAGGCGCTCCGCGATCGTGCGTCCGAGCGTGCCGGCGCCGACGATCGCGATGTGCCGCAGATTGTGGCCGCGCTGGCGCAGACCGCGCAGGACGAGCCGTACCGACACCCGCATCGCGACTGTGGCGGCGAGGCCACCGCCCAGCCATGCGCCTACCCAGATCCGCGAGAAGGCGTCGCCCATCTTCGTGGCGAAAATCGCGCCGCCGGCGAGCGCCGCGAGAATCGCCCACGCGAGTACGAGGCGGCGCAGTTCCTCGGCGAGGCTCACGCCACGCTGCGGATCGTAGAGGCGAAACATCGGGAACAGCGCGGCGATCGTGACCACGCCCGCACCGATGAAAAGCAGATAGTGCTCCGGCGGTGGCCAGTCGCCCGGATGAATGCCGTACGCGACGAGTCCGATGATCGCCGGCAGCGCGGGGTCCGCGAGGCGCAGGACGCCGAGGAAGAGCGAAGCGTGAGGCTTTAGGACGCTGCGGGCCATGGCGGTCGATTATGAACGTTGCGGGGACGAAGGTAGGGTCAGAGTCGACTTTTGGCAGACTGCCTGCGCGTCGCCGTGATCGCGAGAAAGTCGACTCTGACCCTACCTTCTACGAACGCGGCGAATTCCGCCCGGAACCGCTCGGCCGAAAACCGTTCGGCATTGGCCCGGCAATCCACCGCCCGAATGGACGGCAGCATGCCATCGAACGCGCGGATCGCCGCGGCGAGCGCCGTGACCGTTTGCGCATCGAAGAACATCCCGGTCGCTGCTCCGCTGGCGCCATCGCGCACCGTCTCGAGACTGCCGCCCCGGGCAAAGGCGATCACGGGCGTCCCGCACGCCTGCGCCTCGACGGGCAGGATGCCGAAATCCTCCTCGGCGGCGAACACGAACGCCCGGGCACCGCGCAGGAGATCGCGCAGGCGCTCCCGCGAGACTTCGCCGACAAACTCGACGTTCGGCCCGGCGGCGCGCCGCACGCGGGCCGCGTCGGGGCCGTCGCCTACCAGCACCAGTCGGCGCCCCGGCAGATCGCGAAAGGCGGCGGCGACAAGATCCATCCGCTTGTACGGCACCCAGCGCGACGCGGCGACGTAGTAGTCGCGCGCCGCCGGCTCCGGCGCCGCTGCGGCGGGCGTAAAGAAGCGTACGTCGACCGGCGGGTGGATGACGGTTGCCAGGCGGCCGTAGCAGCGAGCGATGCGGCCCGCGATGAATTCCGAATTGGCGATGAAATGCGTGACCCGGCTCGCGACCCGCCGATCCCAGTCGCGCAATCGGTCGAGCACGCGGCCGGCGATCGCGCCACGGAGTCCGGTCGTGAGCCCCAATGGGCCGAGATACTGGTCACGCAAGTCCCACGCATAGCGCATCGGCGTGTGGCAGTAGCAGATGTGCATCTGGTCGCCGGAAGTGCGCGCGCCTTTCGCAACGGCGTGCGAACTCGATATCACGAGTTCGTAGCGGCCAAGATCGAGCGATTCGATCGCGCGCGGAAAGAGCGGCAGCAGTGCGCGAAAATACCGTCGGGCGCCCGGCAACCGCTGCAGAAACGACGTCGTTGCGCGTTTTCCGGATAGTTCGGCGCGGGTCTCGGCCGGAAGAAAATCGACGAGCGCGAAGAGATCGGCCTCCGGATAGATGCGGAGGATCTCGGCCAGCACCCTTTCGCCACCGCGCCACGTGTCGAGCCAGTCGTGGACAACGGCGATGCTCATCGCGACGACGATCCGCGAGCGGCGTCTTCCCAGGCCCGCATGGTGAGCGACGCGCAGCGCGCCCAGGTAAAAAGCTTCGCGCGCTCGAGTCCGCGCGCCTTCGCGTCGTCCGCCAACTCGGGGACCTCGATGCTTCGGAGCATGATGGCCGTTAGGCCCGCGACATCGTCGGGATCGAGCAGAAACCCGGCGTCGCCGACGACTTCGGGCAGCGACGCGCGGTTCGACACGGCGACGGGAATCCCGCTCGCCATCGCTTCCAGCGCCGGCAAGCCGAAGCCTTCGTACAGGGACGGGTACGACAACAGGGCTGCGCCGGCATACAGTGGGGGCAACTGCTCGTCACCGACGTGGCCGAGCAGGCGAACATCGCCGCGCGAACGGGCCTCGTCCAGTCGTCGCGATATGGCGCCGGTCAGCCAGCCTTGCATGCCGGCCACGACCAGCGGATAGGCCGCGCGCACGCGCTGCGGCAATCGCGCATGCGCTTCGAGTGTGGTCAGGATGTTCTTGCGCGGCTCCAGCGTGCCCACCGCGAGAAAGTACCGGCCGTGCGTCAGATCTAGCGTGCTCAGCGCCGCGCCGGTCGCGTCGCGGCCACGCGGATGGAATCGGTGGTCGACGCCGAGCGGCGTGGCGACGACGCGCTCCGGCGCCACCCCGAAGACGTCGATGACCTCGCGCCGCGTGAATTCCGAGGGTGTCAGAACGCAGGCGGCGCGGCCGATCGCCGCGGGCAATTCGCGCTCGAGCTGGCGCACGCGAGCCACGGGATGGGTTTCCGGATGCCGCAGATGCGAAAGGTCGTGGATGGTGATGACGGTGGGCAGCGTCGTGCGAAAAGGAACGTAGGTGGGCTCGAAATAGAACGCGAAATCGTGGCGTTTGAGGCCGGACGCGAATTTCCGTCGCTCGACCTGACGCAGCAAGGGTTCGACGGATCGGAGCAATCCGCTCATTCGCATCAGGCCCGCACTGAGCAGGCGTCCGGGGGCTTCATCGAGGCAGGTGCCCCAGCGCGTGGAATAGAAATAATGCGGGGCGAACCGGCTGTCGCGCTCGACCTCGCGCATCAGCTCCCGGAGATACCGGCTGATTCCGGTGAGGGGCTTGCGCAACGGGCGCGCGTTGACGGCAAACGGCAGGCGGCGGGACATCGAAGGAGGGAACGCGAGCGAAGGACTCACGCGAGACGGGCCGGAAGCGCGATCCGATCCGCAATCGTCTGCCACGAATAGTGCTGCTCGACGTGCGCGCGTGCGGCGGTTCGAACGCCGACCCGGGGCGATGGCTGTTCGGCTTCCAGCGCTTTGAGCGTCGGCGCCAATTCGCCCGGCGGGAACGACACGTAGTGCGTGCCTGGCGCGAAGCCCAGACCGCGCGCGCCGGTTTCGGTGGAAAGCGCGAGCGCGCCGTGCGCGGCGTAATCGAGCATTTTCAGATTGGTGCCGGATCCGCGCACCATCGGGTTGAGACCGACGTCGGCCGCCCGGTACAGCGCCGTCAGTTCCGCCTCCGAAACGAGCCCGATCGCTAGGACATTGTCCGGAACACTCCGGAATCGCCGGTAATCGCAAATGCTGCCGACCAGCCAGAACGTCCAGCTGGCGCAGCGGCGCGCCGCATCGGCGATGAGGTCGACTGCCTCCTGATTGGGACCATGGTTGCTGCCCGCGAATAACGCAACCGGGCGACCGCCGAATCCGAGGGACGCCTTGAGTCGCTCGCGGCGGCCCGGATCGATCCAGGAATCCGCCGGCAACGACACGCCGTTCGGCACATGCTCGATCGAGGCTGCTGGGCGACCGTACAGATCGGCAAAACGCTGCGCGTCATCCGCGCTGGCGGCCAGCACACGCGTCGCGGCGCGTACCGCGGCGCATTCGGCCTCAGCCACGCGGGCGACGGCGGTGGCCGCGTCCGATACCGTGGATGCGCTCGCGCCGTTCCCGAGGCCGGAGCCGGAGAAGGGAGCCGCCAGGCGGCCCACGCCCAGGATATCGGCCTTCATGTCCGCCTCGACGTTGTGCGCGTCGTACCAGAGCTCGCCTTTCCAGTGGCGCTCGATCAGCGGGTATAGATAGACGTGGCTCGCCACGACGACGTCTGTTTTCGTCATCAGCGTCTTCAGCGCGGATTCGAGCGCCGGATCCTCGTGGGCATGCAGCAGGGCCGCGATGTCCGTGATCGACTTGCGCAGGAGACGATGGAGCGCGGCTTCGTGCGCCTGGAAACGCGCACTGGGCGGAATGCGGATCTCGCGGTAATGCGGATCGAATTCGCGGATCTCCGACGCGCCGCCCGCCACACCCAGGTTGAGCAGCGTGACATCGGCGCGGCGGGCGAGCGCCTGATACAGGCGGAAGATCCGGCTCTTGCCGCCGGAGTCCGGAGGAAAGACGCCGAACGTATTGAGCACCAGAATGCGCGTGCGCGCTCCACCCGACGCCGCATTCGCAGACGAGCGCGTGGGCGCGCTCTCGCGTCGGGAAGCGTTGTCGGCGGCCGGACCCGCGGGCGCGAGCAACGCATCGACGGTGCGCTTCCACGTAACGGCATCGCCGGTCGTGCGGGCGGCCTCGCCCATCCGGCGCCGTCGATCGCGATCCGCCATCATGGCATCGATGGCGACCGCGAGCGATGGCGCATCGGGCGGCACCACACGGCCAGTTGATGCCGTCGCGCACGAATTCGGTGACCCCGCCCGCATCGTCGACGGTAAGCACGGGCTTGCCCGATTTCATCGCTTCCAGCGTGATGAGTCCCATGTCCTCCTGGAACGGAACGAACACGACGAAGTGCGCGCGCGCGTAGTGCGACACCAGATCGGCGTCCGTCAATCGCCCGACGAAGCGGATCCGCGCATCGCCCGCGGCGAGCGCGCGCAATGCCGCGCCCGCGGGACCGTCGCCTGCGATCACCAGCGCCGCGTCGGTCCGGCACCGCCGGTACGCCCGGATCAGGAGATCGAGGCGCTTCGGCCGGTCGTGGCGGCTTGCCGTGAAGATGAATTCGCCGGGCTCGTCGCGAAAGCCCTCGAGATCGGACGGATGCGGCACGACCTCGACTGCCGCGCCGGACGGAAAATACCCCTCGCGCCGCGCGACGGTTTGCGAGATGGCGAAATGGCGGCGCACCGCGCTTTGCGCAAGGCCGATCCGGTCGAGCGCATGGACGAGCGCCCGGGCCAATGGTCCGGGGAACGCGACCAGGCGTTCCATTGCGTCCGCCGGAATGCTCGCGTCGGCGCGCAGCGAATCCACCTGGCCGAAGATGTCCGGCAGCGCGATGCGGTCCAGCGTGGGCCGTTGCAGCAACTCCCAGAGCCGCCCGGCGGAGCCAGGCAGATGGCGCGGGCGCAACGGGAGTTCGGCGGGGTAGGTGTCGTACAGGCCCCGCAACGTGTGCTGGAGATACACGACGTGGTGCTCGTGCGCGACCATCCACGCCGGATACTTGGTCGAGATCACCATGTCGAAGCGGGCGAGATCGAGCGCCGAGAATTCCCGGTAGCTCTGCGCGACCTCCCAGAAATTGCGCTCCGGCGACGGCAGCGTGATGAGTTCCATCGCGTGCCCGGTGTGGCGGTTGACATACGCCGTCAAGCCCGACCAGAGCCGTTCCGCGCCGCCGGGCGTGAACGGCACCGCGCTCGGGGCGACCAGCGCGATTCTCATGGGCCGATGGAAACGCTGGCGTCGATGTCGGGCAGTTGCGCGACGCCGGTAAAGAAGGTTTCGGTGCCGCGCACCACTTCGAACACCAGAGCCTTGTCCCACCAGTCGTAGTTGTCCTCGAGATGCGTGATGTCGCTGTGCAGCGCGACGGTCACGCTGTAGCTTCCGGGCCCGAGGTTGAGCGCGGGGATCCGGCAATCCACGCGCGCGGCGGCGCCCACCGGGACCTCGCGCAGTTTCTTAGCACCCAGATGCCACGAGTTGGTGCCATAGACGTCGTTGCCCAGGCGGTCGCGGATCAGGAAGCCCACGGTCAGGTCCGCCACGTCGGCCTCCTTGCGGAACCTGATCGACAACCGGACCGGCTCGCCGACGCGGACGACTTTGACGGGCCGCTCGGCGGCGAAGAGCGCGACCTCGAGCAGCACCGCCTGGCGATCGCCCGACCGCATTCCGAAGTCCGGCGCCGGCAGGCGATCCGGCGCGAGCACCGCGGCGTTCTCCCGTTCCGCCACCAATGCGTTGTAGAAGTCGAGCACGGTGTCGGGCCGGTCGTCGGCGCGGATGCCGCCGGCATCGAGCAGGATCGCGCGGTCGCACAGGCTCTTGATCGCGCCCGGATCGTGCGATACGAAGAGGAGCGTCATGCCGTCCGCGCGGAACTGCCGGATCCGCGCATAGCACTTGTGCTGGAAGTACAGGTCGCCGACGGCGAGCGCCTCGTCCACGATCAGGATGTCCGGGCGAAACGCCGTCGCCACGCTGAATCCCAGGCGCACCTGCATGCCGCTCGAATACGTGCGCAGCGGTTCGTCGATATAGCGCCCGATCTCCGCGAACGATTCGATCTCTGGCATCGCGGCCGCGATTTCCGGCGCCGACAATCCCATGAGCTGGCCGGTCATGAACACGTTTTCGCGGCCCGTGAATTCGGGATGAAAGCCCATGCCGAGTTCCAGCAGCGCGGCCACACGGCCGGTAACCTCGACCCGTCCCTCGCTGGGCTGCGTCGTGCCGGTGATGAGCTTCAGGAGCGTGCTCTTCCCTGCGCCGTTGCGCCCGATGATTCCCACCGACTCGCCAGGCGCCACCGCAAACCCGACGTGTCGCACCACCCATTGCCGTTCGTGGCGCGGTCCGCCGGGCAGGAGCCATTCCGCGAGGCGTGCCCAGCGCGACGGATAAAACCGGTACGCCTTGCCCAGATCCTCGACCTGCAGCTGACCATTCATCGGCGCCCGCCCGGCGGCCCGAAGGGGCAGCGAACCCCGTGAACGTGGGAGTCGTCCATCCTAGAGCTCATCCGCCATTTCGCCGACGCGGCGCCGATACGTCGCGAGCCCCAGCCACAGCGCGGCAAACGCGAGGCCCGCCACGCCGGCCAATCCGAGCCACGCGGGGGCATCCGGCGCACGCTGGTACAAGAGCACCGTCTGGTAATGGGAAACCAGCACGGCCATCGGATTCCAGGCCAGCACCGCGCGTGCCCAGTCGGGCAGCGATGCGAGCGGATAGACGATGGGCGTCAGCCAGAACCAGAATTGCAGCAGCAGCGTCACCGCCTGCCCGACGTCGCGGAAAAACACGTTGAGCGTTGCGAACAGCATGCCAAGGCCCATGGCCAGCGCGATTTGCACGACCAGCGCCGGCAAAGCGGCCAGCAGCGCCACGCCGGGAAAGCTGCCGGACACGGCCAGGAAGAGCAGAAACAGCGTGGCGATGACCGCGAAATTGAAACTCGCCGCGCCGAGCGCGATGATCGGCAGGCAGATGCGCGGAAACATCGCCTTCTTCATCAGGTTGCCGTTGGCGATGAACACCGCCTGCAGCCGGTTGAGCGATTCGGTGAAAAATGTCCAGGGCAGCAAACCGGCGCAAAGAAAGATGCTGTAGCCGAACGCCGTATCCACGCCGGCGAGGCGGCTCCTCATGACGTGCGAGAACACCAGCGTGTAGATCAGGATCATCACCACCGGGCCGATCAATACCCAGGCGGCACCCAGCAGCGAACCGCGATATTGCGTAGCGATCTCGCGGCGGATGCTGCCGTGCACGAAGCCACGGTAATGCCAGAGGTCGCGAACGAGGCCGGGCATGCGATCCCCTACGCGCAGAGCGTGGCGACGACGCGCGGCCACGACAGTCCCATCGCCAGGATGCGCTCCCGGCCCGCTTCGCCCATCTCCCGCGCGCGGTGCGGCTGCGCGGCCAGACGATCGATCGCGCCGGCCAGGGCCCCGGGCGACGGGTCCACGATTTCGCCTGTCTCGCCGGCAACGACGAATTCCAGCGGTCCGCCGGAGTCCTGGCACGTCACGACCGGTTTCGCGGCGTACATCGCCTCGAGCGGCACGTAGCCCAGATCCTCGTCGAACGCCGGAAACACGACGGCAAGTGCGTGCGCATACAACGCGATGCGTTCGGTCTCCGAGAACGCTCCGATGAGCCGCACGCGGTCGCCCAGCGCGTGTTTCTCGATCAGCCGTTCGTACCGTGACCGCTGCGGCCCCTCGCCGCCGATCAGGATCTTCGTGTCGGTCGCGACGTGGCGCGCCGCCTCGATCAAGAGGTCCTGGCGCTTGAGCGATTCGAGGCGGCTCGGAAAGAAAACGTAGTCCCACGCGTCGCCGCCACACAGGTGCTCGGCGTCGGGCGGCGGATGATAGAGCGGCGTTGCCTCGAGGCCGTTGTGCTGGCGCAGGCGCTCGGCGACGCGGCGCGAATTGGCAAAGATGCGCGTGATTCCCGATAGCGCCCGAGTGTCGTACGCGACGATCTTTTCGCGCAGGTCGCGAAGCTCCGGCGTCGCCTCGCTCGGGTCGAACAACTCGTAGACGGCGCGATGCTGGTGCATCAGCCATACGACGTGCTGCGGATGGCGCATCCCGTAGCCTGGGAACTGGAGGCTGATCACGCGATCCACGTGCCGCCCGTTGGGCGCGGCAAGATCGTAGCCGTCGCAGAAGGCCATCAGGCGCGCGATGTCCGACGCCGGCGCGAACTTGAACGGCAGGCGCAGGAGCGCGACCTCGTGGCCGCCCGCCCGCAATGCCGAACACAGGTTGTCGACATGCCGCTCGCCCCCGCCGTGCAGGAAGGGGGCATGACTCGCCGTCACCAGGATGCGCATCGGATCGAACGTGGCGTGCCCGAATCAGCCGGGCGGCGTCTTCTTCGCCACCACGGCGAAATCCTGGTCGCCGCAGGTCATCGCGTTCAGACGCTCGGTGACGGGGTCGTTGCCCGGCAGGCGCGCCTCGTCGGGATACGGATGCAGGCGCAGGACCGCGACCGTCTCGAGCCCGTGATGGTTGACGAGGAATTCGAGGCTCGCCGGTGTCAACGGATTGTCGTGCGTCGGATCGTGGTGGAACGTGTGCGTTGCCACCCAGATGTTTTCCGGATTGGGCGTTTCGAGAATCAGCAGTCCGTGCGGTTTCAGCACGCGGCGGCATTCGGCGACAAGGCGGAACAGCGTGCCAAATTCGAGATGCTCGGCGAGATGGAACCCGGAGAGCGCCAACACCGAATCCGCGGGAATGTCGCGCAGGAACGCGAGCGCATCCCCGACGATCACCTCGTGACCGGAGGCGCTTGCCGCCGCCGCCATCGCGGGATTCAAGTCCACGCCGCGCGCGCGGTAGCCATGATCGCGCAGCACATCCAGCCATTCGCCGCGGCCACAGCCGACGTCGACACACGGCCCGTCGCCGGCCTCGACGCGGGCGCGCGCCAGAAGCTCGAGATAATCCGTCGCGAGCTGCGCGCGGATGCGCGCCGGTTCGCCGCGAAAAACCGATTCCAGCGTCAGGTAGTAGCGTGTTAGGTCCGGATCGGAATCCGATGGCGCGGCCGTCGCGGCCGATGGCTCCCGGCGTCGGGTATTCCAGCGCGGCCATCCGGGCGCGCATCGCCGCGATCGCTTTGGTCGACGCGTTGACGTCCGCTGCCAACCCGGCAGCGACGTCCCGTGCGGCAGTCGTGTGGCCTGCCACGACGGACAGCCGTTCACGCATGGCGGCGCCTTCCTGCGCCAGCGCGTCCCATTCGCCCTGGTGGAAACGGTCGCGCTCGTCGATCGCACCGGCGAGCCGCCAGACGAGGCCGACGGAGCTCCCGCGCGCGCGCTTGGCGAGCCGCTGTTCAACGCGGCGCAGCGTCGCGCGTGACCCGCGCTGAACGAAAGCCGACGGCAGGCGCAGTCCCCACAGCATCGGACGCAGCCACAGGGGCCAACCCGGCTTGCCGCCGAACCGGTCGCTTTCCGGCGATGCCGCGAGCTGGGCCAGGATCTCCAGTCGGGGCACGCGCTGCTGCAGCCGGCCGACGTAGTGGGCGCGGCCGGCCGGGTCCGGCGGGCGCCCCAGGCACGCCAGAAAGGCGAGTTCGACGAAATCGTCGGGCTCGGGGACCAGGAAACGCCCGAAACACGACGAATGAGCGGCGGCCCAGGCCTCCAGCAGGACCCGGCGGGCCCCGGCGTCGACCATAGGGGGCCAGGCACGAACGGCGACCCGGCCCGGAGTTTGCAACGGAGCATGCTCGGCCGCGGCAACACGCAAGCGGTCGAGCAGCGTATCAATGTCCGTCATTCGCGACTTCCGGCTGCCGGCTGCCGCATCGAGCGTGACCGCGCTGCGAGAGGCGAACGAAAATGAGAACCAACTGACGCAAGGCGGCACATGTCGCGGCAATCCCGAGTTTCCTCAATTGTCCCCAAACGGCATTTGCCAGCCCGATTTGTTACCATTGCGGCTACTCGATGGCACGAAACAGGGGCAGTGACCGCAAGATGTTTTGCGATTATCGTCGCCATTGCCCGACACTTTTCGATCGTTGGCCAGCCGGCTCACGCGACGCTGGATTTCCGCTCGACGAAGGTGGAAAATGGCGGCCGAAGCCCTGCTCTGCGGCCGATGCGATGGCGAGGGAAACGCGAATGTCGACCGAGTGCATCCACGACTTGTTCACGGCTCTGGCCCGGTGTTGTAATAGTGCCACACTGGTGATGCCGGCCTTTGCGAAAACCCGATGCCGGTGACATCGAATGAAAAGCTGCGTATCCTTGACAGCTAGATCTTATCGACGCTAGTGTACCGCGTCATCGGAAAGCCTTCGGGTACGTGGTGCAGGCGCGTGTTCCAAACGACAGTTTGAGATTTGTGTTGATATTTCGTCACACCCCAGGCATCAATTCTTGATTTTCTAGGAGAAGCAAATGGCGTCGCTTGAATCTCTCAACACGGTCCAAAAAGAATACATCGCCTACTATCAGCGCCCCGGCGACCCTCCTGGTTTGCTGTACTGGGCCGATCGGCTCGAAGCCCCGGGCGGGAGCCTCGAGCAGATCATCGATGCGTTCGGAGATTCGCCGGAAGCACTGGCCCTGTACGGCCCGATCAACAGCGTGACGATCGGAGCCGTGATCGACGAGATCTACCTGGGACTGTTCGATCGCCTGCCCGACGCCGCAGGCAAGCAGTTCTACATCGACGGCTTCAACAACGGCACGTACAGCGCCGCCGGTATCGCGAACGCCATCCTGATGGGCGCGCAGAACCAGGACGCCGTTTCGATCCTCAACAAGTGCATTGCGGCAAACCGCTTTTCCGAGACGGTCGACGGTCGCCCGATGGACGATCCCAATTTCGGTGAGGGCCCCGATTTCGCGGCCACGTATGGCGGATCCGCCGACGCCGACGCCGGCCGCGCTTTCCTGGATCCGGTCAACGCCAACCCGACGACGATCCCCTCGCAGTTCGACGTCACGACGTTCATCCAGCACAACATCGCGGATCCGGGCGACCCGATTATTTCCGGCGGCGTGACCAAGACGCTCACGCCGGGCACGGACTTCGTCGACCTGGCAAACCTCCGCGCTCCTGGATACCGTCATCGGCGTGACGAGCGCCGTCCCCGGTTCCGCCACGTTCACCAACGGCGACACGATCCTCGGCGGCGGCAATACGATCCTGAAGCTCTTCACGGACGGCGGCCCGTCGGCGATCGCCACTGTCGCCGGCCTTGGCGTCTACGTCGACGTCGTGTCGGTGTCCGATACGACGCTGCAGGCGGTCGGCTGGTCGAACATCAAATATATCAACTCGAGCAGCGGCGCCAACGGCAACTACACCTTCGTCGATAACCTCGATCGCGACACGCCGCTGATGATCTCCAACATCACGGGCTCGCTGTCCGCGTCGTTCGACGTGGCCGGGTACGGCGCGTATGGCTGGCTTTACAACGGCAACCCCGGCACCAGCACGCCGGCGTGGTTGCTGGTCGACAGCAGCAATAATGTGACCGCAACGTTCGGCGACATGCAGAGCGGCAGCGTCGACTTCTTCAGTGGCTCGTTCACGATCGGCGACGTCGACGTTATGGGCGGCGACAGCGTCGGCTTCTTCCTCTATGCGTCCGCCAGCGGTGGCGGGGGCGACGACGGCGTCCTGGGCGATGTCGATGTCGACTTGGGCGACAGCAGCACCTTCAGCGCGTTCCTGTCGGCATCCGACGATTTCACGGCGGGCGATTTCAATGTGGTCGGCGGCGATGGCTTCTTTGGATATATTTCCGGTTCGACCACTGGCGACTTCACGATCGGCGACATCGACATGAGCGCCGGGACGTCCAGTTCGCTTTCGGTCACCGTCAGCGCGACTGGCAGCGTCGACATGGGCGACGTCACCTTGCTGGCTGGCACCTCCAGTTCGTTGGATCTGGATGTGTGGGGTGGCGGCATGGTCGACGTGGGTGACGTCGACATGGAGGCCGGCGGTTTCAGCAGCATCAGTGTGACCATCAGCGGCAGCAGCGACGTCAATGTCGGCGATGCGTTCCTGCTGGCCAGCATCTCGTCATCCCTTTACTACTCCCTGAATGCGTGGGACGGCGATATTCTCGCCGGCGACGTGACCGAAATGGCGGGCGGGAGCAGCATTGCCTATGTCGGCGTCTTCAATACCGATTCCTACGACGATGTCGGCGACACGACCGTGGGTGACATCAACGTCACGGTCGGTGATTCCAGCAGCATCACGGTGTCCGTCACGGCTTCCGCGTCCATCAGCGGCGATGTCGGCGATGTCACCGTCGGCGACGTCAACGCCGATGCGGGAGACAGTTCGTCGATCAGCCTCAACTTCGGGCTCTATGCTTCGAGCGGTGATGTCGGCGACCTGACCGTCGGCGACATCCACGGTGCGGCGGGAACGATGTCGCACGTGAGCGTCGATATCTGGAGCAGCGCCCCGACGGGCACCGCCGGCGATGTCAGCGTAGGCGATATCGATCTCGCGATCGGCGGCGGTACCACCTTAACCTACCAGTCGGCGTCCATCAGCATCAGCCATACGGCGTCGGGCGGCGTCGGCGCTCTCACGGTCGGCGACGTGATGATGTCCGGGCGGCGATTATGTCAGTCTCAGCCTGGACGTCTTTCACTACGTCACCGGCGATGGTGACGCCGGTGACTTCACGGTCGGCGACGTCGGCATGTACGCCGGGGAAGCCGCCATCATCTCCGTTTCCATGGAGAGCGAAGTAACTGGCTCGGGCGACGTCGGCAGCATGAACGTGGGGAACATCGACGTGGGCTTCGCGCAGGATTCGTATGTCTTACGTCTACCTCGAGCATTCCAACTCCGGCACCGGGGACATCGGGGACACGAACTTCGGCGGGGTTTCCGCGCTCGGTGGCGACAACAGCACGGTATCGGTCACCATGTGGGCCGCTGCGAGCGACGGCAACGCGGGCGTGATGACCGTCGGCGACTTCGACATCTCCGTCAGCGCGACGACCACCGTCGACCTCTCTGGGTTGTCGAACATCTATGTGGAAATCGACCACCACGCGTGGGGCAGCCACGAGCTCCTGGGGGCGCTCGACATCGGCGACATCAGCCTTGCCGCGGGTGACGACGCGTCCATTTCCCTGTCCATCTCGCAGTCGGGCAGCGCGGATCCTCGTCGACGACCTCAACATCGGCGACGTCAGCATCACCGTCGGCGATCCGTCTACAGCGTACGCGTATTTCTGGTTCTATAACGCGATGGATAACGGCGATCTCGGCGATTTCTCGCTGGGGGCGCTCAACGTCACGCTCGGCACCAGCTCCACGTTCTCCGGCACACTCGACATCTCCAAGGCGAACGACGGCGATCTCGGCAACGTGACGATCGGCGGGATGAGCTTCATTCTCGGCGACAGTTCAACGGCAACG
>CAVOHM010000008.1:0-357681 GCA_963695725.1 uncultured beta proteobacterium
CACGCGCCACGGCGCCGCAATCCTCAGGGCGAGACTAACGAAAGCTTTCTGCGGCGTCAATGCGCGACGGCCATGGCCGAAAGCCCCCAAAGTTCATGTTGCAACGGTGCAACATCGAAATGTCGGGAGATGACGACGGTTTTCCCATGTTTCGGGGTCAAAAGCGTCGGGGATTGACGACGTTCGCTTGATGGCTCGCCGGGGCCCGTCAGCCGGTCACGGCTTTTTCGCCGCGCCGTCCGGAAGCACCGGCTTGGCGCGCTGAAACACGTCGAAATTGTCGTCGATCTGCTGCATCCGGCGGCGTAGGTCGTCGATCGTGCTCCGCAAATCGACCTCGGTCTCGACCACGCGGGGCGTGATGAACATCACGAGTTCCGTCCGGTTGTTGGTCAGCTTCTGCTGGCCGAACAATCCGCCGATGATCGGGATGCGTGAAAGGAGGGGCAGCCCCGCGGACGAGTTCTGCTTGTTCTCGGTGATGAGCCCGCCCATCACCATGGTTTGCCCGGACTGGACGTTCAGGATCGACTGCAGCGACCGGGTGTTGATCGTCGGCGCGAGTTCGTTGCAGTCCTTGGGCAGCGTGCCCGGTATGCTCACTTCGACCTGCACATCCAGCGTCACGAGACCGCCGGCGTTGATGTGCGGCGTGACCTGCAGCAGGACGCCAGTGTCGATGTACTGCGATGTCGTCGAGACCGCCCCGTTGACCCCGGTGCCGACTCCCGTGCCGACATACGTCTGCTGGCAAAGCGGGATCTTGTCGCCCGCCTTGATGGTCGCCTTCTGGTTGTCGAGCGCGGCAAGGTGCGGGTTGGCGATGACCTTCGTGTCACCGTACGTGTCGAGCAGCCGCAGGACCGCCTGGACCCCTCCGGGAAAGTTCGCGTTGTTGATGATGTAGGTGAATCCCTGCGCGATGCCGAGCGCGGGACTCCCGCCGTCTGTGCCCGGCACGCCCGGGTTCCCCGCCGTCGAGCCCGGACCCAGGATCAATCCGCCGGAACCCCGTCCCGACGGCGCGCCGCCCTTGAACAGCCAGTCGATGCCGAAATTGAATTCGTCGGTCAGCGTCACGTTCGCGACCGTGACTTCCATCATCACCTGCCGGGAGGGCACATCGAGCTTCTTCAGCGCAGCCTCGATCACCGAGTACTCGTGCGACGTCGCCACGACGAGCAGCGTGTTGTTGTCCTTGTCGGCAACGACCTGGATATTGCGCACGACACCCAGACCTTCGGCGGCACGCGCGACCGCTTGCGCCACGGGGCCAGGTTGCGGTGCGGGCGTGTTCACCTGGACCGTCGGCGCAACGGGCGTCGCCTGCGGCTGGAACGCCGGCGGCGATACGATCGTGCCTGCCGGCGTGCCGGGCGCCAGCGTCGGTGCCGCAGGCGCCGCCGCCGGTGCCCCGCGCCCGGTGAATGCCTGGGTCAACAGGGGCCCCAGTTTCTCGGCACGCTGGTTCTGCAGCTGGTAGACGTAGAAACGCGGGCCGTCGCCGCCGCCCTGATCGAGGCGCTCGATCCATTTCTTCGCCTCGTCGAGGTACGCGGGTTGCGGCGTGATGACGAGAATCGCGTTCATCCGCTCGATCGGAATGATGCGCAGGATCCCGGCCAAGGGACCTGCGTTCCGGTCGCCCAGGACCTTGTCGAGCTCCTGCCCGACGGCCTTCACGTCGGTGTTCTGCAACGTGAAGAGTCCGACGGACATTCCCGCGATCCAGTCGACGTCGAACATCTCGACCGTTTCGAGCAGATGCTTGAGTTCGCGCTCGGTCCCCGACAGGATCACCAGGTTGCGCAGATCATCGGGACGGATGGCGGCGGCGTCCTTTGCGAACGGCTCGAGGATCCGGATCATCTCGCGCGTGCCGATATACCGCAGCGGGACGATCTGCACCGAAAAACCCGGCGGCAGCGGGCGCTGTGAATTGCCGAGCTGCGGCGTCACGTTGCCGCGCACAGCGAGGGCGCTCGGCACGATCTTGTAGAGCCCCGCCTCTTTCACCATCGTCGCTCCGTTCATCCGCAGCAGCGTTTCGAGCATGGCGGGCAGCATGTCGCGCGTGATCCCCGACGTCGTCCGGACGGTGACCTGCCCGCCGACGGTGGCATCGATCGTGTAGCTTTCGTTGAGGATGTCGCCGAGGACATTCTTCACGACCTCGCGCAAATCCGCGCCCTCGAAATTCAGGACGACCCCGCCTCCGGCCTGCTGAACCGGTGCCGCGGGCGGCACGCCGCCGCCGGGCAGCTGACCTTTCACGACGACGCCGGTTCCCTTGTACATGCGCGCCTTGTCCTCCTCGGTCGGCAGGCCCGGCGCCAGCGCACGCCGGGCGGCATCCGCGAGCGCGGGCGACGGGGTGATCATGGTGCTGGTCCGCAACGGCGACGTGGTCTGCATCTGCGATCCGGTGCCGGCCGAGTCGCCCGGTGGCGTCGCG
Organism: uncultured beta proteobacterium; assembly: GCA_963695725.1. Taxonomy (GTDB): domain Bacteria; phylum Pseudomonadota; class Gammaproteobacteria; order Burkholderiales; family Casimicrobiaceae; genus CAIWHR01. The sequence continues at coordinate 2,456 of CAVOHM010000008.1, forward strand.
CATGCGGCAAGGAAGACGGTGGCGACCAGAATGGCGGCGCACAGAGCGGGGAGTCGATTGGTCATTTTCTTTTCCATGGCGCACCGAAGCGCCGCCTGCGGATTATCGGCGGGAATCATCGCGGCGTGCCGGGAACACCGGATGCGGCGCGTTCCCGATAGGCTTGGTCCATCTGCTGCCAGCGGGGATCAACGGCGCCGGTTGGGGCCGCCGGCGCGGGAGCGGGGGCAGCGGCCGGCGGTGGCGCGGGAGGCGTAACACCCGCCGCGGCCCGCGCCGCGCGGCGGCGCTCGGCCAGCGTCTGCGCGGCATTGGGCGTGCCCGGTGGCGCCGGCGGAATCGCGGCCACCGGCGCGACCGGGCTGGCCGGCGCCGCCGTCTGCGCCACCGCGGCCGGCGGCTTGGTCGGATGCGGATTGGTGGCAACCTTGAGCACCAGCTCTTCGGACTCGTCGCCCAACGTGAGCTTCACGCGATCCGACTTCACTTCGGTCACGAGCATGCCGTTGATCTTCTCGCCGGCCCGCACGCGCTGCGCCTTGTTGGTCGAAACTTCACGCAGGAACGCCGTGCTCCTGCCATCGATTACCGTGGTTCCGGTCAGCGCGAACTGCCCGCGCTTCAGTTGCCCGACGTTGCCGCCCTGCGCCAACGCGGGCGCGGGGCGACGGGTGGGATTGAACAGAGTGCGCTCGACCATCTCGCCGCGCGCGGCGGCGCCACCCGGGATCGCGTAATCGGGCAGCAGCGACGTCACGACCGGCTTCGGTGCGAGCGGGGCCGCCGGCTGTGGGCGCCGATCAAATGCATTCCCCCAGTCGGTCTCCCAGCCGATGGCCGCGGCGAGCGCCGCGAGCGGAAGCAGCCACCACAGGGCCGCTTGAACACGCAGGGAAAGGTTGGTCATGGGTCTCACTTCCTTTCGGGTTCGGCAAAGGCGAGCCCGGCGACGTCGAGTTGAACATTGATTTCCGGCTCCTGCCCGGGCGCGGGCTTGAAGCCGCGAAACGCATTGATCGGCCGCAGCGTCATGTTTTCCACCGAGAGATACGGTGGGTGCGCCTCGAGCGCGTACAGAATTTTCTGCAATGCGGGCGTGGACGCGAAGAACTGCACGGTGACGATGATCTGACGGAAACGCCCTTCCTCTTTGGGTCCCTGATTCTGGCTCGTCGTGATACGGCCGCCATTGTTCTCGATGGCCGCGCGGACCTGCTCCTGCAATTCGGCGCCGGCGAGATTGGCCGCGGTATTCTTGAGAAAAAAGCGGCGGCCATCCTTCGCGCGCATCGCGTCGAGCGACTTGCGGTATTCGGGCGCCTGCGCCGCGATGCGGCCGTACCGCTCGAGACGGTCGGTCAGCTCCGCTATCGTTTCGTCGTAGTGCCGGTGCAGCAACACCAGCGGCAGCAACAGCACCGCGAGCACAAGCACGATGGCGCCCGCGAGGAGCGACACCGCTAGCGCGCGCCGCCGTCCGGACGAGAGCCGGGCGATCGCCGCGTTCACGGTGCGCCCTTCGCCGCCGGCGACGCGGGGGCCGGCGGCGCGTTTCCGGCGGCTGGCGGTTCGCGCGGGGTCGCCGCGGGGTTCGCCGGACCGTCGGCCTGGGGCGGCACGGCCGTGTCGCGGCTTTCGGACTCCGGCGCGACCGCCCGCGGCGCGGGCGGAATCGGCGCCGGGGGTGCTGCCGCCGCGGTCTCGGCGCTGACCGTCGCCGCCAACTGGAAAGGCGGTGGCGGCGGCAATGGTTTGAGCTGCACGCCGAGGTCGAAGATTTCGCCGGGGCCGGGCTGAATCTTCGTGGTCGGCGACCGCGGCGCCGCCTGCTCGAACAACGTCGATTCCTCGAACAGCGAAACGAGACGGCCCGCGTTCGCGCTCTCGCCGCGCACGAGGATCTCGCGATGGGGGTCCTTCCCCTTCGTCGCACTCCTCAACTCGAACTGCGTAAGCCAGGTGTCGTCGGGGAGAAGCCGGGTGACGTCATCGATCATCTGCACCGCGCTGGGAAACGCGTACTTTTTCTGCAAGGCGAAGTTGTAATCGCCGGTCAGCCGCTCGAGCTGCTCGCGCAGCGCGTTCGAGGCATCGGCCTGTACGCGCCCGTCATTGGCGAGTTGCATGAGCGCAATGGCGTACCCGCGTTTCTGCCAGACGGGAAGCGCGGTAGCGACAATCGCCGCAACGACGATCAGACCCACCGGTACCCAGATCTCCCAACGACGAAGCGACGCGGCATCGGGACGCTCGGCGGCGGGGAGGAGGTTCAGCGTGCTCCCGGCAACGGGCGCCGTGCCGTCGGGCCGATCGGGAACCACAGCGACCACTGCCGCGCCCCAGCCTTCCGCGCGCCGCCGGGCCTGATCCACGACCGTCTTGAGCGCGGCCGTCCAGTCGACCCCGATTTCCTTTTTCGCCGGATCGCGTCGGACGACGGTTGCATCGAAATACACTTCGTCGGCCTTGAAGGGTGTGTGCCGATCGAGGTCGTAGGTCAGCACCTGCAGGAGATTGTCCTCGACCGCCGCCGGGAGGGTGATCGTCTTGCGCAATACCTGGTGCGCGGCGAGCGCGACAACGACCTTTGGCTGTCGCGAGCGCCCCCCGCCTGCCGCTGGCGCGAGCGCATCGATCGCGGTGCGTCCTGCAATGGCGCTCGCGGCGTGGTCGGCAGACAGCGGAATGCTGGCCACCGCCTGATACGCAAGGTCGCTGTTGACGATTTTGGGCACCCAGAGCACGGCGGCATCCGAATCGAACGCCAGTACCGGCCGCAAGCGCCGGCGCTGCACCGCATGACGCAACCGGCCCGGGATCAACGGCGCGAGTTCCCCCATCCACCACCGCCAGAACGTCGACAGGCCGACGCGGCGCGACGTGGCACGGATGCGCTGCCGGAAATTATGACTTGCCGATTCCATTTTCCTGCGCTGGTTTCGCGATCGGAGACGATGGCTCGGGCACCGAACCGGGCGTGCCCTCCTGCCACAGCAGGGTGACCATCGGCCGCCGGGGGTCATTCATCGGCCGCAGCACGGCGTCGCGGGCGAAGGTTACACCATCGGGTGAGCGCGTCCGCACGGCAATCCGCCAGACCGGCGTGGCCGCGGCGGTGAATGCCTGCGCCGGCGCGAACGGTGGTACCGGCAGCCGGTTCGCGAGCGCTTCACTGCGGGCGGCGATGTACGAATCGACCTGCTCCGGCGTGGCGCCGGGCAGTGCAAGCAACACGTCGCGGACGGCCGTCGCCGGGTTGATGCCGCGCTGCCGCGAATAGACGGTGAGGCTTCCGGCCAGCTTCGCCATCAGTGGTGCGGTGACGCCGAGGACTCGCTGCAATTCCCCGACGCTCTCGAACGGCGCGTTGCTCGGTGTGATTTTCCGGCCGGCCGCGCGATAGTCCGCGGCCTCGGCGCCATTCGGCCGGACCAGGTCGTCTGCATCGCGCCAGTCGAGGATCGCGTCGAGCGTACGCTGCGCCGCTTCGGGATCGAGTCCGCCGACGTTCTGCAGCAACCCTTTCAGCAGCGGCTCGGCCGCGGTGTTGAGGTCGATCCGCGCCGTCTCGTCCGTCGCCATCGCGATAACTGCGATATCGCCGTCGTTCCAGGCGTGCGCCTGGCCGTCCGCAATCCAGACGTCCGGCGACGTCCGCGGCCGCGACAATTCGAAGGCCACCCGCATGACCGCGCCATCGGCGACGGTCTGCGCCTGTGCCAGCGACATCGTGTTGCGCGCTGCAAGCGCCTCGCCGCGCATGCTGTAGGCAAAGCTGCTGGCGATCACGGTGATGAGGACCGTCAGCCACAGCACGGCAATCAAGGCAATTCCGCGCTGGCAGGCGGTGCGCCGCAGGTGGCGACCCGGACCACGCCGATACCTGGCCGACAACGCAACGGCCGGAACGCTTGCGCCGCAGCATGAAGGCCGACCGCGACGGGCGGCGATACGATTCGAGCACACGTTCATCGGAGCGACCTCAGGCAGCGGCTCTGGCCCGGATTCCAGGCGAGGCAGCCCGCCTCTGGCGAGCGCCGCGGTTCGACGACGAGCGTCGGCCACGCGGTTCCCTTGACGGGCTTCACGTCCAGACGCACCAGCAGCGGCATGCGCTGCCGGTCGTCCCAGCGATCCCGCCACGTCGGTGCGTCGGCATCGCTGGCGCCGGCGTCGCGTCCGAAATACCTGATCGCAAGCTCCGCGATGTCGTCGGCGAGTACCGAGCGCTCGGAGTCGAGGAACCGGGGCTCTTCCAGTGCCGAAAGATCGGGCACCATGCGTTCCTGCACGAGTTGCGATTTCTCCCCGGTACGCACGACGGCGAGCCGGAAATAATAGACCCCCCCTGCGGCGACCCGCTCGGGCAACGGCGCTGCATAGCGCATTTCGTCGCGCTCGCCTGCGAAGAGCAGCGGGAACTCGACCGCTTTCCATAGGCGCTGCGGATACTGTGCCGAAATCTGGGCGCGCAGATACGTCTGCGCGGCCCGCATGTCCGCCACCTGCCCGACCTTTGCCTCGCCACGATCCCAACTCTGCGCCGCCAGCGAAAGCGAGCCATAGAGAATGGACGCCATGCCCGCCATCAGCACGAGCGCGATCAGGAGCTCGACGAGCGTGAAGCCGGCCGCGTCGTCGCGCGTCGCCGTCATTTTGGCTCCCTCGCGCCGATGCGCGTCGTTGCGAGCGCGTAGGTGCGCTGGCCGCCGGACGGCGCCGGGAACGTCACCTCCGCGGTGACCCGGTAAAGGCGCGTTGGCATGGTTGCGGCGGCGCGCTCGAGGTCGGGCGGGACGTCAGGCGGCGCGTACGGCGCGACACGCGTCGTCCATGCAATGCGGCCATCGTCAGCCGAGCCGGATTGCGTCGCTTCGCGCAGCGGTGGCGTCGCCGCCGCTTCGGCGAGCGCGCTCTGCGCGACCAGCACCGCACGGCTGTAGTCGTCCGCGGCCGACGCATTGGTGAGCGCGCCGGAAAAGAGCCGGAACAGCGCCGTCGCCACCAGCGACAGGATCACGAACGCGACCAGCACTTCGAGCAGCGAGAAGCCGCACGGCAAATTCCGAGCGCGCCCGTTGGCCCATCGCCGCGGCGAAACCACCGGTACTGCGGCACGCTGTCGCGGCGCGGTGCGGCGAACGCCTGGCACGCAGGCGACTGCACCACCGGATCGCGCCGTCATCCCGCATCGCCGGATCAGTCCAGAATGGCGACGCGGCCGGTAAGCCAATCCACGTCGACGTCGTATTTGCGTTCGCCGACCGCCAGTGTGACCCGGCCGCCGTTCGAGCCGCCATCGGGGTAGAACCGGATGGCGCCCACCTTGTCGCTGACGAGATCGCTCTGCGCCGTGAAGAGCTTGAGTTCGATCTGCTTTGGCAGCGCGTGCAGGCGCGGATCGCGCTCGAGCTGAAAGCTCCGGTGCTCGAGGTCGAGCACGACGCGGGTCTCCTGCCGGGTGGCGAGCGCCTCGCTGCGGGCAAGGCGCAATCCGGCGGCGACCTGGCGCGTCGCGCCCTTGAGCTCGCTCGTCGACACGCCTCCACTGAACATCGGCACGACCATCGCCGCGACCGTTGCCATGATCGAGAGCACGATCAAGAGCTCGAGCAAGGTCACCCCGCGCGACGCCTCGCGCGAGGGATTTCGCACGCAGGTCGAAGTGACCACGCATGGCGCGGTTCGATGCTCGGTCATAGTTGCGAGCTCGTGATGTCCTTGTTCGGTCCTTCGCCGCCTTCCTTGCCGTCGGCTCCGAGCGAAATGATTTCATAGGGCGCGCTCTGCGCCGGCGACGCGTACTTGTATTCGTTGCCCCAGGGATCTTTCGGGACCGCCGATTTCTTCCAGTACGGGCCGTTCCAGTTCGCAACGCCGGTCGGGGCGCTGATCAATGCCTGCAGGCCTTCCTGCGTCGTCGGGTAGCGGCCAAGTTCGAGCTTGTAGAGGTCGAGCGTCTGGCCGATCTGGCCGATTTCGATCTTCGCCGCGTCCGCCTTCGCCTTTTCGCCCTTGCCGATGAAATTGCCGCCGACGATTCCGAGCACGATGCCGATCAGCACCAGCACGACGAGGATTTCGATCAGGGTCATGCCGCGTTCGCGGGAGGCGCCACGCGGCCGTCCGCTGGCGGTGTTGCGCTGCAATTCAGTTCGAATCATCTGCGTTCCCTTGCGTTCCCGTCGCAGCGATCGCTGCGATGGGCGGAAAATGTTGGACACCCGTCACTGGACCAGTTCACTCATGCCCATGACGCCAAGCAGAATCGAGAAGACGATGCCGCCGATCAGTACGGCCAGCGAGAGGATCAGTGCCGGCTCGAGTATCGCGAGGAAGCGCTTGACCGCGAGCTGCACTTCGCGGTCGTACACATCGGCGACGCGAACCAGCATCTCCTCGAGTCGTCCTGATTCTTCGCCGACCAGGATCATCTGCACCGCAAGGCGCGGATAGAGTCCGGTTTCCGCGAGCGGACGGCCAAAGCCCTTGCCTTCGCGCAGGCGCACGATCACGCCGTCGAGCGCCCCGGCGAGAACGCCGTTGCCGATGGTTTCCTTGACGATGGCGAGACCGGCCAGGAGTGTCACGCCATTGCCGAGCAGCGTCGCGAGCGTGCGCGCGAAGCGGGCGACGTCGACCTTGGTCACCAGATCGCCGACAAGGGGCATCCGCAGCACGCGGGCATCCCAGCGCATGCGCACGTGCGGCTGCGCCAATCGGCGGCGGATCCACGCCATCAGCAGCACGACGAACGCCGCGAGCGCCCACCACCAGTGCCGCAGCCCGGTGCCCACGACGATGACGACCAGCGTCGGCAGCGGCAGCGCGCGGCCAGCCTGCGCGAAGGTCTGCTCGAACTGCGGCACGACCCAGACCAGAAGCACCATGACGGACAGCACGGCGACGCCGATCAGGATGCACGGGTAGATGAGCGCGGATTTCACGCTCTCGCGCAGTTCCTTGTTGCGCTCCATGGTGTCGGCGAGGCGGGTCAGCACGACGCCCAGGGCACCACCCGCCTCGCCGGCCCGGACGATGTTGATGTAGAAACGGGAAAACACGTCGCGCCGCACGTCGAGCGCCTGCGACAGCGACTTGCCGCCGCGCACGTCATCGCGGATCTGCTGCAGCAGCGCCGCGCCAGGCGCCGCGGTCGCGAGTCCGATCAGGATCTCGAGCGCGCGATCGAGCGGCAAACCGGCGCGAAGCAGCGTCGCGAGCTCGCGGGTGATCGCAAGCAGCTGGTCGCGATCGACGCGTTTGGACGCAAACCAGCGCTGCCGCGGGAGCGAACCCGCGCGGACGTCGCCCGGTCCGGCAATAGCTCCGGTCGCGCGCGCCACCTGCATCGGGAGCATGCCCTGGTCGCGCAACCGTTCGACGATCTCGCTCTCGTTGGCCGCATCGAGTTCGCCCGTCGCGACGTCGCCGGCCGCGTTAACCGCCTTGTAGCGATAGATCGGCATAGATACAGTGAGCGTGGGGGCCGGTCCAGCGCCCGCCCGGCCGCCCGAAGGGCGCTGTGCACGGCCCCGCGGCGCCGTGCCTGATGTAATGCGCTGCGGAGTCGGCCGCCACTCGCGCTCGCAGACGCGCCCTGCGGGCCTTGGCTTCGCCCTGCTCGCACGGGCGTCCCTCGGGGGCAGCGAACGCAGTGAGCGTGGGGGCCCATCATCTCAGCCTTCACGCGTGACGCGAAGCACTTCCTCGAAGGTGGTGATCCCGCGCACGGCCTTGCGCAGTCCATCTTCGTACATCGTCAGCATGCCTTCCCGGATCGCCTCGTTGCGCAGCTCGGCTGCCGTCGCGTGCTTCATCACCATGCTGCGCAGCGGGTCCGAGATCGGCAGCATCTCCATGATGCTGATCCGGCCGGTGTAGCCGGTATGCGCGCATTGCGCGCAACCGCTCGGACGGTAGAGGGTGATCTCCTTGGCGTCGGCGAACCGGTCAAGACGCATCTGCTCGACGATCTCGGGCAGCGCGCGGTGCGGCTCCTTGCAGTGGGGGCACAGCGTGCGCACGAGACGCTGCGCAAGCACGCCGATGACGGTCGACGTCAGCAGGTAATCCTCCACGCCCATGTCGAGCATCCGGTTCATGGTGCTCGCCGCGTCGTTCGTGTGCACCGTCGACAGAACAAGGTGACCGGTCAGCGCCGACTGCACGGCGATCTCCGCCGTCTCGAGGTCGCGGATTTCGCCGATCATGATCACGTCGGGATCCTGCCGGACGATCGAACGCAGCGCGTTCGCGAAACTGAGATTGATCTGCGGCTTCACCTGGATCTGGTTGATCCCGGGCATCTGATACTCGACGGGGTCCTCGACGGTCAGGATCTTGACGTCGGGCTGGTTCAGCCGCTCGAGCGCGGTGTAGAGCGTGGTCGTCTTGCCCGATCCCGTAGGACCGGTGACGAGCAGGATTCCGTGCGGCTGCGTGAGCACGGCGAGAAATCGCTCGAGGATGTCGTCCTCGAAACCGAGCCGGGCGAAGTCGAGCGCGACGCCACCCTTGTCGAGGATCCGCATGACGACCGATTCGCCATGCATCGTCGGCACGGTCGAGATCCGCAGGTCGATGTCCTTGCCGTGCACGCGGAGCCGGATGCGGCCGTCCTGCGGCAGCCGGCGCTCCGCGATGTCGAGGCTCGCCATGATCTTGACCCGCGAGATCACGGCCGCCGAAAAGCGGCGCGGCGGCGACTCGACTTCGTGCAGCACGCCGTCGATCCGGTACCGCACGGCGAGCCGGTTCTCGAACGGCTCGATGTGGATGTCCGACGCCCGCGCCTCGAGCGCATTGGTGATGATGAGCGAAACGAGCCGGATCACCGGCGCTTCGGACGCCAGGTCCTTCAACTGCTGGACGTCCGCGTCGAACGCGAGTTCGTCGCGCTGCTCGACGTCCCCGACGATCTGGCCCACCGCAGTGCGTCCCGCCCCGTAGAGGCGTTCGAGCGCGGCGTCGAGCTCGGACGGAATCGCAACGGCCGGCTTCACGTCGCGGCCGGTCACCATCCGGAATGCGCCTATCGTGTAGCTGTCGGTCGGATCGGCCATCGCGAGCGCGACTTCATGCTCGTCCTCCTTGAGCGGCAGCGCCCGCGCCTCGCGCAGGAAGCGGGGCGAGATGCGCTCCTCGAGGACTGGAAATTCCGGGTAGCCGGCAACGTCGACCAACGGCAAACCCAGCTGCGCCGCCAGTGCCTCGGATACGTCGCGCTGCGCGCAGAGCCCGAGCGTGACGAGCAGCGTGCCCAGCTTTTCGCCACCCTCCTTCTGCAACCGCAGTGCACGTTCGACACCGGCGGCGTCGAGCTTGCCGCGGGCAATCAGGATCTCGCCGAGGCGCATGGACTGGAACGCGGTCACGCTGTCTTTCATGCAGAAATCGGACGATCGATCATAGCATGGCAACCGTGAATTCGTACGGATTTCACCGGACGAATCAAGGCTTTGCGTGTGTTTCTTCCCGCAAACTGTCGCCGTCTCCCGACGGTGTCGCCCAACTATGTCGCCCACCCCCGACGAAATCGATCATGCCGCACCACGGCATCGCGGGTACGCACGATTGCCGACGGGATTGATCACATCGACCCTGCCTACCCCTTTCCGATCGCCGCGAACACCTTGTCCGCCAGCGCCACTGTCGCCGCGATGTCGTCGGCCGAGTGGGCGGCACTGACGAATCCCGCTTCGAATGCCGACGGCGCGAAGTAGACGCCGGCGTCGAGCATCGCGTGGAAGAAGCGATTGAACCGCTCCTTGTCGCACGCCATCACGGCGTCGTAGGTGTCCGGTGCCGACGGCGCGAAATAAAGTCCGAACATTCCCCCCGCCGACTGCGCGGCGAACGGAACGCCGGCGCGCCGCGCCGCGCCCGCGAGGCCATCGGTGAGCGCGCGCGTCATCGCGGCCAGCTTGTCGTGAAATCCAGGCTTGTCAATTTCGCGCAGCGTGGCAAGACCGGCTGCAACGGCAACCGGGTTCCCGGAAAGCGTCCCCGCCTGGTAGACGGGACCGAGCGGCGCGATCTTTTCCATGATCGCCCGCCGTCCGCCAAAGGCGCCCACCGGCATGCCGCCGCCGATCACCTTGCCCAGCGTCGTGAGGTCCGGTGTGATGCCGTACCGACCCTGCGCACCACGGGGATGCACGCGAAAGCCGGTCATCACCTCATCGAAGATCAGCACGGCATCGTAGCGATCGCAGATCGCGCGGAGCCCGGGCAGGAAATCCGGGCGCGGCATGATGAGGTTCATGTTGCCGACGATCGGCTCGACGATGATGCAGGCGATGCGCTCGCCGTCCGCACTGAACGCCGTCTGCACCGCCGCCAGATCGTTGTACGGGAGCACGATCGTCTCGTTGGCGATCGCGGGCGGCACGCCCGCCGAGGATGGCGCACCGAATGTCAGCGCCCCCGATCCCGCCTTCACGAGCAGGCTGTCGCCGTGCCCGTGGTAGCAGCCTTCGAACTTCACGATCTTGCTGCGACCGGTGAACCCGCGCGCGAGACGGAGTGCCGACATCGTCGCTTCCGTGCCGGACGAGACCAGGCGCACCAATTCGATCGACGGCAGCAACCGGCAGAGCGTCTCCGCCATCTCGATCTCCATTTCGGTCGGCGCGCCAAACGACAACCCGTGCGTTGCCGCCTCGGTCGCGGCGCGAACAACCGCCGGATGCGCGTGGCCGAGAATGGCCGGTCCCCATGAGCCGACATAATCGAGATAGCGCGTGCCGTCGGCATCCCACAGGTACGCCCCATCGCCGCGCACGATGAAGCGCGGCGTGCCGCCGACGGAGCGATAGGCGCGGACCGGCGAGTTGACGCCGGCCGGAATCGTGCGCTGGGCGCGGGCAAAGAGTTCTTCGTTGCGACTCATGGGTGCTCCTGTTGAACGACAGAGGGTCAGCGGTAGCACGCGGCAATCGCGCCGGCCGCTGCCTTTATGTCCGGTGCGTCGAATACCGCCGAGATCACGGCGAGCGCATCGGCACCGGCGCGCCGCAGTTCCGCGGCATTTCCGGCCGTGATTCCGCCGATCGCGACCACCGGCACGCCCAGCGTTGCGGCGCGCGCGAGGAGCCCCACGTCGGCGCGGCGCGCGCCCGGTTTCACGTTTGACGCATAGAAGCTGCCGAACGCGACGTAGTCGGCGCCGGCGGCGACGGCGGCTTCGGCCAGGTTGAAATCGTTGTAGCAGGAAACGCCGATGATTCGCCCGGGCCCGACGCGCTCGCGCGCGGCAGCCACGCTGCCGTCGTCTTCGCCGAGATGCACGCCGTCGGCATCTACCGCAGCGCAAAGCATCGCGTCGTCGTTGACGATGAAAAGGCGGCCGCGCGCCGCGGCAACGCGCGCCAGCGTGGCGGCCTGCTCCCGTCTTAGCGCAACGTCCGCGATCTTGCTCCGGTACTGGATCGCGGCGGCGCCACCGTCGAGCGCGGCAGCGACGCGCGCGGCGAGATCCGCCGTGTTCGCGAGGTCGGGCGTGATGGCATAGAGTCCGGACAACCTTCCCGCGCGGGCACGCCGCAACAAGGACCCGTCGTCAGTGGCTGCTGTGCGCATCGGATGCGCGCGGCGCTTTGGCATCGTCCCCGGGCGCCTCGTCGTCCTCGCGGGCCCAGAACAGCCGGTCGGGAAGGAACTGTCCCATGCCCGGCCGGTAGGCTTTCTGCAAGGTATGCCAGGCATAGTCCTGCGCTTCACGCACGGCGTCCGGCAGCGCAAGACCGTTGGCGAGCATTGCGGCAATGGCCGAAGCGAGCGTGCAACCGGAACCGTGGTAACTCCCCGGCAATCGGGCCCAGCTGTCGCTGCGCACGACGCCGTCCTTTCCGTACAGCGTGTTGACGACGTCCGGCGTGGCCTCGTGGGTGCCGGTGATGAGCACGTACTCGGCACCCATCGCGATCAGCCGTTCGGCGCAAAGCGAAAGCGACGCGTCATCGTCCTCCGCGTCGGCAAGCCGCCGTGCCTCGAGGCTGTTCGGCGTGAGGATCGTCGTATGCGGCAGCAGAAGCTCGCGGATCGCGTCCGTCATCTCGTCCGTTGCGAATTCGTCCCCTCGGCCCGACGCGAGCACGGGGTCCAATACCAGCGGGATATCGGGATAGTCCGAAATGATTTCGGCGATGGCGGCAATGTTCTCGACGCTCCCCAGCACGCCGATCTTGAACGCATCGACCGGCATGTCCTCGAGCAGGCAGCGCGCCTGGTCGGCCACCCACTCGGCTTCCAGCGCCTGCACGCCCTCGACACCGCGCGTGTCCTGCACCGTGATCGCGGTCACCACCGACAACGGATGGCAACCCATGCTGGCGAACGTCAGGATATCGGCCTGCAGGCCGGCGCCACCGGACGGATCCGATGCGGCAAACGTCAACACGATCGGAGGAAATTCGGGCTCGGAGTCGGCGGGCATGGCAGGAAAGCCGGTAGCGGCCGGACACGATTGCGGCCGCGACGGTCGCGCGACACGCGGCCGGCTTGCTAGAATTGCACGATTTTACTCCAACGGCCCCTCCCTCATGAAGAAATACATGTGCCTCATCTGCGGCTGGATCTACGACGAGGCCGCTGGCGCGCCCGATGAAGGCATTGCGCCCGGAACGAAGTGGGAAGACGTGCCGCCGAACTGGACGTGCCCCGAATGCGGCGCGCGCAAGGAAGACTTCGAACTCGCCGAGTTCTGAAACAACAAACAAGGGAACGAGCAATGCGAATACTGCACACGATGCTCCGCGTGGGCGACCTCAAGCGCGCGATCGACTTCTACACCAAAGTCCTCGGCATGCAGCTGCTGCGCACGACCGACCGGCCCGAGCAGAAGTACTCGCTGGCCTTTGTCGGTTATGGCGACGAGACGCTCGGCGCCGTGGTCGAACTGACGTACAACTACGGCGTCGATGCCTACGATATCGGCACCGGATTCGGACACCTTGCCATAGAGGTGGACGACGCCGCGGCGACCTGCGCCGCCGTACGTGCGGCCGCAAAGACGTACGGCGGAAGCGTGACGCGCGAGGCCGGCCCGGTGAAGGGCGGAACGACCGTCATTGCGTTCGTGCAGGATCCGGACGGCTACAAGATCGAACTGATTGAACGGAAGAAGTAGGGTCAGACTCGACTTCTTGCGCATTCGGTAATGAGCGGGCGGATTGCCAGAAGTCGAGTCTGACCCTACTTGCGCATTCGGTGATGAGCGGGCGGATTGCCAGAAGTCGAGTCTGACCCTACTTCAGCAGCTCGCGGATATCGTGCGCGAACACTTCCGCGCTCTGCCCGTGACCCGCGTACAGCCGCAGGCGGCCCTCCGGATCGAACACGAACGTGCCGGCCGAATGGTCCATCGTATAGGTTCCGGTCGTCTTTCCCGGCTGCTTCTGGTAGAGAATCTTGAATTCCTTGGCCGTGCGGGCCGTCGCGTCGGCGTCGCCGGCAAGGCCGAGGAACGACGGATTGAACGCAGTCACGTAGCGCGACAGGAGTTCCGCCGTGTCCCGCTCCGGGTCGACCGTCGCGAACAGCACCTGGACCCTGGCCGCGTCCGGCCCCAGGAGCCGCATCGCTTCGGCCAGCGTGGCCAGCGTCGTCGGGCAGACGTCGGGGCACTGCGTGTAGCCGAAGAACAGCACGACCGCCTTGCCGCGAAAATCTGCCAGCGTGCGCGCCTTGCCGGTGTGATCGGCCAGCGCGAAATCGCGGCCGAATCCGGTTCCCGTCACATCGGAGGACTTGAACCGCGGGCCATCCGGGCCACAGCCGGCAAGCGCCAGCGCCACGGCAACCAGCAGGATCGCGATCCGAGCCGGCATGCCGGTCAGCGCCAGTAATGATCGATCAGGAGCGCCGAGAACAACGCTGCGAGATAGAAGATCGAGTACTTGAACGTCGCGCGGGCGAGCAGATCGCTGTATTCGCGATAAAGCTGGGTCGCGTAGACCAGGAAAACGCCGCCGAGCGCGAGCGCGGCAATGAGGTAGAGCGCACCGCTCATCCGGATCGCGAACGGCAGGAGGCTCACCGCAAAGAGGGCGCAGGTGTACAGCACGATCTGCAGCTGCGTATACCGCCGGCCATGGGTCACCGGCAGCATCGGCAGACCGGCTTTCGCATAATCCTTGACGCGGTACAGCGCGAGCGACCAGAAGTGCGGCGGCGTCCAGATGAAGATGATCAGGAACAGGATCAGCGGCTCCGGCCCGACCTCGCCGGTCACAGCCGCCCACCCCAGCACCGGGGGCATCGCGCCCGACGCGCCACCGATCACGATGTTCTGCGGCGTCGCGGGCTTCAGAAGCACCGTGTACACGACGGCATACCCGACGAAAGTCAGGAGCGTCAGCCACATCGTCAGCGCATTGACGTACCGGTAGAGCAGCATGAGACCGAGCCCGCCGACGATGCCGGCGAAAACGAGTGTCGCGAGCGACGACAATTCGCCGCTCGGCAGCGGCCGGCGTCGCGTGCGCGCCATCAGCGCGTCGATCTTCTGCTCGACCAGACAATTGAACGCCGCGGCAGCCCCGGCGACAAGCGCAATGCCGATTGTCGCGAAGAAAACGACGCTGGCTGGCGGCAATCCCGGCGTCGCGAGGAACATGCCGATGACCGCGCAGAAGACGATCAACGACACCACCCGCGGCTTGGTCAGCGCGAGAAAATGCTTCAGCCGGTTCTCGGCAAGCGCGAGAGTCGTCACGTTGACGTCGGTGCCACGAGGGGCCCCGGATGAGTTCCCGGCGCCGTGTCGCGAATCGGCCGATTTTATCATTGGCAGGGAGCGTGGGGGCCGTTCCAGCGCCCGCGCGGGCGTCCCTCGGGGGCAGCGAACAACGTGAGCGTGGGGGCTCTTTATCTCAGCCGATTCGGGACGCCTTGAGCAGGCGCGTGAGATCGTCGGCGATTCCCTTGATGTCCGGATCAGCGGGGTACTGGAGCACGAGGTTGCCGAGCGGGTCGATGAGGTAGAGCGGGGCCGCGCCACCGGGAAACTGAGCAGGCACGCTTTCGGGGACGCGAATGACGACGAGGCCCGGGTGTTGCGCGAGCAATGCGGCCGGCGGCGCGGCGTCACCCAGGACAAACCAGGCGCGGACGATACGATCCTGCTCCCTGCCCTGCATGGTGCGGGCCTGGCGCGTCGCATAGAGTTTGCGCTCGCACGCGGTGTCGCATTCGCCGCTTCCGTACGCGACCAGGACCCAACGCCCGCGCAGGTCGTCGAGGCGAAAGCGCGACCCGTCCGGCCGGGCTCCCTCGACGCCGGGAATCGGCGCGGTCGGCAGCAGGGTCCCGTAATTCGCCGCGGGTTCCCGCGGAAACAGGTAATAGACGGTGTACGACGCGATGACCGGCGCGATGGTCACCGCGGCCAGCAACAGCAGCGTGCGCGCACCGCCGCGCGGACGGGAACCCGTCGCCGTCGGGACGTCAGCCACCGTCTCGCCCCATTGCGCGCGGGCGACCGAACCAGATCCACAATCCGGCCGCGAGCAGCGCGAACGCGTACCACTGCATCATGTAGATCCTGTGCGTTTCGATCCCGAAATCCGGCGCCGGCCACGCGCGGACGAGGCCGTCGTCGGGCCGGGGCGCGGCGGTCGCCTCGACGATCACCGGCAATATGGCGAGTCCTGTCGCCACGGCGAATCGCGCGAGGTCGAGGTTCTGCCAGATCGGGCCGTCCGCCATTTCCGGTTGCAGTTCGATGTACCCCGCCGCGGGAATCGCGACGCGTCCGCGTACCGTCACGATACCCGGTGGTGGCGGCGCGTCCGGCAGCGCCGCTCGGGACGTCGTCTGCGCGATCCAGCCGCGATTCACCAGCACGACACGGCCATCGCCGACGACCAGCGGCGTCACAACGTGAAAACCCGCGCGCCCGGCGACCACCTTGTTGTCGATGAAAATCTGTCGCCCCGCCAGGTACTCCCCGGTCGCCGTCACCGGCCGGTATCGCAGCAACGCCCAGTCCGCGGCGTTCGGAATGCTCGCGATCGCGATCGGCTCGGCAGCCGCCGCCGCATCGAACTGCGCGCGCAGCGCTTCCTTCGCGCGCATGCGGTCGTGCTGCCAGTTGCCCGCCGCCACGCACACCGCGATCGTGGCGATCGCCGCGAGCGCGGGCAGCACCCGCGGGCGAATCCTCCGTCCGGATGCTGCCGTCGCTGTACTTTGATCGCGAGCGTTCAACGGTTTTGGCATCGACGGCGGCTTCCACTACACTCGGCACATGGAGCCGGCAACGTGAAGAGCGTCGTGATCGCGGGTCTCGTGGCCGTCGTCGCGAGCCTGTTTTCGGCGCTCTATTACCTGTACCGCGACCGCGGGCAGGGCACGCGCATGGTCAAGGCGCTGGCGCTGCGCGTCGCGCTTTCGGCCATGCTCGTCGCATTTCTGGTCGTCTCGTACAAGCTTGGCTGGATCGCGCCTACCGGCCTGCGCTGAGTCCGGACGTCCGGCACGGACGTAAAAGGAGCGTTGCGCGCAAGGCACCAGCCCGTACGCGCCGGCGCGGCGAGCGGCGAGCGAAAACACGACAACGCAGGCGGGCCGCGCGGCAGCTTCGCACGCCGGTCAGAGCCAGTAGATGAGCACGAACAGCAGCAGCCAGACGACGTCGACGAAGTGCCAGTACCAGGCCGCCGCCTCGAACGCGAAGTGATGCTCCTTGTCGAAGTGGCCCCGGATCGCCCGTGCGAGCATCACCGAGAGCATGATCGCCCCGATGGTCACGTGCGCGCCGTGGAATCCCGTCAGCATGAAGAACGTCGAGCCGTAGACGCCTGTCGTCAGCTTGAGGTTGAGGGCGCTGTACGCGTGGCCGTATTCGTACGCCTGGAAGCCCAGGAAGGTAAAGCCCAGCACGATGGTGACGAAGAGCCACAGCTTGAGCGTGCCCCGGTGGCCGGCCTGGAGCGCATGGTGCGCGATCGTCAGCGTGAAGCCGGAGGTGACCAGGATGATCGTGTTGAGCAGCGGGATCCCGATCGCCCCCATCGGCGTGAACTGTTCCTTGATGTACGGGCCCACCGTCGGCCACCCTGCCGTGTAATCGGGCCAGACGAGCTTCGCCATCAGGCTGCCCAGGTCGGGCACCGACAGGTTGCGCACGTAGAACAGCGCGCCGAAGAACGCGGCGAAGAACATCACCTCGGAGAAGATGAACCAGCTCATGCTCCAGCGGAACGATGCGTCGACCTTCTTGTTGTATTGACGCGCCTCGGATTCGCCGATCACCGTGCCGAACCAGCCGAACAGCATGACGAGCAGCACCGCAAACCCGGCGGCCACCATCCAGGGGCCGGCCGGGACGCTGTTCATCCAGAACGCGGCGCCCATGCCCAGCAGGAGCAACGCCAGCGAGCCGACGAGCGGCCAGTACGAGGGTTGCGGGACGAAGTAATACGGCTTGGCGCCGGTCTCGACTGCGCTCATCGCGGAGAACCTCTCTGGAAACCGGCGTGCGCGCATGAAACGCGCCCGTCGCGTTGATCAGGATTTGTCGGCACCCTCGACCTCGAAAAACGTGTAGGACAGCGTGATCGTCGCGATGTCTTCCGGCAGCGACGCATCGACGACGAACACCACCGGCATCTGACGGCGCTCCCCGGGTTGCAGCGTCTGTTTCGTGAAACAGAAGCAATCGAGTTTGCGGAAATACTGCGCCGCGTGCGCCGGGCCGTAGCTCGGAACCGCCTGGCCCGTCAGCTTGCGGTCGGTCGCATTGACGATTTCGAACATCACCTGCTGCACTTCTCCGGGATGCACGTCGACGACCGGCGTGAGCGCCCGGAATTGCCAGGGCAGCTTGCGGATGTTCGAGTCGAACTCGATGCGCACGTCACGCGTCGCGTCGACCTGGGTGTTCTGCACCGCGTCGGCCTGCGCGATGTTGCGCAAACCGGTGACCGCGCATATCTTCTCGTAGAAGGGGACGAGCGCATAGCCGAAGCCGAACATCGCGACGACGATGACGGAGAGCTTCAGCAGAAGCTGGCGGTTGTCGTGCTGCTGCGCAGGATTCATTGCCGGTCGCGCAGATTGCGCCCGATGGCCACGACGAGGTAGAGCAATACGGCAGCGCCCATGACCACGATGCCGGTGATCGGCCCGCCCATGAACCGGGTCGCGATGATGCCGGCGAAGAACAGGATCGCGATCACGGCCAGCGTGAGCGCCGTCCGGACATTCGCTGCCCGAAGTCGAGCGCCCACGTCCCCAGGGGGTATGGCGCGGGACATCGCGGCGCGGCGCGCCGGCTTCGGGTCGGCGTTCAACGGACCCTCGGCGGCGTCTCGAAGGTGTGGTACGGCACCGGCGACGGCAGCGTCCACTCCAGCGTATCCGCGCCATCCCACGGCTTCGCTGCGGCCTTCTCGCCCCTGCCGCGCGCGCACTGAACCATCGAATACAGGAACAGGAACTGCGACACGCCGAACCACACCGCGCCGACCGAGGCGATCAGGTTCCAGTCGGCAAACTGCTGCGCGTAGTCCGGAATCCGGCGCGGCATGCCGGCGAGGCCCAGGAAATGCATCGGAAAGAACGTCACGTTGAACGAAATCATCGACGACCAGAAATGGACCTTGGCGAGTTTCTCGTTGTACATCGTGCCGGACCACTTCGGAATCCAGTAGTACGCGCCGCCGAAGAACGCGAACAGGCTTCCGGCGACCATCACGTAGTGGAAGTGGGCGACGACGTAATACGTATCCTGGACCTGGACATCCACCGGCATGATCGCCAGCACCAGCCCGGTGAAGCCGCCCATCGTGAACAGGAACAG
The DNA here is from genome assembly GCA_963695725.1 of uncultured beta proteobacterium. Classification (GTDB taxonomy): domain Bacteria; phylum Pseudomonadota; class Gammaproteobacteria; order Burkholderiales; family Casimicrobiaceae; genus CAIWHR01. The sequence continues at coordinate 21,264 of CAVOHM010000008.1, forward strand.
GAAGCCGATCGCAAAGAGCATCGGCGTCTCGAACGAGATCGATCCGCGCCACATCGTGGCGAGCCAGTTGAACACCTTCACGCCCGTGGGAACGGCAATCAGCATCGTCGCGTACATGAAGAAAAGGAGCCCGGCGGTCGGCAACCCGGTGGTGAACATGTGGTGCGCCCAGACGATGAACGACAGGATCGCGATACCTGCCGTCGCGTACACCATCGACGCATAGCCGAACAGCGGCTTGCGCGCAAACGTCGGGATGATCTGCGAGATGATGCCGAAGGCCGGCAGGATGATAATGTAGACCTCCGGGTGCCCGAAGAACCAGAACACGTGCTGGAAGAGCACCGGATCGCCGCCGCCGGCCGCGTTGAAGAACGTCGTGCCGAAATGGCGGTCGGTGAGCAGCATCGTCACGGCACCGGCCAGCACCGGCATCACCGCGATCAGCAGGTAGGCCGTGATGAGCCAGGTCCAGCAGAAGAGCGGCATCTTCATCAGCGTCATGCCCGGCGCGCGCAGGTTCAGGATTGTCGTGATGATGTTGATCGAACCCATGATCGACGACGCACCCAGGATGTGGATGGCGAAAATCGTGAGGTCCATCCCCATCCCCGCCTGGACCGTCAGCGGCGGATAGAGGGTCCAGCCTCCCGCCGCGGCGCCGCCGGGAACGAACAGCGACGTGACGAGCAGGATCGCGGCGGGCGGCAGCAGCCAGAAACTCCAGTTGTTCATCCGCGCGAACGCCATGTCCGGCGCGCCGATCATCAGCGGGATCTGCCAGTTCGCGAAACCCACCGCCGCCGGCATGATCGCGCCAAAGACCATGATGAGGCCGTGCAGCGTCGTCATCGAATTGAAGAACTCCGGATCCACGACCTGCAGTCCGGGCTGGAACAGCTCGGCCCGGATGATCATCGCCATCGTGCCGCCGACGAGAAACATCGCGAACGAGAACCACAGGTACATCGTGCCGATGTCCTTGTGGTTGGTCGTGGTCAGCCAGCGCACGATCCCTGTCGGGTGGTGCGTATCGTGGTCGTGCCCGACGCCGGGTGCGTGGTCGTGCGCGAGGGTGCTCATCTCAAGGTCTCCAGAACGATTCGATCGTGCCCTACTGGCGGGCGGCCCCGATCTCGGACGGCTGCAGCGCTTCGCCGGTCTTGTTGCCGAGCGCGTTGCGCGTATACGTGATGACCGCGGCCAGGTCGAGGTCGGACAGCTGCGTCCACGGCGGCATCGCGGTTCCGGGCTTGCCTTTCAGCACCACAGCGATTTGCGCGGCCTTCGGCCCGGTGACGACCTTCGAGCCGGTCAGCGCCGGGAACGCTCCGGGCACGCCCTTGCCGTTCGCCTGGTGACAAGCGGCGCAATTGGCCGCATAAACCCTCTCGCCGGCAACGAGGAGATCCTTCAACTCCAGGATCCGGTTCGGGTCCACGTCCGCGGCGGGCGCCATTTTCTTCTGCGCCTCCACCCACTTCGCGTAGTCGTCCTTCGACTTGACTTCAACCACGATCGGCATGAAGCCGTGCCCTTTGCCGCAAAGTTCGGCGCACTGACCGCGGTAAACGCCGACCTTTTCCGCCCTGAACCACGAATCCCGGACGAAGCCGGGGATCGCGTCCTGCTTGACGCCGAAAGCGGGAACCCACCACGCGTGAATCACGTCGCCCGCGGTGATGAGAACGCGCACCTTGGTGTCGACCGGCACGACGAGCGGGTTATCGACTTCGAGCAGATAGTGTTCGCCCTTGGGCGCGCGGTTCTCGATCTGCGCCGCGGGGGTCGCGAGATTGGAATAGAAACCGAAGCCCTCCTGCAGGTAGTCGTAGCCCCAGTTCCACTGGTTGCCCGTGATCTTGATCGTCAGGCCGGGGGCCGACGTATCCTTCATCGCGAGAATGGTCTTCGTCGCCGGGAAGGCCATGAACAGGAGGATCAGGAACGGGATCACCGTCCAGACGATCTCGACGAGCGTGTTCTCGTGAAAGTGGTGCGCCTGGTGCCCCCGCGATTTCCGGTGCCGGAAGAGCGAGTAGAACATCACGCCGAACACGGCGACGAAGATGACGACGCAGATCCAGAAAATGAAAAAATGGAGGTCGTACATCTGCCGCGCGATGGGTGTCACGGGCGGCTGCAGGTTCCACTCCGGCACCGCGAACGCCGTACCCGGCTGCGCAAGTGCCAACGCCACGCCCATCGGCAGGAGCCGTAACCCGGCTTTGAATTCGGTAAACGCCATGCGTCCCTCGATTGCGTCCTACGTTCGTCTCGAAATCCAGTCGGACGACCCAACCACGCCCCGTCGAATCGTGTCTCGTTGCGCCGCGGCGCGCGGCCGGAAAGCAAGCGGAGACCGAGGGAATCCGGCGCCCTGCAGCGATCGCGCGGTCCGGCGCGGACCTTGACGGTGATGCCCGTTCGCGATGCCTGCGGTGCGCGTTCTGCCGGCGCGTCACGACGAATTGCGGCAAAAGGCGCGAGATTTTAGCACGGATCAAATTCCCGGCAAACGCGGCCGGTGCGATTGCAACGCCGTGCTAATCAGCCGCCGGCAAACCGAAACCGAGTGTGCGCAATGCGGCGCGGTCGATGACGAAACCCCGCGCGCCACTCGCGGCGCCCCACGCGAAATCCGCGCATAGCGGCGCCGGCAAGCGAGCGGCGAGCGCCGCAACGTTCGCATCGCCTTCGCGCATCTCGGCATCGATCCGGTTTGCGACCCAACCCGCAAAGCGCAGGCCGCGCGCGGAAATCGCCAACGCCGAAAGGAGCGCGTGATTGAGGCAACCGAGGCGGATGCCGACGACGAGGAGCACCGGAAGCCCGAGGCGCGCGGGTATGTCGAGCATGTCCGTGGCGCGTCCGAGCGGGACCAGAGCGCCTCCGGCGCCTTCGACGACGATCGCGTCCGCGCCGGCGGCCAGACGCGCGTAGGCGGCGGCAATCGGATCGAGGCCGATCACCGCGCCAGCGTCGCGCGCGGCCAGCTCGGGGGCTACGGGCAGAGCGAAGGCAAACGGGTTGAGGTCGGCCGGCGCGGCGGCAACGTTTCCGGCCGCGATGAGTTCCCGCACGTCGGCATGCACCCATTCGCCCGCCGCGAGTCCCGCTGCCACGGGCTTCATTCCGACCGCCCGGCATCCCGTGGCGGCCAGCGCACGCAGCAGCGCCGCAGCAACGACCGTCTTGCCGACGCCGGTGTCGGTCCCGGTGATGAAGATGCCGCGGGTCATGCTGCGCGCCCGCCGACCCGCTTCGAACGAGCGCGTCGCGCGGTCATCGAGCGCCGAGATGGCGCAGTGGAAGCCTAAGGATGCTTCACCGGCGCCACGGGATGCGCCGCCGGCGCCACGGCGGCCGGCCCGAAGAACGTCTCCCGTGTGAAGAACGTGTAGTCCGCCTCAAATATTCCGATTCCCATGAGCACCATCAACACGAGCGGCGGGAGCAGGATGACGTACACCATGGCCAGCCGCTCCCACATCATGTGCATGAAGATGGCGACAATCAGTCCGGCCTTGAGCAGCATGAACACGATGATCAGCGTCCACCTGAGGTACCCCTGGAAGTGAAAGTAGTCGACCAGATAGGAAAGCGTGCTGAGCACGAACAGCAGTCCCCAGATCTTGAAATAGATGCCGAGCGGATGTTGCTGCCCTTCCACGTGATGCTTCCCTCCCGCGGCCGGGGCGTGTTGTCCGGCGGCGAGTGGTTGGTGCCCGTCTGCTTGCGCCATGGTCTTTTACCAGAGATAGAAAACGGCAAAGATGAAAACCCATACCAGATCGACGAAGTGCCAATACAGTCCCATCGTCTCGACCATCTCGTAGTTACCTTTCCTGCCGGTCAGGAAGCCCGGCCTCTCGTTGTCCAGGTCTCCGCGCAGGACTTTGATCGCCACGATGATCAGGAAGATCACGCCGATCGACACGTGCGTGCCGTGAAAACCCGTGATCATGAAAAAGGCCGAGCCGAACTGCGCCGCGCCCATCGGATTGCCCCAGGGGCGAACTCCCTCCTCCACGATCAGCTTGGTCCACTCGAAGGCCTGCATGCCCACGAACGTTGCGCCCAGGAGCGCGGTGACCAGCAGCAGGACGAACGTCTTGACGCGATCCTTGCGATAGCCGTAGTTGACCGCCAACGCCATCGTTCCGCTGCTGCTGATCAGCACGAACGTCATGATGGCAATCAGGATGAGCGGGATACTCTTGCCTGCGATCGTCAGCGCGAAGACTTCGCTGGAATTGGGCCACACCGCCGTCGTCGACATGCGCACCGTCATGTACGAAATGAGAAACGACGAGAAGATGAACGTGTCGCTCAACAGGAAGATCCACATCATCGCCTTGCCCCAGGGGACGTTCTTGAACGCCCGCTGGTCCGATGACCAATCGGCGACGATGCCCTGAATGCCTGGGGCCAGCGGGAGCGCTTGTCCCGTACTCGTGGGCGCGGATTGCGTCATCGGAAGTGGCCCTCCTCAATTATGCGAATAGAGCAACACGGCGAACAGGACTGCCCAGACCAGAAGCAGATAGTGCCAGTACACGGTGCACAGTTCCACGCTCAGATGGACCTTGGCGAACTCGACACCGCGCAGCGCCCGGGCCGATGCCCTGGCCCAGACCCACAGGCCGCCCAGCAGGTGCAACCCGTGCAGCGCGGTGAGCAGGATGAAGAACGCGTAGGCGGGATTGGCCGGCGAGTAGTGCCCCGACGCGGAGAGCTGCTGCCACGCCCAAAGCTGTCCGCCGAGAAAGGCGAAGGTGAGGGCGCCCGCAACGATCAGGCCTTGCCGCATGCGGTCCGCCTCGCCCCGGCGTGCCGCGACGCGCGTCATCTGCATCGCGACGCTCGCCAGGATAAGGACACCCGTGTTGAGCCACAGCACCCCTGGCAGGGACACCGCAGTCCAGTCCCTTTCCAGCATCCGCATGTGATAGGCGCTGATCAGCAGCGCGAACAGCGACGTGGCGACGGCAAGGAACACGCCGAGACCGACTTGCACCGGGGGCAGGGAAAACTCCCCTTCGCCGCGGGCGATTTCGATCGGGCCCTGCTCCATCCAGGGCGAGACATTGAGCGTTTGCCGAACCAGCCACCAGACCACGATGGCCATGATGGCGCTCAGGAAAACCAATGCGGTCGTCACGGCCGGGGCGCCCCGGTATCGGCCGCTTTCTTCGCTCGGGGGCTGGTTCTGCGGTATGAAATCCTCGGCGGCGCCGGGGACGCTATAGTCGTACGCCCAGCGATAGACCACGGGCAACTGCGGACCAAAGTTGCCGTGCTTCGGCGGCGTTTCCGGCGTCTGCCACTCGAGCGTCGTGGCGCGCCAGGGATTGCCGCCCGATGGCTTGCCCCTGGAATAGCTCACGTACAGGTTGTACAGGAACACGACCTGGGCCGCGCCCACGATCAGCGCCGCGATCGTAATGACGGCATTCAACGAATGCGCCGACTGCGGAATGAAATCCGTGTTTTCGATCGAGTAATACCGGCGCGGCACGCCCAGGATCCCGAGGTAATGCATCGGATAGTAGATCGCGTAGGTCCCGAGGAACGTGACCCAGAAGTGAAACTTGCCCATCGCGTCGTTCAGCATCCGCCCGGTGACCTTGGGGTACCAGTGGTAGATCGCGCCGAACACCACGAGCACCGGCGACACGGCCATCACCATGTGGAAGTGAGCCACGACGAACATCGTGTCGGACAGCGGCAGATCCACGGTCACGTTGCCCAGGAACAGGCCCGTCAATCCGCCGTTGATGAACGTGAAGATGAAGCCGATGGCGAACAGCATCGGAACGGTGAGGTGAATGTTGCCGCGCCACAGCGTCAGCACCCAGTTGTAGACCTTGAGCGCCGTCGGCACCGCGATGATCAGCGTGGTCGTGGCGAAGAAGAATCCGAAGTACGGGTTCATTCCGCTGACGTACATGTGGTGCGCCCACACGATGAAACTCAAGCCGCCGATGGCCAGAATGGCCCAGACCATCATCCGATAGCCGAAGATGTTGCGTCGCGCATTGACGCTGATGAGGTCCGAGACGATGCCGAACGCCGGCAGCGCGACGATGTAGACCTCGGGATGGCCGAAGAACCAGAACAGGTGCTGAAACAGCACCGGGCTGCCGCCGTTGTGGTCAAGAAGTTTTCCCTGCGCGACGATGGCGGGCATGAAGAAGCTCGTGCCCAGCGAGTGGTCCAGCAGCATCATGATGGCGCTGACGAAAAGCGCGGGGAACGCCAAAAGCGCGAGAACCGTGGCCATGAAGATGCCCCAGATGGTCAACGGCAGGCGCATCAACGTCATCCCGCGCGTACGCGCCTGCAGCACGGTGACCACGTAGTTGAGGCCGCCCATCGTGAATCCGATGATGAACAACGCCAGCGAAACGAGCATCAGGATGATGCCCCAGCTCGCTCCCGGCGTGCCACTTAAGATCGCCTGCGGCGGATACAGGGTCCACCCGGCGCCCGTGGATCCTCCGGGCACGAAGAAGCTCGCCACCAGTACCAGCACGGCGGCAAGATAGACCCAGTAGCTCACCATGTTGACATAGGGGAACACCATGTCGCGGGCGCCCACCATCAGCGGAATGAGGTAATTGCCGAAGCCTCCCAGGAACAGCGCGGTCAGCAGGTAGATGACCATGATCATCCCGTGCATCGTGACAAACTGGAGGTACATGCTCGGCGTGATGAAGGAAAACGCGTGCGGGAATCCCAGCTGCAGCCGCATGATCGCCGAGAGCACCAACGCGATCAGTCCCACGGCGATCGCCGTGATCGAGTACTGGATCGCGATGATCTTGGCGTCCTGGCTCCAGATGTACTTTCCGATGAACGTCTTCGGGTGATAGAGCTCCGGCTCCTCCACTTCGACCGGAGGAGCGAAAGCCGATTCGTCATGCGCAACGTAGGTCATTGCCGTTTCCTTTTCGCCATTCCGTCATCATGCCCGGTTCGCGCCGGTCTCATTGCAGCGTGTTGATGTAGCCAACGAGATCGTCGATCGACCGGTCGTCGTTCAGTATCGCGGCCATGGATACCATCTGCTGACCGTAGAGGTCCTTTGCATGCAGGCCACGGATGCCGTGCCTGAAATTTTTCAGCTGAGTGACCATGTACCAATCGCTCATGCCCTTGAGGCGAGGCGCATTCGTGGCCTCTATGCCTCGCCCATCGGAACCGTGGCAGGAACCGCAGGACTCGTAGAGCGCCGGGGCGCCGGTCGCATTTCTTTTCACGGTGAGCGGGGCGGGACGATCGGGCAGCGTCTTGATGTAGGCGACCACATTGTCGATGGCGGCATCATCTGCCAGCGTCGCGACCATCGGCGCCATCATCTTGCCGAATGCATCCTTTTCGTGGGCACCACGGGCACCGCTCTTGAAGTGCTGCAACTGGCGTTTCAGATACCAGTCTCCCTGGCCGCTCAATTTCGGCGCGTTGAGCGCAGGATTTCCCTCCGCCTGCGCGCCGTGGCAGCCGGCGCACACCGCGTAGAGCGGCTCCCCTGCGGCAGCAGTGCCGGCGACACGGGAGTTGGCCTGCGCAAACGTCGGGTAGCTGTTGAGCCACGTCTGGAATGCGCCCTCTTCTTCCACGACGACTTTGCCGCGCATCGTGAAATGCGCAATGCCGCACAATTCTTCGCACAGCACATCGAATTTCCCGGCGCGCGTGGCATTGAACCAGACGTAAGTCACGAGCCCCGGCACCAGATCCATCTTGACCCGGAACTGCGGCACCGTGAAATCGTGCAGCACGTCGATCGAGCGGAGCAGCGCCTTGAACGGCCGGCCCATGGGAAGATGAAGTTCCGGGTTTGCGATCAGGACGTCGTCCTGCCCGTGCGGATCGTCCGGATTGATGCCGAACGGATTCTTGTCGCTGATGAACCGCGCATCGACAGTGCCGAGCATGCCGTCTTTGCCGGGGAAGCGATAGCCCCAGTACCACTGCTTGCCCACGACCTCGACCACGGCCGCGTCCTTCGGGACGTTGACGAACTTCGCCCACACGAACAAGCCAGGGGCGAGCATCGCGACAACGCCCACCGTCGTCAACCCGATGAGCCATCCCTCGAGCTTTTTGTTCTCGGGCTCGTAGCGCGCCGTGGTTCCCTTCCGGCTGCGGTAGCGCCACACGCAGTAGGCCAGGAACAGATTGACGGCGACGAAGACGATCCCCGTGACCCAGAACGTCAGCGTGACGGTATCGTCGATCGTCCCCCAGTTGGACGCGATCGGCGTGAAGTACCACGGGCTCAAGTAATGGAACAGGACCGAGCCAACGACCAGCAGTACCAATGCGATTGCTACGACCATAGCGGCGGCCCCGGTAGATTGAACAGAAATTCGTGCGTGGCAGACGGCAATTGTTACGTTTCGCCGCGGAAGGCGAAAACCCCCGCGCTTGCCGGATCGATCGTGCCAGCGGGTAGCCGCCGCGCACAGGCGCATCCCCGCGCTCGCGGCAGGCGGCCATCGGGTGCGCCGGAATTCACGTCACACGCCATCCCGAAAATGCGCCTGGCGCGACGGGTAAGGCCGGTGGCGCTAGGCGTTTCCGGCGTCCTGCCGCGGCGCGGCAGGACGCACAATGTGATCCGTCGACCACCACGCTCCTAGTCCCTTTGCAGCGCGCCGGCATGGTCATGCGAAACGCGGTGGCGCCGCCTGACGGGTCGGAACGGGTTGACGAAATGCTTGTTGACCGCGACGAGCTCGGCTTCCGGATGCCGGGAGCGCATCATCGCCCGGACCGTCGCCCCCTGCTCCTTCCGCGCATAGATCAGGATCAGGTACTTGCCGGCTTCGATGTCGTGGTGGAATTTCCTGAGATTCTTGTTTTCGGTGGCGATCCCGGTCAAGCCGCCCTCCCAGGCGCCGAACATCGTGGCAACGCCAACGATCACGAAGTACACGTAGCGCGGAACATCGGGGCCGAACGGCTCGAAGTACATCAGCAACCCGGCGGCGATCAATCCCGCCGCGGCACCGACGGCCGCACCGATGAAGCCGTCGCGCACGATATCGAGGGTCTCCAGATAATTGCTGGAGTGGATATGTTGCTGCTCGAGTCCGGATTCGTCCTTGGAGATGACGTGCAGGAAGAAGTCCTTGATCCCCGCAGTGTGCAGGTCGTCGGAGACCTTCTGCGTACTCTCGAGCGTGGGCGCAAGGTAGTAAAGGCAATTCATCGCGTCCTCCAGTCTCGACGGTGGCCCGGTTGCGAGCTCTTGTCGCCGTCGAAGTCCAATCGAACGTCAGCATCGCCAGCGGGTAATCCGCGATTGCGCCCCGGATACCGCGGATGCCAAAACGCGATCGAGTGTCTCACAACACTTGGGGCTTTGGAAGTCGACAATCGGCGGCGGCAGGATGGTGCGATGCAGCGGCGGCGCGCAGTCGCGTCGTGCGCGCGAACCGCATTAACCATAACGACATTATGGTTTAATTTCGAACCGCACGATCGCGTGCCCGTCCGCCGTACGGTTGGGCCGGCCCTTCCACGCGTGACCGTAGATCACTTCGAATGTCGCGGGAATCCGCCCGTCGCGGCGCATCGCTTCGAGCGCCGCCAGCGCGCGCTCCCAACGGCGGCGGCCCATGAGCGCACGCGGCCGTGCCAACGCCGCGTTGTTGGCGCCGATCGCCTTCAAATCGCGCATCAGGGCGCCAGCGTCGGCATACGTCAGCGTCAAGAGTTCCATGTGCATCACCGGATCCGCGAAGCCGGCACCGACCAGCATGTCGCCGACGTCGTGCATGTCGGTAAAGCGGCTGACATGCGCGTGTCGATCGATCCCGGCGAAGGCGGCGCGCAATTCCTTCAGCGTATCCGGACCGAACGTCGTGAATGTCAGCAGCCCGCCGGCGCCAAGCACGCGATGGAGTTCGGAAAGCGCCGCTGACGGATCGCTGACCCATTGCAGCGCCAGGTTGCTCCAGACGAGATCGAAGGCAGCCGCCGCGAACGGCAGTGTTGCGATATCACCGCAGACGAACGCCGGCTCGCCACCGCCGGCGCGGCCGCCGAACGCGCCGAAGAGTCGCGCGACGGCCGATTGCCGCAGGCGCGTCTTGCTGCGCGCGGCGTCGAGCATTGGCACCGCGACGTCCAGCGCGATGCGCCGTGCGTCGGGGTAGCGGACGGCAAAATCGATCAGCGCGTCGCCGGTTCCACAACCGGCGTCGAGCACCACGCCGGGCACAAGTTTCACGACGCCGAGTCGCTCGGCCATTCGCCTGCCGATTTCCTTCTGCAGGACCGCGGCGTCATCGTAGGTGGCCGCGGCGCGGGCAAAATGGCGGCGCACGACGCGCCGGTCGGGCGCCGCGGGGTCGAGGGCGCGGTGCGGGTCAGCCGCCATCGAGAAAGCCATCCACCGCTGCGTCGAATGCGTCCGCGTGCGACAGGAACGGCGCATGCGCCGCACCCGCGATCTCCGCGAACCGCGCATTCCGCAGGTGTTGCGCAACCCAGCGACCGGCTGCCGGCAGCGCGAGTGTGTCGCGACTGCCGGAGACGACCAGCACGGGCTGCAGGATGTCGGCGATCTCGCCGCGCAGGTCCGCGTCGCGGATCACCGCGAGGGCGCCGAAGAGCGCCTGCGGCGACGGCTCGCCACGCGCGAATATGCGGCTGCGAAGTGCCGCAAGCGTCGCTCGGCCGTGCTCGCTGCCTGCCATTTGCAGTGCAAGAAAACGCTTTATGGTGAGCTTCCACGCGACATGCAGCTCGTCGCCGAACCGCGCGAGCACTTCGTCAGTCATCGCGTGCGGCCAATCGTCGCCGGCGACGAAGCGCGGCGACGTCGCGACGAGCACGATGCGGCCGACCTGCGCCGGCCGCAAGCGCGCCCAGCGCAATGCGACGAGGCCGCCCAGCGACCAGCCGAGCACCGTTAGCGGAGGGCCCCCGGCGGGAAACGCCGAATCCAGTGCCGCCACGACGCTGTCCAGTGTGAACGTGGCCGGAAGCGCACTGTGCCCATGCCCGGGCAGATCGACCGCATGCACGCGGAAGCGCCGCGCGAGTCGCGGCAGCAGCGGGCCCCACATCTCCGTGTGCATCGCCCAACCGTGGAGCAACACGATCGGCGGGCCGTGCCCGGTCGCCTCGACGTGCAGAGATCCCGGAGATCCGCTCCCGGGCGCCGCCGCGCCGCGCTCGGCTCCAACCTGGCTTGGAATTGACGAAGGTTGTCTCATGCACGCTGCGCTCGCGCGTACTCCGGCGCAAGGTCGGCGAGCGCCGCGGCGAGCGCGTCCACGTCTGCATCCGCGTGCGCAGCCGTCAGCGTGATCCGGAGCCGCGCCGTGCCCACCGGCACGGTCGGCGGCCGAATCGCCGGCACCCAGAAGCCGCGCTCCCAAAGTGCGCCGGCAAGTTCGACCGCCGTGGCGTTGGCGCCCACCACGACCGGTTGGATCGGCGTCTGCGAGTCGAGGAGCTTCCATGGCGTGCCGCGCATCCGCGAGCGGAACCGCGCGACAAGTGCGAAAAGGTGCGCGCGGCGTGCGTCGTCGTCGCGCACGATCCGGAGGCTCGCGCGGAGCGCCTCGGCGATCAGCGGTGGAGCGGCGGTCGTGAAGATGTAGGAACGCGCGGTCTGGGTCAGTGTTTCGATTACCGCAGGGTGCGCCGCGACAAAGGCGCCAGCGGCGCCCGCCGCCTTGCCGAGCGTGCCCATGGTCACGATCCGCTCGGACTCGAGCCCGAAGTGCGCTAGCGTGCCACGCCCTGCGTTCTGGCCGGCGCCCAGGACGCCGAAGCCGTGCGCGTCGTCGACGACAAGCCACGCGTCAAATTCTTCCGCGAGCGCGAACAGCGCGGGCAGCGGCGCCAGGTCGCCGTCCATGCTGAAGACCGCATCGGTTGCGATCAGCTTCCGCCGCGCGGTCGACGCGGCAAGACGGCGCGCAAGCGCGGCGACGTCGCCGTGCGGATAGCGGACGAACTCGGCACGCGACAGGAGTGCGCCATCGTTGAGGCACGCGTGGTTCAACCGGTCGGCGAAGATCGCGTCGCCACGCCCGGCGAGTGCGGTCAGCAGCGCGAGATTGGCGAGGTAACCGGACGAGAACGTCAGCGCCCCGGCTCCTCCGCAGGGACGCACGAACGCGGCGATTTCGGACTCGAGCGCGGCATGCGGCGCGAAGTGGCCGCAGACGAGATGCGACGCGCCAGCACCAACGCCCCAGCGCGCCGCGCCATCGCGCGCAGCGGCGACGACCTCCGCGTGGTTGGCGAGACCGAGATAGTCGTTGCTCGCGAACGCGACGAGTTCGCGGCCGTCGACGACAACACGCGGACCTTGCGCCGAAGCAAGCGTGCGCCGGATCCGCCTGAGGCCCGCGGCGTCCCGCACCGCGAGATCGCGCTCGAGACCGGCGATCAATCCGGCGGTCACGAGCCGGGCGTCAGTCCCAATTTGGCGAACAGCAAGCGGTCGGCTTCGACCTCGGGATTGCCGGTCGTGAGCAGCTTGTCGCCGTAGAAGATCGAATTGGCGCCCGCGACGAAGCAAAGCGCCTGGATGGCGTCGCCCAGTTCGCGCCGCCCCGCGGACAATCGCACCATCGCTTTCGGCATCGTGATCCGCGCGACCGCGATCGTGCGGACGAAGTCCAGGGGATCGAGCGTGCTGGCGCCGTTGATACCGCTCGTGGAGCGGCGTGCCCTCGACCTGCACCAGATGGTTGATCGGCACCGACTCCGGATACGGGTCCATGTTGGCGAGTTGCGCGATCAGGCCGGCGCGCTGCGCCGGTGACTCGCCCATGCCGACAATGCCGCCGCAGCAGACACCGATCCCCGCGTCGCGGACCCGGTCGAGCGTGTCGAGCCGGTCCTGGTAGGCGCGCGTCGTGATCACGTCGCCGTAGTATTCCGGCGCCGTGTCGAGATTGTGATTGTAGAAGTCGAGCCCGGCCGCCTTGAGCTTGTCCGCCTGGCCGTCCTGCAACATTCCAAGCGTGCAGCATGTCTCGAGACCCAGCGCCTTTACCTCGCGCACCATCGCGAGCACCGGCTCGAGATCGCGCTCCTTCGGCTGCCGCCACGCGGCGCCCATGCAGAAACGCGTCGCGCCCTGCGCCTTCGCCGCGCCTGCCGCCGCGACGACGGCGTCGAGGTCGAGCAGCGCGTGCTCGGCAACGCCGGTGTGGTAGCGCTTCGCCTGCGGACAATAGCCGCAGTCCTCCGGACAGCCGCCGGTCTTGAGCGAGATCAGCGTCGACAGCTGGACGGTATTGCGCGCATGGTGCGCGCGATGCGCTTCCTGCGCGCGAAACAACAGTTCGGGGAACGGCAGCGCGAACAATCGCTCCACCTGGTCCACCGACCAGCGTACCGAAGCCCGCTTCGCCTTGCGACGGCGAACCGGGCGGCTCGGACGGATGGCGATCATGCGTTCGGTGGATGGCATTGCGGCGACCTTCGGGTTAGCGTCAAGCGCGAAATCGAGTGCTTCCCGGCGACGCGCTCGCTTCGCGCCCATCCGCGTCGACGGCGACTACAATCGGCGCCGAGTGTCGAGCGAGGTTCGGGTCTTGTCAAACACGAACGCAGAATCATTTGACTGCCGCGCGACGGGCGGCATCGGGCGCCTTGCCGCGCTCGCGCGTCTCGCGCTGCCGCAACGCTGCGAGCTTTGCGTCGCGCCTGCGGACGGCGCGCTGCTATGTGCTGCCTGCGTGCGGTCGCTGCCGCGAATTGCGGCTTCCTGCCCCGTCTGCGCGCTGCCGTCGGCGCAGAATGCCGTTTGCGGCGCATGCCTCAACGACCCTCCGCCCTACGCCGCGACGCTCGCCGCTCTCGCCTACGCGTTTCCGACGGATCGCCTGCTTCAGCACATCAAATACGGTGGCCGCATCGCCCTTGCCGATTGGGCCGGCGCAACGCTCGCGGCGGCAGCGCGCGCCTCGATCGCGGGCCGGGCCGGTCCCGAAGCACCGGATTGCATCGTGGCGCTGCCACTGGCGCCGGCGCGCCAGCGCGAGCGCGGCTTCAACCAGGCGCGCGCGATTGCCGTCCACGTCGCCCGCGGCACGCGGTTGCCGCTCGCGGCGCCACTCGCGCGCGTCGTGGCGGGCCTGCCGCAGGCGTCGCTGCCCTGGGCGCGCCGCCACCGGAACGTCCGCGGCGCGTTCGCGGTGCGTGCCCCCGTGAGCGGCGCGCGCATCGCGCTCGTCGACGACGTCATGACGACGGGCGCCACGCTCGCCGAAGCATCGCGCACACTTCTCGCCGCGGGCGCCCGGCGCGTCGAATGCTGGGTCGTCGCGCGCACGCTGCCGCCCTAAGATGAAACGACCCCCACGCTCGCATTGCTCGCTGCCCCCCGAGGGGGCGGGTCAGTCCCTTGGGACGGCCCGGCGGGACTGACATGACCATCACCGCCATGGCTACCGCCCCCGCCGCGCCCGCATTCGCCATCGTCCTCGTGCACCCGGAAATCCCGCCCAATACCGGCAACGTGATCCGGCTCACGGCGAACACCGCCACCACGCTCCATCTCGTCGAGCCGCTCGGCTTCCGGATGGACGACCGCGAACTGAAACGCGCGGGACTCGACTACCACGAATACGCGAGCGTTTGCGTGCATCGCGATTTCGACGCCTGTCGCGCCGCGCTCGACAGCGAGGGCGCTCGCCGCTGGTTCGCGCTGACGACCGTCGGTTCGACGTCGCTGTACGACGCCCGCTTTCTTCGCGGCGACGTGCTCGTGTTCGGCAGCGAGTCGTCGGGTCTGCCCGAGAAAGTGCTCGCGTGCTTTGCGCCAAGCGCAAAGCTGCGAATCCCGATGCGCCCTGGCGTGCGCAGCCTCAATCTGTCCAACGCGGTGGCCGTCGCCGTCTACGAGGCCTGGCGGCAGACGGATTTCAACGGCGCGGTGTGAACACAAGCCGGTTGTCGGGAACGCCGAGCCGTCCTCCCGATACTCAGTGCCTCTCCGCGCGAGGCTCGCGCTTCAGCAGCCGTTCAACCGCGTCGCGCGGGGCGAGGCCCTCGTAGAGCACGCCGTGGACCGCGTCGCAGATCGGCATCTCGACGCCGTGGCAAACGGACAACGCACGAACCGCGGCCGCGGCCGCGACGCCTTCCGCCACGTGTCCGAGCTCGGCGAGAATCACCGCCAGCGATTTGCCGGCAGCGAGGGCCAGTCCGACGCGCCGGTTGCGCGACAGGTCGCCGGTGCAGGTCAGCACCAGGTCGCCCAGGCCCGCGAGACCCATCAGCGTTTCGCGGCGCCCGCCAAGCGCCGCGGACAGGCGGCCGGTCTCGGCCAGTCCGCGCGTGATCAGCGCAGCGCGCGCGTTGTGGCCGAATCCCAGCCCGTCACTCGCGCCGGCCGCAATGGCCAGCACGTTTTTCACCGCGCCGCCGACTTCGACTCCCGCGATGTCGTCGCTTTCGTAGGCGCGCAGCGTTTCCGCGCGCAGCCATGACGCGACCTGCGCCGCGATCGGGGGCTCGGTCGCGGCGACCGCGACGGCCGTCGGCAACCCGCGGGCGACCTCGTCGGCAAAACTCGGCCCGGAGACAACGCCTACCGGTGCATTCCACAGCGGTGCGATGTACTGGTGCGGAAGTGCCGACGCCAGCCGGAAAGGCTGCGCTCACCGGCACGGCGAGAAAACCTTTCGACGAGCCAGACGAGTGGCGCGCGGGCGCCGGCCGCCGCGAGGTCGCCGGCCACAGCGGGCAGCGCCGCGACCGGCGTCGCGACGACGATGAGGTCGGCGTCGGCGACGATGGCGAGGCTCGACGCAACGACGAGCGAAGCGGGCAACGCGACGCCTGGCAGGTACCGGGCGTTGACCCGCCCCGCCACCATCGCGTTCGCCTGCGCGGCGTCGCGTGCACACAGTGAAATGCGGAGGTCGGCCCGGCGGGAAAGATGAACGGCGAGAGCGGTGCCCCAGGCGCCGGCGCCGACGACCGCGATCGACTTGGTCATGGAAGGCGGGTCGAGTCGACCCTGCGTCGCGATGTTACGATCCGGTGGGCGCGCGCGACTTGCCGGCGTTCAAAGCCCGAATATCTGCGTGATCCGCACATAGCCGGTCTGGCCGTCGCGATGCCTGACGCCGATCCACCCCGGCGTCGCGGACGCGCTGGCGCCGGTCACGGACTCCGCCAGTTCCAGGAGAACGTTCTGCTCGGCGCGAAAGACGAGCGGCGCGGCGTCATCGGGATCGGCACGCACGTCCGCCAGCGGCACACGGACCACGAGCATGCGCTTGTCGACGAGCGCGC
Organism: uncultured beta proteobacterium; assembly: GCA_963695725.1. Taxonomy (GTDB): domain Bacteria; phylum Pseudomonadota; class Gammaproteobacteria; order Burkholderiales; family Casimicrobiaceae; genus CAIWHR01. Next base: position 37,554 of record CAVOHM010000008.1, read on the forward strand.
GCTTTTCCACCCAGCCGATCGCGCCGCCGGCGTCGCGGACCTTGATCCATCCCTCGACCGGAACGATCACCTCGAGCGGCGTGTCGCGACCGAGAACGAACAGCGGCCTAGCCTTTGCGGATGGCGCGTCGTACATCAGCGTCGCCGGCTCGCCCGTCGAGCGGAAATCGGTAGCCGATGCGGGGAACGCCGCAACGATCGCAATTGCCAGAACGGCCATTCGACCGAACACAATGGAACAACGTACGGAAGTCGCCCGAGTCATCCGGCGCCCTCTAACACCCCTTGGCCCTAGTTGACGGCGGCCGCCGGCTGCTGCTGCTGCGCGAGCTGCTGCTGGTAGAGCGTCTCGAAATTGATCGGGACCAGATGGATCGGCGGAAAGCCGGCACGGGTCACCGCATCGGCCAGGGTCTCGCGGATGTATGGAAAGAGCACGGTCGGGCAATTGATGGCGATGACCGGCTGCATATGCTCGGCCGGCACGCCGCGAATCGTAAAGAGCCCTCCCTGCGAGGCCTCGACCAGGAAAAGCGTCTTGTCGCCCGCCTTTGCCGTCAGCGTCACGGTCAAAACACATTCGTAGACGTCCGGCTGAACCTGCTCGCCGCGCGTGCGCAGGCCCACTTCGACCTGGGGTTGCTCCTGCGTCAGGAACGATTGCGGCGAGCCCGGACTCTCGAGCGAAAGGTCCTTGAGATAGATCTTGTCGATCGTAAATGTGGCGCCCTGAGCGCCGTCGCCGGGTTGCTGCGCTTCGGCCATGATGGGATCCTTCGGTAGGGTCAAACGAATCGATTTTACCCTACCGCCAGGGCAGGCCGGTCCGGGAACCGCGCGCGTTCGCTATTCCGTCGCGCCGGCAAGCAGCGGCCCGAGTCCGCCGGATCGATCAAGCCGGACGAGGTCCTCGTATCCGCCGACGTGAAAGTCGTCGATGTAGATCTGCGGCACCGTGCGCCGCCCCGTACGCGCCATCATCGCGCGCCGAAGTTCCGGATCGAGATCGACCCGGACGCAGGCGATCTCGGTCACGCCCTTCGCCTTCAGAAATCGTTCGGCCTGCACGCAATACGGACAGAACGCCGTCGTATACATCGTGATCGTCGGCACGTCACTTCTCGACCGGGAGTCCCGCGTCCTTCCAGGCCCGATACCCGCCGCGCAGATGGTAGATGTCCTTGACCCCGGCGCGCACGAGAGCCTTGCCGGCCATCCGGCTGCGGTTGCCGCTCATGCAGTAGGCGACGACCGGCCGCCCCACATAGCGCGCCAGATCGTCGCCCCGGGCGTCGATTTGCGATAGCGGGATGTGGACGGCCTTCGGCAGCCGCCCGCCTTCGAATTCCTTGGTCTCCCGCACGTCGAGGAGCACGGCGTTCGCGGAATTCATGAGCCGCGTCGCTTCGAGATTGCCGACATCCTTCACCGGCGACGCCCGGCGCTGCACGAGCGGCCAGACGAGCATCGCTCCGGAGAGGAAGAACACGAGAATCAGCAGCCAGTTGTTCTGTACGAAGGACATGGATCGGGGGCTCGCGATGCGACAAAGGTAAAATGATAGCGTACCCGTCCTGCCGCATGTTTCGCTGTCTACTCGCACCCGGTTCCCATGCCAGCCACCGTCCGTTCTGTCGCGCGTCCCGCGATTCTCGTCATCCTGGACGGCTTCGGTTGCCGCGACGCGACGCCGGACAATGCCATCGCGCAGGCGCGCAAACCGAACTGGGACCGCCTGGTCGCGTCGTGTCCGCACACGGCCATCGACGCGTCCGAGTTCGCGGTAGGCCTGCCGAAGGGGCAGATGGGCAATTCCGAGGTCGGACACCTCAACATCGGCGCCGGCCGCGTCGTCTACCAGGACTACACGCGTATCGATCAGGCGATCGAGACCGGCGAGTTCGCACGGAATCCCGCGCTCGCCGGAGCCGTCGCGGCCGCACGCGCGGGTGGCACAACGCTCCACATCTTCGGCCTTCTGTCACCGGGCGGCGTGCACAGCCATGAGCGCCAGATCGCGGCGATGGTCGAATTGGCCGGCGCGGGCGGCGCGCCGCGCATCTGCGTGCACGCGTTTCTGGACGGCCGCGACACGCCGCCGCAGAGCGCCGGTCCTTCGCTGGCGTTCCTGCAGGAGGTCTGCGCGCGGCAGCCGGGCGCTCGAATCGCGTCGATCATCGGCCGCTACTACGCGATGGACCGCGACCGGCGCTGGGAACGCGTTCAGGAGGCGTACGAGCTTCTCGTCGATGGCGCAGCATCGCATACGGCGGAAACCGGAGAGGCGGGTCTCGCTGCCGCGTACGCGCGCGGCGAAACCGACGAATTCGTGCACGCGACGACGATTGCGGGACCCGGAGACCGGATAGCGACGATCGCCGACGGCGACGCCGTGGTGTTCATGAACTTTCGCGCCGACCGGGCACGCCAGCTTACGCGCGCCTTGACCGACGCGTCGTTCGCCGACTTTCCAAGGCGCCGGATGCCGAAGCTCGCCGCGTTCGTCTGCCTGACGAGTTACGGCGACGAATTTCGCGATCTACCCGTCGCGTTTCTTCCACAGTCGGTCGCGAACGGGTTCGGCGCGTATGTCGCCTCGCTTGGTCTTACCCAGCTGCGGATCGCCGAAACCGAAAAGTACGCCCACGTCACCTATTTCTTCAGCGGCGGGGTCGAGGCGCCGTATGCCGGCGAGGATCGCGTGCTCGTCCCGTCGCCGAAGGTCGCCACCTACGACCTCAAACCCGAAATGAGCGCTGTCGAGGTCACCGACAAACTGGTGGCGGCGATCGGCTCGCGAAAATACGACGCGATCATCTGCAACTATGCCAACGGCGACATGGTCGGTCACACCGGCAATCTCGAAGCTGCCGTCAAGGCGGTGGAGACGCTGGATGCGTGCATCGGCCGCGTCGTGACGGCGGCATCGGCCGCTGGTGGCGAGACGCTGATCACCGCCGATCACGGCAATGCCGAGAAGATGCACGACGAGGCCACAGGCCAGCCGCACACCGCGCACACGCTCTGCCTCGTCCCCTGCGTCTACGCGGGGCGTCGAGCGACCATCGCGAGCGGCGGCTCGCTGCAGGACATCGCGCCGACATTGCTGGCCATGATGGGCCTGCCCCAGCCGTCCGAAATGACGGGCCGGTCGTTGTTGACGTTCGGGTGAGTCGGTAGATAGGGCAACACCGTCCGGCTCGCTGCCGTCGTCAGTAATCGCTCACTATTCTAGCCTGATAGCGTCCGGACGCGCGCGGCCAGCGATTTCCAGCGCGGCATGGAACTTGCGTCCAAGTATGGGGCCCAACGGGCTTCCGCGGCCGACGGGGCCCATTCCGGGCGCCCGGCGTATACTTCAAGCGGTCCGGACAAGGAATTCATCGATGAACAACTGGAAAAAGGCGGGGCTGATTGGATTGGGCGCCGTGCTCGGCATTCTGCTTTCGCTCAATTTTTCCGTGATCGCCCAGCGCGACACCAAGCTGCCGATTCCGTATGAGGATCTGCAGCTCCTCTCCGCGGTGTTTGGACGGATCAAGAGCGATTACGTCGAGACCGGTTTCCGACCAGAAGCTCATCAAGGAAGCGATCAACGGGATGGTGCACGGGCTCGACCCGCATTCCGATTTTCTGGACGCCGAAGCGTACAAGGATCTGCAGATCTCGACTCAGGGCAAGTTCGGCGGCCTCGGCATCGAGGTCGGGGTCGAGGACGGCATCATCAAAGTCATTTCTCCGATCGACGACACGCCTGCGTTCCGCGCCGGGATCAAGTCCGGTGATCTGATCGTCAAGATCGACGACAGCGCGACGCGCGGGATGCCGCTGTCGAAGGCGGTCGAATTGATGCGGGGCAAGCCCGGCACGTCCGTCGCGCTGACGATCGTGCGCAAGGACGCCCAGGGCCCGCTCACGTTCACACTCACCCGCGAAGAAATCAACGTAAAGAGCGTCAACGCGAAGGTGCTTGAGCCGGGCTACGGTTACATCCGCGTCCGGCAATTCCAGGACCGCACGGGCGAGGATGTCGCGAAGGCGCTGAAGGACATGTACAAACAGGGCGACCTCAAGGGGCTCGTGCTCGACGTGCGCAGCGATCCCGGCGGCCTGCTCAACCAGGCGGTGGCCGTGTCGGCAGCGTTTCTGCCCAAGGACGCGCTCGTCGTCTACACCGACGGACGCACGGCCGAAGCGCGAATGCGGCTGACGGCGTCGAAGGAGAATTACACCCGCCGCGGCGAGGACTACCTGCGCGACCTGCCCGCCGGCGTCAAGAAGGTGCCGATGGTCGTGCTGGTCGACGGCGGAACGGCGTCTGCTTCCGAGATCGTCGCTGGCGCATTGCAGGATCACAAGCGTGCGGTCGTCCTTGGCGGGCAGACCTTCGGCAAGGGCTCGGTGCAGACGATTCTCCCGCTGTCCAACAACTCCGGACTCAAGCTCACGACCGCGCGCTATTACACGCCGTCCGGCCGCTCGATCCAGGCAAAGGGCATCGAGCCCGACATCTACGTCGACGATGGTCGCGAGTCGCCGTTCGCCATTCGCGAGGCGAATCTCGAGAACCACCTCGAGACCGGCAAGAAGCAAACGTCTGCGACCCGCGCGCTCGAGACACTGAAGCGCACCAATCCGGACGCGACCAAGCCGGCGACTCCCTCCGACGCGGCGGCGCGGCCGACGCTGCCGCGCATCGTGTTCGGCTCGGCGGAGGACTTTCAGTTGACGCAGGCGATGAATCAATTGAAGGGCCTTCCGGTGATTGCGTCCGCCAAGGCCGTGTCGGCGCAGGCGAAGCCGCAGTAGACGACGACGCAATCGATGTGCAAAGCGCCCGGCGATGCCGGGCGTTTTCGTATCGGGTCGGGCCGATGACCCGTCTCGGGTCGCGCCTATCACCCATCGGCAATTCCGGGGACTATCATGGCGCCGGTGGTCCGGACATCCGACCCCGGACCGGAAGCGAAAATCGATATCGATGGATGATCCGCAGCTCCTCCGCTACAGCCGCCACATCCTGCTCCCCGAGTTCGGCCTGGAGGCGCAGGAGAAATTCGGTGGCGCCCACGCGCTCGTGATCGGTGCAGGCGGACTCGGTGCGCCGGTCGCGCAGTTTCTGGTGGCGGCAGGCGTGGGCACGTTGACACTCTGCGACCCCGACGTCGTCGACCTCACCAATCTCCAGCGCCAGATTCTCTATGCGACGCCGGACATCGGTACGCCGAAGGTGAGTGCGGCCCGGGCGCGCCTCGCGGCCATCAATCCCGAGGTGCGCGTCGAGACGGTGCAGGCGAGGATCGGGCCCGCAGAGCTCGCGCCGCTCGTGGCACGTGCGGACGTCGTCCTCGACTGCAGCGACAACTTCGCGACGCGGCATGCGGTGAATCGGGCCTGCGTCAGCGCGAAAACGCCGCTCGTTTCGGGCGCCGCGATCCGTTTCGACGGACAGATCGCCGTATTCGACGCGCGCGATCCGGATTCACCCTGCTACCACTGCCTGTTCGGCGAAGGCGAGGAACTGGAGGAAACGCGCTGCGCGATCATGGGTGTCTTCGCGCCGGTGGTCGGCATCGTCGGCGCGACGCAGGCCGCCGAAGCGATGAAGCTCCTCGCCGGCATCGGCGAGACCATGACCGGGCGCCTGCTGCTGCTCGATGCATACGCCATGCGATGGCGCGACGTCCGGATCCCGCGCGATCCGCAATGCCCCGTCTGCGCCGGATCGTGATGCGCGCGGCCGCGACGCGATCGCTTGCCGTCGCGCTGGCGCCATCCACCGCGCGGGCAGCCTAGTGTACTGTCCCGTAAATTCGCTCGATAGTTCGCGGCGAAATCAGCCGCCATGCTGCGTTGCGCGGCCTCACCGTACCACGAGGTACGCTGTCGGCCTCGCGCCTTGCCTGACGGCTGATTTCATCCGCTTCTTTATCTTCGGAACTTACGGGACAGCACACTAGGAGCACGCAGCCGCTTTCCGTAAAGGTGTTTCAGCCGAACAGGAATTTGCGCTGCTCGTCCCAGCCGTCCTGGGGTCCGCGCTTGAAACCGCTCTTGGCAAAGAGTTGCCAGCGACCGAGCACGTAGGCGATCAGGACGCTCGCCTGCGCATCGGGGTCCCCCTGCCAATTGCCGGACGCCTGGGCGATGCGCAGCGACTGGCGCAACACGGCCTCGATGCGCTCGTAGAGCTGGTTGATGCGCGCCTGCAGCCGCTCGTCCTCGTTGACCAGCGCGTCGCCGATCAGCACGCGGGTCATGCCCGGATTCTTTTCGGCGAATCCCAGCAGCATCGAGACGATCTGCTCGGCCTGCGCGACGCCGTCGGCCGTCTCCGCCGGCGATCTTGTTGACGAGCGTGAACAGCGTCGTCTCGATGAACTCGATCAACCCCTCGAACATCTGCGCCTTGCTGGCGAAATGCCGGTAGAGCGCCGCCTCGGAAACGTCGAGCCTCGCCGCCAGCGCGGCGGTCGTCACCTTTTCGCCGCGCGGATTCTCGAGCATCGCCGCAAGCGTCTGCAGGATCTGCAGGCGGCGTTCGCCCGGTTTGGCGGCCATGGGCAGGGAGACCGTTCGTCAGGCTGCGGCGGCGGCAACGCGCTCGGGTGCATCGGCGCGGATCATCGTGCCAACGCCCTCGTTGGTCAGCACCTCCAGCAGCAGCGCGTGCTCGACGCGCCCGTCGATGATGTGCGAACTCGCCACGCCGTTCTTGACCGCGTCGAGCGCGGAGCCGATCTTCGGCAGCATGCCGCCGTGGATCGTGCCGTCGGCGAACAGATGCGTCGATCTCGCTGGCGGAAAGCCCGGTGAGCAGCGTGCCGTTCTTGTCGAGCACGCCGACCGTGTTGGTCATCAGCACGAGCTTCTCGGCCTTGAGCGTCTCGGCGAGCTTGCCGGCGACCAGGTCGGCGTTGATGTTGTAGGCGTCGCCCGTCGGCGCCCACGCCGATCGGCGCGATCACCGGGATGAAGTCGCGCGAATCGAGGAGCTGGATCAGTTCGGGGTCGATGTCGCTCGATTTCGCCGACCAGGCCGATGTCGACCATTTCGCCGCCGCCATCCGCACTCTTCAGCATCATCTTGCGCGCACGGATGAAAGCGCCGTCCTGCCCGGTCAGGCCGACGGCCTTGCCGCCGTGCTGGTTGATGAGGCCGACGATTTCCTGGTTCAGCTCGCCCAGCACCATTTCGACGACGTTCATCACGCGATCGTCGGTGACCCGCATCCCCTGGCGGAATTCGCTCTCGATGCCCATCTTCTTCAGCAGGTCGCCGATCTGCGGGCCGCCACCGTGCACGATCACCGGATTCATGCCGACGAGCTTCAGCATGACGACGTCGCGGGCGAAGCCGGCCCGCAAGGCGCGGCTCGATCATCGCGTTGCCGCCGTACTTGATGATGATCGTCCGATCGTGGAAGCGCTGGATGTAGGGCAACGCCTCGGCGAGGATCTGCGCCTTCACGGCGGCATTGACGGCGTCGATCGGCATGGCGGCGTGGCGGACCTGAAGGGAACCGAAACTCCCGATCGATTGTACCGGAAGCGCTCAAGTGCGATAGGCGCAGCGAAAAATTCCCCGCCGGACGCGGCTGAGCGGGCGAGTAAGTCCTGACTGTTCGGCGCCGCGAACCCGAAGGATTCTGCGCCGTCGCGGCGCGAACTTTGCTATCGTTGCCGGTCATGTCGAGCTCTTTCCCGGTTCCCGCCGGACACGCCTCCCGTTCGGGGCCATCGCCCCCCGATCACACGGACATTCGGCTTCTGTCGCACGCAACCGGGTGCGTGGAGCGAGCTGCCTGTCGGCGCGGATATTGATGCGTTTCGCGCTCGTCCGCCAGGATTACAACCCCGACGGCGCGGTCGAGCGCGCCACCGAGCGAGCGCTCGAGGCGCTGCTCGAGCGCAATGTCGCCGTTGCCCTGTACACGCGATCGTCGCCTCAGACGCGGCTGCAGCTGGTCGAGCCATTCGTACTCGATCCGTTTCATGTCGGCAGGCTCTGGCGCGATTGGGGATTCGCGCGCGCGGCCTGCCGCGACATCCGACGCTCGCAACCGAACCTGGTCGAATCGCACGAACGCATGCTGTGCTGCGACATCTATCGCGCCGGAGAAGGTGTGCACGCCGTCTGGCTCGAGGAGCGATCGAAGCGCTCGGTGCCGAGCGGACCGGTTTCCGCGATGCTGTCGCCGCACGATCGGTATCTGCTGTCCGTCGAGAGACGCCTCTACAGAAGCCCGTGGCTGCGCGCGATCGTCTGCAATTCGAAAATGGTCCGGCAGGAGATCCGCCGTTGCTACGCGGTGCCCGAGTCGAAGCTGCATGTCATTTACAACCCGGTGGACAGCGCATCGTTCCATCCCGGGCTCCGGGCGGAACGCGCAAAGATCGTCGAGTGGCACGGCATCGACCCGGCGGCCACCATATTTCTGGTCGCGGCGGCCGATTTCTCGCGCGCGGATGTGGATGCCGCGATCGATGCGTTCGCCGAACTCGCGCCACCGGCCCACCTCCTCGCCCTCGGCGACGACAGTGACGCCTTGCGCCACCTCGCCCGCGCGAAGGATCGGGGTATCGGCGATCGCGTCTCTCTCGTCGGGGACTTCACCAGTCGGCGCGCGTATTACGGCGCAAGCGATGTCTTCGTGCTCCCCTCGCTGTACGATCCGTCACCCGACGTCGCGCTCGAAGCCATGGCCTGCTCGCTGCCGGTGATCGCAAGCGCCAAGTCGGGAGCGGCCGAGTTGCTGGACGAGTACAACGGCGGCTTCGTCTATCCATCCGGCGACACAGCGGGTCTCGTGGCCCACATGCGGGCGCTGCAGGATCCTGCGACACGCGCCGGATTCGCGGCCAACGCGCGCCGCGCCGTGCTGCCGCTTTCGCCGTCGGCAATCACGCTGCAGCTCGTTCTCCTTTACCGCGATCTGCTTGCGACGCCGCGTCCGGCCAACACCGGTGCGCCAGCTGCCCGTACCGGCGGCGGCCCTGACGGGGCGCCGGGCGCCGCGATTCCGCTGCTCGACGCGCCCGCGGATGAGTGGCCAGCGGCGGCCTGGTCACGCGCTGCGGATCGCGATCCGGCCGTGGACGAACCGCGCGATCCGTTGCGCGAACCGCCGCGCGCTCGCCCGTGACCGGAACCGATTTCGGCGGCGTCGGGAGCGCAGCGGTCTGCGCGTTCCACGACGCGAACCTGGGAACGGCAGTGCCGGCTCCCGCCCATCCGATCGGCTCTCCCGGCGACGTCTGGCACTGGATCGAGACCAACCATCGCTGCAACCGACTGCTGTGGGACGAAGAAGACCTGGCGCGGCGGCGTGACGTTGCGGACGCGCTGATCGCGGCGAACAAGCGTGCGATCGACGGCTACAACCAGCGCCGCAACGATGCGATCGAGAAGATCGATGAAGACTTGCTCGCGCGGTTGGCGCGCGTGGTGCCGGCGCCCGATGCGTGGCACAACTCGGAATCCGCGGGCTCGATGGTCGACCGGCTCTCGATTCTCGCGCTGAAGATCTTCCACATGGAGGCCGAAGCATCGCGCGCGGGGACGTCGAACGAGCACCGCGCGTTGTGCCGCGACAAGCTCGAGCGCCTGCTGGTGCAGCGCATCGATCTGGCGCGCTGCCTCGATACGCTCCTGGCCCGCGCGGCAGAAGGGCGTGCGTACTGGCGCATCTACCGCCAGTTCAAGATGTACAACGACGCGGCGCTCAATCCGTATCTCTACGGCGCAAAACGTTGACGGTGCGGTGAGGCACGACTGTCGGCATGCGGTCCGCGTTGGCCGGAAAAGTAGGGTCAGACTCGACTTTTCTCCTGCCTGCCGCTTGGCGATCCGGTTTCCAAAAGTCGAGTCTGACCCTACTTTTCAACGCCGCCGCGGCGCGCGCAGCGGCAACGGCGCCGTGGCGTCGGCAGGCAACGTCGGGATCGGCTGCACCGGTGCCCCAGCCGGCGGCATGTACTCCGGAATCCACGACTTGAGCCGCGCGCGGACCTCCGCGTCGTCGGCCGGACGGTCGCGCTCGCACCACGCGACCATCTGTCCGACGGCGTCGAAATTCGCCGCGCGCGACAGCGCGATCCGCAGCTTCGGATGCGGTGTCGGCAGCGTCGCCTCTTCTGCCGCGAGGAGTTCCTCGAAGAGCTTTTCGCCCGGCCGCAATCCGGTGAAGACGATCGGTATGCGGTTCGGATCGGCGCCCGAGAGCCGGATCATGTCGTGCGCGAGATCGATGATGCGCACGGGCTCGCCCATGTCCAGCACGAGAATTTCGCCGCCTTTTCCCTGCAGCGCCGCCTGCAGCAGCAGCTGCGTGGCTTCGGACAGCGACATGAAGTAGCGCGTGATGTCGGGGTGCGTGACCGTAACCGGTCCGCCGCGGCCGATCTGTTCGCGAAAGCGCGGAATGACGCTGCCGGCGCTGCCGAACACGTTGCCGAAGCGCACGAGCACGAACTGCGTGCCCTTGCCCTGCAGGCTTCGGCACACGATCTCGGCGAGGCGCTTGGTGGCGCCCATGACGTTCGTCGGATTGACCGCCTTGTCGGAGGACACGAGGACGAACTTTTCGACCTTCGCGGTAAGCGCCGCCCGCGCCAGCACCCAGGTGCCGTAGGCGTTGTTGCGCACGGCCTGCCACGCATTGGTCTCTTCCATCAGCGGCACGTGCTTGTAGGCGCCGGCGTGGAAGACGACGCTCGGCCGCTCGCGCGCGAGCACCTCGTCGACCAGGGCCGCATGCTTGACATCGCCGACGATCGTCGCCATCGGCAACTGCGGGAACCCGTCGGCAAGCGCGGTCTGGATCTCGTAGACGGCCGCCTCGGAAATATCGAACAGCACGAGCTTCGCCGGACGGAAACGAGCGATGTGCCGGCATAGCTCGGCACCGATCGAGCCGCCTGCGCCCGTAACCATGACCACGCGGTTGCCGAGCCATTCGCCGAGGCCGGCGTTGTCGAGCACCACGGGATCGCGTCCGAGCAGATCGTCGAGTTCGATCGTCCGAATCGTGGTCAGCGCGGAGCGGCCGCTCATCAGATCTTCGAACGACGGCACCGTCAGCACCTCGATTCCCGCGCTGGCGCAAATCTCCGTGACCCGCCTGCGCACGCCGTGCGCAGCGGAGGGGAGCGCGACGATCACCTGGCGAACGCCGTACCGCCGCGCCCAGGCCGGAAGACTCGAGATCGGGCCCAGTACGCTGACGTCGTTGAGGTGGCGTCCCAGCTTCGCGGGATCGTCGTCGATGAGCCCGACCACGCGCCATTGCCGGCTCCGCGCGAACTCGCGGGTAAGGCGCGCGCCCGCCTCTCCCGCGCCGATCACCAGCACCGGTTCGCCGAGCGCCGCGAGCGGGCTGTACAGGCGATGTTCTTTCCAGATCCGATACGCGAAGCGATCGCCCGCCATCAGGAAGATGAGCACGATCGGGTAGAAGATGAGCACGCTGCGCGGCACGACGGCCTGCAACTGCAACATCACCAGCACCAGAGGAATCAGCAGCGCGCCCAATCCCGCCGCGAGCACGATCCGCCGCAGATCGAGCACGCTCGCGAATCGCCACAGTCCGCGGTAGAGCCCGAACGCCACGAAGATCGCCGCCTGCAGCGGCAGGATCCAGACGAGCGTCCACGCCATGTCGGCGAGAAAGGGCTCGTTGAAATCCAGGCCGAAGCGCAGCCAGTACATCGCGGCCCAGGCGAGCGCGGCAGCGCACAGGTCGTGGACAAACGCGAGCCACGCCCGGAAATTGTGGGATTGCTTCATTGTTGTTCTGGCAACCGCCTGCGCCAACGATAATCAATGCCGGCAAATAGAGCGCCGATCCCGCCGGCCCACGCCGCCAGCGCCCCCCAGCCTGCGCCCGGGGCAACCGCGAGCGTGAACAACGCCGAAACCGACGTGCCGACGATCAGGACACCGTAGAAGAGCAACGTGCCGCGGTGTCCGGATCCCATTTGGTGCAACCGCTGATAATAATGCGTCCGGTGCGCTTCGAACAGATGATCGCCGCGCGCGACCCGCCGGATCACCGTTACCGTGGCGTCGGCAAGGAACGGCAGGAACACGAGCAACGGAAACCATCCCGGCCAAATTCCCGCACGAATGCCGGAAAACCCGAAGACAGCCGCGAGGAATCCGAGGCCGACCGACCCGCCATCCCCCATGAACGTCCGCGCCGGCGGCAGGTTGACCGCGAGAAACACCAGCGTTGCCGCGACCAGCGCGCAATACGCATCGGCAGGCAGCCCCGCGCGCACGGTTGCGACGCCAAAGGCTCCGAATCCGCAGATCGACATCACCCCGGCGAGCCCGTCGTTGCCGTCCATGAAGTTGAACAGGTTGGCCGACCAGACGACGACCATCGCGGTGCCGGCGATCGCGAGGAGGGCGGGCACCGATTTTCCCGCGACGGCGTCCGGATGCAGCACGACGGCGGCGACCACCACCGCCGCCAGCGCATGGACCGCAAGGCGAAACGCCGGACGCACGCCTTTCCAGTCGTCGGCGATCGAAACCGCGATAACCGCCCCCAATGCTGCGAGCCAGGCCGCCCCGGCGAGCGGGCCTGGGAAAAGCAACGCAACCGGCACGAACCCCGCCCAGATCGCGAGGCCGCCGACCCGGGAAACCGGTCGCGCGTGCAGCGATCGGTCCGTCGGATGGTCCTGAGGCAGCCGGCCGCGAGCAACCGCCAGGAGCAGTAGCACGATGGCAGCGATCGCCGCGGCCATGACGGCGGCGAACCGGGGCGAACTCGGCCAGGCGTTCATCCGCGGATCGGGACGAGGGCGCGCAGGCCGTAGAGTGAAATCCGGAGCGAAGCGTCCTTGTTCCTGGTGCGGGCGCCGGAAAACCCGTCAAAATCGATGTTGAAGCCCGGGTGGCGACCACAATCCGGGAGAAGAACAAGTTTCCCCAGGTCGATCATATGTTTAGCGGCCATTCTTAGAGTGTCTTGCGATGCCAACCTGGCGGTGTTCCGAGATGCGGGATTGCTTTTCCTGTCGCGTTTTAGCAACAGCGAGACCGAAGCTTTCCCTCTGCCCGGACTTTACCTTGCCTCACGCGCGCCGCGTTTGGCACAATGAACGCAACTTCTCGACATTGCAGAGAAGGTTCCGATGGCAAGCCTTATAGACGTTTGTCTTGCCCATTTTATCCGCTAGAGGAGAGACCCCATGAACAAGAAGCTTGTCGCTGTCGCCATTGCGGGCCTGCTGGCCGCCCCGCTGGCACAAGCGCAGACCGCGAACGTCACGTTGTACGGTCGCTTTAACATCGATATGGAATTCGTTAACGGCCTGCAGTCCAACAACACCAACCCGAACGTCTATCGCGTGAGCTCGAACTCCTCCCGCTTTGGTCTGCGCGGCACGGAGTCGCTCGGTGGCGGACTGTCTGCCATTTTCCAGATCGAGAACGGCTCGATCAACACCACGCAGGGCGGCGGAAACCTGGGCGGCCGCGATACGTTCCTCGGCCTGACCGGGTCATGGGGCACGTTCAAGATGGGCCGCTTCCTCGCCCCGTACGACGATGTCCACGGCCTCTTCGGCAACAGCCCCACGTATTCGACGTCGATTCTGTCGACCGCCTCGTTGTGGGCGCAGGGTTTTGCCGGCCAGCCGTCGAGCGGTGGCTTCGACGACCGGCTGCAGAAGTCGATCCGCTACGACACGCCGAACATGAAGGGATTTTCGTTCGCCGCGCAGTTCGGAACGAACGCGGGATCGCCGACCAGCAACAGCAACAACCAGAGCTACAACGTCCAGTACAAGAACGGCCCGTTCCAGGGGATCGTCGCGTACGAATATCACCACGATGCGCGTGGCACGGCGACGGCGCCGCTGTCCGACAAGGCGTTCTCGGTCGCTGCCGGCTGGCAGTTTTCGAATGTCTTCCTCGCGGGCGTTTACGAAAAGCTGAATTACGATGTCACGACCACGACCGACCTCAAGCGCAACTTCTGGGGCGTGAGCGGCACGATCAACGTCGGCGCCAACGGGCAGGTCTTCCTGTTCTGGGGTTCGGCGGGCGATGGCACCGGCAGCGCAGTGAATACGCCGGCGCCGGTCTACACGTCCTCGGGCATCACGACGTCGAACGTTTCGCGCGTCGCCGGGCTCGCCAAGGGTCCGAATACCAGTTCCGACCAGTGGGAAGTCAGCTACACGTACGCGCTGTCGAAGCGCACGAAGGTCTACACGGGCTACGTGAAGATCAACAACGATTCGAACGCGAACTACACGTTCAACATCAACTCGTACAACGTCGCGGCGGGCGGCAAGCCGGGCGGCTTCGTGATGGGCATGGGCCACAACTTCTGATTGAGGAGCGGTGGCGCATCCGGCCCTGGCCGGGAAAGCACGACAGACGGGCGCCTTCGGGCGCCCGTTTTATTGCCTGTTGCCGCTGCGCCGGCCGGGCCGCCGGCCACTGCGATATCATCGGCAAGCGGAGAAAATCCTTGAAATCGAAGCTTGTCGCCGTCCTCGTAGCGGGCCTGCTGATCGCGCCGTCCGCGAGCGCGCAGGAGTCGGGGGTCACGCTGTTCGGTCGCGTGAACGTCGACATGGAACTTGTCAACGGCAAGCAGGCGGGCACCGGCTGTCCCGCCAAGTGTCCGAACCCCGATGTTTTCCGCGTCAGTTCCAACTCTTCGCAATTCGGCATTCGTGGTGCCGAGCCGCTGGGGAGCGGCATCTCTGCGATTTTCCAGCTCGAAAACAGCGTATCGTGGACGGACGGCCGCGGCGTGCTTGCGGGCCGCGAAACGTTTCTCGGCCTCTCCGGACCTCTGGGAACGTTCAAGATGGGCCATTTTCTCGGGCCCTACGACGACATTCTTCCGATCTTCGGCAACGTCCCGACGCTGACGACTTCGATCCTGTCGACGGCGTCCCTCTGGGCGCAAGGGTTCCTGGGGCCTCCGGAAGCGGGTGGATTCGATGACCGGCTGAAGCACTCGATTCGATACGACACGCCGACGACCTCCGGCCTCAGCGCGAGCGTTCAGTACGCGCCCAATGACGGTTCGCCGCAGCCCTCGAGCGCCAACATCAGCACGGGCGCGTTCTACAACAACGGGCCGGTCCAGCTCGGCATCGCCTACGAGGTCCACCACAAGATCCGCGGCACGCCCACCGCGCCGCTCACCGATCGCGCGTTTTCGGTCGCCGCCGGCTACCGGTTCCCCATGGTCCGCATCGGCGCCGTCTACGAAAAACTCGATTACGACGCCACGACAACGACTCGTCTGAAACGCAACTTCTATGGTGTCGGCGCAACCGTCGATGTCGGCCCAGGTGTGTTGTACGCCTTTGCCGGCCACGCCGGAAACGGGACCGGCAGCGCGCTGGACGGCACGCGCATCGGCGGACTCGCCAAAGGGCAAAGCACCGGGTCGACCCAATGGGAAATCAGCTATACCTACGTGCTGTCTGGGCGCACGCTTGCCTATGCCGGCTACGTCAAGATCCGCAACGAGTCCAACGCCTCGTATACATTCAACCAGAACCAGTACCCGATTTTCTGCGATTCCTATCCTAACGGGGGCTGCGGCAAGCCGGGTGGATTCGTCGTAGGAATGGCGCATTTCTTCTAGGGTGAAATGACCCCCACGCTCGCGTTGCTCGCTGCCCCCCGAGGGGGCGGGTCAGTCCCTTGGGACGGCCGGCGGGACTGATGAAACGACCCCCACGCTCGCGTTGCTCGCTGCCCCCCGAGGGGGCGGGTCAGTCCCTTGGGACGGCCCGGCGGGACTGATGAAACGACCCCCACGCTCGCGTTGCTCGCTGCCCCCCGAGGGGGCGTGGGTCAGTCCCTTGGGACGGCCCGGCGGGACTGACATGATCGACGAACTCGTCACGAGCTTCGACCGCGCGCTGCGCACGCTGGCCGGCGTGCCGACGTCTTCGCGGGCGACGCCGGGAGCGAACCTCGAAGATACCGCCCTGACGCCCGCGGAACGCCGCCATGCAGCGGGTCTGATGCGCGTCAATCACACTGGCGAGGTCTGTGCGCAGGCGCTCTACGCGGCCCAGGCGGTGCTTGCCCGTGACCCCGACATCAGGCGTGAATTCGCCACGGCGGCGCGCGAGGAGGAAGAGCATCTCGCGTGGACGCAACAACGCCTCGCCGAGCTCGCCGACCGCCCGTCGCTGCTCAATCCGTTGTGGTACGCAGGCTCGTTCGCCATCGGCGTCGCCGCCGGCATCGCGGGTGATCGCGTGAATCTCGGATTTGTCGTCGAAACGGAACGGCAGGTCGAGGAGCATCTCACCGGGCACATGGAGCGGCTGCCTGAAGCCGATGCCAGGAGCCGGGCCATCGTCGAGAAAATGCGCGACGACGAGGCGCGTCACGGCGCGGCGGCGCGGGCCGCCGGCGCCGTCGATCTCCCGTTCCCGGTGAAAGGCGCGATGCGCATTGCGGCGGATGTGATGCGATTCGTCGCCTACCGCGTTTAGAACCGCGCATTCCGAAATCGGAACTGGCTGACGCGTCCTTCAGTTTCCGATCTTCGCTTTCGTGGGAAGATCGGATCTCTTGCGTTTCGTGATACGGGCCCCGGCTTGACCGTCTCTCGCCGCCGACCGCTTCCAGGCGCGTAGCGCCGCGAGCCGCGCCGCGCGAATCACCTTGGCTATGGCAAGCGCATGCGCTGCTGCCGGGCGTGCCGGTTTCTCCGACGCGGCGCGAGCGAGCGCACCCGCATCGACGCCCTTGGCAGCCGCCAGCGCTCCGCGCAGGTACTGCGCTCGCGCGTTGACGTTCGCCGCGCCCGGCACTGACATCGCCACGCATTCGCAGACGTCAAGCAAAGTCGCAAGGCGTTCCGGACGCCGAAGCGCGTCGACCGCGTTGATGAGGTCGAGCAATTTTCCCGGCAACAGCGATGGTGCGTCCGCCACGTGACGATGCCATCGCGCCGCGAGGCGCGCCGCGTCGCGGCACTCCGCCGGAACCTTGAGCCGCGCGGACAATCTTTCGGCGAGTTGCGCGTCATGAATTGACTGCCGGTCCGGCGAAGCGGTCCCCGCACCCGTCGCGCCGACACCCAGGCCGTGGGCGAGCACCGCATACCGTACCGGCAAAGCGAATCCGCGCTCTGCCGCATATTCCAGCGCCAGCGACACGCCCCTCCCGGGACCACGCTTCCCGCCCCGCGCGGGCGGTCCCGCGCCATACAGCGCATCCACTTCGGGCAGCAACTGCTCGAGCGCGCCGCAGTCGCGCAATACGGCGAGCATCCGTGACGGATGCGGCTCCATGAGTCCCCGGGCAAGTTCCTGCCATACACGTTCCCGCGCGAGTTCCGCAAGTTCACCGGATGTGACCAACCTGCGCATCAAGCGCCGGGTTTCCGGTGCCACGGCGAACCCGAAGCGAGCGGCAAAGCGGGCGACCCGCAACACGCGAAGCGGATCTTCGACGAACGCCGGGGAGACGTGCCGCAACAGGCCGGCCCGAAGATCGGCCTGCCCGCCGAACGGATCGATCAGTGTCCCCCGATCGTCACGCGCCATCGCGTTGATCGTCAGATCCCGCCGCGCGAGATCCTCGGCCAGCGTCACCTCGGGCGACGCGAAGAATTCAAAGCCGCGATAGCCTCGACCGTGCTTGCGCTCGGTGCGGGCCAGCGCGTATTCGTCGCCCGTATCGCGATGCAGGAATACCGGAAAGTCGCGGCCGACCGGCTTGTAGCCCGAAGCAATCAGGATCTCCGGCGTCGCGCCGACGACGACCCAGTCGCGATCGACGACAGGGCGGCCGAGGAGTTCGTCGCGCACCGAACCACCCACGCGATAGATCTTCACGGACCGCGGGCGAACGGGGCGACGCAGGTTGGGCATGGGGAAGCTAGGAGCCTGTCGGACTTACTTTCGCGTTTGCGACGGAGGCGAATTGGGTGCAGTTCAAGGCGCGAGCCCGAAGCCATACCGGGAGTATGGCGAGGGTGAGCAACGCAGAAATGCGCCCAAATCGCCCCGTCCCTCCGGGTTGCTGCCAAAAAACGCGTCTGCGTCGTTGCTCCGCTCGCCAATATTCGCGATATTGGCGTCGCTTCGCGCCTAGCATCCATCGTTTTTTGGCCGAGCAACGCATACGTGAAAGTAAGTCCGACAGGCTCCTAGGATCCGGACCAATGCGGAAGCGCAGTGTATCGGTGGCTGGCCTGGAGGCGCCATCGCGGCTTCGCGCCGTGCTCAGCGCGCGCCGCGCACGCGAAAATCGCCATACCGGCTTTTCGCCGCCTCCGGCCCGAGGTAGGTAGGCGCGACGATCTCGAGCGCCTGCGGCTCGATGCCGAGGATTGCGGGGAAATCACAGCCGCAAACGCTGTCCTGCTGCATCGACGCAAGATTGTCGCGACTCAGGAGCGTCCCGGGCAGGCGTTCGAGCACGGTGGCCTGCAACCGTCCGAGCGCCGGGCCGAGCGCAATGATCGCGCGCGGCCTTCCCGTCACGCTCCCGGCGTAGCGCACGAGTTCGCGCAGCGTGTAGATCTTCGGCCCGCACAGCGGGACTTTTCGCTCGCGCATCGCCGGAAGCGAGAGCGATTGCACGATGCACTCGGCGACGTCGCCAACGTATATCGGCTGGAACTTCGCGTCCGCACTGGCAACGGCCATGACCGGGGCGACGCGCAGGAGACGCGCAAACAGGTTGAGAAACGCGTCCTCGCGACCGAAAATCACTGACGGCTGGACGATCGTCCAGTCGAGTCCCGATGCCGCTACCGCCGCTTCGGCTTCGCCCTTGCTGCGCAGGTAGCGGCTCGGCCCCGCCGGATCGGCATTGAGCGCGCTCATGTGCACGAGCCGGCGTACCCCGGCCGTCCGGCAGGCCGCGATCACGTCATGCACAAGATCGACGTGCGCCCTGCGAAACGTCTGTCCGCCGGTCTCGTTCAGAATGCCGACGAGATTGATGACAGCCGACGCGCCTTGCACAAGGCGCGTCAGATGCGGCGTCACGTTGACGTCGGCCTCGACGACGTCGACGGTAGGCAACACAAAGAGGTGGCGTGCATTGTCGCGCCTGCGCGTCGGGACGACGACGCCGTGGCCGGCCGCAACCAGACGGTCGACGACGTAGCGGCCGACGAAACCAGTGCCGCCCAGGACGACGATCGGGCCTTCGGCCATCGCTGTGCCCGCCTTTCGGCTAGTCTCCCTGGGCAGGGGACGCGCGCTCCCCTGCCCCGCGAGGAGGCACCGTGCCGAGCCGATCCGTGAGTGACACGTAGGTCTGATTGAGCATGCGCGCGTAGATCATGGCGTTGACGAGGACCTTTTTCACGTAATCGCGCGTCTCGTTGAACGGGATCGTCTCAACCCATGCGGCGCCCTCGTAGGGCGCTCCGGCACGCCATGCCTGTGCGCGGCCGGGACCGGCGTTGTACGCGGCCGCCGCGAGCACCGGCATCTGGTCCAGTCGGTCGAACCAATACTTGAAATAGTACGCGCCGAACTGCGTATTGATACCGACGTCGGAGATCTGCGACGGGCGGTAGTCGGGGTGGTTCAGTTTCTTTGCTACCCAACGCGCCGTAGGCGGCATCAGTTGCATCAATCCCACGGCGCCGGCGGACGATACGATATCCGGTGCGAAACGCGACTCCTGACGCGCAATGCCGAACAGCAGCGCCACGTCCACCACGTGTTCCCGCGCCGCGGCACTGAACTCTGCGCCGAATGGCATCAGGTAACGCAACCTGAAATCGTGCCGCGACGAGGTCCGCTCGGCGGTGTTGATCGCGCGGTCGTAAAGTCCCTCGCGACGCGCGTATTCGGCGGCCAGGAGCAATGCCTCGTCCGGGGTCTCGCGCACGATGTAGAGCCACTCGCGCCGGGACTCCGGCCGCATGTCGAGCTCGGCGAGCTTGACCGCGCGGCGAACGGCGGCGCGCGCACCGAACGCGGCAAGCGCCTCGGCGTTGGGTTCGAGCGGCGTGCTTGCCGTCTCCGGCCGTTTCCCGATCGCCTCTGCCGACAACATCCCGTAAAAGCTGATCTCGCCGGCAAGTCCGGAATGGATCGCGGCGGCCTCTTCCGTGCGGCCGGCAGCAGCGAGCGCGCGCGCTTTCCAGTAACGCCAGGCCGAATCCTGCGCTTCGGAAGGCGGCATCGCGTCGATTGCGGCCAGCACATCCGGCCATGCGCCGGCCCGCAGGGCGGCGCGTACGCGCCAGGCCCGCTCTGCGTCGGACCGCGACGCATTTTCCGCCTCGCGGAACCACTCCACCGCGAGCGGGTTCAATTGGCGCGCCGCGTGGAAGGCAATTCGCGCATTGCCATAGAGTCGGTCGGCTTCGGACATGCGGCTGCGCTGCTTCTCCCACGCCGCACGGACACCGCCGGCGTCGCTCCGTGCCGCGCGCTCGAGTGCGTAGAGCGCGAGATCGCGCCCGCCCTGCTGCTTCCAGCGAAAATCGCCTTGGGCAAGCGCGAGCCCCGGATTCGCGTCGACGCGCGCCAATTCGCTCGCCGTGATCCGATCGGCGGGCGGCAGGTCCATTGCGATGGAACGCGCGAGACGAACGTTGCCCGCTTCGGCTGCCAGCCGGAATCGCGCGCGCCGATCGTCGACGGTCAGGTCGCCCGTTGCGATCAGCGCACCAAACAGCGGCTCGCAGGATTCCGGCGTCCCCTGGCCCGTGAACCAGAACGGCTTCGCGTCCGCGAGCGCGCTGTCGCCGTCGCGCTGGCGCCGGTACTGCAGACCGTAGCAGGCAAGCTCCAGGTCCTCGCCGGTCGGCGGCGGATATTCGGCCGCGAACGTCGCCCATTGACCACGTTTGCCCAGCGCCTTCAACCAATCCACCCGCAGCCGGTCCGCCAGCGGCGTATCGGGCCAACGGGCGAGAAATGCGCCTATCTGCGTTTCGGTTGCACTTTCGAGTCCCAGTTCGCGCTGCCAGAACTCGACATAGGGAGCGAGGACATGGTCCGCGAGTTTCGGCGCCAGGCGGTCGAGCTGGCTCCGTTCACCCCTTTCGAAAGCGGCGCGCGCGGCGAGAAAGTCCTTGTCGTTCTGACTGGCGGCGAAGGCTGCCACGCAGCCTGTGAGCAGGTAAAACGCAAGCGCGCAGGCGCGAATTGGTCGACACATGACCCGCATTGTCCGCGACGGAAAGGCAGAAGGGCAACTGGCACGCACTTTTTCGCTCTGAGGGGATTTGGGGAAGTGATCGCGGGTCACGGCAATTGCGCTCTCAATGCTAAGATTCATGGACAATCCGGGCTTCCGTGCGGTTCCCCGCACGTGCGCTTCGACATCGGGGAGTACCGATGGCACAACGCAAGATCGCCACTCTGGTCGGCGTGGTCATGGGCAGCGACAGCGACTGGGACACCATGCGCCACGCGGCCGTCCAGCTCGACGCGTTCGGCATCGCGTACGAGGCTCGCGTGCTTTCGGCGCATCGGATGCCGGACGACATGCTCGAGTACGCCGAGGATGCCGGTCCGCGCGGCCTGCGCTGCATCATCGCCGGCGCGGGAGGCGCAGCGCACCTGCCGGGCATGCTCGCATCGAAAACAACGGTGCCCGTCCTCGGCGTTCCGGTGGCTTCGAAATATCTGCGCGGCGAGGATTCGCTCTATTCGATCGTCCAGATGCCGAAGGGCATACCGGTCGCAACCTTCGCCATCGGCGAGGCCGGTGCGGCAAACGCCGGGCTCTTCGCCGTCGCGCTTATCGCGGGAACCGACCCCGCCGTGGCCAGAAGGCTCGCGGCGTTCCGCCTCAAGCAGACGAACGCCGCTCGCGCGATGCGCGTTCCGCCCGCGGCGTGAGCCTCGTGAATGCCGCCGTCCCTCCCGGCGCGTGGCTGGGGCTCCTGGGCGGCGGCCAGCTCGGCCGCATGTTCTGCATGGCCGCCCAGAGTCTCGGCTACAAAGTCGCGGTCCTCGACCCGGGCGAGCACAGTCCGGCAGGCAGCGTGGCCGACCGCCACATTCGCGGCGACTACCTCGATCCGCGTTGTCTTGCCGAACTCGCCGCGCTGACTGCGGCCGCCACCACCGAGTTCGAGAATGTCCCGGCCGCCGCGCTTGCGTTCCTGGCACGTACCGCGCGCGTCTGCCCCGCGGCGGAAAGCGTCGCCATCGCGCAGGACCGGATTCGGGAGAAGGCGTTCCTGGCGGACCATGGGTTTCGCGTCGCACCTTATTCGGTGCTGGCGAGCGAAGACGACGCGCGCAGGGTCGACGCATCGTTGCATCCGCGAATCGTCAAGAGTGCGCGTCTTGGCTACGACGGCAAGGGTCAGATCAGGGTCGCGTCGCGCGACGACGTCGCCGCCGCGTGGGCCGCGATGGGCGGGATCCCGTGCATCCTCGAGCAGCTCGTACCCCTCGCGCGCGAGGTGTCCGTCGTCGTCGCGCGGACCCAGCACGGCGACACTGCGACGTGGCCTGTCGCGGAGAATTGGCATCGCGACGGGATCCTCGACGTATCGATCGTCCCGGCGCGCGTGCCCGCCGCACTGGCGGCCGAGGCGCGCGATATCGCGACCGAACTCGCGTCCAAACTCGACTACCGGGGAGTGCTGTGCGTCGAGCTGTTCGTGACGACCGATGGCCGGCTCATCGTCAACGAAATCGCTCCGCGGCCGCACAACAGCGGCCATTACACGATCGACGCGTGTGTCACTTCGCAGTTCGAGCAGCAGGCGCGCGTGCTCGCGGGTCTCCCGCTAGGGGATACGCGGCAGCACGAGCCGGCGGTCATGGTGAACCTTCTTGGCGATATCTGGTTCCCCGACGCCGCGTCCGCGGCGCGCGAGCCAGACTGGACGCAGGTGCTGTGCCACCCAGCGGCGAAACTTCACCTCTACGGCAAGGCGGAACCGCGGCGCGGGCGCAAGATGGGGCACGTGACGTGCCTGGCGCCGACACTCCCCGAGGCGCTCGCCACGGCACGCACCATCAAGCGCGACCTCGCCATTCCGGGCGTCGACGTCTTCACGGCTTCCTGACCGGCTTGGCGCCGACGTTCCGTCGCATCGCGCCAATGACCTTTGCGCGCCAGATGCAGAACCGAAACGTGAATGCGCGCTTCGCGGGAATCTCGGCGGGGCCCTTCTGCCCGTTCGCGTCGAGCAATCCGGCGAAGAGAACGGGACGGTAGCGGATTGAGACCTTTGGACCGAGCAACGCGAACTGCTCGCTTTGCAGATAGGCAAACGGTGACACGAAGTCGAAATACCAGTCGACGATCATCGCGGCCGCTGCGACGCCTTTCGCGCCGGCAATGCGTCCAGCACGCGGCGCTTGGCGGCGGTGTCGAGCAGACTCCACGCAGCGATTTCGTCCAGCGTCCGGAAACACCCAAGGCATATGACGCCGTCGGCGTCCATCACGCAGACGCTGATGCAGGGTGATGGAACGAACTCCGCTTGCGGAACGGCCGCCTTCCGGTACGGCTTCCCGCTCATTCCGAAGGCTGCATCGAACGCTTGGCGGCGAGCGCGCGCGCGACGCGCGAGACGGGCGGCCGTCCGAGGAAATCCGAGATCATCTGGCCCGCGGCGCGCAGTCGCGTCAGATCGACGCCGGTATCGATGCCGAGGCCATCCATCAGGTAGACGACGTCCTCGCTCGCGACATTGCCGGTCGCGCCAGGTGCGTACGGACATCCGCCGAGTCCGGCAACGGAGCAGTCGAACGTCGCGACGCCCGACTCCATCGCCGCATAGACGTTGGTCAGCGCCTGTCCGTACGTGTCGTGAAAATGGCCGGCGAGCGCCGTGGCCGGCATGCGCTCGGCGACGCGCGCGAACAATGCCGCCGTCTTTCCCGCGGTGCCGACACCGATCGTATCGCCGAGCGAGACCTCATAGGCGCCCAGCGCGAAGAGCGCTTCGGCAAGTTCCGCCACTTTGCCCGCTTCGACGTCGCCTTCGTAGGGACAGCCGAGCACGCATGAAATGTAGCCTCGGACGAGAATGCGATTGGACTTCGCCGCGACGAAGATCGGCCGCGCGCGCTCGAGGCTTTCCGCAATGCCGCAGTTGATGTTCTTGCGCGAAAACGTCTCCGACGCGGCAACGAAAACAGCGACCTCGTCGGCCTTCGCCGCCAACGCGGCATCGAAACCCTTCATGTTGGGCGTCAATACCGGATAGCGAACACCCGGCTTGCGGCGGATGCGCGCCATCACGTCGGCGGCGTCGGCCATCTGCGGCACCCATTTCGCAGAGACGAAGGAGGTCGACTCGATCGCAGGAAATCCGGCGGCAGTGAGCGCGTCGATCAGCGCGACCTTGACTGCGGTCGGCACCGTCACCTTTTCGTTCTGCAGCCCGTCGCGCGGTCCGACTTCGACGAGGCGGACCGACGATGGGAGTCCGGCGAGGGCGGTCATGGGCGTAGGGACGTCGGCATCAGTAACCCCGGGCGCGATCGACGACACCGGTCACAGGCTCGCCTCGTTCCAGCTGTCTGATCTTGGCGGCGATCTGTGCAACCGAATCCTCGACCAACGTCACTGCCGACGAATGCGGCGTCAGCGTGATACGAGGATGATGCCAGAACGGGTGCGCCGAAGGCAGCGGTTCGGTGCGGAAGACGTCGAGCGTGGCACCTGCGAGGTGGCCGCTGTCGAGGAGCGCGACCAGGTCGTCGTCGACCACGATCTCGCCCCGGGCGACGTTGACGAGATGCGCGCCGCGCGGCAGCAGGGAAAGCGTCGCCCGGTCGAGGAGCCCCCGCGTTTCGCGCGTCGCCGGCAGCAGGCAGACAAGCACGCGCGCCCGGGCGAGAAATGCGCCCAGTTCCGCGCGCCCAGCGTACGACTGAACCCCGGGAATGGCCTTCCGTTCCCTGCTCCAGGCGCAAAGCGGGAAGCCGAACGGTGCAAGCGCATTCGCCACGGCTTGCCCCAGCACGCCGAAGCCGAGGATGCCGACGCCGAATCCGGACTTCGGGACGCGCGGCCGTGGCTGCCAGCGGCCTTCCCGCTGTTGCAACGCGTAGGCGCCCGCCTCGCGGTAGACGGAGAGCACCGCGAGCGTCACGTACTCGGCCATCTGCGGCGCCATTCCGGCGTTCTCCAGGCGGATGACCGGAGTCCCCGCCGGCAGCGTTGGAACGGCCAGCAGCACGTCGACGCCAGCGCCCAGATTGAAGATCGCCCGCACGGGCCGCACGCGCGCGAACAATTCCGCCGGCGGCTTCCAGACGAGTGCGTAATCGGGGTCGGCCGGCGCATCGGGCCACGCCGCGATCGCCGCGTCCGGGAGCGCGGTCGCGAGCGCGGCGCGCCATGCCGTCGCCCTCGTCGCGAGGCGGGTGAAGCAGGATCTGCATGGAATAGTCGAGTCCGGACCGCGGCCAGCGTCGCTACGCTTCGTCGATGTCCACGAGGTCCGCTCCTTCCTTCACGCGGTCGCCGGCGCGAAAGTTCACGGCGGCCACGACACCCGCCGCCGGCGCGGTGATCGCATGCTCCATTTTCATCGCCTCGAGAATCATCAGCGGCGCGCCCTTTGCGACGCGCTCGCCGGCCTTGACCATCACCGCGACGACCGTACCGGACATCGGCGCCATCAGGTGTCCGCCGTGGACCTCTTCCTCGCCGGCGTGGGACAGCGGATCGACGAGCGTGAGCCGCCGCGCGTCGCCGTGGCAGAAGACGTGGCGCTCCTCGCCCAGCGGCACCACCGTGGCGGCAAACTCCCCGCCCGGGCGCACGATCACCAGGCGGCCATCGCGTTCGTGCACCCGAACCGCCGTCGCGCCGAATGGCAGCGTCACCGACCAGGCGTCGCCACTGCGGCGCACTTCCACGGCATGCTGCGCGTCACCGTCGGCAAACGTCATGGTGATGGCGTGACGCGTGCTGTTCACCCACCAGGGATCCACCGCGTGCCATGGTGAATGCGGATCGCCGGATGTGCGCGCACCGGCAGTGCGGGAAGCGACGAGCGATCGAACCTCGGCCAGCGCGACGGCAAGCAGCGCGTCGGCCGACACCGGCGCCGCCGCGGGGAAGAGCGCGTCCTGATGACGCGCGATGAGCCCGGTGTCGACGTTACCGGACACAAACGCTTCGTGCGCAACGACACGCTTCAGGAATGCCACGTTGGTCGCAACGCCCACGATCTCGTATTCGGCGAGCGCCTCGGCGAGCCGCCGCAACGCCGCCGGACGATCCTCGCCGTGGACGATCAGCTTGGCCAGCATCGGGTCGTAGTAGGGCGATATCGCATCGCCGGCGCGAACGCCGGTGTCCACGCGCACCGCCGGGCCGGCCGCGGGCGCGCGCAAGTGCGCGAGCGTGCCGATCGACGGCAGGAATCCCCGGTCCGGATCCTCGGCGTAGACACGCGCCTCGATCGCGTGTCCCCGTAGCGCAAGATCGTCCTGCTGCTTTGGCAGCGGTTCGCCTGCCGCGACCCGGAATTGCCATTCGACCAGGTCCTCGCCCGTGACCATCTCGGTGACCGGGTGCTCGACTTGCAGCCGGGTATTCATTTCCATGAAATAGAACGCGCCGTCGCGCGCGAACGACTCGGCGGCGATGAATTCGACGGTGCCCGCGCCGACATAGCCGATCGCTTTCGCGCAAGCGACCGCGGCCTCGCCCATCGCACGCCTGTGCTCCGGCTTCATCAATGGCGCCGGCGCCTCCTCCAGCACCTTCTGATGGCGCCGCTGTACCGAGCAGTCGCGCTCGAACAGGTAGACGGCGCCGCCGTGCGTATCGGCGAACACCTGGATCTCGATGTGGCGCGGCGCCGACAGGTATTTCTCGATCAGCACGCGATCGTCGCCGAATCCTGCTTTGGCCTCGCGCTGCGCCGACGCGAGCGCCGCCGCGAATTCGTTCTCCCGTGCGACGATCTTCATGCCCTTCCCACCACCGCCGGCGGTTGCCTTGATCAGCACCGGATAACCGATCGCCGCCGCCTCGCGCGCGAGCCGCCGCGGATCCTGGTCGTCGCCGTGGTAGCCGGGGACGAGCGGCACGCCGGCCTTGCCCATGATGTTCTTGGCCGCCGCTTTCGATCCCATCGCGGCAATGGCAGCCGGCGGCGGACCGATGAAGACGATTCCCGCATGCGCGCAAGCCGCGGCGAATGTCTCGTTTTCGGAAAGGAAGCCGTACCCCGGATGGATCGCGCGCGCGCCGGTCCGCTGCGCGATCGCGATGATGGCCTTGCCGTCGAGATAGCTTTCACGCGGCGGAGGCGGACCAAGCCGGAAGGCCTCGTCGCAAACCGCGACGTGCAGCGCATCGGCATCCGCGTCCGAATAGACGGCGACGGTGCGGATCCCCATGCGACGCGCCGTACGCGCAACCCGGCAGGCGATCTCGCCACGATTGGCGATTAGGATCTTGTCAAACATCGGCGTATGGCAGGACGCCACTCGCCCATCCGACCGCCGCGGCAAGCGCCACCAGCTGCCACGTATCGAATTGCGCGAGGCCGGGAATCGTGTTCATTTCTTGTGCCTCGCCGTTGGCACCCACGCCGGCGCGCGCTTCTCGAGGAATGCCGCAATGCCTTCCTTGCCCTCTGGCGAACCCCGCACGCGCGCGATGCGCTCCGCCGTGTCCGCGATCAGCGCAGCGTCGATCGGGCGGTGCGCGACGGCGCGAATCAGTGCCTT
Organism: uncultured beta proteobacterium; assembly: GCA_963695725.1. Taxonomy (GTDB): domain Bacteria; phylum Pseudomonadota; class Gammaproteobacteria; order Burkholderiales; family Casimicrobiaceae; genus CAIWHR01. The sequence continues at coordinate 65,205 of CAVOHM010000008.1, forward strand.
CGCCTCGCCCTGGGCGCATGGGCCGGCGGCAAGCAGCGCGGCGAGCATTTCTGCGATCCGGCCGTCGAGCGCGTCGGCCGGACACGTCTCATGCACGAGCCCGATGCGCAGTGCTTGCGCCGCGGTGAAGCGCTCGGCGGACAGGAAATAGCGCCGGGCTTCCCGCGCGCCGATGGCCTCGACCACGTACGGCGCGATGGTTGCGGGGATGAGCCCGAGCCTCGCTTCCGACAGGGCAAACGTCGCATCGTCGGCCGCGAACGCGATATCGCAACAGGCGGCGAGACCGACACCGCCGCCGAATGCCGCGCCGTGCACCCGCGCAATCGTCGGCTTGGACATCCGGTACAGCGTGTGCAGCATCGTGGCGAGCGCCGTCGCGTCGGCGAGATTCTCGGCGTGGTCATAGCCCGCCATCTGCTTCATCCAGTTGAGATCGGCGCCGGCGCAAAAGCTCCGGCCTTCGCCCGACAGCACGACCGCACGCACGGCGGGATCCGCGTCTATCGTCCGCAGCGCCTCTGTCAATTCGCGGATCGATGCCGCGTCGAACGCGTTGTGCACGTCGGGCCGTGCCAGCGCGACGCGCGCGACGGATTCGCGCACGACGACGGTCAGCGTCGCGTAGACGCGGGCCCTGGCGCCGCGCTTCGATCGGGTTTCGTCCTTTGCGGACGAGGCTCTTGCCTTGGGCGTGGCCATCGTCACATGCGGAATACGCCGAACGTCGTGGGCTCGATCGGCCTGTTGAGCGACGCCGAGATGGCGAGTCCCAGCACCTGGCGGGTGTCGGCCGGATCGATGATGCCGTCGTCCCACAGGCGGGCGCTGGCGAAATAGGGATGCCCCTCCGTCTCGTATTGCGTCCGGATCGGCGCCCGGAACGCTTCTTCGTCCGCCGCGCTCCACGTGCCGCCTTTCGCCTCGATCGCATCGCGGCGAACGGTCGCGAGCACGCGTGGCCGCCTGCTCGCCACCCATTACCGAAATCCGCGCGTTGGGCCACATCCAGAGGAAGCGCGGGCCGAAGGCGCGGCCGCACATGCCGTAATTGCCGGCGCCATAGCTGCCGCCGATGATCACCGTGAACTTCGGCACCTGCGCGCACGACACCGCGGTGACCATCTTGGCGCCGTCGCGCGCGATGCCGCCCGCCTCGTATTTCTGCCCGACCATGAAGCCCGTGACGTTCTGCAGGAAAACGAGCGGAATCCTCCGCTGCGCGCACAGCTCGATGAAGTGCGCGCCTTTCAACGCCGATTCGGAAAACAGGATCCCGTTGTTGGCGACGATGCCGACCGGGTAGCCCCAGATGCGCGCGAAGCCGGTGACGAGCGTCGTGCCGTAACGCGCCTTGAACTCGTCGAATTCGCTGCCGTCGACAACACGCGCGATCACCTCGCGCACGTCGTAGGGCTTCCTGATGTCGGCGTTGATGACGCCATAGATCTCGTCGGCAGCGAACCGCGGCGCCACAGGCTCGCGGGTTTCCAGCGCGACGCGCTTTTCCCGGTTGAGATTGCCGACGATCCGGCGCGCGATCGCGAGCGCATGGCGGTCGTCCAGCGCGAAATGATCGGCGACGCCGGAGACTCTCGTATGGACGTCCGCGCCTCCCAGCTCCTCGGCCGAGACGATCTCGCCGGTCGCGGCCTTGACGAGCGGCGGTCCGCCGAGAAAGATCGTTCCCTGCTCCTTGACGATGATCGACTCGTCGGACATCGCCGGCACGTAGGCGCCGCCCGCCGTGCAGGAACCCATCACGACGGCGACCTGCGGAATGCCCTGCGCGGACATCGTCGCCTGGTTGTAGAAGATCCGGCCGAAATGTTCGCGATCGGGAAACACGTCGACCTGGTTCGGGAGATTCGCTCCGCCCGAGTCGACGAGATAGATGCACGGCAGGCTGTTCTCGCGTGCGATCTCCTGCGCCCGCAGGTGCTTCTTGACCGTCAGCGGGTAATACGTGCCGCCCTTCACGGTCGCATCGTTGCATACGATCACGCATTCGCGTCCCGCGACGCGGCCGATGCCCGTGATGATGCCGGCCGCCGCGATCGTCCCGTCGTACATTCCTTGCGCCGCCAATTGCGAAAATTCGAGAAACGGCGAGCCGGGATCAACGAGCGTGCGGACACGCTCGCGCGGCAGGAGCTTGCCGCGCGCGATATGCTTCGCGCATGCGGCCGCGCCGCCACCCTGCTCGACCTCCGCCACCCTGGCCTTGAGGTCGGCCACGAGCGCCGCCATCGCGTCGCGGTTCTGCGCGAACATCGCGTCGCGCGGATCGAGCTTCGTTTCGATGATCGGCATGGCTGCTCAGCCCCGTTCGAGCGTGACCCGTTATCTGCCCGCCGGCAATGGATGCCCCGGCATCAGCCGATAGGGGTGCACCCAGCGCGGCTCGCCGCGGATTCTTTCGAGCCAGTCGCCGATGGCAGGATACACGCCCCAGTCGACACCGATTTCCTCAGGCCAGAACAGATAGCCGCAAAGCGATAGATCTGCGATTGTCAGCCGGTCCGCGACGACGTAGCGCCGGCCCTCGAGGTGCGCGCCAAGAATCCCCCACGCCGACTCCGCGCGACGGCGGAATTCCGCCAGTACCGCGGGATCCGGATCCTTGGCGAACGTCCGCATGAAACGGTACGTCGCCGTGTAGCTCGTCAGCTTGTGGTTGTCGAAGAGCAGCCAGCGCAGGATCTCGCGGCGCTCCGCGGCGTCGGCGGGCCCGAACATGCCGAGCGTCCCGGCGATGTAATCGAGGATCACGCCGGACTGCGATAACTGCACACCCCGATGCTCGAGCACCGGCACTTCGCCCATCACGTTGATCGCGCGATAGGCCGGCGCCCGCGTCTCGCCGTTGAAATAGTCGACAAAACGCGCTTCCCAATCGGCGCCGGCAAGCGCCAGTGCGAGCGCCGGCTTGTAGGCGTTGCCCGATTGCGCGAAGCAGTGAAGCGTGTACTCGGCCATCGGATGTCCCGGTCACCCGCTCGAATCCATGCCGAACGCGTGGTAGGCAGCCATACCTCGGGAAGTTCTAGAATCCGCCGGACGCGAGCCAGCGCTCGACCTGATCGAATCGATCCAATCCCCAGAACGGCTCGCCGTCCACAAACACGAACGGCGAACCGAATGCGCCGCGCGCGATCGCCTGCTCGACTTCGCGCTTCAGCGCGTCCTTGATCGCCGGATCGTCGATCGCAGCGCGTGCCGCCGCAACGTCCACCCCCTGCTGGGCCGCGACGGCCGCGGCCGCGTCCGGGTTCGAGATATCGATGTCGTCGACGAAATAGGCGCGGTACAACGCCTTCGCGACCGGCCCCGCCAATGCGCCGTCCTGCGTGTTCAGCCACAGCACGATCCGCGCCGGCGCCTGACTCGGAATCGGGAATTTCGACGGCATCCGGAAATCGGCGATCCCGTGAAAGCGCGCGCTCCGCGCGAAGTCGCGCTTCGCATAATCGCCTTTCAGCGGGACCATGGTGAGCGGCGCCATCCCGGTCTCCTTGAAGATCACACCGAGCAGCACCGGGCGCCAATTCACGCCCCGGTCGTATTTCGCCGCAAGCGCCTCGATCTTCTGCGCGGCCAGGTAGCCATACGGCGACGAGAAATCGAAGTAGAAATCAATCGGTGCGGCCATCAATGCCCTCGCTCGAAAGTGATTCAGCCGGTGAGCGCGCGGCCGATGACCAGGCGCTGGATCTCGCTCGTTCCTTCGTAGATCTGGCAAACGCGAACATCGCGGTAGATACGCTCGACCGGAAAGTCGGCGACGTAACCGTACCCGCCGTGAATCTGGATCGCGCCCGAACACACACGCTCGGCCATTTCCGATGCGAAAAGCTTGGCCATCGACGCCTCCTTGAGGCACGGCTCTCCGGCGTCGCGCAGCGACGCGGCGTGCCAAACGAGCTGCCGCGCCGCCTCGATCTCGGTCGCCATGTCGGCGAGTCGGAAATTGATCGCCTGATGTTCGGCCATCGGCTTGCCGAAGGCGATCCGGTCGCGCGCGAATTGAAGGGCGGCTTCGAGCGCCGCCCTTGCCATGCCGACCGCCTGCGCCGCGATGCCGATGCGCCCGGCTTCGAGATTCGAGAGCGCGATCCGGTAGCCATCACCCTCCCGGCCCAGCAGGTTGGTCGCCGGAATCCGGCAGTTCTCGAACACGATCTGCGCGGTGTCCGATGCGCGCTGGCCGAGCTTTTCCTCGATGCGGGCGACGACGAAGCCGGGCGTCGACGTGTCGACGACGAACCCCGAAATTCCCTTCTTCCCCGCTCGTCTTGTCGGTCACCGCGAACACGATGGCAACATCCGCGTTCTTGCCGGTCGTGATGAACTGCTTCACGCCATTCAGCACCCAGTGCTCGCCATCCTTATCCGCACGCGTGACGATCGCGCCGGCATCCGAGCCGACCTGCGGCTCGGACAGGCAGAAGCAGCCGAAACGCTCGCCGCGCGCCAAGGGCTTCAGGTACCTTTCCTTCTGTTCATCCGAGCCGAATGCGGCAAGCGGGCCGCAGACCACCGAGTTCTGCACGCTGACGATCGTCGATGTCGCCCCGTCGCCCGCGGCGATTTCCTCGAGCGCGACGGCGAGCGAAACGTAGTCCATGCCTGCGCCGCCAAGTCGCTCCGGCACCACCATGCCGAGCGCCCCGAGTGCGCCCAGCGCGTGCAACGCGTCGCGCGGAAAATGATGCTCCCGGTCCCAGCGCGCCGCATGGGGCGCGAGTTCCGCCTGCGCGAACGCGCGGATCGTGTCGCGAATGAGCCGCTGTTCTTCGGTCAGCCGCATGCCGTGCCCGCCAGTGCGGCCGGTGCCCGATTCATGGCGAGGGACCGGCGAGCCGCGTTCATCGCCGGTCGTCGAACGCGAGCTTCGCCGCAATGCCGGCGAACACGCTTCCCAGCAGCCAGCGCTGGGCAGCCGCCCAGACGGGACGCTCACCCAGCCAGCGCGCGACGCGCGCGGCGGCGAGCACGATCAGGGTGTCGCCGATCACCGCGATGACGATCTGGACCAGACCGAGAACGAGCGACTGCGCCAGCACGCTGCCTCGCGCAGGTTCGACGAATTGCGGAAAGAGCGCCACGTAGAAAAGCGCGACCTTGGGGTTGAGGATGCTGGTGAAGAGTCCCATGCGGAACAGGCGCGCCGGCGCAGCTTCCGGCAACTGGCGTGGCGCGAACACACCACCGACGGTTCCGCTGGCAGGCGTGCGTACCGCGTCCCACGCGAGCCAGAGCAGATAGGCGGCGCCGGCCCAGCGCAGCGCGTCGTAGGCGACCGGCACGGCGACGAAGACGGCCGAAATGCCGAGCGCCGCCGCAAGAATGTGAACGACGAACCCGCTCGTCGTTCCGGCCAGCGAAACGAGCCCCGCCACGCGGCCCTGGGCGAGCGTGCGCGAAATGAGGTAGAGCAGGTTCGGCCCCGGCGTCAGCACCAGCAGCACGCTCGCGATGACGAACAATAGCAAATTGTCGATACTCGGCATGAAGCGTTTGTCCGTCAACGAATCACGTGTGCGGCTTGGCAGCGCACATGCGCCTAACAGAGCTCGATCGCCATCGCCGTCGCCTCGCCGCCGCCAATGCACAGGCTCGCGACACCGCGCTTCTTCCCGTGCTTGCGGAGCGCGCCGATCAACGTGACCACGATTCGTGCGCCCGACGCGCCGATCGGATGGCCCAGCGCGCACGCGCCGCCGTGCACGTTGACCTTCTCGTGCGCGATGCCGTGCTCCTTCATCGCCGCCATCGTCACGACGGCGAACGCTTCGTTGATCTCGAAGAGATCGACCTCGCTGGTCGACCAGCCGGTCTTCCGGTACAGGTTCGCGATCGCGCCGACTGGCGCGGTCGTGAACAGTCCGGGTTCCTGCGCGTGCGTCGCGTGGCCGACGATCACCGCGAGCGGCGCCAGGCGGCGACGCTCGGCGGTCGAGCGACGCATCAGCACAAGCGCGGCGGCACCGTCCGAGATCGAGCTCGAGTTGGCCGCGGTTACCGTACCGTCCTTGCGAAACGCGGGTTTCAGCAACGCAATCTTGTCCGGTAAGGCCTTCGCCGGCTGCTCGTCCTTGTCGATCACGACATCGCCGTGCTTCCCGGTGACCGTGACCGGCGCGATCTCCCAGGCGAACGTGCCGTCGTTGTTGGCGGCGAGCGCGCGGGAAAGCGACGCCAGCGCGAATTCGTCCTGCGCCTCGCGCGTGAACGCATGGGTCGCCGCGCAATCCTCGGCGAACGTTCCCATCAGCCGGCCCTTGTCGTACGCATCCTCGAGGCCGTCGAGAAACATGTGGTCGTAGACGGTCTGGTGGCCCATCCGGTAGCCCGAGCGCGCCTTCGGCATCAGGTACGGCGCGTTGGACATGCTTTCCATGCCACCGGCGATCACGATGTCGTTCGATCCCGCGACGATTCGCGTCGTGCGCCAGCATCGCCGCCTTCATCGCGGATCCGCACATCTTGTTCACCGTCGTGCAGCCGGCGGAGAGCGGCACGCCTGCCTTGAGCGACGCCTGCCGCGCGGGCGCCTGGCCCTGCCCCGCCGGCAGCACATTGCCCATGATCACTTCGTCGACGTCGCCGGGCTTGATGGCGGCGCGCTCGACCGCCGCGCGGATCGCCACGGCGCCGAGATCGCTCGCGGCGAGCGACGCGAAGTCGCCCTGAAAACCGCCCATCGGCGTGCGCGCCGCACCGACAATCACCACAGGATCGTTCAACATTGCGCTTCGCTCCGCATCACTTGGTCTCGTTGAACAGCTCGCGGCCGATCAGCATCCGCCGGATCTCCGACGTGCCGGCGCCGATTTCGTAGAGCTTGGCGTCGCGCCACAGTCGACCGGTCGGATATTCGTTGACGTAGCCGTTGCCGCCGAGGCACTGGATCGCCTCGCCGGCCATCCACGTCGCCTTCTCGCGGCGTAGAGGATCGCGCCGGCGGCGTCCTTGCGCGTCGTCTCGCCGCGATCGCAGGCCTGGGCGACGGCGTAGACGTACGCTCGGGCCGCGTTCATCGTCGTGTACATGTCGGCGAGCTTGCCCTGCATCAGCTGGAACTCGCCGATCGGCTGGCCGAACTGCGTGCGCTCGTGCACGTAGGGAAGGACGGCGTCGATGCACGCCGCCATGATCCCCAGCGAGCCGCCGGCAAGCACCGCCCGCTCGTAGTCGAGGCCGCTCATCAGCACGCTGACGCCGCGGCCCTCCTCGCCCAGAACGTTGGCGGCCGGGACTTCGCAATCCTCGAACACGAGCTCGCAGGTGTTCGACCCGCGCATGCCCAGTTTGTCGAGCTTCTGCGCTGTCGAGAATCCCTTCATGCCGCGCTCGATCAGGAAGGCGGTGATGCCGTGCGGTCCGGCCTGCGGAATCGGTCTTCGCGTAGACGACCAGCGTGTGCGCGTCCGGACCGTTGGTGATCCACATCTTGCTGCCGTTCAAGCACGAAGCGGTCGCCGCGTGCGCTCGGCGCGCGAGCCGCATCGACACGACGTCGGAACCCGCTCCCGGCTCGCTCATGGCCAGCGCGCCCGACGTGCTCGCCCGAGACGAGCTGCGGCAGGTACCGGTTCTTCTGCGCGTCGCGTGCCGTTGCGATGGATCTGGTTCACGCACAGATTCGAATGCGCGCCGTACGAGAGTCCGACGGCCGCCGATGCGCGGCTAGATCTCCTCCATGGCGATCACGTGCGCGAGGTAGCCCATCGCCGTGCCGCCGTACTCCTCGTCGACGGTGATGCCGAGCAGACCGAGGTCGCCCATCTTGCGCCAGAGGTCAGCGGGAAATTCGTTGGCGCGGTCGATCTCGGCCGCGCGCGGCGCGATCTCGTCGGCGGCAAACTGCCGCACGGTCGCACGCAGCATGTCGATCGTCTCGCCGTGATCGAAGTTGAGGGTGGGAAAATCCGCCATGCGAATCCTCGATGGGGTCAGGCGTCGCTCTTGCCGTGCATCACCATCAGCGTCTGCTGCATCGGCACAATCGTGCAAAGCCGGGGGCAACGTCGACGCCGGCGCCATGAGTCGCATCGCGCCCTGTCGCGCGAAACTCTCGCGCGCGCTCGGCGAACCGGGGCGAGCGGCTCGACGACGGGGATGACGGTGCGGCGCATGGGTCACGGCGGGCGGCTCGACGTTCGCGGCGGAGAGGGTGGTCTCAAGGCGACATCCGACTGTACATAACGTTTACGTAAACGTCAATGCGGAAGCGCCCGCTCATGCCCCATCGCGGCCCGAGGCACCCGTGCCCGCCGGCGGCTCCGGTTTCAGCCGGCGGCGACAGTCGCGCTCGAGGACGGCAATCTCGCCCAGCACCGCGTCGATGTCCTCACGCTGCTGATGGAGCATGGCGCGCCGGTCAGCCAGCATCTGCAGGAACTTCACGAGCTGGGGCCGCTCGTTTCCCGTCGCCGCGTAGATGTCGAAAAGCTCGCGTATCTCCGAGAGCGCGAGTCCGAGCCGCTTGCCGCGCAGGATCAGCTTGATCCGGGTACGCTCGCGCTCGCCGTACACCCGCGCGAGTCCCCGCCGCCGGGGGGCGAGCAGTCCTTCGTCCTCGTAGTAGCGGATCGTCCGCGTGGTCAGCGCGAATTCCTGCGCAAGTTCGGAAATGGAATACGTCAGCCCATTGCGCTCGGCAGCGGGCGATTTGGCGTGACGCGCAGGGGTATTGACAGCGGACATCCGGGAGCGGGCGGGTGCACAATATGCATCGAGCCAAGACCTGTCACGATAGCATACCGGCTTGACAGTTCTGGCCGTTTCCCCGACGATGTTGCGTTGCACAAAAGTGCCGCGGCACGATTTCCGACCGCCTATCGTCAAGCGAAACCTCCCATGCGCGCGCATCCCACCCTTCGCGATCCGGCCCTGAGCCCGGCGGCACCTGCCGCACTCGAATACCCGGTTGCCGCGCCTCCGGCGCCCGGGACCGTCATCGCGATCGCGCCCGGCGTGCTGTGGCTGCGCATGCCGCTGCCATTCGCGCTCGATCACATCAATCTCTGGCTGCTACCGGACTCCGCCGGCGGCTGCACGCTTGTCGACAGCGGATACGGCGACCTCGCGACGCGGGTGCTCTGGGAACGCCATTTCGCGACGACTCTCGCCGCAATGCCGATCCGGCAGATCATCGCGACCCACTGCCATCCCGATCATGTCGGCAACGCCGCGTGGCTTTCGGCGCGGTTCCATGCGCCGGTCGCGATGACCCACGCCGAGTACCTTTCGGCACATGCAATCGTCGGAGCAGTTCGGCGGGTATACGCCGGCGGCAACGATCGACCTCTTTCGCCGGCACGGAATGGCGGAAACCGAGCTCGCCGCGCTCGCAAAGCGCGGCAACAGCTACCGCCGCGGGGTGCCCGAATTGCCACAGTCGTTCGATCGGCTGCTCGACGGCGACACGCATCCGGCAGGCGATACGGAATGGCGGATCATCGAAGGGCACGGGCATTCGCCGGAGCACGCCTCGCTCTATTCGGCCGGAACCGGCGTGCTGATCTCCGGTGACATGCTGTTGCCGAAAATCAGCACCAACGTCAGCGTCTGGGCGGTCGAACCCGACGGCGATCCGCTTGCGCGCTTTCTGGATTCGCTCGCCGCGCTGCGAAGCCCTGCCGGCGGATACGCTGGTGCTGCCGTCGCACGGCCTGCCCTTCCGCGGCATCCCGGTGCGCGTCGCCGAATTGCGCGCGCACCACGACGCGCGGCTCGGTGAACTCGGTGCGGCCGTGTGCTCGTCGCCTGCGCCGCTCTGCGCGGCCGAACTCGTCCCGGTGCTGTTCCGGCGCGAACTCGACGTGCAGCAGCGGTTCTTCGCGATGGGCGAGACGATCGCCCACCTCAATTTTCTCTGGCGCTCGGCAAGGCTCGACCGCCGGGTCGCCGCGGACAGCGCGATACTTTTCGCGGCATCCGGCAAGTAATCCATTTCCCAGCGCGCGAAAGCCAACGCCATGTCGACCTCTGCGAACACCCGTACCGCCCACGAACCTGCGGCAGCGCCCTCCTACGACCCCGTGGCGCTCGCCGAGTCGCTGCGAACTGCCGCGGAAAAGAGCGCGAAGGTGATCGGCGATTTCGCGACGCGCCAGGCGAAATCCGGCAAATCGATGGTCGCGGATGAACTGGGAATCGGCAAGGCGTTCATGGAACTGGCCGCGCAAGATGCTGGCCAATCCGCACCGGCTGGCCGAGGCGCAGATGAACCTGTGGTGGAATTACATGAACCTGTGGCAGGCGTCGACGATCAGGCTCCTGGGCGGGGCCGCAGACCCCGTCGCGACCCCGCCCAAGGGCGACCGGCGGTTCAAGCACGAGGATTGGGAGCAGCATTTTCTGTTCGACTACATCAAGCAGAGCTACCTGATCGCCGCGGATTGGCTGCACGACGCCGTCGGCAACGTCGAGGGGCTCGATGACGCGACCAGGCGCAAGGTCGACTTTTTCACGCGCCAGTACATCGATGCGCTGGCGCCGTCGAATTTCGCGCTGACCAACCCGGAAGTGTTCCGCGAGACGATCGCGACCGGGCGGACAGAACCTCGTCAAGGGTCTGCACAACCTGCTCGACGACATCGAGCGCGGCAACGGCCAGCTCAAGATCTCGATGACGGACGCCAAGGCGTTCGAGCTTGGCGTCAACATCGCGACCACGCCGGGCAAGGTGGTCTTCCAGAACGACCTCCTGCAGCTCATCCAGTACGAGCCCACGACGCCGAAAGTCGCGAAGCGGCCGCTGCTGGTCATTCCGCCGTGGATCAACAAGTACTACATCCTCGACCTGCGCGAGAAGAATTCGTTCGTGAAGTGGGCGACGGACCAGGGCCTCACCGTCTTCGTCGTCTCATGGGTCAATCCCGACGGCAAGCTCGCGCACAAGGACTTCGAGGACTACCTGACCGACGGCACGCTGGCCGCGCTGGGCGCGATCGAGAAGGCGACCGGAGAAAAGGAGGTCAACGCGCTCGGCTACTGCCTCGGCGGCACGCTCCTCGCTGCGACGCTCGGCCTACATGGCTGCCACGAAAGACCGCCGGATCGCCAGCGCGACCTTCATGACGTCGCTGGTCGACTTCTCGCGCTCCGGCGAACTCGAGGTGTTCATCGACGAGGAACAGGTGGCCTCGCTCGAACGCAAGATGAACGAGCGTGGCTATCTCGAGGGCAGCGAGATGGCGAACACGTTCAACATGCTGCGCTCCAACGACCTCATCTGGTCGTTCGTCATCAACAACTACCTGCTCGGCCGCGACCCGTTCCCGTTCGATCTCCTGCACTGGAACTGCGACTCGACGCGAATGCCCGCGACGATGCACAGCTTCTATCTGCGCAACATGTACATGAAGAATCTGTTGCGTGTGCCGGGCGGCATCACGCTCGCCGGCGTTCCGATCGATCTCAAGAAGATCACCATCCCGACCTACTTCGTCTCGGCGATCGAGGACCACATCGCGCCGTGGAAGACGACGTACGCCGGCCCGCAGCTGGTTTCCGGCAAATCGCGTTTCGTGCTGTCGGGCTCGGGCCACATCGCCGGCATGATCAATCCGCCATCGCGCGATGAAATACGGTTACTGGACCAACGAAAAACTCTCCGATACACCCGACGCGTGGCTCGCGAATGCCAAACCGCACCAGGGCTCGTGGTGGACCAACTGGCGCGACTGGGTCGCCCCGCATCTCGGCGCGCAGGTATCGGCGCGGCGTCCCGGCAAGGGCAAGCTCAAGGTCATCGAGGCGGCACCCGGCACCTATGCCCGGATTCGCGCCGACGAATCCTGAGTGCCTGCGCTTTGGTATAGTGGGAGATCAAACGCCTGAGGAGAAATGCCATGGCACGCACATTTTTTCAACCGGGCTCGATCGTCATCGCGGTGCTTGCGCTCGCTGCGGGTTCTGCCCCCCTCGCGCAGACCCCATGCACGGATTGCGGACAGGTCCAGTCGATCCGGTTTGTCGAGGAGGCGGGCAAGGGCACCGGCCTGGGCGCGGTCGCCGGCGGTGTCCTCGGTGGCGTCATTGGCCATCAGATCGGCAGTGGCCGTGGCAACACGGTTGCGACCATCGCCGGTGCGGCCGGAGGCGCGTACGTCGGCAACACCGTGGAGAAGAACAAGAACGCCAAGACCTATTGGCTGGTCACGCTCAAGATGGACGGCGGCACGACGCGCAGCTTCCGGTACACCAATCAGCCGTCCGTGCACGAAGGCGAGCGCGTGCAACTCGTCGACGGCGGCAAGCGCCTCGCGCTTATCGCGAAGTGATTCGATGCGGATTCGGCAGCGCGCAGACATACGCCGGGGATTCCCGGCGTTCTTGTCTGGCGCGGCGCGATCACAGCCCTACGACGATTCGAATTTCTCTGTCGCAATGTAGTTTGACGGCCGCAGTCGCGACCCGCAGCCGTTTTGATGGAGATTGCGACGGTCTTTCCTGCGGTCGCAGGTCCCGCTGCACCCTCTCAAGGAGGCAACAATGCGCCAGTTTCAACGTAGCTTGCTCGCGAGCACGGTAGCGCTCGGACTGGCCGTATCCGGGAGCCACGTCCGCGCAATTCTCGAACGTGTATTTTTTCGGTGACAGCGTAAGCGATTCGGGCAATTACAAGTCGTCGCTACCCCCTGGAACGGGATTGTTCACGACCAATCCGGGGCCGGTCTGGTCGCAGGTATTCGCGCAGCGCTTCGGCTTCGCCGCGACCCCCTCGACCCAGGCCGGCGGCAACAACTACGCATATGGCGGCGCGCGGGTGGCCCTGCTGCCGGGCGTGCTCGACGCGCCGCTCTCGCCGTTCGACGCCGTGCCTGTGACGACCCAGGTGGGGCAATATCTTGCCAAGGGCCCGGCGGACCCGCATGCGATCTATTCGATACAGGCGGCGGCAACGACTTCTTCTACCAGTTCGGCCTGCTCCTCGCCGGAGCAGCGACGCCGGCACAGGTGCAGGCGGCGTTGGCAACCGCCGCGGTCCAGCTCGGGACGCAGGCCGCCGTCATCCAGGCTGCCGGGGCGCGCACCATCATGGTCTGGACCGCACCCGACATGGGAACGACGTTGAGCGGCGCCGGGACGGGGCAGGGCGCCACGCTTACGGCACTGGCCAACGCGTTCAATCAGACGCTTTTCGGAACGATGAATGCCGCCGGCGTACAGGGGATCCGGCTCAACGGCTTCGCGCTGCAAAATGAAATCCTGAAAAATCCCGCGGCGTATGGGCTGTCGAATGTAACCGGGATCGCCTGCACGACCCCGCCGAACATCACGATCGCCACCTGCAACGCATCGTCACTCGTCTCGCCGAGTGCGCCCAATACGTACTTCTGGGCGAACGGCGCGCATCCGACGACGGCGGGCCATCAGATCCTCGGCGACTACGCGATCTCGTTCATCGACGGTCCGCAGCAGATGGCGGCGCTCGCCGAGGCCCCGCTCGCGGTCGAGCAGGCGAACTTTCGTGCGCTCGACGGCCGGATGTGGTCGAGCCTCAACGCGCCGCGCAGCCCGGGAAAGCTCGAGGGATGGGCCGCGTACGATTACGGTCACACGGACATGCAGGCCGGTCCCGGCAACGGCAGCGCCTACATGAACACCGTCGTGGTCGGCAGCGACATGAAAGTATCCAGCCACCTGCTGGTCGGCGCCATGGTCGGCTACACCGAAAACAAGGGAGATTTCGGCGGTGCCGGCGGCGGCTACACGCTGCATCAGCCGGTCGGCACGATATACGCGGGCTATGGCGACGGCCCTTGGTACGTCGGCGCGACGGTGGGCGCCGGCGACCTCGATTATTCGAACATCAACCGTGCCATCCCTCTGGGCATGGCGCTCCGGCACGAGAACGCCGAGGCGCGCGGGTACGAATTCACCGGGCGGCTCCTTGGCGGCTACTGGTTCACGATGAAGGACCTGATGCACGGCCCGTACGGACGCCTCGCGTGGACGAGAGCCGTCGTCAAGCAGTTCTCCGAAGAAAGCACAGACAGCACGGCGCTGACGTTTGGCGAGCAATCCCGCACCCAATGGCTCTGGAGCGCCGGCTGGCAGGTTGCTGGCAGCTTCGGCAGCATTCGCCCCTACGCGCGCGCCACCTGGGAATACGATTCGAAGAACCCCGACCGCAGCATCAGCGCAGCGTCCGTCACCCTGGCTGGCAATTACAGCATTCCGGTCAGGGGACCCGATACCAGTTACGCGTTGTTCAGCGTCGGGGCCAGCACCGAATTCGGAGGCGTCACCGGCTACGTCACGGGCGCGGGGACCGCCGGCCGGGGCGATGGCAACTACTGGGCCGTGACGGTCGGGCTCCGTATGCCGCTGTAGTTCGGTGCGGCGCGCGAAGGTAGCGGGGACTTTCGCCTTCCGCGCCCTCAGCCCTTGGGCCGCTCGGCGCGCGCCTTCGCGATCAGCGCGTCGATCAATTTCGGCATCGCGCCGTGCGAACTCACGTTATGGCTGACGAACTTGCCGTCGACAATGATCAACGGGACGGATTGCACTTGGTAGGACTGAGCGCTCATCCGCGCCCGGTTGACCTTGCCTCCGATCCCGAACGAGTTGTACATGTCCTCGACCTTCTTGCGGTCGAGCCCGTTCGCCGCGGCCCAGTCGAAGAACGTCTTGTCCTGCCACAGGCTCAGTCCCTTGCCGTGAATCGCAGTGAACACCTCCGGCGAAAGCCGTGCCTCCTCGCCGAGTGCCTCGAGGGTGTAGTAGATCTTCGCGAGCGCAATCCAGCGTTCCTGAAACATCACCGGAATGCGGCGAAATTGCACGTCCGCCGGCATCGTCTTGAGCCAGCCCTGCAGGACCGGTTCGAGCGTCCCGCAGTGCGGGCAGCCGTAGGAGAAGAACTCGATCACCTCGATCTTCTTCCCGGATTCGACCGGCTGCGGATTCTTGAGCCGCAGGTACTCCTTGCCCTCCTGCGGCGCGGCCGTCTGTGCAGCGGCGCTCAGCGGGAGGATCGTGACGAAAGCCGCCAGCAGCGGCAGAAGGCGGCGCATCAGCGTATGCATGTACGAGTTCTCCATCGACAATTGACGTTCATTGGGCTGCCCGCGACGGCGCGAGTTCCCGGCAGATCGGCGTTTCCATGCTCGTGCCACGCCCATGGTCCATGACGCCCGTCAGAACTTGATCACGGCAGCATCGAATCCACGCTTGGCGAGTTCGCCCTTCATCCTCGCCAATTCGTCGGTATTGTCGTACGGGCCGACGCGAACGCGATAGCGCAGGCCTTTCTCGGGCACGTTCGCCGACTGGACCGTCGCTTCCCATCCGGCGAATGCAAGCCGTGCCTTCAGATTTTCGGCGTCGGCCTCGCTGGCGAATGAACCCGCCTGCAGCCAGAACCGCTCGGCCGGCTTCGGCGCCTTGTCCGGCGCCGCCGGGGCTGCCGCGCGCGGGTCGATTTTCGCCACCGTCTTGTCGGGCGCGGCCGCGCGGTCCGCGGTTGCCTTGTCCGGCATGACGCGCTCTGCGCCTTTCGGCTGGACTTTCGGCTCCTCGACACCCGGCAGGATCTTGTAGAAATCGAAGCGTGGCTTTTCCGGGACGCTCGTCTCAATCCGCCCGGCCTTGGCGGGATCCTTGGCAGCCTCGCGCTGCGGTTCGCGCGCCGGACCCGTGGACAGATAAGGGTTACCCGCTTTCAGGAGGTAGAACGCAACCCCGGCGGCCAGCGCCAGGCCAAGCGCGATGCCGATAAAGACGCCGAGCAGCGTACCGCCGAAGCCGGACTTGCGCGGTGGCCCGCGATGACGCTTCGCGGAGGCGGCCCCGGGCCCGCGGTGGTTGGTACGGGATGTCATGGCGTGGTTGCGTCGAGGAAGCCCAGTGCGATCACATCTGGTCCGGTGCGCTGATACCCAGCACGGCGAGTCCGTTTTTCACGACCTGTCCCGTCGCTGCCGCGAGCGCGAGGCGCGCGCGCTGCGTCGCATCGTCGTCTACCAGAAAGCGCTCCGCATTATAGTAACTGTGGAAATCGGCCGCCAAATCCTTGAGGTACGCGGTCACGCGATGCGGTGCAAGCTCGCGCGCCGCCAGCGCGAGTTCGGCCGGAAAGGCCGCCAGGCGGCGCAATAACGCCTCTTCGTAAGGACTGGTGAGCGGCGCCAGATCGGCCTCGCGCAATGTGGCCAGGGCCTCGCCCGGGGCGATGCCGGCCTGTCGCATCACCGAGGCGACACGCGCGTTCGCATACTGCACGTAATAGACGGGGTTATCGAGCGTCTGCGACCGCGCAAGGTCGATGTCGAACGTGAACTCGCTCTCGGCCTTGCGCGACACCAGAAAGAACCGGACCGCGTCGCGACCGACCTCGTCGATCAGGTCGCGCAGGGTCACGTAACTGCCCGCGCGCTTGCTGATCTTCATTTCCTCGCCGCCCTTCATCACCGTGACCATCTTGTGTATCACGTAATCGGGGTAGCCGACCGGAATCCCGAGTCCTGCGGCCTGCAACCCTGCGCGCACACGCGTTACCGTGCTGTGGTGGTCGGAACCCTGGACGTTGATGGCCGTTGCGTAGCCACGCTCCCACTTGGTGATATGGTAGGCAACATCGGGCACGAAGTACGTGTACCCGCCGTCCGATTTTCTCATCACCCGGTTCTTGTCATCGCCGAAGTCGGTGGTTCTGAGCCATAGCGCGCCGTCCTCGTCGTACGTCTTGCCCGAGGCGACCAGGCGGTCGATGGCCGCCGCCACCCGCCCGTCTGCATACAGCGAGCTTTCGAGGTAGTAATGATCGAATTGCACGCCGAAAGCCAGGAGGTCGCGGTCCTGTTCCCGGCGCAACTCCGCGACGGCGAAGTGGCGAATCGAGTCGATATCGCCGAGATCGTGGCCGACTTCGCCAAGATAACGTTGCGCCAGCTCGCGGATGTACTCGCCGCGGTAACCGTCCTCCGGAAGATTCGCGTGCTCACCCGAGAGCTCTTGCGCCCGGACGCGCACCGAGACGGCGAGATTCTGGATCTGCTGACCCGCGTCGTTGTAGTAGAACTCGCGCGTCACCGTCGCGCCCTGCCACTCGAGAAGCCGCGCCAGCGCGTCGCCCAGCGCGGCCTGGCGACCGTGGCCGACGTGCAATGGCCCCGTCGGGTTCGCCGAGACGAATTCGACCATGACCCGCTCGCCGCGGCGCGCGTCACTGCGGCCGAAACGATCGCCCTCGGTCAGAATATCCTTGACCACCGCTTGGCGCGCCGCAGGCGTGACGAAGATGTTGATGAACCCCGCACCGGCGATCTCCGTCTTCGCCACCCAGTCGGATGGCGGCGCCGCAGCCACGAGCGCTTGCGCGAATTCGCGCGGATTTCGTCGCAGCGCTTTTGCGTGCTGGAGCGCGATATTGGACGCGAAATCGCCGTGCTCCGGTTGTTTCGGGCGATCGAGCACGACGGCCGCGCCGGCGCGTTCCGGCGCCACGGCGGCAAGGCCAAGCGCGAGCCACGATTCGAGTTGTGCGCGGAGGTCGGTCATCGGGCGGCCACTCTTGCTGGGCGGCCATAACAGGTGAGGTTGCATCGGCTCCGCGAATGGGCGCGCACGACGCGCTTCTTCAATCGGCAGTCTTGCGCGCTGTCGCGACGCAACCTCTGATTATAGCTGGTCGCAATCCGCCGCCCGTGTCGGTGCCCTCACGCGAACGCGAGCGGATCGACGTCAAGCGCCCATCGTGCGCGCCGGCCGGGTAGCGCCGCGATGGCATCGCGCCAATGCGGGAGGAACCGCTGCATCGCGCCGCGTTCAAGCGCTTGGGCAAGCACCTGCCCGCGCTCGAGTCCGGCGCGGCGTGGCAGGCTCGCCGGTACGGGCGAGAACACCTCGACAGCGAGCGATGTGGCGCGCACCGCTGCGCGGCCCGCCTCGCTCGCGGCGCCGAGGAAAGCGTCTACCGCTTCCCGGCGCGGGGCTTCCGCGACGAGCAACGCGAGATGCCCGAACGGCGGCAGCATGGCAGCCCGGCGCTCGGCCAGCAGCACCTCGGCAAAGCTGTCGTAATCATGGGCAGCAAGCGCCCGCGCAAGCGGATGCGCGGGAAAGTCGGTCTGTACGATGACCTCGCCCGGCAGATCGGCACGGCCCGCCCGCCCGGATACCTGGAACAGGAGCGCGGCAAGCCGCTCCGTGGCCCGGAAGTCGCCGCTGTAGAGCGCGTTGTCGGCGCCGAGAACTCCGACCAGCGTGAGCCGTGGAAAATCATGGCCTTTGGCAAGCATTTGTGTGCCGACGAGAATGTCGATGTCGCCCGAATGAACGCGGTCGCGAACCCCGGCAAAGGCGCCTGCGCGCCGCGTGCTGTCGCGATCGATGCGCGCAATGCGCGCCCCGGGAAAGCGGCCGGCGAGCGCGCGTTCGAGTCGCTGCGTACCATGGCCCATGGGCAGCAGGTCGACATTGCCGCACTCGGGGCAGCTCCGTGCCAGGCGCTCGACGTGGCCACAATGGTGGCAGCGAAGGTCCGTGGTCTCGCGGTGCACGGTGAGCCGCGCCGCACAGCGCGGGCATCCGGCCTGCCAGCCGCACGCCGCGCAAAGCAGCGAAAGCGCGAAGCCGCGTCGGTTGATGAACACGAGGGATTGTTCGCCCCGGTCGAGGCGCACCTCGAGCGCCGCGACAAGCGGCACACTGATCCCCTCAAGGGCAGCCGCGTCGCGGTTTCCGACGAAAACGAACGACGGCGGTCGGGCCGGAACGACCGCCCGTAGCGGCAGCTTGAGCCAGCCGTATCGCCCGCTCTGCGCGTGGGCGAGCGACTCCAGCGACGGCGTCGCGCTCCCGAGCACGATCGGGACGCCGCGTTGCCGCGCACGCCATACTGCAACATCACGGCCGTGGTAGCGCACGCCGTCCTGTTGCTTGTACGACGGATCGTGTTCTTCGTCGATGACAATGAGCCCGAGCCGCGGCAGCGGCGCGAAGACGGCGAGCCGCGTGCCGAGGACAAGATCGGCCTCGCCCGACGCCGCCTCGCGCCAGTTGCGCAAGCGTTCACCGGCCGCGAGCCGGCTGTGCAGCGTGACCGTCCGTCGTGCCGGCATCGCGTCGGTGATCCGCTGCAGGAACTGCGGCGTCAGGTTGATTTCCGGCACCAGGAAGAGAGCCTGCTTGCCAGCCGCGACACATGCTGCGGCGGCGGCGAGGTAAACCTCGGTCTTGCCGCTGCCCGTAACACCCTGAAGCAGAAACGGCGCGAACGTTTCCATCGCACCAACGATCGCCGTCACGGCACGTTCCTGGTCCGGATTGCGTGGTGGAGTGGACGTTCGCTGCCCGCGTTCGGTCCCGGGCGCACCCGTCTCGGGTATCACCTCTTCGACCCAGCCGGCCGCCGCCCATCGGCGCACGACATTGCGCAGATTCGGCGAGAGCGCGGCAACCGCCGCGCTGGACAGCGTCGAATCCGGCGCGCTGGACCACGTTTCGTAGAACGCGCGCGCCCGCGGTGCTCGTGCGAGCGATGTCGCGAGTGCGGTGCGTCCCGATGCCGTGAGCCGCATCGCCGACGCGCCGCGACGGGAAGCCGTCGCTCGCCGTGGCGCCGCGACGAGCGACGGCAACATCTGAGCGAGGACCAGACCCAGCGACTCCTGGTAGTACCTCGCGACGAATTCCGCGAGGTCGAGCAGGTCCGCCGGCATCGCGGGCAGGTCCTGTCTTACCTCGCCAAGCGGTTGCAACTTTTCGGAGGCGACGTCGGACGCCGGGACAACATCCACGACAACGCCTGCCAGGGCGCGGCCGGCCAGCTTGACGCGGACGATCGCGCCCCGCGCGACGGAGAGTCCGTCGGGAATCCAGTAATCGAACGCGGCGGACGTCGCTACGGGAAGGGCGACGCGCGCGATCGCCATCGGATCAGTCCGTGGCCAGTCCGCGGGGCGCGCTCAGGCATCCCGATGCCGCAGCCGAGGCATCCGAAATGCTCAGCACGCGCCGAAGCAAGGTCCGGCAAGTCCTTGGTTTATAACGCCGGTAAATTTTGGCTCACAGAGTCTGTGGATAATCTTGTGCGTAAGTGGGCACCCGCATTTCGCGGTTCAACCGACCTTGGCGCATGCGCGCGGCTGGCGCCATCCGAGGCTATATTTTTTTCTGTTTATTTTCAATTGGTTGTGATCGGCGTTTTGGTACATCCGCAGCGCTGCGCGAACAGCCGCCAACAGAACGATCGCATGTGCATAAGTTGCGCGTCTGGAACCGCAATTTCGGTGTTTGTCAAGCCTTTGCAGATCCAGCATTGGCGCGGCTCGCCACGGTTTTGCCGAGTGCGGCCGCCCGCAGATCAAGTGCTGGCGCGCCTTGCCCGCGATTCGCGGTGCACGGCGTCGACGAGCGCCGCAACGTTTTCCGGCGGGGTCGCCGGAACGATGCCGTGCCCGAGATTGAAGATGTGGCCCGGGGCAGGACCCGCCGCCTGAACGACGGCGGCGGCTTCGCGCACGACGACCGACGCATCCGCAAGCAGCACCAGCGGATCCAGGTTGCCTTGCAGCGCGACATTGGCGCCAACGCGATGGCGGGCTGCCGCGAGATCGACGGTCCAGTCGAGTCCTACGCACGCCGCGCCGCAAGTCGCGATCGCGTCGAGCCATTGCCCGCCCCCCTTCGTGAACACGATCGTGGGAACGCGACTTCCATCCGGTGCCGGGCGCAGTGCCGCCAGCACTTCGCGCATCGGGTCAAGCGAGAACGAACGGTACGCGTCGGACGTCAGCAACCCGCCCCAGGTATCGAAGAGCATGACCGCATCGGCCCCCGCATTGATCTGCTCGTTGAGATAGGCGGCCACCGCGCGCACGTTCACGGCGACGAGGCGCCGCAAGAGATCGGGCCGGCCATAGGCCATACGGCGCACGGTCGCGAAATCCGGACTTCCGGCACCTTCGATCATGTAGCACGCCAGGGTAAACGGGCTGCCGGCAAAGCCGATCAGCGGCACACGGCCGGCAAGCGCGCGCTTGATTTCCCGGACCGCGTCGAACACGTAGCGAAGCCTGGCCATGTCCGGCACCTCGAGACGCGCGATCGCTTTCTCGTCGGCGGTGGTGCGCTCGAATCGGGGTCCCTCGCCTTCGGCAAAATAAAGCCCGAGGCCCATCGCGTCGGGAACGGTCAGGATGTCGGAGAACAGGATCGCCGCGTCGAGCGCAAACCGATCGAGCGGCTGCAGCGTGACTTCGGTGGCAAGCGACGGCGTCGTGGCGAGCGCGAGGAAACTTCCCGCCCGCGCGCGCATCGCGTTGTATTCGGGCAGGTAGCGGCCGGCCTGGCGCATCAGCCATACGGGGGTGTAGGGCGTCGGTTGCCGGCGCAGTGCGCGGAGGAATATGTCGTTTTCGATCGTCGGCATCGCGGGAGCGTAGCGGCATGGCCCGCGCCCGGCAAGGCCGGCGGCACGATGGCCGGTGTCGCGTACTGCGGTTCAGCGGGGCAACTCGGTGCTGCCCATCAGGAACCCGTCGACGGCTCGCGCGCACTGGCGGCCTTCGCGGATTGCCCAGACGACGAGCGACTGGCCGCGGCGCATGTCGCCCGCTGCGAATACCTTGGGCACCGACGTCTGATAGTCGTCGGCGTCCGCCCGGACGTTGCTGCGCGGGTCGCATTCGACGCCGAGCTCCTCGAGCAGGCCCTCGTGCACGGGTCCGACGAAGCCCATCGCGAGCAGCACGAGATCGGCCTTGAATTCGAATTCGGTACCGGGCACTTCGACCATCTTCATCGATCCGCTGGCGTCCTTCTGCCATTCGACGCGCGCCGCAACCAGCCGCTCGACCCGTCCCTCCCGACCTTCGAATCGCTTGGTGGCCACCGACCAGTCGCGCTCGCAGCCTTCCTCGTGCGACGACGACGAGCGCAGCTTGATCGGCCAGTACGGCCACACCAGCGGCTTGTTCTCGTGTTCCGGCGGCTGCGGCAGCAGCTCGAACTGCGTGATCGAATTCGCGCGTTGGCGATTCGACGTGCCGACGCAGTCCGAACCGGTGTCGCCGCCACCGATCACGACCACGTGCTTGCCGGTGGCCAGGATCTGGTCCGGCACGCGTTCGCCGGCGACCACGCTGTTCTGCTGCGGCAGGAACTCCATGGCGAAATGAATTCCGTCGAGATCCCGGCCCGGCACCGGGAGGTCGCGCGGCGCGCTCGGCGCCGCCGGTCAGGACGACCGCGTCGAACTCAGCGAGCAGCGGCGCCGCGCCGACGTCCTTGCCGACGTGAACACCGGGCCGGAACTCGACGCCCTCGAGCGACATCTGCGCCATGCGCCGGTCGATCAGGTGCTTCTCCATCTTGAAATCGGGAATGCCGTAGCGCAGCAGGCCGCCAATGCGGTCGGCCTTTTCGAAGAGCACGACGTCGTGCCCCGCACGCGCCAGCTGCTGCGCGCACGCGAGACCCGCCGGTCCGGAGCCGACGACCGCCACGCGCTTGCCGGTCTTTCTCGCCGGCGGCAGCGGCACGACCCAGCCCTCGTCCCAGCCGCGATCGATGATGAAATGCTCGATCGACTTGATGCCGACCGGCATCGTCGTTGATGTTGAGCGTGCACGCCTCCTCGCAGGGCGCCGGACAGATGCGGCCGGTGAATTCCGGAAAATTGTTCGTCGAGTGCAGCACGTCGAGCGCGTCGCGCCATTGCTGCCGGTAGACGAGATCGTTCCAGTCCGGGATGACGTTGTTGACCGGACAGCCGTTCTGGCAGAACGGAATGCCGCAGTCCATGCAGCGCGCACCCTGCGTCGACGCTGCGTCGTCGTCGAGCGCCAGCACGAACTCGCGATAGTTCTGCACGCGCTCCTGCGGCGGGCAGCGCCACCTCCTGGATGCGCGCGAGCTCGAGGAAACCGGTGATCTTGCCCATCTACGCGACTTCCTTCTGCTTCAGCTGCCGGCCTGTTGGCGACCGATTGCCTGGCGTACATCTCGGTCAGCGCGCGCCGGTACTCGCGCGGGGAATACCTTGACGAATCGCCGACGTGCGCCTCCCAGTCGTCGAGTATCGCGAGCGCGAGCGTGCTGCCGGTGAAGCGCAGGTGCCGTTCGACCAGCTCCCGCACCAGCGTCTCGTCCATCCTGCCGGCATGCGGCAGGCGTCCATTGCCGGCTGCGATGAGCTCCTGCTCCAGCTTCGCCTGCTCGGCTTCCGTCAGCCAACGGCTCGAGCGCAACCATCGCCGCGTTGCAGCGTGTCGCGAACGTACCGTCGTCGTAGACGTACGCCATGCCGCCGCTCATCCCGGCCGCGAAATTGCGCCCGGTGTGGCCCAGCACGACGACGGTGCCGCCCGTCATGTATTCGCAA
This sequence comes from uncultured beta proteobacterium, assembly GCA_963695725.1. Lineage (GTDB taxonomy): Bacteria > Pseudomonadota > Gammaproteobacteria > Burkholderiales > Casimicrobiaceae > CAIWHR01. Next base: position 88,552 of record CAVOHM010000008.1, read on the forward strand.
CCGTGATCGCCGGTCCCTTCGACCACCGCGGACGCGCCGGAATTGCGGACGCAGAAGCGCTCGCCGGCAATGCCGCGGAAGTACGCTTCGCCGGCGATGGCGCCGTACATCACCGTGTTGCCGATCACGATGTTGGCCTCGGGCCGCGCCGGGCACGCGGGATCGGGGTAGACGACAATGCGCCCGCCCGAAAGGCCCTTGCCCACGTAGTCATTGGTGGCACCCTGCAGCTCGAACGTGATCCCGTGCGCGAGAAACGCGCCGAAGCTCTGCCCGGCAACGCCCTCGAACGCGACGTGAATCGCGTCGTCGGCAAGCCCCTGGTGCCCGAATTTTCTCGCCACCACGCCGGACAGCATCGCGCCGACCGAACGGTTCGCATTGCGGATCTTGTAGGCGAGCCGCACCGGGCTTTTCTTCTCGAGCGCCGTCGCCGCCGCGGCGATCAGCTGGTGATCGAGCGCGCCGGCGAGGCCGTGATCCTGGGTTTCGCAGTGGTGGCGCGCGACGTCGGCCGGCACCGCCGGCTGGTGGAAGATCCGCGAGAAGTCGAGTCCGCTGGCCTTCCAGTGCTCGATGCCGCGCCTCATGTCGAGCAGGTCGCAACGGCCGATCAGATCTTCGAACCTGCGTATGCCGAGCTTCGCCATCAATTCGCGCGCTTCCTCCGCGACAAAGAAAAAATAGTTGACGACGTGCTCGGGCTGCCCGGTGAACTTCCGGCGAAGCTCGGGGTCCTGCGTCGCGATTCCGACGGGACAGGTGTTGAGGTGGCACTTGCGCATCATGATGCAGCCCTCGACGACCAGGGGCGCCGTCGAGAAGCCGAACTCGTCGGCGCCGAGCATCGCGCCGATCACGACGTCGCGCCCGGTCTTTATCTGGCCATCCACCTGCACGGCGATGCGGCCCCGCAACCGGTTCAGCACCAAGGTCTGCTGCGTCTCCGCGAGGCCCAGTTCCCACGGCGTGCCCGCGTGCTTGATCGACGATTCCGGCGACGCGCCCGTGCCGCCGTCGTGGCCCGCAATCGTCACGTGATCCGCCTTGGCCTTCGCCACGCCCGCGGCGACCGTGCCGACGCCGACTTCGGACACCAGCTTCACCGAGATCGATGCCCGGGAGTTCGCGTTCTTGAGATCGTGGATGAGCTGTGCGAGGTCCTCGATCGAATAGATGTCGTGGTGCGGCGGCGGCGAAATGAGCCCGACGCCCGGTACCGCAAACCGGAGCTGGGCGATGTACTCGGAGACCTTGTGACCAGGCAGCTGGCCGCCTTCGCCCGGCTTCGCGCCCTGCGCGATCTTGATCTGGAGCTGGTCGGCGTTCACGAGATACTCGGCGGTGACCCCGAAGCGGGCCGACGCGACCTGCTTGATCTTGGAGCGCAGCGAGTCGCCTTCCCGCAGCGGAAAATCCGTGACCACGGAGGCGATCCGCGAGCCGAGCGTCTCGCCGGCTTTCACCGGCAGATAGCGGTTCGCGTCCTCGCCGCCTTCACCGGTATTCGATTTTCCGCCGATGCGGTTCATGGCGACGGCCAGCGTCGCATGGGCTTCCGTGGAGATCGACCCGAGGCTCATCGCGCCGGTCGCGAAGCGCCGCACGATTTCGGCCGCCGGTTCGACTTCGTCGAGCGGCACCGGCGCGGGAGCGAACCGGAATTCGAACAGGCCGCGCAACGTCAGCATCCGCGTCGTCTGGTCGTTGATGAGCGCCGCATACTCCTTGTACGTCTGCGCGTTGCCGCTGCGCGCAGCGTGCTGCAGCTTCGCGATCGAATCCGGCGTCCACATGTGCTCTTCGCCGCGAACGCGATAGTAATAATCGCCGCCGGCATCGAGCGCGTTCGCCAGCAGCGGATCGTTGCCGAACGCCGCCAGGTGCCGCCGATGGGCTTCCGCCGCGACCTCGAAGAGGCCGATGCCTTCGACGTTGCTCGCAGTGCCGGTGAAATACTTGTCGATGAACGCGCGCTGCAATCCGACCGCCTCGAAGATCTGCGCGCCGCAGTACGACTGGTAGGTGGAGATGCCCATCTTCGACATCACCTTGTACAGTCCTTTGCGAGACCGCCTTGATGAAGCGATAGGCGAGTTCCTGCGACGACGCGCGCGGCTCCGCGCCGGCGAGCGTTTCCAGCGTCTCCAGCGCGAGGTACGGATGAATCGCCTCGGCGCCGTAGCCCGCGAGCAGCGCGAAATGATGCACCTCGCGCGCCGACCCTGTTTCGACCACGAGACCCGTGCTTGTGCGCAGGCCCTTGCGGACCAGGTGCTGGTGAACGGCCGCGGTCGCGAGCAGCGCCGGAATCGGCAGCAGCTCGGCCGACACCTTGCGATCGGACACGATCAGGATGTTGTAGCCCAGATGAATGGCATCCTCCGCTGCCGCCGAAAGCGACGCCAGCGCCGCCTCCATGCCGTTCGCGCCCCAGGCGGCCGGATAACAGATGTCGAGTTCGTAGGACCGGAACGCGCCGCCGGTGAAGAGCGCGACATGGCGGATCTTTTCCATGGCGCCGTTCGTGAGGATCGGCTGCTGCGCTTCGAGTCGCATCGGAAGATCCGCGGTATCGGCCGCGAGGTCGACGGCCAGCAGGTTCGGGCGCGGACCGATGAATGTGACGAGCGACATCACGAGCTCTTCGCGGATCGGATCGATCGGCGGATTCGTCACCTGCGCGAACAGCTGCTTGAAGTAGCTGTAGAGCGGTTTCGGCCGCGTCGGACAGCACCGGCAGCGCGGCGTCGTTGCCCATCGACCCGATCGCCTCCTCGCCGGAGCGCGCCATCGGCGTGAGAATGATCTTGAGATCCTCCTGCGTGTAGCCGAATGCCTGCTGGCGATCGAGCAGCGGCAACCTTGGTGTGCTGCGGCGGCGCAGGCTCGGGCAGATCGTCGAGCGCGATCCGCGAGCGTTCGATCCAATTGCGATAGGGTTTCGCGGTGGCGAGGGTGCGCTTCAATTCGGCGTCATCGATGATGCGTCCCTGCTTCGGTGTCGACGAGCAGCATCTTTCCCGGCTGCAGTCGCCATTTCGTGACGATCTTGCGTTCGGGTATGTCGACCACGCCGACCTCGGAGGCCATCACGACGAAATCGTCGTCGGTGACGATGAAGCGCGCGGGCCGCAGGCCGTTGCGGTCGAGCGTGGCGCCGATCTGCCGGCCGTCCGTGAACGCCATCGCCGCGGGGCCGTCCCACGGCTCCATCAGCGCCGCGTGGTACTCGTAGAACGCGCGGCGGTCCTCGTCCATCAGCGGATTGCCGGCCCAGGCCTCGGGGATCATCAGCATCATCGCGTGCGCGAGCGAATAGCCCCCCATCACCAGCAATTCGAGTGCATTGTCGAACGACGCGGAGTCGGACTGTCCGTCGTAGATCAGCGGCCAGATCTTGTCGAGGTCCTCGCCTAACACCGTGCTCGCGATGCCATGCTGACGCGCACGAATCCAGTTGACGTTGCCGCGCAGCGTGTTGATCTCGCCGTTGTGGCAGACCAGACGGAACGGGTGCGCAAGATCCCATGTCGGGAATGTATTCGTCGAAAAACGCTGATGCACCATCGCCAGCGCCGAAACCATGGACTCGTCGCGCAGGTCGAGGAAATACTCGCCGACCTGGTGCGCGAGCAGCATCCCCTTGTACACGAGCGTGCGCGACGACATCGACGGCACGTAGTACTCCTTGCCGTGGCGAAGGTGCAACGCCTGGATGGCGTGGCCGGACTTCTTGCGAATGATGTAGAGCTTGCGTTCCAGCGCGTCCTGATCCATCGCGTTCGAGCCGCGCGCGATGAAGACCTGACGAATGACCGGCTCGACGTCCTTCGTCCGCTCGGATAGCCCCTGATTGTCCGTCGGCACGTTGCGCCAGCCGAGGAGAATCTGGCCTTCGCTCGCCACCGCGCGCTCGATTTCCTGCTCGCACGCCATCCGCGAGGCGGGCTCCTTCGGCAGGAAAACCATGCCGACGCCGTACTGGCCGACGGCCGGCAACGTGAGCCCCTGGGCTCCGCACACCTTGCGCAGGAACCGGTCCGGCAACTGGATCAGGATGCCAGCGCCGTCACCCTGCAGGGGATCGGCGCCCGTCGCGCCCCGATGGGAAAGGTTTCTCAGGATCGACAGCGCCTGCGTGACGATCGCGTGCCGCTTCTGGCCCTTGATGTGGGCTATGAAACCCAGGCCGCAGGCGTCGTGTTCGTTCGCCGGATCGTAGAGACCTTGCCGTAGCGGCGGCTGATGCCGCGATTCCTCGGAGCTTGCTTGCACAATGACCTCACCGCTGCGAAATGGCTTCCGGCTGCCGAAATCCACGGCGCCGATCGGGGCGTCCCGTCGGAGCGTCCGATTGGGAGTGTCCCGTCGGAGCGTCCGATTGGGAGTGTCCCACTCGCGTGTCCCGTGAGGCCGCATCCCGGAGGAACTGCTTTCACCCCTGCGTGCCAGGCTAGGACGCAGGCCCGGCGGGGTACGACGGCGCGCTGGGGTGAAACCTTTATAGACTAGCAGCGATGCTGCATTGCGACAAGACGCGGCGAACCGCCTGTGGCGAGGCGCGCAACAGCATCCGATCCGCGGTCGCCTCCGCCGCGCCAAAAGACTTGCGTCGATCGCATTCTTAGGCTTTAATCTCAAGAGAATGGGCTAGATGCTTGTTGCAGCATCCAAAACAGCGCAGCCACCCCGCCATCTTTAGGACAACATCATTAGGAATTCCACCATGACGGAAAACCGCCTCTTTGCCGGTTGGCTGCGCACACTCACCGGCCTCGTCGCCGTCGCCGGAGTACTGGGCCTTTCCGCCTGCGGCGGCGGGAGCGGGGCGCCGAATAATTTCTTCCTCGGAACGCTGACCGTGTTGCCCAGCAGTGCCGTCGTCTATTCGGGCGTGCCGACGATGCTGACCATTTCGGGGGGAACCGGACCCTACCGGGCGTCCTCGTCGAACTCCGCCATTCTTCCGGTTCCGCAGATCCTTTCCGGAAAGACGGTGCTGCTTCTCGCCGCCAATGTCGCCTCCGATACCGACGTCACGATCACGATCCAGGATGCCGCAACGCTGCAGCCCGCCGCAGCGCAAGTGCCCGTCGTCGTCACGGTTCGCGCTGCGCCACTTGTCAATTCGCTGACGATCACGCCCAATCTCGACGACTGCGGAACCGGTGCGATCTGCTCCGGACAGAACGGGACCGCCACGGTGGCCGTGCTCGGTCCGCAAGGTGGCGCCCTCGCCGGCCGCCAGGTTCGGTTCAACGTGCTTTCGGGTCCCTACGGCATCACGACGACGAACTCCGCGCAACCGATCGTCGCGACGCTCACGGTCACTTCGGATTCCAGCGGCCAAGCGAGCGTCATCATCAGGGCCAATGTCAATGCGCCGACCCAGTTCGCGCAGCTGATGGCAACCGACGTCACATCCGGACAGCAACTCACCGGCAATTTCCTCATCCAGCAGGTCACGGACGGATCGACGATCCTCACGGTAGTTCCGAGTGAAGCCGAGATTACGACGGCATTCAAGGGCGTGTGCTCGACCGGTTTTCGTACCGACTACTACATCTACGGTGGCACGCCACCCTACCGCATCACGTCGACGTTTCCAGCAGCGGTCATACTTGTCAACGCCGTGGTGAATGCGAGCGGCGGGTTCTTCGAGGCGATCACCAACGGCAGTTGCGTCGACCCGCTGACATTCTCGATTCTCGATGCGACCGGTCGCCAAACGACTGCGACATTGGTGAATGTGGAGGGAGCCAACGAGATCCCGACTGCACCACCGCCGCCTGACCTAGCGGAGTCGCCAGCGAGCTACACCAACACTGCGTGCACCGGAAAGACCTTCCCGTTCATCGTCTCCGGCGGCACGGCGCCCTACAACGTCAGCGCTTCGAATGGTGTCGTCAGTCCGCAGATCGTCAGCCAAGCCGGCGGTTCGGCATCGGTCTCGGGCCTGACGACGGGCAGCGGTGCGACCACCGTCGTATTCCTCGATTCGAGCAGCCCGCAGAAGCAGGTCACGGCAACCATCACCTGCGACCCGGGAACGGTCACGCCGACGCCGGACCTCTCGGCCACGCCCGCGAGCTATACGAGCAATGCCTGCACGGGAACGCCGTTCGCGTTCGCGGCCTTCGGCGGCACGCCGCCCTACAACGTCACGGCCACGAGGGGCGTGGCGACACCGGCGCTCGTCGCCGGCTCCGGCGGCGTCACGACGATCACGGGACTCGTCACCGGGACCGGCCCGGCGTCCGTGCTGTTCCTTGATCAGAGCTCCCCGCAGAAGAGCTTCACGGTTTCGATCACCTGCGACCCGAGCCCCGCGCCGACACCGGTTCCCCCGCCGCCCGCGCTGGTCGTGTCCGACGGTTACGACTACTCCTCGTTGACCTGTGCCGGGCAGACGTCGAATTTTGCGGCGACCGGCGGGACTCCGCCCTACTCGGTGGCATTCTCGGCTCCGCTGCCGCCCGCAGGCTCGATAGCGCCGACGTCCGGGCTCCTCTCCGGTCAAGGGTTCTCGGTCACGGGTCTGGTGCAGTTGAGCGACCCGATGGCAGTTCCACCGACCATGTTGCCGTACATCGCGTATGTCACGACCACCGATTCGGGCCTGCCGGTACCGCAACAGGTGGTCCGGAGCATCAAGTGTCCGTGACCGTCTGCAGCGACGGCGGAGGTTCACCCCAGTAGCCGCGTCGGGTCGATAGCCGCGAAAGAAACGGCGCCCTGCGGGGCGCCGTTTCTTTCGCGCTCGCCCGCCCCTACGGCAAGACGGATTGCAGTGCGGCGTCGGGAACTTCGGACACGACGCGCGCGCGTCCCAGTCCATCGAGCAGGATCAGCCGCAGCGCTCCCCCCAGGACCTTCTTGTCGCGGCTCATCAGTGCCCGGTAGCGCGCGCCGCCCAGCACCGGCGGATCAACCGGAAGCCCCGCGTCGACAAGCAGCTGGCGCAATCTGCCGGCATCGGCTTCGGGCATCATGCCCAGTCGCGACGACAGCGTCGCCGCCATCACCATTCCGGCGGCAACAGCCTCGCCGTGCAGCCACTCGCCGTAGCCGACGCCCGTTTCGATCGCGTGGCCAAACGTATGGCCGAAGTTCAGCAATGCGCGTTCACCCGCTTCGCGTTCGTCGGCGGCGACGATCGCGGCCTTGATCCGGCAGCTCTCCATCACCGCGTGGACCAGTGCATCGGAATCGCGCGCGATGAGCCTTCGCAGATTTTTCTCGAGCCATTGGAAAAAGTCGAGGTCGCGCACGGCCCCGGCCTTGATCACTTCCGCGAGGCCGGCGGCGAACTCGCGCTGCGGCAATGTCGACAGGCAGTCGGTGTCGATCAGCACGGCGCGCGGCTGGTGGAACGCCCCGATCATGTTCTTGCCGAGCACGTGATTGACGCCGGTCTTGCCGCCAATCGACGAATCCACCTGCGCCAGCAACGTGGTCGGCACCTGCACGAACGGCATCCCGCGCTGATAGACGGCCGCGGCAAAGCCGGCGACATCGCCCACCACGCCACCCCCGAGTGCCACGACCGTCGTGGTGCGCTCCGCGCCGATCTCGAGGAGCCGCGTCAGGACGTCGTGCAGCGTCGACCACGACTTGTGCGTTTCGCCGTCCGGAACGAGTATCGCCTCGCTGTCGATCCCGGCCGCCGACAAACTCGTGCGCAACACCGCGAGCCAATGCGCCGCGACGACCGGATTGCTGACGATCACCGCACGCGGCGACGGCAGCAGAGGGGCGAGCAACGCGCCGGCGTCGCGCACGAGCCCTGGCCCGACATGAATCGCGTAGCTTCGCTCGCCCAGAGCGACGTGTTGCGTCCGCATGGGGTTCACGCCTTGAGCATGTCCTGTACCGCCGCCTCGAGCTGCCGCGCGAATACTGCGATTGGCTCGCGTCCGGATTCGACGACCAGCGCGGCAACTTCACGGTAGAGGGGATCGCGCGCGGCGTAGAGCTCGGCCAGCCGCGCCGCCGGATCCGCGACGTTGAGGAGCGGACGATGCCGGCCCCTGCGCGTGCGTTCGGGAAGCGCTTCCGGCAATACGTGCAGGTAGACGACCGTGCCGTTCGCCTTCAGGCGATCGCGATTCGCGGGCCGGATCACGGCGCCGCCGCCGGTCGCGAGCACGATGCCGGAGAGCGCCGTCAATTCCGCGAGCACCGACTCCTCGCGGTCACGAAAGCTCGGCTCGCCCTCGATTTCGAAGATCGTGGGGATCGTCACGCCGAGCTTGCGCTCGAGTTCCGCATCGGCGTCGACAAACGTCTTGGCGAGTCGGCGCGCCAACTGGCGGCCGAGCGTCGATTTGCCCGCGCCAGGAAGCCCGACCAGAAACAGATTGCCCCGATGCAGATACACCGGCGCATTGTAGTTGATTCGTGCACGCCGGACGAGCGGCCGGCGCGGGCGATGCGACGCGCGTCACGTCACGCGCGAAACGGAATCGGCTCCCGATCGCGGCCGGCGTTGCGCCTGGCCGCGCGCAACGACGGCTCCGTCACTTGATCGCGTTGACCGATTCCTTGACGATGCGCGGCGTCAGGAAAATGAGGAGTTCCTGTTTCTCGCTCGTGCGGCCCGTGGTCTTGAACAGGTAACCCAGGACCGGAATGTCGCCGAGGAACGGCACCTTGTCGGTGGTGTTGGTGATGGCCTCCTCGTAGATGCCGCCGATGACGGCGGTATCGCCGTTATTGACCGCGATCTGCGTCGCGACATTGCGCGTGTCGATCGACGGCACCTGGAATCCACCTCCCAGGTTGACCATCTGCCCGACGGAATCCTTCTTGATCTCGACGGTCATGATGATCCGGTTGTCCGGCGTGATCTGGGGCGTCACGTCGAGGCGCAGCGTCGCTTTCTTGAACGCCACCGTGGCCGGATTGTTCGCGCTTCCCGGCGTCACGTACGGAATTTCGGTGCCCTGCTCGATATGCGCCTTCTGGTTATCGCCAGTGACTACGCGCGGGCTCGACACCACCTTGCCGCGATTGTCGGATTCCAGCGCCGACAGTTCGAGGTTGATGAGGTTGCCGCTGCCGAGGTTGATCAGCGTCAGCGCGAGACTGCCGGCCGCGTTGAGCACGGGCAGGTTCACGTTGAGCTGCGGCGAATCGGAGTAGCCCGCGTAGGTGATGCCCGACGCGAGTTCATACGGCGTCTGCGTCCTCGGGTCGCGCTGCGCGTTGGGCTGACCCGGCGAGGCGACCACCGGCTGCGTGGACAGGCTGCCGCCCTGCCCCACCGCGTAGTTGTTGTTGATCCGGAATCCCGTCTGAGCGCCGAACCGCACACCGAGCTGCCGCCCGAACTTGTCGCTGGCGACCACGATGCGCGCCTCGATCATCACCTGGCGAATCGCCGTGTCGATCTGCCGGATGATCTTGCGGATCTCGTCGAGGTTCGACGGGATATCCTGGACGAAGAGGATGTTCGACCGCGGGTCGACCATCGCAACGCCGCGCTTCGAAATGAACGAACCCTGGCCGCCCGTCGTCGCGGTTTGACCCGCGCCCGCACCGAACTGCTGCTGCCGGTTCGTCGTGATCAGGTTGAGCAGATCCTGCGCCCTGATGTAATTCAGCTGGAACGACTCCGCGACGAGCGGCTCGAGCTCGCTGATGTCCTTTTGCGCCTCCAGCTGCTGCTTCTCCTTGAGCGCCAGTTCCTCGCGCGGCGCGATCAGAACGACGTTGCCGTTCTTGCGCATGTCGAGGCCCTTCGTCTGCATGATGATGTCGAGCGCCTGATCCCATGGAATGTCCTTCAGCCGCAACGTGAGGCTGCCGCCGACGGTGTCGCTCGTGATGATGTTGAGCCCGGTGAAATCGGCGATCACCTGCAACACCGCCCGCACCTCGATATTCTGGAAATTGAGCGACAGTTTGTCGCCCTTGTAGCCCTGGCGCGTGCCCTGCACGAGCTTGTTCGGATCCTCGACGATCGGTTTGATCTCGACGATGAACCGGTTGTCCGCCTGATACGCCGAGTGTTCCCACAGCCCCTTGGGCTCGATGATCATCCGCGTGTTCTCGCCCTGCGTGAACGTGTCGACGGTGACGATAGGCGTGCCGAAGTCCTGCACGTCGAGCCGGCGCTCGAGGTTGCGCGGCACCGCCGTCTTGATGAAATCGACGATGAGCGTCTTGCCTTGCTGCCTGATGTCGATCCCCGCTGCGGGGTCGGAGAGATCCACGATGATCCGGCCTTCGCCGTTCGCGCCACGCCGGAAATCGACGTCGCGCAACGCGTGCTGCGTCTCGCCCGGGCGCGATTCCGCGAAGCGCTGAACGGTCTGCGCCTTGGCATCCAGCTGGTCGCTCTGATCGATCAACGTGACCAGCACGGCGTTGCCCTCGACCTTCGTCTCGAATGTCTGGGGCCGGTTCAGATTGAAGACGACGCGCGTCCGGCTGCCCGCCTGGATCACGTTTACACTGCGCAGCGCGACATCCTCGACCGCGCGCTGGGTTGCGCCGAGACCGTTCGCGGTGTCCAGGAAATCGAGGGCGATCCGCGGCGGCGTCGCTATGGCAAAACCCGCGGGCGGATTGGCGGGGGCGTTCTTCAGCACGAACTTCACGATCGTCCGCCCCGAGTTCCCCTTCGACACCGTCATCGCATCGATGCTGTTGGGGGGAGTCTGCGCCAGCGCCGCGCCGGACCCCTGCAGCGCCAGCAGGGCCAGGAGCCACGCGCACGCGCGCCAGGTCGTTCGCACCCTGGTCACGACGTTATCCAGCAATAGAAACGCGCTCATCGTCTTCGCTCCTGTGTCTTGGTGTCGGCCGGGCTCAGCTGCAGCGTTCCGGTTCGCTCGGTCCAGTCGCCGCCGCCGTCCTGAACGAGCTCCTTCAGCTTGAATCTCGCTTTCGGTGATGTCGAGGATCACGCCGAAGTTCTGCCCGAGATAATTGCCGGCGCTCACCTGATAGACATCCTTTTCCGGTGTACGCACCAGCGCGTACATCGCCTTGCCCTGCGCCAGCGTTCCAACCATGTTGAGCGACTCCAGCGGATACGCCTCGAGTGGTTCGCGGCGCCGCGTCAGGTCCGGTGCAAGCTTGCTTCCGCTCTTGGTCGGCTCGATCTTGCGCGGCTTGAAGGGATCGGGCAGGTCAAACGCATTGTAGGTGAAGGGCTCGTAGGGCTTGATCTGCGGCAACGGGTCGACGCGTCCGCGCGCGCCTTTGCCCTGGTCGGCCATCCACGCGCGGAGATCCTGGTGGCTTTCTCCGCCACATCCGGCGAGCAGAACGCACGCTCCCAATGCAAGGGCTGCCCGGCGCTTCATTTCTTGGCTTTCTCCTTGGCGTCCTTCGCCGCCTTGCGCTGCTTGGCGAGCTCCTCCTCGTCGAGATAGCGGAAAGTCTTCGCCACGGCATCCAGCGTGAGCACGCCCTTGTCGTTTGCGATCACGACATCATTGAGCGTGACGATCCGCGGCAGCTGCGCGACATCGCTCGCGAACGCGCCCATGTCGTGGTAGTTGCCCGTGATTTTCACGGCGATCGGGAGCTCGGCGTAGAAATCGGCGAGTCGTTCCTGCGCGGCCGGCTTGAACAACTCGAACTGGAGACCGCGGCCTAGCCCGGCCTGGTTGATGTCGGTGAGCAGCGCGTCCATTTCCGCTTTGTTCGGCAGCTGTTTCAACAGCGCGCCGAACGACTGCTCGATGTCCTTCAGCTGCTGCACATAGATGTCGTAATTGATCGCTTTCGCTTTCTTGGTGGCGTACTGCTCCTTCAGCGTCGCTTCTTCCAGTTGCGCACGGTCGAGGGCCTCGTACTGGTCCTTCCAGACGAGGACGGCCCCCGCCGCAAGGACCGTGATGAGGACCAGCAGGAGAAGCGCCGCCTTGGGCAGCAGCGGCCAGTTGCCGACTTCCCGGATATTGAGCCGGCGGATGTCGTCGAGCGTCATACGTCCTTTGCGCCTTTCGCATTGGCTGGCGGCGGGGCGACCGCGGGAGCGGCCTTAGCAGCCGGCGGCGGGCGCAGGAGCGGCCTGAGCAGCCGGCGCGGGAGTCGCGGAGCGCTGAGCAGCCGGCGGCGGGGCGGCCGCAGGAGCGGGCCGACCGGTCGGCGCTGTCTTCGAATCTTCGGGCGGCGGCGCCGCCGGTTTGACGTGTACGTTGAGCGTGAACTCGTTGACCCGCAGATCCTTGGCAATCGGCGACGGGACCGCTTGATCTCGACCAGCTCGGGTTGCGTCAGCCAGGGCGACGCCTCGATGTTGCGCATCAGCGTCGACACCCGCGCGTTCGATTGCGCGTAACCCACGAGCGTGACCTTCGCGCCCACTTGCTTCAGTGACTTGAGGTAGATCCCGTCGGGGAGCTGCCGCACCATCTGATCGAGCAAGTGGACCGCTTCGCGTCCGGTTGGCCTGCAGTGTCTCGACGATCTGCTTGCGCGCAAGCAGCGCCTGCGATCTGCTCGCGCAGCCGGTCGATCTCCTTGATCTGCTCGTCGAGCTTCGCGATCTCGGTCTTGAGCAGCGCGTTGCGGCTTTCCTGGCGCTCGATCTGGTTGCTGAATATCCCGTACACCGAGCAGCACCAGCACCAGGCCCAGGACCACAAGCCCGATCGAGAGCGAAACGAACTGACGCTGGCGCGCCCGTCGTTTCTGCTCGCGGTGCGGCAGCAGGTTGATGCGGATCATTCGAAACTCCGCAGCGCCAGCCCGCAGGCGATCATCAGCAGCGGGGCGTCCTGCGCGAGCTGCCGCGGCCGGATGCGGTCCGACGTCTGCATGTTGGCGAACGGGTTGGCGATAACCGTGGCAACGCCCGCGCGCTTCGCGACCAGCTCGTCGATGCCGGGCAGGAGCGCGCAACCGCCGGCCAGCACGATCTGATCGACCTGGTTGTGCGACGTCGACGTGAAGAAGAACTGCAGCGCGCGAGTGACCTCCAGCGCAAGCGTTTCCATGAACGGCTGCAGCACGTCCGCTGTCGTAGTTCTCCGGGAGCCCCTGGTTCTTCTTGGCGGATTCCGCTTCGTCGGGCGACAGGTTGAAGGCCCGCTGGATGTCGTGGGTGAGCTGGTTGCCGCCGAACGCCTGGTCGCGCGAGAACAGGAACTGGTCGTTGCGCAGCACATAGAAATGGGTCACGTGGGCGCCGATGTCCACCAGGGCGATGTTCTGGTCGCGCCCGTTCGCCGGCAATGACGGGGAAATCAGCTCGAAGGCCTGCTGCGTCGCATACGACTCGACGTCCATCACCCGCGGCTTAAGGCCCGACGCCTCGGCGATGGCCACCCGATCCTCGACCTTTTCCTTGCGGGAGGCCGCGATCAGCACCTCGACCTCGTCCGGATTGTTCGGTGCCGGCCCCAGGGTCTGGAAGTCGAGATTGACCTCGTCGAGCGCAAACGGGATGTACTGGTTCGCCTCCGCCTCGACCAGGAGTTCGAGGTCTTCCTCCTTCTGGCCGGAGGGGACGATGATCTTCTTGGTGATGACCATCGCGGCCGGAAGCGCCAGCGCGACGTTGCGGTTCCGGCTTCCGAGTCGCTTCTAGGCGCGCTTCAGCGCGTCGCTGACCAGATCCAGGTTGGCGATGTTGCCGTCCGTGACGACGTCGCGAACAGCGGCTCGATCGCGTAGCGCTCGAGTCGATAGATGCCTTTTCCCGTCTGGACGAGCTCAACGAGCTTGATCGCGGTCGAACTGATATCGACCCCGATCAGCGCGGGGTACTTTGTCTTGAACGCATCCAGGACGGAATTGAGTTTTTCAGCGAGCATGGCAGCCTTGGGGCCCAATGCTGATAATCTACATTAAAATCTGGCAGCAAGTATGAACCTTGTCAATTTGTTTTCCGTCCGGGGATTCATTTGTTGTAAGCCCGCCTATAATCCGGGATTCACCCCTCCCATCGGGCAAGTTATATTCCCATGTGCTAAGGCGGTGGCTCCTCTACGTCGGGTCCGTCCTGCTGGGCCTTTGCGTCGTTGGCGGCCTGCTCGGCGCCTTCGTGCTGGCCCTGCTTTGCCCGACCCTGCCCTCGCTCGAAAGCCTCACGGACTACCGTCCCAAGATACCGTTGCGCATCGTCTCGGCCGAGGGCGACGTCCTGGGTGAGTTCGGGGAGGAGCGGCGCGCCGTGGTCGCCATACGCGACGTCCCGGACGTCATGAATCAACGCCATCCTGGCGGCCGAGGACGAGCGGTTCTATCAGCATGGCGGGGTCGACTACTTGAGCGTGCTGCGGGCCGCCGCTGACCAACGTCGCGTCCGGCACGCAGCAGGGCGCGGGGACGATCACCATGCAGGTTGCGCGCAATTTCTTCCTTACCCGAGAGAAGACGATCACCCGCAAGCTGCGCGAGGTCCTGCTTGCCTGGAAGATCGAAGCCAACCTTTCCAAGGACGACATCCTCGAGCTCTACGTCAACCAGATCTTCCTCGGCCAGCGTGCCTACGGGTTCGCGGCGGCGGCCCAGATCTACTTCGGCAAATCGCTCCGCGAGCTCTCGCCGGCCGAAGCCGCCATGCTGGCCGGATTGCCGAAGGCGCCCTCCGCGTACAACCCTGTCACCAACCCGAAACGTGCGAAAAGCCGTCAAATGTACGTATTGAGACGAATGCACGACCTGAAGTACATCAGTGCCGACCAGTTTCGGGAAGCACAATCCGAGCCACTTGCCGTCCGGCAAGGGGTCCGGGATTCCGATCCGACGCACGCGGAGTTCGTCGCCGAGATGGCCCGCCAGGTCGTTTTCGACGCCTATGGCGAGAGCGCATACACGATGGGGCTGACCGTCCGGACCACCATCCAGAAAGCCGACCAGGAAGCGGCGTACGCCGCAGTCCGGAAAGGCGTGATCGACTACGACCACCGCCACGGTTATCGCGGCCCGGAGGCCTATCTGCGGTTGCCCGACGACGCGGCGGAGCAGAAACTGCCTTGGAGCGTCTGTTTGCCGAGACGAGCGACGGCGAAGGCCTGGTTCCCGCCGTCGTGACGGATGCGACCCCCGCCGAGGTCAAGGCGCTCCTGGCCGATGGGGAACCGGTCGAGATTTCCGGCGACGGCCTGAAATTCGCCGCCCGGACGTTGGGCGACAAGGCCGCCGCGACGACCAGCGAATCCGCTCCGGCGCCGTGATCCGGCTCGCGCGCGATGCGAAAGGGCGCTGGGAAATCAGCCAGCTCCCGCAGGCCGAGGCGGCGTTCGTTTCGCTGCGGCCGCAGGACGGCGCGATCGTCTGCCCTCGTCGGCGGCTTCGATTTCGAGCGCAGCAAGTTCAACCACGTGACGCAGGCGCAGCGCCAGCCGGGCTCGGCGTTCAAGCCGTTCATCTACTCGGCCGCGCTGGAAAAGGGGTTCACGCCGGCGACCATCGTCAACGATGCGCCGTTTTTCGTCCCCGCCGAAAAGACCGGCGGCGAGGATTGGGAACCCAAGAACTACGACGGCAAGTTCGAGGGGCCCATGCGCATCCGCGCGGCGCTTGCCAAGTCGAAGAATCTGGTTACCGTTCGCGTGCTGCAGGCGATCGGCCCCCAGTATGCGCAGGACTACATCACGCGCTTCGGCTTCGATGCAAAGCTGCACCCGCCCTACCTCACGATGGGGCTGGGAGCCGGCGCGGCGACTCCGATGCAGATGGTGAGCGCCTATGCGATTTTCGCCAACGGCGGTTACCGCGTCGCGCCGTATCTCATCGCCCGCATCGTCGACGCCAAGGGAAACGTGCTCTCCGAAGCCTCGCCCGCCGAAGCGGGTAATGCGGCAGAGCGCGCGATCGACCCGCGCAACGCCTTGATCATGACGTCGCTGCTGAAGGATGTCGTGCGCGTTCGGGACCGCGACCCGGGCTATGGCGCTCAACCGCGCCGACCTGGCGGGGAAGACCGGCACGACGAACGAGTACGTCGATGCCTGGTTCTGCGGCTACAACGCGGCGATGGTTGGCGGTCTCGTGGATCGGTTTCGACCAGCCGAAGACGCTGGGAACCAACGAGACCGGGAGCATGGCGGCGCTGCCGATCTGGATTTCGTACATGGCGAAGGCCCTGAAGGGGACGCCCGAGGCAACCTTGCCGATGCCGGAGGGGATCGTCGCAATGCTCATCAATGCGGAGACCGGCCTTCCCGACTACGCCGGCAGCATCACCGAATATTTTTTCGCCGAGTTCCCGCCACGCCGGCGCGAGGAAAGCGCGATCCCGGGCAAAGCGAGCAAGGACATCCGCGACCAGATCTTCTAATGTCCGCGCACCACCCCCGCAGGGACGGCCTTGGCCGGGAGCGCGACCGGATCCGGATCGCACAGGCGGCCGCCCGGCTCATCGCCGAGCATGGCCTCACCGACTGGACACTCGCCAAACGCAAGGCGATACGGCAATTGCTGTTGCCGGACACGGCAGCATTGCCGTCCAACGAAGAAATCGAGGTGGCCCTGGCCGATCACCACGCGCTCTTCGGCGGCGACGCCCATGCGCAGGCACTGCGCCGGCAGCGGGTCGAGGCGCTCGCGTGGATGCGCCGGCTCGCGCCCTGGGCACCGCTCCTGGTCGGCGGGGTGGCCGCCGGATGGGCCACCGAGCACAGCGACGTCCGCCTGGAACTCGTCGCCGACGACCCGAAGACCGTGGAAATTGCGCTCGCCGGCAACGGTGTCCGCTACGCCGCCATGCCCAGACGGGACGACGATGTCGCCACGCATCTATGCATCGAGTTGCCGCGGGGCGCCATTCGGCTCACGATCCTCACTCCGATGCAACGGCGAAATCGACCGCGGAAAGGCGAAGAACCGCGCCTGACCGCCGAGGCGCTCGACGCCTTGATCGCCTCGGCGCCAGGTACCGGCAACTCAGCTTGAAGCAGCCGCGAGCCACCCGCCAGCGGCGAGCGCAAAGTAGGTGAGGATCGCGTCCGCTCCGGCGCGCTTGAATCCGGTCAGCGTCTCCAGGACGCACGCGCGCTCGTCGAGCCAACCGTTCTGCGCGGCGGCCTTGAGCATCGCGTATTCGCCGGACACCTGATAGACCGCGGTCGGTGCGCCAAATGCGTCTTTCACCCGGCGGACAATGTCGAGGTAGGGGAGTCCCGGCTTCACCATCACCATGTCGGCGCCTTCCGACAGATCGAGCCAAACTTCGTGCAGGGCTTCCGCGGAATTCGCCGGGTCCATCTGGTAGGTGTATTTGCTTCCGCCGCCCAGATTGCCCGCGGAGCCGACGGCGTCGCGGAACGGCCCGTAGAACGACGACGCGTATTTCGCGGCGTACGCCATGATCCGCGTGCGGTCCCGCCCCGCGCCGTCGAGCGCTGCGCGAATGGCCCCGATGCGACCATCCATCATGTCGGACGGCGCGACCATGTCGACCCCGGCTTCGGCCTGGCAAAGCGCCTGCTTCACGAGAGCCGCGACCGTCTCGTCGTTCAGCACGTAGCCGGTCGCATCGATGAGCCCGTCCTGGCCGTGGCTGGTGTAGGGGTCAAGCGCGACATCGGTGATGATCCCGAGGTCCGGAAAGCGCTCTTTCAGCGCCCGCACAGCCCGCGGGACAAGACCTTCGGGGTTCCAGGCCTCGCGTCCATCCGGCGTCTTCTGTTCGCTGGCAACCACCGGAAAGATCGCCAGCGCCGGAATCGACAGCGCGACGCAGCGTTCGGCATCGCGCATCAGCATGTCGACCGATTTGCGGGAGATGCCGGGAAGCGATGCCACGGGCTCCTCGCGCTTCGACCCCGCGAGCACGAATGCGGGGTAGATGAGGTCGTCGGCCGTCAACCGGTGCTCGCGCACGAGACGGCGTGAAAAATCGTCGCGCCGCATCCGCCGCATCCGGCGGACAGGATACTGCCCCGTGAAATTAAAGCCCATGTGCAATTCTCCCCGGGAATCGGCCGGATCCGCTCGTGCCTACGCGATGCAAGCGATCGGGGACGCAGGTTAAGGTGCGTACCCGCATCGTAGCCGGTCTCGCGCAGGCGCGCCAAACGCGCCATTGGCCGGAGCGATTCTGCGGGACGCGTCAATCGCATCGGCACGGCGCGCAATTCGACCCCCGGACGGCGGTCGGGTAGCAGAGCAACTCGTCCCGGAACTCCGATCCGGGGCCATTGTCTACCCTCCCAGACGGAAACGTCTCCCGCTTCCCTCCCTGAGCGGGTGCCCTCGGTTGCGCTCATTCCTATCGGGGGTATTTCGGGCCCCGCGCCATTCCCCTTGGACGCGGGGCCTTTTCTTTGGCGCCCTCGGGGATCGAATCCCCGGAATCGAAGCCTGGCGCGCCGAGCCAATCGGCAAGTACCGCCTCGGCCGCGTCGACCCCGATGCGCCGCGATGCGGAAAACGACAGGACCGCCACCTGCCCGGCGTGAAAGGGAAACGTGGCGGCGACGTCGCGCTCGATCGCGCGCTTTGCCTCGCGCTGCGCGGACGCCACGAGCTTGTCCATCTTGGTCGCCAGCAGGAGCACGGGCCGGCCGCTCGTAAGGTAGCCCGCGAGCAGCCGGCGATCGAGCTCGGCAAGGCCGTGCCGCGCATCCACGACCAAGGCGAGCCCGACCAGCGATTGCCGCGTCGCGAGGTAGCGCGCCAGAAACGCCTGCCAGTGGTGTTTCAGCTCCCGTGGCACGGCGGCGTAACCGTAGCCAGGAAGATCGGCGAGCAGTGCCCCGTTGCGCAGGCGGAAAAAATTGATCTGCTGTGTGCGTCCCGGCGTCTTGCTGGTGAAGGCAAGTCGTGCGCGGTTAGCCAACGCATTGATTGCGCTCGACTTTCCGGCGTTCGACCTGCCGGCAAACGCGATTTCCGGCGGCCCCGGCGGCGGCAACTGGTCGTCGTTGGCAACCGTGAGGAAGAACTCGGCCTGCTGCACCGGATGTTTCACCGCGCGCCGCCCGCCACATGGTTGGCGTACCTGCCGACTTTGGCCGAGCTCCGCGATTCCGCTACAATGCGTCGTTTGTGCATGATTGGATCGGCATTGTCGGGCGAAGGAACCGGAGTCACCGCCGGATTGCCCGCCTCCGCCTTCGAGGAGTCACCCGATGAAACGCATGCTGCTGCTGGTGGCCGTCGCCAGCACGTTGCCGGTCGCCGCCGCATTGGCGCAGACACCGGCTGGTCGGACCGATCCCGGCCGCGCCGAAGCAATCGCCAAAGAGGTTTGCGCTGCCTGCCATGGAGTGGACGGCAATAGCGCGACTGCCGTGAATCCGAGCATCGCGGGACAGCCGGCCGAGTATATCACTCTGCAACTCGCCCACTTCAAGTCGGGCCTTCGCGCAAATCCGGTCATGCAGGCGATGGCCGCGACGCTGCAACCGGAAGAAATGAAGGCCCTCGGCGACTATTTTTCCCGCCAGAAGCCCAAGGGTCTGGCCGCGAAGGACGCGACGCTCGTCGTCGCCGGCCAGAAACTCTTCCGGGGCGGCGATACCGCGACCGGCGTTCCCGCCTGCGCCGCGTGTCACGCGCCGGACGGTGCGGGCATCGCGAAGAACTATCCGCGCCTCGCCGGGCAATATGCCGACTACACGTACGCGCAGCTGAAGGCCTTCAAGGCCGGCGAGCGCGGTGCAGACAAAGACGGCAAGGACGTCAACGGAGGGATCATGGTGACGGTCGCCGCGAGGATGAGCGACGCGCAGATGAAGGCCGTCGCCGAATACACGTCAGGACTGCGCTAACGTGCTTTCGACCTAATGCGCCGTATCGCCCGTCCCCGCGCAGCGCTCCGCACGCTTGCACGATGCCCCAAGCCAGGATAACCGCGCTTAACGTTTACCCAGTCAAGAGTTGCGGCGGAATGGGGGTGGCCGCGGCGCTTGTCGGACCTCGGGGTCTCGTTGCCACGACGTCCGCGGCCAGCGCAGGCGACCGCGAATGGATGATCGTCGGGCGTGGCGGCAGCTTCGTCACGCAACGCGAGCATCCCCGGCTCGCGCTGATCGGAACGAAACTCGCCCCTGGTGTGCTCGTTCTCATGTCGCCGGGCAAGGCGCAGCTCGCGGTATCCCTCGCGGCGCGCGACGGCGCGGCACGTGAGGTGGAGGTCTGGGGCAGCCGCGTTCCCGCCCACGATGTCGGCGACGCTGCCGCGCACTGGCTGTCATCCGTCGTCGGCGCCGATCTGCGCCTCGTCCGTTTCGATTCCGCGCATCAGCGACGCTGCAATCCCGACTACGCCGGTGACACCGGCGCGCACACGGCGTTCGCCGACGGTTACCCGATGCTCGTCATCGCCGAAGCGTCGCTGGCCGACCTCAACCGTCGTCTCGCGGCGAAGGACTCCTCTCCCCTGCCGATGAACCGGTTCCGGCCGAACCTCGTGCTGGCCGGTCTGGAGCCCTACGACGAGGACCATGTCGAAACGCTCGTCGCCGGTGACGTCACGCTGAAACTCGTCAAGCCGTGCACGCGCTGCCAGATCACGACCACCGATCAGGACTCCGGGCAGGTTGGCACCGAGCCGTTGGCCACACTCGCCGGCTACCGCATGAATGCCGGACTTGGTGGCGTCGCCTTCGGAATGAATGCGATCGTGTCCCGCGGCGAAGGCCGGGAGCTAGCCGTAGGCGCCGCGGTCGACGCCCATTTCGCGTTCTGAGGGGAACGCGAGACCATCGTGCGCGAGGCGGTCAGGCCGGCCGCGGCGGCGCCACGGAACTCGCGACGCAATTCGCCAGCGCGTGGCGCCAGTCGGGCAAGCCGAAGCCGAACGCCGCCTCGAAGCGCGTGGTTGCGAGAACGCCATACGCAGGTCGACGCGCCGGTGTCGGGTATTCGGCCGTTGCGATCGGCACGACTCGCGCTTGCGACGCATCGCCCAGAATTGCGCGCGCGAAGTCGTACCAGCTCGCCTGGCCGGTGCACGACAGGTGATATAGACCCGAGCGTTCGGCGAGCGCCGGCAGTCCGGAGCCAACGAGCCGCGCCGTCGCCGCCGCGAGCGTGCGGCTCCAGTTGGGAACGCCGATCTGGTCGGCGACGACCGTGAGTTCGTCGCGCTCGGCGGCAAGCCGCCGGATCGTCAGCAGGAAATTCCTGCCGCGCAAACCGTAGACCCAGCTCGTGCGCAGAACGACGGCGCGGCCACCCGCGGCGGCGATCGCACGCTCGCCGTCGAGCTTGCTCGCCCCGTACACATTGAGCGGGGCCGTGGGAGCATCCTCCGGGTACGGCGTGTCCCGCGTCCCGTCGAACACGTAGTCCGTCGAATAATGAATCAGCACGGCGGAGAGGCGCTTCGCCTCTTCGGCCAGTATGCCCGGCGCGCGGCCGTTGACCGCCGATGCGACGGCCGCCTCGGACTCCGCGCGATCGACCGACGTGTACGCGCCGGCGTTCACGATGAGCGCAGGCTTCGCGGCGCGCACGACGGCGACGATCGCGTCGGGGTCGGCAAGGTCGAGCCGGGCGCGATCGGCGGCGATGACGTCGCCGAACGGCGCGAGCAGGTCCACGAGTTCGTGGCCAACCTGGCCCTGCGCACCGGTCAGGAGGATCGTCGGCCGCGGCATCGGTCGCCCGTGCCCCGGCTACGCGTAGACTTCGGCTGCCGCGAGCGGCGTGCCCGCCGCATCTTTTGCGGTCAGGATCGGAACGCCGGTGTGTGGCCAGTCGATGCCGAGCGCGGGGTCGCTCCAGAGCAGCGTGCGCTCGTGCTCCGGATACCAGTAGTCGGTCGTCTTGTAGAGAAATTCCGCCCGGTCGGATACCGCCAGAAAGCCGTGCGCGAATCCCGGCGGGACCCACAGCATCCGCCGGTCCAGCGCGGATAGCGTCATGGCGACCGAGCGACCGAACGTAAGCGAGCTGCGGCGCAGATCGACCACGACATCGAAGACTTCGCCTACCACGACCCGAACGAGCTTGCCTTGCGCATGCTCGATCTGATAGTGCAGCCCCCGCAGCACGCCGAGTCGCGACGCCGAATGGTTGTCCTGCACGAAGGTTGCGGCGATCCCCGCAGCAGCGAATGCTTGCGCGTTCCAGCTCTCGAAGAAGAACCCGCGATCGTCGTCGAAGGCGCGGGGCACGACGAGCTTGACGTCGGGGAGCGCCGTCGGCGTGACCTTCATCGGATGTTCGGCTCGCGCAGCATCGCGAGCAGATATTGCCCGTAGCCGTTTTTCGCCATCGCCTGACCGAGGCGCTCCACGGTTGCGGCATCGATGTAACCCAGCCGGAACGCGATCTCCTCGGGACACGCGATCTTGAGCCCCTGCCGGCGTTCGATCGTCGCAATGTACTGGCCGGCGTCGAGCAGGGATTCGTGCGTGCCGGTGTCGAGCCACGCCATGCCACGGCCCATCACCTCGCAGCGAAGCGTGCCGCGGGCAAGGTAGGCCTTGTTCACGTCGGTGATCTCGAGTTCGCCGCGCGCCGACGGCCGCAGGCCCGCGGCGATGTCCAGCACGAGATTGTCGTAGAAGTAGAGTCCGGTGACCGCGTAGCGTGACTTGGGCTTCCTCGGCTTCTCCTCGAGGCTCACGACGCGGCCGCCCGGATCGAGCTCGGCCACCCCGTAGCGCTCCGGATCGGCGACCGGGTACGCGAATACCGTCGCCCCGTCGGCGCCGGCGCTGGCACGCAGAAGCTGCGCAGACAAGTCGTGTCCGTAGAAAATGTTGTCGCCCAGCACCAGCGCCGACGGGTCGCGACCAACGAAGTCGCGTCCGATGATGAACGCCTGGGCGAGCCCCTCGGGCGCCGGTTGCACGGCGTACGACAGATTGAGACCCCACTGCGCGCCGTCGCCCAGGAGCTGCGCGAAGCGCGGCGTGTCCTCCGGCGTCGAAATCAGCAGAATGTCGCGAATGCCGGCGAGCATCAGGGTCGACAACGGATAGTAGATCATCGGCTTGTCGTAGACCGGCAACAGCTGTTTCGAAACGACGTGCGTGACCGGATAGAGCCGGGTGCCGGAACCGCCGGCCAGGATGATGCCCTTGCGCGTCATCGTCGCCATCCTTCGCTCACCGGTCGCTCCCTACGACTGCGGAAGCCGCGGCGTAGTTGAGCGTGATCCACTTCTGGTATTCCCCGCTCATCACGGCGGCGAGCCACGCGCCATTGTCGAGATACCACTGCACGGTTCGCCGCATGCCCGGTGACGAAGGATTCCGCGGGAGCCCACGACAATTCGCGGCGGATCCTGGCGGCATCGATCGCATAGCGGCGATCGTGCCCGGGTCGATCCTTGACGAACGTCACGAGACCCGCGTAGTCGCGGCCGGGCGCGAGTTCGCAGAGGATACGGCAGATCGTGGCCACCACATCGAGATTGGTCAGCTCGGCATTGCCGCCGACGTTGTAGGTTTCCCCCGGAGATCCTCCGGCGAGCACCGCGCGGATCGCCGCGCAATGATCGCCGACATAGAGCCAGTCGCGGACGTTGCGTCCGTCGCCGTACACCGGCAACGGCTTGCCGGCAAGCGCGTTGGCGATCATCAGCGGAATGAGCTTCTCCGGAAACTGCAGCGGCCCGTAGTTGTTCGAACAGTTGGTCGTCAGCGTCGGCAGGCCGTAGGTGTGATGATAGGCCCGCACCAGGTGGTCCGCCCCGGCTTTGGACGCCGAGTACGGGCTGTTCGGCGCGTACGCGGTGGTTTCGGTGAACGGGGGATCGCCGGGACCGAGCGATCCGTAGACCTCGTCGGTCGAAACGTGCAGAAAACGGAATGCGGCGCGTTCGCCCTCGGGCAGCGTGGACCAATAATCGCGCGTTGCTTCGAGCAGGCAGAACGTGCCCACAACGTTGGTTTCGACGAACGCCGCCGGCCCGTGGATCGATCGATCGACGTGGCTCTCCGCCGCAAAATTGACGATTGCACGTGGACGGTGGACCCGCAGTAGCGACTCGACCTCCGCGCGATCCCCGATGTCGCCACGCACGAAGACGTGCCGTTCGTCGCCGCGAAGCGAAGCGAGGCTGCCGAGGTTGCCGGCGTACGTGAGCTTGTCGAGGTTGACGACCGGCTCGCCGGTTTGCGCGAGCCATTCCAGCACGAAGTTGGCGCCAATGAAACCGGCGCCGCCGGTGACGAGAATCATGGGAATGCCGTAACCGATCGGTCGCGCGTGCCGCGAAACATCGGCGCAATAAGGAAACCTGATCTTATCATCGGGGCGTCATCACGCTGCGGGGACCGCGTAATACTCGCGATACCAGGCGACAAACCGCGCGAGTCCCTCGGCCAGTGGGGTGTGCGGCGCAAATCCCGTGGCGGCGGTGAGCCGATCGATCGAAGCGTAGGTGGCCGGCACGTCGCCCGGTTGCATCGGTGCGTACTCCCGGATCGCGCGCCGGCCGAGCAGCTGTTCGAGCGTGGCGATGAAGGTCTCCAGCTCGACGGCTTCGTGATTGCCGATGTTGTAGACCGCGTAGGGCGCACCATCGCCGTCGGTCGCAGGTGGCCGTTCGACCACCCGTGCGATGCCTTCGACGATGTCGTCCACAAAGGTGAAATCACGGCGCATCTTCCCGTCGTTGAACACGCGGATCGGCAGGCCGGCGAGGATCGCCCTGGTGAACAGCATCGGCGCCATGTCGGGCCGGCCCCACGGCCCGTATACGGTGAAGAATCGCAGCCCCGTCGTCGGCAACCGGTACAGGTGGCTGTAGCTGTGCGCGATCAGTTCGTTGGCCTTCTTCGTGGCGGCGTAGAGGCTCACCGGGTGGTCGACACCCTGGTCTTCGGAGAAGGGCAGCGCATGGTTCGCACCGTACACGCTCGAACTCGACGCGTAGACGAGATGCGCGACTCCGGCGTGGCGGCAGCCCTCGATGACGTGGCCGAACGCCGTCAGGTTGTTGGCGAAGTACGCGCCGGGATTGACCAGCGAATAGCGAACCCCGGGCTGCGCCGCGAGATGGACGACCTGCGCGAAAGCGCCTTCGCGGAACAGGTTTGCCGTCGCCTCGGCGTCCGCGAGATCGATACGCGCGAAGCGGAATCCTGGTTGGCGCGCGAGCCGCGCGAGCCGGGCTTCCTTGAGCGCCACGTCATAATAGGGGTCGAAATTGTCGACACCGGTCACCTGCCGCCCCTGCGCGAGGAAGCAAAGTGCCGTGTGCATGCCGATGAATCCCGCGCAGCCGGTCACCAGGACGGGGGCGCGGGACGCCGTGATCATGGCGCGATCCGCACGGCGGGAGACGCACGGCGCGGCGCGCGAGTCATTGAGCGCGGCTTTCCACGGTATCATCGCGGCTGCCGGGCGCGGCCATCGCGATCGCACCGGTGCAACGCACAACCGCAAGTTTCACGGCGGCTTCGCGCATGATCACACATGAACTCAAGAAGGGCGGGGACATGCGTACGGCGATCGCGGCAGGGTCGGCACCGCGCAGGTTGAACATTCGCAGATTGTACGGCGTTTCCCCGGATCCCTGGCGGTGCGCACACCACGTGGGAGTCGCCACCGCGTGAACGCGATTTTGGTCGTGCGCCCCTCGTCGCTCGGTGACATCGTCCAGGCGCTGACGCTCGTCGCCGATGTAGAGGCGCATCGTCCGGATCTTGCCGTCGACTGGGTCGTCGAAGCCGGTTTCGTGCCGCTCGTCGAACTTCATCCCGGCATCCGACGCATCGTTCCGGTCGCGTTGCGCCACTGGCGGCATCACATCTTCGCGGCCACGACGTGGCGCGAATTCGCTTCGTTCCGACGGGCACTGCGCGCCGAGCCGTACACGGCGGTGCTCGACCTGCAGGAACAGATCAAGGGTGCACTGATCGCGCGCATGGCGCGCGGCGTGCGGCACGGGCCGGATCGCGCCAGCATCCGGGAGCCGGTCGCCGCGTTTGCACACGACGTGCATCATGCGATCGCGCCCGGTCGGCATTTCATGGTGCGCTGTCGCGAACTGGCCGCCGCCGCCCTTGGCTACACGGCCGACGGGCCGCCCCGATTCGGCCTCGTGCCACCGGTCGCGGCGCCGGAAACGACACCGGATCGCCCCTTTGTCGTGTTCTTTCACGGCACTTCGCGCCGAGACAAGCTTTGGCCCGATGCGAATTGGCGGCGCCTGGTGGAACTGTGGGCGGCGTCGGGCTTCGAAATCATCCTGCCGTGGGGAAGTGACGCCGAACGAGCGCGCAGCGAGCGCTACGCCGCGGGAATCGCCAGCGCACACGCGCCACCGCCACCGCGGCAGACATTGCCCGCGCTGGCGGGTCTTCTCGCGCGGGCTGAACTCGTTGTCGGCGTCGACACCGGACTCGTGCACCTTGCCGCCGCGCTTGGCACGCCGACGGTTTCGCTGTTCGTTGCGACCGACCCCACGCGTTGCGGCATCGGGCTCGCCGGTCCGCGAGCGCGCGACCTGGGGGGGGTCGGCGCGGTCCCGACGCCGGACGACGTGCAACGCGAGGCGGGGCAATTGATGCGCCTCGCGCCGCGCTGCTGACGCGCTCGATGCGCGCGTTCTACACGTTGCTCTGGCTTCTCGCGCTGCCGTTTGTGCCGCTGCGCCTTCTCTGGCGCGCTCGCCGCGAACCCGGCTATCTCGAGCACATCGGCGAGCGCTATGGGCGATACGAAGGCACAGCACCGCCCAGCGTGATCTGGGTGCATGCGGTTTCGCTCGGCGAAACACGAGCCGCGGTGCCACTCGTCGATCGGCTGCGTCGCGCGCACCCCGATGCGACCGTGCTGTTGACGCACATGACGGCGACCGGCCGCGCGGCGGGCCGGGCGCTGTTCGGCGACGGCGTGCATCAGGCGTGGCTGCCCTACGACGTTCCGTTCGCGGTGCGGGCGTTCCTCGCACATTTCAAGCCGCGCGCGGGCCTCATCATGGAAACCGAACTCTGGCCGAACCTCGTGGCGCTCGCACACGACGCGAACGTGCCACTTTATCTCGTCAACGCGCGAATGTCGGAAAAGTCCGCACGTGGCTACGCTCGCGTGCCCGCTCTGTCACGGCCGATGCTTGCCGCGCTGTCGGGCGTTGCGGCGCAGACGGACGCGGATGCCGGGCGGCTCGCGGCACTCGGCGCCGTGGCCGTGGCCGTGGTCATCACGGGAAACCTGAAATTCGACGCCAGCGCGCCGGAGACGGGAGCCACACTGGGCCGGGAATTCAAATTGCGCTTCGGCGAGACGCGTCCCGCATGGGTTGCCGCCTCCACGCGCGAGGGCGAAGAGGCGATGATTCTCGATGCGCTCGCCGCACGAAAACTCCCGGCCGGCGCCCTGACGATCATCGTACCGCGCCATCCGCAACGATTCGCCGCAGTCGCCGACCTCCTTCAGCAGCGTGGAATCCCGTTCGTCCGTCGCAGCAGCAATACGGCGGTAACCGCCGATGTGCAGGTCGTGCTTGGCGACTCGATGGGAGAAATGCCAGGCTATTTCGCCGCCGCCGACATTGCTTTCGTGGGGGGAGGCCTGTTGCCGCTGGGAGGGCAGAACCTGATCGAGCCGATCAGCCTGGGACGGCCGACCCTGATCGGGCCGCACATGTTCAACTTCGCCGACGCGGCGGAAAAGGCGGTCGCCGCCGGCGCGGCCGTCGAGGTCGCGGACGCGCACGCACTGGTCACGGAAGTCGCGACGTTATTCGAGGACGCGCCGCGGCGCCAGGCAATGGAGAACGCCGCGCTGGCGTTTCACGCCGCGCACCGCGGCGCGGTGGATCGACTCTGGACCTGGCTCGCGCCGAAAGTCGCCGCAGCCGTCGACGCAACACCGCGCTCCGAAACAGGAAGCGTCAACCTCTGAGCTGGCGGTTGAGATTCTCGACGTCCTGCTCGGTCAGCGCGCCGACCGAGGCCTTCAGGCGCAGCACGCCGATCAGGTACTTGAAGTAGGCGTCGGCGAGATCGCGGCGTGTCGAGTAGACATTCTGCTGGACATTCAGCACGTCGAGGAATGTTCGCACCCCGACTTCCTGCCCGAGGATGTTCGACGCAAGCGCGCTTTCCGCCGAGACGACGGCCTGCTCGAACGCCTTCACCGACGCCGACGCGCTGTTGATGCCGGAAAATCCCGTCTGGGCCTGAAACAAAGCAGCGCGTCGCGCACCTTCGAGATCCTGGCGCGATTTTTCGAGGAGCGCGATGGCCTCGCGCACCCGCGAATCGACGAATCCCCCCTGGTAGATCGGCACGTTCAGCTGCAACCCGATGATCCCGGTGCGCTGATCGCTCCCCACACTCGAGGAAATCGCCGCATTCGCCCCCGACGCCGTATAGGTTCCGATGAGGTCGAGCGTCGGGTAATGGCCGCCTCGCGCGCGATCGACTTCGAGCGTCGCGATTTGCAGGTTGTATTCGGCGACCCGGACATTGAGGTTTTCCTTCAGCGCGCGGTCGACCCAGTGATCGGCCACGTTCGGCTCGGGCGCAACCGGCACTACACCGGCACCCAATTTCTTGAGCTCCTTCGGATAGCGCCCGATGATGGCGCGCAGCGCCGTCACCCGATTGTCGTATTCATTGCGAACGGAGATTTCCTGCGCGACGATCGCGTCGTACTTCGCCTGGGCCTCGTTGGTGTCGGTGATCGTCGCAACGCCGACCTCGAAGTTGCGCTTTGCCTGGGCAAGCTGCTCCGAGACGGCTTTCTTCTGGCTCTCCGCGAGTTCGATGTTGAACTGCGCGAGCAGGATGTCGAAATAGGCGACGGCGACGCGGACGATCAGATCCTGCTGGGCGGAACCCAGGACGTAATCGGCCTGCGTGACCTGCTGCTTGGCCTGATCGTACAAGATCCGGTTCTGGTACCGGAACAGCGGCTGCGACGCCGATACGAGCGCGTTGTATTGATGAAAATTCCGATTGATGTCGACCGAGGGGTCGCTCTTGATCGTCGCGTCGTAGTTGTAGAACTTGCCCTCGCCGGTTGCCGAGACGTTCGGCAGCAGGCCGGCACGGGCCTGCGGCGCCTTCTCCTGCGCGGCTTCCCAACTCGCCTTGGCGGCAGCGATCGCCGGGTCGGAACGCAGCGCTTCCCGGTAGATCTGCAACAGGTCCTCGCCGAAGGCGGGTCTGGCAAGGATCGTCAAACCGAGCGCCAGAGACAAGGCCTGGACAAGCAATCTTGGTTTCATCGTCCGTATTCCGTTCGTTGTGCGGCGTTCGCGCGATTATTGCATTCGAGGGCTGACCCAACCGGTGACGTCAATATCGCCTCATGGCCGGATCGACGTCGACGGCCCACGCCTCCACGCCACCGTGCAGATTGTGCACCTGCGGAAAGCCGACTCCCGCAAGCATCATCGCCGCGTGCTGGCTGCGATGGCCATGGTGGCATACGAGCACCAGCGGCGCGTTCCCGGGGCAGCTCATCCTGCCGGTGCGCAAGATCGCCAAGCGGAATCGACAGCGCACCGTCGATCCGGCAATAGGCAAACTCCCAAGGCTCGCGGACGTCGACCAGAAGCGGCGCTGCGCGCGATCCGTCGGCGCGCCAGCGAGCAAGTTCGACTGCGGCAAGCTGCGGAATCAAAACTCGAAATGCGCCGGGGTCACGGCGTTCGTCAAAGGATCGAGCAGCGTCTCGAACAGCACTCGTCGTGCCCATGCCCCGGGCGCGACCCAATTCACGAGCCGCGCCATCATCACCGGTGGTTCGCCGACGACCGCGAAAACGCGACCGCCGGGATTTAGCTGCTGCATGAATCGGTCGGAGAGCACCGGGGTCGACCCGGTCAGCACGATCGCGTCGTAGGTGGCGCGTCCCCACCCGCGCGCGCCATCGCCGACCGCGAGTTCGACTGTTTCGATTCCAGCGCGGGCAAGCCTTTGCTTGGCTTCAGCCGCGAGCTTCGGATCGATCTCGACGCTGGTGACCCTCGCACCTCGGCCTGCGAGCAACGCGGTGAGATAGCCGCTGCCGGTGCCTATCTCCAGCACGCTTTCTCGCCGCGCCGAGCGCCAGCTCCTGCAGCGACTCGGGCCTCCATCTTGGGCGACCACATTTTCGCGCCCGCCTGCAGCGGGATCTCGAGATCCGCAAACGCCAGCAGCCGGTACGCCGCAGGAACGAAATCCTCGCGGCGTATGGCGAAGAGCAGATCGAGGACGTTCTGGTCCAGCACGTCCCACGTGCGGATCTGCTGCTCGACCATGTTGAAACGGGCTTGCTCGATATCCATGCCGATGACCGAGTTCTCCGGATTCGCGATTGCATTATCGCATGCGGTTCCGACGCGAAAAACACGTCGGCGCAACGTCTGCCGCCGCGCGCCCAAAGGGTGTGGGGCTAGTCCCCCTGCACCGGCGCCGCCGTGGCGGCTGTCGCGCTCCGCTTGGCCGCCTGCCTGGCCTTGCGGCGCTCGTCAAATGCGTCGAGGTACGTGTAGAGCACCGGCACCACCACCAGCGTCAGCAGCGTCGACGTGATCACGCCGCCGATGATCGCGCGACCCATCGGCGCCTGCGTCTCGCCGCCCTCGCCGACGCCGAGCGCCAGCGGCAGCATGCCGCCGATCATCGCCGCCGTCGTCATCAGGATCGGCCGCAGCCGCACCTGGCCCGCCTGCAGCAGCGCGTCGTGCAGGCTCGCCCCCGCGCGGCGCGCGCGATTGGCGAAGTCGACCAGCAGGATCGCGTTCTTGGTCACGAGGCCCATCAGCATGATGAAACCGATCATCGAGAAGATGTTGAGCGTCGTGCCGGTGAGCAGCAGCGCGAGAAACACGCCGATCAGCGAGAACGGCAAGCGACGCCATGATCGCGACCGGCTGCATGAAGCTCGCGAACTGCGAGGCGAGGATCAGGTAGATGAAGATCACGGCGAGGCCCAGTGCCGCGAGCGCCGCCTGGAACGATTCCTGCATGTCCTTCGTCTGGCCGCCGACATCGAAACGGTAGCCGGGCGGCAGCGTCGACTGCGTGATGATCTTCTGCACGTCCTTGCCGACATCGCCGGAAGGACGTCCCTCGACATTGGCATAGAGCGCGACGCGGCGCTGCAGTTCCTGGCGCTTGATGATCTGCGGGCGACGTCGTCTCGACGATCTCCGCAACCTGGCGCAGCGGCACCATCTGCGCCTCGCCGTCGGGGCCGCGCTTGTTCGTAGCGAGATAAAGATTGGCGAGGTCGGACGCAAGCCGGCGGTTCTCCTTCGGCAGCTGCACGTTCACCTCGTAATTCTGCCCGTCCGGCCCCAGCCAGTAGCTCACGGTGTCGCCGGCAAGCAGCGGCCGAAGCGTCGCGCCCACCTGCTGCACCGTGATTCCGACATCCGCCGCGGCGTCGTTGTTGAGCCGGATCGACAATGCGGGAGCGGCGGCCTTCTCGGACGTCTCCAGGTCGGCGATGCCGGGAATCCGCGCAACCTTCTGCGCGAATTCGTCGATCAGCTTCGTGAGCGTCGCGGGGTCGGGCCCGAGCAGATTGACGCAGATCGGCCGGTTGAAGCCGAACGCGAGCTCTACGCCGGGAATGGGCTTGAGCTCGTTCCTGATCGCGCGTTCGATCTCCTTCTGCGAGCGCTTCGCGGTCGGCAAGGTCGACGAGCTTCAGGTTGATGCGCGCGTAATTGCGGCCTTCGTCCGAGCCCACGGTCGTCATCGCGAGCGCGATTTCGGGAATGCCCTTCAACATCGCCTCGACCTGGCGCACCTTGCTGTCGGTGTACTCGAGGCTCGAGCCGACCGGCGTGTTGAGGCGCAGCGATATGAACCCCTCGTCCGCGTCAGGGATGAACTCGGTGCCGACCAGCGGCACGATGCCAAAACTTGCGAAGAAGGAGACGAGGGCAAGCGCGATCACGCTCTTGCGGTGACCCAGCGCCCATTCCAGAATCGTTCCGTAGAGCGCGTGCAGCCACTCGATTCCCCGCTCGACGCGGTCCATGAAGCGGCCGAGCCACGGTATGCGCCGGAACCGCGAGCCGGGCGGATCGTGCCACACCGCGGACAACATCGGATCAAGCGTGAAGCGAGACGAACAGCGAGACCAGGACGGCGACGGCGACCGTGACGCCGAACTGGAAGAAGAATCGCCCGACGATGCCGCTCATGAACGCAATCGGCACGAATACGGCGACGATCGCAAACGTGGTCGCCATCACCGCGAGGCCGATCTCGTCGGTGCCCTCGCGCGCCGCCGTAACGTGGTCCTTGCCGATACCCATGTGCCGGACGATGTTCTCGCGCACGACGATCGCATCGTCGATCAGTAGCCCGATGCAGAGCGACAGCGCCATCAGCGTCAGGAAGTTGAGCGTGAAACCGAATCCGTGCAGCGCGATGAACGTGGCGATCACCGCGATCGGCAACGTGAGACCGGTGATCACCGTGCTGCGCCAGCTGTGCAGAAAGAGAAAGACGATCAGGACCGTCAGGATCGCACCCTCGAGGATCGTCGACTTCACGCGGTTGACGCTCCGCTCGCGGTGTCGGCCGTCGAGTTGGCGATGCGCAACTCGACGTCGGCCGGCAAGCGGGTCCTGAGAAGGGCGATGGCCGCGGTGATCCCGCGGCCTGTGTCGACGATGTTCGCGTCCTGCGCCTTCTGGATATCGACGGTGATCGCCGGATGGCCGTTGATGCGGCCGATCGAGGTCCCCTCCTTCTCGCCGTCGATGACGTCCGCGACCTGCGACAGGTAGATCGGCGCACCGCCCTGCTGGGCCACGATGATGCGTGCGAACTGCGCCGGGTCCTTGATCTTGCCCTCGACACGCACGATCGCGTCGGTCGCTCCCGCGTGTGATGCGGCCCGCGGGGATGTCCTGGTTCGCGGCGCGAATCGCGCTGATCACCTGGTCGACGCCGACGCCGAGCGCCGTCACCGCCTGCGGCTTGATCTGGACGAGTATCTGCCGGGTGACCCGACCGCTGACGTCGATGCGGGCCACGCCGGGGACATTCTCGAGCGCCTTGACGATCGTCTGGTCGGTGAGCGAGGACAGGTCGCGCAGGCTCATGGTCGGCGACAACACCGCGACCGAGACCACGGGCTGCTGGTTCTCCTGGTCGGCACGCAGAACGAGCGGCTCCTTCACGTCGCGGGGAAAGCCGGGGCGCACCTGGCCGATCTTGTCGCGCACGTCCTGCATGGCCTTCGTCATGTCGCGTCGACATCCGGAATTCGGCGAAGACCTCGCTGCCGCCCTTCGCGCGAATTCGAACGGAGGAGGCTCGCACCGGAGACCGTATTGATCGCGTTTTCGAGCGGCTTGGTGACGTCGACCTCGACGACCTCCGGCGACGCGCCGGGATAGTTGTGTCAGCACCAGGACGAACGGCAGGCTGACGTCCGGCATCTGCTCGACGCGCAGGCGGTTGTACGCGAAGAGCCCGAGCACTGTCGATGCCGATCATCACCATCGTGGCGAAGACCGGGTTGTTGATCGAGACGCGCGTGATCCACATGGTGAGGTTTCTCGACCGCGCGTCAGCCCGCGACTTGCGGCCGGCTGGACGTCGGCGCCGAAGCCGGCGCAGGAATCGGGACGGGGCCTTGACGATCGCCGGCGCGCCGTCCTTCAGGTTGTCGAAGCGCGCAGCCGAGCACCGGCGCATCCGGCGCCAACGTCGTCTTGATCTCGATGCGCCCGGCTCGTCGTCGCGACGGCCGGTCACGACACCGCGCTTGACGAGCTTGCCGTCCTCGATCGTCCAGACGAACGTTTGCCCCGCCTCGGTACGCACGGCGGTCGCCGGCAACGTACGGCACCGGCGGGCTCGCGCGCGAGCGCGATGCGGCCGGTGGCGAACATTCCGCCGCGCAGCTCGCCGTCGGGATTGCGGAATGCCGACAAAGACGAGAATCGCGCGCGTACCGGGTTCGGTCGACGGGTTGATCCGCTCGACGCGACCGGTGAAGTGCCGTTCGCCGAAACCGTCGATCGAAAGCTCGACCGCCTTGCCGATCGCGAGTTCCGGGATGTCGACGGCAGGCACCAGCGCCTGCAGTTCCATTTCCTTGAGGTCGACGATGGTGACAAGCGGGGATGTCGAACGCGACTTTCTCGCCGGGTTGCACGTGCCGTTTCGCGACGATTCCGGCCAGCGGCGACGCGACGACCGCGTCCTGCAGCGCGTTCGGCGCAAGCTGGACCTGCGCCTCCGCCGACTTGACGCTGCCGCTGCGACGACGTCGAAGCTCGACTACGGAATTGTCGAACGCATTCTGCGAGATGAAGTTCTGGTTCAGGAGCGTCTGGTTGGTCGCCTGCGTCTTGTCGGCCATCGCGAGTTGCGCTTTCGCCGATTCGAGCGCGCCCGCGCGCTCGATCAGCTTCGCCTCGAGGTCGGCGGTGTCGATGCGCGCCAGCAGCTGGCCCTCGCGCGAACCGACTCGCCCTCGCGGACGGTGATCTGGCGTACGTCACCGGATACCTTTGCCTTGACGGTCGCCTGGCGAACCGGTTGCAATGCGCCGGAAACCGGAAGCCAGCGCGCGATAGCGCTTCGTTTCGACCTTCGCCAGGTCCGCCGGCAGAAATTCGAGCACAACGGTCGCCTTGGCGGCCTTTTCCCCCTCGGATTCGCTGAATTTCTTGGCGATTCGGATCGCCGGCGGTACCGCCGATGGCCCCCAGAATCACCAGCACGGCGGCGGTGCCGATCACGCGCCGCCTTGTCCATTGCTTGGTCATGCCAGCCCCCTGAAGGCGTCCGTCCGATGTGGCAGCCGCCATGGACCGAGCCGGCCCGGGGTATCCGGCCGACCGCGAAACGATTCCCCCGTTGGATGCGGCGAGAACGCATCATTCGGATTCGAAAAGACGCGTAGTTTAGGCTCCTGCACCATACCCGGGAAGGCCGTTGCGACAGGGAGCCGCCACGTGCGACCGGCGGCGGCCGGCGGGCGCGAAGTGCCGGCCGGCCCGAACCGCCGCCCGAAGGGCATCATTGACACAGCGGCCAAGAGAGGAGAATAATTGTCTGTTCCTTTCGGCATACCCCTATCCCTCCGGAGGAATCTGAATGAACATCTCCCACAAGCTCGGTCTCACGCTCGTCGCGGCCGCGCTCGTAACCTTCTATGGTTGCGGCAAGGAAGAACCGCCGAAAAAAGCCGAAGCCCCGAAGGCCCCGGCAGCGCCGGTCGAGGAAGTCGTCGTCGTCAAGATCGGCCATGCCGGCCCGCTGACCGGCGGCATCGCGCACCTGGGCAAGGACAACGAAAACGGCGTGCGCCTGGCGCTCGACGAAGCCAACGCGAAGAGATGAAGATCGGCGGCAAGACGGTCAAGTTCGAGACTGATGGCCGAGGATGATCAGGCCGATCCCGAAGCTCGGCCCGACGATCGCGCAGAAATTCGCCGACGCGAAGGTTGCCGGCGTGGTCGGCCACCTCAATTCCGGCGTAACGATTCCCGCCTCCGCCGTTTACACCCAGGCCGGGATTCCGATGATCTCCGGTTCGGCCACGAACCCGAAGCTCACCGAGCAGGGCTTCAAGGGCATTTTCCGTATCGTCGGCCGCGACGACCAGCAAGGTCCCGCCATCGCCGCGTACCTCGCGACCGAACTCAAGGCCAAGAAGGTCGCGATCGCCGACGACGCCACCGCCTACGGCGAGGGTCTCGCGAACGAAGTCGAGAAGACGCTCAAGGGAGACAGGCGTCCAGATCGTCGCCCGCGAGAAGACCAACGACAAGGCGACCGACTTCAAGGCGATCCTGACGAAGATGAAGGGCAAGAATCCCGATGTCATCTTCTACGGCGGCATGGACGCGACCGGCGGCCCGATGATCAAGCAGGCACGCGAACTCGGCATCAAGGCCGTGTTCGCGTTCGGCGACGGTGCCTGCACCGACGAAATGACAAAACTCGCCGGCGCAGCTGCGGAAGGTCTCGTCTGCTCGCAGGCGGGATTGCCGCTCGTCATGACGTCGAAGGACTTCGTCGAGGCGTTCAAGGCGAAGTACGGCGACGTCAAGCAGTATGCGCCGTATACCTACGACTCCGCGAATCTGCTCATAGCCGCAATGCAGAAGGCCGACTCGGCCGATCCGGCGAAGTATCTGCCGGAGCTGCAGGCGATCTCGTTCGACGGCGCGTCACGGCCACATCGAATTCGACGACAAGGGCGACCGCAAGAACGCCGAGATGACGATCTTCACACTGAAGGACGGCAAGGTCGAGCCCGTCGCGGTCGTGCAAGGCCGGCAAGACGACCATGATTGGCGGTGCGCCTGCCGCAGCGCCTGCTGCCGCCGCACCGGCGATGGCGCCGGCGATGGCACCGGCGAAGGACGCCAAGAAGAAATAGGCAACGCGGAAATGACGAAAACGGCGCCCTGCGGGGCGCCGTTTTCATTTGCGGCTGTCGCGCGGGTCGTGGCGCTGGTTCGCCGCGAATCGTCGGCGGGGTTGCCGAGGTCGCCCGCAACCCGCACAATCGCCGGACGCGACACAATGCACGCCGGACCGGATCGCGACGAGCGCGTCGGACCGTTTCCGGAAACGCGCCCGCGTGGGGGGCAGGTTGGACATTTTCCTGCAGCAGATGATCAATGGCCTGACGCTCGGCAGCGTGTACGCCATCGTCGCGCTCGGCTACACGATGGTGTACGGGATCATCCAGCTCATCAATTTCGCGCACGGCGAGGTCGTGATGATCGGTGCGATGGTGGCGTTCACCGTCATCACCGCGCTCATCGGCGCGAACACCGGGCTGCCGCCGCTCGCGATCGTGCTGGCCGGCGTCCTGGTGGCGATTCCCGCCTGCATGGCGCGTGGGCTACACGCTCGAGCGCGTCGCGTACCGGCCGCTGCGCAACGCGCCGCGCTTAGCGCCCGCTCATCACGGCGATCGGCCTGTCGATCATCCTGCAGCACCTGGCGATGATCATCTGGACCCGCAATCCGTTCTCGTTCCCGCAGATCATCGCGGTGACCCCATTCCACATCACCAACAATCCAAACGGCGCGACGATCACCAACGTGCAGATCGCGATCATCGTCGGCTTCGGTGCTGATCATGGCCGGCCTGCTGACGCTCGTCTATCGGACCAAGCTCGGCATCGCGATGCGCGCGACGTCGCAGAACCGCCAGGTGGCGGGGCTGATGGGCATCAATATCAATACGGTGATCGCACTCACGTTCGTGATCGGCGCGGGACTCGGCGCGGTGGCCGGCGTCATGGTCGGCACCTATTACGGCATCGCGCACTACCAGATGGGCTTCATGCTCGGCCTCAAGGCATTTTCCGCCGCGGTGCTGGGCGGCATCGGCAATCTGGCGGGCGCGATGCTCGGCGGCATGCTGCTCGGCGTCATCGAGGCGCTCGGCGCGGGTTACGTCGGCGACCTCACCAACCTTTGCCAGCTGGCAAACTGGTCAGACGCGCTTGCGCAGCGCTGCGTCGACAATCCGCATCTGACGCTGTTCGGCTCGAATTACCAGGACGTGTTCGCGTTCCTCGTGCTGATCGCTGGTGCTCGTTTTCCGGCCGTCCGGACTGCTCGGCGAGCGCGTCAGCGACCGCGCGTGAGGACGACGGCGATGCAGCGTTTCCTCAATCACCAGGAAATACCCGCGCGCTCGCCTGGGTCGGCATCGCGCTCGTCGCAGTCGCGCTGCTCGTGCTTGCCGTTCGCGCTGGCCGGGATCGGCACGGCCTGGGTGCGCATCACCAATCTCGCGATCCTCTACGTCTTGCTGGCGCTCGGCCTCAACATCGTCGTCGGCTTCGCCGGCCTGCTCGACCTCGGCTACATCGCGTTCTACGCCGTCGGCGCCTACGTCTACGCGCTGCTCGCGTCGCCCGCACTTCAACCTGCACCTGCCGTTCTGGATCATCCTGCCGATCGGCGCGGCAGTCGCGTGCATGTTCGGCGTGCTGCTCGGCGCGCCGACGCTCAAGCTGCGCGGCGACTATCTCGCCATCGTCACGCTCGGCTTCGGTGAGATCATCCGCATCTTCCTCAACAACCTGTCGCAGCCGGTCAACATCACCAACGGTCCGCAGGGCATCACGCTGATCGACCCGTTCCGGATCGGCGACTTCAGTTTCGCGACGAACCAGACCTTCGCCGGACTCGACTTCACCGGGCCCGTCAAGTACTACTACCTGCTCGCTGCTGGTCGCTGATCGTCATCATCGTGATCAACCTGCGGCTGCAGGACTCGCGCATCGGCCGCGCCTGGGAGGCGATCCGCGAGGACGAGGTCGCCGCGCGCGCGATGGGCATCAACACCCGCAACATCAAGCTGCTGGCGTTCGCGATGGGCGCGTCGTTCGGCGGCATCGCCGGCGGCATGTTCTCGGCGATGCAGGGCTTCATCAGCCCGGAGAGCTTCGGGCTGATCGAGTCGATCATGGTGCTGTCGATGGTCGTGCTGGGCGGCATGGGCAACGTCTGGGGCGTGATCCTGGGCGCGGTGCTGCTGTCGTTCGTGCCCGAGGTGCTGCGCTACACGGTCGCGCCGGTGCAGGAGGCGCTGTTCGGCCGGATGCTGATCGAGCCCGAGGTGATCCGCATGCTGCTGTTCGGTCTCGCGCTCGTGCTGATGATGCTGTACCGGCCCGCTGGCATCCTGCCTTCGGCGCTGCGCAAGCGCGAGCTGGAATCCGAATGAGCGCCGTCTGCGCAAGAACGGGGACCCACCAATGAACCCGCCCGCGCACTCGCGCTGCTCACGGCCAAGGCGTATCAGCAAGCGCTTCGGCGGCGTGCAGGCGTTGTCGGAGGTCGACTTCACGATCAACCACGGCGAGATCTACGGACTGATCGGGCCCAACGGCGCCGGCAAGACCAGCTGTTCAACGTGCTCACCGGCATCTATGTCCACCGACGGCGGCGCGTTCGTGTTCGACGGCCAGCCGCTGACCGGCCTGCAAGCCGAACGACGTCGCCGAGCGCGGCATCGCGCGCACGTTCCAGAACATCCGGCTGTTCGCCAACCTGTCCGCGCTCGAGAACGTGATGATCGGCCGCCACGTGCGTACGCATGCCGGCGTGTTCGGCGCGATATTCCGCAACGCCAGTACGCGCGCCGAGGAGAAGGCGATCGAGCGGCGCGCGCACGAACTGCTCGAGTACGTCGGCGTCGCGTCAGCGCGCGCAACAGCGCTCGCGAAGCACCTCGCCTACGGCGACCAGCGGCGGCTTGAGATCGCCCGCGCGCTCGCCACCGAGCCCGAAGCTCCTCGCGCTCGACGAACCGGCGGCCGGCATGAACGCCACCGAAACGGCGTCGCTCAAGGATCTGCTCCACGACATTCGGCGCGACGGCACGACGATCCTCCTGATCGAGCACGACATGAAACTCGTGATGAGCGTGTGCGACCGCGTGCTCGTGCTCGACTACGGCAAGAAGATCGCCGAGGGAACGGCGGCCGACGGTGCAGAAGGATCCGGCGGTCATCGCCGCCTATCTCGGCGGCGAGGTCGCGCTCGATCTCGCGGGTTCCTGACGTGGCCGCCGACAACGCAACCGCGCTGCTCGACCTCGCCAAAGTGGAAGTCGCCTACGGCGGCATCCACGCAGTCAAGGGCATCGACCTCCACGTCGACAAGGGCGAGCTCGTGTGCCTGATCGGCACCAACGGTGCGGGCAAGACCACGACGCTCAAGGGCATCACGCGGATTGCAGCCGGTGCGGGCCGGCACGATCCGCTACGGCGGCGAGAACGTCACCGGCCGGCGCTCCTACGAACTCGTTCGCATGGGCCTCGCCATGGTTCCCGAAGGCCGCGGCGTCTTCGGCGCGCTTACGATCGAGGAGAATCTGGCGATGGGCGCCTACATACGCAGTGACAGTGCCGAAATCAAGCGCGACATCGAGCGGGTGTTCGAACTCTTTCCCCGGCTCAAGGAGCGGCGCCGGCAGACCGCCGGAACGCTCTCCGGCGGCGAACAGCAGATGCTCGCGATGGGCCGTGCCCTGATGTCGAAACCGAAGCTTCTGCTGCTCGACGAGCCGTCGATGGGGCTCGCGCCGCTGATGGTCCAGAAAGTCTTCGAAACGGTGATGAAGGTCTCGCGCGAAGGCGTTACGATCCTGCTGATCGAGCAGAATGCCAAGCTCGCGCTCGAGGTCAGCAATCGCGGCTATGTGATGGAGTCCGGGGAGATCACGCTGGCAGGTGATGCGAAGACGCTGCTGCACGATCCGGCGGTCCGCGCCGCATACCTGGGCGAAGGTGCTTGAGCGCGGTCCGGATGCCGGCCGGACAGGGCCGTTCGCACACCGCGCGATGACCGAGTTGCCGCCCCCGTTTCCCGTCGCGCCGCCGGCTCATCTGCATCCGCGCATCGTGCCGTGGCGACACGCCATGGCATGGTACGAAGAGGCGATGCGACTGTTCAAGCGCTCGCCCGCGTCGTGGGCTGCGCTCGCGGTCGTCACGATAGCCGCCGAGTTCGCGCTGCGAGCCGTGCCCAGGCTGGGTCCTCTCCTGAGTGAAGTGATCGCACCACTCGTCGGCTGCGGCCTCATCTACGCCGCCGCCGCCACCGACCACGGCACGGCGCCGTCGCTGCGCCACGCATTGAAGGCGTTTCGGGCGCCGGCCGGCGCCCTGTTTGCGGTGATCGCGTCGGCGCTCGTCACGTTTGCCGCGCAGGCGTTCGCCGGTTGGTGGGTCGCGGGCGCGAACCTGCTCGATGCGGCAAGCGTTGCCGCCGACCTGTCGCCGGCGGCGCTGCTTGGCATCTACACGATCGGAATTCTCGCTTCGTTGCCGATCATGTTCGTGCCGTTCCACGCGCTGCTGGAGCATGTGGCGCCGGGAGCGGCGTTCGCGGCGAGCTGGAATGCCTTTGGGCTCAACACAGGGCCATTGCTCGCGTACGCGGCAGCGTCGCTGGTGCTGCTCGGCTTCGGTATCGCGACGATGGGATTGGGGCTCGTGCTGGCGTTGCCGCTGTGGGCCGCGTCGAGCTACGCCGCGTGGAAGGACATCTTCGGCATCCGCGACGCGCCCGACGTGTGAATCTGCGCGCGGACCGGTCCGCCGTCGCGTCGAGCCGAACCGGCGCCAAGGCTCCTCATTCCGTCGGCCGGGACACAAACCCCGCCAGCGCGGGATCCGCCTCCAGTGCGACAGGGTCGATCGCGGTGACGCGCGCTCCCGGCGGTCCGCGCCTGCACCACGTCAAAAGGCGCTCGACGGCGCGTTCGTCGCCCTGAACCAGCGCTTCGACCGTCCCGTCGCGCCGATTGCGCACCCAGCCGGCGACACCCTGCGCGTGCGCCGCTTCGATCATCGCATAGCGATAGCCGACGCCCTGAACGCGGCCGCGGATCGTGAGCCGCCACGCGATCATCAATTCAGCGCGATCGCCACCGCGCGTAGAGCAGCAGCGCGGCGACGGTCTTCGCGTCGGTGATTTCCCCTCGATCGAGCGCGGCGAGCATGGCGTCGAGACTCATGGCGACGATTTCCAGGAACTCGCCGTCATCGAGCGCGGCGCCGACATGCGTCAACCCTTCCGCGACGAAGAACTCTATCGCTTCGCTCGAGTACCCGACTACCGAATGGATCCTGCCGAGCGGGGTCCACTGCGCCGCCGTGTAACCCGCCTCCTCGGCGAGCTCGCGGCGTGCGGTGGCGAGGGGGATCTCACCCGGGTCGCGTTTTCCGGCCGGAAACTCGAGAAAAACCTCGCCCACCGGATAGCGAAACTGGCGCTCGACGATGAGACGGCCGTCCGGAAGCATGGGGACGATCAGCACGGCCCCGGGGTGCAGCACGTATTCGCGCGTCGCGAGGCGCCCATCGGGCAGACGCACGCTATCGCGTCTTACCTGCAGCAGTTTGCCGTCGAACACCAACTCCGACGTCACCTTCGTTTCCTCGAGATGTGCGTCGTCCGGATACTTGCTTCGACCCTCGCTCATTCGCGGCCTCCGCACAGAACTACCTGCATTGGGCCTCGGACCTGTCGGCCGCCGCCTCAATCGCTCGGGGACGCGCCCTTCGGGCCTTGGCTTCGCCCCCCTCGCTCATTCGCGGCCTCCGCACAGAACTACCTGCATTGGGCCTCGGACCTGTCGGCCGCCGCCTCAATCGCTCGGGGACGCGCCCTTCGGGCCTTGGCTTCGCCCCCCTCGCTCATTCGAGCCAGTCCTTCGCCACCAGGAAGTCGGAATAAAGCTGCGCTTCGGGCGTCCCCGGCGCGGGCTTCCAGTCGTATCGCCACTTCACGACGGGCGGCAGTGACATGAGGATCGCCTCGGTGCGGCCGTTCGACTGAAGCCCGAACAGCGTTCCGCGGTCCCAGACCAGATTGAACTCGACGTACCGACCGCGCCGATACGCCTGAAAGTCACGCTCGCGCTCGCCGAATGGAATTTCCCGGCGCCGCTCGAGGATCGGGACGTAGGCATCGAGGAACCGGTCGCCGACACTCTGCGTCAACGCGAAGCAGCGATCGAAGCCGCCGTCCGCGAGGTCGTCGAAGAAGATGCCGCCGATGCCCCGCGGCTCCTTCCGATGCTTCAGATAGAAATATTCGTCGCACCAGCGCTTGTACCTGCCGTGCACATCGGCACCAAACGACACCAGCGCATCGCGGCATACCCGGTGGAAGTGAGCCGCATCGTCGGCGAAACCATAATAGGGCGTCAGATCCATGCCGCCGCCGAACCACCAGACATCGCCCTCCGCGCGCGTGCCGTCGGCATGCGCGACGAACATCCGCACATTCATGTGCACGGTCGGCGCATACGGATTGCGCGGATGCAAAACGAGCGACACGCCCATCGCCTCCCACGAACGCTCGGCGATGTCGGGACGGGCTGCGGTAGCCGAAGGCGGCAGCCTGTCACCGACGACGTGCGAGAAGTTGACCCCCCCACGCTCGAACACGTTGCCTTCTTCGATCACGCGCGAAATGCCGCCACCGCCCTCGGGCCGCGTCCATTCGTCGCGGCGAAACGGCTGCCCGTCGGCCGCTTCGAGTCCGGCGACGACGCGCGCTTGCAGCGCCAGAAAGTAGTCGCGGGGGCCGGTGACGTTCACGCGCTGCGCGCGGCGACCGCGCGATGGCCGATGTCGCCGCGATACTGCATGCCGGCAAAGCGGATTTCGCCCACCGCCGCATACGCCGCGCGCTGCGCCTGCTTCACGGAATCGCCGAGCGCGGTGACGCAGAGCACGCGGCCGCCGGAAACGACGACCTTGCCTCTCTCCTGCATCGTGCCGGCATGAAAGATCTTGCACTCCGGGTGAGTTTCGCTCGTCACCCGATCGAGGCCTTCGATGACGTCGCCGGCGCGAGGGTTGTCCGGATAACCATCGGCCGCCAAGACGACACCGAGGGCAACGCGACGGTCCCAATCGGCGTCGGCGCGATCGAGCGAGCCGTTGACACCATGTTCGATCAGGTCCACGAGGTCGGACTTGAGCCGGATCATGATGGGCTGGGTTTCCGGATCGCCCAGACGGCAGTTGAATTCCAGGACCTTCGGCTGGCCGGCCGCGTCGATCATCACCCCCGCGTAGAGAAATCCGGCGTACGGGATGCCATCGCTGGCCATGCCATTGACCGTCGGCAGGATGACTTCGCGCATGATCCGCGCGTGCATCGCCGGCGTGATGACCGGCGCGGGCGAATACGCCCCCATCCCGCCGGTGTTCGGCCCCTCGTCATGGTCGAGGAGCCGCTTGTGATCCTGCGACGACGCGAG
Organism: uncultured beta proteobacterium; assembly: GCA_963695725.1. Taxonomy (GTDB): domain Bacteria; phylum Pseudomonadota; class Gammaproteobacteria; order Burkholderiales; family Casimicrobiaceae; genus CAIWHR01. The sequence continues at coordinate 132,106 of CAVOHM010000008.1, forward strand.
CGACAGCACGTGCCGGCCATCGGCCATGACGATGAAGCTCGCTTCCTCGCCGGCGAGAAAGTCCTCGACGACCACGCGGGCGCCGGCAGCGCCCATCACGTTGCCGACGAGCATCGCGTCGATTGCCGCGTGCGCTTCGGCGACACTTTGCGCCACGACGACACCCTTGCCTGCCGCCAGGCCGTCTGCCTTGACGACGACGGGCGCGCCGCGTTCCGAGACATAGGCGCGCGCCGCAGGGGCATCCGCAAAGGTCTGGTGCTTCGCGGTGGGAATGCCGTGCCGCGCCATGAACATCTTTGCGTAGTCCTTCGAACTCTCGAGCTGCGCGGCGGCTTTCGTGGCGCCGAAGATCCTGAGACCCGCCGCACGAAACGCGTCGACGATGCCCGCGGCCAGCGGCGCCTCCGGTCCGACCACCGTCAGCGCGACCGGTTCGTTCTTCGCGAACGCGACGAGGTCCGCGATCGCCGTGCCCGGAACGTTGGTGAGACCGGGCTCGCGCGCCGTGCCCGCGTTGCCGGGAGCGACGAAAACCTTCGCGACGCGCGGCGATTGCGCGAACTTCCACGCCAGCGCATGTTCGCGTCCGCCGCCGCCGATGACAAGGATGTTCATGCCCGATCCCGACCCCCGTTTCGGCTTCGAACTCAGTCGAGGACTACCCGCCCGAAGACGTAGAGCACGCTGCCGTTGTTGATGCCGCCGCCGAAGTTCGGAATATAGGTCGAAATGAGCGTGGCCTGGCCATAGCGGAGCGAAAAGAGCGGGAGCACGGCGGGAAACGGGATGCCCTTCGCGATGTCCGGGCGCTGCACGATCATCGCCGTGTAGCCGAGTCCTGGCTGGATGCCGTCGCGAGGCCCCCAGAAGGTGGACCAGCCGTACCCGACCTGAAACTCCACGTTCTTGTGCGAATCGAGGAAAGCGAGGCCGAAGACCGTATGCGTGTTGCCGTTGGCTTCCTCCACGGTCCTGCCGTACCCGCCGCCCCATGCAAGCGCGTTCTCCTCGGCCCGCTTCTCCTTCGTCCAGGTCCAGGGCGTGTGCCACGCGTAACCGGACACGATGATCTCGGACTTGCCGCGCTTCCATGTGTCCACCAGGCGACTGCACGCGCGGTCGACGAACGAGAGCTCCCTGGACTCCGGATCGCCCTGACATTCGACGGCGAGCACCGGTGCCGCCTGGAACGCAGCGACAACGGCGACGAGCGACCACAGTTGACTAGTCCGCACCTATGCTCCTTGCATCAATGCCTGAAATGGCGCACGCCGGTGAATACCATGGCGATGCCGCGTTCGTCCGCGGCGGCGATGACCTCGTCGTCCCGGACGCTGCCGCCAGGCTGGATGACAGCGGTGGCGCCGTTGTCCGCGACGACGTCGAGGCCGTCGCGAAACGGAAAGAACGCATCCGACGCGACAACCGAGCCCGCGAGCGACAGTTGCGCCGCTTCGGCCTTGGCCGCCGCGATCCGCGTCGAGTCGACGCGGCTCATCTGACCGGCACCGATGCCCAGCGTCCGGCCGCCGCCGCAGAAAACGATCGCGTTGCTCTTCACGTACTTCGCGACACGCCAGGCGAAAAGCAGATCGGCGAGTTGCGCTTCTGTAGGCGCCTTTCGGGTGACGACGCGCAATTCCGATGCGGTGATATTGCGCGCATCGGCGCTCTGCAGGAGCAAGCCGCCGCCAATGCGCTTCAGTTCGAGCTGCGGCGCGGAAGCCACGACGGGCAGCGCGATCTCCAGCACGCGCACGTTCTTCTTCTCGGCGATCACGGAGAGCGCATCGGCCGTGTATCCGGGCGCGACCAGCACCTCGAGAAATTGCGCGGACACCGCCTCGAGCGCGGCCGCATCGACGGGCCGGTTGAACGCAATGATCCCGCCAAAGGCCGACACCGGGTCGGTCGCGAACGCGTTGCGGTAGGCGGCGAGCGGCGTTGGTCCGAGCGCCACACCACAGGGATTCGCGTGCTTCACTATCACGCATGCGACGGCATCGCCGAGGGACAGGAACGACTTCGCGCACTCCCATGCCGCATCGGAATCCGCGAGGTTGTTGTACGAGAGTTCCTTGCCCTGCAGCTGGCGATGCGTGGCGATCGCTCCTGGCACAGGCTTCTCGTCCCGGTAGAACGCGGCCTGCTGATGCGGGTTTTCGCCATAGCGCAGGTCCTGCACTTTCGCGGCCTGCAGATTGAAACGATCGGGGAATGCGGCCGCCGCGCCATCCGGTTCGCGCGCGGTGAGCCAGTTCGAGATCGCGCCGTCGTACGACGCGGTATGCGAAAAGGCCTTCCGGGCGAGCGCAAAACGCGTCGCCGGCGACAGCACCTTGCCGCTCGCCGCAAGCTCGGCGAGCAGCGCGTCATAATCCGCGGGGTCCACGACCGCACCCACGTGCTGCCAGTTCTTTGCCGCCGCACGCAGCAGCGTCGGACCACCGATGTCGATGTTCTCGATCGCGTCGTCCAGCGTGCATCCGTCCTTCGCCACCGTTTCCCGAAACGGATACAGGTTGACGACCACGAGGTCGATGGGCGGAATGCCATGCCGTTCCAGGGCCATCGCATGCGCGCGGACATCGCGCCGCGCAAGGATGCCGGCGTGCACTTTGGGATGCAGCGTCTTGACGCGTCCATCGAGCATCTCGGGAAAACCCGTGTACTCGCCGATTTCGGTGACCGGGAGCCCGGCACCGGCCAGCGCCTTCGCCGTGCCGCCCGTGGACAGGAGTTTCACGCCAAGCGCGGCGAGGCCCCGCGCGAACGCGACGAGACCGGTCTTGTCCGAAACCGAAAGCAGCGCTTGCGTTATGGGGACGGGCACGACGGGATCGCCAGGAATTTTTCCGTTAATGGATCGCGCGGGCGAACGCGGCAGATCGAGCCGAGTGCGCGGTGAACCGAAGCGGCCGCGCGCGGACTGTCAGCGAATGTCGTACTTGGTGAGTTTCGCCCGCAGCGTGTTCCGGTTCATCCCGAGCATGTCGGCCGCCTGCGTCTGGTTGCCGCCGGTGCGGTCCATCACGGACGCGATCAGCGCCCGCTCGACGTGGTTGATCACCATGTCGTAGATCCCGTGCGGCGGCTCGCCGTCGAGTCTGCGGAAATATTCGTCCAGCGACTTCTCGACGGTCTTGCCGATCTCGTTGCCGGTATTGATGCGCAGTGTTTTTCTCACGCGGCCAGGGCCTCCCTGCCCCTTTGCGATTCATCTGGTGACCGGCCGAAGGCCAATCGAGCGTCCGCGATCGCAGCGACCGGGGCGCGATAGGCAAGCCGTTCGCTCCGAACGGCAAGTGTATCGAAGAATCGGCCGACTGCGGCAAGCTGTTCGACGCTCGATTCCGCGGCATTGACCTGGCCCCGGAGCGCATCTGCGCCATCGAGGTCCTTTGCATACCAGCCCAGGTGCTTGCGCGCAATCCGCACGCCGGCGATTTCGCCGTAAAACGCATAATGATCGTCGAGGTGGGCCTCGATCGCCGCACGCGCTTCTGCCACTGTCGGCGGCAACAGGTGAACTCCGTAGTCCAGCCAGTGGCGGATTTCGCGAAAGATCCACGGCCTGCCCTGCGCGGCGCGACCGATCATGATCGCATCGGCGCCGGTATGTTCGAGGACGCGCTTCGCTTGCTCGGGCGTCGCGATGTCGCCGTTCGCGATCACCGGAATGCGCACCGCAGCCTTGACGGCGCGAATCGTGTTGTACTCGACAGCTCCGACGAATGCGCAGGCGCGCGTCCGGCCGTGCACGGCAAGCGCGCGGATGCCGGCGTCTTCGGCAATCCGGGCTATCGTGAGTGCATTCCGTGTGCCCGGGATCGGTGCCCGTGCGGATCTTGAGCGTAACGGGAACGTCGACTGCGCGGACCACTGCGGTGACGATCGATTCGACCAGGGATTCGTTAGCGAGCAGCGCGGACCCAGCGGCGGCGTTGCAGACCTTCTTCGCCGGACAGCCCATGTTGATGTCGATGATCTGCGCGCCGCGCTCGACGTTGAACCGCGCGGCGTCGGCCATCTGCGCGGGATCGGCGCCGGCGATCTGCACGGCGATCGGCTCCACCTCGCCGCGATGGTCGGTGCGGCGCTGCGATTTTTCCGTGTCGCGCAGACGCGGATTCGATGCGACCATCTCCGACACCGCGTAGCCCGCGCCCAGCCGTTTGCACAACTGACGGAATGGCCGATCGGTGACCCCCGCCATCGGTGCGACGACGAGATTGTTCGGGATGACGTAATGACCGATGCGCACGGAAAGCGAATGGAAAAATCAGGCGGGAAAATACGACGGGGGGAGCGAATTATAACCGTTCCGCGGAACATGGCGAGGGGCGCGCGCGCGTCTTTTTCTTTCCGTGCCGTGCAATCACGTTGGCACGTTTTTTGGATGGCGGACCCCGCAGACTGCATCCGACGCGCCCGCGAGGGCGATAGTTCGGCGATCAATACCGCAGGCCGAACAGCATCGCGTGCGTGAATGCGCGCTTCGCTGCCGGAACGGCGTCGAGCAAAGTGAGCGCCAACCCTCTCGGCCAGCGGACAAACGGAAGGTCGTTGCCGAAGATGCTGACGAGTCCGTGCGTGAACGCGATGCCGGCCATCCGGTCCGGGCGGCGCCCGCGCAAAAAACGCTCCAGCATCGCGCGATCCCCGATGCGTTCGCGCGCGGTGTCGAGCACGATTTGCGCCAGCTCCCAGGCATCGCGCAGACCGACGTTGAATCCCTGCCCCGCGACCGGGTGCAATGTCTGCGCGGCATTGCCGAGCGCAACGCAATGCGCGTGGACGGTGTCGCGCGCGACTTCCAATACGAGCGGGAATTCGCGCCGATCGGCCACGCGAAGAAAACCGCCGGCCCGGGCGCCGAAATGGATCGCAAGTGCGCCGAGGAACGCGGCGTCGTCGAGCGCGGCGAGCTCGCGCGCCCGGCTCGGCGTCACGGTCCAGATCAATCCATAGTGATCGCCTTCCGGCAGGAGCGCGATCGGACCGTCGGGCGTAAAGCGCTCGTACGCGACGCCGCGATGCGGCCCCGCACGCCAGAGTTTCGCGATCAGCGCGACTTGCCGGTAATCGTGCCGCCGCCGGGGAATGCCGGCCATCGCGGCGCCCGTACCGTCGGCTACGGCCGCCAGCCGCGCACGAACCGGTTGAGCGCCCTCGTCCGCCAGCGCGACGGCTGCGCACGCGGGCTCACGACCGACGCCTGCAGCCACCACGCCATGTCGCAGGGTGATGCCGGCGCGCAGCAGCGCCACGTCGAGCGCGTCCTGCAGGGCCCGATAGCTGACGACGTATCCTAGCGCCGGGACGCCTTGCTCATCGGCCGCGAGATCGATCTGTCCGAAACCGCCCGCCTGCGAGACATCGATGTGCACGATGGGCGTCGCCGCACCCTGAACGGCCGCAAGTGCGCTCCAGACGCCGAGCCGCTCGAGGATGAGGCGCGTGCCGTACGACAACGCGAGCGAACGGTCACCGCGCAGCGTTTCACCGGCGCTGCGCGCGTCGAGAACCGCTACATCGATTTCGCCGGGCGCAAGCGCGAGCGCCAATGTCGACCCAACCGGGCCGGCGCCAACGATGACGACATCATGCAGCACGGCACCGTGCTGCGGTTACCGCCGACACGCTGCCTCGACGTCGGCTACCGATTTCGGCGCCGCCAGCGTCAGGTTCTCCATCCCCGTCGCGGTGACGAGAACGTCGTCCTCGATCCGGACGCCGATGTCCCAGAACGCATCGGGGACGTTGTCGGCCGGCCGTATGTACGTTCCGGGTTCAACGGTGAGCACCATGCCCGGCGCGAGTTTCTGCGACGCCCCCTTCACCTGATAGAGGCCGGCATCGTGCACGTCCATCCCGAGCCAGTGGCCGGCCCGATGCATGTAGAACTGCTTGTGGGCCCCGGTCTCCAGCACGGCGTCGAGCGTGCCCCGGCACAGTCCGAGGTCGAGGTACCCCTGCGCAAGCACGCGTTCGGCGACCTTGTGGTACGCGTGGAAGTCGGCACCCGGTCGCACGGCGTCGAGGCAGGCCTGCTGCGCGGCGAGCACCACTTCGTAGACGGCCTTCTGCGTCCCGGTGAATCGCCCGTTGACCGGGAACGTGCGCGTGATGTCCGACGCATAGCCTTGGTACTCGCAGCCGGCGTCGATCAGCAGCAGATCGCCATCCTGCAGCTGCCGGTTGTTCTCCCGGTAATGCAGCACGCACGCGTTGGGGCCGCCCGCAACGATCGACGGGTACGCAACGGCCTGTGCGCCGTTGCGAAGGAATTCGTGCGCGAGCTCGGCTTCGACCTGGTACTCGTGCCAGCCGACATGCGTGCGATCCATCGCCCGCCGATGCGCGCCGGAGGAAATGGCGGCCGCGCGGCGCATCAATGCGACCTCGTGCGCGTCCTTCACGAGCCGCAACGCGTCGAGCGACTGTCGCACGTCGACAATCTCTTCGGGCGCGACCACGCCGGTGCGCACGCGGCCGCGAACCTCGTTCAACACGCCGGTGATCTTGCGATCCCATTCCGGGAACAAACCCAGCGGCGTGTAGAGGGCAGGCCGATCGGACGCGAGATCGGGCAGGAGCTTGTCGAGTGCCGAGATCGGATGCGCCTCGTCGAAACCGAAGATCTCGCGCGCCGCATCCGGACCATAGCGAAAGCCGTCCCAGATCTCGCGCTCCTGATCCTTTTCACGGCAGAACAACACGTGCCGGTCGCCGTCCGCACCGGCGATGAGCGCAACGACAGCCTCCGGCTCGGGAAAGCCCGACACGTAGTAGAAATAGCTGTCGTGCCGATACGGGAAAAGCGAGTCGCGGTTGCGCGCCGCCTCAGCCGCGGTCGGCACGAGGGCGAGGCCGCCTCCCGTCTGCTCGTGCATTTTCCGGAGTACCGCCGCACGGCGATCGCGGTAGATCTGGTGATTGTGGTTCATGGCAGCGCCTCGATGTGAGCCGCGATTATAAGGCCTCGGCGTGCGCTCGCCGCCATGCGCTACCATCGGCCCATGGCCCCCTCCGCCGAGCGCCGCGACACCGATCCCCTGCAGGGTGAAGCGCTGCGCGCGGCAAAGCTCGCGTTGCGCCAACGCGTTCTGGCCGAGCGCGACGCGATGACACCGGAATCCCGGGCGGCCGCATCCCGCGCGATCGTCACGAGAATTCTGGCGCGCCCGGACTTCGGATTTGCGCGCGCGTTGCTGCTGACGTTCCCGTTTCGAAGCGAGTGGGACACGCGTGACCTGGTAGAGGCCGCGCTGGCCGCGGGCAAGACCGTCGCCGTACCGCGCGTGGACAGCGAGGCACGGATGCTCGCGTTGCACACGATTGCCGACCCCGGGCAGGATGTCCGGGTGGGTTACCGTGGCATTCCCGAGCCGGCGACAAGGTGTCCCCGCATCTCCTGCGACGCGATCGATTTCGTCCTGGTGCCCGGCGTCGCGTTCGATCGCGCCGGGCGACGGCTCGGCTATGGTGGCGGCTACTACGACCGGCTCGTTCCGCTGCTGCCGCGACGGGCAGCGTTGGTGGCCGGCGCGTTCGAACTGCAACTCGTCGCCCGGGTACCCGCCGGGTCGCACGACATCACCGTCGGCACCATCGTCACCGAGTCACGCGAATGGGTGGTTCCACGGTGAGCCGGCGCGACCCGGCGTCGCGTACGGGGGCAATCGCGCTCGGCCTCACGCTCGCGATCCAGATATTCACCGCGCTGGCGGCCACGGCGACGTCGGTGCTCGCGCCGGAAATCGGGCGCGAACTCGGCATCGCCCCCAAGCTGGTCGGCGTTTTTGTCGGCGTCATCTATGCGGGCTCGATGACGGCAAGCCTCGCGTCGGGCGTCTTCATCGAACGCTATGGTGCGATCCGGGTGTCGCAGGTGTGCGTGCTGTTCTGCGCGGCGGGCATGCTCATGGTTGCCGGCGGCACAGCGTTTCCCGGCACGGTGGTGCTCGCCCTTGCGATTGCGCCGGCGATCATCGGTCTCGGCTACGGTCCGATCACGCCGGCATCGTCGCAGCTTCTCGCACGAACCGCACCCCCGTCGCGAATGGCGTTGACCTTTTCGATCAAGCAGACCGGCGTGCCGGCGGGGGCGGCTCTGGCCGGGGCGGTGTTGCCGATCCTGGCGCTGCGGATCGGCTGGCACGTCACATTCGCGCTGATCGCTGCCCTGGGTGTCCTCCTCGCGCTCGCGGCCCAGATCGCGCGCCCGGCGCTGGACACCGGGCGCACCCCCGCGCAATTCTCGTCGCTGTCCCGCATCGTCGGGCCGCTCGTCCACGTCCTGCGCACTCCGGCGCTCGCCGAACTCTCGGTCGTTGCATTCGTCTATGCAGCGCTGCAGGTCTGCCTGATGAGCTTTCTCGTCGTCTATCTGACCGAGTCAATCGGGTTTTCGCTCGTATCCGCGGGGCTCGCGCTGACGGTGGCAAATCTTGGGGGGATCGTCGGCCGGATCGTGTGGGGCGCCGTCGCCGATTTTCGTGTCGCGCCGCGGGTGCTCCTGGGGATGATCGGTATAGTCGCCGGCGCGAGCGCCTGGGCAACGGCGGCGTTCGGCGCCAACTGGCCACTTGCCGCGATCCTCACGACGTGCGTCATTTTCGGTGCAACCGCGATCGGGTGGAACGGCGTGCAGCTGGCCGAAGTCGCGCGCCAGGCGCCGGCGGACAAGGTCGGCGCCGTCACCGGCGCATCGAACTTCATCACATTTGGCGGAGTGGTCGTCGGCCCGCCCGTTTTCGCGCTCGCTTCCGCGCTGACCGGCGGCTACCGAACGGGGTTCGTCGTCTTTGGCGGACTGTCGGTCGGTTGCGGTCTATGGCTGCTGGTCCGACGTCCCTAGAAAGTAAGTGCTTACAAATGTGCCGCGGTCGAGGCACGCCTTACAATCCGGGTTCTTGTTCCGACTACGGCGCCGGGCAACAATCGGCGCGGAGGCTTTGCGCATGGACATCATTCCCGACCACGACCCGCAGGAAACGCAGGAATGGCTTGCCGCGCTCGACGGCGTGCTCGCGGCCGAGGGACCGGACCGCGCGCACTTCCTGATCGAGGCGCTGATCGACCGGGCGCGCCGCTCCGGCGCGTACCTGCCGTTCTCCGCCAACACCGCCTACATCAACACGATACCGGCAGAGCACCAGGTCAGGCTCCCCGGCGACTTCAACATCGAGCGGAAGATCCGCCACTACGTGCGGTGGAACGCGATGGCCATGGTGCTGCGCGCGAACAGGGACACCAACGTCGGTGGCCATATCGCGAGCTTCGCGTCGGCCGCCATGCTCTACGACATCGGCTTCAATCACTTCTGGCGCGCGCCCACCGCCGAACACGGCGGCGACCTCGTGCTGGTGCAGGGTCACTCGGCACCCGGCGTCTACGCGCGCGCCTTCATGCTCGGCCGTTTCACCCCGGAACAGATGGACAATTTCCGGCAGGAAGTCGGCGGCACGGGCATCTCGTCGTATCCGCATCCGTGGCTGATGCCGGACTTCTGGCAGTTTCCGACGGTGTCGATGGGTCTCGGGCCGCTGATGGCCATTTATCAGGCGCGGTTCATGAAATACCTGCAGGATCGCGGTTTCGCTTCGACCGAAGGCCGCAAGGTCTGGTGCTTCTGCGGCGACGGCGAAATGGACGAGCCGGAGTCGATGGGCGCGATCGGGATGGCCGGCGCGCGAGAAACTCGACAACCTGATCTTCGTCGTCAACTGCAATCTGCAGCGGCTCGACGGCCCGGTGCGCGGCAATGGCAAGATCATCCAGGATCTCGAGAGCGGACTTCCGCGGCTCCGGATGGAATGTGATCAAGGTCATCTGGGGCCGGCACTGGGATCCGCTCCTCGCCCGCGACAAGAAGGGCATCCTGATGCGCCGGATGATGGAGGTCGTCGACGGCGAGTACCAGACGATCAAGTCGAAGGACGGCGCGTACGTGCGCGAGCACTTCTTCAACACGCCCGAGCTCAAGGAACTCGTCGCCGACTACTCGGACGACGACATCTGGATGCTGAACCGCGGCGGCCACGATCCGTTCAAGGTCTACAACGCGTTCCACGCGGCCGTCAACCACAAGGGCCAGCCGACGGTCATCCTCGCCAAGACGATCAAGGGCTACGGGATGGGCGAATCCGGCGAAGCGCAGAACATCACGCATCAGCAGAAGAAGATGTCGCGCGACGCGATCAGGCATTTCCGCGATCGCTTCAAGATTCCGGTGCCCGACGAAAAGCTCGACGAGGTCCCCTACGTCACGTTCGCCGAAGGCACGCCGGAACTCGACTACATGCGCGCGCGGCGGCTGGAACTGGGAGGCTACCTCCCGGCGCGGCGCGGAAAGGCCGAGGCGCTCGCCACGCCCGAACTGGCCGCGTTCGAGCGCTTTCTCAAGAGCAGCGACGACCGCGAGATCTCGACGACGATGGCGTTCGTGCAGATCCTGCAGCTCCTGCTGCGCGACAAGACGCTCGGCAAGCGCATCGTGCCGATCGTTCCCGACGAGTCGCGCACCTTCGGCATGGAAGGGACTGTTCCGCCAGCTCGGCATCTGGAACCAGCAGGGACAGCTGTACACGCCGCAGGATTCGCGACCAGCTGATGTTCTACAAGGAATCGAAGAACGGCCAGATCCTGCAGGAGGGGATCAACGAGGCCGGCGGGATGTGCGACTGGATCGCGGCGGCGACGAGCTACTCGACGCACGGCGTGCCGATGATTCCGTTCTACATCTTCTACTCGATGTTCGGCTTCCAGCGGGTGGGCGACCTCGCGTGGGCGGCCGGCGACATGCGGTCGCGCGGATTCCTGCTGGGCGGCACGGCCGGGCGCACGACGTTGAACGGCGAGGGTCTGCAGCACGAGGACGGGCATTCGCACCTCATCGCGGCGACGATTCCGAATTGCGTGTCGTACGATCCGACGTTCGGCTACGAGGTCGCGGTGATCATCCAGGACGGTCTGACGGCGCATGTACGCGGAGCAGGAGGACGTCTACTACTACCTGACCGTGATGAACGAGAACTACCGGCAGCCGGCGATGCCCGAGGATGCCGCGGCCGGGATCATCAAGGGCATGTACCTGCTTCCGAGGCGCGGGGAGAAGAAGGCCAAGGCGCCGCGGGTGCAGCTGCTGGGTTCCGGAACGATCTTCCGCGAGGTCGATCGCAGCGGCGGCGCTCCTCGCCGACGACTGGGGCGTGGACGTCCGACCTCTGGAGCTGCCCGAGCTTCACGGAGCTCGCGCGCGAGGGCATGGCGGTCGCGCGCGAGAACCTGCTCGCCCCGCCGCCAAACCCAAACGCTCGCATGTCGCGCGCTGCCTCGACGACACCGAGGCCCGGTGATCGCCGCGACCGACTACATCCGCGCCTTCGCCGAGCAGATCCGCGCCTACGTTCCGCGGCGCTACGTCGTCCTCGGGACCGATGGCTTCGGACGCTCGGACACCCGCGAGCAAGCTGCGGCGATTCTTCGAGGTCGACCGGCACTATGTGACGGTCGCGGCGCTGAAGGCGCTCGCCGACGAGGAAACGATCCCCGCCGCGAAGGTGGCCGAGGCGATGCGCAAGTACGGGATCGATCCGGCGAAACCCGCGCCGTGGACCGTATGACGCACGAATCGCCGGCGGGGAAAGCACAACCATGAGAGCCGCCGGGCCGTCCCAAGGCTCGAATTGCTCCCCCTCGGGGGGCAGCGTAGCGGCGCCAGCCGCAAGCGTGGGGGTACACCTGTGAGCACGATCGAAGTCAAGGTCCCCGACATCGGCGATTTCACCGACAGTTCCGGTCATCGAAATTTTCGTCAAACCCGGCGACTCGGTGCAGCCGGAGGACTCGCTCGTCACGCTGGAATCGGACAAGGCGACCATGGACGTGCCCTCGCCGATCGCGGGCATCGTCAAGGAATTGAAGGTGAAGCTCGGCGACAAGGTCGCCGAAGGGTCGCCGATCGTCATCCTCGAAGCCGGCGCCGCGGAAACCGGGGCCAGCAAGAGCGGCGCCGCGACCGCTGCCGCGCCGACGCCAAAGCCGCAATCGACACCGGCACCCGCCGCCGAGTCCGAGCCCGCCGCCGAGTCCGAGCCGCCGCCGAGTCCGAGTCCGAGCCGCGCCAGTCCGAGCCGAGCCGAGACCGCCGCCCGCGTCCGCGTCCGTGCCCACGCCGACACCCGCACCTGTGCGCGCGCCGGACCAGAGCGTCGCCGCTGGCGCGCCCGTGGATGCCGCCGCCTTCAAGGCTGCGCACGCGTCGCCGTCGGTGCGCAAGTTCGCGCGCGAACTCGGCGTCGATCTGGCCCGCGTGACCGGCACCGGTCCGAAGGACCGCATCCTGCAGGAGGACGTGCAGAACTTCGTCAAACGGGTGATCGAAGGCGGCGCGCCGGCAGCGGGCAGCGGCGCACCGGGCAGCGGCGGCGCGCTCAATCTCCTGCCGTGGCCGACGGTCGATTTCGCGAAGTTCGGACCGGTCGAGGCGAAGCCGCTGTCGCGCATCAAGAAGATCTCCGGCGCGAATCTCGCGCGCAACTGGGTGATGATTCCGCACGTCACGCAGTTCGACGAGGCGGACATCACCGACCTCGAGGCGTTCCGCGTCGCGCTCAACAAGGAGAACGAGAAGGCCGGCATCAAGGTGACGATGCTCGCGTTCCTGATCAAGGCCTCGGTCGCCGCGCTGAAGAAATTTCCGGACTTCAACGCCTCGCTCGACGGCGACAACCTGGTGCTGAAGCAGTACTTCCACATCGGCTTCGCCGCCGACACGCCGAACGGCCTCGTCGTGCCGGTGATCAGAGAATGCCGACCAGAAGGGTGTGCTCCAGATCGCCAAGGAGATGGGCGAGCTTTCGGCGAAGGCGCGCGAGGGCAAGCTCGGCCCGGCCGACATGCAGGGCGGCTGCTTCTCCATTTCGAGCCTCGGCGGCATCGGCGGCACGGCGTTCACGCCGATCATCAACGCACCGGAGGTCGCGATCCTCGGCGTGTCGAGGAGCGCGACGAAGCCGGTGTGGGACGGCAAGGCGTTCGCGCCGCGGCTGATGGTGCCGCTGTCGCTTTCCTACGACCACCGCGTGATCGACGGCGCATCGGCTGCGCGTTTCACCACGTACCTCGCGACGCTCCTTGCGGACATGCGGCGGGTGATGCTGTGAGCGCCGTCGAGGTCAAAGTCCCCGACATCGGTGACTTCAAGGACATTCCGGTCATCGAGGTCTTCGTGAAGCCGGGCGACACGGTCGCTGCCGAGGATTCGCTCGTCACGCTCGAATCGGACAAGGCGACGATGGACGTGCCCTCGCCCGCCGCGGGCATCGTCAAGGAAGTCAGGGTCAAGCTGGGCGACAAGGTGAGCGAGGGCTCGGTCATCGTGGTCGTCGATGTCGGTGCCGCCGCAACCGCGGCGACGACCAAGCCCCCGGCGGCGGCAACTGCGGCGAACCCCGCGGCGGCCGCGCCACCGTCGCCCCCGCCCCGCGTGCGAGCGCTGCGGCAGGAGCGTCACCAGCCGCGAGCCCTGGCGCCGCGGCCTACACCGGCAAGGTGGACATCGAATGCCGAGATGCTGGTGCTCGGCGCCGGACCGGGCGGCTACAGCGCTGCGTTCCGCGCCGCCGACCTCGGCATGAAGACGGTGCTGATCGAGCGCTACGCGGCATTGGGTGGCGTGTGCCTCAACGTCGGTTGCATCCCGTCGAAGGCCCTGCTGCATATCGCGGCCGTGATGGACGAGACGAAGTCGCTCGCCGCGCACGGAATTGCGTTCGGCGCGCCGCAGCTCGACCTCGACAAGCTTCGCGGATGGAAGAACAAGGTCGTCGGCAAGCTGACCGGCGGGCTCGGCGGCATGGCCAAGGCCCGCAAGGTCGAGGTCGTGCGCGGCGTCGGCCAGTTCCTCGACGCGCACCACGTCGAAGTGGAGATCACCGACGGGCCGGCGCAGGCGAAGACCGGCGCGAAGAAGGTCGTGCGCTTCGAGCAGGCGATCATCGCCGTCGGTTCGCAGGTCGCGCGGCTGCCATTCATTCCGGACGATCCGCGCATGCTGGATTCGACCGCGCGCGCTCGATCTCGCGTCGGTGCCGAAGCGAATGCTCGTCATCGGCGGCGGCATCATCGGTCTCGAAATGGGCACCGTGTATTCGTCGCTCGGCACGCGGCTCGACGTCGTCGAGATGCTGGACGGACTGATGCCTGGCGCCGATCGCGACCTCGTCCGCGTCTGGGAGAAGGTCAACAAGCCCCGCTTCGACCGGATCATGGTGGGCACGAAGACCATCGCGGTCGAGGCGAAGAAGGACGCGCTGTGGGTGACCTTCGAAGGCCCCAACGCGCCGAAGGAGCCGCAATCCTACGACGCGGTGCTGATGAGCGTCGGCCGCGGCCCGAACGGAAAGAAGATCAGCGCCGACAAGGCGGGTGTCGGCGTCACCGACCGCGGCTTCATCCCGGTCGACACGCAGATGCGCACCAACGTCCCCCATATCTTCGCGATCGGCGACGTCGTCGGGCAGCCGATGCTCGCGCACAAGGCCGTGCACGAAGGCCACGTCGCGGCGGAAGCGGCCGCGGGCGAGAAATCGCATTTCGACGCGCGCGTGATTCCTTCGGTCGCCTACACGGATCCCGAAATCGCGTGGGTCGGACTGACCGAGGACGAGGCAAAGGCGAAGGGCATCAAGGTCGAGAAGGGACTGTTCCCGTGGGCGGCGTCCGGACGCGCGATCGCCAACGGCCGCGACGAGGGGCACACGAAGCTTCTGTTCGACGCGACGACGCACCGGATCGTCGGCGGCGGCATCGTCGGCACCCACGCCGGCGACCTGATCAGCGAGATCGCGCTGGCCATCGAGATGGGCGCCGACGCCGTGGACATCGGCCGCACGATCCATCCGCATCCGACGTTGTCCGAATCGGTCGGGCTCGCCGCGGAGGCGTTCGAGGGCGTATGCACCGATCTGCCGCCGCCGCGGAAGAAATGATCTTTGCCGCAGAGAGAGGCGCGGTCTGTGCCGCGTGTCTTGCCATGTGCGGGCGGCACACGGGAGAGTGCGGATGACGCAGGACGCGCTGAAACAGGCGGTCGCCCGCGAGGCGATCAGGTATGTCGAGGACGATGCGATCGTCGGGGTCGGCACCGGCTCGACGGCGAATTGCTTCATCGACGAGCTGGCGAAGATCAAGCACCGGATCAAGGGCGCGGTCGCGAGCTCGGTCAAGACGGCCGAGCGCCTGAAGGGCCACGGCATCGTCGTCGAGGAACTGAACAACGTCGCGGACATCCCGGTGTACGTCGACGGCGCCGACGAGGTGACCGAGCACGGCGCGATGATCAAGGGCGGCGGCGGGGCGCTGACGCGCGAGAAGATCGTGGCCGCGGCTGCGCGGAAATTCGTCTGCATTGCCGACGCATCGAAGCTGGTCGGCGTGCTGGGCAAGTTCCCGCTGCCGGTCGAGGTGATCCCGATGGCGCGGAGCTACGTCGCGCGGCGGCTCGTGCTGCTCGGCGGCCAGCCGGCGTGGCGGATGGGATTCACGACGGACAACGGCAATGTGATTCTCGACGTGCGTGGGCTCAAGCTGACGAATCCCATTGACATGGAAACGAAGATCCGGGCGATCGTCGGCGTGGTCACCGTCGGACTGTTCGCCGCGCGCGGGGCCGACGTGATACTCCTGGGCACCGATGCGGGCGTACGGACGATCACGCCCGGCCGCGCTACAATCATCGGATGACCAATCTCACCATCCCCGGTCTCGGAACTTTTGCCGATGTGGGCGCCTACATGGCAAGCGTCGGTGCCGCCGCACGGGCCGCCGCGCGCATCGTTGCGAAGGCGGATACGCACGCCAAGAACACGGCGCTCGCCGCAATGGCCCGCGCCTTGCGGGAGGACGTGGCCGCGCTCGTCGCGGCCAATGCCGAGGACATTGCCGCTGCGATCGCCGCAGGCCATGACGCGGCCTTCGTCGACCGCCTGACCCTCGACGCGAACGCGATCGAGGCGATGGCCGCGGGGCTCGAAGCCATTGCCGCTCTGCCGGATCCTGTCGGCGAAATCACCGATCTCAAGCGCCGCCCTTCGGGCATCGAAGTCGGGCTGATGCGCGTGCCGCTCGGCGTGGTCGGCATCATCTACGAGTCGCGGCCGAACGTGACCGCCGACGCCGCGGCGCTGTGCTTGAAGGCCGGCAATGCGACCATCCTTCGCGGCGGCTCCGAGGCCATACGCAGCAACCGGGCGATCGCTGCGTGCGTCCATCGCGGCCTTCGTGCGGCGGGGTTGCCGGAAAGCGCCGTGCAGGTCGTCGCGACGATCGATCGCGCCGCGGTAGGATGCCTTGTCGCCGACGAGGAGCACGTCGACGTCATCGTCCCCCGCGGCGGGAAGGGCCTGATCGAGCGCGTCACCCGCGAATCGAAGGTGCCGGTGATCAAGCACCTGGACGGCGTCTGCCACGTGTTCATCGACGCCTCCGCCAACCCTGCAATGGCGATTGCCATTGCCGACAACGCAAAGACGCAGCGCTATTCCACGTGCAATACGATGGAGACGCTGCTCGTCCACGCCGGCGCCGCGGCGCGCGTGCTGCCGCCTCTCGCCGAGGTCTACGCGGACAAGGGGGTGGAACTGCGCGGCTGCGAACGCGCGCGTGCGATCGTTCCGGCCATGACGGCAGCGGTCGAGCAGGACTGGTATGCGGAGTACCTGGCGCCCATCCTCGCGGTGCGCATCGTCGATTCGCTGGACGATGCGATCGCGCACATCGCCCGCTATGGCTCGCAGCACACCGACGCGATCGTGACGCAGGACCATGGCAACGCGATGCGCTTCCTGCGCGAAGTCGATTCGAGTTCGGTTCTGGTCAATGCATCCACGCGCTTTGCCGATGGCTTCGAATACGGATTGGGCGCCGAAATCGGAATCTCGACGAACAAGCTGCACGCGCGCGGGCCGGTCGGGCTCGAAGGTCTCACCAGCCGGAAGTGGATCGTGCTCGGCACCGGGCAGATTCGGAGCTGAGGCGGGCCAACCGGCCGCGCAAACAGGGTCAGAGTCGACTTTTCCTGTTCGATCGCGCAAGCCCCGATTCGCTCGTGGGAAAAGTCGACTCTGACCCTACATGATCCCGGCGCCGCCACGCGAACCAGAGCACGACGGTGGCAAGCGCCGCCAGGAAGGGCAGCACCGCGCGGTTCATCGTCTCCCACCCGGCCGTCGACACCAACGCACCCGAGGCGAGCGACGAGACGCCCATCGTCGCGAAGATGATGAAATCATTCGCTCCCTGCGTGCGCGACTTTTCCGCCGGCGCATAGGCCTCGGTCAGGAGCGTGGTGCCGCCGGTATACATGAAGTTCCAGCCCACGCCGAGTATCGCGAGCGCCAACACGAAATGCGTGACGGTGATGCCGTTCAGGGCGACGGCTACGGCGGCCGCGATGAGCACGGTGCCCGCGAGGATCACGTTGAGCACGCCGAAGCGGCGGATCAGCGATCCGGTGACGAATCCCGGGGCATACATGCCGACGACGTGCCACTGGATCACCAGCGCGGCGGCCGCGAACGGATGGCTGCAGAAGCTCATCGCGATCGGCGTCGCGGTCATCAGGAGGTTCATGAGGCCGTAGCCGACCGCCGCCGAGAGCACCGCGACGATGAACACCGGCTGGCGCATGATGATCGACAGCGGCCGCCCGCCGCCGGAGCGCTCCTCCAGCGTCGGCGGCGGGACGTGCACGCGCGACTGGACCGCCAGCGCGATGAGCGCGTATCCGGCGAGCACGGCGAAGCCGCCGAGGAACGGCAGCGCGAAGAGATCCATCGCGCGGCGCATCGATTCGGGCCCGAGAAAGCCGCCGACAATGCCGCCCGCCAGCACCAGCGAGATCGACTTCGCCTTGTCGGCAGGCGCCGCCACTTCGGCCGCTGCGAAGCGATACTGCAATCCGATCGCGTTGTAGATGCCCATCACACCGGTCGCCACACAGTAGAGCGCGAAGCTCCGCAAACCGATGGCGAGCACCGCGAGCCCGCACCCGGCGACGTTGACCAGCGCGCCCGCCATGAAGCCCGTCCGCCGGCCGACTTTGGCCATCCAGAGCGACGCCGGCATCGTCGCCACTGCCGACCCGAGGACATAGAGCGTCACGCCCAGCGTCGCCAGCGTCTTGGTGTCCGCCAGCGCGTAGCCGACAAGCCCATTCATCGTGATGAGGCCCGACGAGTTGGTCAGGAGCAGCGCTTGGCAGCACGCGAGCAGGAAGATTTCGCGGTAGGATGTTCGCATGCGCAAGCAGGGTCAGGGACGGGTTGGCGCAAAGTGGGGCGCGGCCTCGGGCGCCGGAACGGGTCGCGTCGTTGCTGACCGTGTCCGGGCACTATAGCAGAGCGCATGACGCCTCTTGCGCGCGAGATCCTCGATTTCTGGTTCGGCCCGCAGCCCCATGCGGCCCGCAGCGAATGGTTTCGCAAGGACGCCGCGTTCGACGCGGCGATCGTCACGAGCTTCGGCGCGACCATCGCGTCCGCGCTCCTGGGCGCGTTCGACGACTGGCGCTCCGAGCCTCGTGGCGCACTCGCGAACGTACTGGTGCTCGATCAGTTCACGCGCAACGCGTTTCGCGACACGCCGCGCGCATTCGCGGGCGACGCCCAAGCGCTGGCCACCGCGATAGCCGCCGTCGACGCAGGCCTCGACGGCGTGCTCGACACTTACGAGCGCTGGTTTCTCTATATGCCGTTCGAGCATGCGGAAGACCTGACGATGCAGGAGCGCTCGATCGCGTTGTTCGCGCGGCTCGCGCAGGACACCGGCGACCCGGCGCCGCTCGAGTGGGCGCGGAAGCATGCCGCCGTCGTGCGCCGCTTCGGCCGCTATCCCCACCGCAACGCGATTCTCGGCCGCGCGTCGACACCGGAGGAAATCGCATTCCTGAGCGAGCCCGGATCGAGTTTCTAGGCACATGCCTGACGGCCGATTTCATCCGCTTCCTTATCTTCGGAACTTACGGGACAGCACACTAGGGGCGATGAATCCCGTCCTCGGTATCTTCGGCGGCACGTTCGATCCGATCCACTGCGGTCACCTGGCGCTCGCCCGTGAATTGCGCGAGGGGCTCGGGTTTTCGGCGGTTCGCTTCATCCCCGCCGGCGATCCGCCGCACCGGGCGGCACCGGTTGCGACACCCGCGCACCGGCTGGCGATGGTCGAACTCGCGGTCGCCGAGCACCCTTGTCTCGAGGTCGATTCCCGCGAGATCCGCCGCACGGGGCGAAGCTATACGGTGCCCACGCTCGAGGAACTGCGTCTGGAGGATCCGGCCCGCCCGCTGGGGCTCATCGTCGGTGCCGACGCCTTCCTCGGCCTGCCGACGTGGCGACGCTGGCGCGAACTTTTCGACCTCGCGCACGTCGTCGTCGTGGCACGCCCGGGGGTCGCGCTCGACGACGCGCTTCCCCCGGAGCTCGCGCAGGAATGGTCGCAACGCTTTTCCCGCGACGCGGCCGCGCTCACGAGTGCGCCGGCCGGCGCACTGATACTGCAGTCGACCACGGCGCATCCGATTTCCGCGTCGGCCATACGCGCGCAACTTGCACACGGCGAAGCGGGCATCGCCGCGGTGCGCGGTTTGCTTCCGGCCGCGGTTTTGGCCTATATTGACCGCAATCAACTCTATCGCTCACGCCAGGATGCGACTTAACAAGATCCAGAAGACCGCCGTTACCGCTCTCGACGACATCAAGGCGCGCGACGTCACCGTCCTCGACGTCCGCAAGCTGACCAGCCTCACCGACACCATGATCATCGCATCGGCCGAGTCCGCTCGCCAGGTCAAGGCACTCGCCCGCCACGTTCGCGACAGGTTGAAGGATAACGGGTCGACGATCATCGGCGTCGAGGGTGAGGAGACAGGCGAATGGGTGCTGGTCGACGCCGGGAACATCATCGTCCACATCATGCAGCCGGCCGTACGCGCGCACTACAACCTGGAGGAACTCTGGGCTACGCCCGCGACGAAACGGCGCACCAAGGTCGCCGAGCGCGTCGCGGCCTGACTAGGGCCTGTTCACACTATGTCTGCAAGACGCGTTACGAGCGAAAACGGCCCTGAGCGAGGCGCAAAACGTAGGCGGGCCGGGAGCCCGGCGAGGCTTTGCAACGAAGCGCAGGGCCGTTTCTCGCCGCAACCCGAAGGGAACGGGCGTCCTGGGGCGCCACTCTGCGTTGCGCTCCTCGCAAAGACGCCCGGTCTATGGCTTCGTCGCGCGCCTTGATTGGCGCCCCACGCCACCCGTTCGCGCGTGTAGACATAGTGTGACCAGGCCCTAGATCCTGGGTATCCGCGCAACCATTCGCTGCCGCAGGCGAGGAAAGGCCGGCGCAGTGTTACGCATCCGATCTGATTCTGCCGCCCAAGTAGCCGGTCGGCCGCCATGAAGATCCGCGTCATCGCCCTCGGGCAACGGATGCCGGCGTGGGTCGATGCGGGGTGGGAAGACTATGCGCGCCGGATGCCCAGGGAATTCGCGCTGGAACTCACGACGCTCAG
Organism: uncultured beta proteobacterium; assembly: GCA_963695725.1. Taxonomy (GTDB): domain Bacteria; phylum Pseudomonadota; class Gammaproteobacteria; order Burkholderiales; family Casimicrobiaceae; genus CAIWHR01. Next base: position 152,681 of record CAVOHM010000008.1, read on the forward strand.
GCCCGAACCACGCGATCGCGGAAGGCCAGTGCCGCAGCTCCTTGCCGCGGAGGCACTGCGGATCAAGGCCCTCTGCAAGGACGCCCGTGTCGTCGCGCTCGACGAGCGCGGCCAGCCGTGGACGACACGGGTCCTGGCCGAAAACCTGGCGCGCTGGCGTGACGACGCGTGCGACGTCGCGTTCGTGATCGGGAGCGCGGACGGACTCGCCCAATCGGTCAAACGCAGCGCCACTGCCACCGTCGCCCTTTCCGCGCTAACATTGCCGCATGGTCTCGTCCGCGTCGTTGTCGCCGAGCAGCTGTACCGCGCCGTGAGCCTGCTTTCGGGCCACCCGTACCATCGCGATTGACGGCCCGCACCGCACGTTCGCCCCTTCAGGATCCCCATCCCCATGAGCGCTCCCGCCATCTACCTCGCTTCGAAGAGCCCGCGCCGGGAGGAACTGCTGCGCCAGCTCGGCGTCGAATTCACGTCGCTCCGACTGCGGGAATCCACTGGCCGCGACCGGGACGTTCTGGAAGGCGCGCGCGATGCCGAGCCGGCACTCCACTATGTCGAGCGCATTGCGCGCACCAAGGCCACCGTCGGGCGGCAGCGGATGGTGCAGCGTGGCCTTCCGTTGCGTCCCGTGCTCGGAGCCGATACCGAGGTCGTGCTCGATGACGCCATATTCGGCAAGCCGACGGACGACGCCGATGCCATCCGGATGCTGGCGCTGCTCTCGGGCCGGACGCATCACGTGCTCACCGCGGTCGCGCTCGCCTGGAACGAGAGCACCGTTGCCGAGATCTCCACGTCGGCCGTGACGTTTCGCACCATCGACCGCGACGAGATTGCACGGTATGTCGCCACCGGCGAGCCCGTCGACAAGGCCGGTGCGTATGCCGTCCAGGGGCGCGCGGCGGCGTTCGTGCGACGGATCGAAGGCAGCCACTCCGGCATCATGGGCCTTCCGCTTTTCGAGACCGCTTCGGCGCTCGCCGGCATCGGGTTCCGCGTGCTATAAACACTCTGACCGATGTCGCATGAAATCCTCATCAACGTAACCCCCCAGGAAACCCGTGTCGCGATGCTCGAGCAGGGCGTCGTGCAGGAATTCCATATCGAGCGCGCCAGCGCGCGGGGTCTCGTCGGCAACATCTGCCTCGGCCGCGTCGCGCGCGTCCTGCCGGGGATGCAGAGCGCGTTCGTCGAGATCGGCCTCGAGCGCGCGGCCTTCCTCCACATCGCCGACATCTGGGAACACCGGCAGAACGGACACGGCGGCGGCGATTCGCGTCCCATCGAGAAGATCCTGCACGAGGGTCAGTCGCTTCTCGTGCAGGTGATCAAGGATCCGATCGGAACCAAGGGCGCGCGCCTGTCCACGCAAGTGAGCCTGGCGGGGCGGCTCCTGGTCTATCTGCCGCAGGACTCGCATATCGGCATCTCGCAACGCATCGAGGACGAAGCCGAGCGCGAAAACCTTCGCGGCAGGCTTCAGTTGCTGTTGCCGGACGGACACAGCGGCGGCTTCATCATCCGCACGATGGCCGAAACCGCGTCCGAGCGCGAAATGCAGAGCGACATCGAGTACCTGACCAAGCTCTGGCACGACCTCAACACGCGCGCCGGCGATTCACCTGCGCCTGCGCTCCTCTACCAGGACCTGAATCTTGCGCAGCGCGTGCTGCGCGACATGGCCACCGAGGAATCATCGCGCATCGTGGTCGACTCGAGGGAAACCTTCGCGAAGATGCTGGATTTCGCGCGCGAGTACACGCCGGCGCTCTGCGAGCGCATCGTGCATCATCCGGGCGAGCGACCCCTGTTCGACCTCCACCGCGTCGAGGACGAGATCGAGAAGGCGCTCGCCCGCCGCGTGGATCTGAAGTCGGGCGGCTACCTCATCGTCGACCAGACCGAGGCCATGACGACGATCGACGTCAACACCGGCGGCTTCGTCGGCGGACGCAATTTCGACGACACGATATTCAAGACGAACCTCGAGGCGGCGCAGGTCATCGCGCGGCAGCTGCGGCTGCGCAATCTCGGCGGGATCATCATCATCGATTTCATCGACATGGAGAACGCCGACCACCGCAACGCGGTGCTCGCCGAGCTCAATCGGGCGCTGGACCGCGACCGGACCCGCCTCACGGTGAACGGCTTCACGCAGCTCGGTCTGGTCGAGATGACGCGCAAGCGAACGCGCGAATCGCTGGCGCACGTGCTGTGCGAGACATGCCCGACCTGCCATGGCCGCGGCGAGCTCAAGACTGCGCAGACGATCTGCTACGAGATACTGCGGGAAATACTGCGCGAAGCGAAGCAATTCAATGCGCGCGAGTTCCGGATCCTCGCGGCACAGCCGGTGATCGATCTCTTTCTCGACGAGGAATCGCAGTCGCTGGCCCAGCTCGGCGATTTCATCGGCAAGCCGATCTCGCTGCAGGTCGAATCGATCTACACGCAGGAACAGTACGACATCGTGCTGATCTGACGCCACGATTCCGCACATCTACCGGGCGGGTAGCGCGGAACGGAGCGTTGCCCCTCTTGTTCGTTCTGTACCTTCTGTACCTTCTCCATGGCGCCAATTTCGCCAACTTCGACGCTCGACCATCTCGTCGTCGCCGCAGCGACGCTCGCCGACGGCATCGAATACGTCGCGGAGATCACGGGCGCCACGCCACATCCCGGCGGCAAACACGTCGCGATGGGGACGCACAACGCTCTGCTGCGCCTTGGTGAGCAGACCTACCTCGAGATCATCGCGATCGACCCTGTGGCGATCAATCCCGGGCGGCCCCGCTGGTTCGATCTCGACAACATCGCCCTGCAGGCGGAGCTCACCCTGCGACCACGCCTCATCCACTGGGTCGCGCGCACGATCGGCATCGAGCGGCGCGCTGCGGCGTGCCCGATCCCGCTCGGCACGGTGCACGCGATGTCGCGCGGGCACTACCGCTGGCGAATCACGATTCCCGAGGACGGCACGCTGCCCGGCAAAGGTGTCGTGCCGACGTTGATCGAGTGGGACGTCCCCGACCACCCGGCGGACGCGCTCCCGCGGTCGAATGTGTCGATCGCCAGTCTTGCCGCGGCGCATTGCGATCCTGCCGCCATGCGCGCCGCGTTCGCCGCACTGGGTGTCGACGATGTCCCGCCCGTCACCTACGACCGCGAAGCCCGGCTTGCCGTGATGCTCCGCACGCCGCGCGGCATGGTTACCCTCTGATTCCGGCGGTGGGGTCGACGCCGGGTGATGGTCGCGGTCCGGGCCTGCGCCGTCGTCACGCGAGCGCGCCCCGCGCTGCGACGGGCCACAGGCATTCGACGCGCGCGCCACGCACGCCGACGATCCAGTCGTAGAGGTTGACGGTGGGATCGCAGTGTCCGGGGACAAGCCAGAACCGGTCGCCGACACGCGGCGGCGGCGCGTCGGGCGCCACGGCGACGATGCCATGTTCGTCGGTCGCCTTCACATACGTCAAGCCGCGCGCCCCGTAGACCTGCGGCAATCCCGAGTCCACGGCCAACGCTTTCAATCCGGCGTCGACGACCGCGCGCTCGCGCGCCGGCGCGCTCATCATCGCCGCCAGCACGAACAGGCTCTGCTCGAAAGGGTGCTGGTCGGGCGCGAGTGCATTCTTCTGGTAGTCGGCGTCCATGAAGACGTACGAACCGGGCTGCAGTTCGGTGTAGACGCCACTGTCGCGCTCGTGCTGCCACGTGCCGGTTCCGGCGCCGGTCACGGTAGGACAGGCAATGCCCGCGGCCTCGATCGCCGCTTTCGTATCGCGCGCCAGCGACGCGGCGCGGGCGCTCGCCGCGCGCCGTTCCTCCGGCGTGCGCAGATGCTGGGCACCGCCGTGGTAAGCGTGAATTCCGCGCAGCGACAATCCGGGCGTCCGGATGACGGCTTGCGCAATCGGCACGGCCGGCGCGCCCGGCAGGACACCGCAGCGATTCGCGCCGACATCGACCTCGACCAGGACCGCAATCGAAACGCCGGCTGCGCTTGCCGCAGCGCCGATGGCAGGAACCGCGTCCACCGCATCCGCCAGCACGCCCACCGTGGCCTTCCTTGCCAATGCCGCGAGGCGCGCGAGTTTCGCCGGACCGACGATCTCGTTGGTGACGAGCACGTCCCGAACGCCTGCGGCGACAAACGCCTCCGCCTCGCCGACCTTCTGGCAGCAAATGCCGACGGCGCCGCGCTCGATCTGCGCGAACGCGATGTCGGGGCACTTGTGCGCTTTGCCGTGCGGGCGCAGTGCGACGCCCGCGCCGCGCACTGCGTTGGCCATCAGGTCGAGGTTGCGCTCGAACGCGTCGAGGTCGACGACGAGCGCAGGGGTGTCGATGGCGTCGACGGAGTCACCGGGCCGGGCAGGAGGGGCTTGCATTGAACCAATCGTAACCCGCGGCGCGGACTAGGGTCTGTAAACGCTATGGCCAATCGCCGTGACGCCGCCGCCGCGGCCCCTATTTCGGCGCCACGTCACCGGCGGCGAGCTGGCCGTAGACGACGTGCGCGATCTTGAGCAGACGCGCTCGGTCGAGATTGCCGGAGATGGCGTAACCGCTGGAGTCGTCAATCCAATAAAACACGCCGACGCCCTTTTCCACTTCGTACCGGAACGCGGTCTCCCCAGCGCCGGACGGTTGCTTGCGAACCTGCAGCGACAGGCGCTCCTTGTCCGCGTTTTCGTACATGAACAACGCGGTCGGCATCTCGTTGCCGGCCACGAGCCGGCCGCCGACCAGCGCATACCCGACGCTGTTGAGATCGGGCGCGCGCAACTGAAATCCGAGGCGCTTGGTGAGCCAGGCCACGAGCCGTTTCTCTTCGTTAGCCCAGATCTCGACCGGACGGTTGATGTCGGCGGCGTACAACGCATGCGCGAACGCTGCCTGCCGCGCGAAGGTCGTCGGCGTGCCGGCGCGCTCGATCAGCGCGTCGCGGCCGAACCACCCGAGACCGACTCCGACGACGAGGCTCGCGGCGATCGCCAGCGCGGGAGCGAGCCGAAGGCCGGAACGCGCCGCGCGCGGGTCAGGCGGCGTGGCCGCGGCAAGCAGGTGTCCGGGAATCGGCTCCGCAAGCGCCAGGTCGAACGCGTCGCGCAGCGCGACATTCTGGGCGCGCAGGGCCGCGACGCGGGCGGCGAGCTCGGGGTCGCGCAGAAGTTCCGCTTCGACTTCGGCCGCGCGTGCCGGCGATAGCTGACCGTCGACGTAGCCGTGGACGTCGGTTTCCGCGATGGGAACGGGGATTGCGGAGCTCATGGAGCGACCAATGTTCTCACTTGATCACGCGCAACGAGGACGCAGGTTCGGCGATGAACTGCCGGAGATTGTTGCGCGCGCGGGACAGCCGCGACATCACGGTTCCGACGGGAATCGAGAGGATGGCAGCGATCTCTTCATAGCGCAGTTCTTCGACCGCGGCGAGCAGCAGCACCTCGCGCTGGTCCGCGGACAGCCGGCCCATCTGCCGCACGAGCTCCAGCAATTCGACGCGATCCTGCTGATTGGCCCGCACGGGAAGCTGCCACGCGGGGTTGCCGGGATCCGCGTCGATCGAAATGTTCGCGGCGTCACGCCGCGCGAGTGCCAGCTGATTGATGTAAACATTGTGCATGATCGTGAACAGCCAGGCGCGAAGATCGCTTCCGGTCCGCCACATCCGGCGCTTTTCCCAACCGCGTGCCAGCGTGTCCTGCACGAGGTCGTCGGCCCGCGACGCCTCACCCGTCAACACGCGCGCATAACGACGCAGCCGCGGGATCGCGGCGACCAGATCCGGGTGCGGAAGGCCCGGGGAATCGATTGCTGCTGGCGGCGTCACGTGGTCGATGCGAAGCGCGGGCGACATGGAACGCGGGACGACAATCTTACTCCGCGACGGCCCAACGGGGCCTACGGCGAAGGCAAAACCCAACGAGCCTCCCTGCGATCGTTGCGTACATCCGGGCCAACAGGCCGGAACTTCCGACTATTCCGCCCGAACGAAAATCCGCGGCGGACACGGTAACCCGTCGGCCGCCGGAGCGACGGCCTCACACCAGAAACAGCGTGGCCAGACCCAGGAAGATAAAGAACCCGCCCGAATCGGTAACCGCGGTGATGAGTACCGACGAACCGACCGCGGGATCGCGACCGGCCCTCAACATCGTCATCGGTATCAGCACGCCCATCAATGCCGCGAGCATCAGGTTGAGCGTCATGGCGAGCACCATGACGAGGCCAAGCGCGACCGTCTTGTACAGCACCATCGCGACGAGCCCGATCACTCCGCCCCAGATGACGCCGTTGATGAGGCTCGACCGTGATTTCCTTGCGGATGAGCTGGCGCGCGTTGGCGATCGTCACCTGGCCCAGCGCCACGGCACGCACGATCATCGTGATCGTCTGGTTGCCCGAATTGCCGCCGATGCCGGCGACGATCGGCATCAGCGCGGCGAGCGCCACCAGCTTCTCGATCGAGCCTTCGAACACGCCGATCACACGCGATGCTATGAACGCGGTGACCAGGTTGACGGCGAGCCAGGCCCAGCGATTGCGGAACGACTTCCAGACCGACGCGAAGACGTCCTCCTCCTCGCGCAGGCCGGCCTGGGCCAGGAGGTCCTCCTCGCCGCTCTCGCGGACGAAATCGAGAACTTCGTCGACCGTGACGCGTCCGACCAGGCGATCGTTGGTGTCCACCACCGGCGCAGAAACGAGATCGTAGCGCTCGAACGCCGATGCCGCGACATCCGCCTTTTCGTGTTGGTGCAGCACCACCACCGGCTTCTTCATGGTGGCGCGGACGGTCGTCTGCGGATCGGTGACGATCAGCGTGTGGATCGGGAGCGTGCCCAGCAGCCTCTCCTCGCGGTCGACGACGAAGACCTGGTCGGTCTGCGACGGCAATTCGTCGAAGCGGCGCAGGTAGCGCAGCACGACTTCGAGCGTGACGTCCGGCCGCACCGTGATGTCCTCGAAATCCATCAGCGCGCCGACCATGTCGTCGTCGAAGGACATGGCCGAACGCAGCTGTTCGCGCTCCTCGATCGGGAGGCTCTGGAAAACGTCGTCCATCACCTCCTGCGGCAGGTCGGGCGCGAGTTCGGCGATTTCGTCGGCTTCCAGCGTCTCGGCCGCAGCGACGAGTTCGTCGGTGTCCATCGCGTCGATCAGCGACTCGCGCACCGAGTCGGAGACCTCGAGCAGGATGTCCCCGTCGCGCGCCGCGCGAACCCGATCCCAGATGTACAGCCGCTCGTCGCGAGGGAGTGCCTCGAGAATGTAGGCGATGTCGGCCGGATGCAGCCGATCGAGCTCGCGCTGCAACGCCGCACCGCTCTTCTTGTACACGGCGCTTTCGGCGAGTTCGGCCTTGGCGTCAGGCGATGGCTGCTCCAGCTGCTCGCGAACGAGCCCTTCGACCAGCCGATGCTGACGCAGGAGATCCGTCACGCGGGCGAGCGCATCCCGCACGCTCGTCGGTGCGTCAGGCTCGACTACGTCGGCATGCTGGGGGGACTCGGCCATCGACGGCGCCCGGGAAGAAGAACCAATGGAAGGAGAAAAGCCGCCGTCATTCTACGCGGGGCGATGGGGTGGGCGCAGGTTATCGGCACGCGCCGGCGTACCCGCGTTACGGAACGGCGGCCCCAGGCATACGCGCGAGTATCGTGGCCACGCGTCCATCGAGATAGGCCGAATCGGGCCTGCGCTCGAACGCCCGGGGACTCGGCGTCATCGCGGCAAGTCGTGCCGCCTGCTCGGCGGATAGCTGCGCGGCCGCCACGCCGAAGTAACGCTGTGCGGCCGCCTCGGCACCGAACACGCCGTTGCCCCATTCGATCACGTTGAGGTAGAGCTCGAAGATCCGCTGTTTCGGCAGCATCGCCTCGAGCAGGACCGTGACCGCCGCCTCCTCGATCTTGCGCCAGTAGCTCTTGGCCGGCGACAGGAAAAGATTCTTTGCGAGTTGTTGCGTGATCGTCGACCCGCCCGCGACGACGCGGCCCTTTTTCCGGTTCTTCTCGAGCGCGTTCTCGATCCCGTCCCAGTCAAAACCGTCGTGTCCGGCGAACTTCGCGTCCTCGGCCGCGATCATCGCGCGCTTGAGGTGAATCGAGATTCGCGAGTATGGAACCCAGCGGTACTTGAGCGGCAGATTCAGGTTCTTGGCACGCGCCTCGTCCAACCGCTGCGCCATGAAGGAAGTCTCGCCCGGCGGCTGGTACCGGTACCAGGCGATGTGCGCGCCGATCCAGGCGACCCACAAGAACGCGATGGCGCCGATCGCCGCAAGGGCGCGCAGCGTCCAGCGACCGACACTGCGCTGCGCCACGCCGGCGCTCATACGGAGGCCTCCGCCCCGGTCGCGCTAGGATCCTGGGCTTCGCCCCGCTCGCTCATACGGCGGCCTCCGCAGGTTCCACGATGCGCGGTACACCGTGCCGTCGGCCGCCCTCAATCGCTCGCGGACGCGCCCTTCGTTGCGCCCTCGATGCACCCGTTCGACAGATGCCACTTTCGATTGTCGGGCGCCGCCCGCGCTCGCAGACGCGCTCTTCGAGCCTTGGCTTCGCCCTGCTCGCGCAGGCGTCCTGGGCTTCGCCCCGCTCGCTCATACGGCGGCCTCCGCAGGTTCCACGATGCGCGGTACACCGTGCCGTCGGCCGCCCTCAATCGCTCGCGGACGCGCCCTTCGGGCCTGGGCTTCGCCCCGCTCGCTCATACGGCGGCCTCCGCAGGTTCCACGATGCGCGGTACACCGTGCCGTCGGCCGCCCTCAATCGCTCGCGGACGCGCCCTTCGGGCCTGGGCTTCGCCCCGCTCGCTCATTCGCTGCGCAGTTCGTCGCCCTTCGTGAACATCCAGGTACGCGTGATGTGCAGCACGTCGGTGTCGCGCTTGATGTTCGGCGGGAACACCGCGAACGGTGCCGACATTTCGACGATCTTCACCGCCGCCGCGTCGAGGACCCTGTGACCGGACGAGCGGTTGATCTCGACGTTCTCCACGCTTCCGTCGCTGCGGATCGATACTGTCAGGAGCAAGCTGCCGTAAAGCTTGAGTTCGCGCGCTGCCGCGGGGTAATTGAGGTTGCCCACGCGCTCGATCTTGGCGCGCCAGTCCTCGACATAGCGCGCAAGCCGGTATTCCTCGGCGCGCGCCCCGACGAATCGGCGCTTGGGCCGCTGCTGGTAGACCTCGATGTCCTTCGCGACACGCGCCTCGATCCGCATCGCTTCCAGCGTGCGCTGCATCAGCTCGTTCGCCGACGGCGGCGCGACCGGTTCGGGCACCTCCACCGGTTTCGGCATTGCGGGCGCCGCGGGCGCGCTATTGATGCGCGTCATCAGCTCGCGCGCTTCCTTTTCCAGCACGTCGAGCTTCTGCGATGCGACGGCGATCTCTCCGGTCGCCGTGGCCTTGGGCAGAACGGGCAGCGGCGTCTTTGCGCGCCGATTCGCGTCGGTATTGCCGCCACCGTCTAGGTCGGACTGCGCCAGGATGTCCGCCACGGCGGGCTTGGACTTCGATTTCGCATTCACCAGCGCGACTTCGAGCGGCGGCATGCGGTCCTTCACCTTCGTGGAATCGAACGGCCGAAACCGGATCGCGAGCAGCACGGCGTGCACTGCGATCGAGGCGCCGAGCGCGTAGACGATAAGATCCTTGGCGGCTATGCCGCGCGGCAATCCACGAGCGGTCACAGCCAGAGCCCCGAGAAGCGCGATCGCCGACGCGCGCATCAGCGTTACCGCCTTCCTTATGGCCGGCGGCGCCGAGGAGATGCTGGGCGAGGCGGTTGGACGCGGCAATGTGCAGTAAGCGCGAAAGGGATAGTCTAGCAGGTGCCGCGGAACCCGTCATGACCGCGCCGGCCTTGCCGAACCGATACGCGAAACTGCGCACAACGCAGGCCGAACGCCGCGCCGCACCGTCGGGTCAGCGAATCTCTGCCCCCGCGTAGCGGCATTCGAGCGTCGCCGCGATGAGGTCGATGCGACCGATCGCAATGCGCACGCGTGCGTCCGCGGCGAGCGCCGGCAGGTCAGGGAGCCGCACGACGAGCGGCAGTCCATCGAAGCGGACCAGCGTGTCGCGAACGACCGTCCCCATCGCTTCGGCAGCGCGTTCCTGCAAGAGCCAGCGCAGACACCAGTAATGCTCCATTCGCCCCTGGAACTCGGCGTAGTTCGAATAAGTTACCCCGAAATCCGTGAGAACCGAATAGAGTTCGGCATCGTTCTCGGCGTAAGGCGGTTTCCTGCCATCGAGCGTCGCGAGCAACTGGCGCTGGTTGACGAGGTCGCTGTACCGGCGCAACGGCGAACTCGACCAGAGGTAATGCGCGAGACCCAGTCCCTGGTGCTCGCCGGGATGGGTGCTCATCCTCACCTTTCCGTTCGCCTGAGTCCGGTAAAGCCCCGCTACGTGCGCGTCGGCGAGCAACTTGCCCCATTGGCTGTTGACGAAGATCATGAGCTCGGAAATGAGTTTGTCGAGCGGGCTCCCGCGTGGCCGCGGAACGATGCGGACGTAACCCGGTTCCTCCCCATTCGCCGCCCGGCCCCAATCGACATCGAAGCTGTAGTCGATCCGGTCGAAGTCGGCTTTGCCACGCGCAGCGAACAACGACTGCGCGAGCTTCCAGAGTACCCGCAGCTCCGTTGTCCACTTCGGATCGGACGATGCCGGGAGTTCGTTGGCAAACGCTTCGTCCAGCCTATCGAGCCGAAGATTCGCGGCGACCGGGACGCGATTGACGCGAGTCTCGTGCCGCAGGAGCGAGCCATCGGGTGTGACTTCCGCGTACAGCGACAGCGCGGGTGGCGCGCGGCCTTCCGCCAGCGTGAAAGCGGCCACCACTTCGTCGGGCAGCATCGTGAGCTTGCGACCCGGCATGTAGACGGTGGATAGGCGCGAGCGCGCTACTGCGTCGAGCGGCGAACCACGCGCGATCGCGAGCGCCGGGAGCGCGATGTGGATGCCGACTTCATAATGACCATTGGGCAGCTCGCGAACCGAGAACGCATCGTCGACCTCCGTCGTCGTCGCATCGTCGATCGAGAAAGCGTGCACGTCGGCCAACGGGAGTTCCGGAACCGGTGGCAGCGGACCGTATGCCGGAAACGCCGTCCCTTGCGGGAACGCCTGCGCCAGGAAGCCGTTGAAGTGGTAGTCGTGCGACGACGCAATCGCACCGCACCGCGCGAGGAGCGCGACAGGACTCGTCTGCGCCGCTTCGCACGCCGCGGCGAGCGCCTTCCATTCGAGCGCGTTCTTGTCCGGCTGGTACAGGAGCATGGGGAGCTTTGCGCGCAACGCATCGGGCAGACGGTGTGCGCGGAGTTCGCCGCCCCACGCCGACACCTGCTCCGCCTCGCGTTCTTTGCGCGCCACAGACGCTAGCGCAGCCTGCAACGCCGCCGGTGGCGCCTTGCGATATCGGCCCTTGCCGCGTTTGTAGAAGTACATCGGCGCTGCCGCAAGTGCCATGGCGACGGACGCCGCCTCGACCGGCGCCGGCGGATGTCCGAAATATTCGCGCGCGAGATCGGCGAAGCCGAAATCCTCGTCACCGGAAACGTCCCACAGGAAATTCGGATCGAGTTCGCGCGCCTGTCGCTGGCCCTCGGCAAGGAGCGTCGGCGGCGACGGCTCGGCGAAGCGCAGCAGGACGGCCGCCGCCTTGACCTTCAGCCGTTTCCCGGTAGCGGCCTCGACCTGCAACGACGAATCGTTGTCGGCCAGGATCGTACCGGCCTTCAGGTGGCCATCGTCCTCGAAAAAGACGTGCATGGGGGAAGGGTCGAATGCGTCCGGGCATCGGACGCTCAATTGGCAAAATGGCGAGCCGATGCTGGCGGCGCAAGGGCGCGATTATACCGGTCGCATCGGCGGTTCCCCGGGGCACTCCGGTTAACGAAACACTGCCGGGCGGTCGCGTGGTTCACGGCAACAGCAGCGATCCCAACTCCATGGCCGCTTCCTGCAGCGGCCGTGCAAATCGCGCCGCCATGTCGCTCGCAGCCACCAGTCGCCCCTGGAGTATGACGTTGATACCCGCGACGAAATGGCCGCCGGTGTCCCTGACGGGGACCGCAAGTGTGCACAGGCGCGCTTCCATCTGCTGGCTCGCGAACGCGAACCCCGACTCGTGGACATCCTGCAACAACGAGCGCAGTTTCTCCGGGGAAGTCAGCGTGTACTCCGTGTAGGGATGGAACCTGGCGCGTGCCAGATACGCGTCCAGCGCGTCCGGCGAGAGATGCGCGAGCATCACGTGGCCGATCGACGTGCAATACGCGGGAAGGCGCCGGCCGACATTGAGGGCGGGAGACATGATGCGCGACGACGCCGATCGCGCAAGGTAGACGATCTCGTCGCCATCGAGAATTCCGAGCGAGCAGGCTTCGTGCAACGATTCGCCGAGCCGATCGAGGATGGGCTGCGCCAGCACCGCGAGGGGCGACGACGACAGATAGGCGTGGCTGAACGAAAGAACACGCGGCCGCAGATAGTACCCACGTGCGTCGTCGGCGGCGACAAACCCCAGCGCCGAAAGCGTGTGGAGGCTTCGTCGTGCCGCCGCCCGCGGAATCCCCGTGCGATGGCTGACCTGTGCAATCGACATCCGGCGCTTCTTGTCCGACAGCGTCAGCATCACCGCCAATCCGCGCGCCAGCGCCGTGACGAAATCGGGATCGTCGCCGAATCGCGCGATCGTGTCGGCGACGACCGCATCGGGGTCGACGCGCACGGAGCGCGGGGCGGTTTCGTCCGTCGCGCCGGAAGGCGCGATCGGAGGTTTTCTGCTCAAAGGCGCCGGAACCGGCATTGCAGCCTCCCAAGTGCGCCGCAAACAGCCATGGATGCCGGCGCCAAAAAACGGTCATGTTGGGCGTATAGCGCCCATATAGTACTCATATCGCCGGGCATCGGCAAAAAATTCCTTATCTAACGGCAACACGATTGAACGATATGGGCGCATAGCGCACATATTGTCGCCATACGCCCTTGACGCTCGGCTCCGGCGCGCCGTATTGTGCCTATATCCAGCCGTCGAGGGCGCCAGTAGGGACGATGGCCCTGGCGGCGCCGAATTCGCGTGCCGTTGCGAGACGGTTCTCGCCGGGCATGCCAAGTTGGAAGCGGATGCCAGGACGCAACGGATGACGAAACCAAAACGCATCGAGCTTCACGGCAAGCCAGTTGGCGGTGGGAATTTTCCGCTCGTCTGCGCGCCCCTCGTCGGTCGCACGCGCGATGCGGTGCTCGCCGAACTGGACGCCGTGATCCCCAAGAAACCGGACGTGCTCGAATGGCGCGTCGATTTCTTCGCCGCCCTGAACGAGACGAACCACGTGATCGACACTGCGCGCGCCATTCGCGATCGGGTCGGGTCTGTGCCCATCATGTTCACGCGCCGCTCGTCGATGGAAGGCGGCGAGAAGATCGTGCTGGCCGAACCCGAGGTCGTGCAGCTGTACACCGAAATCTGCGCAAGCCGCCTCGTCGATATGATCGATTACGAGACAGCCAACGCGGCCGAGGACTTTCAGCACCTGCGCCGCGTCTCGCGTGAGCACGGCATTGCGCTGATCGGCTCCTATCACAATTTCCAGCTCACACCCGATGCCGCTGCGCTTGCCGCAATTTTCGCGCTCGCGCACAGACTCGAAGCTGATATCGCCAAAGTGGCGGTCATGCCCAAGGGGCCGCTCGATGTACTGGCGCTCCTGCGCGCAACCCACGACGCGAGCCAATCGCTTCCCCTCCCGCTGATCAGCATGTCGATGGGGCCCTACGGGTCGCTGTCGCGCGTGGTCGGTTTCGTCTACGGTTCCGCCTTGACCTGGGCCGTCGGCAAGAGCAGCTCCGCACCGGGGCAGATTCCGATCGAGGAACTCCGCGTGGCACTCGCGACCGTGAGCCGGGCGGTCGGGGACGTTTAGGTGCAACGTCCGGCCACCCATGCAACGGCGCGCGCCACCGAGGACGACACTGACGAAGCCGCTCGACGCTGCAGGCAAGCGCTCCGGATGCCCCGCCGCAACAGCCGGCAGATAAACGCAAAGGACGAACCATGGCACTGACCCCCGAACCGAAAAAAGGCATCAGCGAGGAACAGCAGCAGGAACTCGACGACGTGTTCGAGCGCGCCAGAAAGGCGCTCGCGATCATCGAGACCTACGATCAGGCGCGGGTGGACCGCCTCTGCCAGGCGGTCGCGTGGGCGGTCGCCAACAAGCAGACGTTCACGCGCCTCGTCGACATGGGCATCGCCGAGAGCGGCCTCGGCGATCCGTCAGCCGGATGGGCAAGCGGATGAAGATCCGCGGCGTGCTGCGCGACGCGCTGCGCCAGAAGAGCGTCGGCATCATCGAGGAACTGCCGGAGAAGGGCCTCGTCAAGTACGGCAAGCCGGCCGGAATCATCGCCTGCGTCGTTCCGACGACGAATCCGGATCTCACCCCGGCCGGCAATGCGATCTACGCGATCAAGGCGCGCGACGTCGTCATCTTCTCGCCGCATCCGCGTTCGAAGAAGACCTCGTTCGAGACGGTGCGGCTGATGCGCGAGGCGCTCGACGCGCGAGGGCGCGCCGGCCGACATCCTGCAGTGCCTGACCAGGGTCAACATCCCGATGTCGCAGGCGCTGATGGCACGCGCCGACCTCGTCCTCGCGACGGGCGGACAGCCGATGGTCCGCGCGGCGCTACAGCTCCGGCACGCCCGCCTACGGCGTCGGCGCCGGCAACTCGACGATGGTCATCGACGAGACCGCCAACCTCGAGGAGGCGGCGCGCAACACGCGCCTGTCCAAGACCTCCGACTTCGGCTCCGGCTGCTCGGCCGACGGCAACCTGATCATCGAGGCGATCGATCTTCGACCAGCTGCTGACGCAGCTGCAGGCCGAGGGCGGCTACCTCGCCAACGACGACGGAAAAGGCGGCGCTGCGCCGCGCGATGTGGGACGACGAGGGGCATCGCCGGCCGGACACCGTCGCCGTCTCCCCGCAGCAGCTCGCGAAGGCGGCCGGATTCACGATTCCCGCGGATCGCAAGTTCATCATCGTCCACGGCGACGGCATCGGCAAGGAGCACCAGTTCTCAGGCGAGAAGCTGACGACGCTGCTCGCCGTCTACAAGTACCAGGGCTTCGACCAGGCGCTGGCGATGATGCGCGGCGTCTACGAGGTCGGCGGCAAGGGCCACTCCTGCGGCATCTACTCGTTCGACCCGGACCACATCCACCGCCTCGCGCTGCGCGGCGCCGGTCAGTCGCGGATCATGGTGCGGCAGCCGCAATCGAAGGCCAACGCCGGAGCGTTCAACAACGGGATGCCGATGACCTCGTAGCCTCGGCTGCGGCACGTGGGGCGGCAACATCGTCTCCGAGAACGTGCACCTCAAGCACTACCTGAACACGACCTGGGTGTCGGTGCCGATCAAGGAGGACAAGCCATCGGACGAGGAACTCTTCGGCGCGTTCTACGACCCGGCGCTCGAGGCCGAGGTGGAGACGATCACGACCTGAGCCTGACGGTCAGGCGCGACTCGCCCGACCACGCGAACGGAATGCCCATGACGACGAAGACCGCCGATGAGATGCTGGCTGATGCCTCCGCCTGGTGGGACACGGCGATCATCGACATCCATCCCGGCAAGATCGCGATTCGCGGCTACCCGATCCAGGAACTGATCGGCCGCGTCGGCTTCGTCGAAATGATCTGGCTGATGCTGCGCGGCGAACTGCCGTCGCGCGGCGCAGGCCGACCTGCTCGAAGCGGCGATGGTGCCCGGCGTCGACCACGGGCCGCACGCGCCGTCGATCGCGATCGCGCGCATGGCGGTCACCTGCGGGCTGCCCGTCAACGGCGCGATGGCGTCGGCGATCAACGTGCTCGACGACATCCACGGCGGCGCCGGCCAGCAGTGCATGGAGCTCTACCGGCGAGATCGATGCCGAGGCCGGCGCGGATGGGCGACCTCGTCGCGGTCGCCACCAATGTCATCCAGCGCCACCGCGATGCCGGCGAGAAGATCGTTCCCGGGTTCGGCCATCGCTTCCATCCGGTCGATCCCCGAACCGCGCCGCTCTTCGCGCTGGTCGCGAAGGCCAGGGCGGCCGGCGTCGTGTCGGGGCGCTATGCCGCGATCGGCCACGCGGTCGAGGCCGCCATCTCGGCGCTCAAGAAGCGCCACATCCCGATGAACATCGACGGCATCACCGCCGTCATCTTCTGCGAACTCGGCTTCGAGCCCGAACTCGGCCGCGGATTGTTCATCCTGTCGCGCTCGGTCGGCATTCTCGCGCACGCCTGGGAGCAGAAGCAGCAGGGCCGCCGCATCATGGGGCCGATGCCCAGAGAGATTCCGTATCGCTACAGCGGTCCGGCGCTGCGCGCCGTGCCTTCTGCCACCGGTGCTGCGGGCGCCGGCGCCAACGACTGAAATCGGAGCGGAGGAGCGGGCAATGAAGGATCTGATTTCGAACCAGCTGGTGAAGTACCTCGAAGCGCGCGGCGTCGAGCACGTCTTCGGGCTGTGCGGCCACACGAACATCGCGGTGCTGGCCGCGTTGGAGAAGAGCAAGAAGATCAAGTTCATCAACGTCCGGCACGAGCAGATCGCCGCGCACGCGGCCGACGGCTACGCCCGCGCGAAGAAAGAGACGGCGGTCGTGCTGTCGCACCTCGGTCCGGGCCTCACCAACGCGGCCACCGGCGTGGCGAACGCCGCGCTCGACTCGGTGCCGATGGTCGTCATCGCCGGCGACATTCCGAGCCACTACTACGGCAAGCATCCGCACCAGGAAGTGAACCTGCACGCGGACGCGTCGCAGTACGAGATCTATCGGCCGTTCGTCAAGCGCGCGTGGCGCGCCGATCAGCCGCACCTGTTCCCGGAAATCGTCGAAAAGGCATTCGCGCTCGCCGCAGAGCGGGCGGCCCGGACCCGTGCTGGTCGACGTGCCGATGGACATCTTCTCGACGGAGATCGACGTCAAGCTGTTCGACCGCTTGCGGCTCAATACGAAGACTCTCAGGAAGCCCATCGCTCGACGAGGAAGCGGCCGCCGAGATCGTCAAGAGGCTCATGGCGGCGAAGAAGCCGACCCTCTACGTCGGCGGCGGCATCATGCTGGCGGACGCGACCGCCGAACTGCGCGAGTTCGTCGACCATCTGCAAATCCCGGTCGCGCACACGATCATGGGCAAGGGCGCGCTGCCGGACGACCACCCGTTCGTGCTCGGCATGACGGGCTTCTGGGGCACGAAATTCATCAACGAGCAATGCCGCGGCGCCGACTGGATCCTCGGCCTCGGCACGCGGTTCTCCGAAGCCGATTGCAGCTCGTGGGAGCCCGAGTACACCTTCAATTTCCCGCCGACCAAGCTGATCCACATCGACATCGACCCGGCCGAGATCGGCCGCAACTTCCCGGTCGAGATCGGCGCGGTCGCCGATCTCAAGGAGGCGCTGATCGTGCTCAACCGCGTGGCGCGCAAACTGGCGCCCGCGGGCGTCAAGCGGCCAGAGCTGGCGAGCGCAATCGCAGCTGCGCGCGCGTCATTCGTCGCCGGCAACAAGGCGCATGCGACGAGCAACGCCTATCCGATGCGGCCCGAGCGGATCCTCGCCGACGTGCGCGAGGTACTGCCGCGCGACGCGCTGATCACGACCGACGTCGGCTGGAACAAGAACGGCGTCGGCCAGCAGTTCCCGATCCTCGAAGCCGGCACGATCTTCACGCCGGGCGGCTACGCGACGATGGGCTTCGGCGCGCCGGCGGCGCTCGGGCGCGAAGATCGCCCGGCCCGATCGCGTGGTCGTCGCCCTGGTCGGCGACGGCGGGTTCGGCCAGAACCCGGCGCTGCTCGCCACCGCGTTCGAGGAAGACGTCGCCGTCGTGTGGGTGGTCATGAACAACTACGCGTTCGGCACGATCGCCGGCCTCGAGAAGGCGCACTTCGGGACGACGTTCGGCACCGTGTTCGAGAAGAACGGCAAGCCCTACTCGCCCGACTATGCGGCGATCGCGAAGGCGTATGGCGTCGACGGCGTCAAGATCGATGCAGCCGCGCGAGTTCAAGCCGGCACTCGAAATGGCGATCAAGTCCGGCAAGCCGTTCGTGATCGACGTCGCGATGCAGAACGAGCCGGTGCCCGACCGCGGGACACTGGAACATCATGGACATCTACTCGCCCGGCAAGAAAGTGCACCACGCGAGCACGGGCACGATCGCGGCGGATTGAATCGCCGGAACGGAAGGAGGTCAAATGAAACACGACTACTCGCTTGCACACCTGACGGTGCTGTCGCTGACGCCCCCCCAGGTGGTCGAATTGGCCGCGCGTACCGGTTACCGCTATGTCGGATTGCGCATGACGCGGGTGACTCCGGACGAGGTGCTGTACGACCTTGGGCGCGACCGGGCCTTGATGAAGGAAACCAAGGCCAGGCTCGCCGATACCGGAATCGAGGTGCACGATGGCGAACTCTTCCGCATGGATCCCGCGCTCGAGCCGGAAAGCTTCATTCCGGAACTCGAGGCGACGGCCGAACTCGGCGCGCGGCACATCATTGCGCAGCTGCCGGATCCCGACCGCGAGCGGGCGACCGCGCGCTTTGCCCGGCTCTGCGATCTCGCCAAGCCGCTTGGGATTTTCGTCAGCCTCGAGTTTCCACATTGGACGGAGACGGGCAATCTCGCGGCCGCGACCAAGGTCGTGCGGGCGGTGAACCGAACGAACGCCGGCATCCTCATCGACATGCTGCATTTCGGGCGCTCCGATTCGACGCTCGAGGAACTCTCCGGGCTGCCGCGGGCATGGTTCCGCTTCGCCCACGTCTGCGACGCAGCGAAGGAAGTGCCGCCGACGATGGCGGGCATCATCCACACGGCGCGTGACGAGCGTTTGTTTCCCGGCGAAGGCGGCATCGACGTCCGCGGCATTCTCGCGTGCATGCCGCAGGCCATCCCGTACGCGCTGGAGATCCCGCGTGTCACGTTGACCAAGGCGGTCGGGCCGGACGAGGTTGCGCGACTTGCGATCGCTGTGGCCAGGAGTCAACTCGACGCGGCGGATGCCGACAAGCGGAAGGCCCCCGCCGCCACCGGCGCGCCTCGCGTGTCGAGCCCGGCGCTCCACCCGTGACGTGCTGCCGGCCGCCAGGCTCGCGCCGCGAGGTCCGCGGGACGAGGCACGCATGATCAGCGGCAAGACGACGCTCATCGCGCACATAGGCTTTCCGACCGAGGCGTTCAAAGCGCCATTGATCTACAACCCCTGGTTCGAGAAGGCCGGCATCGATGCCGCCGTGATCCCGATGAGCGTCAAGGCCGACGACTATCCGGGCGTGCTGAGATCGCTGTTCAAGCTCACCAACCTCCGGGGCGCGCTGGTGACGATGCCGCACAAGGTGACGACGGTCGGGCTCGTCGACGAATGCACGACGATGGTTGAGATCGCCGGCTCCTGCAACGCGATCCTGAAACGTCCGGACGGCACCCTGCTGGGGGACATGTTCGATGGCACGGGGTTCGCGCGCGCGTTGCGCCACAGGGGCTTCGAATTCGATGGCGCGAATTGCCTGGTTGTGGGCGCCGGGGGGGCGGGCTCCGCGATCGCGGCGGCGCTCGCCGCGGCCGGCGTCGCCGCGATCGCGCTGTCCGATATCAACGCGACGTCCGCCGCCGGTCTCGCCGCACGGCTTGCGAAGCATCATCCGGGCCTCGATGTCAGCCTCGGGTCGAGCGATCCGGCAGGCTACGATCTCGTCGTGAACGGGACGCCGCTCGGCATGAATCGCGGCGATCCGCTCCCGTTCGACACGACGCGGCTCGTGCCAAAAACGTTCGTCGGCGAGGTGGTGATGCAGGACGAGATCACACCGCTGCTCAAGGCAGCGCAGCAGCGGGGGTGCCGGTTCGTCGTCGGCACCGACATGCTGTACGAGATGATCCCCGCGTACCTGGAATTTTTCGGCTTCGGCACGGCGGCGCCCGAGGAGCTGCGCGCGGTTTCGCGCGTCTCCTATTGACGCCAGCGGCGCCGCGGACGAACCGGGGACTCGACATGTTGCAGCTTAGGCGGAATTTGCATTGCACCGAATTGGCGGGTCTGTTAAATTATCCTTGCGACTCTGCCAAATTCGACGATGCCATGGCCACGCAGGTCACTTCGGTCCGCACTACCGCGATGCACAAGCCCAAGGCGCCCGAAGCCAACCGCGCCCGGATCCTTGCGGCCGGCATCGCGGAGTTCGCCTCGCGCGGTTTCAAGGGCGCGAGCATGGACGCGATCGCGGCCCGGACCGACACCACCCGCGCGCTGATCAACTATTACTTCGGCAGCAAGGAAAAGTTGTACCTGGCAGTGCTCGAGCGGGTCTACGCCGAGATCCGCGAAGCCGAGGACGGGCTCGATGTCGACCATCTGGCGCCCGTGGAGGCGATGCGTCGCATCGTCGAGTTCACCTACAACTATTACGTCAAGCACGAGTACTTCGTGCGGCTCGTCGTGGCCGAGAACCAGGCCAAGGGCCGGCACATGAAGCGATCCCCGGCGCTCCGGACCATCAATCGGCCGATCGTCGACATGCTCGGCGGCGTCATCGCGCGCGGGCAGGCCGACGGCGCGTTCCGGCCCGACGTGGATCCGGTCGACGTCCACATGGCGATCGCCGCCCTGGGGATGTTCAACGTCACCAACCAGTACACCTTCGGCGCCCTTTTCCAGCGGGCCATGGGCGCGAAGGGGGATGTGCCGCGTCGCCGCCGCATGGTGGCCGACATGATCCTGACCTGGCTCGCCCACGCGTCCGCTCGCTAGCGCGGTAGTTGCAAACCACCCAGAGGAGAAAGTCATGGAATTCACGATCGACCGTCGTACGCTGTTGCAAGGCCGGCGCCGCGCTGGCCGCGACGCAGGTCGCTACCCGCCTGGGCGCAGGGCAAGCCCACGCTGCGCTTCGCCGCGGTGTTCTCGGACAAGGACATCCGCGCCGACATGATCCGGATGCTCGCCAAGGACGTCGCGGCTGACTTCACCATCGAGCCGTACTACGGCGGCACGCTGTTCAAGCAGGGCACCGAGTTGGTCGCGTTGCAGCGCGACAACCTCGAGATCGGCAACGTCGCGCCGCAGGACATCTCCAAGCAGCTTCCCGCCTGGTCGGCGCTGACGTCCGCCTACACCTTCCGCGACGCCAACCACGTGCTTGCGTTCTTCGCGAGCGACCTCGGCGCACAGATGAAGAAGCAGGCCGAGGGTCAGCTCAACATCAAGATCCTGGGGCCGACGTTCTTCGGCACACGCCAGGTAGGATTGAAGCCGAAGAAGAAGATCAGCACGCCGGCCGACCTCGCGGGGGTCAAGCTTCGGATGCCGCCCGGGGATGCGTGGCAGTTGCTGGGGCGCTCGCTCGGCGCGAATCCGACCCCCATGGCCTACGCGGAGACCTACACGGGACTGCAGACGGGAGCCATCGACGGACAGGACAATCCGCTGCCCAACGTGCAGAACATGAAGTTCTTCGAGGTGATGTCGCAGATCGTGCTGACCTCGCACCTGGTCGCCTTCGACGTGCTGTGCATGAACGTCAAGGCCTGGAACGCGATGGGCCCGGCCAAGCAGAACACCTTTCAGTCCGCGGTCGACAAGGCGCTCGGCTGGAGCGTGCAGGAGCACCTGAAGCGCGAGGCGGAGCTCGCCGACGGCTTCAAGAAGCAGGGGCTCGACATCTACGCGCCGGACATCGCCGCTTTCCGTTCCCATGCGCAGAAGGTCTACCTCGCCTCCGACGAGGCGAAGGCCTGGGCGCCGGGGATCCTCGACAAGATCGGCGCGGTCAAGTAGCGTCAGCACACGGCAGTCGCGGATCCCCGGTGCGACTCGCGACTGCCGTAGGTCCGGACGCCATCGCGTCCGATGCATGAGGTGCCCGGCAGCGGCCATCGAGGTTCGCACGGGCAGGGAGGAGCGTGAGTTCAATCATCCGCAGGGTCGCCGGCTGGGTGCAGCGTCGCTCCGAGAACGTGATCGCGGCGCTCCTCGGCATCATGTTCGTCGCGTTCATGCTGCAGATCGTCTTCCGCTACTTCCTGAGCCTCCCCACGGGCTGGTCGACCGAGCTCTCGCTGTTGTGCTGGCTGTGGCTGGTGTTGTGGGGCGCCGCGTTCGCGCTCAAGGAGAAGGACGAAATCCGCCTCGACCTCGTGCTGACGGCGGTCGGCCCGCGTACCCGTCGCGCGATGGCGGCGCTGATCGCGATTGCGGTTGTCGTGCTTTACGGGATGTCGCTTCCGGCAGTGTTCAAGTACGTCACTTTCATGAAGGTCGAGCGCTCGTCCTACCTCAACATCCGCCTCGACTGGCTGTACTCGATCTACGTCATCTTCGCCGTTGCGACCATCGCCCGCTACGCCTGGATCCTTCGGGAGGCGCTGCACGGCGGCGGTGACGACGAAGCGGCCACGGACGCGGCGCGCGCGCCATGAACCCTGCCAGCCCGTTCTCGCTTGCGCTGCTGACAATCTTGACGTTGAGCCTGCTGGGGCTGCCCGTCGGGCACGCGATGATCGGTGGCTCCATCCTCTATCTGTTCCTGGCTGGCCTCGACATGGGGACGGCGGCAGAACAGTTGCTGAACGGGATGTCGCAGAGCTACCTGCTGCTCGCCATTCCGCTGTTCATCCTTGCCGCCGAGTTCATGAACGCCGGCAGCATCATGGATCGGCTGGTGCGCTTCTGCAACGCGCTGGTCGGGCGCTTCCGCGGCGGGCTGGCCCTGGTCAACGTCGCGCAGAGCATCGTCTTCGCCAGCATGTCGGGCTCGGCGCTCGCCGATGCCGCGGGCGCGGGCAAGCTCATGCAATCGATGATGACGCGCGAGGGGAAGTACACGCGCGGCTTCGCCGCGGCGCTGACCGCCGTTTCGGCGACGATCGGCCCGATCCTGCCGCCCTCGATCCCCCTCGTGATCTATTCGCTCGTCTCCGACGCCTCCGTCGGCTACCTGTTCCTGGCTGGCGTGGTTCCCGGCCTCCTGATCGGGGCCGCGCAGATGGCATTGATCATGGGCGTGGCCAAGCGCCGCAACTTCCCCCTGGAAGCGCGCGTGCCGCTGCGCGAGATGCCCCGCATCACGCGGGAAGCCTTCCCGGCGCTGCTGATGCCGGTGATCCTGTTCAGCTGCCTTTACAGCGGCATCACGACGCCCACCGAGGCGGCGGCCGTCGCGGCCGCGTACGCGCTGCTGTTGTCCGGGGTGCTCTATCGCAGCGTCACCGCGCACGGTCTCTACGGCTCGCTGCTGTCCAGCGCGCGGACCACGGTCTCAATCGGCATGCTGATCGCCGGGGCGATGGCGTTCAACTACGTGATCACCGTCGAGAACATCCCGAAGACGGTCAGCGCGATCCTGACCGCCACCGAATTGTCACCGGTGGGCTTCCTGCTGCTGGTCAACGTCATCCTGCTGGTGCTCGGCTGCCTGCTCGAGGGCACTACGATCATCCTGGTCATCCTTCCCGTCCTGCTACCCACTGCCACGGCCCTCGGCATCGACCCGGTCCACTTCGGCGTGATGGCCGTGACCAACATCATGTTCGGCCTCGTCACCCCGCCCTACGGACTGCTGCTGTTCATGATGACCAAGGTCGCGGACGTGCCGCTTGGCGAGATCGTCCGCGAGGTGATACCTTTCCTCGGCGTCATGCTCGTTGCCCTGCTCGTGATCACATACGCCCCGGGGTTCGTTCTGTTCCTGCCGAGGCTGTTCGGCTACACGGGCTGACGTGCCATGGCCTCGGACAGTCCACGCGGCGACGTCGCAGCATCCAAGAAAAGATGAAGACGATTCGCTGGGGAATGATCGGTTGCGGCGAGGTCGCGGAGCAGAAAAGCGGGCCGGGCTTTCGCCGGGCCGCGAATTCGGAGCTCGTCGCGGTGGCCGACCGCAACGCCACGCGGGCCGAGCGCTTCGCGCAGCGCCATGGCATCGCGCGTTGGCACACCGACGCCGAGGCGATCATCGCCGCGCCTGACGTCGACGCCGTGTACGTCGCGACGATGACCGAATCG
Source organism: uncultured beta proteobacterium (assembly GCA_963695725.1). Lineage (GTDB taxonomy): Bacteria > Pseudomonadota > Gammaproteobacteria > Burkholderiales > Casimicrobiaceae > CAIWHR01. Next base: position 176,778 of record CAVOHM010000008.1, read on the forward strand.
CATCGCGACTTCGTGTTGCGTTGCGCGGCAGCCGGCAAGCCGGTGCTCACCGAAAAACCGATGGCGATGAACCACGCCGACTGTCTCGGAATGATCGCCGCCTGCCGCGGCGCGAGCGTTCCGTTGTGGGTCGCGTATTACCGGCGCGCGCTGCCGCGCTTCCTCAAGGTGCGCGACCTCGTGCATGACGGCGCGATCGGTGCCGTGCGCATGGTGATCACGCAGCATTTCCAGCGCATTCCGACGCCGGAAGAGATGCGCGGTCCATTCTGGGGTTGGCGGCTCGATCCCGCGCGCTCCGGCGGCGGCATCTTTTTCGAGGCCGTGGGCCACACGCTCGATATCCTGGATTTCATCCTCGGGCCGATCGAGAGCGTGCGCACGTTCGCCGACAACCAGGCGGGAGCATATCCGCCGGAGGACATCGTGACGGGCGCGTTCCGCTACGCGTCGGGGATTTACGGCAGCGGGGCCTGGTGCTTCACCGCCGATTGCGACGACGAATACAACGAGATCGTGGGTACTACGGGACGCATCCGGTTCTCGACGTTTCCGCCGCTGGCGCCTCCTTCCGGTCGCCCACCGGTGCCGATTCGTCTCATGCGCGGCGACGTCGTGGAGGAATTCCCCGTCGTCGACCCGCCGTACGTGCACCAGCCGCTCATCCAGTCGATCGTCGACGAGATGAACGGCCAGGGGCGCTGTCCCAGTACCGGCGAAACGGCGGCACGCACCGCGCGCATCCTCGAGGATTGCCTCGCCGAGTTCAACGCCCGGCGCAGGCGCTAGCTTCAGGCTCGACGGACTATCGCGATGGGGCCCGCCCGGCATACATACGACAACGGATGAACGAGGTCATGACGACAAGCACCTTTCAGTTTTGCCGGCTGGAGCGCGACGGCGCGATCCTGACGATCACGATCGATCGCCCGGACGTCCTCAACTCGCTGCACGTGGAGGCACATTTCGAGCTGCAGCGCGCCTTCGACCGGTATGCCGCCGATCCGGAATTGCGCGTGGCGATCATCACGGGGATCGGAGATCGCGCATTCTGTGTCGGCACCGACTTGAAGGCGCTGGCAAAGACGGGGCCCTACGAGTATCCGCCGGGAGGCTTTGCGGGGATCACCAAGCGTTTCGACCTCTGGAAACCGGTGATCGCCGCGGTGAACGGCCTGTGCCTCGGCGGCGGCGCCGAGATCCTCGCCGCCTGCGATCTCGCGGTCGCCGCGGAGCACGCCGAGATCGGATTGCCCGAGCCGTTGGTGGGCCTGGCCGCTCTCGGCGGCGGCGCGCTGCAGCGTCTCGCGCGGCAGATGCCGATGAAGGAGGCGATGTGGCTCGTGCTGACGGGAAAGCGCATCGACGCGATGGAAGCGCGGCGGATCGGGCTCGTCAACGAAGTCGTGCCCCGCGGCGCGGCATTGGCGGGCGCCCAGGCGCTCGCGCGCGAGATGCTCGCCTGTGCGCCGCTGGCGCTCGAAGCCTCGAAGCAGGTCATGCTGCAAAGCGTCGCCGAGCCGGATCTCGCCGCTGCGATGGCTAAGCACTACCCGGCCGCGGAACGCATGCTCGCGAGTGAGGACGCCAGGGAAGGACCGCTGGCATTCGCCGAAAAACGCAAGCCCCGGTGGCTCGGGCGCTGAAGGCGCGCCGGCATGACGCAGATCCGGTGGGGAGTGCTCGGCGTCGCGGCGATCGCGACGGGCAGGTTCATTCCGGCGATGCAGGGCGCTACTGCTGCGCAGCTCGTCGGCATCGCGTCACGCGACGTGAACAAGGCGAAAGCCGCCGCAGATCAATTCGGCATTCCAAAGAGCTTCGGTTCCTACGACGCGCTGCTCGCCGAACGCGAGATCGACGCGGTCTACATACCGTTGCCCAACCATCTGCACGTCGATTGGGCCGTGCGCGCGCTCGACGCCGGCAAGCACGTGCTGTGCGAGAAACCGCTGTGCCTTTCGGCCAAGGATGTCGGCACGCTGCAGGCGGCACGCGACCGGACCGGGCGGCATATCGAGGAGGCGTTTTCCTACCGCAACCATCCGCAGTGGGCGAAGATCGCCGAGTTGTTGGCGTCGGGCGCGATCGGCGCGCCGCGCGCCGTGCAATGCACGCTCGCGAAGCAATTCCTCGACCCGAATGACATCCGCAACAACCCGGACCAGGGCGGCGGCGCGCTGTACGACCTTGGCTCGTATGCGATCAGCGCGTGCAGTGTCGTCTTCGGCCGGGCTCCGAAGCGCGTGATCGCGGCGGTCGACCGCGACCCGGCGTGGAAAATCGACCGGCTCTCGACGGCGCTGCTGGACTATGGCGATTGCCACGCGAGCTTCACCGTCGGCACGCAGAGCGGGCCCTCGGCCTGGGGCGCGCATCAGCAGTTCTCGATCCTCGGCGCCAGCGGCTGGCTGCGCTGCGATTTTCCCTACGCGCACGGGAGGCCCACGGCATGCCGCATCCAAGTCGGCGACCACACGAGCGCCGGCGGGATCGAAACCGCGGCGTACCCGTTCGAACCGGTAAACCAGTACACGCTGCAGACCGACCGGTTCTCCCGCTATCTGCTGGGAGAGGCGGTCCCTTGCTGGCCCATCGAAGACGCGCTGATTACCTTGCGCGTCATCGAGGCGCTATTCGCATCGGCAGTGGACGGACAATGGCAGAGCGTTGCGGGCTGACCCGATGCCGCCGCGCGATTGCGCAAAGCAGCTGAAGCTTTCCGCCGCCGAGGTTGTTGCGACCTCACGGGTCGCGCTGGTCACTCGCCTGCCTGCTTTCTCGCCCGCGGCCGCCTCACGTTTTGCAAACAACGTGGCGCACACCCCGCGCAGCCAGCGCGCGCCCGCATCATGATGATATCGCGCGTGCCAGTACTGCTTGACCGTGAACGTGGGAATCTTCACCGGGCAGGCAAAGACGCGAATCGTTCCGGTCCGGGCGAGCGATTCGCCGATCGTGCGCGGGACGGTGGCAACGAGGTCGGTCGACGAGACGATCGCGCCCAGGCCCAGAAAGCCGGGCAATTCGAGCTGCACGCGGCGATCGATGCCCTGGCTCTTGAGCGCGCCCTGCAGCATCGTGTAGCTCGTCGACGACAGGATCCCGATGTGCGCCTCATCCTTGTAGGCGCGCGCCGTGAACACCGCTCCGATGCGCGGATGTTTCGCGCTGACGAGACAGATGAAATCCTGGGTGTAGAGCCGCTTTTCGTGAAAACCTGCTTCGAGCCCGGGAATGTAGCCGAGGGCGAGGTCGGCTTCGCCGGTTTCCAGCAGGTGCGCGGTGCCGGCGGAGATCGGCGCAATGTCGAGCCGGACGCCGGGGGCGACCTCGCGCACGCGGGCCAGAAGCCGCGGCAGCAGCGTGATGTGGCTCGCATCGGTCATGCAGAGGCGGAAGTTGCGCTGTGCGGAGCCGGGGTCGAACGCCGGCTCGTTGCCGGAGATGCGCCGCAGCATCCCCAGCACCTCGCGGGTCGGCCCGATGAGCGCGTCGGCGCGTGGCGTGGGCTGCATGCCGGCCGACGTGCGCACGAACAGCGGGTCGCGCCACTGGCGCCGAAGCTTGGCGAGCCAGATGCTGGCGGTCGGCTGGCTCAGGTCGAGCCGTTGCGCCGCCCGCGTCATGCTTTGCGTCCGGTAGATCTCGTCGAAGAGGACGAGTATCCTCGCGTCGCGGGGTATGCTTTCCAGTTGGAGTGGCATCATTGTAAAATGCAATATGAGGTATTTACATCATTGCATGGACAAAAGTTACCGGCAATCCTATCGTCCGCTTGACGGGTAACGCACCGCCCGCCCGCGGCCGCCCGACGGCAACATCGCCTACAAGAATCGTCCATCGGCAGGGCCCGGCGGGTCCTTTGTTTCAATGGCGCAACGCAAGGAGGAGTGACATGAAATCCACGCTTGGCAAGGCGATTTACGGCGCAGGGACGGTTGCCCTGCTGGGGTTGTGCCTGGCTGCCAACACGGCCGTGGCGCAGGACAAGACCATTCGCATTGGCATCACGCTGCGGATGCTGGTCGAATCGGGAATCGCGTACGGCGACATCGCGAAGGGCCAGCTCGAGGAGGTGAATGCCAAGGGCGGCATCAACGGCGCGAAGATCGAGGTGATCCTGCTCGACGACGAGTGCAAGCCCGACAAGGGCATAGCCAACGTCAACCGGTTCATCAGCCAGAACAAGGTGCACATGATCATCGGTTCGACCTGCAGCTCGGTCTCGATGCCGATCGTCGACGTCACGGCGAAGGCCGAGGTGCCGCAACTGATCCCGCACTCGACCAATTCGTCGATCACGCAGAAGGGAAGCGAGTGGGTCTTCCGCGTATCGGTGTCCGAGCGCTACTACGCGGGCGCCTACGGCAAGTACCTGGGCGAGAACGTCGGCAAGAACATCGCCTACCTGTACACGACGGACGGTGCGGGCATCGCGTTCGTCAAGCAGCTCAAGGACTACATGAAGGAGTACTACAAGGCCGATCCGGTCTACGAGACGCAGATGCAGGAGACCGACCTCGACTTCCGCTCGCACCTGCTCAAGATCAAGGCGACCAATCCGCAGATCCTCGCCATCGGCGGCCAGTCGGACGCGCTGGCCCGCGAAGCCCAGCAGTCCTTCGAGGTCGGCATTCCGAAGAGTGTCCTGCGCGTCGCCGCATCGGCCGCCGGCAATGTCACGTATCCCAAGCTCGCCGGTGACGCCGCGGTCGGAACGACGTTCACGGCGGCATTCAACTGCGGCGACGACCGGCCGATCGCGAAGGAATTCGTCGCGATGGTGAAGGCGAAGTACAAGTTCACGTGCCCCGATCACGATTTCTCGCAGGCATGGGATGCCGCGCAGATCGCGAAGATGGCGCTCGGCAAGGCGAAACTGACGCTGACCGATGCGTCGCTCGCGGCCGACCGGCGCGCGATCCGTGACGCGCTCGCGTCGATCAAGTACGAAGGCCTGGCCGGCGGTCCGATCGAGTTCTGCGCCGCGCCGACACCGCAGTGCCGCGACGGCAACCGCACGGCGATCCTCGTGCAGTACACCAAGGGTGGGGAGAACTTCCAGACCAAGGTGCTCGGCCGCGTCACCTTCGACAAGGACTTCGGTCTGCCCAAGTAGCCGGAATCGCGCCCGATTCAATTGACCGTGGCGGACGGCGGCGGCAGGTTCCCTGCCGCCGTTGTCCGCGCGGCGCGATGCACGTCGCGCCGCGCCGCATGCAACAGATGACCCCGGGAACCCATGGCATCGCCGAACGCATGACGGACAAGATCGCGCCGGCAAGCGGCGGCGACCCGATGCGCGCGACACCGGCGCGGCAGTTCATCCCGTGGCTCATCGGGCTGGCGGCGATGATCCCGCTGCCGTGGCTCGCGCAGAACGACTACCACCGCTATCTGCTCGACCTCATCCTGATCAATGTGATCCTGGCGGTCGGGCTCAACATCGTCAAAGGCTTCGCCGGGCAGGTCACGGTCGGCCACGTCGCGATGATGGCCATCGGCGCGTATACCTCCGCGGTGCTGGTGACCAAGTTCGGCCTGCCGTTCTGGCTCGCGCTGCCTGGCGCGATGCTCGTGACCGCCGCCGCCGGCGCGATCGTCGGCATCCCCTCCTTCCGTCTCGAAGGCGCCTACCTCGCGCTGGCCACGCTCGGGCTCGCCGAATCGGTGCGCATCTTCATCTCGGCGACCGACTACCTGGGCGCCTCGGTCGGCTACAGCGACATTCCGCCTCCCAGCCTGTTCGGAACGCCGCTCGATTCGTTCCGCAGTTATTACTTCGTCGTGATGCCGCTCGCCGTTGCCGGCGTCTACTTCTCGACCTGCATGCTGCGCTCGAACATCGGCCGTGCGTTCAAGGCGCTGCGCGAAGATCCGCTGGCGGCAGCGGCCTCCGGCATCAACGTGCGCAAGTACAAGTCGCTCGCATTCATCATCAGCGCGCTCTACGCCGGCTGCGCGGGCAGCCTCGCCGCGCACATGTCGCCGGGGTTCCTGCACCCGAACAGCTACACGGTGGTCGAGATGGTGACCGTGCTGCTGATGGTCATCCTGGGTGGCATCGGGCACGTCTGGGGCGGCATCGTCGGCGCAATCATCGTGACGATCGTCTATGACCTCACGCGCGAGTACTACGAGTACCAGCTGCTCCTGTTCGGCATGGTGATCGTGCTGACGGTGATGTTCATGCCGACCGGCATCGGCGGCATTATCGACCGGTACCTGGTCAACCGCGGCTTCGCCGCAATCCGGAAGGCGAGGAAGGATGCTGCTTGAGATCACCGGGTTCTCGAAGCACTTCGGCGGCCTCGCCGCGGTGTCGAATGTCGACCTCAATCTCGAGGAGGGCGAGATACGCGGCATCATCGGGCCGAACGGCTCGGGCAAGAGCACGCTGTTCAACCTGATCTCCGGGGTCTACCAGCCGGAGCCGGGTGGCACGATGGTCTTCAACGGCGAGAGTGTCACCGGATTGCCTCCGCACGAGATTGCCCGCCGCGGCATCGCCCGCACGTTCCAGATGCTGCGCATCTTCGCGCAGATGACGGTGCTCGAGAATCTTCTGGTCGGCCATCACTGTCATACGCACTACGGGACGCCTTCGGCCATCGTCGGCGCGCCTTCCATCTGGGTCGAGGAGCGCCGCGTTCACGGCGAGATGATGGAGCTGCTCGCGTTTATCGGGCTCGCCGACTATGCGCGCATGCCGGCGGGCGAGCTGTCGGGCGGCCAGCGCCGCCTGCTCGCGCTGGGCCGCGCGATGGCGATGCGCCCGAAGCTCCTGATGCTCGACGAGCCGGCGTCCGGCCTCTCGCCGGTCAACGTCGACAAGCTGCTCGACACCGTATTGGCGCTCAAGGAGCGCTACGGACTCACGGTGATCATCATCGAGCACATCCTGAAGGTGGTGATGGACACCTGCAACGTGGTGTCGGTGCTGGAGCACGGCGAGAAGATCGCCGAGGGTCCGCCGGCCGCGATCAAGGACGACCACCGCGTGATCGAAGCCTATCTGGGGAAGGAAATGGACGACGCGGAAGTGCGGGCCTACCTGCGTTCGGCCTGACCCCGAACCTATTTGCAGAGAACGAACCGTCAAACGATATGGCATTCGAGCATCCGAAGATCGTGATCGTCGGCGCCGGCGCGATGGGCAGCCTGTTCGGCGGGTTCCTTGCCGCCGGCGGCCTCGACGTCACGCTCGTCGATGTCTGGACGGATCACGTCGACGCGATCAATCGCGACGGTCTCCGGTTCGTCGGGCATGGCGGCGACCGGACCGTGCGCGTCAAGGCGACGACCGACCCGCGTGGAATCGCCGCGGCCGACGTCGTGCTGTTCCAGTGCAAGGCATTCGCCAACGACGACGCCGCGCGCTCGGTGCGCCACCTCGTGGCAGGCCCGACCGCCGTGATCTCGTTCCAGAACGGACTCGGCCACGAGGAGACGCTTGCTCGCATCCTCGGCGCGGAGCATGTGCTCGCCGGGCTCACGGCGCAGGGCGCCACCGTCGTGCGCGCCGGCGTGATCCGCAATTTCGGCGACCTGCCGACGTACGTCGGCGAGCCGACCGGCGTCCTGTCCGAACGCGCCGTGGCGATCGCCGACGCGTTCACGCGCCATGGCTTGCCGACCGTCGCGAGTGCCGACATCCGGAAGCAGAAATGGCAGAAGCTCCTCGGCAACGCCGCGCTGGGCGCGGCCTCAGCGGCGACCGACATGACGTCGGCGGACATGGTCGCCGTCCCCGAGCTGCGCACGGCGATCCTGCGCGCGCTCGACGAAACCGCGGTGGTGGCGCGCGCGTGCGGTGTCGCTCTCGGAGAGGACGAGACGCGCGCGATTTTCGACAAGCTGACGGCCACCGGTGACGGCGGCACGGGTGCCAGCAAATCGTCGATGGCGACCGACATCGCGCTGAAACGCAGGACGGAGATCGACACGATCCACGGCGCCGTCGCCCGGCTCGGACGCGAGAAGGGCGTACCGACACCGACGCTCGACGCGATGATCGCGATCGTGAAGGGGCTGGAGGCGAAGTATTCAATGCCGGCCGGCGGACCCGATCCGGCCGAGCGACAGGAGCCGCGATGATCCGGGCAATGGTATGGCCATGACCGCGGCAGACCCCATGCTGACCACGAAGGACGTCGTCGGCGGCTACGGCAGCGTCCAGATCCTCAACGGGGTGACGCTCTCGGTGGCCCGCGGACAGATCGTCGCGCTCCTCGGTGGCAACGGCACCGGCAAGTCGACGATGCTGCGGGCGCTGTCGGGACTGATCAAGCCATGGAGCGGGTCGATCGAGTTCGACGGCGAGCGCATCGACGGCCTGCGCCCGGACTTGATCGTGCGGCGCGGCCTCGTGCAGGTCACGCAGGGCAAGGAGGCGTATCCGGCAATGACTGTCGAGGAGAACCTGCTGCTCGGCGCGCACGTGAAGCCGAAGCGCGCGGTGCGCGCGCGCGGGCTCGAGCGCGTGTACGGCTACTTCCCGATCCTGAAGGAGCGGCGGCGCCAGCAGACCGGCACGCTCTCCGGCGGCCAGCTGCAGATGCTGTGCATTGCCCGCGGTCTGATGTCCGAGCCCAAGATGATGCTGCTGGACGAGCCGTCCGCCGCGCTCGCGCCGCAGGTCGTCCTCGACATCTTCCGTGCGATCAGCCGGATCTGCCGCGAAGGCATGACGCTGCTGGTGGTCGAGCAGAACGTGCGAATGGCGTTGCTGCTCGCGGAATACGGCTACGTGATCAAGGACGGCGTCATCCACATCGAAGGACCCGCCGAGCAGATGATCAGCGACGACGCGGTCCGGCTGTCCTATCTCGGCGGCACCGTCGCCGACCTCGACCGGAAGATGGCGCTATGAGCGCAGCCGCGTCGCCACACGGACGTCCACGCGAGCGGGGCGAAGCGCCAAGGGAGCACGCATGAGCTATTTCATCGACCTGGTCATCGTCGGCATTTCGCTGGGGATGATCTACGGCCTCGTGGCGATCGGCATTTCGCTCATCTATTCCGGGCTCGACGTCGTGCACTTCGCGCACGGCGAAATCTACATGCTCGGCGCGTACATCGGCCTCATGATCTACAACACGTTCCATCTGCCGCTGCCGCTCGTGCTCTTGGGCTCGATGGTGTTGACGGGTCTGGTCGGAGTCGTCATCGAGCGCGTGTTCTACCGTCGCGTTCTCCGGGGCGGTGGCGGGTATACGGTTGCCGGGATGGCGATGGTGATCTGCGGCTTCGGCATGTCGATCGTGCTGCAGAACGTTGCATTCCTGATCTGGGGGCCGCGGGCGCTGCCGTTTCCCGTCAGCTACGGGATGCCGATTGAGCTCGGCACCATCACGCTGCCCGCCGCCTACGTCTGGATCGTCGTCGCCGCGCTCATCCTGATGGTGGCGTTGCACCTGTTCCTGAAGACGACGCGCCTCGGCCTCGCCGTGCGGGCTGTGGCCGGCAACAAGGAAATCGCCTACCTGATGGGCATCAACGTCCCGATGACCATCTCGGTCATCTTCGGCGTGGCCTGCGCGCTCGGGGCTGCAGCGGGTGTGCTCGTCGGCCCGATCAACTACGTGCAGGTGCTGATGGGTCTCGGCATTCTGATCAAGGCGTTCGCCGCCGCCGTGATCGGCGGCTTCGGCAGCCTTCCCGGCGCGGTACTGGGCGGCATTCTCGTGGGGGTCGTCGAAAGCCTCGGCGCGGGCTACCTGTCCGGCAGCTACAAGGACATCTACGCGTTCATCCTGCTCATCATCGTGCTGATGGTGCGTCCGGCCGGATTGTTCGGCGTGCTGGCAAAAACGAAGGCCTGAGCGCGACGGCAGCGATCACGGCGGCGCCGGCCGGCCACGCTGCCGGGACGCGGCGCCTACCTATGGAGATTGAGATGAAAGAGTCGTTCGAACAGCTCGCGCAATCGCTGGCCGAGGCCTGGCGCCGATGCGGAACCCTACCGCTGCCGCCCGCCGGCGCCGCGCCGTCATCACGGGCGGACGCCTTCGTCATCCAGGACCGGATGGCCGAGCTGATCGGCGAACGCTGCGTGGGCTGGAAGGTCGGCGCCGCTGTGCGCGCGGTGCAGATCCTCGAAGGACACGACGGACCGATCACCGGCCGCCTGCTGGCGTCGCGCATTTTCGCGAGCCCGGCGGAGGTTCCGGCATCACTATTCGCCGGCTACAAGATCGAATGCGAGTTCGCGTTCCGCTTCCGGCAGGACGTGCCGGCCCGCGCGCGCGCGTACACCCGATCCGAGATCGCGCCACAGCTCGTGTTCCATCCCGGGCTCGAGATCGCCGGCACGCGCTATGCGCCAGGCACCGGCGGTCGCGTTGCCACGACGTATGATGCGATCGCCGACAACGGGACGGGCGGCGCCTATGTCGTTGCCGCCGGCATCGAAGCCTGGCAGGACATCGACTTCGAGCGGCTTGCCGTCGATGCTCGGATCGACGGCGGCGAACCGATCCACATGTACACGGGCGAGTTCCGGCGCGATCCCGTCGACATCCTCGTCGAGACGGTGAACGGGCTGTCCGACCGCGGCATCGGACTCGCCGCCGGGGACTTGCTGTCCACGGGATCGCTCACCCTGCCAACGCCGTTGCGCGAGGGACAGACGTACGTGGCGCGCTTCGGCGAAATCATGACGCTGTCCGTGACCATGAAGGCTTCGAAATGAGACCGCTGCGTTGGGGCATGGTCGGCGGTGGCATTGGCGCGGGCATCGCGCCGACGCATCGCCGCGCCGCGAGCCTCGATGGCCGGTTCCAGCTCGTGGCCGGCGCGTTCTCGCGCGATCCGGACCGCAACCGTGCCACGGGTGAGGAACTCGGGATCGCTCCCGACCGCGTCTATCCTGACTTCACCGCGATGGCGGAAGCGGAATCGAGCCGCAAGGACGGCGTCGAGTGCGTGAGCATCGTGACGCCGAACGACACGCACGCGGCCGCGAGCCTTGCCTTCATCCGCAAACGGATCGACGTCATCTGCGACAAGCCGATGGCGAATTCGCTCGCCGAGGCGCTCGCGGTCGAACGCGCGGCGACGGAGCACGGCGTGCTGTTCGCGTTGACGCACAACTACAGCGCCTATCCGATGGTCGCCGAAGCGCGACACCAGGTCGACGCGGGCGCGCTGGGCGCCATACGCGTCGTTGTCGTCGAATACGCGCAAGGCACCCGCAACCGCCTGCTGGAGGCGGAAGGAGACACGAGGATGGCCTGGCGCGTCGATCCGGCCATCGGGGGCCCTTCGACGGTGCTGGGGGACATCGGCACGCATGCGCATCACCTGCTGCGCCGGATGACGGGGCTCGAAATCGAGTCGCTGTCTGCGGAATTGACCGCGGTCGTCCCCGGGCGCAAGGCCGATGATGACGGACATGTGAATTTGCGCTTTCGCGGCGGCGCGCGCGGCCGGTTGTGGGCCAGCATGGTCGCGGCCGGGAACGGCCATGGATTGCGCATTCGCATCTTCGGCGAAAAGGCGAGCCTGCACTGGGATCAGGAATTTCCCGACGAGCTCCAGGTGCGCGCCGACAATGCACCGTACCGGATCCTGCGCCGCGGCGAAGACTATCTCTGCGACGTCGCGAAACACGCGTCGCGCACCAAGACCGGCAACCCGGAGGGCTATTTCGGCGCATTCGGCAACGTCTACGCCGATGCCGCGGAAGCGATCGCTGCGCGCCGCCTTGGCCGGCCGGCGAATCCGCTCGCGCGCGCGTTCGCTACCGCGCGCGATGGCGTACTCGGCATGGCCTTCATCGAGGCCGCCGTCGCATCGAACGCGCGCGGGGGCGCCTGGACCGCCGTGACGCTCGACGCCTGCGCGTGATCCGCGTGTCACGGCGGCACCGCGAACACATTAAGAAATGCAATGCGTCCTATTGTCGTCATTGCATGGACAAAAGACGCTTCGATCACTATCGTTGGTCCTTCCTCGCGCAACCCGCGGCCGCGCTTGACGTGTCCGCCACTGCGAATCGCACGTAAGCCATGTCCGTTCCCAACGTACGCATAGCCGTCGCCGGCGCCGGCCAGATCGGCAAGCGGCACATCGAACTCATCGTGAAGAGCGACACGTGCGCGCTGGCGGCGATCGTCGATCCCGCGCCAGCAGCGGCCGACTACGCGCGCGCGCTGGGCGTACCGCTGTACCCGTCGCTCGCCGCGCTGTTCGCCCGCGAGCGTCCCGACGGCGTGATCCTCGCGACGCCGAACCAGATGCATTGCGACCAGGTGCTCGAATGCATCGCCGCCAGGGTGCCGACCCTCGTGGAAAAGCCCGTGGCGCACACGCTCGAAGCCGGCAACCGGCTTTGCGATGCGGCAGACGCCGCCCGCGTGCCGGTGATGGTCGGGCACCACCGCCGCCACGGCTCGATCATGGCGCAGGCGGCGTCGATCATCGCGAGCGGAGCGCTCGGCAAGATCGTCGCCATCGTGGGCACCGTGCTCTTCTACAAGGCGGAGAACGAGGGCTACTTCGACGGCGCGTTTTCGTGGCGCCGCGAACCCGGTGGCGGCCCCATCCTGCTCAACATGATCCACGAGATCGACAACCTGCGCGCGCTCGCCGGCGAGATCGTTGCCGTGCAGGCGTTCACGTCCAGCGCCACGCGCAACTTCCCGGTCGAGGATACGGCGGCGATCGCGCTCTCGTTCGCCAACGGCGCGCTTGGCACCTTCATGCTCTCCGACACCGCCGCCTCCGATCGCAGCTGGGAGCACACGTCCGGCGAGGACCCGCGGTATGCGCTGGCGCACTCGGACGAAAGCGACTGTTACGTCGTCGCCGGCACTTTCGGCTCGCTAGCCATTCCCACAATGCGACTGCAGCGCTATCCGACGGCGGCCGCCCGCTCGTGGCACAAGGCGCTCGAAAAAAGCGTGCTCGCGCGGGACGTCGTGGACCCGCTGGAGCGGCAGATCGCGCACTTCGCCGACGTGATCCGCGGCGCAGCAACGCCGCTTGTCAGCGCGCGCGACGGCCTTGCCAACCTGCGCGTCGTCGATGCGATCGTCGAGGCCGCCCGGACCGGCCGCGCCGTCCGCACAGCCTGACGCTCGCGACCTCCTCGCCGCCACTTACGACTGCCGAGACGTTCCCCGCCATGAAAATCTGCATGCTCGGTTCCGGCGCGCTCGGCAGCACCCTGGGCGGCGTGCTGACCGAGGGCGGCAACGACGTCTGGCTGATCGACACCTGGAGCGAGCATGTCGATGCGATGAACGACCGGGGCCTCACGCTCACCGACGGCGGCATCGACCGGACGGTCAAGGTCAAGGCGCGCAAGACTCCCGCGGGCATCGGTCCGGCGGATCTCGTCGTCGTGCTCGTGAAGTCGTATCACACGCGCGAGGCGATCGAGAACGCGGGCGCGATCATCGGGCCCGACACGGCGGTCATGTCGCTGCAGAATGGCCTCGGCCACGAGGAAATCCTCGCCGACGTGGTCGGCAAAGAACAGGTGCTGGCCGGCAAGACCTACGCCGGCGGTGTGTTGCAGGGACCCGGCCGCGTGATCGCCGGCACCCGAGGCAAGCAGACGTACATCGGCGAACTCGACGGCCGCATCACGCCGCGCGCGACGACGATCGCCGCGACCTTCACCCGGGCCGGCCTGCCGACCGAAGTCAGCGCCAACATCGTCGGAACGATGTGGGACAAGCTCCTGATCAACGTGGCGACCGGAGCGCTTTCCGGCATCACGCGGCTGCCCTACGGCGGGCTCTACGACGTGCCCGAAGTCCGGCAATGCGCGCTCGCGGCGGTGGCGGAAGCGGTCGCGGTGGCCAAAGCGCTCGGCGTGAAACTCGCGAGCGAGAAACCTGAGGACGCGTGGAACCTCGCGGCCGAGGGCCTCCCCGCGGAATTCAAGGCATCGATGCTGCAGAGCATCGAAAAAGGCGCGCCGACCGAGGTCGATTTCATCAATGGCTCGGTGGTGCGATGGGGCGAACGTGCGGCGGTTCCGACGCCCGTCAACCAGACGCTCGTCGCGTGCGTGAAGGGGATCGAACGCTGGATGACGCAGTACGCGCCGAAGTCCTAGCACCGGAACTCCTGGCACAGGGTTGCACCATGGCATACCAGAAAAAATCCTACGTCGAGCACGTCGCGATCCGCGTCCGCGACATCGGCTGGCATATCCGGTTCTTCCGCGATGCGCTCGGCATGTCGATCCGCGAAGTCGACGGCCCGCGTGACGCCCCGAAGCAGGTGTGGACGATTGGCGGCATGCAACTCGTGTCCGATCCCGATTTCGTGGAATGCGAGGGGCGCCTCGCGCATGTCGGCGTGATGACCGAGGATCTCGAGGGCGCACTGGCGGCCGCCTACGCATGGGATGGCGTCAAGGCGATGCCGCAGGGGCGCAACTGGCTCGCGCTGCCCGACGGGCTGTGCGTCGAAGTCATCCAGGCGACCGGCAACTCGATCGCAGCCGTACTGGCAGTCGATCCACGCGCCTGACGCTTTCGAATCGACTGCCGGCAACCCGCAAAAACAAGGAGGATACGATTGAAGAAATTTCTGATGCTGCACGGTGTCAATCACAACATGTTCGGCAAGCGCGAGCCCAAGTACTACGGCACGATCACGCTGGCGGAGATCGACGGCAAGCTCGCGGCGCTCGGCCGCGAACTGGGCGTCGCGGTCGAGAGCTTTCAGACAAATCACGAAGGCGCGATGTGCGAGCGGATTCATCAGGCATTTCTGGAGAAGGTCGACGGTGTGATCATCAACGCCGGCGCGTGGACCCACTACAGCTACGGGATGCGCGACGCGCTCGCGATCCTGACCGTGCCGATCGTCGAAATCCACATGTCCAACAACCACGCGCGCGACAAGTTCCGCCAGTACTCGGTCATTTCCGAGATCGCCAAGGGCTACATCGCCGGATTCGGCGTCGACAGCTACCTGCTCGGCCTGAGGGCGGCCGTGGCGGCCAGCGGGGCGGCGCAGGCGTGATCGCCCGCCGCGCCAGCCCAATGACCACGCTTTGCATTTGAAGAGAGGCCGCTGATGGCAGGGGAACGCTACTGGGACGATGCCAAGGTCGGCGACGAAGGTGTGAGCCCGACGCTGACGGTCACCGGCGCGATGATCGACGCCTACGCCGATGTCTCCGGCGATCACACGCCGCTGCACGTCGACGAGGAATACGCGCGCAAATCGCATTTCGGCGAGCGCGTGGCGCATGGTCTGTTTGGATTGGCCGTCGCCGACGGCCTCAAGTGCCAGGCCGATTACCGCTTTCTGCCGGGAATGTCGCTCGGCTGGAGCTGGGACTTCCTGCTGCCAATCCGGATCGGCGACATCCTGCAGGTGAAGTTCCGTGTCGGCAGCATGCGCCCGTCGAACAGCAAGCCCGGCTGGGGCATCGTGATCATTCCGTGCGAACTCGTCAACCAGAACGGCGAAGTGGTCCATCGCGGCGAGCACAAATTGATGATTCCGCGCCGGCCGGACGCCGCGGCAACCTGATCGGCGCCCGGCGGACCGCATCGGTCCGCCTCGAACCACGTCACCTTTCACCGGAGCGATTCAATGGCAGCGCAACCCCTCCCGCTCACGGGCATCCGCGTCGTCGATTACACGCACTTCCTGGCCGGGCCGTACTTGAGCCGCTGCCTTGCCGGAATGGGCGCCGAGGTGATCAAGGTCGAGCGGCCGACCGCGGGTGACGCCGGCCGGCACCATCCCTACTTCATCAACGGCCAAAGCGGCTACTTCCTGCAGCAGAACATGGGCAAGAAGGGACTGTGCGTCAACTTGAAGGACGCGCGCGGCTTGAAGCTCTTGCACGAACTCGTGCGCACCGCGGACGTTTTCGTCGAGAACTACCGGCCGGGCGCGCTCGAAAAGCTGGGACTCGGTTACCGGGCGCTCGCGCAACTCAACCCGCGCCTCGTCTACGCATCGGTGTCGGCCTACGGGCATTCGGGTCCCGACGCATCGCGCCCGGGGTTTGGCGTGATTGCCGAGGCTCGCAGCGGGGCGATGGCGATGATCGGGGTTCCCGGCGAGCCGCCGCCGCTCTTCCGGATGCCGATCGCCGACATGTATGCGGGCATCCACGGCGTGGCCGCCGTTTGCGCCGCGCTGGTCGGCCGGTTCGCCACCGGCAAAGGCCAGCACATCGACACCGCGCTCTACGATTGCATGGTGGGCATGCACGACTTTGCGGTGCAGTGCTACATGATGAGCGGCGGCAAGGAAATTCCGGCGCAAACCGGGCACGACTTGCCGCAGGCCACCGTCTACGGCGTGTTCGCGGCGCGGGACGGCAACCTGGTGATCGCCGCGCAGGTCGACGACGCATGGAAGCGCCTGGCGAAATTGATCGGCGGCGACGCGCTCGCGGCCGACGCGCGGTTCCACCATCCGGAAGGCCGCAACGCGAACCGCGAGGAGGTTCTCGGTCACGTCAAGGCCTGGACGAATGGCCACACGGTAGCCAAATGCATCGCGGCGCTCGACGCCGCGGAGGTCCCCGCCGCGCCGGTGCAGAACATCGACGAGGTGCTCGCCGATCCGCAGGTGAAGGCGCGCGGGATGATCGTCGAGCACGAGCACCCGGTGCTCGGCAACGTCAGGCTCGCCAACATCCCCTTCAAGTTCTCGGACTGCGACGTGACGCCGCGCACGGCGGCGCCACTCCTGGGCCAGCACAATCGCGAGATCGCGGCGAGACTCGGGTTCTCGCCATCGGATATCGAAGCGATGGAGAGGGATGGCGTGCTCTACGCCGAGGAAGCCGTCGCGCAATTGGCGGCCGCCTGACCTGGAGGCGCGGCAAGCGCGGCGGGAATCGATTGGCGAGAAGCGCAATGAAGACGATACGCTGGGGCATCATCGGCTGCGGCGACGTCACCGAAGTCAAGAGCGGCCCCGGCTTCCAGCAAGCCGCCGATTCGGAGCTGGTCGCGGTCATGCGCCGCAACGGTGCGTTGGCTGCCGATTACGCGCGGCGCCACGGCGTTCCGCGCTGGCACGATGACGCCGATGCGATCATTCGCGCCCCCGACATCGACGCGGTCTACGTGGCGACGACACCCGAATCCCATTGCGACTACGTCATGCGCTGCGCCGCGGCGGGAAAACCCGTGCTGACGGAGAAGCCGATGGCCGTGGCCCACGGCCATTGCGCGGACATGATCGCCGCGTGCGCGGCAGCCAGGCTGCCGCTTTGGGTCGCGTACTACCGGCGCGCGCTGCCGCGTTTTCTCGCGGTGCGCGATCTGGTGCGACACGGCGCCGTCGGGGAGGTCCGGATGGTGACCAGTCGCCAGTTCCTTCCTCACAGGCCCCAATCGGAGATGAACCCGCGTTCGCCGCCGTGGCGCATAGACGCGGCGCGTTCCGGCGGTGGACTCTTCGTCGACATGATGAGTCACACGCTGGACTTTTTCGATTTCGTATTCGGGCCGATCGAAGCGGTACGCGGGTTCGCAGCCAACCAGGGCGGGGCCTACGGGCCAGAGGACACCGTCACCGCGAGTTTTCGCTTCGCATCCGGCGTCCACGGCAGCGGCGCATGGTGTTATGCCGCCGATCACGACGAGGAGTTCAACGAAATCGTCGGGGCGAGCGGGCGCATCCGCTTCTCGACGACCAGGGCGGTACCCATCCGCGTGATGCGCGGGGATACGATCGAGGAGATCCCGGTCGACGACCCGCCGCATGTGCACCAGCCGCTCATACAGACGATCGTCGACGAACTCAATGGCCGGGGAACCTGCCCGAGCACCGGCGTGTCCGCCGCGCGCACCACGTGGGTCATCGACGAAGTCCTGCGCGAGTTCCGCGCGGCGTCGCATTGACGCCGGCGAGCGATGACGACGAAGAAGCGGACCATGCAGGACCAGGTCGCCATCGTCACCGGCGCCGCGCGCGGGATCGGCCTTGGCATCGCGGCCCGGCTTGCGGAGGAAGGCTGCCGGGTTGTCGTCTGGGATCGCGACCCGGGCACGTTCGACGCGAACATGGCGGGCTTCGTGCCGGCGGCCATCGAAGTCGTCGACGTCTCCAGTATCGCGTCGGTCGAGCGCGCCTTTGCCGCGACGATCGAGCGCGTGGGTCGGCTCGACATCCTCGTCAACAATGCGGGCGTCAGCGGCCCGGTGGCGCCGGTCTGGGAATACCCACTCGACGCCTGGAGCCGCGTGCTGGCGGTCGATCTGACCGGGGTCTTCTACTGCTGCCGTGTCGCGGTGCCGCCAATGCGGGCGGCAGGCTACGGCAGGATCGTCAACGTCTCGTCGATCACCGGGAAGGAAGGCAGTTCCGGCATCGCGGCGTATGCGTCCGCCAAGGCTGGCGTCATCGGCTTCACCAAGTCGCTCGCGCGGGAGTTGATGGGCTCAGGCGTGCTCGTCAACTGCATCGCCCCGGTGATCACGGAAACCGATCTGCTCCGTGAGATGACGCCGGAGCACATCGCGTCGGCGAAGGCCAAGATCCCGATGGGGCGATTCCTGACCATCGACGAGACCGCGGCCATGGTCGCCTTCATCGCGAGTCCGGAATGCAGCTTCTGCACCGGCGCCACGTTCGACCTGTCCGGCGGTCGCGGCACCTACTGACGCCACCAAGGAGAAGCGATGAAGAAAATCCTGATGCTGCACGGCATCAACCACAACATGTTCGGCAAGCGCGACCCCGTTCAATATGGGACGATCACGCTGGCGGAAATCGACGATCATCTGCAGAAACTCGCCCGCGAACTGCGCGTCGAGGTCGTCAGTTTCCAGACCAACCACGAGGGCGCGATGTGCGAACGGATTCATCAGGCGTTTCTCGAGAAAACGGACGCTGTCGTGATCAATGCCGGCGCCTGGACGCACTACAGCTACGGCATCCGCGACGCGCTGGCGATCCTGACGGTACCCATCGTCGAAATCCACATGTCGAACATCCATGCACGGGAGGAATTCCGGCATCATTCGGTATTCGCCGAAATCGTAAGAGGCCAGATCTGCGGCTTCGGCCTCGACAGCTACTTGCTCGGACTGCGCGCGGCCGTGTCGGCCGGTGCGGCTGGCAAGGCCTGACAGCGAACGGAACAGGGAGCGAGCATGACAAGCGAATTCAAGAGCAAGGTCGTCGTCGTCGCGGGAGGAAGCCGCGGCATCGGCCGCGGCATCGCCGCCGCCTTCGCGGCAGAAGGCGCGCAGATGGTGCTCGCAGCGTCG
This sequence comes from uncultured beta proteobacterium, assembly GCA_963695725.1. Taxonomy (GTDB): domain Bacteria; phylum Pseudomonadota; class Gammaproteobacteria; order Burkholderiales; family Casimicrobiaceae; genus CAIWHR01. The sequence goes on from CAVOHM010000008.1 coordinate 195,995, forward strand.
TCGCAGGCGAATCTCGAAGCGGCGGCCGCTGCGATTGCCGCCCAAGCCGCATTGCGGCCCGACATCTGCGCGGCCGACCTGCGCCGGGACGATGGCTGCGCGCAGGTCTACCGCTTCGTCGCAGAGAAGCACGGACGCTGCGACATCCTCGTCAATTCGGCGGGGGCGACGCGCGCCGGCGCCTTCCTCGGCCTCGACGAGGCGACCTGGCAGGACGGCTTCGCGCTCAAGTTCTTCGGTTGCGTGCGCTTGTGCCGCCTGTTCTGGCCCCTGCTCAAGACAGCGCGCGGCCACGTCGTCAACATCATCGGCGGCGCAGCGCGCACGCCGGATCCGGAATTCCTGATCGGCGGTTCCGTCAACGCGGCGATGCACAACTTCACCAAAGGCCTGTCGGGTCTCGGCAAGCGCGACGGCATCAACGTCAACGCGATCCTGCCGGGCATGACCGAAACCGAGCGCATCGACCAGCTGTTCCGCCAACGGGCGGAGGCCGCCGGCACGTCGGTCGACGAGATACGCGCCGCGCTGATCGCCAAGGACGGCCTCGCCCGCCTGGGCAAGCCCGAGGACGTGGCCGCTCTGGCCATGTTCCTGTGCTCGGACCGTGCACGGCATATTCAGGGTACCGCGATTGCCGTCGACGGCGGCGCGACGACGGGCGTCTATTGAGTGCCGACGGCATCGCGCTCGCGCCCCTGCATACGATGATCTCGGTCTCGACCGCGGCATGATAGGCGAGGGCGTGATCAAAGACCGCGTGCGGACGGCTGCCTGAATGAGCGCGATCGTCTTCGCGTTGATCGGCGCCGGCACGATCGGCCGCGTGCATGCCCGCAACATCGCCGCCCGTCCGGATGCCCGACTGTCCTGGGTGGTGGACAACGATGCGACGCGCGGCGAAGCACTCGCCAGCGCCCATGGTGCACGTTTCACCCCTTCGGTCGATGCGATGCTCGCCGACCCGGCCGTGCAGGTCGTGGTGATCGGCTCGTCGACCGACGTGCACGAAATCCACCTGCTCGCCAGTGTCCGGGCAGGCAAGGCCGTGTTGTGCGAAAAACCGATCGCGGACAGCCTCGAAGGCGCCAGGAACTGTCTCGATGCGGCGCGGGCTGCGAACGTGGTCGCGGCAGTAGGCTTCAACCGCCGCTTCGACGTGCAGCACCGCGCCGTTCACGACCGCATTCGCGCCGGGGAAATCGGCGCCGTCGAATCCGTGCACATCGTGTCGCGCAGCTACGAGGCCACTCCGCCAGCAGCCGCGCACCGCGCCGGAGGTTTGCTCCGCGAAAAGGGAACGCATTTCTACGACCTCGCCTGCTGGATGGCCGGATCCGAACCCGTGGAAATCTACGCGGCCGGCGGTTGCCTGTTCGATCCGGGCTATGCCGCGTTCGGCGATGTCGACACGGCGGCGCTGACGCTGCGCTTCGCGTCGGGCGCGCTGGCGACGTTTTCGTTCAGCCGCCGGACGAACTACGGCTACGACGAGATGATCGAGGTGTTCGGTGCGCAAGGCATGCTGCAGTCGCGCCGGCAGCGACCCCGCGGCGTGTCCCTCTATCGCGGAGAAAAGATCGTCGACGACGGCATCCACCCCAACTGGTACGATCGCTTCGCGCCAACCTATGTGGCCGAACTCGACGCCGTAATGGCGGCGCTCCGATCCGGCACTCCGGTGCAACCCGACCTCGCCGATGGCATCCGCGCGCAGGCAGTCGCCGAAGCGGCGATTGCGTCGCTCGTCGACGGCAGGCCGGTCGGCATCGCCAACATCTGGCAGGCGCCTTGACACGCTCTCGTGCCGGCCCCGCGCGCGCGATCGACCCGACCCGCATCGTGAGCGAAGGTCCGCGGCGATCCGCTGTTCCCGTGAAGTCCCCCGTGGCATGAAAAGTCTCCTGGCCGGCCAACGTGCGATCGTCACCGGCGGCGCGCGCGGCATCGGACTCGGCATTGCGGCGCGTCTCGCGCAAGAAGGCTGCCGCGTTGCACTCTGGGACCGCGCTTTCGACACGTTCGACGCTTCGGCCGCGGGCTTCGCTCCCGCATCGACCCAAATCGTCGACGTCGCCGATTACGCGCAAGTCGAAAGGGCATACGCCGATACCGAGCGTGCGCTCCCCGGGATCGACATCCTGATCAACAACGCCGGCATCAACGGCCCGGTGGCGCCCGTCTGGGAGTATCCGCTGGAGGCCTGGGATCGCGTGCTCGCAGTCGATCTGACCGGCGTGTTCTATTGCAGTCGCGTCACGATCCCAGCCATGCGCGCAAAAGGATATGGACGCATCGTGAACGTCGCGTCGATCGCCGGCAAGGAAGGCAACGAGCGTATCGCAGCGTATGCGGCGGCGAAAGCCGGCGTGATCGGATTCACGAAATCGCTGGCGCGCGAACTCGTCGGCAGCGGCGTGCTGGTCAATGCGATCGCGCCTGCGCTCACCGAGACGGACCTTTTCCGGGAGATGACGCCGGAACACATCGCGCTCGCCAGAAGCCGGATTCCCATGGGGCGGGCCGTGCAGGTGTCCGGAGATCGCCGCAATGGTCGCCTGGATCGTCAGCCCGGAATGCAGTTTCACGACCGGGTTCACCTTCGATCTGACCGGCGGCCGCGCCACCTATTGATCGTACCGGGTTGGTGCGCCGCGCCGTGCGTCGGCGGCGACTCTGCCGTACGGCATCCGTTCAGGCACCGATATCCCAGAGCGCGGCGCCGCGTTGCAGCGCAGTCTTCGCGACAACCGTGCGATGGATTTCCGACGTGCCGTCGAAGATCCGGAAGATCCGCGCATCGCGGTAAAGCCGCTCGATCGGCATCGCGCTGCAGTAGCCCATGCCACCGAACACCTGCACGGCGCGGTCGGCCACACGGCCGAGCGTCTCGGCCGCCTCGACCTTCACCATCGAGATCCAGGCGCGCGCGTCGCGACCCTCGTCGATTTCCCATGCCGCACGCAGCAGCATGAGCCGCGCGGCGTTGACCTCGATCACACTGTCCGCAATCATCTGCTGGACCATCTGGAACTCGCCGATCGCCCTGCCGAACTGGCGCCGCTCGTTGGCGTGATCGGCCATCAGCGTGAGGAGGCGGCTCGCCTTGCCGATCGCCCGCGCGCCGACCTGCGCGAGCCGCACGCGTCCCAGCGTCGAGTAGGCGAGCGCGAGGCCCTGCCCTTCGGCGCCCAGCAGGTGCTCGCGGCCGAGCCTCGCATTCTCGAAGAAGAGCTCGATGTGGCTCGTGCCCGTCAGGCCCATCATCTTCTGGTCGCGGCCCATGGTCACGCCGGGCTGGTCCTTGTCGACGAGGAACAGCGATACGTGGCGCGGGCGCGCGGCGGGATCGGTCACCGCCGACACGATGAAGAAGTCGGAAAATAGACCATCGCTGATGAAGTGCTTGGCCCCGGTGAGTGCCCATCCGTCGGCGTGCGGCTCCGCGCGCGTCGTGATGGCCGCGGCGTCCGACCCGGCGCCGGGCTCGGTGATCGCGATCGAGCACGTGCGCTTGCCTTGCACACAGGGGAGCAGCCAGCGCTCCCTTTGCATCGGCGTGCCTTCGAGCAGCGCTTCGTAGACATTGCCGAATGCGCGCCGGATCAGTATGTCCGTCGTGCGGCCGAACTGCTCCTCCACGAGCATCGTGTCGACTGCCGACAGGCCGCCGCCGCCATATGCCGCGGGAATGTTCATCGCGTAGAAGCCGAGCGCGCGCGACTTCTCGAAGATCGCCCTCGCCTTGGCGGGGTCGAGTCGACCGGATTCCTCGATTTCGTCCTCGAGCGGAACGAGTTCGGTGTCGACGAAGTGGCGCACGGTACCGACGAGCAGCCGCTGTTCCTCGCTCAATTCGAATTCCATCGTGCCCCTCCTCCTCGTCTCGACGGCCCTATTGCAATCAGCGATGTTCCATAATCGTCGCCGACGCCTCATAATAGAACATCGCTTGATACCGATGGATGGGCCAATGACCAATCCACTTGACCGCGAAGCGGTCCCGGAACCCCAGAACCCGCTCGGCATCCAAGGCATCGAATTCATCGAATACGCGACGTCGAAGCCGCAAGCTCTCGGCGGGCTGCTCGAAACGATGGGGTTCCGTCCGATCGCGCGCCACCGATCGCGCGAGGTCGAGTTGTATCGCCAGGGCGCGATGAACATCATCGTCAATTCGCAGGCGGCCGATGTTCCGCGCACCGTGCAGCCCGTCGAGAAACCGATAATCAGCGCGTTCGCCGTCCGCGTGCGGGACGCCGATGCCGCCTTTCGCCGGGCGCTCGACCTTGGCGCATGGGAGATTCCCGTGCGGGCGCGGGCGATGGAACTCAACATTCCGGCCATACACGGCGTCGGCGAGAGCCTCATCTACTTCGTCGACCGGCACGACGAATTCTCGATCTACGACATCGACTTCCGCGCCATTCCCGCAGCCGATCCCCATCCGCCGGCGGTCTGCGACATGCATTTCTTCGGGCTCGTCCAGTATGTCGCCGCCGACCGGACCGAGGACTGGGTCGAGTTCTACGCGCAGATCTTCGGCTTCAAGCCGCTTCCCGACAACATAAGATTCGGCATCCTGCCGAAGGGACTATTGCTCGAAAGCCCGTGTGGCGGCTTTTTTCTTCAGTTGATCGAGCCCGAGGACTCGGCCCGGTTCGTGCCGACCGAGGAACATCTGCAACGCCTCGGCTTTGGCACGCCCGACGTGCTGGCGACCGTGGCGATACTGGAAAAACGCGGCATCGAATTTCTCGTTTCCGACGTGGTTCACGCCAGCGACCGTGGCGCGCTCACGAAGTCCTTTCTGGGGAGCGTGATGTTCGAACTCGTTCACAACGAGTCCGCGCACACGACGGCGCCGCGATGATTTTCAGCGACTTCGGGATGGACACCGCATCGCTTGCGGGCACCCTCCCCAACAAGCTTGCCGCGGTTAGCGGCGCCGGTTTCTCGCAGGTGCTGATCTCGGCGGGCGATGTCGTCGGTCATCCCGCCGGGCCCGACGGCGGCGTGCGCGCGGTCCTCGAAAGCGGCCTGCGTGTCACCGGACTGGAGGTGCTGCGGGATTTCGAAGGGCTCGACGGCCGGATGCACGCGTACAAGGTCGATGTCGCGAAGTCGATGCTTGAAGTCTGCGTCCGGCTCGGCGGACGCCTGCTGCTCGTCGAGGCATCGACCTCGAAGCATGCCATCGCGGACGCCGAAACGATCGTGCGCGACCTGCGCATGCTGGCGCTTCTGGCGATTCCGCTGGGCATTCGCATTGCCTTCAAGGGTGTCTCATGGAGTTGCACCGTGAAAGATTTTGCCGCCGCGGGCGAGATCATCTATCGCGCCAACTGCCCGAACCTGGGAGTGGCCATCGACGCCTTCGACGTGATTGCCGCGGGAGTCGCGCAGGACGATCTGGACGCCCTCGACCCGCAGCAGATTTTCCTGGTCCAGCTTTCCGACTACCTGTGGCAGGACATTCGTTCGACCGACGAGCAGGCGGCGACGGCAACGCATTTCCGCGTCTTTCCCGGCGAGGGCGCGCACAGCGAAGGGCTCGGTGATTTCATCACCCGGCTCGACGCGATCGGCTACTGCGGCGACTACAGTTTCGACGTGTACAACGACGACTTTCTGCAAATGCCCCCGCAGACCGTCGCCATGCGCGCGCAAAGTGCAGCCAAGTGGCTGGGCGAAACGGTGTTGCGGCGCGCGCTGCCGATACCGAACATGGGCCGCCTGCGGCCTGCTGCAGCGGGATAGAGCGGGGTAGACGGGGCACAGAACTGCACACGGGCCGCCGCCGTCACGCGCCGGAGCGGGTACCTTGCGCACTATCGGAGCGAAGCAATGACCATGGAATACCAGCGCCTCGGCGCGAGCGGGCTCGAAGTTTCTGCCATCTGCCTCGGCACGATGACGTTCGGCGATCGCACGGACGCCGCGGCGGCGCAGCGGATCATCGCCGCGGCTTTCGATGCCGGCGTCAACTACCTCGACACCGCCGATGTCTACGTGAACGGAGAGTCGGAGAAGATCGTCGGCCCCGCGATCAAGGCCGATCGACGGCGCTGGATCCTGGCCACCAAGGTGGGCAACGCAATGACGGCGAAGCCGCACGACGGCGGATTGTCGCGGCGCTGGATCCTGCAGGCCTGTGATGACAGCCTCGCGCGTCTCGACACCGACTACATCGACATCTATTACCTGCACCGCGACGATCCCGACACCCCGATCGCGGAGACGGTGGGCGTGCTCGGCGATCTCATCCGCTCGGGAAAGATCCGCTACTTCGGGGTCTCGAATTACCGCGGCTGGCGCATCGCCGAAGTGGTCAGTGAATGCGAGGCGCAAGGCGTGCCGTCCCCCGTCGTCTGCCAGCCGTACTACAACCTCCTGAATCGGACGCCCGAGGTCGAGATCCTGCCCGCCTGCGACCATTACGGAATCGGCGTCACCTCGTACTCGCCGATCGCACGCGGCGTGCTGACCGGAAAATACGCGCCCGGCGTGATCGCGCCGGATTCAAGAGCCGCGCGCAAGGACAAGCGGATGATGGAAACGGAGTTTCGCGAGGAGTCGCTCGCGATCGCGCAGATCCTGAAGGCGCACGCGGCGAAGACCGGCCGCACGGCGACCCAGTTCGCGCTCGCATGGCTGTGGGCCAACCGGATCGTGACGTCCGTGATCGCGGGCCCGCGCACACTCGAGCAGTGGCAGGATTACGTCGGTGCACTGGGGACGAAATGGAGCGAGGAGGACGAGGCGCTCGTCGACTCGCTGGTCGTTCCCGGACATCCGTCCACGCCGGGATACAACGATCCGCAGTACCCGTTTTACGGGCGGGTCGTCGACTGAGACCTGCCGCTTCGGCCTGCGCGTACCAGCAACGAAGAAGACATGCCGGCCCGCGTGAACGCCTAGCCCGGAGCGCTCACCGGGCTGGCATGTCCTCTTCGTTCGCGACGCCATGCGGCACGTGCCCGGCGGCTACGTGCTTCAACGCGGATTCCACGTGCGTGCGCTGGTCGTCGAAGAAGATGTCGGCGCGAAACGCGCGCAGGAATTCGCCCTTGTCGAGGCCGCCCAGGAACAGCGCCTCGTCGATCCGGATGTTCCAGGCGCGCAGCGTCCGGATGACGCGTTCGTGCGCCGGCGCGCTGCGTGCCGTGACGAGCGCGGTGCGGATCGGGCTCTTGTCCTCGGGGAAATCCGACTGGATCCGATGCAAGCCCGCCAGAAATTCCTTGAAGGGGCCCCCGACGAGCGGTTCGAGCGCCGATTGCGTTTCGCTTCTGGAAAAGGCAGCGAGGCCGTTCGCCTGGTAGACCCGCTCGGCTTCGTCGGAAAAGAGCACGGCGTCGCCGTCAAAGGCGATCCGGAGCTCGTCCGTTTCGTTCGTGCCGACCGCGCTGGGGAAGATCGTCGCCGCGGCATGGCCTTCGTCCAGCGCCCGCCGCACGTCGCCCTGATCGGCGGACAGAAACAGGTGAGCGCCGAATGCCGGCACGTAGCGCGACGTCGGCTCGCCCTTGGTGAACGCCGCGCGTGTGATGTCGAGGCCGCAATGCTTGATCGAGTTGAACACGCGCAGGCCCGTGTCGGCGGAGTTGCGCGACAGCAGGATCACTTCGACATACTGCTTGTCCGGCCGATTCAAGCGCAGGAGCTTTTTCACCAGCACGAACGCCGGCCCCGGTGCCAGCATCTCGTCTTCGTGCAGGACCTGGTAGCGGTGGTAGGCGTCGACCCCTTCCGCCGTGTAGATCCGGTGGCTCTCGGTCAGGTCGAAGAGCGCCCGCGACGAGATCGCGACGACGAGCTTGCCTGCGAGCGTGGGCTTTCCCATGAGCCCAGTATAGCGCCGCAGGATAAAGACCGCGGCGTTCAAAAAGGGGCCAGGCTCGATTTCTTGGCAAACAACGTTTCCATGATCGAGGGCGCGAAAAATCGAGCCTGGCCCCTTTCTATGCCGCGTGCCGGAGCCCGCCGCCCAGCTCCACAAAAACGGCGCGCACCTCCTCGACGGCCCAGTCGATGGTCTCGCGGTCGATCGTGAGCGGCGGCGCGAATCGCACGACCGTGCCGTGCGTGTCCTTCGACAGGATGCCGCGCGCGAGCAGCCGGTCGACGACATCGCGTGCGGTGATCCGGTCGCGATCGACTTCGACGCCGACGAAGAGTCCCTTGCCGCGAACCTCGCGAACGAGCGGGCTTTGCACGGTGCGAAGTCGCGCGAGAAGATGCGCGCCCTGCTCGGCGGAACGCGCGATCAGGCCTTCGTCGAACAGCACGTCGAGCGCGGCAAGCCCGACGGCCGCCGCGAGTGGATTGCCGCCAAAGGTGCTGCCGTGGTCCCCCGGCGCAAAAACCTGCATCAGATCTTCCGTGCCGACCAGTGCCGATACCGGCAGGAGCCCGCCGCCCAGCGCCTTGCCGAGAATGATGCCGTCGGGCCTGACGTTTTCATGCTCGCACGCAGCGAACTTTCCCGTGCGACCCATCCCCGTCTGGATCTCGTCGCAGATCAGGAGCACGTTCTTTTCGCGGCAGATGCGCGCGCACGCGGCGAGATAGCCGGCCGGGGGCACGACGATGCCTCCCTCGCCCTGGATCGGCTCGACGAGGAACGCTGCCGTATGAGGACCGATCGCTTGTGCGAGCGCGTCCGCATCGCCGAACGGAACCTGCCGGAAACCCGGCGCGAACGGTCCGAAGCCGTCGCGATACTGCGGCTCGGACGAAAAGCCGACGATCGCGATCGAGCGGCCGTGGAAATTGCCGGCGCAGACGATGATTTCCGCTTGGTCGGACGGGATGCCTTTAATTTTGTGGCCCCACTTGCGCGCGGCTTTGAGCGCCGTCTCGACGGCCTCGGCGCCGCCGTTCGCGGGCAGCGCGCGGTCGAGGCCCGTGACCTCCGTCAGCCGCTGCAGAAAGGCCGGCAGCTGTTCGTTGTGGAAGACGCGGGACGTCACGGCGAGCCGTTGCGCCTGCTCGACCAGCGCGCAGACGATGCGCGGATGGGCGTGACCGTGGCTCACCGCCGAATACGCGCTCATCATGTCGAGATAGCGGCGACCGTGCTCGTCCCACAGCCAGCAGCCGTCGCCATGCGTGAGCACGACGGGCAGCGGATCGTAGTTGCGCGCGCCGTAGCGGCGTTCGCGCGCGATTGCGGGGGCTGAGGTGGCGGTGCCAACAGAAAACCGGGAATCCATGCCGTTGCTCCTTGTGAGAGTCGGGCCTGCCCGAAAGCCCGGAGCAGGAGACGTGCCAGACGAACCGGTGGCTTTTGACCGCGGCTCTGGTCGTGGCGGCTCAGAAAAAACGTGCGCCGGGGCAAGCCCGGCGCATGCCGCGAATTCTACACGTTGCGCCGGAAAAGCGCATGTTGCGGCGCACCATCGCGCAATGCCGCGCGGTTCACGGCCGGAGCTGTTCCAGCAGGACCGCCCAGGAATCGCGGTCCCGCGCGCGGCCCGCGGACAAGGCACCGGCCTGGTACCTTGAGTAATCGGCCTGCACCTTTCCGATGGCGTCGTAGAGACTTTGCGCATCGGGATGCGCAAGCACACGACCTGCCGCGAAGGACTCGATGAGGTTGCCACTCCACGTGCCCGCCGTGGCAATCACGGGACACCCGTGCGCCAGCGCGTCGAGCGTCACACCGCTGACGCGGTCCCGAAAGTCGCCGCGATCGTACGGCTGCAGGCAGATGCTTCCGGGGAAGTTTGCCGCGTATTCGTCCGGTGACGGCGTCTTGTCGATCCGCGTGAGCGCCGGATAGGACACGGCGGCAAGACGCGCGATGTCGGCACGGGTCGCGGCGTCGTACTTGCCGTAGTGATCGGCCGAAATCTGCACCGCGATCGGAATGCTTTCGTTGCGCGCGGCCAGAAGCTCCACGAGATCGACGACGATCCCGAAGCCCTTGTCGGCCCGCGCGGCGCCCGCGTACAGCAGGCGCCGGAACGGTATCGCCTCGGCGGCAGGAGTAGATTGCGGCGCCGGATACGGCAGAAGCAGCGTATGCACGAATCCGCAACGTCGGAAAACGTCGACGACGCTGTCGGTCGTGCCGAGGATCACGACATTGGGTTGCCGCGCCGCCATCCGCCGAAGAAACGCGAGCTTGCGCGGCGTCACTCGGAACCAGTGGAAATACAGGAAAGCCTTGTCGGGCGGCAAGCGGCCGCGGCCGGCGAGGTCGAGCAGCAGGAGGTCGCTCCTCCGCGTGGTGGTGACCACGATCTTTCCCGGTCCGCGAAGCAGGCGACGAAACAGGAACAGCAACTGCGGAAGTCGGATCCGGCGCCGGAACAGCGGATGGACCGTCACGTGCGGGCCGAAGTTCATGTCGCCCGAACCGCTGCCGCTCCACAGGTCGATCGCGGACGAAGCCGCCGCTCGCACGAAACTCGAAACCAGCGCGTGGCAATGGCCCGAATAGCCCTCCAGCGTGGGTTCGACGACGTTGAGGCGCGGCGTCACTTGCGGGTGAGCTGCATCAGTTTCACGTATCGGTAGTAGGTGCCCTGCGCCGTGGCCAACGCGAGCATGAAGCCCTCGCGGCCGTCGAGAAATCCGGCGCGCAAGACGTAGGTGCGAATGAACGCCCACAGCGCCCGCGCGAGCGCCTCGGCGACGCCCGCCGTCTTGCCGTCCTGCTGCAGTTGCTGCGCCGTCAGCGTCGAATAGCGGTTCATCTTGTCGACGAGATCCTCGAGGTCGACGAACGTCTCGTGCAGAATCGGCTCCGTCAGAGTGCCGAGCGCCCCGTCGACATTGACGCGCTCATGCACGATGTCGTCGGAAAAGCGCGCGCTGCCCCGGCGAAACAGGCGCACCACATAGTCGGGCCACCAGCCCGAGTGGCGCATGAAGCGTCCGCAGAAGCTCGAGCGCCGCGGCATCCGGTACGCTACGGCACCTGCCGCGCCGGTCGCCATGACACGCCGGATTTCCTCTGCGGACGCAGCGGTCAGCCATTCGTCGGCATCGAGCGAAAGCACCCAGTCCCCGGTCGCGAGCTCGAGCGCGCGATTCTTCTGCGGGCCGAATCCGGGCCAATCGGGCGTCACGACGACCTTCGCGCCGAGCTCGCGTGCGATTGCGACGGTGCGGTCGGTGCTGCCCGAATCGACGACGATGGTCTCGTCGGCCCACGCGACCGAACGCAGCGCGCGTCCGATCGACGCTTCCTCGTTCCTGGCGATCAGAATGACCGAGAGCGCCACATCACTTCCCGAGCTGGTAGTTCACCGTCGCCGGCCGCCCCGGGAGATCGAGTACCGCGGTCGCCGCCGGCGTCCGCGCGACGATGCGCCCGCGGCGCACGACGGCAAGCCGTGCCGAGCGCAACCGGATCGCCTCCACCGGATCGCTGGCGCCAAGCAGGACGAAATCGGCGTGACATCCCGGTGTCAATCCGTAGCCTTCGAGCCCGAGGATCCGGGCCGGTGTGACGGTGACGGCATCGAAACAGGCTCGCATCGCCGCCTGCCCGGTCATTTGCGCGACATGCAGGCCCATGTGCGCAACCTCGAGCATGTCGGCCGAGCCCAGGCTGTACCACGGATCGAGCACGCAATCGTGACCGAACGCGACGTCGATGCCGGCCGCCATCAGTTCCGGGACGCGCGTCATGCCGCGGCGCTTCGGATAGGTGTCGTGGCGCCCCTGTATCGTGATGTTGATCAGCGGATTGGCGACGACCGACACGCCCGCTTCCGCGATCAGCGGGATCAGCTTCGACACGTAGTAATTGTCCATCGAGTGCATCGAGGTCAGGTGGGAGCCGTTGACGCGCCCCGCGAGGCCCAGCCGATGCGCGTGACGGGCGAGGGTCTCGATGTGCCGCGACGACGGATCGTCGGTTTCGTCGCAATGCATGTCGACGGGCGAGTCCCCGCTTCGCCGCGATCTCGCACAGGACGCGCACGGACTCCGCGCCGTCTCCCGTCGTGCGCTCGAAATGCGGAATGCCCCCGACGACATCGACGCCCTTGTCGAGCGCGCGGTTGAGATTGTCGAGCGCCCCTTCGGTGCGCAGCACGCCGTCCTGCGGAAAGGCGACGAGCTGCAGATCGAGATACGGTCTGACACGCTCGCGGACGTGCAGCAGCGCATCGACGGCGAGAAGGCGCGGATCGCAGACGTCGACGTGCGAGCGGATCGCGAGGAGGCCGCGTCCCACCGCCCAGTCGCAATACGCGAGCGCTCGTTCGACCAGCGCCTCCACGGTCAGCAGGGGTTTGAGTTCGCCCCATAGCGCAATGCCTTCCAGCAGCGTTCCCGACGCATTGACGCGCGGCAGCCCGTACGAGAGCGCCGCGTCCAGGTGAAAGTGCGCATCGACGAACGGCGGCGTCACCAGTTGCCCCTGCGCGTCGAGTTCGGTCGCGCCGCGCGCAGCGGCAAGCTCCGTGTGCGATGCGACCGCGGCAATCCGCCCGTCGCGCACCGCGATGTCCATCGCCGTGCGTCCATCGGGCAGCGCCGCGTTGCGCACGACAAGATCGTATTGCACCGAGGCAGAGGGTGTCTTGGTCATCGCTCACCTTTGCGATAGGGTTTCATCAGCGCCTGGGGATAGGCCGCGCGGCGGGCCATGATCACGAGCGCGAGGATCGAAAGCGCGTAGGGCAGCATCAGATAGACCTGATAGGGCAATCCGGCGCCGCTCGCCTGCTGCAGCCGCAGCTGCAACGCATCGAATGCCGCGAACAGGATCGCGCCGGCGAGCGCCTTGCCGGGACGCCACGACGCGAATACGACCAGCGCCACGCAGATCCAGCCGCGGCCGTTGACCATGTTGAAAAAAAACGCGTTGAACGCAGATAGCGTGAGGAAAGCGCCGGCCACGCCCATCAGCGCCGACCCGGCGACGACCGTTCCCATCCGCACGGCGTTGACGTCGATGCCCTGGCCCTCCGCCGCGCCCGGATTCTCACCCACCATGCGCACCGCGAGCCCCAACGGCGTGCGGTTGAGGACATACGCGAGCGCGGGCACGCTGGCGAGCGCGAGCAGCGTCAGCGGCGTCTGCGCGTTGAGCAGCGGAACGCCGAGGGAACCCATCGGGGCAAACGGCTCTATCGTCGGCGGCGTGGTCACCTGCGGCAGCGTCACGCGATAAGCGTAATACGCGAGGCTCGTTCCGAACATCGTCACGCCGAGGCCCGACACATGCTGCGAAAGGCCGAGCGTGACAGTGAGGATCGCGTGCAGCAAGCCAAGCACGGCACCGGCGCCGGCCGCGACGGCCACGCCGGCCCAGAGCCCGGCGCCTTGATAGACGGCGAGCCAGCCGGTGAACGCGCCGACCACCATGATGCCTTCGATGCCGAGGTTCAACACACCGGCCCGTTCGCAGAGCAACACGCCCAGCGTGCCGAATATCAGCGGCGTGGCGATGCGCAGTACCGCCTCCCAGAACGGGAGGCTCCAGACGATGTCGAGAACCTCTACAAGCATCGTCAGGTCCAGCGGATCCGATAGCGGGCGAGCATCGTCGCCACCAGCATCGCGATCAGCGATGCCGCGACGATCACGTCGGCGATGTAGGTCGGCACCGCAATCGCGCGGCTCATGCTGTCGGCGCCTACGAGCACTCCTGCGACGAACACGGCCGCGGCAACCACGGCAATCGGGTTCAACTGCGCGAGCATCGCAATGACGATGCCGGTGTAGCCGTATCCCGGCGACATGTCGAGCGTCACGTAGCCGGCGCGTCCCGCAACCTCGATGCAACCCGCGAGTCCGGCCAGCGCGCCGGAGAGAAGCGCGGTCTTGATCACGACGGCCCGTACCGGCATTCCGGCAAACGCCGCGGCGCGCGCGTTGGCGCCGACGGCGCGCATCTCGAATCCGAACGCGGTAAAGCGGTCGATGATCCACACGAGCACCGCCAGCGACACCGCGATCAGCAGACCCGAATGCACACGCGAGCGCGGGACGAGCCGGAAAAGCTCGAGTTCGGCGGGGAGCGCGACCGACTGCGGCCATCCCAGCGCGGCCGGATCCTTCATCGGTCCGTCGAGGAGCATCGAGACGAACAGCAACGCGATGAAGTTGAGCAACAGCGTCGTGACGACTTCGTCGACATGGAATCGCGTCTTGAGAATGGCGGGAACGAGCAGCAGCAGCGCACCGGCCATCATCGCCGCGGTGACCATCAGCAGGAAGAGCATCACCGGCGGCAGCGACAGAGGGGCGCTGCCGACCGCGACGGCGGCGAGCGCGCCGACGTAAAGCTGTCCTTCCGCCCCGATGTTGTAGAGCTTCGCGCGAAACGCAACGGCGACGGCGAGGCCGGTGAGGATGAGCGGCGTGGCACGCGTGAGCGTCTCCGACAACGCAAAGCCGGAGCCGAAGCCGCCTTCGACCAGCAGCAGATAGGCGCCGCCAACGGGAACGCCGGCCCATGCGACGAGCAGCGAACAGACCACGAGTGTGAACGCGATGGCCGCGAAAGGTGCGGCGATCTGCATGGTCCGCGAGATGTCGGTGCGCGCCTCAAGCCGCATTCTTGGCACCTTCCGTGCCCGTCATCGCGAGCCCGATTTCCGCCGGCGTCCATGCTTCCGCCGGCCGCAACGGGGTGAGCTTGCCGTGGTACATCACGCCGATCCGGTCGGCGATCGCGAAGATCTCGTCGAGGTCCTCGGAAATCAGCAAGACCGCCGCGCCTGCGCGGGCCGCTTCCAGCAGACACTGATGCACGTAGGCGAGCGCTCCGATGTCGAGTCCCCACGTCGGCTGGTCGGCGACGATGAGCACCGGCGTCGCGCCTTCGCCGATCGAGAGCGCGCGCCCGAGGATCAACTTCTGCATGTTGCCCCCGGACAGCGAGCGCGCCGGAATATCGATGCCGGAGCTCCGCACGTCGAACCGTCGCACGACGTCCTGCGCGTGCGCCCTGCCTGCGGCCCGGCGCACGAAGCCCGCGCGCGTGAACGCCGGCGTGCGCAGCCGCTCCGCGATCGCGTTCTCCCATACCGCGAGATCGCCGATTACGCCCACCGCGTGGCGGTCCTCCGGAATCCGCGCTGCCCGCGCGGCAATGAAGGCACCGGGTTTCGCCGGCATCGCGCGGCCTGAAAGCGTCACGGTCCCCCGCTCCGGCGCGAGCGTTCCCGACAGCAGTTCGGCCAGCGCCTGCTGGCCGTTGCCCGCAACCCCGGCGATCGCGACGATTTCTCCGGCCGCGACGCAGAGATCGACGCCGTCGAGCAGCCGGTCGTTGCGGGCATCGCGCGCATGCACGGTGTTGACCGCGACGACCGTCGGGCCGGGGACGCGACGATCCCGTGTCGGCATCACCACGACGCGCCCCACCATCAGTTCCGCAAGCTCGCCCTGCGATGTCCCGCGCGCCTCTCGCGTCGCGACCAGACGGCCGTTGCGGAGCACCGCGATGCGATCGGACACCGCCATCACCTCGTCGAGCTTGTGGCTGATGAAGATGATCGACAGCCCCTCGGTCACGAGTTGCCGCAGCGTCGCGAAGAGGCTCCGGCTTTCCTGCGGCGTCAGTACGGCCGTGGGTTCGTCGAGAATCAGGATGCGCGCGCCGCGGTAGAGCGCCTTCAGAATTTCCACGCGCTGCCGCTCGCCCACCGACAGGGCCCCGACCCGGGCGTGGGTGTCGACCGCAAGGCCGAAACGTGCGGCGGTTTCCCGCACCCGCAACTGCGCGGTACGGCGGCGCGAAAACGGCTGCCACAGCGGCTCGGTTCCGATCAGGATGTTGTCGAGCACCGTGAGATTGTCCGCCAGCGTGAAGTGCTGGTGGACCATCCCGATGCCGGCGGCAAGCGCCGCCGCCGGATTGCCCGCCGGCAGCGGCGCATCGAACGCCGTGATCGTACCCTCGTCCGCCACATAGTGGCCGAACAGGATCGACACGAGCGTGGATTTGCCGGCGCCATTCTCGCCCAGCAGTGCCAGCACCTCGCCGCGCGCCAGGTCGAGCGACACGGCGTCATTCGCCACGAGCGCGCCGAAACGCTTGGTGATGCGCGAAAGCGTGAGTACGGACGATTCCAGCGGAGCCTCTCAACTCGTTTCACGCGGGCGCGACAGGCGGGCTCCGCACGCGGTCGCGGGAGATTTCCCGGTGTGCGCCCCCCCGACGTGGCGTCAGGGGGACCGCGGTGCGTGGCTAGGAGCCTGTCGGACTTACTTTCACGTATGCGTTGCTCGGCCAAAAAACGATGGATGCTAGGCGCGAAGCGACGCCAATATCGCGAATATTGGCGAGCGGAGCAACGACGCAGACGCGTTTTTTGGCAGCAACCCGGAGGGACGGGGCGAGTTGGGCGCATTTCTGCGTTGCTCACCCTCGCCATACTCCCGGTATGGCTTCGGGCTCGTGCCTTGAACTGCACCCAACTCGCCTCCGTCGCAAACGCGAAAGTAAGTCCGACAGGCTCCTAGAGCGTGGACTTCGGCTCGGCGTCGTTGACCTTGACCGTGAACTTTCCGTCGAGAATCGCCTTCTCCTTGTCCTTGACTTTCTTCACCAGGTCGGCCGGCACTTTCTTCTCGAACGTGCCGAGCGGTGCCAGTTCCGAGCCCTTGTATTTCATCATCGAGTACGGGCCGTAGTCCTCGGCCTTGAACTTGCCGTCCTTCGCCGCCTTCAACGCGCGGTCGACCGTCGGCTCCATGTTCCACAGCGCCGAAGCGACAACGGTGTCCGGGTACTTGTCCTGCGTGTTGATCACGTTGCCGATCGCGAGCTTGCCTTTTTCCTTCGCGGCATCGGACACGCCGAAGCGCTCGGCGTACAGCAGGTCCGCCCCTTTGTCGATCATCGCGAACGCCACTTCCTTGGCCTTCGGCGGATCGAACCACGAGCCGATGAAGCTGATCGAGAACTTCACTTTCGGATTGATTTCCCGCGCGCCTTCCATGAACGCGTGCATCAGGCGGTTCACTTCCGGAATCGGGTAGCCGCCGACCATGCCGATGACGTTCGACTTGGTCATGCCGCCGGCGATCATTCCGGATAGGTACGCGGGCTCCTGGATGTAGTTGTCGAACACCGCGAAGTTGGGTGCCTGCGGCTTGCCGGAGGACCCCATGAGGAACGACACCTTCGGATAGTCCTTCGCGACCTTGCGCGCAGCGGCCTCGACGGCGAACGACTCGCCGATGACAATCGTGTTGCCTTGCTCGGCGTACTGCCGCATCACGCGTTCGTAGTCCGCGTTGGTCACGTTCTCGGAAAACTTGTATTCGATCTCGCCACGCGCGACCGCCGCGTTCAACGCCTTGTGGATCCGCGACACCCATTGCTGCTCGACGGGCACCGTATAGATCGCTGCAACCTTCATCTTCTGCTGCGCCATTGCCACGCCGGCATCGAGCAGGGCCGCGCCGAGGGCGAGCGCCGCACCGACGCCCAGCAGCATTCTTCTCTTGCTTTGCGCAACGTTCATGGTGCCAATCCTTTCGTCGGGAAACATCGAGGTATTCCGGTCGCCGCAGCCGCGACGCATCGACGCGGCGCTGACCTGCCATTTTATCGAGATTTGGCGTCGAGCCGCAGCCTTCCTGCCGGTCTATTTGGTGCCGAAGAGGCGGTCTCCGGCGTCGCCCAGCCCCGGAATGATGTAGCCGTGCTCGTTGAGGTGGCTGTCGACCGCGGCGGTGAAGATGGGCACGTCCGGGTGCGTCGCCTTGAGCACCGCCACGCCCTCGGGGGCGGCCAGCAGGCACACGTACTTGATCGTCACAGCGCCCGCCTCCTTGAGGCGATTGAGTGCCGCGGACGCCGAGTGGCCCGTGGCGAGCATCGGATCGACGACGATGACCAGCCGGTCGGCAATGTCTTCCGGCACCTTGAAGTAGTACTCGACCGGCACGAGCGTCGCCGGATCGCGGTAAAGGCCGACGTGGCCCACGCGCGCGGCGGGCAGTATTTCCAGCATCCCGTCGAGCATGCCGTTGCCGGCACGCAGGATCGAGACGAGGCATAGCTTCTTGCCGCTGATCTGCGGCGCATCGATGGTCGCGAGCGGGGTATCGATCGGCACCATCTCGAGCGGCAGGTCGCGCGTCACCTCGTACGCGAGCAACTGGGCGATTTCGCGCAGCCGGCGGCGGAACATCTCCGTCGACGTGTCCTTGCGGCGCATGTGAGTGAGCTTGTGCAGGATCAGCGGATGGCCGACGACAGTGAGCGTGTCCGACATGGCGAGGCCTCGGTTCGTGGGTTGAGTGAAATCAGAAAACGGTGCCGTCGCTCGCGATCGACACCGGGGGCGTGCCGCCTTCGCGGCGTTCCGCGGCAACGCGCCGGCCTGCCGCCCAGGTGCCGCCTTCGAGCACGCGCGCGAGGGGGAATGCCGCCCGGGAGACGCCGAGCGTCTCGCGCACCGCACCCGCGACGCGATCCAGCGCAATCACCGTCAACGCGCGCCACTCGACGATCGCGGTCGCGTCGACCGCATGCGTGCGCCGGAGAAAATCGTCGTCGCGCGGAACGAGCAGGCCGAGATCGAGGAAAAGGCCGCCGTTGCGGTACTCGGGCAAGCCGGTGAGTTCATCGAGTCCGGTCACATGGAGCCCGGCCTCCTCGAGCGGCTCCAGCAGCGAGTACGCGAGCCACTGCGTGAGTTTGTGGAACGGAACGTATCCATCGGTCGGATCGGCCGGGTTCGCCGCGCGCGCCGCGGGATGCCGCCAGCAATCGCCGAGCGCAATGCCGTCCAGGACCTGCAGCCGCGGCCACACGGGCCCGAGTGCGCGCAGCAGCGTTGCCAGCAGGAATCCCGCGCTGATCCCGCGTTCGTCCGCGTTCGCGACGAGGTAGTCGTAAAGATGGCCAAGCCGCGCCGGCGCGCCGAACACCGCCGGCGTGGCCGCCGCGACGACACCCAGCCGTTGCAGCAACGCGGCGCGTCCGTCGAGGCCGACGAGCGGATTGCCGGCGGCAACCTGGAATCCCTTTGCGAGCGTGGCGACGTCGAAATTCGCGAGCGCCTGCGCATCGGCGACACATCGCTCGCCGCGATGCGCCGAGAATGCGCCGGAAGCGAAGAGGCGCAGGCTCGCCACACCAAGACCTTCCGAGCGCGCGAGCGTTGTCCCGGTCGGGGCGTCGACATAACGCCATGCCGGGCCCGCGCCGGCGTCGAGCAGCACGCTCGTGATCGCGAGATCGATCCGCGTCCGCGCACGCTCGCGCGATCGGCGGGCAATGTTGCCGCAATCTGCGCCCAGCGATCGACGCCGCCCGCTTCGAAATGGCGCCAGCGGCTGTGATAGGGAACGTCGAGATCAGGGAAGCGCTGCCGGATCGTGTCCGCGACATACGCCGCGGTCGTCGCCAGCTGCTCGGGGTGCCACGCGAGATGCTGCGTCTCACCGCGCTCCGCCGCCGCCATGATCGCCGTGCACCGCGCGCGTATCGCGGCCGCGGTCAACAGCCCTGCCGCCGGATGCGAATCCGGTACCGGCGTGTGCCACGTCATGGCGGCTTTGACGCGGACGGAGGATCGGCTCACTCGTCGAGCGTCCGGCCCTTGGCGATCGCGCCTTCCGCGGGTTCGGGCACCGCAGCCGCGTAATAGCCTGCGGCCTTCTTGGCATCCATCTCCACCCGCGCGTCGGCGGGAATGAGCTCGTCCGGAATCGGCACCTGCTCGACGACCGCGATGCCCCGCGCGGTGAGCGCGCCGTGCTTCATGTTGCTCATCGACGCCCAGCGGTCGATCCGCGCGATGCCGAGCCAATGGAACACGTCCGGCATCAGCTCCTGAAAGCGCATGTCCTGCACCCCGGCGACGCACTCGGTGCGCTCGAAGTACGTCGCGGCACGATCGCCGCCCACCTGCCGCTTGCGCGCGTTGTAGACGAGGAATTTGGTCACCTCGCCCAGCGCACGACCTTCCTTGCGGTTGTAGACGACCAGTCCCACGCCGCCCTTTTGCGCCATCTCGATGCACACCTCGACACCGTGCGCAAGATAGGGCCGGCACGTGCAGATGTCCGAACCGAACACGTCGGAACCATTGCACTCGTCGTGCACGCGGCAGGCGACTTTGGTTTCGGCGCTGCCAAGCGCGGCGACGTCACCGAAAAAGTAGAGCGTCATGCCGCCGATCGGCGGCAGGAATACGTGAAGATCGGGTCGCGTGACGAGTTCGGGGAACATCCCCCCGGTCTGCTCGAACAACACGCGTCGCAGCTGCCCCTCGGCAACGTCGAAGCGGCGCGCGATGCCCGGCAGATGCCAGACCGGATCGATCGCCGCCTTCGTGACGCGCACGTCGCCGTTGTCGTGGAGGACCTTTCCGTCCGGGACCAGGCGACCGGCGGCGACGGCATCCTTCATCTCCGGCATGTTGATCCGAGCCTTGGTCACCGCGATCGAGGGCCGCAGATCGATGCCGGCGGCAAGCTCGGCGGCGAACGCCGTCGCGACCAGGTGGCCCCACGGATCGAGCGACACGATCTTGTCCGGGTCCGCCCACTGCGGATGCGGGCCGATGCCTGCCGCCGGCGACGTGTCCGTCAGGTCTGGCCGATGGTCGCGGTCGAGGCGTCCCGAGGCGACCGCGAGCGCCCGATACAGCGCGTACGCCCCGGAGTGGGTACCGATGGCGTTGCGCTGCGCCGGATTGGTGAGACTCGCCACCACGGGCCCGCGCGCAGCGGCGGTCGGGGCGCCCCAGCGTATGGGCGGCGATTGCCCCGCCGAGCGCCCGAGCGGATGGGAGGTCAGTACGATGTGGCTCGACATGCGGAATCCGGCGTGGAAACGGCGATACTGCGAGATGGGGACCGGGCGGTCAAGTTTGCTGTCCGGGAAGGCCTCCGATATCCACGCTCGCGGCACCTCGATCCAACAGCCTGCCGTGGGGCACTGCCAGCGCGCTCAGCTCGCCGGTTTCGCAATCATGGGGGCCTTGGTCGCGAACCGGGCGTCCTGCGGGCGGGCGGGCAGAGCGCCGTGTTCCTCCGCGTGGCGCACGACCTTGGTCAGCAGTTCGACACCCATCGGCGCCAGCGCACGTTCCCATAATTCGCGCGCTGTCTCGCCTTTCGCGACGAAGCACCAATCCTGCGCGGCGATCGCGCCGGCATCCCAGCCGTCGGCGAGGTGGTACACCGACCCGCCTGCGATCGCGTCGCCTTCGCGAATCGTCCACTCGACGGCCGCGATGCCGCGATGTCGCGGCAGCAGGGAGGGATGGTAGCCGATGCCACCCAGGCGCGAGCGCGCCAGCGCCTCGTTGCTCACGCGCGCGTGCGTATGCGCGGCCACGATCAGATCCGTGCCGGCGGCAATCGCGTCACCGGGCACGACTTTGGGATTTTCGAGCACGTGGACCGGGCAACCGGCGGCCTTGGCGGCGAGCGCCAGCCGGTCATCGGCCGCAGGCACGACGACGCTCGTAAACGCGACGACATCCTCCTTGCGCAGGGCCTCGAACACCGTAGCCCCGAAGTAGCGGGATCCTACCATCGCGCATTTCATCGACTTTCCCCTTCCATCAATCGCCGGCGTCAGCAGGTTTTCAGGCAACCGGTCGGCCCGCGTCAGGCAAAGGTCCGGTACAAGAGATAAAGCACACCCAGCGTCAATGCCGCCAGCCAGGGCACGATGATCGGCTGCGCCCCCCAATGCGCGCGCTCGGGTGGCGCCGATTTGACCGCCGTTCCGGCGATATCCGCGACCTGGCTTGCCGGCGAGGGCACCACGTCCGCCCGGTGGCGGAATGTGTCGTCGCTGGACGCTTCGATGAATTCCATCGATTGGGCGAGCTCGCCTGCCGCCGCCCGCCGCTTGGGGTCTGCCGCGTCGAACGCAAACTTGACGAGCTCGCGGCCGACGCGCTCGGCGACAGCGATGGCGCGCTCTTCGATCCGCTGGCGCGACGCGATCTCGTCTTCACGGGCGCTGGCGAGCGCTTCGCGCATCACCTCTTCGGCCACCGCGCGCGCTGCCGTCTCGGCCGAGGGCTTCGCCGCGACTTCGGCCGCAACCCGGACGCTCTCCTGCAGATCGGCCCGCGCCGACTCCAGAATTTCGCGCGACGCCTCCTCCATTGCTGCCCGGGCCGAATCGAGGGTTTGCCGCGCGACGCGCTCGGCTGTCGGTTGAACCGTGGCGAGCGTTTCCTGCAGTTTGTCTTCGGCGGCCGCCTCGGCCAGCAGGCGCGCTTCTTCCGCCACGTCGATGGCTTTCTTCACCATCTCGCGCGCGACCCTTTCCGCAACCGAGATCGTCGACTGCTCGACTTCCGTGCGCAGCGCCTCCTCGTCTTCGTGAACCGACGCGAGCGCCACGCGCACGAGGTTTTCCGCCACCGTGCGCGCCGCCGCCTCCGCAACCGGAGTCGCCGCGGATTCGGTGGTGATGCGCACACTTTCGTGCAAATCGGCGCGCGCGGCCTCGAGCACTTCGCGTGATGCTTCCTCCATCATCGCCTTGGCCGACTCCAGCGTTTGCCGCGCCACGTTCTCCGCGGTCGTATGCACCGTGGCGAGCGCTTCCCGCAGTTTGTCGTCGGCGGCGGTCACTGCCGACTGGCGGGCGGTTTCCGCGGCTGCGATGGCCGGTTGCACCATCTCGCGCGCGGTCTGCTCCGCCACCGCGATGGCGGCTTGCTCGACCTCGGCGCGCATCGCGGTTTCGTCCTCGTGCACGCCGGTGAGCGTGACGCGCACCAACTGCTCGGCCACCACGCGCGCGGCGGCCTCGGCAACAGGCTTTGCAGCGGCTTCCGCGGCCATCCGGGCACCGTCCCGCAACTCGGCGTGTGCGGACTCCAGGACCTTGCGCGACGCGTCCTCCATCGCCGCCTTGGCGGAGTCCATCGTCTGGCGCGCGACGCGCTCGGCCGTCGAGTGCACAGTAGCCAGCGCCTCCCGCAGCTTGTCGTCGGCGGCCATGGCTGCCGATCGGCGCGCCGCTTCCGCCGCGTCGATCGCCGGCTGGACCGAATCGCGCGCGGCCCGCGTCGCGGCGGCGACAGCCGCCAGCTCGGCACGTTCATGGGTCTGCGCAACCTCTTCGCGCAGCGAAGCCAGTGCATCTTGCGTGGTGCGGGCAGCCACCCCCCGCGCGACGTCGCGCGTCAGGTTTTCCGACGCCGCAGACAGCGCCTGCGTCGCTTCGCGGACGAGCCTTTCCGCCACTTGATGCGCAATGCGCTCGGCGATTCGCGCAATTTCCTCGGCCGCGGCGGTTGCCGGGATAGCTTCCGCGGGACCGGAAGCCGGAATGGCCGGTGGGGCGGCCGGCGCAACGGCCGCCGGTGCGACGACCGGAGCGACGGTAACAACAGGCTCGGCCTCTGCAACGGGCTCCGCCGGCGCGGCCGACGATTCGGCCTCCGCAGGCTCCGGCGCCGGCGCCTCGGCCCGCTCGCGCAGCTCGGCGAGCACCGCGTCGAGCGTCGAGTCGTCGACCGGCTTGGTCACGAAACCGCTGGCGCCGTTTTCCTGCGCCCGCGCCCGATCCTGCGGCGTGTCGTGTCCCGTGCACATGATCACCGGAATCGCAGCCGTTCGCGGATTCGCCGTGATCATTCCGGTGACCTCGTAGCCATCCATGTCCGGCATCATGAAGTCCATGAAGATGACGTCCGGCGCGTGGTTCTTGAGGAAGTCGAGCGCCTCATGGCCGGATGCCGCCGTGTCGACGCCCAAGCCACGCGCTTCGAGCATGCGCTTCAATTTGAATTGCACGACTTTGGAATCGTCGACGATCAGCGCTTTGCCGACATTCATGATGCCCCCTTGTTGCCGACGGATAGGAAATCCAAACGTACCACGCGGGCCACTCGCGTGGCAAAGGGCGCGCATGGCCTGCCCGGGGCGCGGCCATGGCCGTGCGGGCGAAACGTCATGCGGGCCAGGAACCCGCGCTGGCGCCGTCAGGGGACCGTCCGATCGTGGGCTACAAAATGTGTCCGAAGCGATTCCATCTTCCAGCCGACCCGCGCTCAGGCGCACGTGGTCCGCTTGCGATCGTCGTGCCGTGGCGCGCGCCGCCAACCGGGAAACGATGCCGGGACAATCAGTCGCGGCATCCCGCGAAACGCAGCACCGATGTCACCTCGTCGCCGAAATCCGTCCAACCGTGGTCGCCGCCGCGCGGGCAAGCATGCGACCCTTCACCGTCTGCGGCGCCGAATTGAAGCCGTGCAGATAAATGACCGCCGGCGCCGTCATGCGTGTGCGGCGAGGCGGGAGAGCAACTTCTCGTGGATGCCGCCGAAGCCGCCGTTGCTCATGACGAGCACGTGATCGCCGGCACGCGCCGCGGAGGCGATCATCGTGACGAGCGCGTCGAGATCGTCGTGCACGGCCGCTTTCGCCCCGAGCGGCGCGAGTGCCGCGGCGGCGTCCCAGCCAAGTTTCGCGGCGTAACAGAACGTCATGTCCGCCGCCGCAAGGCTGCCGGGCAAGGCCGCTTTCATCGCTCCCAGCTTCATCGTGTTCGACCGCGGCTCCAGCACCGCGATGATGCGAGCGGACCCCACCGCATGCCGCAGGCCGTCGATCGTCGTCGCGATCGCCGTCGGGTGGTGCGCGAAGTCGTCGTAGACCGTGACGCCGCCCGCTGTTCCGCGCACTTCGAGCCGGCGCCTGATGCCCTCGAATTCGGCCAGCGCGGCAAGTCCCGCCGCCACCGTGACGCCGGCGTGGCGCGCCGCCACGAGTGCCGCCAGCGCATTCAGGCGATTGTGCCGGCCAAGTTGCGGCTGGCCGGCCGGCCAGCGCACGACGCCCTGTGGCGAACCATCGTTGACGACAGTGCCATCGCTTCCGATCTGCCACTGCGGTGGCGCCGGGTCCCCGTGTCCGGTATCCGCGGCGCCGGCGAATCGTTCGACGTCGGACCAGCAGCCGCGGGCCAATACGCGCGCGAGCGACGGCGCCTCGGCGTTCACGACGAGTCGCCCTGACGGCGGCACCATGCGAACGAGGTGATGGAACTGCGTCTCGATGGCGGCAACGTCGGCGAAGATGTCCGCGTGATCGTATTCGAGGTTGTTGAGGATCGCGGTGCGCGGCCGGTAGTGCACGAACTTGGAGCGCTTGTCGAAAAACGCCGTGTCGTATTCGTCGGCCTCGATCACGAAGAACGCGCTGTCGGTAAGCCGCGCCGAAATGCCGAAATTGACCGGCACGCCGCCGATCAGGAAACCCGGATCGAGGCCGGCGCGATCGAGAATCCACGCGAGCATCGACGCCGTCGTCGTCTTGCCGTGCGTGCCGGCGACTGCGAGCACCCACTTGTCGCAGAGCACGCGCTCATAGAGCCATTGCGGTCCCGACAGGTAGGGCAGGCCGGCGTCGAGAATCGCCTCGACGAGCGGATTGCCGCGGGAAAGGGCGTTGCCGACGACGAACACGTCGGCGCCGCGCGCCGCACCCGTCAGCTGCGCGGCGTCGTAGCCCTCGGTGAGCGCGATGCCGAGCGCTTCCAACTGCGTGCTCATCGGCGGATACACATTGGCATCGCAGCCCGTCACGTGGTAGCCCGCGCGACGCGCGATCGCCGCGATGCCGCCCATGAACGTGCCGCAGATGCCGAGGATATGGAGATGCACGTCTGCCCTCAGGTACGGCGCGCCGGTGCGGCCGTGAGCGCCGCGTGCGAATAGGGCGCGTGCCGCCGCCAGCCCCACGCGAACCAGACGTAGGTCACGACGTTCATTGTCAGCATGAGCGCAAACGCGAACCGGAGTCCGCCCGCCACATCGAGTGCGAACCCCGTCCGCGCCGCGTCGACGACCAGCCCGATGCCCCACTGGGCGATGAAACCGCCGCCGAACATCAGCAGGTTCAACGCGGTGTTCGCGCGACCTGCGAACTCCGCGGCGAAGCCCTCGTTCAGGACCGTGAACGCGAGGACGTTGGTGGCCGCGCCCAGACCGTACAGCGCCCACCAGGCGTACGTGCCGGGGAGTTGCCCGACGATCGCCGCGAACGCCGCGATGTTCAGTGCGAACCCAAGGCCGAACAGGTGCCGCGGGAGCACCCCGTAACGCGCGATCCGCGTTGCGGCGAGCCCCAGCGCGAGATAAACCGCCAGCATCACGATGCCCATCAGGAACAAATGGTAGGCTGAAATCGCGCGATCGTAGCCATTGACTTCGGTCAACCACGGCACCGACCAAAGCCCCTGTATGGCAAAAAACGAACCCGTGCAGCAGGCGGCGAGTGGTGCGATCCACCAGAAGCGCGGGTGTACGAAAAGCTTGCGCACGCCTTGCCACTGCACGCCGAGGCTGGCGCCCTCGGCTGGCTTTTCCGTGTCGGGAATGCGCAGCCAGATCCAGGCCGCGGCGGCAAACATCAGAAGGGCGAGCCCGATGAACAGCGTGCGCCAATGCACATGGCGCAACGCGAATTCCGTCGGCGTCGCCGCCGCGAGCGCCCCCGCGCTCCCGGCGGTCATCACCCACGCCGCCAGCGATGCCTGCCGTTCGCGCGGAACCCACGCGGCGATCGCCTTCAACGGCGCCATCAGGCAGACGGCGACTCCCGCACCGATCAGCGCGCGTGCCACGACGAGACCCGACACGCTTTGGGCAAACGCGAAGAGCAGTGCACCCGCTCCGCCTAGCACCAGCAGCACCGGCTCGACGCGGCGCGGCCCGTAGCGGTCGAGCAGCACGCCCGCGGGAAGCTGTACGGCAGCGAAGGCAACGAAGTAGGTGCTCGTCAGGAGTCCGAGCGCGCTCGGCGCAAGCCCGAGGTCGCGCGTGAGTTCGGGCGAGACCACCGCGTTGACGGTCCGGAACAGATAGGACAACAGGTACGCGGCCCAGAAAGCGGCGAAGATGTGGCGCGAACTCAACCGCGGATCCGGATGCATCGCAGGCGATTGTCGTCAAACGCGATGGCAAGTCGGGAGCGCGGACGCAGCAGAAGCTCATCGCCGGTCGTAACGATCCGGCGATAGCTGCGTCAAGTCGACTTCCGGCGTGTCGCCCGCCAGGACTTCGGAAATCAGCTTGCCGGTGATGGGGCCAAGGCTCATTCCCATCATCGCGTGGCCCGCGGCAAGCGAAAGATTCGCGCGCTTTGCCGTGCGTCCCACGTACGGCATTCCGTCGGGCGAACACGGCCGCAACCCGCGCCACGGCGCAACGCCGGCGAAATCGGACGGCTCGAACTCGGGATAGTACTTCGTAGCCGCCGCGATGATGCTCCGCACGCGCACCGGGTTGATGTCCTCGTTGAGGCCGGCGATTTCCATCGTTCCGGCAAAGCGCAGCGCACCGGACATCGGTGTCACCGCCACGCGCGCTTCGGAGAGTATCGCGCAGATTTGCGGAGTCTGGCGCGGCTTCGTCAACGTCAGGCTGTAGCCTTTGCCGGCCTGCATCGGCAGCCGCAAGCCGAGGTCGCGCGCCAGAGGCGGTGACCATGAGCCCCCGCAGAGGACGAATTCGTCGGCCTCGATCTCCCGGCCGCTGTCGGTCGTTGCGGCGCGAATGCGGCCTCCCTGCTCGACGCGCCAGCCTGTGACTTCGGTGTTCCAGATGAATTCCGTGCCCGCGGCCGCAACGCGATCCTGCAACTGCGTCATGAAGCGATCGGGCGACAGGTGGTGGTCATTCGGAAAGAAGACGGCACCGGCGACGTCCATGCGTATGCCGGGATCGAGTGCCGCCGTCTGCCGCGCATCCAGCACTTCCGAGGGAATGCCGAGCGCCTGGCCCATTTGCGCCGCGCTCGCTTCCTCGTCCAGCGCGTGCCGGGTCTTGCACAGGGTCAGCAGGCCTTTGCGGACGAGGCCGAAATCGCTCCCCGGCAGCAACGCAAGTTCGTCGTAACAGCGGTGGCTCGCTACGCTCAAGTCGCGCAGCAGCGGCGCGGCGCGGCGAACATGTTCCGCCGTGGCCGCCCGCCAGAACCTGACGCCCCAAGCGAAGAGATCCCAATCGAGGCGCGGCTTCACGTAGAACGGCGATGCCGGATTCAGCATCCACTTGAGACCCTGCGCGACCACGCCGGGCGCGGCCAGCGGCACGAAGTGGCTCGTGACCAGCATTCCCGCGTTCTCGAACGAGCAGCCGTCGCGCCGCTCGGCGTTGCGATCGACGAGCGTCACACGAAAGCCGCGGTGCGCGCAATAGTACGCCGCGCAGAGACCGATGACACCGCCGCCGACGATGAGAACGCGCTGCGTCACTTATCGTATGCCGCAGCGGAACGGGTCTTCGTCGTTCAGCAGCAGCGTCGCTTCGGCATTCACGAACGCGGTGCCGGTGATCGTGGGCTCGATCTTTCCGGCCGCGCGATCGAGCCAGCGGTACCTGCCGGCAAACGTGCTGCCGAGGATGCTTTCCTGAATCCAGACGGCGCCTTCGGCCAGCGCGCCGTCCGCAGCGAGCCCCGCGAGTTTCGCGCTCGTCCCGGTGCCGCAAGGCGAGCGATCGTAGGCGTTGCCCGGACACAGGACGAAATTGCGCGAACTCGCCACCGGCGCGACGGCCGGACCGAAGAGTTCGATGTGATCGACATCGGGAAACCCCTGCGCATTCACCGCGTGCCGGATGTCCCGGCAGAAGCCGGTCAGGGTTTCGACGTTCGGCAACGCCAGATCCTGCCCGTGCTCCGCGACGAGGAAAAACCAGTTGCCGCCCCACGCCACGTCGCCGGTCACCGCGCCGACGCCTGGTACTTCGACGGTGACGGCCCTGTGCGCCCGCCAGCTTGGCACGTTGGCGACCGAGACTTCCCCGTTCGGATGCAGCGTCGCGGTGACCGTTCCGACCGGCGTTTCGATCCGATGGACCCCGGGCTCGATCCGGCCCAGGTGCGCGAGCGTCGTCACGAGGCCGATCGTGCCGTGCCCGCACATGCCGATGCACCCGACGTTGTTGAAGAAGATGACGCCCGCGGCACACGACGCGTCCGCCGGTGCCACGAGCAACGCCCCGACGATGACGTCCGAGCCGCGCGGCTCGTTGACGATCGCGCAGCGGACGTGATCGAACTCGCGCCGGAAGCGATCGCGGCGAACGGCGAGCGAGCCCGATCCAAGATCCGGACCCCCCGCGACAACCACGCGCGTCGGCTCGCCACCGGTGTGCGAATCGATGACTTCGATCCTTTGGGAGGGTGCGCTGGACACGATCGGGTTCGAATCAGCGCAGCGTGGAAAGCCCGGCGCTCACGGCTTCGCCATTGGCCACGTATCGGACAGGCGATAGCCGCCGGGCCAGGGATCGTCCGGATCGAGCAGGTACTGATGCGTCCCGGTGATCCACGCGCGCCCGGAGAGCGAGGGCACGATGCCCGCGCGGTCGCCGACCTCCGCCTCGCCTTCGATACGGCACAGGAACTGCGAATCGATGATCGACCGGCCAACAAAACGATCGCCAACCTCGAGCACACCCTTCGCGTGCAGCACGGCGAGGCGCGCCGAGCAGCCGGTGCCGCAGGGTGAACGGTCGATTTTTCCCGGGCGGATCGCAACGGCATTCCTGCCGTTCGCGACACCGTCGACATATTCGAGCGGCGCGGCGAACTGGCAGAACGAGATGTGGTTCCACTCCGGCAGGCCGGGATGCCGGAAACCGAGCTGTTCGTTGGCCGCGCGCGTGATCCGCAATCCGGTTCCCGCGAGGTCGCGCGCCTCGTCGGCCGTGAGCGCGAAGCCCAGCGCAGGCGCATCGACGATCACGAAACTGTCGCCACCGTACGCCGTGTCGACCGTCAGCGTTCCGATGCCGGCGACTTCCAGCTTGGCGTCGAGCCGGTCGGCGAACGACGGGACGTTGCGCACGGTGATGCGCTCGGCCTTGCCGTCGCGGCAAACGGCCGCGATCTCGACGATGCCGCCCGGCGCCTCGAGCGCGAACCGCGTCTCGGGCAGTTCCATCGGCACGATCCCGGTGTCGAGCAGCACCGTCGCCACACAGATCGAGTTGGAGCCGGACATCGGCGGCGTATCGGCCGGTTCCATGATGATCCAGCCCATCCGCGCGCGCGGATCCTTCGCCGGGACGAGCAGGTTCACATGGCGGAAAACCCCGCCGCGCGGTTCGTTCAGGACGAAATTGCGCAGCGTTTCGTCCTCGGCGATGAAGCGCGACTGCTGCCAGATGGTCGCGCCGGGCGGCGGCGCTACACCACCGACGATGACGTCGCCGACCTCGCCTTCGGCGTGGCAGCTCACGACATGAATGACAGCAGACGAACGAATGGAGCGTGCCTCCGGATTATCGCGGCGGGTCAGCCCGCGCCGATGACGACGACGGGATCGCCCAGGACGTCGAAGCGTGGCTCGATGCCGAGGCCAGGGCGGTCGGCTGCGGTCATTTTGCCATCGACGCGCTGCGGCGCGCCGTTGGCGATCGTGACAGTGCCGTAGCTGTTGAAGTCCGTGGCCGAAAAGCAGAACTCGGCCGGCGTCGAGCGCGCGAGGTGCGCGATGGCCGCCGTGACGATATCGCCGCCCCACGTATCCTCGATGGTCATCGGTATCCCCGCCGCAACGCAGAGATCGCGCATCAGCCTGGCGCGCGTGAGGCCGCCGACCTTCGAGATCTTGAGGTTGATCACGTCCATCGCGTGGTCGGCAAGGCCGCGCACCAGGACGTCGGTGCCGGTGATCACCTCGTCCAGCACGAACGGCAACCCGGTGCGGCGCCGTATGGACAGGCATTCCTCGTACGTCGGACACGGCTGCTCGATGTAGACGTCGACGTCGCGGACCGCGGCCACGACGCGCGCGGCCTCGTGCATCGTCCATCCCGTGTTGGCGTCGGCGACAAGAACATCGCCGGGTTGCAGGATCGCGCGGCATGCGCGGATGCGCGCGATGTCGTCGTTCGCATCGGCGCCCACCTTGAGCTGGAACTTGCGGTAGCCCGCGTTCCGGTAGCCGGCGATGTTGCGCGCCATCTCGTCCGGCGGCAGCTGCGAGATGGCACGGTAGAGCGCGACGTCCGCCTGCTCGCTGCCGCCCAGCAGCTTGTACACCGGCAGTCCGGCGACCTTGCCAAGGATGTCCCAGCAGGCGACATCAATCGGCGCCTTCACATACGCGTGCCCGCGCAGCGCCGCGTCCATGCGTCGGTTGAGCACGCCGAGATCGACCGGGTCGGCGCCGATGAGCCTTGGTCCGATCTCCGCTAAGCCGGCACGCACGCCGGCCGCATAGGCGGGCAGATACGCCGAGCCCAGCGGACAACACTCGGCGTAGCCGGTTACGCCGGCATCGGTCTCCACGGCAACCACTGTCGAGTCGAACACCTCGACGAAGTTGCCGTTCGACCACGAATAGCGGCCTTCCTTCAGCGGCAGATCGACCTGCCACGCCTTGATCGCGGTGATTTTCACGGAGTCCCTATTTTGCGGTGTTCGACAGTACCGACTTCATGAATTCAGCGGTCTCCGGATCGCGCGGATTGCCGATGACCTCGTCGGGCGGACCGATTTCGTGGATGCGGCCGGCCTTGAAGAACGCGACCCGGTCCGACACCTCGCGCGCGAACGATATCTCGTGCGTGACAACGATCATCGTCATCCCTTCCCCCGACAGCATCCGGAGCGTGTCGAGCACCTCGCCGACGAGCTGCGGGTCGAGCGCGGACGTAACCTCGTCCAGCAGCATGTAGTCGGGCGACATCGCCAGCGCGCGGGCAATGGCCAGGCGCTGCTGCTGGCCGCCCGAGAGCTTCGCCGGGTAGACGTCGAGCTTTTCGTCGAGGCCGACGTGCTTCAATTGCTGCTCGGCGATGGTAGCGGCCTCCTCGCGGCTCTTGCCCAGGACCTTGCGCGGGGCGAGCATCACGTTTTCGAGCACGGTGAGATGCGGAAAGGCATTGAGCTGCTGGAAAACGATGCCGATCTTCTGCCGCAGGCGGTTGAGATCGGTTGCGCGCGCGTGCACT
Source organism: uncultured beta proteobacterium (assembly GCA_963695725.1). GTDB lineage: Bacteria > Pseudomonadota > Gammaproteobacteria > Burkholderiales > Casimicrobiaceae > CAIWHR01. The sequence goes on from CAVOHM010000008.1 coordinate 227,881, forward strand.
TCGGTGCCATCGACGAGGATGCGGCCGCGCTGGATGGGTTCGAGCCCGTTCACGCACATCAGCAGCGTGGACTTGCCCGAGCCCGAGCCGCCGATGACCGACACGACCTCGCCCTTGGCGACCGTCATCGAGATGCCCTTCAGCACCTCGAGCGAACCGAAGGCCTTGTGCACGTTCTCTATCTCAATCAAGGTCCCTCCAACGTGCCTCGTACCGGGCACCGAGACGGGAGATCGGGTAGCTCATCAGGAAGTAGATCAGGCCGCAGACGGACAGCACGAGGAGCGGCTCCTGGATGCGCGTGATGATCACCTGCGACGTTCGCAGGAGCTCGATCACGCCGATCCACCAGACGAGCGCCGAGTCCTTCATCACGCCCAGCGTGAGGCCGATCCACGACGGCAGCGAAACGCGGAGCGCGATGGGAAACACGATGGCGCGCAGATCCTGCCAATAGGTAAGTCCGAGCGATCGTGCCGCACGACGGGTGGTCTGGGGCACGGCCTGCACGCCGGAGCGCACGATTTCGGAGCAGTAGGACGACGTGTAGAACGCGAGCACCACGCAACTGACCACGAATGCCGACGCGTCGAGTCCGATGATCGACTTGAACGAGTTTACCAGCACGAGCTGGATCAGGAGCGGAATGGAACGGAAGACATCGAGCAAGCCGCCCAGCGGCCAGTTGATCCACCACGGCGCCACCGCGCGCACGAGGCCGAAGACGAGCCCCATGGCCGTGCCACCCAGCACCGCCCAGAACGTGATCGTCAGCGTCGCGCCGGCGCCCTTCAACATCAGGAAGAGTTCCTGCAGGCCGAAGTCGGAGCCGCTCATCCCGGGTTCCCCGCCTCAGTACCGGAAAAGCCGCGCGGCGGCGCCGCGCGCCGACAGCGTGACGAATTTGGTGATGAGGTAGTAGATCGCCGCCGCCATCGCGAAGTACTCGAAGGTCCGGAACGTGCGAACGTTGAGTTCCTGCGTGACGCCCGACAGGTCGGTGTTGACGCCAACGATCACGCCGAGCGAGGTCATCAGGATCGCCCACACCATCTGGTTCATCATCGGATGGAAAACGGTCCGGAAGAGCTGCGGCAGCACGATCAGGCGAAACGCCGCGGGCGCGCTCATGCCGAGCGAGCGTGCCGCCCGCATCTGCGTCGGCGGCACCGCCCGCAGGCCGCCGCGGAACGTTTCAGCGAGGTAGCCGGCGTTGTTGAACGATATGCCGATCAGCAGCGCCGGGAACGAGTCGATGAAGATGCCAAGCGAGCCAAGCCCGAAATACGCCATGTAGATCTGGAACAGCGCCGGCGTGTTGCGCGCGCCTTCGACCCACGCCGTCGACACCCCATAGAGCAGTTTGTTCTTCGAATTGCGGCCGAGTGCCAGCAGCACGCCGATGGCGATGCCTATCACCATCGAAAGCACTGCGACCTCGATGGTGATCAGCGCGCCATGGAGCATCTGCGGCAACGCGCGGAACGCCTGGTACCAGTGGAACGTGTAGTCCATCGCCAGTGTGCTGAGTCAGAAGTTCCGAAGATAAAGGAGCGGATGAAATCGGGCGTCAGGCAAGGCGCGAGGCCGAAAGCGTACCTCGTGGTACGGTGAGGCCGAGTAACGCAGCATGGCGCTCGATTTCGCCGCGAACTATCAAGCGAATTTCTGACTCAGTACACTAGTGCGCGGCGTCAGCAGTTCGTAGGCGGGGAAACGATATTCCGACTCGGTACGCCAGTGTACCGAGTCGGAAATTCACCCGATAGTACGCGGGGGCAGCCGGCCGCCCCCGCGGGTCAGTCCGGCTCAGCGATAGACGCCCTTGACCGTCAGGTCCGGAATCGTGCCGCCGACCCATTTCTGGTAGAGCTCCTGCGCGCGGCCGGTGCGCGTCTGCAGATGCACGAACAGGTCGAGATATCGGAGCAGCCCGTATTCCTGGCGCGCGGCGATCAATCCGACGTAGTCGATATCGTACGGCGCATCCTTGCCGACTTCGAGATCCTTGAACTTCCCGCTCTTCACGGTCGCCGACGCCACCGTGGACGTCACGACGGTCGCCTCGATCTGACCCTGCGCCAGCGCCAGGAACACGTCGGCCTGGGTCTGGTAGGCGCGGAACGAACCCTTGGGGTCGTTCCACTTCTTGATGTCCTTCTCGAGGGCGATCGCTTCGAAGGTGCCGGTAACCGATCCGGTCTTGCGCCCCTTGAGGCTCTGGTACGTGCTGATGCCGATTCCCTTCTTGGTCAGCACGACCATCTTGAAGGCGAAATAGGGAATCGAGAAGCCGATGGTCTGGGCGCGCTTCAGCGTGTCCGACGTCGATGCGACGCCGACGTCCGCGCGGTTCGAGATGAGCGCCGGAATGCGGTCGGGAAACGGCGTCTCGACGTACTCGGGCTTGACGCCGAGCGCCGCCGCGAGATCGTTGCAGGTGTCGACGTCGTAGCCGATCGGCTGGTTCTTCTCGTCGCGCGAACCCATCGGCGGAAAGTCGAGCACGACGGCGCAGCGCAGCTTGCCTGACGCGATGATGTCGTCGAGCTTGTCGGCTTGCGCCGGCGCGACGACGGCCATGCCAATCACCATGGCGGACAGCAATCCCAGACGTCCAATCATTGGATACCCCCTATTTGGATTCGATCTGGCGCATAAGCAGCGCATGCGCCGATGCGGCCCAAGCAGCGGCCGGTGGCTCCCGCCGCTTCCCACGAGGGTCGCTTTTTATACAATATATGTTATATTTCCAGAATGCAAGCAGACTTTGCAAGACGATCGAGGAGAGCAAGATGACCAGGCGTGTGGGATGGGAAGGCGTTTTCCCGGCAGTGACGACGCAGTTTCGCGACGATCTTTCGCTCGACATCGACGCCACCGCGCGCGTCATGGAGGGCCTCGTTCGCGACGGCGTCTCGGGCCTGATCGTCTGCGGCACCGTGGGGGAGAACTGTTCGCTCACCCGTTCCGAGAAGATCGCGGTGATGGAGGCAGGCAAGGCGGTTGCGCGCGGCCGCGTTCCCGTGATCAGCGGCATCGCCGAGTTCACGTCGGCGTTCGCGATCGACATGGCGCGGGAAGCCGCGCGCATCGGCCTCGACGGCGTCATGGTGATGCCGGCGCTCGTGTATTCGTCGAAGCCGCACGAGACCGCGGCGCATTTCCGCAGCGTCGCCACGGCGACCGACCTGCCGGTGATGGTCTACAACAATCCGCCGATCTACAAGAACGACGTCACGCCGGATATCCTGGCCTCGCTCGCCGACTGCGAGACGATCGTCTGCTTCAAGGAATCCTCGGGCGACACGCGGCGCTTCACCGATCTCTACAACATGGTCGGCGATCGCTTCCTGCTCTTCGCCGGACTCGACGACGTCGTGGTCGAGAGCATTGTGGTCGGCGCCGTGGGCTGGGTCTCCGGTCTTTCGAACGCGTTCCCACGCGAAGGCGAAACGTTGTTCCGGCTTGCCCGCGCAGGACGCTTCGCCGAGGCGATGGACCTCTATCGCTGGTTCATGCCGATGCTCCACCTCGATGCGCGGCCGGACTTGGTCCAGTGCATCAAGCTCTGCGAGCACATCATGGGCCGCGGCACGCATCTGACCCGCCCGCCGCGGCTCGCGCTCGACACGGTCGAGCGCGCCGAGATCGAGGCGTTGATGAAGAAAGCGCTGGCGTCGCGCCCGAAGCTGCCGGAGGTCGGGTTGAAGGCGGCCGCTTGATGGCCGCGGGCGCACATCGCCACGGAATGCGGCGGCATGCAGCCTGCGACACGATGTGCGTTCTGCATCACCGGCAGCGAACATGAGCGCGGCGCGGCCGGTCCTTCGCCATCGGACGATGGCCCTCGCCGCCGCCGACGAACTCCGGCGGCGGATCCTGAGCGGCGATTTCCCGGAAGGTTTCCAGCTGAAGCAGGATGCGCTCGCCGCGGATTTCGGGATGAGCCGCATTCCGATCCGGGAGGCGCTCGTGCAGCTGGAGAGCGAGGGCTTCGTCAAGATCCTCCCGCATCGAGGCGCGCAGGTCTCGGAACTCTCCGAAGCCGAGATCGCCGAACTTTTCGAACTGCGGGCATTGCTCGAACCCCGATTGCTCCGCCTCTCGGCGCCGCGCCTCACCCCGGACGACTATGCGGCGCTCGACCGCATCAATGCCGAATACCACGCCGAAATCCGCGCCATGAACCCGGGACGCTGGGGCGAGCTCAACACGAGGCTGCACCTGCACCTGATGTCACGTGCCGAGCAGCCGCGCACGCTCGCCATCGTCACCGCGCTTCTGCAGAATGCCGACCGGTACACGCGCCTCCAGTTATCGCTGACCGGCCGCGGCCGCAACCGCGCCGAGCGGGAGCACGTGATGCTGGTACGGCTATGTCGCGCCGGTGACGTGACGGCCGCATGCAATCTGCTGACGGCGCACATCCGGCACGCCGAGACGACGCTCATCGCCTTTATCAGGGCACACGGTTCGGCGGCCGGGGGCCGTCCGGCAAAGGAAGTGGCATCGGTGGGCCGAGCCGACGCTGCGCCTACTGTTCACGGCAAGGCGTAAACCTGCCTGCGCGGGCACGGCCGCGACGCGCCCGGTTCAGTCAGCATCGATTCGGGACCGGAATCGGGTGCCCGCCGGAAAGCGCAACGCGAACGTATCCGCCAGCACATCCAGCACCTCGTCGTCGTCGGCAAGCGTCCGCTGCCTGATTCCGCCAGCGCGATCCTCGCAGTATTCGCGATTGCGCAGCGTGTGCCGCACGTCCGGCGCGATCCTCTGCGCCGTGAGCGTCTGCGTGAAGGGCGACGACGGATGCGTCGACGTATAGTGGCTCATGAGCTCGTAGTCGACGCGATGCTGCGGCTCGCGCGTGAACGCATACAGGTTTTCCCAGGCGGTGCCCCGCGATGATTGCAGCAGCGAACTTCCGTCCGCGTCGACGACCCGGTAGGTCCACGCGTGCTGGCGGGACTCCTCGGCGCTTCCGAAGGGTACCGGCAGCAGCGGCCCTGGAGCGCCGAAGCCCACATCCGCGAGCCATTGCGCGCCGTCGACGTCGACCAGCAGCGTCATGTGCGTGCGCGGCCGCAAGGCGTCCGAGCCCAGGCGCACGCGCGCGGCGAGCTGCGTCACCGCAAAGCCCAGCGCCTGCAACACCGCCGAGAACAGCAGGTTCTGCTCGAAGCAGTAGCCGCCGCGCCCGGCGACGACCAGCTTGGCCTGCAAACTCGCAAGATCCAGCGCTATCGGGCGACCGAGCAGGATATCGAGGTTCTCGAACGGAATGTGCGTGGCGTGCGCTCGGTGCAGCGACTCGAGCACCGCCGGGGTCGGCCGCGTGTCGCCCGCGTACTCGATCCGACGCAGGTAGGCGTCAACGTCGAGGGGCGACAGGTCGTCCTCCTTCATCGTCGAATCCGCTCACTCAGGCGCGCAAGAAGCGGATCAAAGTACTATCATCGCCATGTTCTGGTCAAGGAGGCTCCGATGAAACTCCAGGGATCGTGTCAGTGCGGCGCCGTGAAGTTCACGGTCGAGTCGCAGACGCCGTATCCGTACATGCGCTGCTACTGCTCGATTTGCCGCAAGACCGCGGGCGGCGGCGGCTATTCGATCAACATCATGGGCACGGCCAAATCGCTCTCGGTGCGGGGGCGCAAGTTCGTCAGCGTGTTTCGCGCCCGAATTCGCGACAAGAAAGGTGCGCGGGCCAAGCTGTCGGACGGCAGGCGCCACTTCTGCGCGAAATGCGGCAGCGCGCTCTGGGCCTGGGACGCGCGCTGGCCCGAGTGGGTCTACCCGTTCGCCTCGGCCATCGACACGCCGCTGCCGAAGCCGCCCGAGGAGCAGGAGATCATGCTCGATTACGCCGCGCCGTGGGCCGACATCCCGACGGGGAAGCAGCACACGCATTTTCGCGAATTTCCCGATGAAGGCATTGCCGACTGGCACGCGAAGCGCGGGCTTGCCGTGAAGTGACGGCGCACAACCGCTTGCGCAACACCTGTCGCGAATTCAGGTGAACGTCAGCGTGAGTCCCGGGAACCCGAGCGCGCCGTAATCCGATGTCCAGGTCTCCCCTGGCGCCACCGGCCACGCATCGGTGACGGTACCGGTCGTGACGATTTCCCCGGCCGCGAGCGGCGAAAACTGCGGCTGCCCGGCGAGCACGCGCGCGAGATGCACGAGTGCGAGGGCGGGGCTGCCGAGGACGTTGGCGCCCACCCCGGTGTCGATCACCGTGCCCTCGCGCCGCAGCGTCAGCGCGAACGCGGGCAGTGCCGCGGCGAGCATCGTGCGGTTTTCGTCGCTCACCGCGACCGGCGCGCCGACGACGAGCGCGCCGTGCAAGCCGAACGCCGCCGTGCAATCGGCGGCGGTGAACCTCCAATCAGGGAAATGGCTCTGCACGATTTCGAAACCCGGCGCGATCCATTCGGTGCAGCCGAGCACGACGCGCGGATCATCGGAAATCGGCACCGGGGCGTTGAGCTTGAACACGACTTCGGGCTCGATCCGCGGCTGCACGAATGGCGCGAGCGAGAGCGTCGCGCGATTCGCAGGCGCGTGGTGCACGGTGCGCGCCCAGACATGCGCCCACATCGGCACATAGACGCCGTACCGCGGCCAGATCGTGCGATTGGTAAAGCCGATCTTGCGGCCGACGGGCGTCCAGCCCCCGGCCACGCGGCGGGCTTCGATTTCGCGCAGCACGTCGTATCCGGCGGCGATGTCAAACGTGGGGTCGCTCGCCGTGATCGGCGCAAGCGACGTCGTGCCGTCGTAGGCGGCGATCAGGCGGCTGGCGATCGCCTCTATGTCGGTCAGCGTGCCCGTCACCGGATCCAGCCCAATGCCCGCAGCAGCGTCGCTCCGGCCGCCCACAGCGCGGTCGCGACGACCATGCCGATCACGGCGGCGAGGATCGCGCCGAGGACGCCTTCTATCTGCCACGCCGTCACAGCCGACCAGGCGACAAAGCCGCCCCCGACGCCGCAGACGAGGATGCCGAGTAAGCTACCGAGCAGGGAACCGCGCTGAAGGTTGAGCATCGCGTATCGAATTGATGGCGAGGGAATCGATAGTACTTCGACTTCCCGTCGCGTCCAACGGCAATCGTCCGGACGCAACGCCGATGGCAGGCGCGACGGTGCGCTCGGCAGCAAGGGCCGGGAGCATGGTCGCGGCGCAATCGTACGCCGCACCGCCCCGGGAACCTCGCCGCGTGGCCGAAGGCGGCCGCCTGTAATGCTGGCCCGCTCACGCCGGGGCGCGGGCTTGTTGATGTGCCGCAAACTTTGGGAGGTGCACAGAGGGGCGATTCGCGGGATAATTGCAATCCTTTTCCGCAATCCGTTTCCGTGAGGGCAGCCATGAGCGAGCAAAGAGAAGTTGTCATTCTGAGTGGGGTGCGAACCGCGATCGGTGATTACGGCGGCAGCCTCAAGGACGTCGCGCCCAGCGACCTCGCCGCACGCGTCGTCAAGGAGGCGGTGAGCCGGGCCAAGATCGACCCGAAGGACGTCGGCCAGTGCGTGTTCGGCAACGTCATTCACACCGAGCCCAAGGACATGTATCTCTCGCGCCTCGCCTGCGTGAACGGCGGCCTGCCCCACGACACCGGCGCGCTGACGCTGAACCGGCTTTGCGGCAGCGGGATGCAGGCGATCGTCTCGGCGTCGCAATACATCCTGCTGGGCGACACCGACGCGGCGGTCGCCGGCGGCGCCGAGAGCATGAGCCGCGCCGCTTACGCGTCGACGACGCAGCGCTGGGGCGCGCGGATGGGCGAGACGAAGGCGTTCGACATGATGGTGGGTGCGCTGACCGACCCGTTCGACACGGTGCACATGGGCGTCACCGCCGAGAACGTCGCGAACAAGTGCGGCATCACGCGCGAGCAGCAGGACGCTTTCGCCGTCGAAAGCCACAAGCGCGCCGCTGCCGCGATCGCCGCCGGACACTTCAAGAGCCAGATCGTCCCGATCGAACTCAAGACGCGCAAGGGTCCGGTGCTGTTCGACACCGACGAGCATGTCCGCGGGGATTCGACGATCGAGGGCATGGCCAAGCTGCGTGCGGTGTTCGCCAAGGAAAACGGCACCGTCACCGCCGGCAATGCGTCGGGCATCAACGACGCCGCGGCGGCGGTCGTGCTGATGGAGAAATCTGCGGCGGCGAAGAAGGGATTGAAGCCGATGGCGCGACTCGTGGCCTACGGCCACGCGGGCATCGACCCGAAGATCATGGGATTGGGTCCGATCTCCGCCGTGAAGCGTGCACTGGAGAAGGCAGGGTTGAAGCTCGAGCAGATGGACGTGATCGAATCGAACGAAGCGTTCGCCGCACAAGCGCTGGGCGTCACCAAGGAGCTCGGCATGAACCCGGCGAAGGTCAATCCGAACGGCGGAGCTGTGGCGCTTGGCCACCCGATCGGCGCAACCGGCGCGATCCTGACCGTGAAGGCGATGTACGAGCTCCACCGCACGGGGGGCCGCTACGGCCTCATCACGATGTGCATCGGCGGCGGCCAGGGCATCGCGGCGATCATCGAGCGCCTGTAGCACCCGCGAACCAAAAGCCGCACGCTACACGGCGCGCTTGCGGGGTTCACCCAATGTAGGGTGAAATGCTCGGCATTGCCCGTCCATCGAGGGGCCGTGTGGAGCATCGACAATGCTAGCTTTTTTCCAGGGCCGCAAGGAAACGCCGCGGCTGGGCACGCTTCGTCAGCTGGCACTGTTTTCGACGCTGTCGCGTCTTGAACTGCGCGTCGTCGACGGCCTGCTGCACGAGCGCCGCTACCTGAAGGGCGAAGTCATCTTCGACGAGGGCGAGGAAGGACAGGCGCTCCATGTCGTGATCACGGGTCGCGTGCTGATCTGCCGGCAGGGTGAGCCCGAAGCGGGAAGAATCACCGAGATCGATGCCGGCGTCGCGTTCGGCGAACTCGCGCTGCTCGAAAACGCGCCGCGTGCCCTCCAGGCGAGGGCCGACGAGGATTGCGTGCTGGCCTCGCTCTCGCGCGGCGACCTGGAAGGCCTGCTGGATACGCATGCGGTGATCGCGTCGAAGATCCTGCTGCAGCTCGCGCGCCAGCTCGGCCGGCAGCTGCGTGATCGGTCCCCGGCAGTCGAGCGCCGGCCGCTATGAAGTCGATGCGAAGCGGTGGTGCCGGCGCGAGCCGGTACCTGTCGTCCGGCCCGCTCTTCTGGGTGGCGACGATGGCGTGCACGACGGTTCTGCTCGCGCTCCTGAAGCAGGCGCTATGGCTCGTCGTGCCGTTCCTGCTCGCCATCATCCTGTATTACGCGTTGTTTCCAACCGTCCGGCGTCTCACGCTCGCCGGTGTCGAGCGCGAAACGGCGGCGGCGATCGTGGCGGGCGGTACGTTGGTCGTGGCGGTGGCCGCGATGGTGCCGACGCTGCCCTGGCTCGCAGCGCAGGCCGTCAGCGGTCAGGAAGCGCTGTTCCGCTACGTTGCCGGCGGCCGCGGCCTCGTCGACCGATCGCTGGCGATGCTCGAGTCGCAGTTCACGTTTCTCGCGGAGATGGACTTTCAGGCGGAGATGAGCAGGAAGATGGCGGATTTCGGCGGCACCTACGCCAAGGAGCATCTGGCGGACCTGCTGCTTGCGACCGCGGCCTGGCTACCGGCGCTGCTGCTGGCGCCGTTTCTCGCGTTCTTCTTTCTGCGCGACGGCCAGCGGTTTCTCAAGTTCCTGGTGGAGGCCGTGCCGAACGCGTATTTCGAGCGGACGCTGTACATGATGGATCGCGTCGATGGCACTGCGCGCGCGTACTTTCAGGGCCTGCTGAAGCTCACGCTGATCGACACGATCTGCCTCGCCCTGGGTCTGGCGGCGATCGGCATGCCGGGCGCGTTCACGCTCGGCCTGATGGCGGCAGTCCTCGCCTGGGTGCCATTCGTCGGCTCGGTGATCGGCTGCGTGATCGTGGTGCTGGTCGCCGCCACCGATTTTCCGGCAAGTCCCTGGGTCGTCTATGCGGCCATCGGTCTGTTCCTGTTCGTGCGGCTGCTCGACGATTTCGTGTTCATGCCGTTGACGATCGGGCGCAGCCTGCACATGCACCCGTTGCCTACGGTGATCCTGATATTCGTCGGCGGCGCAGTCGCGGGGGTTCCCGGTCTGATCCTGGTCCTGCCTCTGGCGGGCGTCGTGATGGTGATTGCCGGGACGATCGGCGGCATCGTCAACGATCCGCGGTTGCGCGCCCGGCACGCCTTCGCGAAAACGCTGCGGTCGCGACGCATCACCGCCGACCTGCATTCCTGAGCACCCCTCCGCCATGCCTCCAACGGGAGAATTCGAATGACCTCGTCACCCTTGCGCATCGGCATCGCCGGCGTTGGCCGCATGGGCCGCCATCACGCGACCAATCTCGCGCAACGCGTGGCGGGCGCCGAACTGGTCGCCGCCTGCAGCCCCGTCGCCGACGAACTCGCGTGGGCGCGCGACACGCTCGGCGTCACGCACGGCTACGCCGACTATGCGCAGATGCTCGCCCACCCGGGCCTGGCGGCGGTGTTCCTGGCGACACCGACGACACTGCATGCCGATCAGATCATCGCCGCCCTCGAGGCCGGGAAGCACGTGTTCTCGGAGAAGCCGCTCGCGCTCAATCTCCCGGATTGCCTGCGCGTGGAGGCGGTCGCCGCGAAACATCCGCAACTGAAGGCGATGATCGGATACGTGCGCCGGTTCGATCCCAGCTATCGCGACGCCTTCGAGAAGATCCGGGCCGGCGCGATAGGGCGGCCGTTCCTCGCGCGCTCGCAGACCGCCGACCAGAACGACGCCAGCGGCTTCTTCGTCCGCTACGCGGGAGCTTCCGGCGGCATCCTGCTCGACATGAGCGTACACGACATCGACACCGTGCGCTGGCTGCTCGGCGCGAAGGGCGCCGCGCGCGTGTTCGCGACCGGCACGATCGCCGTCCACGAGGGATTGCGCGAGGTCGGCGACGTCGACAATGCGGTCGCGACGATCGAGTTCACCGGCGGCCAGATTGCGACGATCTACGCGTCGCGCACGATGGCGCACGGCCACGAAACGCTGACCGAGATCGTCGGCACCGGCGGCCGTCTCACGGTCGGGCAGAATCCCCGGCTCAACCGCGTCGAGATCTCCGACGCGCATGGCGTGCGCAACGAATGCACGCCCACGTTCTACGAGCGATTCGCCGATGCGTTCCTGCAGGAAGCGCAGGCGTTCGTCGACGTGGTCCGCGAGGATCGCCCGCCGCCGCTGACCCTTGCCGACGCCACCGAGGCGACGCGCATCGGCATTGCCGTCACGGAGTCGCTGCGAAAAAGGCACATGGTCGAGCTCTAACGCGGCGGCGTGCGCGTCAATCACCTTCGGCAACTCCGCCCGAAATCTGATGCACCTTTCCCAGCCCGCCGCGCTGGTTGAACGGAACGGACTCGAAGTCGTCCGCCGCGATGCCAAGATTCGACGCGATGTGCTCGCGCGATCTTCGTGAGCCACCAGCGCTGCTCGTCGGTGAAGGGCATTGCGACGCTGTCCCGCCTAGCGGGGACGACGGACCTGGTCCTGTTGCGCCATCCACGCGCGGAAATTGGCCATCACCTTCTCGGGATACGGCACCAGCTCGTTGTCCTGGTGCATCGCGTAGCGCACCAGCGACACGAGGTCGGTGAGGATGCGCCGGTTGCTCGCGCCTTTTACCTTCGCTCTTGTCCAGCGCGGCATAGGCCTGCCAGAGCTGGCTTTCGGTCCACAGGTGCGGCGGGGCTTGCAGCGTGTCGGCCAGTGTCTTCAGGTCGTCGAACTTCAGCGGTGCCCGCGTCGGGCGGTTGTAGAGGATCTGCAGCGCAGTGATCTCGTCGCTGGTGCTCGCGCGATGAACGCCTCGAAGCTCTGCACGATTCCCTGGGCGCGCTCGCGCGCCGCCTCGGAGAAGCCGGCGGCGAGCACGCGGTCCTGCGTCACGGTGTCGATCACCAGTTCCTTCAGCGCCTTGAGCGTCAGCAACAGTTCGCGCAGCGCGGGGTTGGACAAGCGGCTTCACGGCCCTTCGCAACGCGGCTTCGGCCTCCTGCGGCGTGCGATCCACCTTGGGGTTGAGCGCGTGCACGATGTCGCGTGACAGGTCCTTGAGGCTCGAGCCGCCGGCGGCGGTCGAGCACCCTGGCGCGCTCGGCATCGGTGAGCTCGACATCCAGGCGTGCGAGCCGCACGGCGACGCTGGAGAGCACTTCGGGCTCGACATTGCCCAGCGCCACGGCCTGCAGCAGCGCCATGAGCGGCACGGACTTCTTCTGGTCCATCGGGCGCGAGTCGGTCTTGTCGCGCTCGCACACGCCCGCGCAGTCGACGATGACGAAGCGGTCCTTGTGCACGTGCTCGCCGGGGTTGACGCCGCGCAGGTCGTCGTCAGTGATCACGCGCACGCCGCGGCCCTTCATCTGCTCGAAGAAGCTGCGGCTCTTCACGCTGCGCATGAACACGACGATCTCCACCGGCTTGATGTCGGTGCCGGTGGCGATCATGTCCACGGTGACGGCGATGCGCGGGTAGTAGCTGGTGCGAAACGCCTTGATCAGGTTCTCGGGCGTGTCGCCGGTGGTGCGGTAGGTGATCTTCTGCGCGAACTCGTTGCCGCGGCCGAACTCGTGGCGCAGGATCTCGACGATCGCCTCCGCGTGGTTGTCGTCCTTGGCGAAGATCAGCGTCTTGGGAAGTTCCTCGCGCTGTGGAAAGAGGTCGCGCTTGCCAGTTGTCGCGCAGCGTGCGGGCGATGGTGCGGATCTGGTCTGGCGTCTGCACGCTGCGGTCGAGCTCGGCGGCGTCGTATTCGAAGTCGTCGTCGAGTCTGCCAGTCGCGCTTCGCGCGGGTAGCGCTTGTCGCGCACCTCAAGCCAGTAGCCGGCTTCCACCCTGGCGCCGGCCTCGGTCACCTCGGTCCTGATGCGGTAGACGTCGTAGTTGACGTTCACGCCGTCGGCCACCGCCTGCTCGTGGCCGTACTCCATCACCAGGTTCTGGTTGAAGAAGCCGAAGGTCTGCTTGTTGGGCGTGGCGGTGAGGCCGATCAGATACGCGTCGAAATATTCGAGCACCTGGCGCCACAGGTTGTAGATGGAGCGGTGCGCTTCGTCGGTGACGATGATGTCGAAGGTCTCGATAGGGATATTGCGCGTTGTAGTCGATGGGCTCCTGCTGCCGGAACAGGCGCTCGATCTCTTCGGTCGAGTGCTCGTCGTCTTCCTCCGGCAACTCGCGTCCCTTGAGCATGCTGAACATGCGCTGGATGGTGCTGATGGTCACCCGCGCGTCGTATCGAGCTTGTTGCTGGTCAGATGCTGGACGATGTATTCCTCGCGAACTTGTAGTTGTTGTAGGCGACGTACTATCGACGCCCTCGATCTGCTGCGCCATCCGCGCGTACTCGGCATTCTCGGGATCGAGCTTGCGCAGCTCGTTCGCGTATCGCAACGCGGTTTCGCGGGCGCCCGCCTTGACGGACAGGAACGCGAGCGCCGACAGCACGTCGCGGTCGTAGGGATGCTTCTTCACCGCGTTGTCCAGCACCTTCAGCGCCTCCGCGGTCCGGCTCGCGTCATCGAGACCCATCGCGTAGACGTAGGCGAAGCGCCCGCTTTCCGGCGCGAGCTCCATGGCGGCGCGCAGCTCCGTCAGGCTTTCGGCCTTGCGCTTCTGGCGCACGAGCGTGAGCCCCAGTGCGTGGTGCAGCATCGCAGCGCGCGGATTGCGCGCGAGACCCTCGCGCAACGCGGTCTCGGCTTCGCCGTCTGTGCCGCGGGCACGATACAGGTCGGCGAGGTTCACATAGGCCGCCATGAACGTCGGGTCGATCGCAAGGGCCTTCCGATACTCGGCAATCGCCCCTGACGCATCACCGCGCAACGCGTACAGATTGCCGAGATTCATCCGCCCCTCGGGCCGATCGGCGTTGTAGGTCTGTGCCGCCACATACTGCGCCAGCGCCGTCATGAACGACGCGCGTTCGCTCTCCGGAGAGCAGCGCTTCCGGTGCGCCGGCAAGCGCACGCGCTGCCGCGATCCGCACCGCGCGCACCGGATCGCCGAGCATCCGCGCAAGGTAGCGTTGCCGCGTCGGCGGCTCGCTGCTTTCGAGCGCCTCGACCGCGGCAAGCCGCACCAGAGAATCCGGGTCGTTCAGTTCGCGCGCAATGATGTCGACGAGGACCGGTGTCAACAAGGGGCCGAGCCGCTGGATGGCGCTGGCGCGCACGAGTGCTGGCTGCGCCTTGTCCTCGATCAGCGTGAGCAGGCCTCCCCGCGCACCCGGTGCGGCGAGCGAACCCGCGCGCAGTGCGGCAGCGAAGTTCTGGTAGCTCGTCGGCGCCTTGCCGGTCCACTTGGCAATGGCGGCGGCGGCCCACTGCGGCGTCTCTTTGGCGTGACAGTTGTTGCAGGCGTTCGGCGCCCCCAGCTTCGCTGCGACATCGGGCCGCGGAATGCGCAGCGAGTGATCGTGGCGCGGGTCGACCCCCATGTACGTCGTCGTCGGCATGTGGCAAGCCGCGCACGCTGCGCCGGACGTGCCTTCCGCATGATGCGTGTGCTGTGGTCCATCGAACTTCGCCGGCAGATGGCATTGCGCGCAGACGCCGTTGCCGGGCGCTCTCAGTTGCAGCGAATGCGGCTCGTGGCAATCCGAGCAGGTCACCCCGTGCGCGTACATCCGGCTTTGCACGAACGAGCCCCAGTTGTAGACCTCGTCGCGCATCTGCCCGTCGTTCCAGTAGAGGTTGTCGTCGAGCAGCGCCAGGCGATGCGTGTCCTGCGGCGGCCTGCCGTGCACGTAGTCGTCGGACAGGCGGCTCGCCCGGGCATGGCAGCGGGCGCAGGTGTCGATCTCGCGCGCGGCCTGCCGTGGCGCGCTGCGCTTCGCGTTGCCGGTCCCGGCCACGGCCGTCCACGCGATGCCTCTTCGTTCGTCCAGTGCCACTGCGAGGCCCTTGCCCGCAAGCGCCTTCCAGTCGCCTTCCTTGTCGGCCCACGCGACGTGATCGGAACCAGGGCCATGGCAGGCCTCGCAGGAAACGTTTAGCTCCGACCACGTCGACTGAAAGATGCCGGTCTTGGCGTCGAAGTTCTTCCGAAGGTTGGTCGAGTGACACTCGGCGCACTGAAAATTCCAGTTCTGCTGCACGCCGGTCCAATGCAGCGGATCGCCCGCCTTGATGTCCTGCCCCGGATAGAGGTGGAACCAACGCTGTCCACCTTGCGCCTTCGCTCGCGCGTCCCACGCGATGCTCAACGCCTGCATCCGGCCTCCGGGCATCTCGATCAGGTATTGCTGCAGCGGACGCACGCCGAACGCGTACTTGATCTCGTAGTCGGCAAGCTTGCCATCCGGCCCGTCCGTGTTCACGAAGAACTTCCCGTCGCGGCGCGAGAAGGTCGATGTCGTCCCGGCGTAGGCGAACCTGGCGTTGGCGAAATCACCGAGCACCGATTTCTCGCTGGCGACCTGCATCGCGAGATCGTGGTCCGAGCCGTTCCATGCCGCGTGCTCTCTGGCATGACAACTCGCACAGCGAGCGCCGCCGACGTATCGAGGCGCAGCGACGGCAACCTGTGCCGGCGACACGGCAGATTCGGTCCCGTCGCGCAGAATCCAGAACGCGACACCCGCGCCAATGACCGCCGCGAACGCGGCGATCCCGGCGATCCAGCCACGGACTCCGGGCGCGGGGGCCGGAGCTCCCGATTTCGTCGTGGCGTCGCGCGCCTTGCCGGGCGACCGCGTCTTCTTCGTTCTGCTCATCGCGTGCGCCTGTATGTAGGGTCAGAGACGACTTTTGGATGATAGCGCGCGAATGCCGACTGAGCGCACGCTCGCGGCATGCCCCGCCAACCGCGCTTCTATTATCCCGGCGCCGTGCTTCACGTCATTCAGCGCGGCAACAATCGCGCGCCGGTGTTCACGCGCGCCAGAGATCATCTGTTCTATCTCGATTGTCTGCGCGACGCGTCTCGCGCGCACGACGTATCGATCCATGCCTATGTCCTGATGACCAATCATGTGCATTTGGTCGCGTCGCCAGGTCATGTCCAGGCGCTGCCTCGAATGATGCAGACGCTCGGGCGGCGATACGTGGGTTGGTTCAACTTCGTGCATCGGCGTAGTGGCACGCTATGGGAGGGCCGGTACAAAGCGACGCTGGTGGATACCGAGGCTTACCTGTTCGCCTGCCTCCGTTACGTCGAGCTCAATCCCGTGCGCGCACGCATGGTCTCCGCGCCCGCCGACTATCGCTGGTCTAGCCATCGAGCCAACGCGTATGGCGACGATAATCCCGTCGTGACGCCACACCCGTCGCTCCTCACACTTGCACCAAACGCGGAGGAACGGTGTGCCGTTTATCGTCACACCTTCGGTCAATCGGTGCCGGAGGAAATCGTGAAGGCAATTCGCGATGCCACGCAGTTCGAGTGGGCGCTTGGCAGCAGGGCGTTCCGCGAGCGCGTCCAGACGATGACCGGCCGGCGCAGCGACCGCCTTCCCAAGGGCCGACGGCGAACCGACGGAGAGCGGAAAAGTCGTCTCTGACCCTATTTAACGCGCGGAGAGCTGCGTATTTACCGGCAACTTGCCGAAGTGGAAGATCTTGCCCACACCGCCCCCCAGCGGCACCGTCCACTTCTGGCCGCTGTCGGCCTGCCAGCTGACCGTCGCGATCGGCGCGCTGGTGAAATAGAACCCGCTCGGGAAGTTGTAATTGAGGAAGGGCTGGATCAGACCGTTGCTGTAGGAGCCGCCGCGCTTGTTGCCCGACACCGACCAGAGATTGTTCATGAGTACGCCGTACACCCACGGGTTGCCGTGCTCGAGCTTCAACACGACGAACGACGGGCCGAGACCCCAGTTCTTGTTGCCGAGTTCGACATTGCTGTCCGTGGGGAGCTGCGCGATCGCACCGATGCCCCAGATCGCGCCCTTGGGCACGGCTGGTGACAGGAACGCCGTGAACTGGACGTCCCCGAGGCCGTTCGTGCGGTCGTCGCCCGGCGCGAGCGCGGGCATCGAGATCACCGGAATGATCGTGCGCGTGATGATGTTCCATTCGCTGTTCACCGAGATTGGAATGACCGGCTGGATGTTGAGCACGTTCTGCGTGCCCTTCTGCGGTCCGACATTGAGGTTGGTGTTGTTCTGGAACGGCACGCTGATCAGGTTGCCGACCGGATTCTGCGCGAGCTTGGCGAGCTCCTCCGCGCTCAATTCGGCATGTGCCGGCGCGGTGGCGAATGCCGCAACCACGGCGCCGGCAATCACTGCCTGCCATGTCGCTTTCGATCGCTTCATCATTTCTCCGTAGGTGCATCCAATGGGCGCGCCGTTCGCTCGCCACGCTCAATTTTACCGCACGCGATCGGCGTCGCATGGTCACAACGCCATGCGGCGGGCGCGGATGCGAAAGCGGATCGCAACCCGGTCCTGCACCTTGAGGGCGCCCGCAAGGATGGAATAGGGGACGATTCCGAAATCGGTCTGCAGGAGCGCAATCTGGCCGGCCACCTCCATCGCATCGGCGGCAATATCGACCTGTGGCGCCATGCGAACCCCGCGCGTGGCTCCCTTGATCGTGATGCTGGCGTCGAGCTGTGCGCCCACCACGGTACCGCCGGCATCCCGCAAGGCTATGACAGCATAGGGGTGCATGCCGGCGCCAAGCTTGGCGAGCATGTTCCCGCGCGTGCCGGCAATGGCCTCGTCCGAGGGTTGGGTATCGAACTGTGCCTCGGTACGCAACTTGGGTTCGTCGACGGTGAGTCGGTCGAGACGAACGTAGAGATCCGCCCGCCCTGCATCCGGAGCGATGTAGCCGTGAACGTCGTGACTCGCGACGACGTGATCGTGCCCGAGATTCGCGAGCGCCCCGTCCCGCCGCACCTCGATGACGACGAGCGAGGACGTCGGGTCGATCTCGAACACGCGCTGATCGAGCGCGACCGCCTGCCGATAGTAGGCTTCGGGAAATCCCGCCGGCTGGCGCCCGTCGTCTCTGGCGACTTCGGGAGCCTGGGGTGCACATCCGGCCAGCAATGCCAGGAGGGCGACGGCTCCGGCGCATCCCGCGCGCATGACAAGCTCCTTGCCCACCGGCGCATTCAAAGTCGGGGCCTTGCCGCAGGCAGTGGCGACGAATTCCTCATCACAAGCGCGTAAACGGCGCCGGGTCGCCGTCGATGTTCATCAATACGTGTCGGAAAGTCGCGTGGCAAACACCGGTGGCCGCGGCAAATAACTGTGGCCGCAATCGCTGGCCAATTCTAGTCCCTAACGGAGGATAATCGAGCATCGAGCGTCCGCCGGGACACGAGCAACGACCCGCTGCAGGCACTCGACGCGAACAACCCAAGGAGAACGATATGAGCGACAGACTGCGCAAAGTCGATTATTTCCACGTGATGATTCCCAACAAGGCGGGCCAGGCATCGAAAATCGCCGCGGGGCTCGCTGCCGAAGGCATCAATCTGCTGGCGTTCTCCGGTTTTCCCGATGGCCGGAAGACGCAGCTCGACCTGATGCCGGAAGATTCGGGCAAGCTCAAGCGCGCGGCAAAGAAACTGGGCCTCAAGCTTTCCGTCAGGAAGTCCGGGTTCCTCTACCAGGGGGACGATCGTGTCGGCGCAATGACGCGCATCTTCGACAAGCTCGCAGCCGCCAGGATCAACCTGATCGCCGTGGACGCCGTCACCAGCGGCAAGGGGCGCTTCGGCGCGATCTTCTGGGTGAAGCCGCAAGCCGTGGCGAAAACCGCCAAACTCCTCGGCGCGAAGTAACGACCGGATTGACCGGCAGCGGCGACGAAGTGGCGGTCGCCGCGCCCTCCTGCCTGCGCGTGTCGGGTATCCTTTCGCCGCATTCCCGCAATTTCCGCCATGCATGACCTCCAACCAAGGAAGATCGAATGTCCATCACCATGTACCAGGCGTCTGTCCCTCAATTCGTCCGGATGCTCGGCAACCTGAAAGGCATCCTGGAGAAGGCGGCCGTGCACGCCGCGGCCCGGAAGGTCGACGAGGCCGTGCTGCTGAACGCGCGGTTGTTTCCCGACATGTTCCCGCTGACGCGCCAGGTGCAGATCGCGACCGACTTTGGCCGCGGGACCGGCGCCCGGCTGTCCGGGGTCGAACCGCCTTCGATCGAGGACAACGAGCAGAGCTTCGCCGAACTGGTGGCGCGAGTCGACGCGGCGATCGCCTACCTCAAGACGCTGCCGGCCGCGAAGATCGACGGCTCGGAAGCGCGAGAGATCACGCGCAAGGTCCGCGGCGTGGAAAGGACGTTCGCCGGCATCGATTATCTTGTCCAGTATGCGTTGCCCAACTTCTACTTCCACCTCGCCACCACGTACGCGATCCTGCGTCACAACGGAGTCGAGCTCGGCAAAGTTGATTTCGTCGGGTCATTCGGTTGACGGGAGCCCGGAGACGGCAACGCCTGACATGGGAGCCAACCCGATGATCAATTTTCCGATGCTCCGTGGTCCGATCGTCATTGCGCTCGTGTGGGCCGCATTCGCGGCGCAGGCGCTGGGCGGTACGTTCTTCGAAAAGGACGGCGCCGCCATCAGGGGCTACGACCCGGTCGCCTATTTCACGCAGAACAAGCCAGTTCCGGGCTTGCCCGAATTCAGTGCCGAGTACAAGGGATCGACGTTCCGTTTCGCGTCGCAGGCCAATCGGGACGCGTTCGTCGCCGACCCCGAGCGTTACGCGCCGCAATACGGCGGCTATTGCGCATTCGGCGCCGCGGGTGGCTACAAAGCCAAGGTCGACCCTGCGGCGTTCACGGTCGTCGCCGGAAAGCTCTATCTCAATTACAACGCCGACGTGCAGAAGCAATGGACCCGCGACATCCCCGGATTCATCGCCAAAGCCGACAAGAGCTGGCCGCAGGTAAGCGCGACGACCAAAGTGTTCGAGTAACTCCGGCAGCAGCAGCGTTATCGACGCAGGACGATCGCGGCGTCCGGCTCGAACACCACGCCCACCGCTTCGTCGCGTCCCCGCGGCGAGCGCGCTTCGACGTCGAAGACCAGCAGCTCGCCCCATGGCGTCGCCACCATGTACTCGATCCGGCTGCCGAGGTAGGCGGCGCGCGCGCATACGCCCGGCAGGTTGCCCGGCACCGGTTTGACGAGGCGCAGCCGGTGCGGCCGTACCGCCAGCGTGGCGGGACCCGGCGCAATGCCGTCGGCGCGCACGGGCATGCCGACGCCTCCCGCCGTGAACGTCTGCCCGCCCGGACCCACGGCGAGTTCGCCGTCGATCAGGTTGGCGTCGCCGATGAAATCGGCCAGAAAACGGCTCGCCGGCTTCTCGTAGAGTTCGTGCGGCGTTCCTTCCTGCGCGATGCGGCCGGCTTCCATGACGATGATGTGATCCGAAACCGCGAGCGCCTCCTCCTGATCGTGCGTAACGTAAATCACGGTCAACGCGAGCGATTGCTGCAGATCGCGGATCTCCTGCCGCACGCGGCGACGCAGCTTCGCGTCGAGATTGGACAGCGGCTCGTCGAACAGGAGCACCGCCGGCTCCAGCACCAGCGAGCGCGCCACGGCAACGCGCTGCTGCTGGCCGCCCGAGAGCTCCGACGGCAGCCGTTGCTCGAGGCCATGGAGACCCAGCATCTCGAGCTTGGCATGCGCGAGTTCGCGCGCCTTCGCCTTGTCGGAATTCGTCGACAGCGGGCCGTAGCAGACGTTTTCCAGCACCGTCATGTGCGGAAACAGCGCGTACGACTGGAACACCATGCTGACGTCGCGCTCGTTCGCCGCGCGCAGCGTGACGTCCGTGCCGCCGATCGCGATGCGCCCCTGCGTCACCGCTTCGAGTCCCGCGACCATCCGCAGTGTCGTCGTCTTGCCGCAACCGGAGGGCCCTAGCAATGTCACCAGTTCGCCCTGCGTCACCTTGAACGACACGTCGTCGACCGCCTTCACGTCGCCATAGCGCTTGGTCACCTGGTCGAAGACGACGCCACCGGTTTTCTCGTTCATGTCAGTTTCCCGTTACCAGCACGCTCGCTCCGCGGCGACCCAGCCGCGCCTCGCCGACCGTCCTCTGCACCAGCAGCAGCACGGTCAGCATGAAGACGATCAGCACCGTCGAATACGCGATCGCGAGCGAATATTCGCCTCGCCTCCACGCGGCCGATGATGTAGACGGTGGCGAGGTTGTACTTCGCGGTCGCGAGAAAGATCACGGCGCTGACGGCCGTCATCGCGTGCGTGAAGCTGAAGATGAGCGTGGCGAGTATCGCTGGCCGCAGCAGCGGCACGATGACCTCCCGCAACGTGCGCGTCGTAGACGCGCGCAGCGTCGCCGACGCCTCGTCCAGCGTCTTGTCGATCTGTGCCAGCGCGGCCACCCCGGCGCGCACGCCGACCGGCATGTTGCGAAAGACGAAGCACAGCACGAGGATCAGCATGCCGCCGGTCGAGCTCGAGCGGCGCCACGTTGAACGCGACGATGTAGGACACGCCGATGACCGTGCCGGGAATCGCGAAGCTGACCATCGTCAGGAACTCGAACGACCGCCGGCCGACGAACCGGTGGCGCGTGATCACGTAGGCGGCGAGAAGCCCGATGATGGCGGTGAGCGGCGCGGCGACCGCGGCGACCTCGATCGTCGTGAAGAAGCTGTCCCACGCGGAGCCGGTGAACGCGAGGCCGCGCGCACCCCACTCGATCCCGAACCCCGCGGCGAAATGGGCGAGCGACACCGACATGTCGCCGCGCCCGATGTCCTTCACGAATCCGCCGACGAATATCACGACGTAACAGATGACCGTGAACGTGATCCACGCCGCGGCGACGCCGAAGCAGCCGAGCCACAAGGGACGCGGCAGCTGCGCCGGAATGCCGCCGTCGCCCTTGCCGGTGACCGACACGTAGGAAAGCTTGCCCAGCCAGCGCTGCTGCAGCCAGAACGCGACCACCGTGAAGCCGAGCAGCACAGACGCCAGCACGGCGGCGCGGCCCGGATCGTGCTGCGCGCCGGCGATGGCGAAGAAGATCTTCGTCGACAGCACCTCGTAGTTTCCGGCGAGCACGA
Organism: uncultured beta proteobacterium; assembly: GCA_963695725.1. Lineage (GTDB taxonomy): Bacteria > Pseudomonadota > Gammaproteobacteria > Burkholderiales > Casimicrobiaceae > CAIWHR01. Next base: position 249,991 of record CAVOHM010000008.1, read on the forward strand.
TCGGATTGCCGAAGTCGGCGAGGCTTTCGACGAAGCCCAGCAGGAACGCGTTGGCGAGCGCGGGCCGCAGGAGCGGCCAGGTTACCGTGCGGAAGACGCGCCCGCGCGACGCGCGCAGCGTCTGCGCCGCCTCCTCCAGCGCCGGGCTCACCGCACCGAGCGCGCCGTACAGGATCATGAATGCGATCGGCGTGAACGCCAGCAACTGCGCCAGCGTCACGCCCGGGCAGCCCGTAGATCCAGCGCGAGCGGGGAATGCCGAACGCGGTCTCGAGCCAACCGGTGACGAGGCCGGTGCGGCCGAACAGGACGACGAGCGCCAGCGCGATCGACGAACGGCGGCGTGACGATCGGCACGATCGACATCACCTTGAGCAACCCCGCGTAGCGCTGCCCGCCGCGCTGCACGACCAGCGCGAGCACGAGACCGAGCAGCGTCGACAGCACGCCGACGATCGTCGCGAGCAGCGCCGAGTTGACGGCGACGCCGCAGCGCGTGCCGCCGCGCAGGCAATCGGCGGACCAGATGTCGGCCGTCAGCAGTCGCTCGGCGGCGAGCGCGGGCGCGAACCGGCCCTGCGCGTCCAGGACGGCGGACAACAGCGATTTTCCGACCGGAAAGAAGATGAACAGCAGGAGCAGCGCGGCGATGACGACCACGATCGTCGCGACCGTTGGATCCCCGCCGAAGAGTCCCCGGCGAGCGACCGCACGCGCAAGACAGACCGTCAATGCCCCGAATGCCAGCGCCGCACCGATGCCAAACGCGGCGCCCCCATTGCCTGCCGCAAACCCGGAGCCGAAGCCCCATGCCAGCGCCAGCGCCGCGGCTGCCGAAGTCCACGCGTCACGGCCCCAGGCGGCGAACAGCAGTGTCGCGCCGGACGCCGCGATCAGCAGCCACAGCGACCACTCTCCGGAGAATGCCCGCTGCAGCGCCGATGGGCCGCCGGTGGCGGCCCAGGCACGACAGCGAGCGCCGACCAGCGCGAACGCGGCGATGAGCGCCGTCGCGCGGTCCCGCGCCATCGGCACAAAGACGGCCCGCGCGAGCGCAGGCGCGGCGGGCGACACCTAGGACTTCCAGCGACCTACTTCGGCAACGTCGAGATGTCCTTGTCCCACTTGGTCAGCAGGCGTTTGCGCTCGGCCGACGAGCCGTACTTCACGAAGTCGTAGTTGATGAGCTTGATCTCGGAAAGCTTGGGCGCCTGCGCCGGCACCGGCGCGCTCTTGTTCGACGGCACCTGGTAGGACACCTTCGCTTCGGAGCCGATCGCCTGCGCCTCCGGCGTCAACGCCCAGTCGTACCACTTCTTGGCGTTCTCCATGTTCTTCGCGCCCTTGATGATGCTCATGCTGCCGATCTCGTAGCCGGTGCCTTCGCACGGCGAAACGATCTTGACGGGCGCACCCTTGACAGCCTGCACGACAGCGTCGTGCTGGAACGTGATGCCGATGAGGCTCTCGCCGGTGGCCGCCGCGCGCGCCGGCGCCGCGCCCGACTTCGTGTACTGGTTGATGTTCTTGTGCAGCGCCGTGAGGTAGTCGAACGCCTTCTCCTCGCCCATCAGCTGCACAAGGGTGGCCAGCATCGTGTAGGAGGTGCCCGATGAATTCGGGTTCGCCACCTGCACATCGTCCTTGAAGCCCGGCTTGATCAGATCGGACCAGCACTTGGGCTCGGGTAGGTTCTTCTTCTTCAGCTGCTCGGTGTTGTAGCTGTAGCCGAGCGCGCCGGCGTAGACACCGACGGTCTTGAATTTCGACGCCTCGGCCTGGCGCACGGCCCAGTCCTGCAGCTCGCGCGAGCTTTGGGGACTTGTACGGCTCGGTCAGTCCCTCCTCGGCCGCCTGAAGATGCGGGTCGCCGGTGCCGCCCCACCAGACGTCGCCGCGTGGGTTGGCGGCCTCGGCCTTCAGCTGCGCGTAGAACTCGCCCGAGCTCTTGCGCGTCATCAGCACCTTGATCCCGGTGGCCTTTTCGAACGCCGCGACCATCGGCCGGCACCATTCCTCCTGCACCGTGCAATAGAGGACCAGTTCGCCCTGAGCCGCAGCCGTCAGAGGCGCCGCAAGCGCCGTCATTGCAACGATGCCAAATAGCCAATTGCGTGGTTTCATGGGTGCCCCTCCAGTCAGATCGAGATTGGAATGCCGATCAAGTCGGCTAGCTTACCGCAAAGCGCGCGGTTGGTCGCGATCAAGGGATTGCCGGCGCTGATCCCCTCGCCCGCGAAAAAGTCGCTGGTAAAACCGCCCGCTTCGCGCACGAGCAGGATGCCCGCCGCGCAGTCCCAGGCGTTGATGTGCAGTTCGCAGTAGGCCTCGCTGCGTCCGGCGGCGACATCGACGAGCCCGAGCGCGCCGGAGCCGACCCGGCGGATCGCGCACCCGGCACCCATCACCCGCGTCACCAGAGCGAGATAGTCGGCTGTGCTGCGCCGCGTCGACCAGCCGCACTCGACCGTGGCCGCGCCCAGGTCGGCACAGGGGCTGACTGCAAGGCGCGCGCCGTCCCGCCAGGCGCCCTCGCCGCGCGCCGCGGAATAGAGCCAGTCGTGGCTGGGGTCGTGCAGCGCAGCAACGGTCGGCACGCCGTGCTCGAGGTAGCCGATCGACACGCAGTAGTGCGGAATGCCGCGCGCGTAGTTGGCGGTCCCGTCGATCGGGTCGATCAACCAGACGCGATCGCCGCCCTGGCCGCCCTCTTCCTCGCCGATGATCGCGTCGTCGGGATAGCGCGCGCCGATCGCCTTGCGGATGAATCGCTCGACTTCGCCGTCCATCGCGGTGAGTACGTCGTGGCGGCCCTTCATCGACGTCGCCGATTGGCCGAAGGCCGAATGCGCGAGCCGGCCGGCGTCGCGCGCGAGGTTGCGGCTGAACTCGAGTCTGTCCATGGACGCGGAGGTTAGCACGCCCCGCCGGGTTCCGCCCCCGCAGGGACGGGTCTTACACGCCGGCCGGAGGACCCTGCTTGCGGGATGCGAGACCGGCTACGCGACGGGTCCTAGGAGCCTGTCGGACTTACTTTCGCGTTTGCGACGGAGGCGAGTTGGGTGCAGTTCAAGGCGCGAGCCCGAAGCCATACCGGGAGTATGGCGAGGGTGAGCAACGCAGAAATGCGCCCAACTCGCCCCGTCCCTCCGGGTTGCTGCCAAAAAACGCGTCTGCGTCGTTGCTCCGCTCGCCAATATTCGCGATATTGGCGTCGCTTCGCGCCTAGCATCCATCGTTTTTTGGCCGAGCAACGCATACGTGAAAGTAAGTCCGACAGGCTCCTAGCCCTTCCATCCCAAGGTGACCATCTTGCGGCGCAGGAACGCGATCTGCGTGGCGAGCGGCAGTTGTTTCGGGCAGACGTCGTGGCAGCCGAGCAGCGACATGCAGCCGAAAACACCGTCGTCGTCGCCGATCAACTCGTAGAAATCATCGTCGCCGCGCGCGTCGCGCGGGTCGAGGCGAAAGCGCGCGATCTTGTTCAATCCGACCGCCCCGACGAAATCCTCGCGCATCCGTGCCGTGCCACAACCGGCCACACAGCAGCCGCATTCGATGCACCGGTCGAGCTCGTAGATCCGCTCGGCGAGCTCGGGTTCCATCCGTGCCTCGAGCCGCGTGAGGTCCGGATTCGTCTCCTGCGCATGGACCCACGTTTCGAGGCGCTCGCTCATGCCGCGCATCCATTTGCCGGTATTGACCGACAGATCGCCGATGAGCTCGAACGCCGGGAGCGGAGCGAGCGTGATTTCGTCTCCCAGGTTCTTGGTCAGTGTGCGGCAGGCGAGGCCGGGCCGGCCGTCGATCAGCATCGCGCAACTGCCGCAGATGCCGGCGCGGCAGACGAAATCGAATTGCAGCGAGGGATCTTGTTTCTCGCGGATTTCGGTGAGCGCAATGAACAAGGTCATACCCTCGGCGTCGGCCAGCTCGAACGCCTGCATATGCGGCGGGACATCCGGCTGCTGCGGGTTGTAGCGCAGCACGCGAATGCTGATCCGGCGCGGCGAATCCGGGACAGCGTGCGCGGCCGGGGCGGTCGCGGCAATGGCAGGGGCTTCGCTCACGTGAGGGGCTCGTCTATACGTTCGTTGCGCCCGCGCAATCGCGCCGGCAGGAGAGCGTCATAGGGCATCAGCGCCTGCTGCACGGCAAAACGCGGCGCATCGGTCATGCGCGCGCGAACCGCGTCGACCTCGGCGGCGCGTGCCGGGGTGTCCGGATGGTCGACGTAATCCTTGGCGCCGTACCCGCGCCATCCCGGCGGCAGCTCCATCGCCCGCACGTCGAGCGGCTCGTAGGTCAGCGTGGGCAGCAACGCATCGGCGGCGCCCCACGTCGCAAGCGTGCGCTTCAACCACTGCGCGTCGTCGCGCCGCGGAAAGTCCTCGCGGAAATGCGCGCCCCGGCTTTCCGTGCGCGTGCAGGCACCGTGGGCGACGCACAGCGCCAGCTTGAGCATCTTCTGGACGCGGTACGCGGTCACGAGCTCCGGATTGGAGCCCGGCGCGCGGCATTTGAGGCCGATGTCCCGGCTTCGAGCCAGCAGCTCCTGCAATTCGGACACGGCCGCGGCGAGTTCGTCGCCGGTGCGAAATATGCCGACCTTGGCGGTCATGATCTCCTGCATGGCCACCCGCAGCGCCGACGCGTCCTCCGTGCCCCGTCCGGCGACGAGCGCATCGAGCTTCGCCTGTTCCACGGCAATGAATTCGCGGACGAGCCCCGTCGAAATCCGGACGTCGTTCTCGGGTCGATCGCAGAAATCGGCGATGAATTCGGCGACGATCATCCCGGCCACGACTGTCTCGGCAACCGAATTGCCGCCCAGCCGGTTGAATCCGTGCATGTCCCAGCACGCAGCCTCGCCTGCGGCAAACAATCCCTTGAGCGTCGGGCTTTCGCCCGTGTGGTCGGTGCGCACGCCGCCCATCGTGTAGTGCTGGGCCGGACGCACGGCGATCATCTTCTCGGCCGGATCGACGCCGAGGAACGACGCGCATATTTCCTTCACCTCGCGCAGGTTGCGATCGATGTGCGCCCGCCCGAGCAGCGTGATGTCGAGCCAGAGGTGATCGCCAAAACGCGATGGCACGCCCTTGCCCTTGCGAATGTGCGTTTCCATCCGCCGCGACACGACATCACGTGACGCGAGTTCCTTCTTCTCGGGTTCGTAATCCGGCATGAAGCGGTGACCGTCGACATCCTTCAGGAGACCGCCGTCGCCGCGGCAACCTTCGGTCACGAGAATGCCCGCGGGAAATATGCCGGTGGGGTGAAACTGCACGGCCTCCATGTTGCCGAGCGCAGCCACGCCCGTCTCGAGCGCAAGCGCGGTACCGATGCCCTCGCAGATCACGGCATTGGTCGTCACCCGGTAGAGGCGGCCGGCACCGCCCGACGCGATCGCGGTTGCCTTGGCGACATAGGCGGCGAGTTCGCCGGTGATGAGGTTGCGCACCACGGCGCCGTAGCAGCGGCCGCCCTCGTGCATCAGGGCGATCGCTTCCATGCGTTCGTGCACGGGAATCGCCTCCGCGATCGCCCGGTCGGACACGGCAAACAGCATCGCGTGGCCCGTGCCGTCGGAGACATAACAGGTGCGCCACTTCTTGGTCCCGCCGAAATCGCGCTGCGCGACCAGTCCGTGCGCTTCGTCGCGCTCGGTGAGCGTGGCCTTCTGCCCATTGATGATCACCTGCCGGTCACCGCGCGCCACGCGACTCCACGGCACACCCCAGGCGGCGAGTTCGCGCACGGCCTTGGGCGCCGTATTGACGAACATCCGGACCACGCGCTGGTCGGCACCCCAGTCGCTGCCGCGCACGGTGTCTTCGAAGTGGATGTCCTCGTTGTCGCCTTGTCCCTTGATCACGTTCGCGAGCGAGGCCTGCATGCCGCCTTGCGCCGCCGCCGAGTGCGACCGCTTGGGCGGCACCAGCGACAGGATGATGGCGTCATGGCCGCGGCGTTTCGCTCCGATCGCAAGGCGAAGGCCCGCAAGTCCGCCGCCGATGACCAGCACGTCGGTATAGATGACCTTCACGCGGCGGCCTTCATTTCGCGACCGGCGGCGCGGGGTTGACCCACGTCGGCACGTAACGCTCGCCGTACTGTGGCGCGTGATCGATGCCGATCTTCACGTACGCCGCGAGCGTCGCCAGCCCCAGCACGAGAAAGAATACCGTGAGCGCCCACTTGAGCTTCTTCAGTCGCCGGCGTGTCGCATCGGGATCGCGGCCGCCAAACACGCCCCACTTGACCGCAAGCCGGTACAGCCCGACGCCGCCGTGGATCTCGACCACAAACAGAAGCACGAGATAGAGCGGCCACATGAGGTCGGTCCACATCCGGTCGGCGGACGCGTAGGGGCCGATGCGATCCGGTCGCGTCAGCATGATGTAGAGATGCACCGAGGCCAGGAAGAACAACGCAAAACCGGTCGCCACCTGCCACCACCACAGCGTCGTGTCCTCGTGCCTGAGACCCTTCATGTGGCCGCGAAATGTCCGGAACTGCCGATAATCGTTGGGGAACTTGCGCAACGCGAGCAGCGCGTGGCAGACGAAAAGCGCGATGACGCCTGCGACCACGATCGAAACGACCCACGGATACGATCGCCCGAAGAAGAAGTAGCCCTCGAAGAACTTGGTCACCGCCCACATCGCGTCCTTGCCGATGAGGATCGTCGACACGAAGAACATGTGACCCCACATGAACAGCGCAAGCGCGAGACCCGTCGCGCTCTGCAGGAGATCGAGCCGCGCCGGCAGGCGACTCTTGCGCGATGCGGTGCCGAGGCCGGCGGCAACCGCTGGAATTCCCGACTCCATGCTCCCGTTCTCCCTCGCCTGCCGCGACATGAACCCTGCGTACCCTAATGCGCACCCCGCGCGCGCCTCTTGACCTATGTCAACGGACATCACGACGGCAGGTGCACTATGAATGGCGTGACCCGAGGTATGGCCAGACGCGCTGCCGGATGCACGGAATCGTTGGGCACCAAGACGGCATCGACGACGAAATGTTTCAGATACGCATTCACGGCCGAGGGGGACAAGGCGTCGTAACCGGCGCCGGGATGTTGTCGGTCGCGGCATTTCTCGACGGCAACTACGCGCACGCGCTGGCCCTCGAGGCTCCGAAGCTGGCCAATGCTTAAGCAGATGGAAGGATCCCGCGCGGTGGCGGAGGCGGTTGCGCTCTGCCGGCCCGAGGTGGTCTGCGCGTATCCGATCACGCCGCAAACGCACATCGTCGAGGATGTAGGCGAGATGGTGTCATCGGGTGAGTTGACCGGCTGCGAGTTCATCAACGTCGAATCGGATTTTGCGGCGATGTCCGTCGCGATAGGTGCTTCCGCCGCCGGCGCACGCACGTACACCGCGACCTCGAGCCAGGGTCTGCTGTTCATGGCGGAGGCCGTCTACAACGCGTCGGGCCTGGGCCTTCCCATCGTGATGACCATCGGCAACCGCGCGATCGGCGCACCGACCAATATCGGGAACGATCATTCGGACAGCATGTCGATGCGCGACGCCGGCTGGATCCAGCTCTACGCCGAGACCAACCAGGAAGCGCTCGACCTGCACGTCCAGGCGTTCCGGCTGGCCGAGGAATTGTCGTGTCCGGTGATGGTCTGCATGGACGGCTTCATCCTCACGCACGCGCATGAAGAAGTCGACATGCCGACGCAAGCGCAAGTCGACAAGTTCCTGCCGCCGTTCGAACCAAGACAGGTGCTCGACCCCGCCGATCCGATGACGATCGGTGCCTCGGTCGGGCCGGAGGCGTTCACCGAAGTGAAGTATCTCGCCCATCACAAGCAGCTGCGTGCGCTGACGCTGATCCCGCAACTGTCGGCCGAGTTCGCCGCGCAGTTCGGCCGCGCCTCGGGTGGCCTCATCCGGTCCTACCGCATCGACGGCGCCGAGACGATCGTCGTCGCGCTGGGCTCGGTGAACGGGACCGTGCAGGAGGTCGTGGACGACCTGCGCGCGGCGGGCGTCGCCATCGGATCGGTGTCGATCTGCTCTTTCCGGCCTTTTCCGCTTGCGGCATTGCGCGAAGCGCTGGAGCGGGCCAAGCGCGTGGTCGTGCTCGAGAAATGCCTGGCCGTCGGCCTGGGCGGCATCGTGTCCGACGGCGTGCGCAAGTCGCTCTCGGGCGTGCAACTCAAGGGTTATACGGTCATCGCCGGCCTCGGCGGTCGCGCGATCACGCGCGCGTCGTTGCGCCAACTCTTCGAGGATGCCGGCGCCGACGAACTCGAACAGGTGACGTTTCTCGATTTGAATGCCGATGTAATCAGTCACGAACTCGAGCGCGAAACCCTTTCGCGACGCACTGGCCCTACTGCCGAAGCGATCCTCCGGCGGCTTGGCGCCGTGGCGTCCGGCAGCCGGTAGCCTCGCCCGGATATTTCACCGATGCGAACATCACGTTCAAGTCCCGTCTTCCCGTTTCGCTGGCGTTCGACCCCGTGACCCAGATCGACAACACCAGAGATCCGTCGCGGACGGGGCCGGCCGTCAAGTTCTATCAGGTCGGCACTGTCGCGGCCGGCAATCCGTTGCACTCCGAGAACGTGCGCTCGGTGCCCTCCGAGATGGAGGGCGCCAGATCGCGCGACCCGGGTGACCGCGCTTGTGAAGGCTGCGGCGAGGCTCTGGGCGCACGGTACGCCATCGATGCCGCGATGCGTGCGACGAGCAACCGGCTGATTGCCGTCAACGCCACCGGTTGCCTCGAAGCGTTCTCGACGCCCTATCCGGAGACGTTGTGGCAGGTTCCGTGGATCCACTCCCTGTTCGGTAACGCCGCGGCCGTAGCGTCGGGAGTCGCCGCGGCGCAGCGGGTCAAAGGTCGGCACGACGTCCGCGTCGTCGCGCAGGGCGGTGACGGCGGCACAATGGACATCGGTTTCGGCTGCCTGTCAGGGATGTTCGAGCGCAACGACGACGTCCTCTACATCTGCTACGACAATGAGGCCTGCATGAACACCGGCGTGCAGCGCTCGAGCGCAACGCCGCCGATGGCCCGCACCGGGACGACGCCCGCCCGCGGCAAGCACCCTGGCAACGTTTTCGGCACCGGCAAGAACGCGCCGCTGATCGCCATGGCGCATCGTATACCGTACGTGGCGACGGCGAGCGTGGCAGACCTCCGTGATCTCGAAGCGAAGGTTGCGTGCGCGATGAGTCTGCGCGGCGCGCGCTACATTCACATTCACGTGCCGTGCCCGATCGGCTGGGGCTCGGCGCCGGCCGACACGATCCGGGTCGCTCGCCTCGCCGTCGAGTCGGGCCTGTTCCCGCTGTTCGAGGCCCGTGATGGTCGATTGACCGCGCGCACGACGATCCGCGCCAAGGTGCCCGTCGACGATTACCTCCGGCTGCAGGACCGGTTTGCCCATCTGTTCGTCGACGCTGCGGCAAGGGAACGCATCGCGTTGATCCAGGAAATCGCCGACCGCAACATCGAGGAATTCGGACTCATGCCGCACGGGACGGATGGATAAGACGTTCGCTGTCACGCCCAACGCCGGCTCGAGCCTCGTCAACGGGACCGGCTGGGGCGCAAGTTTCGGCCGGTCTACATCGACCGGTTGCCGCCGTGCAACCAATTGCCCAAACGGAGAAAGCCAATGTTCCATAACAACCAGAGTGGCGCGTGGACGGGTGTCCCTGCGTGGTTTCCCAGGGGCGTCGCGCTGTTGCGCGATCCGACGCTCAACAAGGGCACGGCGTTCACCGACGCCGAGCGCGACGCGCTGGGGCTGCGCGGGCTGCTGCCGCCGCACGTCCAATCGCAGGAGGAACAGGTGGCGCGCGTGCTCGAGAACTTCCGGCGGCAGTCCTCCGACCTCGAGAAGTTCATCAATCTCGCGGCGCTGCACGACCGCAACGAGACGCTGTTCTTCCGGATCGTCGTCGACCACCCCGACGAGATGATGCCGATCATCTACACGCCGACGGTCGGCCTCGCCTGCCAGCAGTTCGGTCACATCTTCCAGCGGCCGCGGGGCCTGTTCATCAGTGTCAACGACCGCGGCCGGGTCGAGAAGATCCTGCGCAACTGGCCTTACCGCGACGTGGCGATCATCGTCGTCACCGACGGCGAGCGCATCCTCGGCCTGGGCGACCTCGGCGCCAACGGCATGGGCATCCCGGTCGGCAAGCTCGGCCTCTACACGGCCTGCGCGGGCGTCCATCCGAACCAGTGCCTGCCGATCATCCTCGACGTGGGCACCAACAACGAAACCCTGCTCGGCGATCCGCTTTACATCGGCCTGCAGCAGAAGCGCGTGCGCGGCGCGGCCTACGACGAACTGGTCGAGGAGTTCATCACGGCGACGCAGGCGGTATTCCCCGGCGTGGTCGTGCAGTTCGAGGACTTCGCCAACCAGAACGCGTTTCGACTGCTCGAAGAATACCGCGACCGCATCTGCACGTTCAACGACGACATCCAGGGCACGGCGGCGGTGGCGCTCGCCGGCATCTTCTCGGCGCTGCGTGTCACGGGCGGCAAGCTGGCCGAGCAGAAGATCCTGTTCCTCGGCGCCGGCGAGGCCGCCACCGGCATCGCCGACCTGACGGTGGCTGCCATGGTCGCGCAAGGAACGAGCGAGGCGGAAGCGCGCCAGCGCTGCTGGCTCGTCGACTCCAAGGGCCTTGTCGTCAAGAGCCGCGCGGATCTCGGCGCGCACAAGCTGCCGTATGCGCACGAGCACGCGCCGGTCACCGACTTTCCGGCCGCGCTGAAGGCGCTCGCGCCGACGGCGATCATCGGCGTCGCGGCGGTCGGAGGCACGTTCACCCAAGAGGTCATCGCCGAAATGACGCGGGTCAACAAGCGGCCGATCGTCTTCGCGCTCTCGAATCCGACGTCGAAGTCGGAATGCACGGCCGAGGAGGCCTACCGATGGAGCGACGGCCGTGCGCTGTTCGCCTGCGGCAGCCCCTTCGATCCGGTCACGTTCGGCGGCAGGACGCATGTCCCGCGCCAGGGCAACAACTCGTACATCTTCCCTGGGGTCGGACTCGCCGCGATCACCATCGGCGCGACGCGCGTGACCGATGCGATGTTCATGGCGGCGGCACGCACGCTCGCGGATCAGGTCACCGCCGACGATCTTGCACAAGGCAGCCTCTACCCGCCACTCGCACATGTCCGCGACGTGTCGGCGCACATTGCGGCCGCGGTAGCCGACGTCGCGTACGAACAGGAGCTTGCGACCGCGCCGCGGCCCGCCGACATGCTCGCGTACATCCGGTCCCAGATGTACGAGCCGCGCTACGCGAATTACGTCCCGGGCCACTGACCGGCTTGCAGAACGCAGCGGGGCGTTGATCTGCGTCAACAGCCCCCCTGCGCCGAAGCTCTAGTCTCAACCAAGCGTCGAAAGGTCGGCGCCACGGCGCCGGCCGGGCGGTTCGTCCGGCGCAACCGACGAATGCCCGCGCGACAACGGTCGAGGTGGCGCGGCTCTGCTCCGACATGTCACACGCCGTGCGTCGCCTATGAATCCCTACACCGTTTTCCTGCTGTACCTGATGGCGATCCTGGGGTTTGTCGCCGTCACGCTGCTGATGAATCGAATGCTCGGTCCGAAACCGGCCGCATCGGCGGTCAAGCTCGAGCCCTTCGAATGCGGCGCGACGCCGGTCGACGTGCAAAACGTCAAGGCGGTCCCGATCAAGTACTACGCGGTCGCCATCGTCTTCATCCTGTTCGACCTCGAAACGGTCTTTCTCTTCATCTGGGCGCTGGGCGCGCAGCCGCTGACGGGCTTTCTGCTGCTGGTCTTCGCGTTCTTCATTTTCCTGCTCGTCCTCATTCTGCTGTACGTCTACCGGGCGAGACTGCTGGAAGGCGTCACCCAGTAGCCATGGGCGCGTCCACGATTCCGATCCGGCCGGCGAATTCGCGTTCGCAGGCGTTCGAATACCTGACGACCAAGAAGGACGAGCTCGTCGGCTGGGCGCGCAAGTTCTCGCTGTTCCCGTACCCGTTCGTCACCGCGTGCTGCGCGATGGAATTCATGGCGGTCAGCTCGAGCCCCTACGACACCGATCGCTTCGGCGCCGCGTTGCCGCGGTTCTCGCCGCGCCAGGCCGACCTGCTGATGGTCGTGGGCACGGTCACGCACAAGCAGGCGCCGGTCCTCCTCAAGGTCTACGAGCAGATGTGCGAGCCGAAATGGGTGATGGCGTTCGGCGTCTGCGCGACCAGTGGCGGGTTCTACCAGAACTACGCGACGGTGCTGGGCATCGACCGGATCATCCCGGTCGACGTCTACGTTCCGGGCTGCCCGCCTCGTCCGGAAATGGTCATCGACGGGATCATGCAGTTGCAGGACAAGATCGCGCGTTCCCGGCATCCGATCCTCACCGGGGACTTCTGATGGCGATGGCCCCCACACCGGAGCTGTTGCAGGAATGCCTGGCGCCCAATGTCGACAGCGTGACGACGGCGCACGGCGTGCTGGTGATGACGCTTCCCGCCGCTGCGCTCCTGCCCGTTGTGCAGCTGTTGCGCTCCGAATTCGCGTTCGATCTCTTCCTCGACGTGACCGCCGTCGACTGGCCGGGTCACGCCGAGCGCTTCGAGGTCGTCCATCACTTCTATTCGACGCACCACCACGTGCGCGTGCGCCTGAAGACGCGCGTCGCCGAGACCGATCCGACGGTCGATTCGCTGCTGTCGCTGTACGGTTCGGCCCGCTTCATGGAGCGGGAATGCCACGACATGTACGGGATCGTCTTTCGCGGCAACCCGGATCTGCGCCCTGTCCTTCTCTACGAAGGATTCGACGGCCATCCGCTGCGCAAGGACTATCCAAAGGAGCGCGAGCAGCCGCTCGTGCCATACCGGAAGTGACGATGCCGCCACTGGACACACCGCTGCGCAATCCGGTTCGCCCGGCATTCGCGACATCGCCGCGCGACGATACCGTCATCGTCAACATCGGGCCCTCGCATCCGGCGACGCATGGCACCGTCCAGATCATCGCCGAACTGGACGGCGAGCGCGTATTGCGCACGGACGTGCACCCGGGCTACCTGCACCGCGGCTTCGAGAAGGAGTGCGAGTCGCACACGTGGCACAACCTCATTCCCTACGTCGACCGCCTCAACTACGTCTCGGCGCTGATCAACGACTTCGCGTATTGCGAGGCCGTCGAGAAACTGATGGGGATCGAGATCACGCCCCGCTGCCGCACGCTGCGTACGCTGCTCTCGGAGTACTCGCGGATCGTCGATCACCTCACCTGCATCGCGGCGGGCCTCATGGAGCTCGGCGCCATGACGGCGTTTCTCTACCTGGTCATGGTCCGCGACTACATGTACGAGCACCTGGCCGACCTCACCGGCGCGCGCGTGACCTACACCTACGGGCGCATCGGCGGACTGGCCCGCGACCTGCCGGAGGGGTGGCTCGACCGCCTGGGCGACATCCTGCAGAAGTACGAGATGTTCGTCGGGCGCGTGCACGGCCTGATGGACCGCAACCGCATCTTCATCGACCGCATGCGCAATGTCGGCGTGATCTCGACTGCCGATGCGATCAACTGGGGCTACACCGGCCCGATTCTGCGCTCGACCGGCGCGCCGCGCGACCTGCGCAAGGACACCCCATATCTCGCGTACGGCGAACTCGATTTCGAGGTGCCGGTGGGAATCAACGGCGACAACTACGATCGTTACTACGTCCGCATGCGCGAGATGGACGAATCGGTGCACATGATCCGCCAATTGATGGCATCGCTGCCTGCCGGCCCGATCACTGTCGACGATCGCCGCTGCGCGTTTCCGGAAAAGCACCTCGTCTACACCGAGATCGAGTCGCTGATCAACCACTTCAAGCTCGTGATGGACGGGCCGCAGGTGCCGGCGGGAGACGTCTACTCGGCGCACGAGTCGCCCAACGGCGAACTCGGCTTCTACGTCGTGAGCACCGGCGAGGGCATCCCGCACAAGGTCCACGTGCGCGCGCCGAGCTTCGTGCACATGGGCGGCATGCACAAGATGCTCGACGGCTATCAGCTCGCCGACATCGTTCCCACGTTCGGTTCGGTCAACATGATCGGCGGCGAGTGCGATCGATGAACAGCGACGGCGCGCGATGAAGCATCTCATCCCCGAATTCGAGAAGCTGAAGGCACGCTTCCCCAAGGGCTTCGAGTCCTCGCTGGTGCTGCCGTGCGTGCGCCGCATCCAGGAAGACCGGGGCTATGTGGCCGACAGCGACATCGACGCGCTGGTCGAGTATCTCGGCGTGCCGCGCATGCAGATCGAGCAGGTGCTGTCGTATTACACGCAGTTCCGGCGTGAGCCCGTCGGCCGCTGGCATCTCCAGGCCTGCCGCAACGTGACGTGCTCGATGCGCGGCGCCGAGCGGCTGATCGACCACCTGACGAAAAAACTGGGAGTGGCATCGGGCGAGACCACGGCCGACGGGCGATTCACGCTGTCGACCTGCGAGTGCCTCGGCTCCTGCGGCACGGCGCCTGTCGTGATGGTGAACGACGCTTACCACGAGAACATGAGCACCGAGAAACTCGACGCGCTGCTCGATGGGTGACCTGAGGATGAAACGACCCCCACGCTCGCGTTGCTCGCTGCCCCCCGAGGGACGCTGCGGATCAGGTCGAAGCCAAGGCCCGACGGCGCGTCTGCGAGCACGGGTGACGGCCGACGCAACGGCATATCACATCAGGCACGATACCACGTCGGCTGCGCTGGTGCCCCCGGGCGGGGAAAGCACTGAGATGCCCGGCACACAACTATTGATGACGTTCCCGGTCACCGGGACCTCGCACACGCTTGCGGAATATCGCGCGCGGGGCGGTTACGCGACCTTGCAGAAGGCGCTGGCCGAGATGGCGCCCCACGACATCACCAGCGAAGTCACGGCGTCCGGCATCCTGGGCCATGGTGGCGCGGCCTTTCCCGCCGGCCGGAAATGGGCCGTGGTCAAGCTCGACGATCACCAGCCGCACTACCTGTGCGCGAACGCGGACGAGGGAGAGCCCGGAACCTTCAAGGATCGCTGGATCCTCGAGCACGCGCCGCATCTCCTGGTCGAATCGATGCTGATTTCCTCCTACGCGCTGCAGGTCCGCCACGCGTTCGTCTACATTCGCGGCGAATTCGATCTGCCCTATCGCCGGCTCGCGGCCGCGGTCGAGGAAGCCTATGCGGCCGGCTACCTTGGCGAGCGGATCCTCGGCACCGAGTTTTCCTGCGACCTCGTCGTCTATCGCGGCGCCGGATCCTACGTCTGCGGCGAGGCGTCGGGCCTCCTTTCGTCGCTTGAAGGCAAGCGCGGCTATCCGCGCAACCGGCCGCCGCGGCTGACCGTCAAGGGTCTCTACCAGATGCCGACGGTCGTCAACAATGTGGAAACGCTGGCCAACGTCACCGGAATCATCGCGCACGGCGCCGCGGCGTTCAAGAAAGTCGGCACGCCAAAAAGCCCCGGCACGCAGCTCGTTTCGATTTCGGGCCATATCAATCGGCCGGGCGTCTACGAAGTCGAGTACGGCTATCCGTTGCGAAAATTCCTGTTCGAGGACTGCGGCGGGATCCTGGGTGGACAGAAGCTCAAGTGCATCATCCCCGGCGGCGTTTCCACCAAGGTGCTGACCGCCGCCGAGATCGAGCCCGTCACCTACGACCACGCGTCGTTCGATGCCGCCGGTTCGTCGCTGGGCTCCGGCGGCATGATCGTCATCGCCGAGGGGACGTGCATGGTGCGCCTCCTCCAGGTGTTGCTGCGCTTCTACCACCACGAATCCTGCGGCCAGTGCACGCCCTGCCGCGAAGGCATGGGCTGGATGCACCGGATCATCGATCGCGTGGTCGACGGCAGCGGCCGGCCCGAGGACATCGACCAGCTGTACCAGATCTCGCGATTGAACGACGGCACGACGATCTGCGGGATGGGGGACGCGGCCGGGTACGCGACGGTCGGCATCCTCAACAAGTACCGCAGCGAGTTCGAGTACTACATCGCACACCGGCGCTCGCAGTGCGACGGCCGGCTCGAGGTGATGGCGCATGCCTGAGATCTTCATCAACGGCCATTCGGTGCAGGCGGCGGACAACCAGTCCGTGCTCGAAGCCGCGCGCGCGAGCGGGCACTTCATCCCGTATTTCTGCTGGCACCCGAAGCTGTCGGTAGCCGGCAACTGCCGGATCTGCGTCGTGCAGGTCGAGGGCCGCAGCTGGGTCGAGATCGCCTGCAACATGCCGGTCACCGCGGGACTCAAGGTCTTCACCGACTCCGAACTCGTGCGCGCGCACCGCAAGGCGGTGATGCA
The DNA here is from genome assembly GCA_963695725.1 of uncultured beta proteobacterium. GTDB lineage: Bacteria > Pseudomonadota > Gammaproteobacteria > Burkholderiales > Casimicrobiaceae > CAIWHR01. The sequence goes on from CAVOHM010000008.1 coordinate 266,321, forward strand.
GTTCATGACGCTCAATCACCCGGTCGACTGCGGGATCTGCGACAAGGCCGGCGAATGCACGCTGCAGGACTACCACTACGCGTACAACGGCGCGCCATCGGTTTCGCGCGAGCCGAAGGTCCGCTCGACGAAGTTCCACGATCTTTCCGAGCGCATCGTGCTCGACAACGAGCGCTGCATCCTCTGCTCGCGCTGCGTGCGCTTCACCCACGAGATTTCGAAATCCAGCGCGCTCGGGATCAAGCGACGCGGCGACGACTCGGTGGTGCGCGCCAGCGAGGACGGCGCGCTCGACCGGGATCCCTACTCGGACAACGTCATCGATATCTGTCCGGTGGGAGCGCTCCTGTCGCGGCAGTTTCTCTACAAGTCGCGCGTCTGGTACCTCGAGCCGACGCCTTCGGTGTGTCCGGGCTGCGCGCGGGGGTGCGCAGTGAACATCTGGCATCGCAAGTCGACGTGGCAGTTGAAGGCGCTCGATCCCGCGCAGAACGTCAGCATCGCCCGCGTGACGCCGCTCGAGAATCCCGCGGTGAACGGGCCGTGGATCTGCAACAAGGGGCGCGACCTCGCGCGGATTTTCGAGCGCCCGCGCGCCGAGGCGCCGATGTTGAAGGGCAAGCCTGTCACGCTGCCCGCGGCGACCGACGCCGCCCGCGCGTTGATCGCCGCGGCGAAGCATCCGGTCGCGCTCGTGTCGTCCTGGGGCTCGAACGAAGAACTGGCTGCGTTCAAGAATGCACTCGGCGGACGATTCAGGGCCTTCGTCAAGGAGGATTGCGTACCCGAACCCGGCGAACGGCTGGACGACGAACTGCTGATCCGCGCCGACAAGAATCCGAATATGGCCGGCGCCCGCGCGCTGTTCGCGCCCTGGAAAGGGGCCGCTGCCTTCCCCGCCGAAACGGACCTGGTGCTGATCTGGGGCGAAGGCTGCCATTTCGTCGACCTGCCGCCGTTAGCCAAGATCATCTACGTCAATTCGTATCTGCAGCCGGAGAACGGGCACGCCGATGTGTTCTTCCCTGCCAGCATCCAGACCGAGCGACACGGGCATTACACGAATTTCCAAGGGGTCGTCAGCGCGTTCGAGGCCTGCTTTGCGAAGCCGCCCGGCGCCGTCGATGCCGAGACACTGTTCGCGGCACTTGCCGTCGAGACGGTGGAGCAGCCGTGATCCAGGACCTCGTCATCTACGCCATCTACATCGGCTACGCGCTCGCCGTGCTGCTGACGTTCGGCACGGTGCTGACGTGGGTCGAACGCAAGCAGGCGGCCGTGATGTCGGATCGGATCGGCGCTAATCGCGCGTACATACGCATCCCGTTCACGCAGTACAAGATGGTGTGGCTGGGATTGTTCCACGGCATCGCCGACGGTCTCAAGATGCTGCTGAAGGAGGACTGGAAGCCCAATTCCTACGACCGGGTTGCGTACGCGCTGGCGCCGTGGGTGGCGTTCACGCCGGTGCTGCTGGTCTTCGCCGTGATCCCGTTCGGCGGGACGCTGGATCCCGGAAAACTCCTGGCGGGACTGCCCGCCGCATCGGCCTGGTTCGGCGACCGGACGTACCCGATGCAGATCGCGCGTCTCGACGCCGGCCTGCTGATCGTATTCGCGTTCGGCGGCATTTCGATCATCGGCTCGATGCTCGCCGGCTGGTCGTCGTCCAACAAGTTTTCGCTGCTGGGCGCCGTCCGCGCGGGATCGCAGATGATTTCCTACGAACTCGTCATGGGACTGACCGTGCTGGGGCTGATCCTCATCTACGGCACCCTCGACCTCACCGCCATTGTCCAGCAGCAATCAGGGGTGGTCCTGGGATGGCTGCCGGCCTGGGGTGTGGTCTACCAGCCGTTTGCCGCGATCCTCTTTCTCGTCGCGGCCATCGCCGAGAACAAGCGCATTCCATTCGACCTGCCCGAGGCCGAGTCGGAGCTCATCGCCGGCTTCTACACCGAGTACAGCGCGATGAAGATGGGCCTCTTCATGTTCGCCGAATTCATCGAGATCGCCATCGTCGCCGCGCTTTTCGCCACGCTGTTCCTGGGTGGCTTCAATCTTCCGTACATGACCGATGCCGGATTCACGTTCCCCGGCGATCACGTCGTGCCGATGAGCCACGGCGCGGTGGTCGTGACCCAGCTCGTCGTCTTTCTCGCCAAGGTATTGCTGATCGCGAGCTTCCAGATCCTGGTCCGCTGGTCGCTGCCGCGATTCCGTTACGACCAGGTCCTGAGCTTCGCGTGGAAATTCATGCTGCCGCTGGCACTCGTCAACCTGGCCGTCACCGCGGTGCTCGCGTGGTCGCATCAGGGATAGGCGCCATGGACGTCAAGCCCCGCCAGCGCAAGGACTACTGGAACGAGCCCACGATGGGCTGGTGGGAGCGCGCATACCTCTTCGAGATCCTGCGCGGCCTTTCCATCACCGGCGGCGTTTTCCTGAAGAACATGGGGCGGTGGCTCACGCTGCGCAAGGGCGCGCTCACCACATATTATCCGGAAGAAACGCGCGCCGACTACGCCGCGGGCAACCGCGGCAAGCACGTGCTGACCCAGCGGCCGGACGGCACGCCCCAGTGCATCGCCTGCAACATGTGCGCGACGGTCTGCCCGGCGCAGGTGATCGAGATCGATGCGGCGTTCGATCCCGACGATCCCGCGCATCCGAAGTCCCCCTCCCGCTTCGAGATCGACTACTCGCGATGCATCTTCTGCGGTCTGTGCGTGGAGGCCTGCCCCGAGGACGCGATCCGCATGGTGAAGGAAGTCCCTGAGTTGCCGTCGGGCAACCGCGACGACATGTGGCTCAGGATGGACGAGCTCCTCACCTGGAAGCCGCAGAGCGACGTCGCGAAACCGTACCCGCCGAAAGGCGCGGTCAATATTCGAGTGCGCGCATGATCGAGACCCTGCTCGCCGACCTCGACGCGCTGCTGCTGGCGGTCCTTGGCGTGACGGCGCTGATCGCGGCGTCCCTGATGCTCGTGCTGCGGCATCCGATGCAGGTCGCGATGGCGCTGATCACGACCATGGTGGCCCTGGGCGCGATCTACGGCCTCCTCGGCGTGCATTTCATCGCGGCGTTCCAGGTGCTGATCTACGTCAGCGCCGTGATGGTGTTCATGGTCTACGTGATCATGCTGCTCGACGTGCGCGACCGGTCCTTCACGCGCCGCTTCTCGGCCCTGCTCGTGCCCGGACTCATCGGGGGCGTGCTGCTGCTGGCGCTCTTTGCCTACGCGGTGTGGCACGGCCTCTATGCGCCGTCCGGTGCCACCGCCGCGTTCGGCATGCAGGCGTTCGCGATCGCGTTCCTCGGCGAATACTGGCTGCACTTCGAGCTCACGTCGGTGCTGCTCGTCGCGGCAGTCGTTGCCGCGCTGGCCGTGATCAAGGTCACGCGAAACCGGCATGGATAAAGTCGAACTCCTGCTGCTGCTCGCCGTGGCGCTGTTCGCGCTCGGGCTCCTTGGCGTCATCGTCCGCCGCAACCTGCTCGTGATGCTGATGTGCATGGAGCTCATGCTGAACGGCGTCATCCTGAGCCTCGTCACATTCGCTCAGCAGACGGGAACGGCAGCGGGTGCGGTGCTCGTGTTCCTGGTCTTCGTCGTGGCTGCGGCGGAGATCGCGATCGCGATTCCCATCGTGCTGCTGCTTGCGCGCCGGAAGGGCACGCTCGAAGCGGACGCCTTTGCGGACCTGAAAGGATAGCCGGTGGCGCACCTCCTCACGCTGATCGTCATCCTGCCGTTCGTCGGGTTCCTGCTCAACGGGTTGCTTGCGACACAGATCCGGCGCGGCCCGTTCGGCAAGGCATTCGTTACCGCGATCGGGTGCGGACTGCCGATCCTGTCTTTCCTCGTTACCGTCCGCTGCGTCGCGGATCTTCTCGCGGCCGGCAGCGTGCCGCTGGTCGAGACCGCCTACACGTGGGCGCGCATCGGCGAGCGGTCGTTCGAAATCTCGTTCTATTTCGACCGCCTGTCCGCGGTGATGGCGCTGATCGTGACCGGCGTGGGCTCGGTGATCCACATCTACTCGATCGGTTACATGAAGGAGGACAAGAGCTACGCGCGGTTCTTCGCCTACCTCAACCTCTTTCTCTTCTTCATGCTGCTGCTCGTCCTCGGCCGGTCGTTACTCGTCCTCTTCGTCGGCTGGGAAGGCGTGGGACTGGCGTCGTACCTCCTGATCGGATTCTGGTTCGACGACCCCGCCAATGCCGCGGCGGGCAAGAAAGCGTTCATCACCAACCGGATCGGCGACGCCGGCTTTCTGCTCGGCATGTTTCTGCTGTACTGGGCCGTCGGGACCTTCGACATGGATCGGATCAACGCCGCGTTCATGAGTGCAGAGCTCCCCGCGGTGTCCGCCAGTCTCGCCGGCATCCTGCTGTTCATCGGCGCATCCGGCAAGTCGGCGCAGATACCGCTGCACGTTTGGCTGCCCGACGCGATGGCGGGCCCAACGCCGGTGTCGGCGCTGATCCACGCTGCGACGATGGTCACCGCCGGCGTCTATCTCGTGGCCCGCATGTCGGGGCTCTACCTGCAAGCTCCGGAGGCCTCGATGGTGGTCGCGGTGATCGGCGCGGCGACGGCGTTCTTCGCCGCCACGATCGCCATCACGCAGTCCGACATCAAGAAGGTGCTGGCCTACTCCACGGTGTCGCAGCTGGGCTTCATGTTCGTGGCCCTTGGCGTCGGCGCCTACGGCGTCGGGATCTTCCACGTCTACACGCACGCCTTCTTCAAGGCCTGCCTGTTCCTCGGCGCGGGCAGCGTAATCCACGCGCTGTCGGGCGAGCAGGACATCCGGAAGATGGGCGGGCTCGCGAAGAAGATTCCGGTGACGTTCTGGACGTTCGCGATCGCGACCGCGGCGATCGCCGGCATCCCGCCCCTCGCAGGGTTCTGGTCGAAGGACGAGATCTTGTGGAACGCATTTGCCAGTTCCGGCGGCGGCTCGCCGATCCTGTGGGCGGTCATGGCGGCCACCGCGCTGATGACCGCGTTCTACATGTTCCGCCTCCTGTGGCTCGTGTTTCTCACGCCGTCGCGGATGGAGCCGAAGGTCGCGCACCACGTGCACGAGTCGCCGCTGTCGATGACCGGCGTGCTGACGATCCTGGCGGCGCTGTCGGCGGTCGGCGGCTTCGTTGCCCTGCCTCACTTTCTCGAGCCGCTCCTGCCGATGGCGAATACGCCGGAAACGCTCCATCACTACGAAATGCCGCTCCTGATCGTGTCCGTCGCGATCGCCCTCGCGGGACTCGCCGGCGCCTGGTTCGTCTACGGCGGCGGCACGGAGCGCGCGACGCGGCTCGCGCAGCGCTTTGCGGGACTGCATCGTCTGCTCTACGCCAAGTATTTCATCGACGAGATGTACGACCGTCTCATCGGCCGGCCTCTGGTCTGGATCTCGGAGCGCGTCTTCCTGAACCTCGGCGACCGCGTGCTTCTCGACGGGTCGTTGAACGGCCTCGCGCGACTGGCGCAGCGCACGGCGGGCGTGCTTTCCCGCGCGCAAACCGGCAGCCTGCACCTTTACGCGCTCCTTGTACTTGCGGGCATCATCGCCACGCTGGCATGGAGTTTCCGCCATGGCTGACGCGGATCTCCTCAACATCGTCCTGTTCCTTCCGCTGGCCGGGATCGCGTTGCTCGTCGCGGTGCCGGCAGGGCACGAGGGACAGATGCGCAGGATCGCATTCTGGACGATGGTCGCCCAGTTCGGGCTGACCGCGTGGCTCTATGTCGCAGTTCGATGCCAGCGTGGGCGGCCTGCAGTTCGAAACGCGGCTGCCGTGGATTCCCGACTGGGGCATCTATTACCAGATCGGTCTCGACGGCTTCAACGTGCTCCTCGTGCTGCTGACCGCGTTCCTCGGTCCTCTGGTGGTGGCGGGCGCCTTCACGGCCGTCACCAAGGACGTCAAGCTCTTCTACGCGATGGTGTTCCTGATCCAGTTCGCGATGCTCGGCGCGTTCGTGGCGCAGGACCTGTTTCTCTTCTACCTGTTCTGGGAAACGATGATGATCCCGATGTTTCTCATCATCGGCATCTGGGGCGGGGAACGCCGGCTCTACGCCACCTACAAGTTCGTGCTCTACACCGCCTTCGGCAGCATCCTGATGCTCGCGGCAGTGATCTACCTCGTCTATTCGCTGCAAACGACGACGGGCGTGACGTCGTTCGCCTTCGCCGATCTCTACCGCGCGCGGCTGCCGCTTTCGGCCCAGACGTTGCTGCTCGCGGCGTTCGGCCTGTCGTTCGCGATCAAGGTGCCGGTGGTGCCGTTGCACACATGGTTGCCGGACGCGCACGTCGAAGCTCCGACCGCAGGCTCGGTGATCCTGGCCGGCGTCCTCCTGAAGATGGGGACGTACGGTTTCATGAAGCTCGGCTTTCCGCTCTTTCCCGACGCCACGCGCGCGTTCATCCCGCTGATCATGACGCTGGCCGTCGTTTCGATCGTCTACGGCGCCTGTCTCGCGCTGGTCCAGAACGACATCAAGAAGATCATCGCCTACTCGTCGATCAGCCACCTCGGTTATGTGATGCTCGGGCTCGCGAGCCTCGACCTCATCGGCATCCAGGGCGCGGTGATCCAGATGGTGAGCCACGGCCTCGTCGCGGCCGGATTGTTCCTGATCGTCGGGATGATCTACGAGCGCTGCCACACGCGCGACCTCGCCGCCTACGGCGGGATCGCGAGGCTGTTGCCGGTGTACTCGCTCTTCTTCATGCTGCTTACGCTGGCGTCGGTCGGACTGCCGACGACGAGCGGATTCACGGGCGAGTTTCTCGTGCTGCTCGGCGCCTTCACCGCCGCGTGGCCGCAGTACCAGCAAGGCAATGCGCTGCCGCTGGTGTTGAGCGCCGCCGCGGTCTCGGGCGTCATACTCGGCGCGCTGTACATGCTGCGCCTCGCGCAACGTTTCCTGTTCGGCGCCGCCAAGGCCCCGCATGCGCCGCTGACGGACCTCGATCTGCGCGAAAGACTGATCCTCGCCGCGATCGTTGCCGCGGTGTTCGCGCTTGGCCTCTTTCCGGACGAGCCGCTGCAGAAGACCGAGCTTGCCGCCAGGCAGTTTCAGGAGCTGGTCACGACCGCTAGATTGCCTGGGAGCGCACCATGACCGGAACTTCGTTCCTGACGGCAATGCTGCCGGAGCACCTGCTGCTGCTCGGAATCGTGGTGCTGCTGGCGCTCGAAATCGCGTCGGACAAGCCGCGGGGCGCGCTCGCCATCTCGTTGCTGGCCGTCGGCGCGGCCGCAGCCGCCGCGGCGTGGCTGCATTTCGCCGGATATTCGGCAGACCCGTTTCCGGGCAACTACTCGGTAGACGCGCCGGGCTTGCTGGCGAAGGCCGTTGTGCTGGCGCTGGCGGTGCCCGTGTTGCTGCTCGCCCGCGACGACTTCCCCGAAGGTCCGTTCTATCCGCTTTTCCTCTCGTCGCTGTACGGCTTCTGCCTGCTGCTGTCCTCGGACAGCTTCCTCACCCTGTTCCTCGGCATCGAACTCATGTCGCTTCCGGTCTATGTGCTGGTGCTGCTGGCGGCCGGGCGGCCGGAGAGCCCCGAGGCGGCGCTCAAGTACCTGGTGCTGGGCGGCACGGCAACCGCGATGTTCCTCATGGGCGTTTCGCTTCTCTACGGGGGGAGTGCATCGCTGGCCATTGCATCGTTCGCTACCGCGCTCGGCTCGAACAACCTCATGGCGATCGCGGCCAGCGTGCTGATCGTCCTCGCCTTTTTCGTCAAGGCGGCGATCGTTCCGTTCCACACCTGGGCGCCGGACGCCTACGAAGGCGCGAGCCTCACGGTGACCGCGTACATGGCCACGATCATCAAGGCCGGCGTGCTGCTCGCCGCGTTGCGCGTCTTCGGAACGGCGCCGGTGTCGGGCGCGATGATCGATCTCATCGCGATCCTGCCGCTCGTGTCGATCGTGTGGGGCAATCTGACGGCGATGCGGCAGCAAAGCTTCCGCCGGATGATCGCGTATTCGTCGATTGCGCACGCCGGCTATCTGTTCTACGCATTCCTCGGCGATGGCGCCGGACGTTACCAGGCGGTCGTCTTCTATGTTCTTGCGTACGGACTGATGAACATCCTGGCCTTTGCGTCGATCCCGCCAGGTGATGACGATGCGACCCGAGATCGACTGGAGGGCCTCCGCGGTCTTTACCAGCGCGATCCCTACGCCGCCGTGATGATCGCCATTGCCATGCTGTCGCTCGCCGGAATTCCGCCGTTCCCCGGCTTCGTCGCAAAATTCCTTATCTTCAAGAACGTGATCGCCGCGGGGTACACGACGTACGCGGTGCTCGGTCTTGTCGGCAGCTACCTCGGCATCTACTTCTACCTGCGGGTCATCCAGATGATGTTCATGAGCCCCGAGCCTGCGGGAGCCGCGCGCCGGGCGCCCGATCGCGTCACGCTGGCGGCGAGCGCCATCTGCCTCGTCCCGACGATTCTGCTGATCGTCTTCCCCGGATGGGTGTTCGGGCGCTTCTGAGAGTCGACTTGGCGGGCGCCGCTCAGCCGTGCAGGCTTTCGTACTTGGCCTGCAACTGTTCGGGGGTTTCCGCGTGATTCGGGTCGGGAATGATGCAGTCGGCCGGGCACACGGTGACGCACTGCGGCTCGTCGTGCGCGCCAACACACTCGGTGCACTTGGCCGGGTCGATGACGTACATGGGCGAGCCGACGGCGATCGCCTCGTTCGGGCACGGCTCCACGCAGGCGTCGCAGGCGGTGCAGTCTTCATTGATGATAAGTGCCATGGTGATCTCCTCTCGATTGGCAATTGGCGGCTGAAATAATAACCCGGGGGAACCCTACGCGAACTCGCTGGTGTACGACTGCAGCGCCTTCATGTAATTGGCGCGCTCGAAGGCATCCGGGTCGGGGCAGGATTGCTGGGACAAAGAGCCTTTCATCTGCGCCACCGACGCGTACTCGCGCTCGGCCATCCACGCTTCTACGCCGCGCACCAATGTGCCAACGTGATTCGGACCCTTGGTGAGCAGGCAGCTCGCCAGCATCACGCAATCGGCGCCCGCCAGCAACAGCTTGAGCACGTCGTCGGGCGTGTGCGCGCCGCCGGTAGCGGCCAGGCTGGCGTCGACGCGGCCCCGCAGGATCGCGATCCAGCGCAGCGCCAGGCGCAGTTCGTCGGATGTCGACAGCACCAGGTGCGGCGAAACCTCGAGGTCTTCGAGCTCGATGTCAGGCTGCAGGAACCGGTTGAACAGCACCAACCCCGATGCCCCCGCCTTCGTCAGCCGCGCCGCCATGTTGGCCATCGCGCTGAAATACGGCGCGACCTTCACGGCAACCGGGATGTTCACCTGCTGCGTGACCGACTGAACGAGATCGACATAGCGCCGCTCGACCTCGGTGCTGGTGTCGTCCACGCTGGCCGCCAGGAAGTACACGTTGAGCTCGATCGCGTCGGCGCCGGCGTCCTGGATCTGGCGCGCGATGCTGGTCCAGCCGCCCGGTGTGTGGCCGTTCAGGCTGGCGATCACCGGCACCGAGAGCGCCTCCTTGGCGTCCGCGATCAGCTTCAGGTACTGGTCAGGCCCGGTGCGGTAGTTCTGCATCTCCGGGAAGAAGCCCCGCGCTTCCGGCGACACCTCCGCGCCGAACAGCATCAGGTCGTGGGTGGCCATCTCGTCGTGCTCGATCTGCTCCTCGAACAACGACGGCAACACGACAGCCGCCACGCCGGCGGCCTGCAGCCGCTTCAGGCTGTCGATCGAACTCGTCAGCGGCGAGGCCGACGCCACGATCGGGTGCTGCAGTTCGAGGCCGAGGTACCGGGTCCGAAGATCGACGCTCATGATTTTGCCTCCTGGGCACTCGCCGCCGTGGGTTTGCCATCGCTCTTTGCAGCCTGCGCCGCCTTCGCGCCGGCGGCCTCGTCGGCGGCCACGCTGGCGTGGCCGTCTTCCGTCACCACGCGGTGCACGCCGGCGATCTGCTCGTAGAGCTGCCAGCGCGCGTCGGCGTCCTTCTGCGCCGCCTTCATCAGCATCTTGGCGCGCGCCGGATCGGACTGCGCCAGCATCGCGTAGCGGCCTTCCTTCATCACGAATTGCTCCAGCGGTTGCGTCGGCTTGCGCGAGTCGAGCTTCAGCGGCTGATCGGCACCGCCCATGCCCAGTCGCGGATCGTAGTGGTACAGCGTGAGATAGCCGCTCTTGACCGCGTCGCGCTGGTGGCTCATGCCGGTGGTCATGTCGATGCCGTGCGCGATGCAGTGGCTGTACGCGACGATCAGCGACGGCCCGTTCCAGGCGGCCGCTTCCTGGAACGTGCGCACCGTCTGCACCGGGTTGGCGCCCATCGCGACCTGCGCCACGTAGACGTTGCCGTAGGCCATGGCGATCATCCCGAGGTCTTTCTTGCCGATCGACTTGCCGGCGGCGGCGAACTTGGCCACCGCGCCGCGCGGCGTGGATTTCGAGGCCTGCCCGCCGGTGTTGCTGTAGACCTCGGTGTCGAGCACGAGGATGTTGACGTTGCGTCCGGAGGCCAGCACATGGTCGAGCCCGCCGTAGCCGATGTCATAGGCCCAGCCGTCGCCGCCGATGATCCACACGCTGCGCACGATCAGGCTGTCGGCCACCGCCAGCAGCTGCGCGGCTTTGGCGGCGCGCAGCTTGGGCAGGATCGTCTTCAGCTCCTTGACGCGTTCACGCTGCAGCCGGATCTCTTCGTCGGTGTCCTGCGGCGAATCGACCAGCGCGCTGGCCAGTGCTGCACCAATATCGGCGCGCAAGTCGCGCACCAGCATCTGCGCCAGATCGCGCTGCGCATCGAGCGCCAGGCGCATGCCCAGGCCGAATTCGGCGTTGTCCTCGAACAGGCTGTTGGCCCAGGCGGGGCCCTGGCCGGCAGCGTTCTGCGACCACGGCGTGGACGGCAGGTTGCCGCCGTAGATCGATGAGCAGCCCGTCGCATTGGCCACCATGAGGTGATCGCCATAGAGCTGCGACAGGAGCTTCAGGTACGGCGTCTCGCCGCAACCCGAGCAGGCGCCCGAGTATTCGAACAGCGGCATGCGCAGCTGCGAGCCGCGCAGGCCGTCGATGGTGTCCAGCGCCGGACGCACTTCGGGCAGGCTCAGGTAGAACGCGTAGTTGGCACGCTCCACCTCGAGGTGGTCGAGCTTGGGCGCCATGTTGACGGCCTTGTGCTTGACCGCCGTCTTGCTGCGCGTCGGGCAGACATCCACACAGATGCCGCAACCGGTGCAGTCGTCGGGCGCGACCTGAAGGCTGTACAGCAGACCGTCGAGCGCGCCGCCATCCTTGCGTGCCCACGGCACCGCCTTGAAGCCCGCCGGTGCGCGTTTCATCTCTTCCGGCGAGAACACGGTCATGCGGATCGCCGCATGCGGGCACACCAGCGGGCAGATTGCGCACTGCGTGCAGATGGTCTCGTCCCAGATCGGAATCTCGTGCGCGATGCCGCGCTTTTCCCATTGCGTGGTGCCGGTCGGGAACGTGCCATCGATCGGCATGGCCGAGACCGGCAGCAGGTCGCCTTTGCCGTCGAGCATCATCGCGGTCACGCGCTGAACGAAATCGGGCGCCGCGCGTGCGACGGCCGGACGGCGCACCAGCGTTGAGTCGGCGCGGCCGGGGAGCGCCACTTCACGCAGCGCCGCCAGCGACGCGTCGACTGCCGCGAAGTTGCGGGTGAGCACGGTCTCGCCGCGCTTGCCATAAGTCTTGCGGATCGCTTCCTTGATCTTCGCAATGGCCTCGTCGCGCGGCAGGATGCCGGAGATCGCGAAGAAGCAGGCCTGCGTCACCGTGTTGATGCGTCCGGCGAGGCCGGCCTCCCTGGCCACCGCGAGCGCATCGACGACGTAGAACTTGAGCTTCTTCCCGAGGATCGCTTCCTGCGCCTCGCGCGGCAGCTTGCTCCACACTTCTTCAGGTCCGTACGGACTGTTGAGCAGGAAGGTCGCGCCCGAGCGCGCCAGCGCCAGCACGTCGAGTTTTTCCATGAACTCGAACTGGTGGCAGGCGATGAAATCGGCCCGACCGATCAGATAGGTCGACTCGATCGGCTTCGGCCCGAAGCGAAGGTGCGACACGGTGATCGCGCCCGACTTCTTGCTGTCGTAGACGAAGTAGCCCTGCGCATGCAGCGGCGTGTTCTCGCCGATGATCTTGACCGTGTTCTTGGTCGCGCCGACCGTGCCATCGGCGCCGAGGCCATAGAACACCGCGCGCGTGACGCCTTCGGCCTCGGTGTCGAAGGACGTCGTCCCACTTGAGCGACAGATGCGTGACGTCGTCGACGATGCCGACGGTGAAATGCCGCTTTGGTTTCGGCTCGCTCAGCTCATCCAGCGCCGCCTTCGCCATCGCCGGCGTGTATTCCTTGGACGACAGGCCGTAGCGGCCGCCGATGACACGAGGCATCGGCGCACCTTCCGGCCACGCCTCGGACAGTGCCGTGATCACGTCCTGGTACAGCGGTTCGCCGATCGCGCCCGGCTCCTTGGTGCGATCGAGCACGGCAATCCCGCGCACGGTTTTCGGCAGCGCCGCGACGAAGGCCTGCGCATCGAACGGCCGGTAAAGGCGCACGGTCACCAGGCCGACTTTCTCGCCGGCGGCGACGAGCTTGTCCACCGCCTCGCGCGACGCACCCACGCCGGAGCCCATCTGCACCAGCACGCGCTCGGCGTCGGGGGCGCCGCTGTACCAGAACAGGCTGTAGCGGCGACCGGTGAGCGTCCTGAAGCGTTCCATCGAGTCCTGCACGATGCCCGGCACCGCCGTGTAGTAGGCATTGCAGGCTTCGCGCGCCTGGAAGAACACGTCCGGGTTCTGCGCCGTGCCGCGCAATACCGGGCGGTCAGGGTTAAGCGCGCGGCCGCGGTGCGCCTTGACCAGTTCCTCGTCGATCAGCGAACGCACGTCGTCCTCGAACAGCAGGTCGATCTTGTTGACTTCGTGGCTGGTGCGAAAACCGTCGAAGAAATGCAGGAACGGCACTCGCGACTTCAACGTCGACATGTGCGCGATCATCGCCATGTCCTGCGCCTCCTGCACGCTGCTCGATGCCAGCAGCGCGAAGCCGGTGGTGCGCGCGGCCATCACGTCGCTGTGGTCGCCGAAGATCGACAGCGCGTGCGTGGCCAGCGTGCGCGCCGCGATGTGGAACACCGCCGGCGTCAGTTCGCCGGCGATCTTGAACATGTTGGGCAACTTCAGCAACAACCCCTGCGAGGCCGTGAACGTCGTGGTCATTGCACCGGCCTGCAGCGACCCGTGCACCGCGCCGGCGGCGCCTGCTTCACTCTGCATTTCGATGACCTGCGGCACCATCCCCCAGATGTTCTTCTGGCCTGCGGCCGACCACGCGTCAGCGAGTTCGCCCATCGTCGACGACGGCGTGATCGGATAGATCGCGATCACTTCACTGGCGAGATGGGCGATTCGTGCGGCGGCTTCGTTGCCGTCCAGCACATGCGAGCGTTCGGTCATGGCGGTCTCCGTTTGCCCCTAAAGGCGGTTTGGGGCTGCCCGGCGGCGACTGACGATGCGAGTCAAGGCGTAGGCGCGGCGCGGCCGCGGGCGTATGGGAAGGTATGCACTACGGCGCTACAGGATCCCCGCCTTGCCGGACTCCCAGCGGCGGTACTCGGTGGTCAGGAGTGCGACGTGCTCGCGTTCCTCGGCGGCCAGTTCCTTGTACAACTCGCGCTCGACCGAGTCGGCCGGCGCCTGCTCGCCTTCCTTGGTGAAGAAATCCACCGCCCGCTGCTCGAAGGCGATGGCGATCCGAAACAGGTTCGCCGGGTCCCCGGGCCGGCGATCGACACCGGCGAAAATGGCGGCGCGGTCGAGCTGAAAATCCTCGGCCGGTGTCGGCAGATCGGCGTGGTAGCGTTTGGACAGGATGTCCATGTGCTCCTTTTCCATTCCGGCGAAGCGCCCGAACAGGTCGCGCAACTCCGGGTCCTGGGCGTCCCGCGAGGCGCGCTCGTAGAACGCGTGGCCGCCCAGTTCGATCTCGAACGCCTTGCGCACGGCTTCCATCGCGCGATCGTCTTCGATCGCGCCGCGGTCGAAGAGCTCGAGCTTGCCCTTGCAATGCGGACACATGCCGTAGGGGAAGGCGAAGCCTTCGCTGACCTTGTGGCAGTCCACACAGCGCCAGCGCAGTTCGACCCCCGCGCAGCAGATGTAGGCTTCTTCGTCTTCGAGCGGGCGCTTGCAGCGCGGGCAGATGCTCATGATGGAATCTCGCTGGAGACTGCGGTTGCAGAGGTGCCGATTGCCGCGGGCGGCACGAACGCGTCGACGTCGGCCTGGGTGATCGGCCAGGTGTGCTTGCCGCCGGCGAGGTAAGCGCCAATCGCGCGCGCCGCGCGGCGGCCGGCACCCATCGCCAGGATCACGGTGGCGCCACCCGTCACGATGTCGCCCCCGGCGAACACGCCCGGCACGCTGGTGGCCTGCGTGTCCGCGTCGGCCACGATGTAGCCCCATTTGTTGAGCTCGAGGCCCGGCGTCGACTTGGTGACGATCGGGTTGGCCTTGGTGCCGAGCGCGTAGATCACGGTGTCGCAGTCGAGCTCGAGGAACTCGTCCTGCGGGATCGGCTGCCGGCGTCCTTTGGCGTCCGGCTCGCCGAGCAGCATCTTCTGCACCTTGATGCCGCGCACGCTGCCGTCGGCGTCCGTCAGGATTTCCACCGGCCCGTGCAGGAAGAAGAACTCGATGCCTTCTTCCTTCGCATGGCGCAACTCTTCGAGTCGCGCGGGCGCTTCCGCTTCCGAGCGGCGATAGACGCAGCGCACGGTCGGCGTGCCCAGCCGCTTGGCCACGCGCAGGCAGTCCATCGCCGTGTTGCCCGCGCCGATCACGACCACGCTCTTGCCCAGCGTGATCGGCGTATCGAGGTAGGGAAACCGGTCGCCGCCCATCAGGTTCACGCGAGTGAGGAACTCGTTGGCCGAATAGACCTGGCCCGCGAACTCGCCGGGGATGCCGAGAAAGGCCGGCGCACCCGCGCCGGCGCCGACGAACACCGCGTCGAAGCCCATCTCGCCCATCAGCTGCGGCACCGAGAAGGTCTTGCCGATCACCTTGTTGGTCTCGAATTTCACGCCGAGCGCCTTCAGGTGGTCGACCTCGCGGCTGATGATCTCGCGCGGCAGCCGGAATGACGGGATGCCGTACTGCAACACGCCGCCGACCACATGCAGCGCCTCGTAGACGGTGACGTCGCAACCGTAGCGCCGCAGGTCCGCCGCCACCGCCAGCCCCGAGGGGCCCGAACCGACGATCGCCACGGCGCCGAGCCGGCGCTCGAAGCGCGGCGGTTCGACCTTCTGCGGCCGGGCGTTGTCGCCGACAAAGCGTTCCAGCCGGCCGATCGCCACCGACTCGAGCTTGCGTCCGACAACGCACTGCGCTTCGCACTGCGACTCCTGCGGGCAGACGCGGCCGCAGACCGACGGAAACAGGTTGGACTCGTTGATGACGGCCTGCGCGCCGTCGACGTCGCGCACCAGCAGGTGCCGGATGAAACGGGGGATGTCGATCGACACCGGGCAGCCTTCGATGCAGGCCGCCTTGCTGCACATGATGCAGCGCTCGGCCTCGGCCAGCGCATCGGCCATCGAGTAGCCGAGATTCACTTCCTTGAAGTTGCGCGAACGCTCCAGCGGATCGCGCTCGGGCATCTTGGTCGCCAGCGGGGCCAGGTCCTTGTACTTCTTGTAGTTGGTCTTGCGCTGCTCGAAGAGCACCTTCTCGACGTTGCACACGTGCGCATAATCGGCGTTCGCCGCGGTCTCCTCGCCTTTGAACCGTTTCTGCCGCAACATCAGTTCCTTGAAGTCGACCTGGTGGCCGTCGAAGTCCGGTCCGTCGACGCAGGCGAACTTGATCTCGTTTCCGACCGTGACGCGGCATGAACCGCACATCCCGGTGCCGTCGACCATGATCGCGTTCAACGACACCATCGTCTTCACCTGGAACGGCCGCGTCGTCTCGACGCAGGCGTTCATCATCGGCAGCGGTCCGATGGCGATGACCAGATCGGGCCGGTCGCTTTCCAGCACCTCCTGCAACGCCGCGGTGACGAACCCCGGCTTGCCGTAGCTGCCGTCGTCGGTGCAGACGATCAGGTTGTCGCAATGGCGAGCGAAGCTCTCTTCCCAGAACACCAGATCCTTGTTGCGAAAACCGATGATGCCGGTGGTGCGGTTGCCCGCCGCCTTGAACGCGCGCAGCTGCGGATATACCGGCGCCACGCCGAGACCGCCGCCGACCAGCACCACGTGCCCGGCCTGGCTCACGTGCTGCGGCAGGCCGAGCGGGCCGACGAAGTCGACGATGCTGTCGCCGGCCTTGTAGTGGTCGCGCATCTCCAGCGTCGTCTTGCCGAGCGCCTGGATCACCAGCGTGATCGTGCCTTTGTCGCGATCGTAGTCGGCGACGGTGAGCGGAATGCGCTCGCCGCCCTCGTGCAGGCGCAGCATCACGAAGTGTCCGGGTTCGGCCGACCGGGCCACATCGGGCGCGACCACCTCCCACAGGAAGGTCGTGTCGGAGAACGCTTCGCGACGGATGATTGGGTACATGTGGGGTCGTAGGGTCAGTCAGGACATCGATCGGGGGCTTGCGCGCACAATGAATCCCCGCGGCCGCGGGGACCCTCCCGGGTCACTGCCACCGCACCGGACTTGTTGCCGTATGCCGGGATGTTGTGTGAAAACCCGCGGCGCGCTCTTAACGTGGATCAAAAAAAGGTGTGGCGGCTAAGCGCCCGGTAACTCCTAGCGCGGTACGGCGGTGCCGCCGCGCTCGTCGAGCTCGATGTCGACCATCATTTCGGTCGCCAGCGCTTCGAGTTCGCGCTTCAACTCGTCGTTCGCCACCGCGGCGGGTACGGCAAGAAGCGCCTCGACCCTGAACAGCAGGCCGGCCGACATGGGCGCGCTGACCGTCTCGGTGTGAAGCTCTTCGATGCTGACGCCGCGCCCGGCGAGTCGGCCCGACAGATCACGCACGATGCCCGGACGATCGTTTCCGACGAGTTCGAGCCGGACGATCCGGCGCCCCGCAGACGGCACTCCCACGTCACCCACGGCGATGACGACGTGCAGCCCGGACGCATCGAGTCCGCGGAGCGCGCCGGCGAGCGCATCAGCGTTCTGGTCGGCCACTTCGAAATGCACGATGCCGGCGAACTGACCCGCGAGGCTCGCCATCCGGCTGCCCGCCCAGTTGGCGCCGAACCGCTGCGCCACGTCGGACAGCAGATTGACGATGCCGGGGTGATCGCTTCCGATCACGGTCAATACGAGGGACGTCGTCACAAATTGGGTCCTCGGGTAGCGATCATCCCAGAATCCATGCGTGAATTGCCGCGGCCCGCAATGGCATCCATCGGTGGCTAACGCGCTACGGTCTGCGCCGTCAGTGCTTTCCGGATGTCGCGCAGCTTGGACTTGAGGCGCAATTCGTTGGCAATGCCGATTCGCACGAGAATCTTCTGTCCGGCCGAAAGATCCTGCAGTTCGGGATCGGCGAACTCGTACAGGATCTTGGGTTGCGCCACGTAGACCGGCTCCCTGGGTTCCGGCGCCGCCAGCAGGTGGTCGATGACAGCGATCAACCGATCGTTGAAGTATCCGCCCGGATAGCCGAGATCGACATATGCCTGCTGAAACAGCGGATACAGGCGCACGTAGAATCCCGCCAGCCGCCTGGCGTCGATGGCGTCCGCGGCCTTGACGTAGAGCGCATATCGCCGCGCATTGTCGGCGGCGATGACCATCCCGCGTTCCGTGCTCGATGTCGTCAATGGTCCGGCCAGCGGCTTGATCGGCAGTATTCGCGTCGCAATGGTCTTGCGCGGCAGGTTGTCGACCGTGGCCACGATGTGGCGGATGATCCGCTCCGGCACGAGAAGGCGCACAAGCGCATCGCTGTCGAGGATTGTCCCGATGGCATCCTTCGCGACGACGTCGCTGTCGTCCAACGCCGGCAGCGGCGACGGCATGGCGCCGACATCCGCCAACGGTGTCGGAATTTTCTCGACAGGGTGTTGGATCGCGGACTCCGGCTGTGCCGGCGGCGCCGGGGACGATGCGGCTGGCGGCGGCATCTCTTTGGGCGGCGGAACACCACGAGGCCAGAAGAAATAGACGGCCGCGATGCCGGCGAGGACGGCAAGAATTACATATGCGGCGATCCTCGGTCCGCTTGTTCGCCCCCGTGCGGACGGGCGTCGCCCGGACGCCCCAATCGTCTCAGCCTCGGTAGCGTCAAGCGTGAAATCCGGTATCGGTGTCGGGAACTTTCATCGGTGTGGCGGGACCCCGCGAGGCGGTGAGTGTAGACGTGGCGTCGCAGTGGGGCACCGCTCATCGCTGGTGTCAGCATGCCATTCTAGCGAATATCGGGGACCTTCCGGATCACTCCGTCCGTTCCCTTCCGTTTCAACCAGTTACCGCACGGACCTGAGAACCCTTTAAAAAAGGTGGCCTTCCGCCGGGCTTGGGCTTCCAATGATCAGCTCGCCTCGATTCCACAGGCGGGAAATCGCGTGTCGCTGGGGGCCGGTCATGGCCAAAGCGTTCTACCCCCGACTATCGGATGCGAGGAATCTCTTCCCGCTTGTCCGCGCACATCTTGCTGCCGCCGCTGCGCATCATTCGTTGCCGGCCAGTCTCGCGTTCGACCTGTTGCCGATTGTGGAAGACGGGGTGTTCGGCTATGAGATTCTCCCCAATCGCGAAACACAGACCTTTCTGACGATCGGGAGGGACGACCGCGGCGTCCCGTTGTTGCGCCGGACCGTTTATCGCGCCGAGGTTCCGCGCGCCTTGCATCTCGCAACGATCAACGGCCACACGTTCATGCCGGGCGAATTCGACGCTCGCCGGCACATCGAGCGGCAGGACGCCGTCTTTGCGGATTGGATCTCCGCGGCCGAGGCGGCGTGGGCCGCGTTGGTCGCGTTGTTTCCGGATATGCCGCGACACACCGTTGAAATTTGCGACGACCGGAACCAGAGTCTGGACAACGCGCTCGCGATCGCGCAATCGCGACTCGCACAGTGCGATCCCTGCATCGATTTCTGCGGCGTGCCCGACGAAGCGCAATACGGTTATGCGCTGACCGGCGCGGACGGTGAGCGCGGCTATCTGGCGTTGCGACCCCAGCACCGGTGGGTCCTGCAGTGGGAGTCCCCGGTCAACGCGGTCTACAGCCGGTGGTCGGTGCCACCCCCCGCCGTTGACGCAACCACGAGCTGGGCCCGCGCCGGCATGGCGACGGTCGAGGTGGAACTTCCGATTGCGCTGCACGCCAAGGCCAGCTCGAGCGTCAACTCGCCGCTGCCGCGGTAGCTTCGCGCCGACGATTCAGTCGCCGGCTCGCGGCGAAGGCGATTTCCGGTTGAGGTCCGCCCCGCCGACGTACATGCGATTCCAGGTCGGGCTGATGGTGATCTCGTTGATGCAGACGTGATCCGGCTGCTCGGCTATCCAGCGGATCGCCTTTCCGATGTCGTCGGCCTGAAGCATCTTCGCCCGCTCCTCGGGCGACGGCGGCACAGGGCGCCGGTCCAGAATCGGCGTCGCCACCTCGGCCGGACAAATCGCACAAGCACGGATGCCGTTGACGCATTCCTCCATGTTGAGCGTCTCGGTCAGCGCGACGACGGCGTGCTTGCTGCCGTTGTACGCCGCGCCCGCCATCGCCAGCGTGTACTTGCCTGCCCACGAGGAAATGTTGATGACCAGTCCAGTCTTGCGCGCGCGCATCGACGGCAAGACTGCGTGCGTGCAGTAGAACGTGCCGTCGAGGTTGACGCGAATGACCTCGTCCCAGCTCGCGGTGGTTTGATCGCGCCAGAAGCGCTGCGGGTTGTTGAGGCCCGCACTGTTTACCAGGATATCCACCTTGCCGTGACGGGCGAGAATGGCCTCGGCCACGCGATGCACCGATGTCGCATCGCTCACGTCGAGCGCTTCGACCTCGGCGTTGCCGCCTCCTTTGCGGATGGAACCTGCTTCGCGCTCGAGCACATCGGCTCGCCGCCCCGACATGATGACCGTCGCGCCCGCGGCGATGAGCTGCTGCGCGCCCGCCAGTCCCATTCCGGACCCGGCGCCGGTAACCCACGCCACCTTGCCATCGAGACTACCCATGACGCTCCCCCTGATGGATGTTCCGAATTGATCAGGCCGTGCGCGGCATTTCCGTCAGGCGCGCGTGATTATCGCGAGTTCCGGATGAACGTACTCGCGGCCGGCGGGCGACCGCTAGCCCGCCGACGCGAGGACTGGGTCAGTTCGCTGCGAAGCAGTAGAAAAATCCGTTGCCGCCGGTGCTCTTGAGATCATCCTGGCTGCACCCGCCTCCGGGGCCGCGCGACGGATGCGACGAATTCCACGACTTCGCCGGCCGCGCTTTCGTCGAGCCCGGCGCGGTCGGCGTGCCCGAGCATCGCCGTGCCCGCGCCGCTCTTGGTCCAGTTGCCGCAGGTCATGTCCGGCGTGGCGGGAAACGCGGTGCCGTCGGGCTGCGAACCTGTGAGGACGTCGTGCATGTTCGGCGAGTCGCCGCGCCCGTTGACGATGCCGCCCTTCTCGGTCAACGCCGTCTGCTTGGTCAGGTTGTTCGCGCCGTGCAGCTCGGCGACGTCCTTCGCGATGACGGCTCCCTTGGCGTTGGTCCATGGCCCCTTGCCGATGCGGTCACGCGCGTTGACCGCGCCCGCGCCCTGCGTGCTGAGATAGGCGCGCCACGTCTTGCCGCCGGCGCCGGCCGCCTGCGCCAGCGACTGACAATGCTTGTCGGCGCCCGCGAGGCCGCCGAGATCCGCGCCCTTTCCAGAGCCCGCACTGGTGACGAAGAACGTCATGCTGCTTTGCTGCGCGTACGCCACTCCGCCTGCGCACAGTGTGGCCAGCGCCACCGAGCCCACGCCGAAAATCTGACGAATCCGTTTCAATTGACACCTCCGTGATGATGGTTTTCGTACGTCGAGACCGCGCTGGATGCATTCGTACCATGATCGCGGGCGCAGCGATCGCGGCGAATTGGCGCACCGAACGATTCGATGCGTGCGGGTCGAATATTCTACCGCACATTCCTACGGTAAAATTGATGGCAGGCAAGGCAGGGGTTTGCAATGGACGCAACAACAACCAAAGGACTGAAATGAGCTTCATGAAATCCGGAATTCTATTCGTCTCTGCCGCGTCGTTGCTCGCGCTCGGCGCGTGCAATCCGGCAAAGGAAGGAAAGCCCGCTGACCAGGCCTCCAAGGGCCCGGCTGCGGCAACGGTGAACGGAATGGCGATCAGCCAGCGAATCGTCGACTCGATTGCGAAGCAGGGCGAAGGTGCCGGCCGTCCGGATACCCCGGAAGCCAGAAAGGGCATCGTCGACCAGCTGGCATTGCAAATGGTGGTGGCAGAAGAGGCGATCAAGAAGGGCCTCGACAAAACACCCGAGATTGCGGACCAGCTCGACGCGATGAAGCAATCCGTTCTGGCCAATGCCTACGTCAGGGACTTCATAAAGAACAGTCCGGTCACCGACGACATGCTCAAGGCCGAATACGAGCGCATCAAGGCGACGGTCACCGGCTCCGAGTACAAGGCGCGCCACATTCTGGTGGATAAGGAATCCGAAGCCAAAGACATCATCGCCCGACTCAGGAAGGAACCTTATGCGTTCGCGAAACTGGCGGCGGACAAATCGAAGGATCCGGGTTCCAAGGCGAATGGCGGCGATCTGGGGTGGTTCGATGTGAAAGGAATGGTGCCGGAATTCGGCGCCGCGGTGAGCAAACTGGAAAAGGGCAAGTTCACCCAGGAACCGGTCAAGACCCAGTTCGGCTACCACGTCATCCTGCTCGAAGACTCCAGGCCGATCGCGGCGCCTCCACTGGAAGACGTCAAACCCCAGCTGACCCAGCAGCTGCAGCAGCAAAACCTGAAGAAGCAGCTGGATGCGCTCAAGGCCGGCGCGAAGATCGAGATTGTCGGCGCTTCGTCCCCGGCGCCGAGCCCGGCACTGGCGGCCCCCGCGGCATCGCCGGCAAAGTAAGCGCCCCAGGCGGCTCCGTGACCGGAAGCCGCACGACGATACGAAACGCAAGAACGCACACAGACTGGATTCGTGTTCGACGGATGGGCGCACGATGATCGGTTCGGAATCCGTACAATTTCGAGGAGACCCGGAATGAAATTGCATCGATGGTTTCTCGGCGTCATTGCTGCGCTCGGACTCGCACTAGGCGCGGCAACACCTGCGCTCGCACAGGCGCCGGCCAAAAAACCCAATATCCTGATCCTCTGGGGTGACGACATCGGCTATTGGAACGTCAGCGCCTACAACCAGGGGATGATGGGCTACAAGACGCCCAACATCGATCGTATCGCCAAGGACGGCGCGCTCTTTACCGACTGGTACGGCCAGCAGAGTTGCACCGCGGGTCGTGCCGCGTTCATCACCGGCCAGTCGCCGTTTCGCACCGGCATGCTGAAGGTCGGTCTTCCCGGCGCCAAGGAAGGACTGCAAGCGCGGGACGTCACCATCGCGGAGCTGCTGAAAGCCCAGGGCTACCTGACCGGGCAATTCGGCAAGAACCACCTTGGCGACCTCGACACGCACCTGCCTACCGCGCATGGCTTCCAGGAGTTCTTGGGCTCGCTCTATCACTTGAACGCCGAGGACGAGCCTGAGCACGAGGACTACTTCAAGAACCCGGCGCTGCGCAAGAAGTACGGCACGCGAGGCGTTCTACACACGTGGGCCAACCCGGACGGCACGCAGAAGATCGAGAGCACCGGTCCGCTCAACAAGAAGCGGATGGAAACCATCGACGACGAGATCACGCGGGAGACGATCCGGTTCATGGCCGACGCGAAGAAGGCCGACAAGCCCTTCTTCCTCTGGTGGAACTCCACGCGCATGCACATCTGGACGCGGCTCAAGGAAAGCTCGCGCGGCAAGACCGGCCTCGGCATCTATCCCGACGGGATGGTCGAGCACGACGCGCACGTCGGCCAGATCCTCGATGCGTTGAAGGAACTCGGCCTCGACGGCAACACGATCGTGATGTACTCGACTGACAATGGCGCGGAGAAGTTCACCTGGCCGGACGGCGGCACGGCCCCCTTCCGCGGCGAGAAAAACACCAACTGGGAAGGCGGCTACCGCGTGCCGACGGCCCTCCGTTGGCCGGGCGTCATCAAGCCCGGCACCGTGCTCAACGATGTGTTCGCGCACGAGGACATGCTGCCGACGCTGCTCGCTGCGGCCGGCGTGCCCGACGTCAAGGAACAGCTGCAAAAGGGCATGAAGATCGGCGACAAGACGTTCAAGGTCCATGTCGACGGCTACAACCTCACCGATGCACTTGCGGGCAAGGGGCCGAGCCCGAGGCACGAGTTCTTCTACTTCAACGACGACGGCCAGCTCGTCGGTCTGCGCTACGACCAGTGGAAGATCGTGTTCGCCGAACAGAATGCGCACGGCGCCGACGTCTGGCGCCAGCCATTCACGACGCTGCGCGCACCGAAGATCTTCAACCTGCGCAGCGACCCGTTCGAAATCGGCGACCACGAAGCGATGGACTGGAACCGCTGGTGGGTCGAGCACATCTTCCTGCTCGTCCCTGCCCAGCAGTACGTGGGCCAGTTCATCGCCACGTTCAAGGAGTTTCCGCCCAGCCAGAAGCCGGGCAGCTTCTCGCTCGACAACGTGCTGAAGGCGCTGCAGACGCCGGCCAACAACAATTGATCTGGCAGTCCTCGTTTCGCTCG
Organism: uncultured beta proteobacterium; assembly: GCA_963695725.1. Taxonomy (GTDB): domain Bacteria; phylum Pseudomonadota; class Gammaproteobacteria; order Burkholderiales; family Casimicrobiaceae; genus CAIWHR01. The sequence goes on from CAVOHM010000008.1 coordinate 290,171, forward strand.
CAGATTCGGAACAGGCGCCTGCGCGGCAGGCGTTGCCGCCGCACGCAGTTCGATCCCGATCGGAGCCGCGAACGACTCGACCCTGAGGTGCGCCATGGAACCGTGGCGGTGATCGCCGCCGTAGCACGATCGCAAAGGGAGCAAGCACATGGCCTATCAGCCCATCGAGAACCACGGCATCATCGGCAACATGCGCACGGCGGCATTGGTCGGGCTGAACGGCTCGATCGACTGGTTCTGTTTCCCGCGCTTCGATTCTCCCAGCGTTTTCGCCGCCATCCTCGACGACAAGAAAGGCGGGTATTTCAAGATAGCGCCAGTCGGCGCCGAAATCGTCCACAAGCAGTTCTATTGGCCGGGCACCAATGTGCTGATCACGCGTTTCCTTTCCCACGACGGCGTGGGCGAGATCACCGACTACATGCCCGTCGGCGAGCGCGCCAAGCGAGATGGGTACCATCGTCTGGTGCGTCGCATCAACGTCGTTCGCGGCAGCATGAAGTTCCGCATCGAATGCCATCCGGCCTTCAATTACGCGCGCGATGCGCACGAGACCGTCATCAGTGGCGAAGGCGCGGCGTTCCACTCACCTGACCTGAGTCTCGGCCTGACTTCCTCGACCCGCTTCAAGCGCGATGCGCATGGAGTGCACACCGAGGTAACCCTGGAAGAGGGACAGACGACGCGTTTCGTGTTGAGTCAGATCAAGGCGGGGGAAAATTGCGGCCTGTGCCTGTCGGAGGAGGAATCCGTCGAGCTCTTCAAGGACACCGTCCTGTTCTGGATCCGGTGGTTGTCGCAGTGCACCTATCGGGGGCGCTGGCGCGAAATGGTCGAGCGCTCGGCATTGGCGCTGAAGCTCCTCACCTATGAGCCAACCGGCGCAATCGTGGCCGCTCCGACCTGCAGCCTGCCCGAAGGCATTGGCGGCGAGCGCAACTGGGATTATCGGTACACCTGGATCCGGGACGCGGCGTTTACCGTGTACGGCTTGCTGCGGGTAGGGTTCACCGAAGAGGCCGCCAAGTTCATGGAATGGATCGAGGCTCGATGCCACGAGCTCGAGCCCGATGGGCATTTGCAGATCATGTACGGCATCGACGGGCGACACACGCTCACCGAAGAGACGCTGGATCACCTTGATGGTTATCAGGGCTCACGCCCGGTCAGGATCGGCAACGGCGCCTACAACCAGCTGCAGCTCGACATCTATGGCGAGCTGATGGATGCCGTCTATCTGTCGAACAAGTATCGGAGTCCGGTTTCGTACGGGCTCTGGCACGAGCTGCGACGAATCGTCAACTGGGTTTGCGACAACTGGCAGCGCAAGGACGAAGGCGTCTGGGAAGTGCGCGGCGGCCAGCAGCACTTCGTGTATTCCAAGATGATGGCCTGGGTTGCCGTGGACCGGGCGCTGCGGCTCGCCGACAAGCGCTCGTTTCCCGCCGACCGCGAACGCTGGTCGCTGGTACGCGACCAGATCTACGAAGAGATCATGGCCAAAGGCTGGAACCCCAGGCGCGCGGCATTCGTCCAGCACTACGACAGCGATTCGCTCGATGCGGCGAATCTGATGATGCCCCTCGTGTTCTTCGTGTCTCCGACCGAGCCGCGCATGTTGCAGACGCTCGATGCCACCTGCCAGCCGCCCGAGCGGGGCGGGCTGGTGTCGAACAGCCTTGTCTATCGCTACAACGTCGAGCACGTTGACGATGGCCTCAAGGGTGAAGAGGGAACGTTCAACATCTGCACGTTCTGGCTGGTCGAGGCGCTGACCCGCGCAGGCCAGGCCGATCGCAGCAAGCTCGTTGCCGCGCGCCTCATGTACGAGCGCATGCTGGGCTATGCGAATCATCTCGGTCTCTATGCGGAGGAAACCGGCCCGCGCGGCGAGGCGCTCGGCAATTTCCCGCAGGCCTTCACCCACCTCGCGCTGATCAGCGCTGCGTACAACCTCGACCGTGCGCTCGATCGGATTCATGTATGAGCTTGCACGTAGCCGTCGAATCCGCACGCCGCCAACGACGGGCTGGCCGGATTCCCGAGATCCGTCGGGAGTGCGGTGCAGGGCCGCACGGGATCAGGACATAGGAGCACGAAATGGCAAGCAAGGATTCCAAAGAGAAGCGTCCGGACGTGGCGTTGCCGAAAGTGAAGGCGGCGAAGGTACTCGTGGGACAAAAGGCTTTGGTCACCGGCGCCAGCTCGGGCATCGGCAAGGCAGTCGCGATCGCATTGGGCCAGGCTGGCGCCGACGTCGTCATCAACTATCGCTCCGGGGAGGACGTCGCACAGCAGGTGGTCGACGAGATCAAGAGCCACGGTGTCAACGCAATGGCCATCCACGCGGACGTCTCCCGGGAAGATCAGGTGCAGGCGATGTTTCGGGAGATGATTGCGCAGTTCGGCACGATCGACATTCTGTTGAACAACGCCGGGCTGCAACGCGACGCCCCGTTCGATCAGATGACGCTCGAGCAATGGAACACGGTCATCAGCGTGAACCTCACCGGACAGTTCCTTTGCGCACGCGAGGCGGTGCGCGAGTTCAAGCGGCGCGGCGTCGTCGAGGCGATTTCCTGCGCGGCAGGAAAGATCATCTGCATGAGCTCGGTGCACGAGGTCATCCCCTGGGCCGGCCACGTGAACTACGCTGCGTCCAAGGGCGGCATCATGCTGATGATGAAGAGCATGGCGCAGGAGCTCGCGCCCCATCGCATCCGCATCAACAGCATCGGTCCTGGCGCGATCCGTACACCGATCAATACTGCGGCCTGGAGTACGCCCGAGGCGTACGAGGCGCTGATGAAACTCGTCCCCTACAAGCGCATCGGCGAACCGGAAGACATCGGCCGTGCGGCCGTGTGGCTCGCCTCGGACGCCGCCGACTACGTCAATGGCACGACGCTGTTCGTCGACGGCGGCATGACCTTGTACCCCGGCTTTGCGGAAGGCGGCTGATCATTGGCAGGGCCACGAGCGCTTGCGGGGACCGTCCGATCGCAGGGATTCGTACCGCACGGGACCTGCCTGCACGTGGAAAGATAGATAGATGATGTCTGTTCGCGCGCTTGCTGCCACGTCGCGTTCCCTGCGCATCGCCGGCTGGGCGCTGCTCGTCCTGCTCGCCGCTTGCGCCCACGCGCCGCCCGCGACCGACCCGCTCGGCTCGTGGAACGACGGGCCGGCGAAGCGAGCGATCGTCGCGTTCGTCAAAGCGACCACAGAGCCCGGTAACCCGGGCTTCGTGCCGCCCGCCGAGCGCGTCGCCACGTTCGACAATGACGGCACGCTCTGGGTCGAGCATCCGCTTTACACCGAAATCAATTTCACGCTCGCCCGGGTAGCAGAACTCGCGCCGCAGCATCCCGAGTGGAAGGACAAGCCGCCGTTCAAAGCAGTGGTTGATCGCGACCGCGCGGCGATGGCGAAGCTCGCCGAAAAGGAACTGTTGCAGATGGTCGCCGCGACCCACACCGGCGTCTCGGTCGACGCATTCGCCGCGGCCGCGACAGCGTGGATCGCGAGCGCGCGGCATCCGCGCTGGAACCGACCCTACACCGATCTGACCTACGCTCCCATGCAGGAGGTGTTGCGCTATCTGCGTGCCAATGGCTACCGCACGTACATCGTCTCCGGCGGCACGCAGAACTTCATGCGCGCCTTTGCCGAAGCGACCTATGGTGTAGTGCCGGAGCAGGTGATCGGCACCGCATTCGCGACCCGCTATACCCCGGACGGCAACGTGATCATGGTCGAGCCAAAGCTCCTGCTCGACAACAACTACGGCGGGAAGGCACAGGACATCGAACTCTTCATCGGCCGCCGGCCGCAGGCTGCGTTCGGCAATTCCGCCGGCGACGTCGAGATGCTCGCCTACAGCCAGGGCGGCCGCGGGGTCACGCTGCAGATGCTGGTGCTGCACGACGACGCGCAGCGCGAGTTCGCCTATGGTCCGGCGCAGGGGCTGCCGAACACGTCGATCGGCGCTTTCTCACAAGCGGTCTACGACGACGCCGTCAAGCGCGGCTGGGTCGTCGTCAGCATCCGGACCGACTGGAAACGCGTGTTCGCGTGGGAGCCGTAGTCGCCGCGCGTGACAGGCGCAACGACGCCTCAGGTTCCCGCCCGCTTCGCCACCGGAGAATACATGTCCAGCACCTGCAGCCGCGTCGCCTGCAGCCGTTCCGAAACGACACCCAGCATCCGGTACATGAACGCGAAGCCGTAGGCAGGGTCGTCGCGGAACGCATCGAGCAGCGTCACGCCATCGAACGCAAGCGCGTGGACCGGTTGCAGCGCTCGCGCCTGGAAGTGTTTCCCGCGTCCCATCAATACCGCGGACCAACCAAGCTCGTCGCCCTCGTGCAGCGTCTGCACTCGAAACGTGTGCCCCGGCGCCTCGATCTCGAGCGCGACCCGGCCTTCCACGATCAGGTAGAAATCGTGGGCGTCGTCGCCCTCGTGGAAAATGACATGGTCCCGCTCGAACCGCACTTCCTTCGCGAGCGCCGCGAGCTTCTCGATGTGTTCCGGCCGGAATTCCTCGACAAAGGGGTGTCTCTGCAACACTGTCGCAAGTTTGTCCCGCGTCATTTCACGCCCTCCTCTTCCACCACACGGGCCGGCTCTGGGCCCAAGTCCACCGAATCGCAACCACGGGCACCGGAGAGGATCGCGTCGTGATCCTCGCCCCTGCATCGGCCGACCCAGTCTACTGCTACCGCGCCATGCCGTCCCTTGCGCCAGATCAACGCGACAATCGGTGCCGCGGCCGAAGATGCCGGCAGCGCGCCATGGCGCAGGGAAACGCGATCCGGCTAGCGCGATCGTCCGCCACCGCCGAGTCCGCCGATGAGTCCCGTCGCCATCTCGCTGCTGATGCTATTCGCATTCGCCGGATTCGGCTACCTCGCCGCACGCAAGCTCGCCATCGTCGCGAGCCTTGCTGCCGAGAATCGCTTCGACCATCCGGGCCGGCGCCTCCTGGCGGTCCTGACCAACGGCTTCCTGCAGCAACGGATGATCCGGCGCGACTGGAAGCCGGGAATCATGCACGCAGTAATCTTTCTGGGCTTCATGGCGCTGCTCGCGCGCAAGGTCCAGCTGATCGTCATCGGATACTACGAGCCGTTCGTCTATCCGGGGGTTGCCGGCGGTGCGTTCGCCGCGGCGAAGGATCTGGTCGAACTCGCCGTGCTGGCGGCGCTGGCTTACGCGTACTGGCGGCGGTACGTGACGAAGCCCGCCCGGCTCGAACCCAATCGCGAAGCCTTGCTGGTCCTGTCGCTGATCACCGCGATCATGGTGACGGACCTCCTGTTCGATGGATTCCGGTTCGCGCTTTTTGCGGGCAGCGACCCCGGCATCGCGCATGAGCGTCACTACGCATTCGCCGGCCGCGTGGTAGAGGGCGCGCTATCCGGCCTTTCGCCGGCGGCGCTCGATGCGGGATACCACCTCTCGTACTGGACACAGCTCATCGTCGTTTTCGCGTTTCTGGTGCTGCTGCCGACCGGCGAGCATTTCCACATCGTCACCGCGCTTCCCGCACTGTATTTCCGGCGCGGCGGACCCGCCAACGCGGTGCCGTCGGTGGATCTCGCGAAGCTCATGGACGACGACGGCGAAGCGGAGTCGCTGCGCGTCGGCGTGCGGACGGCGAAGGATTTGAGCTGGAAGGACGGGCTCGACGCCTTCACGTGCACCGAATGCGGACGCTGCAAGGACGCGTGCCCGACCTTCCTCACCGGCAAGCCGCTGTCGCAGAAGTGGGTGCACGACAGCCTGAAGCGGCACCTTCTGGAAAAGCGCGAGGTCATCACTGCGAACCCCGCCGACCCCGAAGCGCTTTGCGCGCTTGTCGGCGACGTGATCGCCGAGGACACGCTATGGGCGTGCACGACCTGCGGCTATTGCGAGGCCGCGTGCCCGATCGAGCTCGAGCACCTGCCGAAGTTCTACCGGATGCGCCAGCATCGCGTGCTGATGGACGGAATCTTTCCACACGCGCTGAAGCCGGTGTTCGAGGCATACGAGGCGCAGAGCAATCCCTGGGGATTCCCGGCCGATGCCCGAGGCGACTGGGCGGCGGATCTCAATGTGGCGCGCGTCGAGACCGCCGACGAGGCCAAGGATCTCGACTACCTCTTCTACGTCGGATCCGCCGCGTCGTTCGACCCGCGCGGACAGAAGATCGCGCGCGCGTTCGTCGCGATCCTGCAGCAGGCGGGCGTGCGGTTCGGCATTCTGGGCAAGGGCGAGACGTCGACCGGGGAATGCGTGCGCCGCGCCGGCAACGAGATGCTCTTCCAGCAGCTCGCGAATGCGCTCGCGACGAAGCTGAACGACCTGGCCGTGGTCCGCATCGTCACCTGCGATCCGCACGCGTTCAATTCGCTCAAGAACGAATACCCGGAATTCGGAGGCCGGTGGGAGGTGATCCACCATACGCAGTTGATCGCGCGGCTCCTCGCTGACGGACGGCTTCGAGTCGATCCGCGATTCGAGCGCGTGATCTACCACGAGCCGTGTTACCTCGGCCGCCACAACGGCGAGTTCGAGGCGCCGCGTACCATATTGCGACATCTCGCGAAGGACCCGCCGCTGGAGTTCGCGCTCCAGCGCGAAAAGGCGATGTGCTGCGGGGCCGGCGGCGCGCGCATGTGGCTCGAGGAATCGATCGGCAAGCGGATCAACGTGTTGCGGGTCGAACAGGCGCTGCCGCATTCGCCACGCGTGATCGCGACGGCCTGCCCCTATTGCTCGGTCATGGTCGCCGACGGCATCTCGGCGCTCGGCAAGGCGGAGGCGATGGAGACGCGCGACATTGCCGAACTGGTCGCGCTGGCCATGGTGCGGGACTAGACGCCATTCGAAAACGAGCTGCGTGACCCGACGGGTTCAACGCCGCGCATGATGACCACCGGCATCGGCGCAGCAGACGTCGCGGGTTGTCATGGCACTGCGGTTACGGCAATGCCCAGCCGATCGCAGATCGCGCGCCAGGATGCCGGATCGCGCGCGCTTTCCTGCGGCACCTCCGCATCGAAATCCACCGTGTACGCCCGCTCGTCGGAAGCAAGCGGCTCGCGGGTGCGCAACTGGTGGTCGAGCACGCTCGCGTCGGCCTCGGACGCATCGGTCGCCCGCTGCGTGCGCTGGGCGATCCGGGCGCGCAAGGTGGCTTCGCTCGCGGTGAAGGCGAGGATCGCAAACGGAAGTGCGAGTTCCGCAGCGCGGGCACGGAAGAGATCGCGCTGCCAGCGCTGGAGAAACGTGCCATCGACGATCGCGACGCCCCCTGCCATTGCGACCGCTTCGGCTAGCGCCAGCGCACGGCGATAAGTGCGCTCGGTCGCGTCAGGCGCATAGAGGTCTTCGTCCAGCCGCGATCCGCTGCGCGCCTGCGCCGCCAGGCCGTGAAGCCGCTTGCGCTCGACGTCGGTGCGGATCCGGATCGCGCCAATGCGTTCGATCAATCCATGCGTCAGCGTGGTCTTTCCGCAGCCGGACAGTCCATGCGTGACGATGATCGCGGGTTGCGACGGCCGCGCATAACGCGTGGCGAGGTCGACGTAGCCGCGGTATTCCGCGGCCAGCGCCGCTCCCGAATCGCCGGCCGCAAGCTGGCCCCGCCGCAGGCATGCAATCTTCGCCCGCACGAGCGCCCGGTAGGCAAGGTAGAAAGGAAACACCGCAACGCCCGCGTAATCACCGGTATGTTCGAGATAGGCGTTGACGAACCGATGCGCGAGGTCGCTCCGTCCACGATCTGCGAGGTCCATCGTCGTGAACGCGATTTCGCTCATCACGTCGATCCAGCGCAGCTCGTCGTTGAAATCGATGCAGTCGAAGATGGCGATCTCGCCGGCGATGACCGCGATGTTGTTGAGGTGTAGGTCGCCGTGGCATTCGCGCACGAACCCGTCCGCCTTGCGCCGATCAAAATCGGCAAGCCGCGCCGCGTGCTCGCGCTCCGTCCAGGTTCGAAGCGCGGCGAGCTTTGCGCGATCGCCCGCAGCATCGAGCAACGGGAGGATCTGGGCAAAATTCTGCAGCGCGACACGCCGGGTCGTGTCGGGCGATCCGAAACCGGTACCGGGTCCCGCCGATTCCACGCGCCCATGGAAGTCGGCGATCTCCGCGGCCAGCGCGTCGATGTGATCCGGGCCGAGTTTGCCTTCGTCCAACATCCGGCTCGCCAGCGCAGTTTGCGGAAATTCGCGCATCTTCACCGCGTACTCGACGACGGTTCCGCCACCGCCGATCATGGGCCGTTCGGCGCTGCCGGTGATCGCAACGACGTCGAGATAGATCGCCGGAGCGAGCCGGCGATTGAGCCGCAGTTCCTGCTCGCAATAGAACTTCCGCTGCGCGAGCGTGGTGAAGTCGAGGAACCCGAGGTTGATCGGCTTCTTGATCTTGTACGCGTGGGCGCCGGTCAGGAACACATGCGAGATGTGCGTCTCGAGATGGCGGACGACTTCGCAATCGGGACCGAAAACCGCGGGGTCGGCCAGTGCCTCGACCAGCCGCACCTGTTCACGCGAGGCGGTGGCGCTCGATCTGGCCTCCTGCGCATGGGTCCGGCGGTCGGGCGGCATGAGCTTCCGTTTCGAAGCGGCAGCGTCGCCGCGAGGGCGCGCGGCACCACCGATTACCGCATGTTGTTCCGTTCGCGCCGTCGCGCTTTGATTCGCGTCAAGGCGACGCGGCAGCGTCCCCGGCCGTTAGCGCGCGCTCCGTCAACAACCCTGCGGGCACAGGCATACCGGAACGCTTTCCACGCAGCTGCGACATTTGGTCGCGTCGCATTCTCGCCACACGCCAACGGAACGTGTCTGGCAGCGATCGTTGGTTGACACAGATCAAACCTGCCGCAGGTCGCCAAGTGTTGAATTTACCAAGGATCATGCGGGGGTTGTTTCCGTGCGCATGAGCGCGGCCTTGGGCCGCAGGGTCGGCGGTCCGAGCGGATGTTCCCCGCGAAGGGCCCCTCGGGGCAACAGCTAAGGGGGTTCCATGCAACTCAAGTCCATTCTCGCCGCGGTCGGCCTGTTGGCGGCCTTCGTGGTGCTCATGCCGACGCCCGCGATGGCGCAGGCAACCGGCGCGAAGCCCATCTGCGCGAATTGCCACGAGCAGCAGAACCACTCCGTCATGCTCACCGCCCACGGCGCCAAGAACGACGCCCAGGGCAGCATGTGCCAGAGCTGCCATGGCGATGCAACGGCGCACGTCAAGGACCCGACGAAGGCCAAACCGGACAGCCCATTCAAGAAGGGTGTTGCCGCAGCCACGAAGGATGCCGTGTGCCAGACCTGCCACGCCGGCAACCGGCATCTGGTGTTCTGGGAGTCGGGCAAGCACGCTAAGAACGAGGTTTCGTGCAGCAACTGCCACAACATCCATGGCAAGCCCGGAAACGCGGTGGTGGCGCCGTTCACGACGTCGTTCCGCCCCAATGAGGCCGAACTCTGCGGCGACTGCCACAAGCAGGTCCGCTCGGCGATCATGAAGCCGGCGCATCACCCGATCATCGAGAACAAGATGAAGTGCTCCGACTGCCACAACCCGCACGGCGCGCTGACACCGGTGATGCTGAAGGCGGAAACGGTGAACCAGCAGTGCTATTCCTGCCACGCCGACAAACGCGGGCCGTACATCTTCGCGCACCCGTCGGTCGAGGAGAACTGCCTGTCCTGCCACAACCCGCATGGCTCGGTGTACGCCAGACTGCTCAACGAAAAGTCGCCCAATCTCTGCCAGGATTGCCACGACTGGTCGCGGCACCCGGGAACGGTCTACGGCGCGGCCGGCAACTTCACGTGCACGCCCGCCGCGACCTCCGATCCGGCCAATACGGCCTGCTTCAACAAGCCCCCCGGCTCCCCCAACAGCGCCGTCAACACGCGGCTGATCGCACGGGGCTGCGTCAACTGCCACAGCGCGATCCACGGCTCGAACGCGCCGGGCAACCGCGGCAGGTTCCTATTCAAATAGGGCGAGGACAAGATCATGACCAAGAAGCAACTTTCCATTCTGATCGCCGCGCTGTTCGTCGCCACCCCGGTACTCGCGGAAGACGATCCGTTCCTGTCCACGGGCACGGTCACCGCGGGCGGCATCGTCACCGACGTCAACTCGGCCAACAAGGACGCCTCGAAGTTCCAGGAGTACCAGGATCTGAGCAACGGGATGCTGTCGAACTTCGGCTTCGCCGGCCGCAACAGCAAGTCCTGGTTCAATGCGTACGGCGAGAACTTCGGCCGCGACGACATGTATGTCAACCTGCGCGGCGGGATGTACGGCGTTTTCAAGGCCCAGGCCTACACGAACTGGATCCCGCACAATTTCCTGTTCAACGGGCTGACGCCGTTCAGCGGCGCCGGTACGCCGGTACAGACGGCGACGTTCCCGCAACCGAACCCCGCCACCTGGAATCCCCTCGACCTCGGATATACGCGCAAGAACACGGGCGGCATGTTCGAGTGGCAGGGAACCTCGCCTTGGTATTTCCGCGTCGACGGCAACCAGGTCAAGTTCGACGGCACGAAGCTGGGCTCGGCGGCGAACAGCACGAGCCCCGGCGGCGGCTTCACCGACCTCGCCTATCCGGTCCAGTACCAGACCAACAACGCGGCATTCGAGGGCGGCTACACCACGCGGTCGATGACGTTCACCGGAAGCTACATGTTCAGCAACTTCGGGAACTACAACGAAGCCGTGAACTACAGCAACCCGTACTTCGGCATCATGGACCGGGCTTATCTCCCGCCTCCCAACCAGTACCAGCGCATTGCGCTCAACGGCGTGGTGCGCGATCTGCCGATGAAATCCACGCTCGCCGCGCGCTATACCTGGGACAAGACCACGAGCAGCGTGTCGATTTACGACACCGTCGCGAACGGCAGCGCCGGCAGCGGCACCTACCTCAACGTCGCGCCGGACACACCGACGTTCAACGGCGACGAGAAGCGGCAGACGCTCACGTTGGGCTGGTCGGCGACGCCGATGACCGGACTCGACACCCGGGCCTATTACAACTGGCAGAAGATGAACAACAGCAGCACGGACGTCATTTTCTGCGAGAGCGGCGCCTCGTCGTGCGGCGGCACGTTCGAAAACGAGCTTTGGAACTACAAGAAGAACAACCTCGGCATCGACGCGCACTGGCGGGTCAACCGGAGCAACCGGCTGGGCTTCGGGTTCGACTGGTACAACATGAAGCAACACCGGTTTGATTACGACGACACCACGACGAACACGTACTGGATCGAGTGGAAGAACACGTCGATCGACACGCTTTCCGCGCGCCTCAAGTACTCGTACATCCATCGCAGTTCCAACTTCCTGCTGGGCGACGCGGGCGCGAACGCGAACGATCCGAACTATCTTCTCCGGTTCGTCCAGGCGTTCGACCTCGCGAACTACAACCAGAACCGCGTCAAGGCGACGCTCGACTGGGCGCCGATGGACAACGTCGGCATCGGGCTCGAGGGGATCTACAAGGACAACGACTACAACAAGACGACGCTGGGCCGCACCAAGGACAAGCGCTGGGAGCTCTACGGCAACCTGACCTACGGGACACCGTCGTCGTGGCGCCTCACTCTGTTTGCCGACTACGAGGACGTCAAGTACACGTCGGACCACCGTTACATCAGCAGCAACAACTGCAGTTCCCCGCGGCCGCCCAACTGCTTCGACCCGAGCACGCCGCCGAATTCACAAGCGTACAACTGGAACGCCATCATAAAGAACAACAACTGGATGATCGGGCTCGGTGTCGACTACCCGGTCAGCGAACAGTTCATGATCACCGGCTCCGCGATCTACGACAAGGTCGACGGCTCGGGGGACATGACGGCGCAGAACAATTACGGGAACCCGCTACCGTTCACGGCCTACCCGAACGTCAAGACGGCGTCGCTCAACCTCAAGGGCACGTACCGGTTCGACAAGAACTGGTCCGTGACCGGCGGATACGCGTACCAGAAGTACAACTACAGCGACGACCAGTTCAATGGGTACACGTACACGATTCCATACCCGGGCGTCACGACCAATGCGTCGCAGAGCTACCTCAGCGGGTGGAACGCGTTCCAGACTTACAACGCCAACATCTTCTATCTGCTCGGCACGTTCAGGTACTAGCCACTTTGTCTCTCCTGCCAGGCCGCGCCCGCGAGGGTGCGGCCTTTTTTCCGGTTTTCCGCCGGCTCATTGGGAAACGCGCTTGGTCTTGCGCCCGGCAGCGGTCGGGGCCGTGCTTTGCGCCCGGGGGTCGCAATCGCCTTCCTGCGGGTACCCGGCGCGGCCACGGTCGTCGACCCAACGCCGACCGCGTGTCCGCGCCACCCGCGACGGACGGCGCGACCCACGTGCGTCCGCACGGCCCCAACCGCTGCCAATCACGCATCGTGCGGATGCGAGGCAATCCCAATCGTGCCGGTGCGGATGCGGGGAATTGAGTAAGGATTTTCTCCGCATGTCCACGCGCGCGACCGGGCGTGGAGGGAGGCCCTTGGCGCGGGCGCATGTGCCGCAGTCGGCGCTGGCGCGTGCGGCTCGTGGCGGGTAGTCGTGGGTTGACTACCCGCCGCGGGCCGTGTCACGCGCCCGCCGACGGGCGTTGCGGCACACTAAGCCCACGCCAAGGGACGCCCACCGCGCCGACTGAGGTCCTATGCCTTTCCACCAATCCGCGAAGACCCTTCTTTCCTCTTGGCAATGCGGGCGAGCGTGGATCCGTACCGAGGGCGCGAGCGTCAATGCCATCCGAGGGCCCGCGCTCCCTGATAGAACGTAAAGCTCACGAGCCAGGCGAGGCATAGCGGCCAGACGAGCGCGAGCAGCGTGTAGCGCCGGCTCCCGGCTTCGTCGTGGAGCGTAGCCAGAGCCGACAGGCACGGCGTATAAATCAGCGTGAAGAGCATGAAGCTCATCGCGCTCACCCAGTCGAGTCGCGCGGCCACGGCAGTCGCGAGCTCGTCGGTGCCGGCGCCAAAGACGACCGCCATTCCGCCCAGCACGATCTCTTTCGCGACGAAGCCGAACAAGAGCGTGATCGACATCAGCGGATCGATTCCGAGCGGCTGAAAAACCGGCGACAACCACGCCGCCAGATGCCCGGCGAGCGTTTGCGGACCGGCCGGCGCGGCGCCGGGCGGCAAGTGTGTCAGCACCCAGATCAGCAGCACGCCGGCGACGATGAAGCCCGTGGCGCGGCGCAGGAAGTGCGACGTGGCACGCGCCGCCTCCGCAAACACCATGCGCGCCGTCGGCAGCCGATACGGCGGCAATTCCATCAGCATCGGCTCGCGGCTTGCGAAGCGACGCTGCCAGAGCGCGGCAGTCAGGAATGCAGCCCCGAAACTGCCGACGTACAGCGCGAACAGCGCGATGGGCGCCGCGACGCGGCTGAAGACCGCGGACGTGATAAACAGAAACACCTGCAATCGCGCGGAGCAAAGCGAGAACGGAATCACCAGCATCGACAGGAGCCGCGCCGCCTTGTTGCGCATCACGCGCGTCGCCATCAGCGCCGGCACGTTGCAGCCCAATCCCATCAACTGCATCACAAACGCGCGTCCGTCGAGCCCGAGCCGTCCCATCAGCGCATCCATCAGCCACGCGGCACGCGACAGGTAGCCGGAATCCTCCACCACCGCCATCGCGCCGAAGAACACCGCCATCAGCGGCAAGAACGCAAGCACCGTGCCGACGCCATCGACCAGGCCGTCGACGACGAAGCTCGCGAGGATCGGAGGCGCCCCGGCGAGCGGCGCCGCGAGAACGTCGTGCTTGAGGGCATCGAGCAACCACTTCATGCCATCCTGCAACGGGGTCGCCAGGCCGTACACGATCTGGAAGACCGCGAACATTCCGACAAGGAAGATCGGCATCCCGAGCCACAGATGCAGCAGAATCCGGTCGAGCCGCGCGGTCGCACCCGGCGCCAGAATTGCCGGCATTTGCACGCAGCGTTCGCGCAGGCGGACCGCCTCGTGCTCGCGTTCCTCCCGCGGCGGCACGGCGAGGAAATCGGCGATCGCCGGTGCGTGGTCGGCGTCGAGCAGCTGCCGCAGCGCGGCCTTCGCGCCGCCCAGGCCTTGGCCGTACTTGGCGGAAACCATGACAACCGGGGTGCCAAGCTCGGTCGCGAGCCGATCGGCATCGATGGCGATGCCGAGTTTGGCCGCTTCGTCAGCCATGTTCAGGACGACGAGCAGAGGCGCGCCGGTGGCCCGCAGCGCGAGCACGAGCGGCAGCTGCAACTCGATGCGCGTGGCGTTGACCACGACGAGAACCGCATCGAGTGCGATCGTGCCGAGAAATGACCGGACCAATGCCTCGTCATCGGTATGCCCCTCGAGCGAGTAGACGCCCGGCAGATCCGCGAGCTTGACCATCGCGTCGCCGAGAAGCACGCGGGCCGTCGTGACGTCCACGGTCATGCCGGGCCAGTTCGCGACGCGCGCCGAGGCTCCCGTCAGCCGGTTGAACAGCGTCGACTTGCCGGTGTTGGGCGCTCCGACGACGGCCACGGTCCGCGTATGCCGGCGAGAGGCGTCCATCAACGCGCGGCTCAGGGATTGGAGCCCGGGCGACCCCGGTGAATGTGCGCCAGCACGACGGCGCGCGCGTCGGCACGCCGGATCATGAGTTCCGTCGGGCCGATGCGCAGGTGTAGCGGCCCCCCGAATGGCGCGCGGCGCAGCATGGCGACGCGCCGGCCGGGAATGAGCCCGAGCGCCGCCATCCGGTCACCGGTCATCCCGGAGGCGTTGACGGCGGTGATCGCGCCGGAATGGCCCGGGGCGAGGTTATCGAGCGTGAGATTCACGGCCTGCCCTGATTGCTAATGATTCTCATTATCCGCCGGCGTGCGAATCCGCGTCGGACGACAACGCAATCCCTTGATGCGGATCAAACCCGGAGCGGGCACGGCTCGCAGCGGGGCGGCCGAACACATGAAAGCGCGAGCCTCAGTGGAGGCTAACGGGAGCGCAGCGAACGTCAGGCAACGCGCCCGGAACTACATGGCTATCGGGTCGCGCAGGCCATCATGAGTCAGTTTCTAGTAGCGTCCGTGCTGCTTGTAGATGTAGTTCGACAGCTCGACCTGCTGCATCGACAGCCGGCGCTGGATCTGGTGGACGACGCGGATGATCGCGCGCATTACGCGATAGACGATCTCGGGATGCGAGCGGAGCACCGATTCGAGCTTCTCGCGCTCGAGTCCCAGAACGCAGCTGTCGCCCAGCGCGACCTTGGACGCATAGAGTTCCGTGCCGTCCATGAATCCCATCTCGCCGACAAAATCCCCTGGCGACAGCGTATTGACCGTCACCGCGTGGTCGGTGCCCACGTTCTTGATCACGCCAAGCGTGCCGCGCAGGATGACGTAGAGGTGATTGTCGACAGTGCCCTCCTGCGCCAGGACGTCGCCCTGCTTCAGGTTGCGCATCGCCACGAGTCCCGCGAGCACGCGGCATTGGTCGTCGGTGAGTTCGGCAGCTAGCTTGGTCGAGCGCAAGGCTTCAAGTGCGGTCGGTTCGGTCATGATGAGGGGCTCCTGTGGAAGGGTTCGTCGCTGTCGCCGGGAAACCCGTGCTCGGGGCCGCCCGACGCTGATGGCATTGGCACTCCGCCGGACGCCGCGGCCGACAGAACGGGTGGCGGCACCGCGGTCGCGGCCGGCGCGCCACCCGAATAGACCGCGTCCGCCCGCGCCACGAACCGGTCGACCAGCGTGTTCGCGATGCGATCGAAAACCGGCCGCGCGATTCTTGCCATCGCGGTACTGTCGAAATCGTAGCGCAACGAAAAATCGATGCGGCAACCGGCGGCAGAAAGAGGCGCCAGGTCCCAGACGCCATCGAAATGGCGGAACGGACCGCGCTCGAGGTGGATGGTCATCGAGTACGGACGCCTTTTCGGGTTGCGCGTACGGAAATCGAACCGGACGCCATGGTAATTGACCGTGATGTCCGCGACCACCGTGGCGTCGTCTCGGCTGACGACCGTCGCGCCACTGCACCAGGGCAGGAATTCGGGATAGTGTTCGCAAGCCTCGATGAGGTCGAACATCCGTTCCGCCGAATGCGCGACCAGCACGGTTTTGCGCACGTCCATGCGCCCTATTGTTTCACAGCGCCGCCACGCACGGCGCACCGGCATCATGACATCCGAAAACGAGGCCCATTTTCGCCGGCAACCGCCTCAGGCACACGTTACGGCGATCCCGGCATGCCGGGATTGATCTGCGTCATTCCGAGACCCTGGACGCGCAGTCGGCGACGTACGCGGCCGCATGCGCTGACCACGCGACCAAGACCTCGGTCCCGCCCCGCTTCGGGTCCGCGGCGGTATGGACTTCGCGCGACCGGATCATTTGATGTAGCGCAATATGTTCGCAGACGATAGCGGTAGCCTCCTGTTAGCCGCGATTGCCAGAAGGGAGAGCGTGCGGCATCGGTTGGAGGTTCCGGCACTCGGCATTATCATGGCGTTGCGGGTCGCTGCCCGCATGTCCCACCAACACCCGCGCACGGTGCGCCGGGCTTTTGCGAAACAAGGAGCAGACAAGATGAAATCCATCGTGATTGCGGCCGTCGTGGCCGTCGGGTTTGCGGCCGCCGGCACGGCGAACGCGCAGGAGGCTCTGGCGAAGAGCAGCGGCTGCATGAACTGCCATGACATCGCGACCAAGAAACTCGGGCCCGCATTCAAGGATATCGCCGCCAAGTACAAGGGCAAAGCCGGCGCCGACGCAACGCTGGTCGCGAACCTGTCCGCCGGGAAGGGCCACCCGGAAGTGAAGGTGAAGGGCGACGAACTGAAGGGCCTCGTCAAATGGGTGCTTTCACAGTAATAGGAGACTGCACTGCCCACGAAAGAGCCGGCAGCCGCCGGCTTTTTCATTTTGGCGTCGCCATGGTCAGAACGATGATCGTTGCATGAGACGACCGCGAACAGCGGACCCTGTAACCAGCTTGCCGCGGCCTGGCGCTCAATCGAGAATGATATTTCGAGCGCATCGCGCGACTTATCGCCGGACAAGTTCTAAGATGTGACACTTTGTCGCACGTTATCCCGCCCCAACCGACCCGCTACAATGCCCATCGAAGTCCCGACTGCGCCTCCTGCGCGGGGCGACGCGGCGGCATCCCTTGCTGGGGAGCAGGCTGCGCTGCCGCGCCTCGACGCAAGCGACCGCCCGGCGCTGGCGGCGAGCCTGCGGCAGCTCATCGATCTGCGCAACGTGGCGATCGCCGGGCAGACGCTCGCGATAACGATTGCGCTGGTGCTCGACGTGTCGCTCGTCGTCGCGCCGATGGCGCTCGTCATCGCCGGGCTGGTCGTGCTGAATGTGGTCGCGTCGACCCGCCTGAAGCGAGGGGCTCCTGCCACACATGCCGCGGTAGGCGCAGAGCTCACGCTCGATCTCGCAGCGTTCACGGCGCTCATCCTCATGGCTGGCGGGGCCGCCAATCCGTTCGCCTTCATATTCCTGCTGCACGTGGTCATGAGCGCGATGCTCCTGCCGTGGCGAAGCGCGCTTGCCGGTACGGCGCTCGTCATCTTCGGCTATGCGCTCTCGCTTCGCTTTGCGTGGCCGTTGGTCCATTCGGACGGGCAGCCACTGTCCGACGCCGCGCTGGCGCTGGGTCTGTGGGTCAGCTTTGCGCTGACCGCGTTGGTCACCGCATGGTTCATCATTCGGATCGTCGCCGCTCTGCGGACGCACGAACATTTGTTGCAGGACGCCGCGCGCCAGGTTCTCAACGCCGAGGCCGTGACGCGCATCGGCGCGCTGGCAGCTGGCGCCGCGCACGAACTCGGCACGCCACTTACGACCATGGCGATGGTCATCGGGGAAATGCGCCGCGAAGCGGTTACGCCAGCGCAACATCGCGACGCCGCGATCCTTGCCGGGCAAATCGATCTTTGCCGGCAGTCGCTGTCCAATCTGCGCGCGGCAGCCGGCCACGCGCGCACCGAAGGCGGCGGACCCGAGCGGCTCGATGCGTTCCTGTCGTCGGTGGTTGCGCGGTTTCGCACAATGCGGCCACTCGTGCCATTGCAGACATCCTGGGACGGCGTGCGCCCGGCGCCGGAGATTCTTGCCGATCAGTCGCTGCACCAGTCCCTCCTGGTCCTCCTCAACAACGCGGCGGATGCTTCGCCGCAGCAGGTCGACATGGCAGCACGCTGGGACACCGAGTCTCTGCGCCTCACCATCGCCGACCGAGGCAGCGGAATTTCACCCGACCACGTCGAAAAGCTGGGTCGCGCGTTTTTCACGACCAAGCCCCCCGGGCAAGGTACCGGGCTGGGGCTCGTCCTGACCGCATCGACCGTGGGGCGGCTCGGTGGTACAGTGCGCTGGTCGAATCGGGCCGATGGTGGACTGCTCGCGGAAGTCCAGCTGCCGCTTAACCGCCTCCTTCTATCGACGCCCCCTGCTTGAACGCCCCCAATTTCGGTCCCAACGACCGCGCCCGCCTCTTGCTGGTCGACGACGATCGAACGCTGTGCGAGGTGATGAGCCGCGCCTTCGCGGCGCGCGGCTTCGATGTGGTCATCGCACACACGGTGGAAGACGCGGTACGCTCGATCGACGGCGACCCGCCCGAATTTGCGGTGGTCGACTTGAAGCTGCCGGACCAGTCGGGCCTCAAGCTCGTGTCCCGGCTGAAAGCGGCCGACGGGCATACGCGCGTCGTCGTGCTCACTGGGCACGGCAGCATCCCGACGGCGATCGAGGCGATCAAGCTCGGCGCGACGTATTACCTCACGAAACCGACCGACGCCGACGCCGTGCTCGTGGCGTTTGGACGCGAGGACGGTGACGATGGCGTGCCGGTCGACGTGAAGCCGATGACCGTCGAACACGTCGAATGGGACCACATCCAGCACGTGCTGCACGATAACGGCGGCAATGTCTCCGCTACCGCGCGCGCGCTGTCGATGCACCGCCGTACGCTGCAGCGCAAGCTGCGCCGTCCCCCGGCGTAATCCCGGTCCCTCGCGCCGGCGGGTTCCGGCGGCGGCAGCCGTCAGCCGGTCTTGGCGTCGAGATTGACTTCAGGCCACTTCCGGCCGTGGCAGGCCGGATTGGAGCAGAAGCTGCCGCCGTCCTTGCCCCACTTGATCGGACCGTGGCACATCGCACACGAGGAATCGATCTTCGAGCGATGTTCGTGCATCCAGTTCGGCGC
Organism: uncultured beta proteobacterium; assembly: GCA_963695725.1. GTDB lineage: Bacteria > Pseudomonadota > Gammaproteobacteria > Burkholderiales > Casimicrobiaceae > CAIWHR01. The sequence continues at coordinate 309,403 of CAVOHM010000008.1, forward strand.
ATTGTGTCCCTCCGGCGGCGTCAGGCCGGGCGCCACTGTCGACGCGACCGTCTTCAGCGTACCGTCGATGGTGACCTGCGGGAGATCGTGGCACAGCGTGCACTGCAACCGGATCGCCTGTCCCTTGTCGTTCACGTGCTTGCCGTCGTGGCAGCGGAAGCAACCCGGGAAGTCCCGGTGCCCGACGTGATTCGGGAACGATTTCCAGCTGAGATCCTTCGCTTCGAACTCGGACAGCTTCAGGATTCCAAGCATCTCCTTCGCGAACTGCTGCTCCGCCGCCTTCATCTCGGGCTTCTGGTCGCCTTTCGACGCGGATTCCGCGATGATCTGCTCGAACTGAGGAATCTGGCCGGCGAGAGGACCGTGCAGTGATGATGCCTTGTCGATGATGGCGATGGCACGCGCCTTCGCATTCGGAATGCTGCGGTCGATGAGTCCTTCGGCAATCGCGTTGTCGACGCGAACGGCCGGGTTCTGGAACGGATGACCGGACGCATTGTGGCAATCGGTACAATCCATCCGGCGCTTTTTCGCCTGATCCATTTCCGCACGCCCGACCTTGCTGGTGGCGTCGATGTACGTCGTCGCTTTGCCGTCCTTGTCGGTTACGCGGACCCATGGAATCGACCGCTTCTGTTCGTCGGTCGACATGTATTCGACGTTCATCCCGATGTGCCAGTGGATGCCCCGCGTCGCTTTTTCGCGGGCTTCGCCGCCGCCGGTGTGCAGAATGAGCCGCGTGCGCGTCTCGGTGCTCTTCTCGTCCGAATCGTAGTGAATCCGGGTGCGCACGCTGTCGTTGTGGACGACATCGGGCCAATGGCAGCCCTCGCAGGAATCGCGCGCCGGGCGCAATGTCGTGGCCGCAAGCGGGCGCGTATACCCTGTGATCATTCCGAGCAGCTCGTGGTAGTGGGCCGCCTTGAGGGTCATCAGCTGCAGCGTCGGAAGGCGCCCCATGTGGCACTCGACGCACTGGACCCGTGCGTGCGAATACACGGCGTAGGCGCGCGGCTCCTCCGGGTGGACCGCATGACAGTTGTTGGTGCAGAACGCGTTGCTGTTGCTGTACTCCCACGCGACGATGCCGCCCGCGCCCAGGATGGCGAGAGCGATGGCGCCGACGACGAGCGTCGTCACCGTGCCCAGCATCAACGTGCGACGCCCAAGTGTTATCTTCATCGTCGAAACCCTCCGCGCGGCGTTCCGCCGCCTGCCATGATTTTAGAACACGCTGTAGACGATCAACACGATCGCGATGATCCCGAGCAACAGCGCCGTACCGCCGACGACCCAGCCGAACCACGTCGATTCGGCGGTCGGCGGCGCCGCTTCCTTGGCACCGAGCCGGCCTTCCCTGACCAGGCGGTCGTACTCCATCCGTCGCTCCGACTTAAGTTCGTGCTCGGAAATGCGTCCGGTGAAGATCACGGTGTCCATCGGGAACTTCGCCGGTCGCACGTGACCGTTGAAAAAATGGAACGTGAAGATGAAGCCGACGGCGAGCAGCGCCTCCTCGCCGTGCACCAGCGCCGCGATGTTGAACATCCAGCCGGGCAGGAGTTGCGAGAAGAACACCGGGAACCATAGCAGGAGTCCGGAGCCGCCGATGATGAGCATTCCCCAGAACACCGCCCAGTAGTCGAACTTCTCCCAGTAGGTCCAGCGGTCGAACTGCGGCCGCGGCCCGGCGCCCACGAACCACTTGATGTTGCGCCAGAGGTCGACGGCGTCCTGCGGCTGGGGCACCATCGAATCCGGACCCCAGAGGACCGACAGCAGGCGGCCGCTCGCGATCGCCCGCGAAAGTACCAGCGCAACGTGGCTCGCGAACACGATGATCATCACCGACGCGCAAGCGCGGTGGATGAGGCCGGCGCCCTCGAAACCGCCGAGGATGCGTGCGAGCGTCACGGCCCACGGTTTGGCTGCGTAGAGCAACGGCAGGCCGGAGAGAGCGCAGCCGACAAATGTCAGCATCAGCGCTGCGTGCATGACGCGCTCGAGCGCGGTGAAGCGCCGGTAGTAGCGCTGCGCGAGGCCGGCGGTACCTGAACCGACCGCGGCGGAGGTGGGGTTACTCGTAGCAATCGCCATCAATGCCCCTCGTCACGCCTGGCGGCACCCGTGAACTTGACGCGGAGCTCGCGGTAGAGCCAGAGAATCGTATGGATGCCGAAGAATGCGAACACGCCGAAAAGCAGGAACTCCATGAACATGGCCGCGTAGTAATAGATCGGATCGCGCACCTTGTCGTGCCGGTTCGCGTGCGGATCGAAGCTCGCGAAATTCGCGGTTGCCCCGGCATGGCACGCCTGGCAGGTCTTGAGCCGATTTTGCTGCGACACCTTCGACGCCGGGTTCGACGCGGGCAGCACTTCGTGCGCACCATGGCAGGACGCGCAGGTCGCCATCCGCGCGTAGCCGAGCGCCGTCACCTGGCCGTGGAACGTGTCGCGGTAGGTCGATATGTATCCGGTATGACAGTTGCCGCACTCCTTGATCACCTCGGTCTGGAACGTCGGCTTGTCGTGCTGCTGGATGGAATGCGCGCTGTGACAGTCCGTGCATCCGGGCGCCGCGAGGATGCCTTCCTGCCGCAGCTTGCCGTGCATGCCCTTTCCGAACGCGGCGCGTTCCGGCTTGTGACAGGCGCCGCAGGTGTCGGGAATCCGGGCGCGATTGGTGTGGCTCTCCGTTTCGCCCTTGGCGCGGATGTCGTGCGTCCCGTGGCAATTCGTGCATGTCGGCGCCGATCCCTGTGCCGCACCCTTGAGCGCCTTGCCGTGAATGCTGTCGTGGAATTTGCTGGCGACGTTGCCACCGGGGAGCTTGCCCTTGGCGACGACGGCTTCGTCGCCGTGGCACTTCCCGCAGGTGGCCTCGAGATTCGCGTGGTTCGTGCGGGAATCGGCTTCCTTCGCCCGCTTGATGTCGTGGGTGCCGTGGCAGTCCGTGCAGGTGGCAGCGACGGCATTGCCGCCTTTCCGTGCCACGCCGTGCACGGTCCCCGCATACCCCTTCACCGAAGCTTCGTGGCAGATTGCGCACTTGACCGGCGCCAGCTTGTCGGCGTGCGGCAACTTCTGCGGGGAAACGTCGGCGTGACAGTCGGTGCATTTGAGCTTCACCTCGCCGTGCACCGAAGCCGCGAACCTAGATGCGTCGACCGCGATCGATTTTCCGCCCGCGCCTTTGGCCTCCGCCGCGGCGTGGCACATGAGGCAGGTATCCGTCACGTTCGGGGCCGCCGCGGGTGCGGACGTAGCGACGGTGGTGGCCGCGACGCAAACGACGGCGCAAATCGCCAGAAGTGTTTTTCGTGCGAGACTCATACGAAATCCGGGTCACATGCGTGCCGAAGCAGCCACTCGCAGCGCACTTTTCCGTGGGCCGTGGCCGTGACCCTCCGGGATGGTGGCACCGCCCTTCGGAACGCCTCTTGACCTGTATCAACCGGCGCCGATCGATGAATCGATCCGGCTAGTTACGATGGCCGGGCGGCGCGCCTGCGCGAACCACCGCCGCTTCGCGGTTCAGTCGCTGCGCACGCGTCCCTCGCGGACCAGCGCCGCGTAGAGCTTCACATCGGTGTCGATTCGCGCAGTCAGTTGCTGCGGCGTCGATGGCGTCACGTCAAAGCCGGCCGCTTCGATCCGGCCGCGTACCGCCGGCGCTGCCAATGCGCCGGCAATGTCCCGTTCGATTGTCGCCAATACAGCGGGCGGCGTGCCCGCGATCGCAACGAGCGCGGCCCATGGCCGCATTTCCACGGCCGGCCCGCCCGCTTCGACGATCGTCGGGATTTCCGGTGCCTCCGTCAGGCGCACCGGCGCCGCCACGGCCAATGCTTTCATCTTGCCGGCCTTGAGGTACCCGCTGGACGAATTGAGGCCGAACACCGTGAAGTCGACGTCGCCGAGGGCGACCGCAGTAAAGAGTGCGCCGGCCTCCTTGAACGGAACGTGAAGCAGCGTCAGTTTGGCTTTCCTTGCGAATGTTTCGACCGCCATCTGCGTCGGGTGGCCGTTGCCGAGCGACGCGTAGCTCACCCGATTCGGCTGCTGGCGCGCGTCCGCAAGCAGGTCCGCCACCGAGGCATAGCGGCTCTTGGACGACACGAGGATCAGGAACGTCGCGCGGAAAAGCAGCGAAATCGGCACCAGGTCCCGCGTCGGGTCGTAAGGAAGCGACGCGTGGATGAGCGGGTTCACCGCGAGCGTCCCCGTGTCACCGACGAAAAGCGTGTGGCCATCCGCAGGCGTGTTGCGCACTTCCGAAAAAGCGACGATGCCCGATGCTCCGGGCTTGTTTTCGATGATCACCGGTTGACCCCAGCGCTGCGTCAGGAATTCGGCGAGGGCGCGGGCCACGAGGTCCGGTCCGATGCCCACCGAGTAGGGAACGACGATGCGCACGGTTCGCGTGGGGAATGCGGACGCAGCGACCGCCGCGCGCGGCACGAGCGCGCATCCCGCCAGCATCACGAGCGTGCGACGACGGATATTGAACGCGTCCGTCACGTCTTCGCCCGTGAAGGACCCCCGCGACCGGCGGCGAAAGGATAACCCGCTTTACGCGGCCAACCGGACTTCTGCGCATCCATGCCGGAACCATAGGCCTGCATGCCGTCCGCTCCCATGACGCATGTCAATATACCATTCGTGCCCGCGCGCTCGACAGATCCGCCCGCCGGCGCGTCACGGCGAAACCGACCTGCGCCGCGCGAAATCCGCCGCCTGATCCTCTCCGATCTTCCCTACGGCGAAATATATCGCCTCCGGATGCGCGATGTAAAAGCCGGAAACCGCCGCTGCAGGCAGCATGGCGAAGCTCTCGGTCAGCGACATCCCGATCTCGGAAGCGCGCAGCAGCGCAAAGAGCGGCGCCTTGACGCCGTGCTCGGGGCAAGCGGGGTACCCCGGCGCAGGGCGGATGCCGCGGTACTCCTCGCGGATCAGCGCCGCGGCGTCGAGATGCTCGTCCTTCGCGTAGCCCCACAGTTCGCGCCGTACCTTCCGATGCAGCCACTCGGCGAACGCTTCGGCCAGGCGGTCGGCGAGCGCCTTCAACATGATCGCGCTGTAATCGTCTTTCGCCGCCTCGAAGACCGCAAGTCTTTTCTCGATGCCAAGACCCGTCGTGACGGCGAACGCGCCGAGATAATCGCGCACGCCGGACGCCTTCGGCGCCACGAAATCGGAAAGGCAATAGTTCGGCTTGCCTGGTGGCCGCTCGTTCTGCTGCCGCAGGTTATGCCAGGTCAGCACCGGTTCGCGGCGCGACTCGTCGGCATACATTTCAATGTCGTCTCCGACCGCATTTGCGGGAAGGAGCGCCACGACGCCGTTGGCGGTGAGCCAGCGTCCCGCGACGATCTGGCGCAGCATCGCCTGGCCCTCGGCGTAGACACCGCGCGCCGCCTCGCCGACGACCGCGTCGTCCAGAATCGCCGGAAATGGCCCGCTCAATTCCCACGTCTGGAAGAAGGGGCCCCAATCGATGAGCTTCGCCAGTTCGCCGAGATCGACATTGCGGAACTCGCGCCGGCCGAGCGCCATCGGCACCGGCGGCGCGTCGTGCGTCCAGTCGGCCTGGAACGCGTTGGCACGGGCAGCATCGAGCGCGATCAGCGCCGGGCCTTTCCTGCCCGCATGCTGCACGCGAATCTTCTCGTAGTCCGCAGCGACCTCGGCGACGTAGCCATCCCGCAATTCGTCGGAGAGCAGCTTGCTGGCGACCCCCACTGCGCGCGATGCGTCCGGGACGTACACGGTAACGCCAGCGTAATTCGGCGCGATCTTCACCGCGGTGTGCACACGCGAGGTGGTAGCCCCGCCGATCAGAAGCGGTTGCTTCATGCCGAGGCGCTGCATCTCGTGCGCGACGTGCGCCATTTCTTCGAGCGACGGCGTGATGAGGCCCGACAGGCCGACGATGTCGGCATTCATCTCGCGCGCCGTGTCGAGGATCTTCTGCGCCGGGGCCATCACGCCGAGATCGACGACGGCGAAATTGTTGCACTGGAGGACGACGCCGACGATGTTCTTGCCGATGTCGTGGACATCACCCTTGACCGTCGCCATCACGATCGTGCCCTTGGGCTTGCCGGCGGCGCCGGATTTCGCCTTTTCCGCCTCGATGAACGGCACCAGGTGACCGACCGCCTGCTTCATCACGCGCGCGCTCTTCACGACCTGCGGCAGGAACATCTTGCCGGCGCCGAAAAGGTCGCCGACGACGTTCATTCCCGCCATCAGCGGCCCTTCGATCACCTGAATCGGCCGCGCGAATTTCTGCCGCGCTTCCTCGGTGTCGTCGATGATGTAAGTCGTGATGCCGCGGACGAGCGCGTGCGACAGCCGTTCCTCGACGGTTGCCGCGCGCCACGCCAGATCCTCGGCGACCTGCCTGCCCTGCGACTTGAACGACTCGGCGAGGGCGACGAGTCGCTCCGTCGCATCCTGCCGCCGATTGAGCACGACGTCCTCGACGCGCTCGCGCAACTCGGGCGGTATCTCGTCGTACACGCCGAGCTGTCCGGCGTTGACGATGCCCATCGTCATCCCGGCACGAATGGCGTGGTAGAGGAATACCGTGTGGATCGCCTCGCGCACCGGCTCGTTGCCGCGGAACGAGAAGCTGACGTTCGATACGCCGCCCGACACCTTCGCGTGCGGCAGGTGTTGACGGATCCAGCGCGTCGCGTTGATGAAGTCGACCGCGTAGTTGTTGTGCTGGTCGATCCCGGTCGCGATCGCGAAGATGTTGGGATCGAAGATGATGTCTTCGGCCGGGAAGTCGACCTCGCGGGTCAGGAGGTCGTACGCGCGCTGGCAGATCTCGACCTTGCGCTCGAAGGTGTCGGCCTGGCCCTTCGCGTCGAAGGCCATCACGATGGCGGCCGCGCCATACCGTTTGACGAGGCTCGCCTGGCGCAGGAATTCGGCCTCGCCCTCCTTCATCGATATCGAATTGACGACCGGCTTGCCCTGCACGCACTTCAGGCCCGCCTCGATGACCTCCCATTTCGACGAGTCGATCATCACCGGCACGCGGGCGATGTCGGGCTCGGCGGCGATCAGGTTGAGGAATTTCACCATCGCCGCCCTGGAGTCGAGCATCGCCTCGTCCATGTTGACGTCGATGATCTGCGCACCGCTCGCGACCTGCTGGCGCGCGACCTCCACGGCGCCGGCATAGTCGGCCGCGAGGACGAGCTTCGCGAACGCGCGCGAGCCGGTGACGTTCGTACGCTCGCCCACGTTGACGAAGAGCGCATCGTCGCCGATGTTGAGCGGCTCGAGGCCCGAAAGTCGCATGACCCCGGCCCGGCCCGGCGCGGATTTCATGGACGCAAACTACGCCGCAACGGAGTCCGGTACGGATATTCGCCGCGGGGGCAGCGTCCTCACCGCGTCGGCGATGGCGCGGATGTGCGCCGGCGTCGTGCCGCAGCAGCCGCCGACGAGGTTGACGAAGCCGTTCTGCGCGAAGTCTTCGATCAGCCGCGCCGTCTGCGCAGGCGTTTCGTCATATCCGGTTTCGGACATCGGATTCGGCAGCCCGGCGTTCGGATAGCACGAGATGTAGGTATCCGCGACGCGGGCGAGTTCCTCGATGTACGGCCGCATCAGCGCCGCGCCGAGCGAGCAGTTGATGCCGACGGCCAGCGGACGCACGTGCCGCACCGAATTCCAGAACGCCTCGGTTGTCTGCCCCGACAACGTGCGGCCGGAAGCATCGGTGATCGTGCCGGAGACGATCACGGGAAAGCGGCGCCCCAGCCGCCCGAAGTAAGTTTCCAGTGCGAACAGTGCGGCCTTGCCGTTCAGCGTGTCGAAGATCGTCTCGACGAGAAAGAGATCGGCACCGCCCTCGGCGAGGCCCTCGATCGCCTCGCCATACGACGCCACGAGTTCGTCGAAGCGAACATTGCGCGCGCCAGGATCGTTGACGTCGGGTGAGATCGAGGCGGTGCGGTTGGTCGGGCCCAACGCGCCAGCGACAAAACGCGGCTGCCCCGGCGTGCGCGCGCTCCAGGCGTCGGCGCACTCGCGCGCGAGCCTCGCCGCGGCGAGGTTGATCTCGCGCACACGGCCGTCGAGCCCGTAGTCGGCCTGTGCGATCGACGTCGCGTTGAACGTGTTGGTGCTGATGACGTCGGCACCGGCGTCGAAATAGGCGTTGTGGATCGCGCGGACGATGTCGGGCTGCGTCAGCACAAGGAGGTCGTTGTCGCCCTTGACGTCGTGCGCATGATCAGCGAGGCAACCGCCGCGGTAACCGGCTTCGTCGAGCTTGTAGGTCTGGATCATCGTGCCCATCGCGCCGTCCAGCAGCAGGATGCGCGCGTCCAGCAAGGCGGCGAGTTCAATGGTGCGATCGGGTTGCATGGAGGACGAACAACTGGGATTGCGAGGGTGGATTTTAGCACTCGCACGCGCGGCATTCCCGGTGGCAGAACCGGGTGGCGGTCCCCGCTAGTGCTGGTTATAACTGCCGAAGCAACGAGCCTAACGCACCCGCGCCGCGCGTGCTAAATTCGCCGGCATGAAACATCTGAAACCCTCTGAAGCTGCGCAACTCCTGCACGACCATCCATCGGCGGTGTTCATCGATTGCCGCAGCGAGATGGAGTATTTTTTCGTCGGCCACCCGGTCGGCGCACACCACGTCGCCTGGAACGACGGGCCCGACTGGGAGATCAATCCGCATTTTGTCGGGCAGGTGAAGAAAGTCGCGAGCATGAATCGCCCGGTCATCCTGATCTGCCGCAGCGGGCACCGTTCGCTCGACGCCGGCGCCGCGCTCGAAGCGGCCGGTTTTGGCGACGTCTACAACGTGCTCGACGGTTTTGAAGGCCCGCTGGACGAAACCCATCACCGCGGAAGCGTTTCCGGCTGGCGGAAAGAGGGGCTGCCGTGGGAACAGCTTTAGCAGCCCGATCAAAGCGCCAGTGACATGTAGACGACGCCGGGGAGCGGGTTATCGTAGTACGCGGCGCATTCGCGGAAGCCCAGCCTCGCGTAGAGCCGGCGCGCAGCGGCCATCCAGTCGAGCGTGTCGAGCTTGAGTTCCCGGTAGCCGATCGAACGCGCGTCGGCGATCAACGCCTCGGCCAGCCGGCCGCCCCACCCGCCGGTGCGGTGCGCCGGCTGCACATAGAGTCGCTTGACCTCGCCGACGTTTGCAATGGCGGGAGATTCCGACGCGCGATCAACGGTGCCGTCGTGAATTTCGATCGGGCGGAGCGCGATGCATCCGATGGCCTCTCCCGGCGATCCGGCGACCAGCAGGCGTCCTGACGGCGGCGCATAGGCTCCCGGCAGCGTGGCCAGTTCGCGGTCGAAGCCCTGGAAGCACAGATCGACCTTGAGCCAGCGCGCGTATTCGACGAAGAGTGCGCGGGCAAGAGCGACATCTTCGCGCGACGCCGCGATGCGAAGGCCGGTGGCCGACATTTCGCCTCGCCCGGTCTCACGCCGCCGCGCCGTGCGCCACCGGTTTCGTGCCGCGATTTCCGGCCGACCGCGTACGTGCTTCGCCCCCGGATATCGCGGGCGAGGTCACTGCGTCCTTTCGCAACTGCCGATCTTGGCTTCCGTACCGGGATACGCGGGGACAAGATCGCGGAGCTTCGCAATGACCGTCGCCTGCGGATCGCGTATCACGAGCATCGTCTGCACGTTCACCTGTTGCCGCGGACCCAGCTTCGCACTCGCCACGCCGAGCGCGACGATCTCGTCGAAACGCGCCTTTGCGGCTTCCTCGGTGGGAAACGCGCCGAGCGACACCGCGTAGCGCTGCGGGCCGCTGTCGACGATCGACGCGTTGCTGATGCCGCGCGTCTTGGCCTCGGCGGCCCGTCGCTCGGCATCGGCCCGGTTCGGCGCTGGCGGCAGAAATACCCAGAACGCCATGGTCGTCTCGATGCGCCGTAGCGTGAGCAGCTTGCCCAACGCGAGGGGCTCGAGATCCGTGACAGCGCGGGCGCGGTCGGCGTCGGAATGCGGGCCCCATTCGACGCACACATCCGCGAGCGCGGCGACCTTGGCAGGCCCCAGCGCCGCGACCTGCTGCGGAGTGAGCAGCTTGATTTTCTCCGGCTGCACCTGTTCGGCAAGGCGGGCCGCCTCACCTTCACGTATGTCGAGGCGCGTGTACCCGAAGAACGTCAGGTTCGCAAGGAGCAGCAGAAGCACGACGGTGCGCATTGGAGTCATGGAGAATGACGTGATGGTGGGGCCAGGCTCAATTATCGGATCCCTGTGGCAAAGGCATCACGGCGACGTCGCAAAGAATCGAGCCTGGCCCCTTTTTTCCATCATTCCTCGGCGAGCGCGAGCACGCCTTCGAGGACCAGATTATCGATCACTTCGACCGGCGGGTTGAGATGCACGCCGATCTCCGGCGCGGCACCGCCGGCCAGGTAGCAGCGAACATATCCCGGATTCGCATCGATCCGCTGCCGCATCTGTTCGATCGCGCCGCAGATCGCCTGCACCGCACCCGTGTAGATCGCGTCCGCCGTGTTGTCCGGAAACGGCTGGAAGCCGCCGGTAGGCACCTTGAGGCCCGACGTATTATCGGCGAGCGACTGCAGCATGAGCCGCATGCCGGGAAGGATCAATCCGCCACGAAAGACACCGTCGACGTCGAGCGCGTCGATCGTGACGGCCGTACCCGCGTTGACCACCACGCACGCCGGCGGGAAGAGGTCGGTTGCGGTCGAGCGCCGCCATGCCGCCACGAGCGAGGCCCATCGGTCCGCACCCAGTTGCGCGGGCCGCGCATAGCGGTTCGTGACGCCGCAGGCGACATCGGAGGCCGTCAGCCATTCCGGCGTCAGGCGCCAGCGCGCGAGCTGCGCCTCGACGCGCACGCGCGCCGCTTCGCCAGCGACATTGACGCCCACCGCGCGCGCGGGGCGCGGCATGTTGTGCCAGGCGCGCAGCGAAAGCGTGCCAATCTCGCCGTTGGGAATCGAACCGAGCGTCACCCACCCGCGCGGGCCGCGCAGCCCCCATTTCACCCGGCTGTTGCCGACATCTATGACAAGAATCTGGCTCAACCGCGCACCCTTGACGCGACGCGCCGTCCCGCCGCGGGACGCGTGGCGGCGCTCATGCCCGGCGCAGCGTGATCTCGCCCGAAAGGAAGCGCGCGCGGCGCGGACCGTCGGCCAGCACCAGCGCCCCGCTCGCATCAACACCGGCCACCTTGCCGTTCACGCTCGCGCCGTCAGGCAGGAGCAAGCGCACGGCTTTGCCCTGGTAGGCGTGTCGATGCTGCCACTCGGCGGCAAACGGGGCAAACCCCTCTTTCGCGTACAGGTGAAGCACCGACGCGAGTTCGGCCAGCAGCGTCGCCAACAGCCGGTTGCGGTCTATCGGAGGCGCCTTGCGGCCGGCCACCGACGCGAGATCGGTGATCGGAACCGGAATATCCTTGCGGGCCGCCGCCGGAATACGGATGTTGAGTCCTACGCCAATGACCGTGGTCGTCGGACCCAGCGCGTCGCCATTCAACTCGATCAGGATCCCGCCAACCTTGAGGTACCGGTGGATGAGGTCGTTCGGCCATTTGAGCGCCACCTGCTTGAAGCCTTCCGCCTCGAGCGCGCGCAGGACCGCCACTCCGACTGCGAGCGAAAGGCCCGCGAGGAAACCCGCGCCCTGCTCGAACTTCCATCCCAGCGAGAACGTGAGGCTGCCACCGGCGATGGCCGTCCAAACGCGCCCGCGCCGGCCGCGTCCCGCCGTCTGCCATTCGGCCGCGAGCGCCGCCTGATGGACATCCCGGCGCTGCGCCCGCCGCATGAGTTCCGACGACGTCGATTCGATCTGATCGACGACCTCGACCGCGATCGGCAACAGAAGCCCGCGGGCGTCGGCGAGTCCTGCGAGATGTGCCCGGATCTTCTTGGCGTCGAGAAAATCCGGGGCCTCCAGCAAGCGATAGCCGCGGCCCTTTACCCGTTCCAGCGCGAGGCCCGCCGTGCCGGCGTCCTTCAACACCTGCGAAACGCGGGCGCGCGTCAACCCCACCTTGGCGGCAAGGTCCTCGCCCGAATGGAAGTCTCCATCGGCAAGTTGGCGCAGCAGGTTGAATCCGAGCGGAGTGAGCACTTATAAACGTAATGGCGGCAACAGCAGGAAATGTTACACGACGAGGGTTCCAAACGGGGGAAAACCGGTTGGGCGGCGCCGCGCCGGCACTGAACCCGGGCCGGGTACCCCCTCGGGAGCGGGAACCGCCTCGGGACCCGGAACCGTCCCGGCAAGGAACGTCCGCGGCAGCCGGTCAGCCCGGCACCGGCGCCAGCAATTCGAGGACCTGGGAATGCAGCGCCCGGTCGCCGCAGGCCACGACCGATCCGCCTTCGTCGCAGCGCCCGCCCGCCCAGGTCGTGATCGTCCCGCCGGCGGCGGCGATGATCGGCATCAACGCCTGCACATCGTATGCGTGCAGCGATGCCTCGATCACGATGTCGATGAGACCCATCGCAAGCAGGCAGTACGCGTAGCAGTCGCCGCCCCAGCGCGTCAGGCGTGCGCGGTCGGCGACACGGTCGAACGCCGCGCGCTCGTCCGTCGTGCGAAACATCTTGGGGTCGGTGCAGGCGACGACCGCGTCGCCCACAGTCGGGCAACGCCGCGTCTTGAGCGTTCGCCGCAGGCTCCCGCGCCGCCATTCGGCCACGCCACCCGCGGACGCAACAAAGGATTCGCCCACGAACGGCTGGTGCGCAACGCCGGCGACGACACCCACGCCATCGTGAAGCGCGATCAGCGATGCCCAGTGCATCTGGCCCAGAATGAAACTGCGCGTGCCGTCGATCGGGTCGATGACCCACGTATAGTTCGAGACGCCTTTCTGCCAGCCGTGTTCCTCGCCGCGAATGCCGTGGTCGGGATACGCGTGCGTGATCGCCGCACGAATGACCGCTTCGGCCGCATGATCCGCGACGGTGACCGGGTCGTAACCCCTGGCGCCGCCTTTGTCTGCGACGTCCAGCGCGACGCGAAAGTGAGGCAGGATGGCCTCGCCCGCCGCCTGCGCCGTGCGCAGCGCGAATTCCAGATAGGCCACGTTCCTGGCGGCATCCATGTTCGTAGTGACGCTTGATCGGCGCGAGTCGCCTACCTTCGCGGCACGATCTTCACGCCGGCGAGCTTCTCCTGCACTTCGACGAGCGAGGCGATGTATTTGTCGCCGAATCCGAGCAGGTTCGCGGTGACGAGACTCTGGTGCACGGCTTCGCCGACGATGCACGTCACCGGCAGCGCCTCCGCAAGGTGCGTGTAGTAGCGCAGGTCCTTCATCGCATTGACCAGCGTGAACTTGAGGCCCGTGAGGTCGCCATTGCCTTCGAGCATTTTCCCGACAATCAACTGGAAAATGCCGGAGTTGACCGCGCCGGCCGAGATCACCGCATGCAGCTTCGCAAGCGAAAGCCCCGATTTCGCGGCGGTAGCGCAGGCCTCGGCCGTTGCGTTGGCAATCGACATCGCCATGAAATTGTTGATGAGCTTCAACGTGTGGCCGTGTCCCGGGGGGCCCGCGTGAATGATGTTTTCGCAGAACGCCGAAAGCACGGGCTTCAGCTGTGCGAACACGGCGTCTTCGGCGCCGACCATCGTGTTGAGCTTGCCCTGCTCCGCCTCGACCGGCGTGCGGGCGAGCGGCGCGTCGACATACTCCGCGCGTTTCGCGCCGAAATCCATCCGGATAGCCGCCGTCGACGCCGGTTCCGCCGTCGAGGTGTCGACGACGATCAGCCCTTCGCGCGCCGCCGCGAGCAGGCCCTTGTCGCCGTAGACGATCGACTCGACCTGCGGCGTGCCGGTCACGCAGAGGAACACGATGTCGGATTCGCGCGCGACGTCGGCGTAGGTGGCCGCTTCCTTCGCACCGGCCGCGAGCAGGTCCTCCAACGGCTTGCGATTGCGGTGCGCGCGCACCGTGAGCGCGTAACCCTTGGTCACGATGTTCTTCGCCATGCCGTGCCCCATCAGCCCCAGGCCGATGAAACCGATGCGCGGCTTCGCGTCCTTCTGGGGCTTTGCGACTTCGTGCGGCTTCCTGTCTTCGATCCTGTCTTCGATCCTGTCTTCAATCATGCGTCCTCCGTATGCGAGTGGGTGGATAGCGCGAAAGGCCGGGCCACTCCACCGAGTCTACCGCATGGCCCGCGATGCGCGGAACACGAGGGGAAGGGCTTCAGTCGACGGCGGTGGGTTCCTGCAGCACGACTTTCGCGCGCCGGCGTTCGTGCAACGCGATCGAGAGCCCGCTGCCTCCGATAACGGCCATTCCGGCCAGCGTCCAGCCGTCGGGAAAATTGCCGAAGGCAAGCCAGCCGACGAGCGTCGCCCAAACGAGGTGCATGTAGGTGAACGGCGTCAACGCCGATGCCGGCGCGCGCTGAAACGCGAGGATGAACATGAAGTGGCCGATCGTTCCCAGAAGTCCCGCGGTGACGACAAGCACGACGTCCAGCCAGGGCATCGTCACGTCGGCGCCGAACCACGGCAGCATCGCGGTCATCATCAGTGTGCCGACCAGCGCGGGATAGAAGAGCAGCACGTAAGAATTCTCGTCGGCGAGCGTGCGCGTGAGGATCTGGAACGTCCCGTAAAGAACCGACGCGCCGAGGGCGAACAGCGCCGCCCCCTGGAACACCGCGGCTCCCGGCCGGACGATCAGCAGCATTCCGACGATGCCGGCGACTACGAGCGCGATGCGGGGAGGCGTCATCTTTTCCCCGAGAAAAATCACGGCAAGAATGATGACCAGAACCGGCGTTCCGTAGTTGATTGCCGTAGCTTCCGCGAGCGGCAGGTACTTGAGCGAACTGAAGAAGCACAGCGACGACAGCGGCAGGATCGCGGCGCGGGCGAGGTGCAGGCGGATCCGGCGGGTGCGAAACAATCCGACACCCATCCGTGGCAAGAGCCACAGCAGCATCGCCAGCAACTGGACGCCGTAACGCGTCCAGACGAGCAGCGGGACCGGATAGCGCTCCGCCAGCACCTTGACGGTGGCATCGAGAAAAGTGAAGCACAGGACCGAACCGACGATCAGCAGGATCGCGGCCGTCGGAACGTGGGCATGAGGGCGCGTCACGTTGTGTCTCGGCGACCGCGATCCGCAGTGGTGGTGTGCCCGGACAGGGACGTGCGCGATGCTGCGATGCCGACAGCTCGGCGGCGGCGGTACAATTCCATGCGTTTCGACTCAGACACGAGGGATGCCCATTATGAAGCTCTATTACCACCCCGTTTCCACCGTCAGCCGCCCGATCGTGCTGTTTGCGGCCGACAGCAGCATTGCGCTCGAGTATCAGGTGGTCGACCTGATGACCGGCGAACACATGAAGCCACCCTACACGTCGATCAATCCGAACCAGCTGGTGCCGGTGCTGGAGGACGGCGATTTCCGTCTGACCGAGAGTTCGGCGATCCTCAAGTATCTCGCCGACAAGATCGATTCCCCCGCCTATCCCAAGGACCTGCGCCGCCGCGCGCGGGTAAACGAGGTGATGGACTGGCTCAACACCGGGTTCTACCGCGACTTCGGGTATGGCCTCGTCTATCCGCAGATCTTTCCGCATCACAAGCGTCCGGGCGACGAGGCGCACGCGGTGACGGTCCAATGGGGCAAGGAGAAGACGAAATCCTGGCTCAGGCACCTCGACCAGCACCTGCTGGGTTCCGGCAAGAAGTACCTGTGCGGCGACGACATCTCGATCGCCGACTACTTTGGTGCCGGGATGCTGTCGCTCGGCGAACTCATCCACTGCGATTTCTCGCGCTACCCGAATCTCGCGCGCTGGTACGCCACGATGAAAGCGCGGCCCAACTGGTCCAAGGCCAACGAGGTCTTCAACGGCATGGTCGGTGCCCTCAAGGAAAAATCCTTCGAGGCCGTGTGACGGGAGCCAGTGGCCCGCCGGCGGCATGCCTGCCGGCGTGCGCCGCACCGTGCCTGCGCGAATGAACCTTGCCAGGAGGAAACCGACCATGATCAAGGGGCTCCACCACAGCGCCTATCGCTGCCGCGACTCGGAGGAAACGCGCCGTTTCTACGAGGATTTTCTCGGCCTCCCGCTCGCCGGCACGCTCGCGATCGGGAAGACCAAGACGGGTCGCGAGACCCGGGCGCTCCATACGTTCTACCGGATGGCCGACGGGTCGTTTCTCGCGTTCTTCGATGTTCCCGGAACATCTTTCGAATTCAAGGTGCAACACGACTACGACCTGCACATCGCGCTCGAAGTCGACATGGCGACGTTGCACGAGATGTTCACCAAGGGGAAAGCGCGCGGCGTCGAGACGCGCGGCATCGTCGATCATGGCTTCATTCACTCGATCTACTTCCGTGATCCGAACGGCTACGTGGTGGAACTGACCGCGAAAGCCGCGGATCACGCGCAGCAGATGGATCCCGCGACCAACGGTGCGCGTGCGAAGCTCGACGGCTGGCAGGCGGAGAAGGCGGAGCATCACACCGGCTGACCATCGCCCCGGCGCGAAGGTGGGCATCACGCAGAAGGGTTGCGTCGGGTAAGCGTCCGCCGCGGAATAGTTTCGGCCCGGGCGCTGTTGTCCCCATATCGTTGGCCGCCGCTCGCAGGCCGCTTGGTCCGCGGGCTGTCGGAAGAGGGGCACAACGCGTCCACGGTGCGCCGCTGGAAGCGCTCTGGTCAGGTCACGCTTTCGCAATCAGGGGGAGGTCCGAAAATGAAGCGCGTCGTCATCCTGCTCGCCACCGCTACCGCCCTGGCGATGCCGCCCGTCGCCAGCGCCGCCCCCGTCGGGTATGCCGCCAACCTGACTGGTGCCGCCGAAAACCCGTCCAACGGATCGCCGGGAAGCGGCGCCACGACGATATTCTTCGATGCGGCGGCCCATACGCTGCGCGTCGTCGTCTCCTTTTCGGGTCTGTCGGGCGCGACCACCGCGGCACACATTCATTGTTGTGTCGCCCCGCCGGGCGCCGTCGGTGTAGCCACGGCGACACCGACATTCCCCGGATTCCCGTCGGGCGTGACGAGCGGAGCCTACGACGTCACGTTCGATACGACACAGGCCTCGACGTGGAACGCGTCATTCATCACGGCGAACGGCGGCACGCCGTCGGGGGCCGAAGCGGCGCTCGCCGCCGGACTCGCGGCCGGTCGAGCGTACTTGAACATCCACTCGAGCGCGTTTTCCGGCGGCGAGATTCGCGGCTTCCTCGTCGTGCCGTCGGCCGCGCTTCCACAGACAGCTGGGATTCCGGCTCTTTCCGGATGGACGCTCGTGCTGATGGCCGCGGTGTTGGCGGGGCTCGGCATGCTCGTCGTGCGCAGAAGCTCCGGATAACTGCGCGCCGCCAACACGGCGGCCCGCAGGGCCGGCATGTTGGAGCGGGTGAAGGGAATGTCGGGAAATCGCAGCGTGCGATTTCCCGATCCCTCCGCTTCGCTCCGGGACCGCATTCGCTTCGCGCCTGCGTCCTGCGCGGTCCTCACACTGCTCGGACCGCTGGTCGAACCAGAGGGTTCTCATCCCTTCGCGCCGCCAACACGGCGGCCCGCAGGGCCGCCATGCTGGAGCGGGTGAAGGGAATCGAACCCTCGTCGTAAGCTTGGGAAGCTTCTGCTCTACCATTGAGCTACACCCGCACGCACGGGAATTGTAGCGAATATGGCGCCACCCGTGGCGTCAGGGCGTGTTCGATCCCCGCGCCGTCGGAACGCCGCCGGATTCCCGCCGTCTGGCCTACTTCGGTTGCGGCACGATCCGCAGATAGGGCTTTGGCGCCTTCCATCCTCCCGGGTACTTCGCTTTCGCCTCATCGTTGGAAACCGACGGAACGATGATGACGTCCTCGCCCTGTTGCCAGTTCACCGGCGTCGCCACCTTGTGCTTCGCGGTGAGTTGTATCGAGTCCAGCACGCGCAGCACTTCGTCGAAGTTGCGTCCGGTGCTCATCGGATAGGTCAGCGTCAGTTTGATCTTCTTGTCCGGTCCGACGACGAACACGCTGCGCACGGTCGCGTTGTCCTGCGCCGTCCGCGGCGCCGCCCCGCTGGCGTTGGGATGGATCATGTCGTAGAGCTTCGCGACGTTGAGATCCGGATCTCCGATCAGCGGATAGTTGACCTTGTGTCCTTGCGTTTCCTCGATGTCGCCCACCCATCGCTCGTGGTCACTGACCGGGTCGATGGAAAGACCCAGGATCTTGGTGTTGCGTTTGTCGAATTCCGGCTTCAGGCGCGCCATGTAACCGAGTTCGGTCGTGCATACCGGCGTGAAATCCTTCGGATGCGAAAAGAGGATCGCCCATCCGTCCCCGATCCAGTCGTGGAACCGTATCGTTCCCTCGGTCGATTCCGCCGTGAAATCGGGCGCTTCGTCACCAATGCGTATAGGCATCGTTCACCTCGATGTCATCAATTGATCGAATTTCCCGGATCGTGACCGTGCATCGCTGCACGGTTCCTCCCAAAGCCCGTTCGACCGCGGTTCGCCCCCGGGGACACGCGTCACCCGACGCGTTCGCCGCCAGTATAGACCTGCGGCCGCCGCGCCGAATTTGCCGTGGCCGTGGTCGACGGTAACGGGTCGCGCGAGGCCTCGGCGGGGATCGACGGCCGCGACTCGGACCCGCCGGTCGGCGGTACGCCAGTGCGGGAGTGATGCGATAATTATGGTTTTCCTCTCGCGGTAGCGATTCGCCATCGACCATCGGACGCCCGACAAATCATGATGCCTCTTGCCCGCTTCTCCACATTTTCACTCGCCATTGCCGTCCTGCTCGGCGCCTCTGCCATCGTGTCCGCGCAAGCGGCGTCGGCGCCCGCCAAGCCCCCTGCGGCAGCGCAACTCCCCGCGGATCCCTGGCCGCAGGTCCTCGACCTTTCCAACGGGCAGGTGCTCGTCTATCAGCCGCAGGTCAACAAGTGGGACGGTAACCGGATCGATTTGCGCGCCGCGCTCGCGGTCAAGCCCACGGGCGCGAAGGACGAGAGCTTCGGCGTGATCTTCGCGAGCGCGCGCACCCAGGTCGACAAGGTCATGCGCACGGTCGTGTTCGAGGACATGAAGATCAGCAAGGTCGACTTCCCGACGCTGCCGGACCGTGGCGCGCCGCTGACCGCCGAACTGCAGAAGGAATTCGCTGCCAGGGTCCGCACGATGTCGCTCGACCGGCTGCAGGCGTCACTCGCCGTCACCGGCGTCACGCCGCCGACTGTCGCGGTGCAGAACAATCCGCCGCGGGTGCTCGTGAGCTACTCGCCCGCGATCCTGGTGCCGATCGACGGCGCGCCGGTGATGAAGCCGGTCCCCGGCCACTCGCGTTACAACCGCGTCGTCAACACCCGGGCGCTGATCGTGCAGGGAGGCTTCGGCGACAGCTTCTACATGCACGTCTACGACGGCTGGCTGTCGGCGAACTCGCTCGAAGGACCCTGGACGCAGGCTTCGCTCGGCCCCTTCCTCCGCAGCGCATTCGATTCGACGGCGCAGGAGCTCGCCAAGGCGGGCACGGTCGACCTGCTCGACGGCGGGCCCAAGGCCGATCCGAAGCCCACGCTCGCGAGCGGCGTGCCGACGATCTACACGAGCCAGGTGCCGACGGAACTCATCGTGTTCAAGGGCCAGCCCGATTTCGTGCCGATCGTCGGCACGCAACTGCTGTGGTCCTCGAACACCACGAGCGACGTCGCTGATCAACACTGCCAACAACGACTACTACGTGCTGCTCTCCGGCCGCTGGTTCAAGGCGGCCGGACTTTCCGGGCCGTGGACCTTCGTCGCCAACAACACGCTGCCGCCGGACTTCGCGCGTATCCCGCCGCATTCGCTCGCCGGCGCCGTGCTGCCGACCGTCGCCGGCACGCCGCAGGCGCAGGAAGCCGTCATCGAGAACATCGATCCCGCAGACAGCGACTGTGCCGCTCAAGAACGGGCCAAAATTCACGCCCGAATTCGACGGCCCGCCGCAATGGGTTCCCGTCGTCGGCACGGCGCTGAGCTACGTGACGAACTCGCACGTGCCGGTGATCCAGGCGTCGCCGGATGCGTTCTACGCAGTGACCGCGGGTGTCTGGTTCACCGCGAAGGCGTTGACCGGGCCGTGGGTCATCGCGACATCGGTGCCTTCCGTGATCTACACGATTCCACCGTCATCGCCGATCCATTACGTGACGTACGTGCGAATTTACGAAGCGACGCCGCAGGTCGTCTACGTCGGCTACACGCCAGGCTATCTCGGCACGGTGGTCTCGCCCTACGGCACCGTCGTCTATGGCACCGGCTACGTCTACACGCCGTGGATCGGCAGCGTCTGGTACGCGCCGCCCTACACCTACGGCATCGCTGCCGCGCCGGTCTACAACCCGTACGTCGGATACACGTGGGCGTTTGCGATGGGTCTCGCCACCGCGGCATGGATGGAGCCCTGGTGGGGTGGCGCCTACTACTATCCCGGCTACTGGGGCGGGTACGGTTGCTGTGCTACCGCGAGCGCCAACGTGTACGGCCACTGGGGCGCGACGACGTGGTCGGGCACGCGCTCCTGGTACGCCGGCGGCGGCGTCGCCGGCACGACGGCGAGCGGCAGCTACTACAACAGCCGCACGGGCACGTCGGGCAACTACACCGCAGGCCGGCAATACAACGCGTGGACCGGCAACGCATCGCGCGGCTACGATCGCACGATGAACGGTGCCGCCGGAGGTTCCGGCAACGTCGCGCGCGGCAGCAACTACAACGTCTACAGCGGGCAACGTTCCACCGCATCCAGCGTGTCCGGCACCGGCGCAGGCGGAAGCACATATAACCGCGCTGGCGCCACCACGGCGGGCCCGCAAGGCAACGCGCACGTCGGCGGGGGCTCGACCTACAACGCAAAGACCGGCAACACGAACACCTGGGCCACGGCGAGTGTCGGCAACAACCACGTCGCCGACGTCAACGGCAACGTGTACTCGAACACCGGCAACGGCTGGCAGCAGCATTCGGCGAGCGGCACGAGCGCCGCTTCCGGCAACACGTCGTGGGCCGACAAGGAGTCGCAGGCGCGCAGCACCGGCGCCGACCGGGCAGGGAGTTTCAGCGAGGCCAGCCCGATGTCGCGGATGAACAGTGGCGGCGGGGGCTTCGGAGGCGGCGGCGGTTTCGGCGGCGGGTTCGGCGGCGGTGACCGCTTCGGCGGTGGCGGATTCGGTGGCGGTGATCGCTTCGGCGGCGGCGGCTTCAGCGGCGGCGGATTCGGCGGGCGCTTCGGCGGCGGCGGCGGTTTCGGTGGCGGTGGCTTCCGCGGCGGCGGTGGACGGCGGTAAAGCGGCGCACTATCCGTTTACCTCGTTCTCCGGATTTCTCGCTTGCATCCGTTGGACGGACACATCGCTTTGGCGTACCCTGATCGTCGACGCTAGGGGTCCTTCCCGCATTGCGGGAGGGTGAGATCACACCCTTGGTACCTGTGCGGACAATGCCGGCGCAGGGAAGCGTAGCCTGCCTATTCGCTCCCCGCGCCGTTTCGATGCCGAGGAGCCTCCATGAACGCCAACGACAAGTTCTACGCGCGCGATGCGCACGTCGACAGCGCGGCCGTCGCGCCGCTGCCCAACTCGCGCAAGATTCACGTCGAGGGTTCGCGCTCCGACATTCGCGTGCCGATGCGCGAGATCGCGCAGTCCGACACGCCCGCGACGATGGGCGCCGAGAAGAATCCGCCGATCGTCGTTTACGACACGTCGGGGCCGTACACCGATCCCTCTGCCACGATCGACATCCGTCGTGGCCTGCCGGCGCTGCGCGCGCCGTGGATCGCTGAACGCGGCGACACGGTCGCGCTCGACAGGTTGACTTCCGCCTACGGCCGCACGCGGCTCGCCGACCCGGAACTGGCCGGGTTGCGCTTCGAACTCGCCAGAAAGCCGCGCCGCGCGAAGGAAGGGGCGAACGTCACGCAGATGCACTACGCGCGCCGTGGCGTCGTGACGCCGGAGATGGAGTTCATCGCGATCCGCGAGAATCTCAAGCGCGAGGAGGCGTTGCGTACGCTGCCGCCGTCCGTCACGCGCCAGCACCCCGGTCAGAGCTTCGGCGCCGCGATCCCGGCGATCATCACGCCGGAATTCGTCCGCGCCGAGGTGGCGCGCGGCCGCGCGATCATTCCCAGCAACATCAACCACCCCGAAACCGAGCCGATGATCATCGGCCGCAATTTTCTGGTCAAGATCAACGCCAACATCGGCAACTCTGCGGTGTCGTCGTCGATCAACGAGGAAGTCGAGAAGATGACGTGGGCGACGCGCTGGGGCGCCGACACGGTGATGGATCTCTCGACCGGCAAGAACATCCACGAGACGCGCGAGTGGATCATCCGCAATTCGCCCGTTCCGATCGGCACGGTGCCGATCTACCAGGCGCTGGAAAAGGTCGACGGCAAGGCCGAGGAACTGACGTGGGAGATGTTCCGCGACACGCTGATCGAGCAGGCCGAGCAGGGTGTGGACTATTTCACGATCCACGCCGGCGTGCTGCTGCGCTACATCCCGCTGACGGCCAAGCGGATGACCGGCATCGTGTCGCGCGGCGGCTCGATCATGGCCAAGTGGTGCCTTGCGCATCACCAGGAGAGCTTCCTCTACACGCGCTTCGAGGATATCTGCGCGATCATGAAAGCCTACGACGTCGCGTTCTCGCTGGGCGACGGACTGCGGCCCGGTTCGGGCGCCGACGCCAACGATGAAGCGCAGATGGCCGAGCTCGCGACACTCGGCGAATTGACGCAGATCGCGTGGAAGCACGACGTGCAGGTGATGATCGAAGGC
Source organism: uncultured beta proteobacterium (assembly GCA_963695725.1). Lineage (GTDB taxonomy): Bacteria > Pseudomonadota > Gammaproteobacteria > Burkholderiales > Casimicrobiaceae > CAIWHR01. Next base: position 332,246 of record CAVOHM010000008.1, read on the forward strand.
CCCGGCCACGTGCCGATGCACATGATAAAGCACAACATGGACGAGCAGCTGCGCCTGTGCGGAGAGGCGCCGTTCTACACGCTGGGCCCGCTCACCACCGACATTGCTCCCGGATACGACCACATCACAAGCGCGATCGGCGCGGCGATGATCGGCTGGTACGGCACCGCGATGCTCTGCTACGTGACGCCGAAGGAGCACCTGGGCCTGCCGAACAAGGCCGACGTCAAGGACGGCATCATGGCGTACAAGGTCGCCGCGCACGCCGCCGATCTCGGCAAGGGCCATCCCGGCGCGCAGATCCGCGACAACGCGATCTCGAAAGCGCGCTTCGAATTCCGCTGGGACGACCAGTTCAACCTCGGCCTCGATCCCGACAAGGCGCGCGAGTTCCACGACGAGACGCTGCCGCAGTCGGGTGCCAAGCTCGCGCACTTCTGCTCGATGTGCGGGCCGCATTTCTGCTCGATGAAGATCACGCAGGACGTGCGCGAGTTCGCGGCGAAGCAGGGCATCGCGGAAGCCGACGCGATCGCGAAGGGAATGGAAGTGAAGGCGGTGGAGTTCGTGCAGAAGGGCGCGGAGATCTACTCGAAGGCGTGAGCGGACACATGCCGCGGGTAAAGGTCGGGCGTCCGATCGCCCCACGCGACTCCGCCCAGGCGGAAGACTTGGCGCCACTATTGTCGCTACGCCTGCGGGTGACATTGCTTGACGTCGCCCCTCCCGTCTGGCGGGAAGTGCTTGTGCCCGCCAACCTGACATTCGCGCAGCTGCACAAGGTCCTGCAAGCCGCGATGGGCTGGCAGGATTGTCATCTGCATGAGTTCGATGTTGGCGGACAAGCAATCGGCCCGCCCGCTCCGCAGGACTTTTTTGCCGGAGACAGGCCAATCCTCGACGAGCGTAAGATCCGGCTCGGCGATTTGCTTGAAAGTCGTCGCAAGATGCGCTACTGGTACGATTTCGGTGACGATTGGTGGCACGAGATCGTGATCCGGAGAGGCAAAATCGACGAACCTTGCGAACTGCGTTTGCTCGGCGGCGAAGGCGCGTGCCCGCCTGAAGATTGCGGAGGGCCGTACGGCTACGCGGACTTGCTCAGGGCCCTGTCCGACCGGAAACACCCGGAGCATCGCGAATTGCGCGAATGGGCTGGCGATTTCGATCCGCAACGATTCGATTTTGACCGTGCCGCGAAGTCCGTCGCAAAGGCGGTGGGCAGGTCGCGTGCTCGCAAGAAGTCTTGAGGAGGTCCTGGGCTCGTTCCGCCCAATTCAGCGCCGCCGCGCGTGCTCCCGAATCCAGGCGGCGAATCCTGGTTCGTCGATGTCGCCGGCGGCAACGGCGAGCATGGTCAATGTGGCATCCGATTGCGTCGCGTCGAGTCGATGGCCATTGAGCGTCAGGAACAGGCCGGCCGCTAGAAAGGCGGTGCGCTTGTTCCCGTCGACAAACGGATGATTCTTGGCTAGCCCGACGCCATACGATGCCGCAAGGTCGGCAAGATCCGGCGTTTCGTAAACCGCAAGATAATTCGGGCGCGCGAGCGCCGATTCAAGCAGACTCTCGTCACGCAATCCTGCCGTTCCGCCGTGCTCGGCCAGGCTTTCGTCGTGGAGTAGCGTGAGCGCCTGCCGTCCAACCCAGCGCCAATTCATTTCGCGAGTTCGTGGAACGTATCGCGATATTCCCGCATGAATTCGCGGCCCGCCTCGATCTGCTCCGCGAGCGCCGGGTCGTATGGTGTCAACACGTAGCCGGACGGTGTTTCGGTGACGAAGACCGACTGCCCCTTTTCCAGCTTGAGGCGGTTGAGCATTTCCTTCGGCAGGATGACGCCAACGGAATTGCCGATTTGGGTGAGCTTGAGCGCGAACATGGGCGACCCTGCGGGACGTTATAACGTGTGTTATAATAAACATTTGTGGGTCTCAGTGTCAATCCGACGCGAACCCGGCCGCGTTCAGCCGCATCGGCCGAACGGGGAATTTGGACGGTCCGTTGGATCGCATTACCATTGCTTGACTATCCACAATTCGAACGCGCGCTATTCGTGAAGACGAACGCCGAAACACCAATGACGAAGGGCACCGTCGGTTCGTCGATCTACGACGCACCGAGCTATCGCGCGGCCGAGGTGGCGAATCTGCTCAAGCTGAATGATTCCACAGTCAGATCGTGGTGCTTCGGACAGGGCTATCGATATCGGGGATCGGCGAAGACTTTCAGGCCCGTCATAGTGCCGGCTGATGCGTCCGGCCGCTTGCTTTCGTTCGCTAACCTGTGCGAACTGCACGTCCTGGGTGCCATCACGCGCGGGCACCGCGTTCCCCTACAACGTGTTCGCCGGGCACTGGATTGCGTCCGCCGGGAAACCCGGTCGACGCGACCATTGCTCGACAAGGACTTTCGAACCAACGGGCTCGACCTTTTCCTCGAATACGCGGGACAACTCGTCAACGTCTCCGGCGGCGGACAAACCGCGCTTCGCGGCGAGTTCGAGCGGGCACTCGATCGAATTCAACGCGGCACGAGTGGCATGCCTGTGCGTTTGTTTCCCTATACGCGCAAGGCGACGCAAACCAGCGGATTGCCGAGCACGATCGCGATCGATCCCAAGATCGCCTTTGGGCGCCCGATCGTGGCCGGGGCCGGAGTCCGCACCGACGTGATCGCCGATCGCTTCGGTGCCGGCGATTCGCCGGCCGAAATGGCTGAAGACTACGGTGTCAGCGAAGAAAATATCCTCGAAGCGCTCCGCTACGAGCGCCTCGCGGCCTGATCGTCCGGCGCTGTTCATCGATCGTGATGCCTGGAGTCGCAAGCTGGGCCACGCGCTGGACATTGCAGGGATTGCCCATTTCGCGCACCGCCAGCATTTCGCGGTCGACAGCCCGGATGTCGAGTAGATCAGAAAGGTCAGCCAGCAGGGCTGGATCGCGATTACACGGGACCAGAACATTCGGCGCAAACCGAACGAGCTGGCTGCGATTCGCGCATCGCGTGCCATCATCTTCGTGTTCACGAGCGGCAACCTGAGCGCCGAGGACACCGCGCGGATATTGCTGCAGGTGCTGCCTCGGATCTACCGACTTGCGGTCGACACGAGGCGTCCTCGACTTTTCTCTATCCGCCGCGATGGGTCGATCGGACAGCTAAAGCTATAGCCCGCTGTGACGGGTTCCGGCTACTAACGTTTCCCGATTGCGCGCGCAGCCGTCCTTCCCGCACTCTTTGGCGTTGCGGTGGCGGGAAGCAGGCTCGTGTACTTCTGGTAGAGCTCGAACAGGAAGGCGACGCGTTCGGCGTCATTCCTGAAGCCCTTGCGGCCATACGCGGCGTCGACGGCCGCGTCGAGCGCCTGATGCGCCTTGACCAGATTGGGCGGCATCGTCAGCGGATCGTAGAGATCGGCGAGCGAGGCGCTCGGGTGCGCGGCGCGGGCGTCGAGGACGGCTTGCGCGGCGGATTCGATCTTCTGCTTCTGTGCCTCGGTCGGATTCTCGGGCCAGGGGAAGTTGTTGTAGACGATGTCCTTCGAATACCGGTAGCGGCTTTCGAGGCGACCGCAACGGTGTAACGAACCCAGGCGCATGTGCATCGCGGAACGCAACACGCCGAAGATGGTAGATCGGTCGCCCCCACTACGATCGAACAGAAGCTCGCTGGTCGCGATGTATCCGACGTCTCAAGCAATGCCGATCGGGATGAACCGGCGCCGTTCAGACGACACCTTCGGCATGGCGACGTACGACGAACTGCCGGAATGTTCTCGACATGAAACTGCGTCGGCGTGTCGATGCAGTTTGCGGGTCGGTGCGCTCGGTTGCTCGCCAGCCGGAAGTCGCGGACCGATTCGACGCGATTCATCGCCTCTGGCATGCGATCGCAACTCTACTGGCGGGCAGTTCGCCGAGCCAGAGGCACCAGCGCTCGATAGCCGTTGATGAACTCGTCGGCACCAAGCCAACGGCGGAATCCATTGTCGCGGCCTCCGGGTTCGCGGCGAAGAAATTCGGCCTTGTCGTCAGCAGTGAAGAGATAGTTGCCGCCGTCGATTGGCTTGTTGCCGAATGCCGATCTCGCGGCACGCTCGCGAATGGGCTCGCGACCGCTCGCGGAAGGACAACGTCAGGACCGCGTCGACAAGATACGGATTGACGTTGGCCACGCGTGACCACGTGCGCCTCACCTTGTACGTCGTTGTACTCGTAGATGACCTTGCGCGGAACATTCGAATCGCACCAAATCCGATAATGACGCAATGGACCGCCGCCACGCCGCGCCCTTCATTGCTCCACCGAAACGTCCGATGTGCGAAGTGGATCCGGATACCTTGCCCAAGACAGCCACGACCACAGCACACCGACCTGCTCACCTTGCGAAAGACTATTGGTTGACACAAGCGCACAACGAATCCGCTGATCCTTGGATGTAGCGGGCAGCCAGGACGTACCATGTCGCAACGAAATCCAGCAGGCCGCTGTTCTCGATGCCGCCGAAGACCGCGCCGTGCATCCGCACGTTGTTCATCATCCATGAACTTTGCGCCCACGAACGGCGGATTCCCCAGCACATAACTGCACCGCTCCGCCGGGAGCACGTCGTTCCAGTCGATGCGAAGCGCGTTCGTGTTGTGGATGTGCGGGGTGCTCGTCAGCGGAATCCGCGCGAAGTAGTTGCCGAATTCCTCCGAGACGCGCGTGTTCATCTGGTGGTCGGCGAGCCACAGCGCGACCTGCGCGATCCGCGCGGGAAACTCCTCGATCTCGATGCCGTAGAACTGGTCGACGTCGACGCTCACCAGTTGCTGGATGTCGAGGAGCCGCTGCCCGCTCTCGCGCTCCAGCGCCAGCGACGCGCGCAGAATCTCCAGCTCCAGCTTGCGCAGCTCGCGGTAGGTGATGACGAGGAAGTTGCCGCAGCCGCAGGCCGGATCGAGGAACGTGAGCGTGCGTAGCCGCTTGTGGAAGTCGAACAGCCTGTTCCGGTTGCCCTTGACCTTGCCGAACTCCTCCCACAAGCTCGTCGAGGAACAGCGGCTTGATGAGCTTCTGGATGTTCTCCTCGGACGTGTAATGCGCGCCGAGGTTGCGCCGCGCCTTCTCGTCCATGATCGACTGGAACAGCGCGCCGAAGATCGGCAGGCGAAATCGCGCTCCAGTCGAGCGCGCAGCAGTCGAGCAGCGTCTCGCGCATCGCCGCATCGCCGCATCGAAGGACGCCAGCGGCAGCATCTCCTCGAACAGCTTGCCGTTGACATACGGGAACGTACGTAACTGCTCGTCCAGCGTCTTCGGGCGCACGCCGTCGCGCTGGTTCAGTACCTGGAAGAGCTGCGCCAGTTGCGGGCCGAGGTCCGAACCGTCCCTGGCGGTGCGTTCGTCGAGCCAGAGGCGGAAGGAACCCGCGGGCTGGAAAATGCCGGTATCGTCGGCGAACAGGCAGAACAGCACGCGCACGAGCAGGAGCTCGAGCGGGTGGCCGGTGTAGCCGCTCGCCTTGAGCAGATCGTGCAGCTTCCCCATCTGCTTCGGCGGCACGGATGTTGACGGGGTTCTGCGGCTCGATCTCCTGCGTGCGGTAGCCAGCGATGAACCCGAAGTGGCGGACCTTCTGATGCAGCTCGCCCAGCCTGAACTCGATCGTAGTATCCGCTTCGAGGTCGTAGAGCCGGAAGTGCGCGAAGTCCGAGACGAGAATGTAGCGGGGAAGATCGCGGTCGGGCAGACCGTCGAAATAGTCCGAGGCCTGCGCGAACGCACAGTCCAGGTCTTCGCCCGCGCTCTTGTGCTCGATCAGCAACACGCCCTTCCAGAACGCGTCGATGCGTCCACGTTTGAGCTTCCTGCCGGCGCGGGTGATCTCGACCTGCTTTTCGAAGATCGCGACTCGCCGCCGGTCGATGCCGAAGACGTCGAAGAAACCGTTCCAGAAGCTTTGTGCTTCGGCGCGCTCCGAGCCCTCGCCCTTCCACTCCCGCGAAAACCTGAGGGCGCGGTCCTTGATCTCGTTCCAGGAAAGCGGCATTGTCGGCGGTCAGCAAATAATCGAAGGCTGAGGCCGCGGCACTATAGCGCAGGCATGCTGCGTTGGGCCGGCGCCCGTGTCGGGATTACTCGGATCGCCGGACATGCGCGCGATTGCCGAAGTATGACTGCAGTGATACCATACTCCCCATGAAGGTCGCAATCTCACTCCCGGATCCCGTCTTCCAGGCGGCTGAGCATCTTGCCAAGCGCCTGAAGAAGCCCCGCAGTCGTCTCTATGCGGAAGCCATCGCCGAGTATGTCGGAACTCACGGGTCGAACGCCGTTACTGAGCGGCTCAACGCGGTTTATGGCGTCGAGGCGTCCGCGGTCGATGTAGCCTTGGAGCGTGCCCAGTCCAGGTCCGTAGGTCATGAGGCGTGGTGAGATTTGGTGGGCTTCCCTGCCGCCGGCGGCGGGGTCCGGCCCCGGGTTTCGACGTCCAGTCGTCGTGGTGCAGTCGAATCCGTTCAATGAAAGTCGCATTGCAACCGTCGTCATCGCGGCGATTACGTCCAATCTCGCCTTGGCGGGGGCGCCTGGCAATGTACGAATTAGCAAGAGTGAGTCCGGTCTCTCCAAGCCCTCCATCGTCAATGTATCTCAAGTTCTGACCATCGATCGTTTGTATCTCACCGAACGGGTTCGCATGCTTCCAACCCTGACAATGAACCGTGTCGACAGCGGCCTGCGGCTGGTGCTCGGGTTGTGATGACCTATTCCACGCTCAAGCTTCCGCCGCGCAGCGGCTCTGCGCAACCCGCCAGGCCGCCGACGTCGCGCCAGCGCCGCGCGCAGCACGGCCGTACGCCGTCAGTCGCGCTGTCACCAGGGCAAACGCTCGCCTCGTCCCCGCCCCTGGCGCACGAGGAGCCGCCGCGCCACCCGAAGCCGGCCAAGCCACCGCGGGCATCCGCACTTGCGCTCGCGCCCGAGAACCCACGCCTGTCCAAGCGCATGAGCGAGCTTGGTCTGTGCTCGCGGCGCGAGGCCGACGACTGGATCGAGAACGGCTGGGTGACGGTGGACGGCGCCGTGATGAACACGCTGGGCACGCGTGTGCCGCCCGGCGCGCGCATCGAGATCGACCCCGCGGCCCACCGGCATCAGAGCGAACAGGTCACGATCCTGCTCAACAAGCCGATCGGCTACGTATCGGGCCAGGCCGAGGATGGCTACCAGCCTGCGAGCGTGCTGATTCGTCCGGAGAACCGCTGGTCCGAGGATCGCGCGCCGATCACCTTCAGACCCGGCCATCTGCGCGGTCTCGCTCCTGCGGGCAGGCTCGACATCGATTCCACCGGCCTCATCGTGTTCACGCAGGACGGCCGCGTCGCGCGCCGGCTGGTCGGTCGCGACTCCGAGGTCGAAAAGGAATACCTGGTACGGGTCGAGGGCACGCTGTCGCTCGCCGGAATGACAGAGCTCCAGCACGGCCTTATGCTCGACGGCGTGAAACTGAAGCCGGCGCGCGTCTCGTGGCAGAACGAGCACCAATTGCGGTTCGTGTTGCGCGAAGGCAGGAAGCGGCAGATTCGCCGCATGTGCGAACTCGTCGGGCTGGAGGTCACCGGGTTGAAGCGCGTGCGCACCGGCAGCGTCGTGCTCGGCAAGCTGCCGGCCGGGAAGTGGCGCTATCTTCGCGCCGACGAAAAGTTCTGAAGCGGCACCGATTTGCCGGGTATTCAATCGAATGTAGCGATCGGATCGATGCCACAAGCGCGGGGGCGTGTCGCGCGGCATATGGGAGTAATGAAAATGGCCGACAGTCTTGCCGAATTGCAAAGTGCGCTCGATGCATTCGCTGCCGAGCGCAGCTGGGCGCAGTTTCACACGCCGAAGAATCTGGCGATGGGTGTGGCCATCGAAGCGGCGGAAATCATGGAACACTTCCAGTGGTGCTCCAACGAGGAGTCGCGCGCGCTGGCGCCGGAAAAACGCGCCGACGTCGCCAACGAGATCGGCGACGTGCTGATCTATCTCGTGGGTCTCGGGCGAGCGCTCGATATCGACATCGTCGCCGCGGCGCGGGACAAGCTCGTGATCAACCGCGAAAAGTATCCGGTCGCGAAGGCGAAGGGGCGCGCGACGAAATACGTCGATCTCGATTGATCCGGCGGCGGCAGGCAAGTGCCGCAGCCGGCGTGCGGCGATCAAAGGAAGAATGCTTCAGTCGGCGCGGCGGCCGAAGGAAGTTTCCTTCGTCCGAGCCAGGCGATCGAGCACGTTGCATCACCCGGGCCCGGGCGCGCCTGGAGACTCCCGCCCGAGTATCCGTAGCGCCGCGTGCGCTGCCCCGAATCCATTGTCGATGTTTACAACCGCGAGCCCGGACGCGCAGCTCGCAAGCGCCGCGTCCAGGGCTGGCCGCCCGCCTTTCGCGACGCCGTAGCCGACCGACGTCGGCACCGCGATCACCGCGCAGCGAACGAGGCCGGCGAGCACGCTGAACAGCGCGCCTTCCATGCCGGCCACGGCAATGACGACGCGATGGCGGCGGATGTCGTCGAGTCGCTCCATGAGTCGCCACAACCCGGCGACGCCCACGTCGGCGAAGAGCGTCGCCGTTTCGCCCTCGAAGGCGAGCGTGCGGGCCGCTTCGCGCGCCACCCCGAGGTCAGACGTGCCGCCGCATACGATGGCGACCCGATCGACGCCCCGCACGACCGCCGGTCCGCCGAGGATTGCCGTACGCGTGGGTTCGTCGTAATCGAGCGCGTCGCGCGCGCGCTCCGAAAGCCGGCTGAATTTGCGGGGGCCAAGCCGGGTGAACAGCAGCCGGCGGCCGAACTCGATGGCATGCGCGATGATCGCCTCGACTTGCGCCGCGGATTTCGGTTCGCACAGCACTGCCTCGCTCGTTCCGGTACGCTCGGCGCGTTCCCAGTCGAGACGAAATTCATTCATGGGCGACGTTGCGCAGGAACGCCGCTCCGCGCGCATAACTCCGCACACCGGCGAAAATGCGCCCTTCCCGCCGGCATAGATCCGTGGCGATCTCGCGGGCGATGCCGGCGGCGGCGGTGTCCTGCGCCGCCGCGAGTTCGACCACGATGCCCGCGTGGGTCACACGGCAGCGAAGCACCGCTTCCCGTCCGAAGTGCGCAGCGAGACGAGTCTCGACCGCATCGACAAATGCAAGATCTTCCGGCGCGATGGCAATGCCGGTTTCCACACGGCTCGCGAGGCACGGCTGCGCCGGCAGCCGCTCGAGATCGTCGAGGCCGAGACTCGCCGCGAGCGAATACACGTTCGCCTTGTCGATCGACGCCTCGACATAAGGATGCACGACGTCGCGTTCGGCCGCCGCGCGCAACCCGGGCCGGAAGTCGGCGAGGTCGTCGCGATTGGTCCCCGACGCGATCGGATCCGGCGTCGCTTCACGGATGCGCGCGTACAGGTTCGACTTGCAGTAGTAGCAGCGATCGACGGGGTTCGCGCGATAGCGGACATCAGCCTGCTCGCCGGCGTCGAGCATCACCAGCGGCCAACCATGTCTCGCCGCGTGCGTTTCCACTCGCGCGCGTGCCGCCGCCGGCACCGCCGGCCCCGTCGCGTGATACATCGTGGTCCGCGCGCGTGAAAATCGCCACGCAACGTGGGCGAGCGTCATCGAATCGACGCCACCGCTGACGGCAAGCGCGAGCCGGTCGTGGCGATCGAGCGCCGCGACAAGGCGCGCGAGAAGAGGATTGGCGGGCAGCGCCGCGTTCATCAGGCCTCCCGCCGGGCCGCCCCAAGGGAGGCCTTGCTCCCCCCTGGGGGGCAGCGAACACCAGGCCGAAGGCCGCAGGACAGCCGAAGGCTGGTCCCGCGAAGCGGGATGCGGCGAAGCCGCACACAGTGAGCGTGGGGGCTCATTCCTCGCCACCTTTCACGGCGCGCTCGACCGCCGCGGCGCGGACGCGCCGGCGCTTGCCGAGCCCTGGCGTGGAAACGACGTCGTCCTGCGCGGCTTTCGCCGTGCGCGCGCCACCCGGACGCTCGGCGATCTTCACCCGAACCGCGGCGCCGTCGACATCCAGTGCGAACTCGTTTCGCCGCAGCAAGCGCCGGCGCTCCTCGCGCCAGCGCAGGCCCAGCGTCGACGTTTCGGTGAAGCAGACCCGCGCGATTGCGTCGGCCGCATCGATCCGTGCCAGCAGCCGGAAATCGGCGAGCGTGCGCCCCTTCTTGCCCTGCCGCGTTCCGACCGATACGTCGAGCACGCCCGGTTCCAGCCGCAGGCGATCGGCGGCAACCGCAATTTCCTCACCGGTCATGTCGTCGACGTCGAACTCGAGCACCGCCACGGCGTCGGTGTCGGCCGCTGCGGAGAAAGCGCGCTCCAGCACGAGCGCGCGCACGATGTTCGGCAGCCCCGGCAGCGTGCGCGTGCCCGCTCCGCTGCCGATGCCGAGGAGACGACCTGCGTCGCGATGCGCACCGCATTGCGCGACGGGAACAAGATGCCGAAGAATCGCGGCGCCGGTCGGCGTGACGCGTTCGCCGGCGATGCCGTCGTCGTGCCACGGGTAGCCTGTCAACAACAGGCTTGTCGCCGGAGTCGGAACGGGCAACACGCCATGCGCCGTGTGCACGGTCCCGCCGCCCAACGGGAGTGCCGACGCAGTCCAGCGCGCGCCGTCGAGCGATGCGGCAATGCACCCTGCGGCGACCACGTCCAGCAGCGAATCCCAGTCTGCCAATTCGTGGAAATGGACCTTGTCGACGGTAATGCCATGCACGCGCGCCTCGGCGTCGGCAAGAAGCGCCAGTATCGCCAATGCGTGCTCGCGCGTCGATGCGGACAACGGCGCAGCCACGAGACGGTCGCGCAGCAGCACGTACGCCGTACCGGCATGATCGTGCGAGTGCGCGAATCCCGCAGCGCCGCCCGACCCGCCATTGGACCGAACACGGTAACCCGCGTGGCTCGACACTTCCGCGAGACCGAAGCGTTGCGCGCGCAACCCACCGTTCGAAGCCTCACGGAAGCCGGGCCCGGACATTCCTGCCGGCTGTACCGCTGCCAGTTCAGCCAGCACCGGCGCCGCGAGCGCAGGCAACGCGTCGACGATTGCCGCGACGAACATGTCGCCGGCCAGGCCGCCGATGAGATCGAGGTGGATGGCGAGCGATGCCGGCGCAGGCGATTTCATCTCGTCAACCGACGACGGGAACGACGTAGGGACCTTCGGGGACAACCGCGATCGCCGGATCGCCGGAACGCGCGAGCGCGGCGGCGAGCGCGGCATCGATCGACGCGATCGACTCGACCCCGGTCAGGCTTCGCTCCACATCATCGAGGCCCGTCGTGTAGAGCTGCACGTTCCCCGCACGCATCGATTTCAGCTGCATTTCGGTCTGCCACTCGTCGACGTCGGCGAGGCGCTTCGCGAGCAACGTCTGCAGGAAGGCGTCGGGGCCGAGCGTCCGCAGCCGCTGCTGCGCCGCGCGAAACTCCGACGAGCCGAAGCCTTCGGAGCAGGCAGACGCGACGATCAGCGTTCCGCCTGGCTCCAGGATGTCGAGCGGCGTGACCATGCCCTTTACCGTCTGGTAATACGTCTTGTCGAGCGGATGCCCCGCGGCCGAGGTCAGGATCGTCGAGAATCGCCTGCCGACCGGCACGCGCGTGCTTTCGGCAACAAAGGCGACTGCATCGAGGTGACTTGCGATGACCTCGCCGAAATTGACGTGAACGAGATCGCGGTCCTCGTCGATCACCGTGTTGACCGCGTAGACCTCGCCCAACATCCGCACGATCTCGAGCTGCTCCTCGTGTAGCGGGTTGCCGGCGAGGTTGCACTGGATCGCCGCCGGATCCTCCATGAAGCGCGCGCTGTGAAACGTGCGGATGGTGTCGGCGTGGGCGACCCCCGGCGCGATGACCTTCCTGCCGCCGGAGTAGCCCGCCATGAAGTGCGGCTCGACCAGCCCGGTGGCAATGCGCAGCTCCGCGTCGACGAAGCGGCGGTCGAGCTTCACCGGCGTGCGCCTGCCGGACGTCACCCCGAAGTCGACGTGCGCCGCGTCGTCCCGCGCGAAGTGGTTCTCGACACGCACGTTGTCCTGCACCCAGGGATCGCCGACGACTTCGGCGAGTTCCGCACCCTCGTTGGGTCGATGCAGGCCGGTCGCGACCAGCACTGTGATCCGCATCGCGCGGCATGCCGGCCGCGAGCATGCCTTCGATCAGCGGGCGCAGGAACAGATGATTCGGGACCGGCCGCGTGATGTCGCAGATCAATACACACGCGCTCTTCCTGCCCTGCACCAGCGCGGCGTAGGGCGCCGCGTCGACGGGATGCGCCAGCGCTTCGCGCACCGCCGCCATCGGATCGGACAGCTTCGGCATCGGCCGTTTGCCGATCACGGTTGCACGTGCGTCCTGCGGCAGCCGGACCTGCAATCCGGTTGTCCCGTAAAGGACGTCGACGGTCCCGCCGGGCGTGGTCGTGGTCATCTTCCTCTCACTCGATTCATCGTTGCCTTGCGCGCGACGCTGCGCGAAGGCCGCTGGTGGCTACCCGCGCGCTCCATGCGCCCCGCCACACAAGTTTACGCTCTCCTCCGGTCGTTGCGGACGATAGGGCATCCGATGCGAAATTCACCGTTGAACGGTCGCGGACGGTACGATACGCACCATGGCGGGCTCCGGATTCCACGATCGTTTCCTCACTGCGGAAGAGACGCGGGAGATCGTCCGCGCCGGTCTCGCGTCGTTGTCGCTGGCGGGCAAACGCGTGCTGTTCATCATTCCCGACGGCACGCGCACGATGCCGATGCCGCAGTTCTTCGGCCTCTTCCGCGAGTTGCTGGGCGGCCAGGTCGCGGCGCTCGATTTCCTGGTGGCGCTCGGCACGCACCCGCCGATGGACGACGCGGCACTTTCCCGGCTGGTCGGGTACGCCCGTCGCCGATGGCCGCGCGGGCGCTTCGCACATCTTCAACCACGAGTGGTCCGACCCCGCGACCTTCGCCACGATCGGGGAAATTTCCGCCGCCGAGATTGACGAGCTTTCGGGCGGGCGACTTGCGCAGCCTGTGACGGTATCGCTCAATCGGCGCATCTTCGACTACGACCAGATCGTCATCTGCGGCCCGGTCTTCCCGCACGAGGTCGTCGGCTTTTCGGGCGGCAACAAGTACTTCTTCCCCGGCATCGCCGGCGCCGACGTGATCAATTTCACGCATTGGCTGGGCGCGCTCATCACCAACTACGAAATCATCGGCAGCGGGCTACACGCCGGTGCGCGCCATCATCGACCGTGCCGCGTCGATGGTGACAGTGCCGACCGCGTGCTTCGCGCTGGTCGTCACACCGGCGGGGTTGGCCGGCCTCTATTTCGGCTCGGCGCGCGAGGCCTGGGAGAAGGCGTCGGCATTGTCGGCGCAGCGGCACATCGTCTGGCTCGACGCGCCCGCGCGGCAAGTGCTGTCCGTGATGCCCGAGATGTACGCGGACATCTGGACGGCGGGCAAGGGGATGTACAAGATCGAGCCCGTCGTGGCCGACGGTGGCGAAGTGATCATCTACGCGCCGCACATCCGCGAGGTGAGCTACACGCACGGCCATCTCATCGAGGAGGTGGGGTACCACTGCCGTGACTATTTCGTCGCGCAATCCGAACGCTTTGCCGGTTATCCCGGCGGCGTGCTGGCGCATTCGACGCACGTGAAGGGTCAGGGCACGTACGATGCCGCGACCGGCGTCGAGTCCCCGCGCGTGACGGTGACGCTCGCCACCGGAATCTCCGCCGAGCGCTGCCGGAAGATCAATCTCGGCTATCGCGATCCGGCATCGATCGACGTTGCCGCGTGGAGCCGCCGCCAGCGGGAAGGCGTTCTGGTCGTCCCGCGCGCCGGCGAAATGCTCTATCGGTTGAAGCGCTGACGAGGGGTCGGCCCGCGGGATTGTCGGGCAACGCTGGCGGCACGGGTGTGGGGCCGATCCCGGCAGGCGCGTCGTCGGTCGGCGCCAAGCCGATTGCGGTCAGGTGATCACCCGATCGGCGCGAAGCAGAATCGTCTGCGGAATCCTGAGGCCGAGCGCATTCGCGGTTTTCAGGTTGACGATCAGCTCGAACTTCGTCGGCTGTTCGACGGGCAGGTCACCAGGCTTTGCGCCCTTCAAAATCTTGTCCACATACGTAGCCGCCCGTCGGTACACATCGACAATGCTCGGCCCATAGGACATCAGGCCCCCTGCGTCGGCGAAGTCCTCGACGAAATACATTGCCGGCAACCGTTTGGTTGCCGCGAATTGGACCAGCTTGTCCTGGTTGGCGACCGAAAACGGGCTGGGTGTCACTATCAGGGCCTGCGCGCCGCTGCCACCGATAGCGGCGAGCGCGGCATCGAGCTCGGGAGGCTTGGCCGCGTGGTGCACGTCGAGTCCGACATTCAACCTCCGTGCGGCGCCCTCCAGTTCCTGCACGAAACGCCGGGCGGCCGCATTGCTCGAACTCCAGAGCGCAGCAAACTGCGAGACGCCGGGGGCGGCCTCGTTGAGCAGCTCCAACCACTTTCCGGCGAAGCCGTCGCCATAGGCGAGCGAGAAACCAGTGATGTTCCCTTCGGGACGCGCAAGGTTTGTCACGATGCCGCCGGCGACCGGATCGCTCGAACCGGCGAAGACAATAGGAATGATTGTGGTGGCGCTCCTGGCGGCGCGCGCGCCGATCGTCGCGCCGACCACAAGCACGTCGACCTTCAGGCGAACCAGTTCGTCGACGAGTCCGGGAAGGCGCTCGGGTCGCCCTTCGGCGAACCGCAGTTCAACATGGATGTTCTGCCCGTCGACGTAACCCAGCGCGCCGGAGCCCCTGCAGAAAGGCAACGTTCCGCGCGCCAGGCGGGGTCGGCGACACGAATCCGATCAGATGGACTCTTTCCGCGCGTTGCGCCGTGGCGGCAAGTGGCGCAACGAGCATCGCGCCACCGATTACCAGGAACTCCCTGCGTCCAACCTGGCCCACGATGCCTCCGCTCGTGATGCGCCACGCGGAAACTCTACACTTTCCGCCGGTCAGTGCGCCACCACCTTTTCCAGTCGCCGCGTCTCGCCGATCTTCAGCACGTCGAACTGGACCTGCGAAAGCCCGCGCTCGTGCCGCTGCCGGGCGAGCACGACCGGCGGCTCGTCCAGCGGCTCGTCGGCGAGAGACTCGAACGTGCCCCAGTGCATGCCGATCGCGCGCTCGGCTCTGAGGTCGGCGCGCACCTGCACGGCCTCGGGAACGTCGATGTGCATCACCTTCATGAACCAGCGCGGCGCGTACGATCCGATCGGAAGGAACGCCATGTCGAAGGGACCGAGACGCTCGCCGATATCGCGGAAATCCTGCGAGTAGCCGGTGTCTCCGGTGTGAATCAGCCGCAGCCCCTCGCCCTCGACCACCCAACCTCCCCATAGCGTCTGGTTGGCGTCGTCCAGCCGGCGCTTGCTCCAGTGCTGCACCGGAACGAACGTGATGCGCAGGTCGCCTTCGCGCGTTTCCTGCCACCAGTCGAATTCGTCGACGCGCGTGATACCGAGCGTGGCGAACCATGCCTTGAGCCCCAGCGGCACGACGAAGCGCGGGCCCCCCTGGCTCCCTCGCGGCAAGCCGCAGCACGGACTCCTCGTCGAGGTGGTCGTAGTGGTTGTGCGAGATCAGCACGAGATCGATGCGCGGCAGCTCGGCAATGTCGATCGGCAACGGCACGATCCGCTTCGGGCCGGCGAAGGGAAACGGCGACGCGCGCTCGGAGAAGATGGGATCGAACAGGATGTTCTTGCCGGCAAGCCGCACGAGCATCGTCGCGTGCCCGATCCAGGTCACCGACGGGTTCGCATCGGGCGCACGCAACGCCGCCGGATCGAGTCGTGACCGCGGGCAGGTTCCAGCCTTCCGGGGGCGGCTTCGGCAACCCGTCACGCACCCGGTCCCATTGCCACGCCCAGAAACTCTCGCGCCCGCCATGCGGATAATTGTTGCGAAAGCCGTCGGGGCCGTGGGGCGCAGGCTGCGCGAAGGCGAGGCCGGCCATGCCTGCGGCAATAGAAAAAATACAGGCGCGCGCAAGTTGCATCGGAATTCACCCGGAGGGTGTTGTCACCAGGAAAGACTGTAACCGGATATCGCATCCCGGTCGACGCGCGAACGGCCGAAGTTCCGGAACTCGCTCCTACGCCGACCTCGGGCCAGGCGCAGCGCTCGCCCGATGCCCGCGCATGGCCGGTTCCAGGCTCACGCGCACCGGAACGCGGCGCCGGCCCCATTGCCCGTCGAACGCGTCGAAACGCCCGGGAAGCAGCGTGTCGCAGTGGCGGCAGCGGCCCTCCGCCGTCAGCGCGTAGCCCAGGATCTCGTGCCAGTCGCGCTCGATCACGCGCCTGCCGCATCCAGGGCAGGACGTCGTCCCCCCGGCGCGGTCGTGCACATTGCCGGTATAGACGTAGCGAATGCCGGCCGCGAGCGCGATGTCGCGCGCGCGCGTCAACGTCGCCGCCGGCGTGCGCTCGATGTCCGTCATCTTGTAGTCGGGATGGAACGCGGTGAAGTGCAGCGGCACGTCGGCGCCGAGTTCGCGAACGATCCAGGCGCTCATGGCCTCGATTTCGGCGGCCGAGTCGTTCTTTCCGGGGATGAGCAGCGTCGTGATCTCGAACCAGACGTCGGTCTCGCGCTTCAGATAGACGAGGGTGTCGAGCACCGGCTGCAGATGGGCGCCGCAGAGCTTCACGTAGAACGCGTCGGTGAAGCCTTTGAGGTCGACGTTCGCGGCGTCCATCTTCGCGTAGAACTCGCGCCGCGCCTCGACGCCGATGTAGCCAGCGGTGACCGCCACCGTCTTGATCCCGGCCGCGCGGCAGGCGTCGGCGGTGTCCATCGCGTACTCGGCGAAGATCACCGGGTCGTTGTAGGTGAACGCCACACTCTTGCAATCCATCTTCGCCGCCGTCGCGGCGATCGCCTCCGGAGACGCGGCGTCCATCAGCGTATCCATCTCGCGCGATTTCGAGATGTCCCAGTTCTGGCAGAACTTGCACGCGAGGTTGCAGCCGGCCGTCCCGAACGAGAACACCGAGGAGCCCGGATAGAAATGGTTGAGCGGCTTCTTCTCGATCGGATCGATGCAGAAGCCCGACG
Source organism: uncultured beta proteobacterium (assembly GCA_963695725.1). GTDB lineage: Bacteria > Pseudomonadota > Gammaproteobacteria > Burkholderiales > Casimicrobiaceae > CAIWHR01. The sequence continues at coordinate 349,398 of CAVOHM010000008.1, forward strand.
AGCGGCCGTAGGTCGTCAGCACCATGGCGTCGCCTTCGCGCTGGCGCACGAAGCAGGCGCCGCGCTGGCCCTCGTGCAGCCGGCAATCGCGCGGGCACAGGTCGCACTGGATGCGCCCGTCGTCGAGGCGATGCCACCAGCGTCCTGGAAAGTTGCTCATTGTCCGCCTTCATCGAGCACGAATTCGCGCTCTACCCATTTGGTCACGCCATAGCGGGAAACGTTCACCCGCGGGCTCCAGAAATCCACGGCGAGGCCCGCCTTGCGCTTCAGTGCCGCCAGAAATTCGCGCGGCGCGGGGATCGATTCCCAGACCTGCGGCAGAAACGTCGCCCGCTGGTGCTCGTACTCGAGGACCAGGCCGTCGACACCCGGGGAAAGGCGCGCGAGGAGATCGTCCTCGTCGCGAACGTCGAGGCGCTCGCCGGCCGACAGCAGCGAGACCTCGACCGACGTCCCTGCGAACTCGACGGCGGCGAGCGGCGGAAACCGCGGATCGCGAAACGCCGCGGCGATCGCGTTCTCGCGCACGTCGACGCCGAGCGGGCGCCGCGGCTCGAGCGAGCCGATGCACCCGCGCAGTTCGCCCGCGCGCTTCAGGGTCACGAAAGTGGCGGCGGGTTGCGCCAGCGCGTCGTGGCTCACGTCGGCCGCAGGGCGCAACCCCAGTTCCGCGCCGATCGCGGAACGCGCGATCGCAAGCAACGCGCGGCCGAGCGCCGGGTCAACCATGCGACCCCCCATCCGCGCGCACAGCATCGGAAAATGCAAACGACGCGTAGCCGACCACGCGCGACTTGTCGCCCGCCGTGTCGCCGGAGTTGCGCAGATCGAGCAGTTCCGGCCGCAATCCGTGGCGCCGCGCCGCCAGGAGCAGGCCGTTGATGGGCGTCGCGCCGCAGGCTTGCTGGTGATCGAGGTTCGCCGCAAGCGCGAGAATTGCATCGCTGGTCCCGCGATCGATGTCGCGGGCGTCGTCGTAGCGGTGGTAATGCGACAGATCGGAGCTGACGACAATGAGCGTCTCCGGACCGCCCCAGAGCAGCTCGATGACATCGCTCACCTCGCGAGGCGACGCGTCGCCGACGGCAAACGGCACGATGCGGAACTCCCCGAGAACGATCTGCAGAAACGGAAGCTGCACTTCGAGCGCGTGCTCGAATGCGTGCGCCATGTCGCTGGTCGAAACCTGGGGTAGCGCCAGCGCGGCGGCAACGGCCTCGCGATCGACGGCGACGATTCCGAGCGGTGTGGCAAACGCCTGAGTCGACGGCAACGCGAGCCCCCGGACCGGCACGCGGTGCGTCGGCCCCAAGAGCACGACGCGACGGATCGTTTCGCGTCCACCGGCAAGCCGCGCGTACGCGGAGGCGGCGACCGGCCCCGAATAGACGTAACCTGCGTGCGGCGCGATGAGCGCCTTGGGCACGGGAACGCTTCCTGCGGCCCGCACCTCGACCCGAGCGAGGCAGGCACGCACGTCGGCCGCAAGCGCCGACGGCGCGTCGGGATAGAACATGCCGGCCACGGCGGCCGGACGTACGTCAGGCATCGCGTCGCTCCCGATCATGCTCTCCCAGATTGGGACGACCTCGTCGGATCCAATACCTTACGCCGGGCGGGCGGGTATTCCAAGGCCCGGGCCGACGGTCAGAATGTCGCGGGACGGCAGATCCGCGGCGATGTCGACCACGCCGCCGGGCACCGTCAACGTCGTCCGGTGCGCGTTGCGCTTCGCGTACGCGGCTGGAGTTGCGACTTGCCCGCGCCTATCGCGCGCTCGATGTCATGTCCGGGAAGACAAACGGCGGCTGGGCTCGCCGCCACGCGGCGACTCCTCATGGTTCAGTCCCCGTTCGACGGAAGCCGCACGCGATAGCCGCCCGACTTCTCGTCGCGTTCGAGCTTGAGGCTGCCGCGCCGCTCCGCTTCCTCGAGCATTCCGTTGAACGAGCGGAAGCCGTAGTACGACTCGTTGAAGCCGGGTTTGCGCCGCTTCAGCGCCTGCTTCACCATCGAACCCCAGATCTTCTCCTCGCCGCCGCGTTCGGCGCCGAGCGCTTCGATCGTCTCCAGGATGAGCTCGAGTGCCTCCTGCTGGCGTTCGTCGTCGCTTTTCTTTCCGGGGCCGGTTGCGTCGCGGCTCGCCGCCTTCGCCGCCGGTTTCGTCGATCCTGCGGGCGTGCGTGCCGGCGCCTTCCGCGGCGCCTGCCGCTTCTTCTCGCGCACGAGGTCGTCGTAGAAGATGAACTCGTCGCAGTTCGCGATCAGCAGATCCGATGTCGAGTTCTTCACGCCGACACCGATCACGACCTTGTCATTCTCGCGCAGCTTGGAGACGAGCGGCGAGAAGTCCGAATCCCCGCTGATGATGACGAATGTCTCGACGTGCGTCTTCGTGTAGCAGAGGTCGAGCGCGTCGACGACCATCCTGATATCGGCCGAGTTCTTTCCCGATTGGCGCACGTGCGGAATCTCGATCAGCTCGAACGACGCCTCGTGCATCGGCGCCTTGAACGACTTGTAGCGCTCCCAGTCGCAGTACGCCTTCTTCACGACAATGCTGCCCTTGAGCAAGAGCCGCTCCAGCACTTTGCCGATGTCGAACTTGTCGTACCGTGCGTCCTGCACGCCTAGTGCGATGTTCTCGAAATCGCAGAACAGCGCCATGTTGGTGACTTCGGGAGAGTGCGCCATGGTCGATTCCGGGCGATTGGGCGCCCGGCCGTGAAGGGTTGGCGGCCGCCCGGCGGGCCGCATCCCGCCACGATAGCAGCACCGGCGGGCCGACGCGACTTCGACTCCGGACAAGACCGTTCACGGCAGGACTTTGCCAGGTCGCCCGGAAGGCGCTTCACGGTCAATCGCCTCGCTGGCCGACCCGTTTGACGCCGGCGACGAAGCGCGCGAGCGTCGCGGACAGCACGCCACGCGCAAGCATGACCTCGATCAGCTGAAAACGGCCGCGTGCCACGAGGGCCTGCGCGAGCGCGTCCGTCAATTCCTTGCGCGTGCGCACTCGCACACCATCACCGCCAAGCGCCTGCGCGATGCCCACGAAATTCCATTCGTCGAGGTCGTTGAAATGTGATTCGGGCTGGAACGCGCGCAGCATCTCCCAACTCGCGTTGTTGAACACGATGACGACAGGGTCCCAGCCATACTTGCGGCAGTTGCCGAGTTCGAAACCGGTCATCTGAAACGCGCCGTCCCCGACGAGAACGAGTGGCCGCAGGCCCGTGGCCGCCTGAATGCCCAGGCCGGCCGGCACGCCGAAACCCATCGACGCGTAGTACCCGGGCGCGATCAGGGCGGTATGCTCGATGTCGAGCGCAGTGAAGAGGCAGTCCCCCACATCGGTAGCGATCGGCATGCGTCCGTGTTCCGCCATCAGGTCGTTGACGGCACATGCGATGTCACTCGGCGTTATCGGCGCATCGTCTGCGGGCATATGCCGCGGATAGGCGGGGCCGCGGGCAACGGGCGGGGCCGATCCGGTTTCGGCCCGATCGAGCAAGGCATCGACCAAATCCGGCAGCGGAATCCCGGCGTAGGTGTGATGACCGAGCGTCACCGCACCGTCGAACGCGCGAATCGTGCGCCGCAATTCGATCTGGCGCGCGGAAACGCCGAAATTGGTGTCCGATATGATGACGCCGAGCAGGAAGAGCGCATCCGATTGCTCGACCCGTTCGGTGATGTCAGCGGTCCCGGCGACGCCGAGATAGGTTCCGATCGGCGGCGTGTCGGTGCCGGAAAGCAACCCCCGGCCCATGAGGCTCGTCACTACCGGCAGGCGGAGTTTCGCCGCCAGCGCCGCCACTTTCGCCTCGACGCCGAAGCGGCGCACCTCGACGCCGACCATCAGCACCGACGATCGCGCCCCGGCGATGCGCGCGAGAATTTCGTCCACGCACGCCAGGAGCGCGTCCGCGTCCACGGGTTCCGGAGACTCGGGCGTAACCGCCTTGCAGGTCGTACCCACCATGTCGCGCGGTATTTCGATGTACACGGGACGCGATTCGGTGAGGCAGCGCCGCAGCACGCGCGCAATCTCCCCCGGCGCGCGGCGCGCGTCGTCGAGTCGCGCCTGATCACAGGTGATCTCGCGAAAGATCCGGAACTGCGAATCCAGCGTCTTGGCCTGATGGTGCAGCAGCAATCCCGTGTCCGCCTCGCCTTTTCCAGGCGCGCCTGAAATGACCACGACCGGCGATTTCTCAGCGTACGCCCCCGCCACGGCGTTCACGACATTGAGCGCCCCCGCGCCATACGTGATCGCGACGACGCCGAGCGTGCAGTTCATGCGTGCCGCGGCATCGGCAGCGAACCCGACGGCGGGCTCGTGCGACAGCGTGTAGAGCGGAAGAATCCGCGACGTTTCGACGACCTTGAAAAACGGAAGCGCGAAATCGCCCGGAATACCGAAAATCTCCCGGGCACCGTGGGCTTTCAGTGCATGAAGAACGGATTCGGCGAGTTGCATGGGAGCCCCAGACAAAGAAAACAAGCGATACGATCCGGCGGGCATCGTTCGCAACGCCCCCCGGGAAAACATGGAACCACGGCGTGGCCCAGTATACTGAGTGCGCATTTTTCCGGGTAGTTCGCGGCACCCCCGCGGCGAAGAACCCCGTAGGGCTACGCTGCGCGCGCATTCGCCATCCATTCGAAACCATGAATCCGCCACCTCTTTCGTTGCTCGAGACCCGCGTCCTGGGCGTGCTGGTCGAAAAACAGCACACGGTACCCGACACGTATCCGCTCACGCTGCTGGCGCTCACCGCCGGCTGCAACCAGAAGACAAGCCGTGACCCGATTCTCGCGGCGAGTGAAACCGACGTGCAGGTGGCGATCGATCGTCTCAAGACTTTGTCGTTCGTCGTCGAGTCGAGCGGTGGGCGCGTGATGCGCTATGCGCACAACGTCGAGCGCGTCCTGGCAATCCCGTCGCAGGCCGTCGCGCTGATCGCCGCGCTGATGCTGCGCGGGCCGCAGACGGTGGGCGAACTGCGGATCAATTGCGATCGGCTGCATCGCTTTGCCGACGTTTCCGCGGCCGAGGGGTTTCTGCACGAGCTTGCGGCGCGGGCGAACGGAGCGCTCGTCGTCGAATTGCCGCGCCAACCCGGCGCCCGCGAAACGCGCTGGGCGCACCTGCTGTCCGGCCTGCCTGCCCAAGGCGCCGCTGCGCACGCGGTCCCGAACGAAGCGAAGGGAGATCCCGTCCCCGTCTCGGAATTCGCCGTGTTGCGATCGGATGTCGCGCAACTGAAGACCGAGATTGCCGCGCTGAAGGCGACGGTCGCGAAACTCTGCGACGAGCTCGGCGTCACCGATTCCTGAACCCACGACACCAGCCCGCCGTGCGATCGCACGGGGGCCGGAGTCGCGGTCGCGGCGCTTGATCCGTTCGCCGGGCGTGCCCGATAATGGCGGCCCCGGGGAAACGGTGCGCCTTCCGCGTAGCGCGCTCCCCGGATCCCACCGCGACATTCATTCGACGGAAGGACCCCCATGGACATTTCAGGCATGTTGGAAACGGCAAGACCTCTGCTGATCACGTTCGGACTCAAGCTGCTCGGCGCCATCGCCGCCTACATCGTGGGCCGGATGCTGATCGGCTTCGCTTCGAGCCTCGTCATGCGCGCACTAGAGCGGCAGAAGGTCGAGCCTACCGTGATCCGCTACATCGGCTCGGCCATCACTGTCGCGCTCAATATCATCCTGGTCGTCGCGATTCTCGGCTACTTCGGTGTCGAGACGACGTCCTTCGCCGCTCTGGTCGCGGGCCTCGGTATCGCCGTTGGGGCGGCCTGGGGCGGTCTCCTTTCGAATTTTGCCGGCGGCGCGTTCATTCTCGTTCTGCGGCCCTTCAAGGTCGGTGACTACGTCGTTGCCGGGGAGGTCGAGGGCACGGTGCGGCTGATCGGCCTCTTCAACACGACGATCGACGCGCCGGACAACGTGCAAACCATGGTCGGCAACGCGAAGATCATCGGCGGCACGATCAAGAACTTCAGCAGCAATTCGCACCGCCGCGTCGACCTCACCGCGCAGCTCGACCACAGCGTGGATCCGGCCGATGCGGTACGCCGGCTGAAAGATGCGCTGCCAAGGATCGCCAACGTCGTCGCGGAGCCGAAGCCCGATGTCGAGATTTTGACGTTCAACGAACGCGGCCCGGTCCTCGCCGTGCGGCCGTACTGCCACACCGCGCACTATTGGCAGGTGTACTTCGACGCGAATCGCACGATACGCGAAACCTTCGGTGCTGCCGGCTACCCGGCTGCCGAAGCGCACCTGCACCTGCGGCACAAAGCCGCCTGATCGCGGGACGCTGCGCTACAATGCGCCGGCCGGGGGATTCCTCCCGGCCTTTTCGTGCCCATCTTGGAACAGCCTACGCTCCTCACCGCGGTCCTGCTCGGCGTCGTCGAAGGTCTCACGGAATTCCTGCCCGTTTCGTCCACCGGCCATCTGATCGTGGCCGGCTCGCTCGCGGGTTACACGGGCGATCAGGCGAAAACTTTCGAAATCGTGATCCAGGCCGGCGCGATCCTCGCGGTCTGCTGGGAGTTCCGGGTCCGGCTCGTCGCGGTCGCGCGCGGTATCTTCACCGACGCCGCGGCACAGCGTTTCGCCGTCAACCTGCTGGTGGCGTTTGTCCCCGCAGCGGCACTCGGTCTCGCGTTCGGCAAGGTGATCAAGGCCCATCTCTTCGCGCCGATCCCGGTTGCCTGCGCGTTCGTCATCGGCGCGTTCGTCATACTCTGGGCTGAGCGCCGGCAACGCGCGCGGCCGGAAACGGTCCGAATTGCGACGATCGACGCGATGCGCTGGACCGATGCGTTCAAGGTCGGCTGCGCGCAGGCGCTGGCCCTCGTGCCCGGCACGTCGCGCTCGGGCGCGACGATCATCGGCGGCATGCTGTTCGGCATGTCGCGTGTCGCCGCAACCGAGTTTTCGTTCTTTCTCGCGATCCCGACGCTGTTCGCGGCCACCGGATATTCGCTCTGGAAGGACTCGACGCTGCTCACGGCGCAAGCGCTTCCGTCCTTCGGCATTGGTTTCGCTGCGGCATTCGTATCGGCGTTCGCCTGCGTGCGCTGGCTGATCCGTTATGTGGCACACCACGATTTCGTGCCGTTCGCCTGGTACCGGATCGCGTTCGGCGCCGTGATTCTCGTGACCGCGTACGCCGGACTCGTCCGTTGGGATTGACGGGGCAAGGTTCGCGCTGGATCGGTCCCGTGTGCGCCGTCTTCGGCGTGCTCGGCTTTTCCTTCAAGGCGATCCTGATCAAGCTCGCCTACGCGTGGGACCCGGTCGATGCCGTGACGCTGCTCGCGCTGCGGATGCTCTTTTCGGCGCCGTTCTTCGTCGCGATGGCGTGGTGGGCCGGGCGCCGGCCGGAAGCGCAACCGATTGCGCCGCGCGATTGGCGCGCGCTCGCCTGGCTCGGCTTCGTCGGCTACTACCTTGCGAGCCTGCTCGATTTCATGGGGCTCGTCTACATCACCGCGGCGCTCGAAAGGCTTGTCCTCTACCTTTATCCAACCATGGTCGTGCTGCTGTCGGCGCTGATCCGTGGGAGACCCATCACCCGCCGTGCGGTGCTCGCACTGTTGCTGTCGTATGGCGGGATCGCATTCGTCTTCGCGCATGACGTCAGTTTCGGCGGCGATTCGGCGGCAACGCTGACCGGCGGCGCGCTGGTCCTCGGGAGCGCGCTGGCATACGCGTTGTACCTGATCGACGCCGGCGCCGTGATTGCCCGCATGGGGAGCTTGCGCTTCATCGCGTGGGCGATGCTCGTGTCCAGCGTCTTCGTGCTGACGCATTTCGCGCTCACCCGCGATCTCGCGTCGCTTCGCGTGCCGGCATCGATCTACGGGCTGTCGCTTGCCATGGCGATCTTTTCGACGGTGCTTCCGACATGGCTCATCGCCGAGGCGATCCATCGTCTTGGCGCCAACACCGCGTCGTTGATCGGCTCGCTCGGCCCGGTATTCACGATCGGCCTGGGCGCGCTGATCCTGGGTGAGGCGGTGCACGGTATCCAGCTCGTCGGCGCCGCGCTGGTGCTCGTCGGCGTCGCGCTGGTAACGGCGCAGCCCGCTCGCAGGAAAGTCGACGCAGCGCCGGACGCCTGACCCCACGCAAACTGCAGGAGCGCTATCGCGATTGCAGTCGTGTGATAGGCAAGGCGATGGCCGACGGAGGCCCTGGCGCGCCTATAATTGCGCATTGATCATTCCCCCGCGCATGAGTACGCGCACTC
>CAVOHM010000009.1:0-927052 GCA_963695725.1 uncultured beta proteobacterium
GGGATGTTATCGGTTCTACCTGCCCCACTTGGTTTTTCGGCACCCGAGAGCGGGGCTGATACCGCGAGTTTCCGGCACGCCCTGACGTTTAGCATATGGGCTTCGCGCCCGTGCCGCCACTATTTCCATTCGAATAGCCCGATGTCTGGTGCCGAATGTTGCGGAACGCTGGTTCCAGCATAGTCTGAAGACAGGCCGACATTAATTCCGGAATCAATGGCAGGCGAGGTGGATTGGAGTGCAAAGTTGAAGGTGGTGGGGCCAGCCATTAGTGGATCGGCAGTCACTGCCGTTGGCTCCCAAGCTGACACCACGCTTCTGGTCTTATAGGTTCCCGCCTCCGACACCACAGTCATAGTCGCCCCTGCAGAGCGAAAGAGGGCGTTGTTGCTGTGGATCATTGATCCTGCTTTGGTTATGTTGATGCAATACTGTGTCCACTGATCATTGCCGGTGTGGTACACGATGTTGTTCTTGAATGTAACGATTCCGGTCGTCATTGAGCTGTCATTGATGCCACGCCCCCCGGTGGTATAGATGACATTGTTATAGAAATTCAGGATGGCACCTGTGTAGTCGGGCGTCGAGGACTGAATGGTGATGCCGCCGCCATCGCCAGAGGTCGTTGCAGAACTGAATTTGTTGTAATAAACGTCGGCAGTTATTGCCTGCCCGCCGTGAATGCCCTGAAAGAAGAGTGCCCATCTATTTGTCACGCGGATGTCGTTGTAACGCACGATGATGCCGGTGGGAAAATATCCCAGTATCGGCTCGTTGCTCTCTATTTGCATCCCGTTACCAAAGCCCGATGCGCCAGTGGTGATGGTGTTGCGTTCGACAACGACGTTTGTGATCTTGTTGTTTATTTGCAGCCCATAGCTGGTAGACGTCTGTCTCCTGCCATAGTTCGTGATCATGTTGTATCCGATGTAGGAATTGCGTATTTGTGCCGGCGTCGCTCCGATGTCGGAGCGCCCCGGATAGAACGACAATGCTTCATCATCGACCCCGTCGATCGATACCCTCTGAATCACGATGTTGGAAATGTCGTTGTGCCAGGTTTGAACCAGCAAGCCCAGCCGATAATCGCCCCCGTTCCCGCAGTTCTTGATAGTGGAGTCTTGGACGGTTATGTAGCTTTCAGCATTTTGTAGCGCGCCTTTGCTGTAATAGCCATTAGATCCACCAATTACGAGTCCAAAAGTCTGCGTATTGTTTCCGTCCACCGTAATTTTCTGGAACGTGACATGACTGGCTCCGACGATATTGACTACCGCCATGTTGCCCGAGATACGATTCCCGCTAGATTGGATGACGGCATTCGCACCCGATCCCCACAACCCACCGTCCCACACAATCGGCTTGCCGGTCGTTCCCCCGTGACTAATTCTTAGTGCGGTCGTGGACGACCAAATGTCGCCCCTCTTGAGGGCGATTATGTCTCCTGCGCTCGTGGCGACTGACTCGGCCTTAGCGAGGCTCGAAAACGGCCGTGCCGTCGAAAGGCCGTCATTTGCATCACTGCCGCTCGTCGAAACGTAGTAAATCCTGCCAGTGATCGGTGCGACTGGAGTGACGGCATTCGACGCCACCGAGGCGGCTCCGGTCCCCACCGCGTTGGTGGCTTTGACGGTGAAGATGTACGCGGTGCCGTTGGTCAGCCCTGGCACGGCAATCGGACTCGCCGTGCCGGTCGCGGTGACGCCGCCAGGACTCGAGGTGACCGTATAGGAAGTAATCGCGCTGCCGCCGTTGGAAGCGGGCGCCGCGTAGGTCACCGTCGCCTGCGCATTGCCAGCGGTGGCCGTGCCGATTGTCGGTGTGCCGGGAACGTTGATCGGGGCGGCTGGGGTGACGGAGTTTGACGCCGCCGATGCAGCGCCGCTCCCCACGGCATTGGTCGCTTTGACGGTAAAGGTGTACGCCGTGCCGTTGGTCAGCCCTGTCACGGCAATCGGACTCGCCGCGCCGCTCTTGGTGATTCCGCCAGGACTTGTCGTTACCGTATAGGTGGTAATAGCGCTGCCGCCGTTGGAAGCGGGCGCCGTGAAACTCACAGTCGCCTGCGCATTGCCGGCGGTGGCCGTCCCGATGGTCGGAGCGCCGGGCACTGCGTTGGCCACGACATAGGTCGCCGCGGCCGCGCGCACGAATGTGTTTGCATTCCGGTTCGTTGCCGTCGCTGTTATCGAGCTGAAACTGTTGGGCGTCCCCGCAGTTGACGTAACTTGCAGGGTGGTCGAACCACTCATGCCCGGGGAGAGCGAAAGCGCCAATGACAAGAAGGACGCTGTCCAACCGGCAGGCACGATGCGGATCAAGTCGAACGTTGACGCCGCGCAAGCCGACGTGTCGTTGTTGGTTACGGTGACGTTGAACGGGACCATGGTGCCCGACTTGACCCCAGCGCTTTGCGACGGCGTAATGACAAGGGTCGGATTGGCGCGGGTGCAGACGGCTGCGTTGGCCACGACGTAGGTCGCCGAGCCCGAACGCACGAACGTGTTCGCATTCCGGTTCGTCGCCGTCGCGGTTATCGCGTTGGAGCTGTTGGCGGTCCCTGCGGGTGACATCACCTGCAGGGTTGTCGACCCACTGGTGCCCGGGGAGAGCGAAAGCGCCAAGGACAAGAAGGTCGCTGTCCAGCCTGCGGGCACGCTGCGGGTCAAGTCGAACGTGGACGCGGCGCAAGCTGTCGTGTCGTTGTTGGTGACCGTGATATTGAATGGGACCATGGTTCCAGCCTTGACCCCCGCGCTTTGCGACGGCGTAATGGTAAGGGTCGGATTGGTGCGCGTACAGAGAGGCAGGGCAACCGCGGCCTGGACCGCGGCAGCGGCGTTCACGCGCCCATAGCCAAAGTAGATGTCCCGGCCAGTGGCGCCAAGGTCTGTCGCACTCGCGAACAGCGTGGAATCCACCTGCGTCGGGGAAAGGTCCGGCCGTACCGCAAGGATCAGCGCCGCGGTTCCCGCCACCATCGGCGCCGCCATCGACGTTCCCGACCAGGTGCCGTAGCCGCCGCCCCTCGCCGTCGAGTAGATGCTCTGCCCCGGCGCCGAGATGCTGACGAAGTTGCCGAAGCTCGACAAGCTCGCGATGCGGTCCCTGCTGTCCGTGGCAGAGACTACGATCATCGTGTCCGTCGGTGCCGTGTTATCGACGGTCCCCGCGTTCCCGGCAGCTACGATCACAGTGCCGCCTTTGGATCGGAAGTAGTTAGCCGCAGTTTGCATGGTGCTGCTCGCGGCCATCCCCTCGAGGCTGAGATTGGCGACATCCGCGCCGTGGTCGGCCGCCCAGATCAAGCCTTGCGCGGTGGTGCTCCAATACGCATATCCGGTGGCATTGGTGATGCGGATGGGCATGATGCGAGCGCCTCCGGCGACACCCGCGATGCCGATACCGTTGTTCGATGCCGCCGCGGCGACTCCGGCGACGGCAGTGCCGTGGCCAAGGACGTCGGATGTGTCGCCGTTGTCGTCGAAAAAGTTCCAGCCCGGAACCAGTTGTGCGGCGAGGTCGGGGTGAGTGCCGTCGACACCACTGTCGAGAATCGCGATGGTGATCCCGCTGCCTGTGGACGTATCCCATGCTGTCGGGGCGTTGATTTGCGCAAGATGCCATTCCTTGCCGAAGGACGGATCGTTCACGTTGGCTGCCGGCGGCGCCAGGCGATCGAGTTCGGCAAAACGCACGTCTGGGTTTCCGGCGAGGCGCGCAACGGTGTCTTGTTCGCTGCCTGGCGGAACTTGCACCACGTGCACGTCGATCCGCGGCAGCGACCCGAGCGAGAGTCCGCCCTGCGCGACGAGCGCCTGCAGAAATTCGGCGGCCGTGCTTCCCGATTGAGGCGCCGCGAGAATGCGCCCCGCCGCAAATGACGGTGCGGTGGCAACGGATCCCCGCCTACCCGCGACGGCGCTTTCCGCACCGGCAACCAGGACGGCGACGATCAGCGCCAGAAGGAAGCCCAGATTGGCCGGGACCGGATTCCGTACGCAGCGGATCCAACGAAATCGGCAGGAAATGGACGGAAGCCGGCTTCAGTTTCATCGACACGCCTCTGTGACATGGCCGAATGGGCCAGGCTACGAAGCGAATCGGCAGAAGCGGAGCAGGGCGGGTAGGCCAGGCAACGCCAGCCCGGCAGACACGCCCTTCATGCTGGCAGTCGCGCGCCGCGCTGCCGCGGCACACAGTGCCCACTCTCGTCCGGCGATCCCGCTGTCGTAGGGCCTGTTGCCCCTTAGACCGGTGACTTTGCGTCCCCAGCTTTCACTGGGTTTGCCCTTTACAGACTATCCGCACACCGCCGAAGTTGACGATGCCGTTGGCATCGAATAAGCAAAAGCCGTGCGAACAGCTTACCACCATCTGCGTCGATACGAATTTGCTGTATCAGACAGGCGGTCGCATACAACGATGATCGAGAAATCGCTCGAATCGATCGCAAACGCGCCGCCTTTGATTTTGCCATTCTACTGTCACATTCGGCAAAGTCGTTCCAGCCAGCGCAGATAGTTCGGCAGCCGCGGTGGAGCAAGCAGCCAGCCAGCGGCCACGCCCACGGTACCGGCAGCCATGTCGGCGATCTCGAAAGTCCGATATCCGGTCGCGCGTTGAACGTATTCCAGGGTGACGGCCAGCACGATGAAACCGAGGGCGAACATCGCGCGCTGCGCCGGCACGCTGTATAGATTCGCGAACCAGGACATCAGCACGAAATACGCGAACACGTGGGACGCTTTGTCTCCCTGCTCGACCGGCAGTTGGATCGGGGTCGGTGTCACGGAAAGATAGACGACGAGGAGAACCAGCATCCAGCCCAGAGAGAGCCAGAGTCGTCGAAGCCGAAGCCCCGACGCTGCAAATAGATTGCGAGATGCCATTGCCCATGATCCTTTCCAGCCAAGGCTCGATGCGGTGGGCGACATCATCGCCCGGCGTCGGGAACACGTCGAGGTTGGCACGCCGCTTCTGGCTCTCCCGGAATAAATATGTTGATTTGGATCACTTTTTCCATATGATCAGACGATGTAGACTGATATAAACGGTCGCCACTGGGGAGCGTGGACCGAGCAACACCGCCACGTTCGAATTCACGTCGATTGCACGTCAAGCAGGTTTACACGCCGACGCGGCAAGGTTGACCGAGATGCGCCTTCAGCTCGGGCCCAGGTTCGCCCGAACGCCCCCCGGTATGCTGGTTGGGCGCAACCGGCTGTTGAGCGTCGTGGAGATGTCGCTCGACGCGGTGGTGTTGATCGTGTCGTTATGGGCGATCGCGCTGATCATGCATGGCAAGATCGCGTCGCGGGACATCCTGCTGGCGATCATCGTATTCTCCCTGGCCTTTCCGGGGACCGAACACCTGACTGAAACGATACCAGGGCTCGCCCGGCACATTGCCGTGGGTTGGGGCGCAGTTTCGGGGCTGCTCCTGGCGTTGGGATACTTGACCGGTTATCTGGACCATTTCGACCGCGACATGCTGGTGACGTGGTGGTGGGTGGCCCTCGTCGGCATGTTTGTCGCCCACGTGCTGCTGCGGCTGTCGATCCCGGTCCTGCTGAAAATCCGGGGTCCGCCCAAACGCGCCGTCGTGGTGGGCGCAAACGAGCACGGCATCGAGCTGGCCCGTCGCATCGAGCGCGACGTTTACGCCGGGATGACGGTGGCCGGCTTCTTCGATGACCGCCGCGGCGAACGCGTCGAAGGTCTGGGTGACTATCCCATGCTGGGCACGATCAAGGACCTGCCGCGCTACGTCAACGAAGGTCACGTCGACGCCATCTACATTTCGCTGCCGATGATTTCGCAGCCGAGGATCGTGTCGCTGCTCGATGGCTTGCACGACACCACAGCCTCTATCTATTTCGTTCCCGACATATTCATCACCGACCTGATCCAGGGACAGGTGGATTTCGTGCAGGGGCTGCCGGTCGTCGCCGTGCGCGAAACGCCGTTCAGGGGGCTGAACGGCATGCTCAAGCGCGCAAGCGACATCGTCTTTTGTGTGCTGATCCTTGCCCTGCTGTCGCCATTGCTGTTGATCATCGCGCTCGGCGTCAAGCTGACCTCGCCCGGGCCGGTGATCTTCAGGCAGCGGCGCTACGGTCTCGATGGCAAGGAGATCATCGTCTACAAGTTCCGCACGATGACCGTAACGGAAGACGACGCCGTCGTCCGGCAGGCCACGCGGGGGGATGCGCGGGTGACGCCGTTCGGCGCATTTCTGCGCAAGACGTGGCTCGATGAACTGCCGCAGTTCGTCAACGTCCTGCAAGGCCGCATGAGCGTCGTCGGACCGCGGCCCCACGCCGTCGTGCACAATGAAACGTACCGCAAGCTGATCAAGGGCTACATGATGCGGCACAAGGTCAGGCCGGGCATTACCGGCTGGGCGCAGGTCAACGGCCTGCGGGGTGAAACGGAAACGGTGGAAAAGATGAAGGCGCGCATCGAATACGATCTCAATTACCTGCGCCATTGGTCGCTGCAGCTGGACTCCTACATCATCGCCAAGACGGTATGGATCCTGCTCAAGGGCGCGACCAAAGCCTATTGAGGTCGCGCCGCGAACGCGATCGTCGAAGCGCCGGGGTGCGCCCGCGCGTCGGCACTGGATCGTCATGACGATTTCGCGCCAGACCGCTCCCGACCGGACGCGGCGCTCGCCCGCGGTAGAATCGCCCCGCCGGCCGACCTGATTCGCAGGTCATCCCGGTCCGTCAAGGAGCGACGCATGTTGCAGCGCAGTGCCCCGGGGTTCCTCAATGAGATCCGGCAGTCGCTCTACACCGCCGTCCTGTCCGACGTGCTGGACGAGCTCGGGTTGCGCGACCAGGCGATGCCACCCTCGATCCGGCCGCTCGACGAGGACCTCACGCTCGCCGGCTTTGCCCGGACCGGTCTCTATCGCGAGGTGTTTCACGCGGTCGAGGGCGAGAATCCCTACGAGCTCGAAATTGCGCTGGTCGACGACCTCAAGCCCGATGACGTTGCGGTCTTCGGGTGCTGCGGTTCGCGTCGCATCGCGCCATGGGGCGAGTTGCTGTCGACCGCATCGCGCGCCCGCGGCGCGGCGGGTTGCGTGACCGACGGCATGGTGCGCGATATCCGCGCCATTCGGGCGCTGCGTTTTCCGGTGTTTCACGGCGGCATCGCGCCGCTCGATTCGAAAGGCCGCGGCAAGGTCGCCGAGATCGACACGCCGATCGTCTGCGGCGGCGTCGCCGTCGCGCCCGGGGACCTGGTCGTGGGCGATGCCGACGGCGTCATCGTCGTGCCGCAGGCGGTCGAAGACGAGGCGCTGCGCCGGGCCTTTGCCAAGGTCGCCGGCGAGAACACCACGCGCGACGAGCTGGCGGCGGGCGCCAAGCTCGCCGATGTATTCGCCAAGTACCGCGTGCTCTGACGAGGCGCCACGGGACGTCGCCGTGCCTGCAGTGCGACGCCGGCAGATCGGCGGCGTTAAGCGCTTCCTTCCGCCTCGCTCACCTGCACGTTTGCGAAGCGTCGGCAACCCCACCCCGGTTGCCTCGAAGCCGCCGTCCACGGCCAGCGTCTGTCCGTTTACATAGCTCGCGGCCGGACTGCAGAGGTAGCCCACGGCCGCCGCGATCTCTTCGGTCGTGCCGTAGCGATTCAAGGGAATGGCGTCGTGGTAGTCCTGGCGTATCGCCACCGAATGCACCAGCTTCGCCATCGCGGTATCGACCGGACCCGGTGCAATGCAGTTGGCGCGGATACCGATGGTGCCGAACTCCGCCGCCAACTGCCGCGTGAGCTGGATCAACCCCGCCTTGCTGGTGCCGTAGGCGACGCGCAAGGTGCTCGCGCGCAATCCCGAAATCGACGCGATGTTCACGATACTGCCGCCGCCGGTCTGCAGCATGATGGGCGCGCACGCTTTGGCGCAGATGAAGGCGCCGGTGAGGTTGACCGAAAGGACGTGATTCCAGTCCGCGAGCGTCGTTTCCAGGATCGGCTTGAACACCGCGACGCCGGCATTGTTCACGAGCGCATCGATCCGGCCGAATTGCTTCGCGACGCGCCGTACGGCCGACTTTACCTGCTTGGCATCGGACACGTCGCAGGGAATCGCCAGTACCCGAAGCGTATGGTCCAGGCGGCGAGCAGTGCGCGCCAATTGCCTGCGGTCGATGTCCAGCAGGGCAACGCGGTGCCCATTCGCAAGAAACCACTCGGCGATCGCGAGGCCGATCCCGCGCGCGCCTCCCGTGACGACGGCAACCAACGCATTCGGTCTTGCTTTCCGTGGCATGTCCCGCTCCGCTTGGCGCAAATCCTTCGCAGAATAAACGTCAAGAGAGCCGGCGTCATCACGAGCGGGCGTAGAAGCCCGGAGCGAATGCCACGGTCTTCAGCGTCGTCGAACGCTGAAGCAGGCTGCCGTGAAGCGGGTGCGGATTACTGCTTGCGACGACGCGATGCGGCGAACCCAGCCAACCCCAAACCCAGGAGCGCAAGGGTGCCGGGTTCGGGCACGGCGGCTGGAGTGTCGCGTTCGGGCGCGGCGAATTCGACCACGTAGCTGTTCATCGTGCCGATGCGATTCTCCATGTCGTCCCATAGACCGGGCGCTGGCCAGTAGTGGAGCCAGTGCTGGGTGCCACCCACTCCATTATTCGGCTCGCCCGGCGCCCAGTTGGTGTAACTCCACACCTCGCCGGTAACCCAGGCCCAGGAGCCGGCAGGCTCGCTCGGACCGTTGGGGTCGGTCTGGTAGCCCCCCAGCCAATAACGCTCGAGGTTGCCGGTCCCTTGACTGCTGACGAGCAGGGTGACGAAGTCGTTCTCGTCCGCCGATGTGATGGTTGCCAGATAGCCCCCCAACCCTGCTGCAAGGGCACGGGCGGCATCCCAGGTCGTGTCCGTTTGGCCGGTCACGATGTCGTAGGTGTGACCATTCCCCGCCCAAGTCACCGCGGTCGCGTGCGTCAGCGGCGTGAAGCCCAGCAGCGCGATGGCCGAAACAAGTGATTTCCACGCCGTCATTCGTAGCTCTCCTAAAGCGATTTGCCGAAAATAAATTGATCCTGGTACTCCTGTAAGCAAGGCCCGCGCCACCTGCGTTATTTTCTTATACATCAAGGCGTTGCCGCAGTCGTCTGATGGCTACAACGTGTGACTGTAAAGTGCGCCGATTGCTGCGAGCAGGGTAGTCGCACCGGCTTGGAGAGAAGACCTGATTTCGTAAACGGGTGAACTGCGGTGAAGGCGAGTTCCACGGCGTCACGCGTGCAGCGCTTTGCGCGCCAACGTGCATTATCGATTCCGGACGACGCGGGGTATCGGCGATAATTCTTGTACGCGTGAGCCTTGAGGTGCCATGTCCTGATCAGTGGCCATCGCAAGATCGTCCAGGACCGCCAGCGCCAACCCGCTCACGGTGGGTGTTTCAAAGAGCTGCCGCAAGCTCAGATCGATGCTCGTCCTTTGTTTGATCCTGCTGACAATCTGCATGGCCAACAGCGAGTGTCCGCCCAGTTCGAAAAAGTTGTCGTTGATCCCCACCCGCTGCAGGTTCAGCACTTCAGCCCAGACTTTGGCGATCGCCGACTCCATCGGCGTGCGGGGAGGATCATGCTCCGGTGCGCTGGTCTCGTACTCCGGCACCGGCAACGCCTTCCTGTCCACTTTCCCGTTGGGCGTCAGTGGCAACGCCGGCAGCGGGACGAACGCCGCGGGCACCATGTAATCGGGCAACTGCCGTTTGAGAAACGCGCGCAGGTCGGCTGGCGCAAGTCCCGCTTCCCGCGCCACCACGTAGGCGACCAGGCGCTTATCCCCGGGCATGTCCTCACGCAGCAGCACCTGCGCTTCGCGCACCTGGGCATGCCGTGCCAGCGCCGCCTCGATCTCGCCTGGCTCGATGCGAAATCCGCGGAGCTTGATCTGGTTGTCCGCCCGCGCGAGATAACGCACGCGTCCATCGAGGCCCAATCGTGCCAAGTCGCCCGTTCGATAAAAACGAGTCGCCGGTTCGCCATCGAATTGCATGGAGAGGAAACGTTCGACCGTCAAGTCGTCGCGCTTCCAATAGCCGGTCGCCACGCCCGTACCGCCGATAAACAGTTCTCCGGGGACGCCAACGGGTACGGGCCGCAGGTGCGGGTCGAGAATGCGGACCCGTGTATTCGCCAGCGGCCGGCCGATGGGCACATCCGGTTCTTCGCCGCGGATCCGGTGGGCCGTGGACCAGATGGTGGCTTCGGTAGGCCCGTACAGATTCCACACGCGCGTCGCTGCATTCGAGCAGTTGTCGCGCCAATGCGAGTGACATGGCCTCGCCGCCGCACATTACGAGCAGCGGCGGATCGCCTTGCCATCCGGCATCGAGCACCATCGACCATGTGACGGGGGTCGCCTGCATGACCGTGGCTCCCGCGACTTGCATTGCCTCCAGCAGGAGACGGCCGTCCGCCGCCGTCTCGCTCCCGGCGACGACCAGACGCGCACCGGCCACGAGCGGCAACAACAGTTCGAGCGCAGCGATGTCGAATGAGAGGGTGGTGACTGCGAGCAAGACATCCCGGTTGCCGAATTCGATCTCGCGGCGCATGGCGTGGATTACGTTGGCCAATGCCCGGTGTGCGACCGCCACGCCTTTCGGCCGCCCGGTCGAACCGGAGGTATAGATCACATAGGCGAGATCCTCATGGGTTGCCAGGCCGATGTCATCGGGCCACTCGTTCGTCGGCCCCGCAAGGATCGCGTCGACGTCAACAACCTCCGGCGCCAACTCCCGCAACTTCTCGCGCAGTGACGCCCGCGTCACCAGAATAGCCGCACCGGAATCCTCCAGCATGAAGCGGAGACGGTCTTCCGGATAGGACGGGTCCAGGGGAACATATGCGCCGCCTGCCTTGAGGATGGCGAGGAGGCCGACGAGCATCATGGGCGATCGGTCGATCAGGAGCGCCGCCAGGCGACCGCGAGCGAGTCCCGCGATCGCGCAGATGCGCCGCAAGGCGGTTCGCCAGTCCGTTGAGCTCGCCGTAACTCAGGCGCTGGCCTTCGCATTCGACCGCGATCGCGTGCGGCAGAAGCCGCGCCTGCTGCTCGAACCAATGATGGACGCAGCCATCAGGCACTGCCACTTCTTCGCCATTGCCGGCGGCAAGCAACTGCCGCAGTTCTCCCGGTGTGACGAACGGCATGTCGGCCAGACGAGCTTCGCCACCCCGCGCCGCGTGCTCCAGCAGGATTCGCCAATGCTCGAGCCAGCGGCGGATGGTCGCTGCATCGAATAGATCCGTGTTGAACGTGCAGGCGGCGCGCAGCGCGCCCTGCTGTTCGGTCACGTTCAGTCGAAGGTCGAAATATTCGAAAGCCTTGGACGGGGAGACCACCTCTGTTTCCAATCCCTCGATGCCCAGATCGGGAATCCCGCGATCGAGATTGAATGTGAT
This sequence comes from uncultured beta proteobacterium, assembly GCA_963695725.1. Classification (GTDB taxonomy): domain Bacteria; phylum Pseudomonadota; class Gammaproteobacteria; order Burkholderiales; family Casimicrobiaceae; genus CAIWHR01. The sequence goes on from CAVOHM010000009.1 coordinate 11,442, forward strand.
CGAGACCAGCGGGACGCGGCTGGGATCGCGCGGCGGCTTCAACGCGTGCACCAGATCGCCGAACGTGAAGTTCTGATGTTCGTAGGCCGATAGAACCGTTTCCTTCACGGCGTGGAGATAGGTGCTGAACGTCGGATCGTTGCGACAATCGACGCGGATAGGCAGCAGGTTCACGTAGTCGCCAATCAGAGAACGGCTGCCCATGATGGTCAGTCCGGCACTGGTCAGCTGTCCCGCCGACGGGATCCCCACGACCAGGTCGCTGGCTCCGCTCAACCGGTGCAGGAGGAGAGTGAAACTCGCGAGGAGCACGTGGAAGAGCGTCGCTTGATCGCGACCGCCGGCCGTGCGCAACGCGGCCGTCGCAGACCGGTCGATCACCATGCTTTCGGTGGCCGCCCGATACGTCTTGATGGCGGGCCGCGGCCGGTCGACAGGCAGGTCGAGTGGAGCGGGGAGGGAGCTCAACTGGCGCACCCAGTAGTCCTGGATGGTCGCGCCTTCGGGCGTCGGCATCAGTTTCGTGAACGTGCGGGAGGATATGGCCGCGGGCAACTTCGGCGTCCGGCCCACGCGGCGCGCCGAATAGATCCGCCCAACCTCGTCCAGCAGCACGCCCAACGACCAGCCATCGGCTACGAGGTGGTGCACGGTCAGGAGCAGTACGTGGTGCTGGTCCGCCAGCCGGACGATCTGCGCGCGCACGAGCGGTCCGTTCTCAAGGTCGAATGCTTCATGCGCATTACGTTCGACGGTTTCCGCCAGCCGCTGTTGCGCCTCTTCCGGCTGGAGTTGGGAGAAATCGAGAAGCGGCGCAGTCAGCTGCACGCGATCCCGGATGCGCTGCTCGGTCCCGTCGTTATCGAACGTCGTGCGCAGCGCCTCGTGGCGCTCGACGACTTGCTGGATGGCCGAACGCAGCACATCGACGTCGAGAACGCCGTGCATGGAGAGCAGGTTGCTCAAGTTGTAGCTGCGCGAGGCATCTTCGCTCATCTGCGCCGCGATCCAAAGATCCGTCTGCGCCGGCGTCATGGGCGCCGCGGCGTAACCCACGGATGCGGACGGTTTCAGTTCTGCGATGCTCGCGGCGAATGCGTGCTCGATCGCCGCGATGTCTTCATCGGTGTGCGCGGTGGACAGAAAAGCAGGGCGGCCTTCCCACAGGTGAATGCCTTTTTCGCGCAGATGGTAGAAGAGCAGGCTTGCGCGCGGATCGCGCCCGACCGGTTTCAAGAAGATGAGCGATGCGAATCGTCCGACGTGCAGCGGGATGCCCGCGCGTTCCAGTTGACGCTCGATCGATTCCGCGAGACCTGCCGTACGATCGTTGAGGCCGCGCTGCAATCCAGTACCTTCTTGCTCGAGTCGTGTCAGGACCGCCTGCGCGGCAGCGATGGCCAGCGGATGACGCACAAACGTCCCGGCGAAGTAGGTCGCGCCGGCATGAGGCGCCGACGTGTCGCCGTACTGCCAATGGCCCCCGTCGAGCGCGTCCATGAAGCGCGCCTGCCCGGCGACAACGCCGAGCGGCATGCCGCCGCCGAGCACCTTGCCGTAAGTCAGCGATGTCGGCCCGCACGCCGAAATAGGCCTGTGCTCCGCCAAGATGGCTGCGGAATCCGGTGATGATCTCGTCGAAGATGAGGGCCACGCCCCGTTCCTGCGTCAGCAGACGAAGCGCCTTCAGGAACTCCGCAGGCTGCAGATCGGGATTGCGACTCTGTACGGGCTCCACCAGCACCGCCGCGAGCTCATGGGCATGCTCACGGATGACATCAAGGGATCGCGGGTCGCCGTAATCCAGCACGATCACGTTGGCCACCATGCCGGCGACGATCCCCGGCGCGATCGGCGAGGGCCGCGTTCGACCGCCTGAGGCCGCTCGCACCAGGACCTCGTCGAAAATACCGTGGTAGGAGCCCGCGAAGATCGCGATCTTGTCGCGATTGGTGACCGTGCGCGCGATCCGCAAGGCCGCGAGCACGGCCTCCGAGCCGGTGTTGCAGAATGTCGCGCGTTCGGCACCAGTCAGGCGGCAGATTCGCGCGGCGACGTCGCCGGCGAGCGGCGACTGCGGGCCGATCTCGACCCCGCGCTTGAGTTGCCCCTCGACCGCGCGCGTGACGAAATCAGGAGAATGCCCGAAAAGATTGACGCCAAACCCCATCGTCAGGTCGATGTACTCGTGGCCGTCGACGTCCCAGAGCCGGGAACCGGAGGAACGTTCGACCACGATCGGGTAGACCATCTCCTTCCACTGCGGCCGGAATCCCGCCGCCGCGCGGGGATCGGCAAAGTGCGCACGGTGCGCCTGCGTGAGTGCCTTGGAACGCGCCGTGCGCTGCGTATAGCGCGCGGTGAGGCTCAGAACGTGGGCGGCCAGTTCCGGTGACAGGGTTTCAGACGACGCCGACTCGGGCGGGCGATAGGGACCGAACGCGGGCGTTTCCTGCGGTTGCGGCGACGCGGCCACCGCACGATCGGCCGGGCGCGCCGCATTGAGGAACGCGGCAAGCCGCTCGATGCTCGCGAGTTCGACCTGCAGCCTGCGAAACGGGATCGTGACCCCGAAGCGGGTCTCGATCGCCAGGCTCGCCTGCGTGAGCAGGAGCGAGTCAAACCCGAGATCGAAGAACCCCGCCGTCGCGCTCAGTTCCTCGGTCGGGATCGCGGATAACTCTGCGAAGAGCGAGCACAGTTCTTCGGTCCATTGGCGGGGACCGGATGCGGCCACCGAGGATGCGGGTTCGTGTGCGGCGCCTCGAGGGGCTCGCACCGGGTCCACCCAGAAGCGCTCGCGTTCGAAGGGATAGGTCGGCAGCGGAATGCGCCGCCGCCGAGCGCCCTGATGCAACGCCGACCAGTCGACGGTCTCACCCTCGAGCCAGCGCTGACCCAGATCGAAGAGTTGCAGATCACGTCGATCAAGCGCGCCGCCGCGCGCGAGACCTGCCGCGGCCTCTGCGATGTCGCGGCAGACCGCGGCGCGCCGATGCGAGAACGCACGGCGTCCGACCTGCAAGGTATACGCGGCGTCGGCGAGATTGGTATCCGGATGCGCGGCGAGATGGGCCGCGAGATTCTCACAGGAGCGCTCCAATGCCGATGCGGTCTTCGCGGACACGACCAGAAGCTGATCCGGCCGCGTGACCGCCTCCGTCTGCTGCCCCGGCGCCTCTTCGAGGACGACATGCGCGTTCGTGCCCCCGATGCCGAACGAACTGACCCCGGCCCGGCGCGGGGCGGCGCCCGGCAGCCACTCCGCAAGTCTTGCATTCACGAAGAATGGACTGTTGGCAAAGTCGATATTCGGGTTTGGGCTCACATAGTGGAGACTCGGCGGCAGCTTGCGGTGTTGCAGTGCGAGCACCGTCTTGATGAGTCCGGCGGCGCCCGCGGCGGCGTCGAGATGCCCGATGTTGGTCTTTACCGATCCAATGGCACAGAAGCCTCGGGCATCCGTGCGGGCGCGAAAGGCCTGCGTCAAGCCGGCTATCTCGATGGGATCGCCGAGCGGCGTCGCGGTGCCGTGGGCTTCGACATAAGTCAACGAATCAGGCTCGACGTTCGCCATTGCCATCGCCATCGCGATGACTTCTGCCTGGCCGCCGACGCTCGGCGCCGTGTACCCGATCTTGTGCGCCCCGTCGTTGTTCACCGCAAAGCCGCGGATGACCGCCGCCACGGTGTCGCCTTCCGCCAACGCGTCCGCCAGGCGCTTCAAGACCACGATGCCGGCCCCTTCGCCCGATACCATGCCCGTGGCCGAGGCGTCGAAGGCGCGGCAGTGGCCGTCGGCCGAGGTCATCCCGCCTTCCTGGTAGAGCGAACCCTTTTTTTGCGGAAAGCGAATCGCTACGCCGCCGGCAAGCGCCATGTCGCACTGATAGGTCAGCAGGCTCTGGCAAGCTTGGCAGATGGCCACGAGCGACGTCGAGCAAGCGGTGTTGACGTTGATGCTTGGACCCGTGAGATTCAACTTGTACGACGTTCGCGTGGTCAGATAATCCTTCTCGTTCGAGATCATCGTCGCGAACGCACGCGCCATGTCGACCAGCTCGGGATGGGACTGAAGGTTGAAGCGGAAATACGTGTTGTTCGCCATCCCGGCGAACACGCCGATGGCGCCGCGATATTGTTCGGGGTCATATCCGGCGTGTTCGAGCGCCTCCCAGGCCACTTCGAGAAACACCCGCTGTTGCGGGTCGGTTACCTCCGCCTCCCGCGGCGTGTAGCCGAAGAATGCGGCGTCGAACCACTCGGGAGCCTCCAGAATCGCTCGCGCCTTCACGTAATTCGGCGTCAGCGTCGAGGTGTCGATGCCCGACGCTTCGAGCTCTTCGTCGGTAAAGAACGAGACCGACTCGACCGCGCCACTCAGATTTCGCCAGAAGCGTTCGATGTTCGGAGCGCCCGGCCAGCGTCCGGCCATTCCGACGATGGCGATCGCATCCTCAGGAATCAGATCTTGCACTTAGCCTCTCCTCCGGCGCTGCCGCTCGAACGCAGCGCGCTGCTTGCGCGCGCGGTCATCGACGGCGACCGTGCCTTCGCTCGCACCTCCGCGAACATCGAGGTGCCGCGCAAGTGCGCGGACCGTGGAATGCCGGAACAGGTCGACGATCGGGACATCCCGCGTCAACCGCGACCGCAGCCGGCTGTGCACCTGGGCCAGCGCAAGCGAGTGGCCGCCCAGATCGAAAAAATTGTCGTCGATGCCGACCGGATCGACGTGAAGCACTTCCCGCCAGATCGCCGCTATCGCATGTTCGAGTGCCGTTTCGGGACCGCCGTGAATGCGCCCATCGGCACGAGGCGTCAGCGTCGGCTCCGGCAATGCGCGACGATCAACCTTGCCCGACGGCAGGAGCGGCATTGCGTCGAGCACGACGAACGACGACGGGATCATCGGTTCCGGCAGGAACGCTCCGAGAAAGGAGACCCACTCGTGGTGTGAAGGTCGCGGCACTGCGTGAAGCGTCAGATAGGCGACCAGACGCGCGTCCTTCGCGACGACCGCCACGGCGCGCACGGCTGAGTGGCGGCTCAAGTGCGTTTCTATTTCCCCAAGCTCCACGCGATACCCGCGTATCTTCACCTGCTGATCGGCGCGTCCAAGAAACTCGATGTCGCCGGCAGGGAGCAAGCGTGCCAGATCGCCGGTGCAATACAGGCGGGCGCCGGGCTCCGCGGCGTAGGGGTCGGGCACGAATCGTTCGGCCGTCAGCGCGGGCTGGCCCAGATAGCCGCGGGCCAGTACCGGACCGCCGATGTGCAATTCCCCCGGCACGCCGATGGGCACGAGGCGCCGGTGAACATCGAGAATCAGGATCTTCGCGTGGGTGATTGCGCGGCCGATGGGCGGCAGGGCGGGCCACGCGGCAACGGGTCCCGCCAAGCGGTAGGACGTCACGACATGCGCCTCCGCCGGGCCGTACTGATTGTCGAGCCCGCAGTTGGGGAGCCGGTCAAAGAAACGGCGAACCTGTTCGGTGATCTGCAGCTGCTCGCCCGCGGTGATGACTTCCCGCAGCGCGGCGGGATAGCGGTCGTCGGCTTCCGCAATTTCCGCGAATCCCTGCAATGCGACAAACGGCAGATACAGCCGCTCGATCGATTCGCGCTCGACAAGCCGCCACAATTGCGGAAGGTCGCGTCGGAGGTTATCGGGAATCAGTACCAGAGTCCCGCCCGAACCCCACGTGGCGAACATCTCCTGAAACGCGACGTCGAAACTGAGCGACGCGAACTGGAGCGTCTTCCGGCTCGGCGAAAATCCCGGATGGCGCAACTGCCAGTCGACGAGATTGCAGAGCGGCCCATGACCCATGGCGACCGCTTTTGGCATTCCGGTCGAGCCGGACGTAAAAATCACGTAGGCCAACGGATCGCCCGAGAAAGCCACTGGTTGAATGCGCTGCGATGGTAGCCGCCCCTTGGTCAGCACCATGTGCACCCGCGCTTCCGCGATCATGAAATCGAGGCGTTGCCGGGGATAGTCGGGATCCAGCGGTACGCAGGCGCCGCCCGCCTTGAGAATTGCCAGAACGGCCGTGATCATCTCGAACGAGCGCTCGATCGATACTCCGACCGGGCAGTCTTCGCCAACTCCGCATTCCCTGAGATGGTGCGCGAGTTCGTCAGCCCGGCGATTGAGCTCCGCGTAGCTGATCGAGGCATTCTCGAACACCGCGGCGACGGCCTCTGGCGTGCTCTGTACCTGAGCCTCGAAGAAATGGTGCAGCCGCCGGTTCGGCAGGGCGTGGACCGGCATCGGGTTCGACGCGGTCAACAGCGCGCGACGCTCCTCTACGCCCAGGATCTCCAGTTCCGTGATCCTGCGTGAAGGATCGCCCGCCGCTGCCGTGAGCAGCGTTTCATAGTGCCCCAGCAGACGAGCGATCGTTTCCGATGCGAAGAGATCGGTGTTGTAGTCGCAGACCAGGCACAACCCCTGCCGGCTTCCGACGATGTCCATGCTTAGATCAAACTTCGCAACCCCCAGCGCCGTCGGCTCGGACGTCACGCGGAGATCCTGCAATTCCACCGTCCGATCGGTAATCTCCCGCAGCTGGAACAGGGTTTGGAACAACGGGGTCCGGCTAAAGTCGCGCTGAGGCGCGAGCGCGTCCACCAGGCGCTCGAAGGGCAGGTGCTGATGGGCCACGGCTTCAAGAATCGTCGCGCGGGTACGACGCAGCAACTCGCCGACCGTGGGGTCGCCCTCGAGGCTCGTGCGCAGCACCAATGTATTGACGAAGACGCCGATCAGATTCTCGGCCTCGCTTCCGGCGCGGACCTGGGCCGGCGAACCAACCGTGATCTCCAGTTGCCCCGTATAGCGTCCGAGCAGCGCCTGGAAGACCGCCAGCATCGTCGTGAAGAGTGTGACCCCTTCCCGCCGACTGAGCATGCGCAACGCCGCGCTCAGGTCGGGCGGGAGCGCGCGCTCGAGGCGTTTTCCGTCGAAGGTCTGCGTCCGCGGTCGCGGGAAATCAGGCCGGATTTCGGCAACCGTGGCCCCGGCAAGGCGGGTTCGCCAATACGAGAGCGCGGGATCCGGGCTCGCTGCAGCAAGCCGCTCGCGCTCGAGGATCGCAAGATCGGCCACCTGCAGTGAAAGCTCCGGGAGGACCGCGGCCGCCCCGCCTGAAAACTGTCGATACAGGGCCCCGAACTCGTGCAGTAATATGCGCTCGGACCAGTCGTCAAAGACGATGTGATGGGTCGCGAGCAAGAGCAGGTGTTCGCGCGCGTCGACCCGCGCCAATGCGGCGCGCAGCAACGGGCCGTTCTCAAGATCGAACGGACGCCTGGCCTCCGGCCACAGGTCGCCGGACTTGCAGTCGATCAGCGCCACGGGCCCCGGCGGCAGAATCACCTGACGCGGAACGCCGTCTTGTGCGCAGAAGATCGTGCGCAAGGCTTCGTGACGCCGCACGATCGCGGCGAGCGCCTGCGCGGCGACCGTGGAGTCGAAAGCACCGGTGAGCCGGAGGAGAACCGGTCGGTTGTAGACAGCGCTGCCCGGGTCCAGCTGATCGAGAAACCACAGTCGAAGTTGCGCCGAGGAGAGCGGCAGATCACCACTGCCCGTTCTTGTCCTTGTACTGGGCAGCGTTCGCGCGCGTGCTCCGGAACGCGACGCCCCGTGCAGTGCATCGGCGCATTGCGCGATGGTCGGGTGATCGAAAAACTGCACGAGCGACAGCTCGCATTCAAGGGCATTGCTCACTCGCGACACGATCTGCGCGGCAAGAATCGAATCGCCGCCAAGGTCAAGAAAGCGTTCGTGAATGCCGACCCGAGGAAGATCCAGCACGTCTTTCCAGATCTCCGAGAGGGTCTCCTCCGTCGCTGTGCGCGGCGCCTCGAAATCCGGTTGCGCGTCGTCCGGCGTCGCGGGCGTCTCGCTGATTCCGAGCGCCTTCGCCAACCCTGTCCGCTGGAGCTTTCCGGTCGGACCCCTGGGGATCTCATCACGGAACAGCACGGTACGCGGCACCTTGAAGTTCGCCAATCGAACGGCCGCGAACGCGCGCAGCTCCACTTCGGTCAGGGCGGCACCGGGCTCCAGCACCACTACTGCGCCGACGTCCTCGCCCAGCCGCAGATCCGGAAGCGCGAACGCGACAGCCTCCGCCACAAGGGGATGAGCCAACAGCACTTCGTCAACCTCGCGCGGGGAGATTTTCTCGCCACCCCGGTTGATGATCTCCTTCAGCCGACCGGAAAGGTACAGGTAGCCGTCCGCATCGAGGCGCCCTTCATCTCCGGTGCGGAACCAGCCCTCGCCAACGGTGGTCGTGCCGGCGGCGGAACTCGTCCCGGTCTCGTAACCACGCGTCACGTTCGCGCCGCGGATCACGATTTCTCCCGCCGCTCCGGTCGGCAGCAAACGGCCCGATGCGTCCATCGTTGCGATTTCCGTCCCCGTCGCGAGGCCGACCGACCCGGGCTTTCGCGCCAGCGGAGGCAGTGGATTGCTTGCCATCTGATGCGCCGCTTCCGTCATCCCGTAGGCCTCGATGACCGGCGCGTGAAACGTTGCTTCGAGCGCCTCCATCACGGACGGTGGAAGCGCGGACGAAGACGACCGGATGAATCGCAGGCGGCATCCAATCGCATCACGACGACCTTTGGCTCGCGCCAGGATCGCCTGGTGCATTGCCGGCACCGCGGTGTACCAGGTGGGATGGAACTCGTCCAGCCATTCGAGGAAAACCGGCGACTGGAATCCTGGCGTGCAGACGACGCTCGCGCCGCTGGCCAGAGAAGACAACAGCGCGCCTGCAATGCCGTGGATATGAAACAGCGGCATCACGTTCAGGCAGCGGTCCGTAGGGGTGAGGAGAAGCGTTGTGCTGATATTGCGGGCCGACGCCACGAGGTTGGCATGGGTCAACGGAACCTGTTTCGGTCGCGCTGTGGTACCTGACGTATGCAGCACCAGCGCCACGTCGTCGGCGTGCGGTGGATAGTCGGGGCTGGCGCCTGTGGCGCCGCCGCCGCCCAGGACGAAGCGCCCGGCCGGCCAATCGCTCTCCCAGCGCAGGTCGAGGCAACGCACGCCGAGCTCGTCGGCGACCGCGCGCGCGGCTCCCGGTACTCCCGCCGGCAGCAGCAGCGCTGCCGCGCGCAGGTCATTGAGGTAGAAGCGAAATTCCTCGGCGCCGTAGTCCGGGTTGAGCGGCGAACAGACGGCGCCCGAGGTGACCGCCACCAGCGCCGCCGCCATTTCGGGGCCGTTCGGCAGTACGACGGCAACCCTGTCCTGGTTGCCGATGCCTGCTTGCCGTAATGCGGCGATGGTCGCCGTTGTCTGTTGTCGCAAGGCCTCGTAGCTCAATATCGCGCGCGACGGCGCGGCCAGCGCCGTCGCTTGCGCATCCCGATCAGCCGGGTGGACAAGGTCCTGAATGGTTTGGGTCGAACTCATTTGATGGCGACCGGGTTGGCGCAGCCTGCTCTACAAGCGATTTGCGTACCAGAAGTCGGGCAAGATTAGCCATTTCGGTGGCGAGCGTCGCCGGACGTTGTCCCAAACGTCGGTGGCCGCTGGGTCCGCCAGCCATGCCGGCCCCCAATGGTGTCGACGCGCGCAGCGAATTCCTGGTCGATTGCTCATCGGTGGAATGTGGCCCGCGGCCACACACCGAGTGAGTGCCATGAACGGCAAACCCCAGCTGATCGCGCACGTTCGAGCCATACATAGTGCTAGCCTGTCTGCGGTTGCGTCGGAACGGTACGAAAACCGGCGGCAATTGCGCGATTCAGCGCGCAATGGCTCGTGGCAGCGGCCGCGCAATGCAATCGATTTGTCCTGCGTAGGTCGATCAAGCTCATGACGACGGCCAACTTCTACCACGATCTTCCGGCTCTGGAGTCCTTTGCCGAGGCCATCGAGACCGCGCCGGCACGCGCAGGTTCCGGGTGACTGGTGGATCGTCGTCGCCGATGTGATCGGCTCGACGAAGGCGATCGAAGCAGGCGCCTACAAGAAGGTCAACACCGTCGGCGTGGCCTGTATCGCTGCGGTCGTCAACGTGGACCGAAGCGTCGAATTGCCTTTTGTGTTCGGCGGCGATGGTGCGACTTTCGCCGTGCCGGACACTCTGCGTGAGCGCGTGATCCCGGCGTTGCGAGAAGCCCAGCGCTTGTCACGCGAGAACTTCGACCTGATGTTGCGAGTCGGATTGGTCCAGGTTTCGCGCCTGCTCGAGGACGGCTTGCCGGTGCGACTGGCGAAGATTCGCCTGTCCCCAAACGTTACGCAACCGACCTTCTCCGGAGGTGGCTGGCAAGAAGCCGAGCGCATGGTCAAGGACCCGCTGGCCCAGGGCGTGTTGCGGGTCCGTGAAGACGAGGGCGCGTGCGAGGGAAGCTTCGAGGGTTTCGAGTGCCGCTGGCAGAGTGTGCCGAGCTTTCATGATCACAAGCTTGCGCTGCTGGTGGCTGCGGTATCGGGCGATGCCGACGTGAACCTGGCCAGCTACCGCATGGTGTCCGAGAAGATCGCGCAGATCTATGGCGATATCTCCAGCTACCACCCGTTGCGCGCTGAACACATGCGGTTGTCGTTCAATCCGCGCGAACTCGGCCACGAGTGGCGCGTACGTTCGAGCCGGCTCGGCCCTTGGGGGCGGGTCAAGTATTTCGCACGGATGATATTGCTCAATCTGGCGGGCGTCTTCCTGTTCGCACGCAAGATGGACACGAAGGCCGTGCGCTGGAGCCATTACATCGACGAGATGGTGGAAAACTCCGACTTTCGCAAGTTCGACGGCATGCTGCGCATGGTGATGGACGGCAGCGAAACGCAGTACCAGGACCTGCACGATTACCTGGAAGAACAGCACCGTGAGGGCCGGCTGGTCTACGGCATGCACAAATCACGCGAGGCTCTGTTGACCTGCATCGTGTTCTCCTACAACGGAAACCACGTGCATTTTGTCGACGGCAGCGACGGTGGCTACGCCATTGCCGCGCGCGGCCTCAAGGCGCAGCTCGAATCGCTCGGGGTCTGATCCTTTGCGCCGCCGTTGATGGTCGCCAATATTGGCGACCGACAATGGCGTTTTTCGTGCCGGCAGCGATGTAAGCTACGGCCTGACGACGCGAGTGGCGAGCTCGCCCGAGACCCCCCTTTGGATCCGTGCCCGTGAACACCGAACTCCTCTTCAGATCGGATGCGTATCTGCAAACGGCGAGCGCGCGGGTCGTCGCCGTGCACGAGCATGCCATCGAACTCGACCGCACGATCTTCTACCCCATGGGCGGCGGCCAGGCAGGCGACTCCGGCGCGCTCTTCCGCGCCAACGGCGAGCGCATTGCCATAGTCGATACGCGGAAAGGGGAGACCCAGGACAGCGTGTTGCACCTCCTGGCTCCAGGCACGCTGACGCCGGCTGTCGGCGAGCCGCTGACAATCGAGCTCGACTGGCCACGGCGCTACGCGCTGATGCGCCTGCACACTGCGCTGCACGTCATGTCCTGCGTCGTGGTGGCACCGGTCACCGGAGGCAATATTGCGCCGACAAAGGCGCGCCTCGATTTCGACATCGACATGAGTCTCCTCGACAGCGGACGAATCGAGCGTGAGACCAATGCGCTCATCGCGCGCAATGTCGATACGGAAACCGTCTGGATCAGCGACGAGGAACTCGATGCCCGACCCGAGCTGGTCAAGACGATGAGCGTGCAGCCCCCGCGCGGCGCTGGACGGGTACGCCTGCTCCGCATTCCCGGCATCGACCTGCAACCCTGCGGCGGCACGCATGTCCGCAACATCGCGGAGATCGGGGCGATACGCGTGCTGAAGATCCGCAGCGAAGGCAAGCGCAACCGACGCGTGGAGATTGCACTCGACGACAATCCGCCGACATGATGGAAGAACGCACCAAGACAGAGATCGGCGAGTGGATCGTGAACGCGACGCCTGCCGGCGAGAACGAGATCGAAATCGCTACCGGCGTCGGCGAGCTGGAGCCACCCCGGCACAAGCGTTAGTCGCGGGTCGGCCGTAGCGATTCGATCGTCGCCCGGAAGTCATCGGGCGCCTCGCGTTGGAACATCATCCGTGCGGCGGTTCCGGGATGCGCGAATCCGAGCGTCAACGCATGGAGCATCGGACGCGATGCTTCGATCGTCGGGCCGGCGTAGTCGCGGATGTACACGCGTTCGCCGACCAGCGGATGGCCGAGTTCGGACAGGTGGATTCGAATCTGATGCTGGCGTCCGGTTTCAAGGCGGCATTCGACCAGCGTGGCACCCACGAGGCCGGCGATCGGTCGGATATTCGTGACCGAACGTTTAGCTTCCATCGGAGCGTCGCCTTTCGGACGCCGGAAATGCCCATGTGAGCCGCGCAACCCGTCGCCGCGATCCAGGAGGAGATTCGTCTCGGCACGTGTCGCGTTGACAGCACCGTGCGCGATGGCGTGGTAGATGCGATCGATGGTGTGCTCGCGGAACTGTGCTGCCAGTGCGCGCTTCGCATGGGCCGTCCGCGCGAACACCATCAGGCCGCTCGTGTCCTTGTCGAGACGGTGAACCACGCCGAGCGCGGCATCGGTGCCATGCCCGCCCATCCGTCTTAGCAACGTTCGCGTGTAGTCGGCGATTGTTTCGTGGTTCCCCGGCTCGTCGGCGACGCTGAGCATCCCGGTCGGCTTGTCGACGACGACGACGTCGCGGTCGCAAAACACGATCGCGCTCTCGGCCAGCGGACCGGTACGGACCTTGGGTGCCCGCGGGTCGACGGCAACCACGGCACCCGGCGAGACACGCGATACAGGATCGAGGCAGCGCTCGCCATTAACCGTGACGCGCCCTTCCGTGCATAGCCGGCGCGCAAGCGACCACGCGACGCCCGTCTGTTGGCGAACGACCGCCGCGACCGTGGGTCCGGGCGATTTCACGTCCAACGCGTGTTGGACCCCTCGCCGGGTCATGATGGCCTGTCTCTCAGGCAAGTTTCACAGTGCACTCGGAGTCCGATGACGCGCGCACGGCGTCGAGCACTTCCTGGCAACGCAGGCCATCGGTGAAATTGGGTGCGGGCGACGTGCCCCGGTCGATACCCGCCGCAAAATCGCGAGCGAGCAGGCGAAACGCCATCAGGCGATGGTCGCGAGCATCCGTGAACGGCGTGTATTTTTTCGGCGTCTCGAGTTCCTTCAGCGGCGAGCCATCGCGGCTCCCGATGACCACGCCGTTCTCCATCGGATTGGGGCCGGGCTGCTCGGCGATCAGCGTGCCGTTGTCGCCCATGACGACGATCCTCGCCCCGCGTGCCGGCGTCGCCGCGAAGGACGCGCTCATCGTCGCCATTCCTCCGCTCTTGAACCGAAGGGCGAACAGGAAGGTGTCGTCGGTCTCGGACTTGACGATCCGGTTCGTCGCCGGGTCGAGCAGGTCCGGCCGCAGCGCGTCGACGTGGCCGAAAACCGATGCCACTTCGCCGAACCAATGGCGCAGTCCATCGATGTAGTGGGAGCCGAGCGCGCCGAGCAAACCGCCGCCGTCCGCCTTGAACGCGTTCCAGGTCAGCGGGCGCGGTTCCTTGGTCACATAGCGGTCGAGGAACAGCTCGATCGTGCACAGCTGGAACTTACCGATGTATCCCTCGGTGAGAAGCTGCTTGATGTAGGCGCGTTGCGACGTGTGGCGAAATTCGTGTCCGATCATCGCGGTTCGTCCACTTGCGTCGGCGGCCGCGAGCATCGCGCCGGCTTCCTTCGCATCGAGCGCGAACGGCTTCTCGCAGAGGACATGTTTCCCGGCCTTCAGCGCCGCGATGGAGAGTTCACGGTGGGCGCCCGGCGGCGTCGTGATCGCAATGGCGGTCAGATCGTCCCGCCGGATCAGCTCCATCGGGTCGGTGTGCACGTCGCGGATACCTGCGGCGTCCGCGACCTTGGCAACCTTATCGCGGTTGCGGCTGCAGAGGGCCGTGATCTCCCAGCCTTCGGATTGCAGACCTGGAACATAGACTTGCGCGCCATAGCCGATGCCGATGACGCCGATCCTTCGATTCGATGTGGGCACGAACGTCTCCGTCGTTGCGTGAATGAGAATTTCGATGTTTCTGGTATCGATTATGAGCCAAAGGAAACCGATTGGTTTCGCTATGTCGTTAGAGCGCTCCGCCGCTCGGGGCTACGGCGTGCCGAATTCGCGGGGGATCGGTATGGGGTCGAAGCGCCGAGCTCCGGAAACGACCCGGCACCGGAAAGTCATGACGATTGCGCGACAGCGCGCTCTCGACGGGAAGCGGCGGCAGCCCGCAACACGTAGATGCCGGAACCGATCACTAGCCCGATTCCGCACCACGCAAGCACGTTCGGAATGTCGCCCCAGACGACGAAGCCGGCAATCATCGCGAACGGTAGCGCGATGTATCGGAACGGCGCAATGAGCGACAGGTCGCCATGCCGCGTGCTGATCACGAGGAGATAGTAGGCGGTCGCGAGAAAGACCGCCGCGACGGCAACGAGTCCGGTCTCGAACGCAGGCAGCGGACGCCAGCCCTCGAGCAACGACAGTCCGCCGGCGAGAAGCGTGACGGCGATCGTGTTCGAGACCGTGATCAGGATGGACGGTACGCTGGCGTGAACGCGCCGGGTAACCAGGTCGCGCACGGCCAGCACCAGCAGCGTCGCCATGACGCCGCGGATGAAGATGAGCTGCGTCGCCGGCAGGGCCTGGCTCGCGTACTTGACCAGCGCGTCGTTGGCGATGAAACAGGCCATCGATCCGATCATCGCCAGGACGCCGAGGCGGTTGGCACGGGCCTGCCGGGCGTGCGCGTCCGTGTCTGCCTTGCGCTGATTCATGCGCTAGGCGCGCACGCGCAGCCCGTCGGGGTCATAGACGGCCCGCAGGCGGATCCTGCCGGCGTGCGCACCTTCGGGACCCGCGACGAGAACCTGCTGTCCCTCCTGCGCGTGCGGGGTCGCGACATAACCTAGCGCCAACGCTTTCCCGACGGTGTACCCGCGATCGGCTGAGGTGACCTTGCCCACGTCGCTCGTGCCGATCAGGATCGGTGCGCCGACCGGTGGGACGAAGTCGAGCGTGTCGAATTCGATCAGTACCAGGCGGCGACTGGGGCCGGCAGCCCGTTGCCGCTCCAGCGCCTGTTTTCCCATGAAGTACGGCTTGGCGAATTTGATCGTCCAGCCCAGGCCTGCTTCCAGCGGCGTCGTGGTCTCGTTGGCGTCGAGTCCGAACAGCACGTACTTTTTCTCCAGTCGCAGCGTGCGCAGCGCACCAAGACCACAGGCAAGGATGCCCAGTCCGGCGCCGGCCTCGAACACGCGGTCCCAGAGGTGCTCGGCGTACTCGACCGGATAGAACAGCTCGTAGCCCAGTTCGCCCGAGTACCCGGTGCGCGACAGCAGCGTCTCCGGGACGTCTGCCACCGTTGCTTCTGTGAACGCGTAATACGGCAGGGCGGTGGTGGAGAGATCCGCGTCAGTGAGCGCACCGAGCAGACGCCGCGCGTGCGGGCCCTGGAGCGACAGGTACGCGTTCTTGTATCCCAGATTGGTGATGGTGACGGCAAAGCCCGATTGCGCAACCGTCAGCGCGGCCAGCACGGCCACCACCCGCGACGGCGTCGGAAACAGCCAGTACCGTTCGGAGGACACGCGAAAGCAGGTCAGGTCGTCGATCATTCCGCCGGCCTCGTTGCACAGCGAGGTGTATACCGCGCGCCGAACGGCGAGCGTCGCCACATCCGCGACGGCCACACGTTGCAGGAAAGCCTCCGCATCCCGGCCGGCGATTTCGACGGCGATCTGGTAGTAGACATCGAACACGCCTACCGCCTCGCGTGCCGCGCGGTGTTCCTGCTCGACCGAAGTGAACACCATCGGTGCGGCAAAACCCAAGCGGTCCACGAAGGTCGCGCCCAGCGCGACAAACTTGTGGTGGTAGGGCGACTGCTTGATCATGTCCATTGTACGTTTCCTCGTGTCCGCTTTTCGCGCACCGGGTGCGCGATGGGCTTGGTTCTACGGGCAACCGGCGGCCCGCATCGTCAGGCGTCAGGCGCCCGGTACCACCCGGTGAACAGATCCGTCCCGCGCTTGCCGAGCTGGCCGCCGATGATCACGCGCTGGATCTCCGAGGTTCCTTCCCAGATCCGGTCGACGCGGACGTCGCGGTTCAACCGCTCGACCGGGTTCTCGCGCATGTAGCCGCGCCCGCCGAATATCTGTACCGCCTTGTCGAGCACGCGGCCCGCCATCTCGGAGGCGTGCAGCTTGATCACGCTGGCCCGGGCATGGGCGACCTTGCGGTCGATCTTCTGGTCGATCTCCCACGCGATGCGATAGATCATGCTCTTGGCAGCCATGATTTCGACGGCCATATCGGCCAGCATGAATTCGATCGCCTGATGCTTGCGGATCGTCGTGCCGAATTGAATGCGCCGCGAGGCCCAATCGTTGGCCAGTTCAAAGGCGCGGATCGCGGCGCCCAGGCAATTCGCGGCGATCTGCAGGCGGGCCTCGACGAACCATTCCTTGGTGAGCTCCAGACCCTGGCCGATGCCGCCCAACACCCGGTCGGGGCCGACCTCGACCCCGTCGAACAGGAACTCCGGATGGCCGAACACGTAGGTGTGGGTGAACTTCGGCTCGCGCTTGACGGTGAGGCCCGGCGCATCGCGGTCGACAAGGAACAGCGTCGGCTTGGCCGGATCGCCGTCGACCACCGCGTGCACGATGAGGTAATCGGCCTCGTCACCGGTGGTGACGAACCATTTCTCGCCGTCGATGACGTAGCCCTCACCCCGCCGCGTGGCGCTCGTCCGGATGAGGCGGGTGTCCGATCCCGCGTCCGGCTCGGTGACGGCGACGCAGGCGCGCCGGCGTCCGCTGCAGCTCGGCACCAGGTAGTCGCGGATCTGCTCCGGACTGCCGTATTTGAGCGCCACGGCCGGGTGCCAGACGACCGCCCACAGCGCGCCGGTGGCCTTGCCCAGCTCTTCGTTGATCAGCGTCTGCTGCATCTGCGTGCAGCCCTGGCCGCCAACCTCGCGCGCGTGGTTGATCCCGTTGAAACCGTGTTCGACCACGGCCGCGCGCAGCGCATCCAGGGTCGCGCGCGGAAGCGAGCCGTTCATTTCGAGTTCCAGTTCGTTCGGGAAGAGAACGGTCTCGGCGAACTGTCTTGCCCGGCCTTGCCAGGCGAGGTCTTCGGTGGGCAGCGTCAGATCCATGGCGATTGGGTTCATGCAGGCACGAAGAGCGCGTCCACGGCGGCGATTTCCTGGCCGCAGACGAGCGGGTTGACGTCGATCTCGGCGACGAGATCGGCGAGGGCGGCGGCGAGCAGCGAAAAATGGCTGATCGCGCGCGCGAGGCTATCGATGTCCACCGCCGGTCCGCCGCGATAGCCGTCGAGCAGCCGGCGCAGCGCAAGACCGTCGAGCAGCCGCCGCGCGGTGGCCGGCCCGAACGGGGCCAGTGCCGTGCGCCGATCGCGGAGATGCTCGATCAGCACGCCGCCCCCGCCGACACTGACAAGCGGGCCGAATTGCGGATCGTGCACCATGCCCAGCGCGATCTCGACGCCCTTGGGCATCATGCGCGCGATGAGGGAGCGCGAACCGAACCGTGCGGCGAGATCGCGCCATGCGCTGCGGACCGCAGCCTCGTCGGCAAGATCGAGATGCACGCCGCGCGCCTCGGTCTTGTGCCGGATGCCCGGCACGGCCGTTTTCAGCGCGACCGGATAGCCGAGGGTCTGCGCTGTCGCAATCGCTGCCGCTTCGCTGGCGACGACGCGGTGGGGCACGACCGGAATGTCGTACGCGGCGAGTAGCGCCAAGCCGCTCGCCTCGTCGAGCGGTCCGGAAGCGACAAGCTGCGCCGCCAGTTGGCGCCGTTGCGTGCTCTCCTCCGGCGCGACGGTTGGCAGTGGATCCACGGGCCGCTGCCGGAAGTCGCGATGGGCGAGCGCGCCGCGCACGGCGACGAGGCCGTTGTACGTGCCATCGAGCACGGGCACGCCCGCGTCTGTCAATCGCAGCGCCACGGCATCGTGGCGCAGTTGCGTGTAGTTGGTGACGAACGCCACTGGCTTGTCGGTGGTCGCCGCAACCGCGGCGGCGGCGGCAGCAAAGCCGTCGCTCAGGTAGTAGCTGTCGCGGATGTCGGCGGCGAACACGCCCAGCGCCGCGTTCTCGTCGGCGACCAGCGCCCGGAAGCAGTCCTCGAAAATCGCCGCGAAGTCGGTCCCCGTGCCCGGCATCGAGCGGATTGTTGGGTTCGAGGCCCGGGTCCAGCCGCGCAGCGATCACGCGCCGGGTCGTTGCGGCGATGGGGGCGAAGGCAACACCGGCGCGCTGGGCGAGGTCGATGAACAGCTCGCACTCGCCGCCCGAATCATGAATGGACACGAGCGATCCCGCGCTGGCGCGCCGACCGGTCGCGAACAGGAGCAGTGTGCAGGCCAGTTCGTCGAGTGTCTCGACGCGCACCACGCCGTGGCGATCGAACAGGGCCTCGTAGGCCAGATCGTTGCCTACCAGCGCGGCGGTGTGGGTGACCGCGGCGGCAGCTGCGGCCGCGGTGCGCCCCAGCTTCAGCACGACAACCGGTACGCCTCGTTCGGCGGCCTTGCTCAACGCCGCGCTGAAGCCGGCCGGGTCGCGGGCGGTCTCGAGAAACAGGCCTATCACCTTCACCTCCGGCCGCTCGAGCGCGTAGTCGATGTAGTCGGCGACGGTGGTGGTGAGCTCCTGGCCGGGCGAGATGGTGAGCGCGAAACGCAGGCGCGGATCGTTGTGCGCGAGCGCACCGAATACGCTGCCGGAATGCGCGATGAATGCGATAGCGCCGGGCTGCGGCTGGCGCGGGCTCGGGAAGCCGCAGATCCAGACGCCGTCGAGATCGTTGTAGAAACCCATGCAATTGCCGCCACAGATCGGCAGGCCGGCAGCGCGGGCCATGGCGCCGAGCCGGCTTTTCAACGGCGGTACGCGATCGTTGACGAGGAAGGCCGACGCGAAGATCACCGCGGACCGCGCGCCGACACGGATCGCCTCGGCGAGCGTCTCCTCGAGGCGCTCGTTCCTGACCGACAACACGACGAGATCGGGTGCCGCCGGAAGATCCTCGAGGCGCCCGACGCAAGGGTACGCCTCGATCTTCGCATGGTTCGGATTGACGGCATGGACCACTCCGCGGAACCCGCCGCGCTGAAGCATGCGCACCATGTCGTGCCCCGGCGAGTTCGGCCGCAGGCTCGCACCGACCAGAGCGATCGAGCGCGGTGCGAGCAGGGGCGCGAGCGGATGTTGACTCATGATTATTCAGCAGTGTGCAGCGACAGCCGTGTGCCCGGCGCGCGCGCCGGGCACACATCACGGCATCAACCGAGCTGGAATCGGTTCCACTCCGCGTCGTACTTGGCCGAGTACTGCGCCGCCTGCTCCTCGCTGATGACGAGCATTCTTTTCACGTTCTCGGGCGCCGTGACCAGAATCTTCTGCTGTTCCGCCGTGGCCTTGGCAGCGGCACTGGCGAGACTGGGACCGTAGGTGCCGACGTCGAGCAGGCGCAGCTGGGCTTCTTCGGAAATGGCGTAGTTGATCGCCTCCATCGCCAGCTTGGCGTGCGGCGCGCCCTTCGGCACGACCCAGGCATTGCCCCACGCGACGCCGTCGGCGTAGGTCATCGCGACAGGCGCCTTTTCCTTTATCACCGCCAGAATGCGGCCGGTCCAGGCGGAGCAGAGCGCCAGCTCACCGCTCGACAGCAACTGCGGCGGCTGGGCCCCGGCCGTCCACCAGACCTTCACATGCGGCTTGATCTCGCGCAATTTTTCGAAGACGAGCTTGATCTTGTCGTCGGTCGCAGGATAGACCTCATGGCGCGGCACGCCGGCGGCGAGCATCGCCGCCTCGTAGTTGTAGTACAGCTGCTTGTAGAGACCGCGCGGGCCGGGAAATGCCTTGACGTCCCAGAAGTCCTTCCACGAATTCGGACCCTTGTTATCGGCAAACGCCTTGGTGTTCCAGGCCATCACGGTCGCGCCGGTCGACGTGAAGATGCCGCGACTCGTGACCCAGCCCGGATCGAGGTTCTTCGCGTTCGGGATGAGGCTCATGTCCAGCGTCTCGAGCAGGTCCTTGCCCTGGTCGATGAAGCGCCCGCCGACGTCCACCAGATCCCATTCCGGGGCGCCGCCCTCGACCATCGCCTTGATCTTGGCGTAACTGGTCGGCGACGCGTAGGCGATGTCGACTTTCTTGGTCTTTGCGAACGGCTCGAGCATCGTGGTCTTCTCCATTTCGCTCAACGCGCCGCCCCATGAACAGAACGTCAGCGGGCGGCCTTGGGCGCGGGCCGGACGCAGACCCGTGGCAAGCGTGAGCGGACCAGCCGACCAGCCCGGCGGCACCCAGCGACAACAGCATCCGTCTTTTCTTCAGCATGACTTCCTCCTGGTTGTAGGACTCGAAAGACGCATCCGGCAGAATCGAGATCGCGCTCGCATCCCAGCCGACTTCAACGACGTCGCGCCCGCTCCATTCGCTGGCGAGACGACGAGACCAAAGCTCGTGGCCGCTGGCAAGCGTCAGCCGCACGGCAACGAGTTCCCCGAGGTAGACGCGCTCCGCTACTTGCGCCTGCAGGCCACCCGCGCGGGTCCGAATCGTTTCGGGACGCAATAGTGCGCCGGCGGGGGCGCCGACCGAGAGGCCATCCGCCGCGCGTCCCGCAAGCGGCTGCGCCAGCCCGGGAACCGCCAGCGTGGCCTGCCCATCGGCGACGGTGGTGACCGTCCCCGCGAGCAGGTTCGACTCGCCGAGGAAACGGGCGACGAAGGTGTCCACCGGCCGTTCGTAAAGATCGGCACCCGACCCGATCTGGACGATGCGCCCGGCGCGCATCACCGCGATCCGGTCCGACATGACCAGCGCTTCTTCCTGGTCGTGGGTCACGTAGATCGTGGTGCGCGGGTGGGCCGCGTGCAGGCGGCGTATCTCCAGCTGCACCTCCTTGCGCAATTGCCGATCCAATGCACCCAATGGCTCGTCCATGAGCAGGATGTCGGGCTGAATCACCATGGCGCGCGCCAGTGCCACGCGTTGCTGCTGGCCGCCCGAAAGCTCGCGGATCGCGCGGTCGCCGAATCCGTCGAGCCGGATCATGCGCAGCACCTCGTCCACGCGCCGGGCGATCTCGTCCCGCGCGAGCCGGCGAACGGCCAGACCGTAGGCGACGTTTTCCGCGACGGTCATGTGCGGAAACAACGCATAATTCTGGAACACCATTCCCATGTTGCGGCGCCGCGGTGGCAACGCGGTGATGTCGCGGCCGCCGACCCTCAGGCGGCCGGCGGACGGCTCGAGATAGCCGGCACAGATGTTGAGCAGCGTCGTCTTGCCAGATCCGGACGGGCCGAGCAGCGTGAGGAACTCGCCTGGCGGAATGTCGAGATCGATCGGGCGCAGCGCGTTGAGCTCCCCGAACGACTTGCAGATCCCGACAAATTCAACATTGCCCACGTCGTCACTTCCGGGTGAGCAACCGGTTCGCGCCCGCCGCAGCCAACGCGAGTGCCAGCATCAGTGTCGCGCCGACCGCGACGACCGGCGTGTATTCCAGCCGGATCTCTTCCCAAATGCGAACCGGCAACGTCTTTACCGTCGGGCCGGCCAGGAAGATCGACAGCACCACCTCGTCGAACGAGGTGACGAACGCGAACACGGCACCGCCGACCACGCCGGGCGCGATCAGCGGCAACGTCACCGTGCGAAAGATGTGCAAGGATCCCGCACCGAGGCCGGCGGCGGCAAGGTGCAGCCGGCGGTCGAGTCCGTCGAGTGACACGCCGACGTTCAGCACGACGAACGGCAGTGCCAGCATCGTGTGCGCGATGACCAGCGCCGTGGTGGTGCCGACGAGACCCGTGGCGCGGGCCATGCTGTATAGCGCGACGGCAAGCACGATCACCGGCGCCACAACCGGGCCAAGGAACAACCCGGTGAGAAGCACCCGGCCACGCGGACCGCTGCGCGCGAGGCCCAGCGCCGCCGCAGTACCGGCGACGACGGCAAAGAACGTGGTGATGGCTGCCATTTTCAGGCTCGTGATCAACGCGAGCCGCCACGACGCGTCGTCGAAGAACGCGCTCCACCAGCGCAGCGACCAGGTCTCGGGCGGCAGGCGAATGAAGCTCTGCGCGCTGAACGCCGCTGGAACGATGGCGAGAATCGGTAGCACGAGAAAGCCTGCGACCAGCGCCACGAAGCTGTTCAGCGTCAGGCGGCCGATCATCGGGCGACCCCCATGCTTGCGGCTGGCGCCATTGCGCTGCCACCCGAGGGGGAACACCCTCGCTTGGCCCGGCGCGCTCATTGGGGCACCCGGGCGATGGCGCCGACGGAGATGAAGCGCCCGGCGATCGCGACCACCGTCAGCGCCGCCATCAGCAGCACGACCGACGCGGCGGCGGCCAGTGGCCAGTCGAGGCGCTCACTGACGAAGCTGTCGATCAGCATCGACAGCGTGAGGCTCGAGGCGCCGCCGAGCAGCGCCGGCGTGATGAAGAAGCCGAGCGAGAGCAGGAAGATGAATGTTGCCGCCGTCGCCACGCCGGCAGAGCGACAGCGGCAGCAGCACGCGCAGGAAGGTGGTCGAGGCGGGAGGCGCCCAGCCCTTCGCTTGCGCGGAGCAGCGCCGGATCGATGCGGATCAGCGCGGCGTAGATCGGTAGCACCGCGTAGGGCAGCAGCACGTGCACCATGCCGATCAGTACGGCGGTGTGGTTGAACAGCAGCGACAGCGGCTGATCGGCGAGGCCGGACGCGACGACGAACCGGTTGAGCGGGCCGTTCCGTTCGAGCAGCAGCATCCAGGAGAACGTCCGCACCAGCACGCTGATCCACAGCGGCAGCAGGACGCAGGCGAAGACTACGCCGCGCCAGTGCGCGAGAGCCGGGTCAGCGCGAAGGCGACCGGGAAGGCGATGAGGAGGTCGATGGCGGTGACAACCACCGCGATGACGAAGGTATTGGCGAACACGCGCGCGTAGATATCGTCGCCGAGGAGTTGGGTGTAGGCAGCGAAGGGCCCGGCCGGCGCGGAGAAGCTCAACCCGATCAGACGCGCGAGCGGCACCAGAAAGGCAAACACCGCAATGAGCAGGCCGGGAGCGAGCAGCGCTGCAGCGCCGAGCCGGTAAGTGACGGGGTTCATCGCCGCCGGTCCTTCAGAATCTCGCGGGCCGCATTGTGGCCGACCACGCCGCCGACGCCGCCGCCTGGATGCGCCGACGCGCCGCATTGGTACAGGCCGCGGATGGGACTGCGGTAGTCGGCGTAATGCGGCGCGGGCCGCGCGAAGAACAGCTGGTCGACCTGCAACTCGCCGTGGAAGATGTGCCCGTGCGGAGAGCCGATGATCGCCTCGATGTCGGGCGGGGTCAGCACCTGCAGGTCGATGATGCCCCCGGAGAATCCCGGCGCGTGCTCGTCGACGACGCGCAGGACGTGCTTCGTGAACTCCGCCTTCCGCGCGGGCCAGTCGCCCTCGCGCAGCGTGTACGGCGCGTGGCCGCCGAACAGCTGCACCACGTGCTTGCCCGGCGGGCTGATCGTGTCGTCGACGAAGCTCGGCGTCACCACGGTGACGAAGGGGTCGCGCGACCAGTCGCCGCCCTTGGCGTCTTCATAGGCGCGCTCGAGATACTCGATGGTCGGGCCGATGTGCGCGTAGGTCGGATAGGCGAAGCCGCAGGTGGCTGGATCGAAAGCCGTGAAGTGCGGCAGCCGGTCGCAGGCGATGTTGATCTTGAAGGCGGTCGAGTAGGTCCGATAATTCTCGATGTCGCGCACGAACTCGGCCGGCAGCGTCGCGCGCGGCAGGAACTTGAGGAAGGTAAGCTTGGCGCTCACATTGCTGGCGACGACCGGCGCCGCGATGCGTGTGCCGTCGGCCAGCGTCACGCCGGTCGTCTTGCCGTCCATCGTGTCGATCCCGATCACTTCGGCGTTGGTGCGGATTTCCAGTCCCTTGGTGCGGCCGTAGGCGGCGATCGCCTCGCTGATCGTACCCATGCCGCCGCGGATGAAGCCCCAGCCGCCGGCGCCCTGCGTGTTCGCCCATCAGGTGGTGCATCACCACGTAGGCCGATCCGGGGCTTTTTGGCCCGACGAAGGTGCCGATTCCGCAGTAATAGGCGAGCACCGCCTTGACCTGCGAGCTCTCGAACCATTCGGAAAGATAGTCGTCGGCGCTCATCGTCATCAGGTCGACGAGGCGGAACAACTTGCCGCCGGATCCGCCGGTATTTCCAGAGGAAGGTGGCCGTCTCCTTGAAGGACTTCCAGTCGCGGCACGACGGGTCCGGCGGCGTCTCGAGCAGTACGCTTGCGCAGGACGACCGACCGATTCCATCAGGTAGCGGTCGAACTCCGGGTAGATCTCGGCGTCCTTTTGCGAGAAGCGCGCGAAGTTTGCCTGCGTTTTCGGCAGCGAGTCACTGAACACGATGTGATCGCCGTCCGGCAGCGGGCCGAACATGTCGGTCGCGGGCAGCACCTCGAAGCCGTGGCTGCGCAGCTCGAGATCCGCGATCACCTTGGGGTGCAGCAGGCTCATCAGGTAGCTGAAGACCGAAAACCTGAAGCCCGGGAATGATCTCCTCGGTGACGGCGGCACCGCCGATCACGTGCCGCCGTTCGAGCACCAGCGTCTTCAGGCCGGCCCGCGCGAGGTAGGCCCCGCAGGTAAGCCCATTATGTCCGCCACCGATGATGATGGCGTCGTAGCGCTCAGTCATATGGGATCTCGACAGGACGATTGCGCGGGAAAGGTGGGCCAAATTAAACTGGTCCCGATTTTTCGTCAATATAAAATTGACTCAATAATTACTTTCAAGAAATGCGCTGATCCGATCGCTTCGCCGTACCGGGCGCCCGTTGTCGCGGGCCGGACCGCAAGTCGCCCGGTGATGTCGAGCATCCACGCCGGCTAGGCCGCGAGATTCGCGGGCTACGCAAGGCGCGCGGTTATGACGCTTGCCGTGCTGGCCGGGAAGAGCAGCCTTTCGGTCGGCTATCTCAGCCTGCTCGAGCGCGATCTCGTCGACGCCGTCGATCAAGGCGCTGCATGCGGATCAGCCGCGCGCTCGGCGTGACGATCAGCTGGTTTTTCGACGCCGGCGAGATACCGCCCGACGAGCGAGATTTGGTCGTTCGCCGCACGCGCCGGCGCCGGCTCGACTATTCGGCCGGCATCGTCGACGAACTCCTGAGCCCGACGCTTGGCCGGCGCGCTCGAGTTGCTGGCAAGCCGATTCCCGCCCGGGCGCATCGTCGGGGCCGGCACCGTACACGCACGACGGGGAAGAGGCGGGCGTCGTCATTCGCGGCACGCTCGAACTGTGGGTCGACGGCAAGGTGTTTCTGCTCGAAGCCGGCGACAGCTTTGGTTTTCCCAGTACGCTTGCGCACCGTTATCGCAATCCGGACACCGAAGAGGCCGAGGTGATATGGGCGATCACCCCACCCAGCTATTGAGTTCGATGCAGGACGGCGCGCGGCAGGCGAACGTGTGGGAGGAGACGGCCGTCGCGCCGCCCCTGGTGTCGACATTGGCAGGCGCCTGCCAGGCGAAGGTACTGGTGGTCGGCGCAGGGTACCTCGGGTTGTCCGCCGCGTTGCATCTCGCGGAAGTCGGCGTCGATGCCGTCGTTGTCGATGCCGAGATGCCGGGGTGGGGCGCGTCGGGGCGAAGCGGTGGGCAGGTGATCCCGGGTCTCAAGCACGATCCCGGCGAAATCGAAGCGCTGTTCGGCCGCGAGCGCGGCGAGCGCGTTTGGCGCTTCGCCGGGGCCACGGCCGATTTCGTGCTCGATCTCGTCGCCCGCCACCGGCTCGATTGCGGCGCACGGCGATGCACCTGGGTCCAGGCCGTCCATTCGGAAAGGGCCGGCGCGCGTGCCCGGCAGCGCGTGGATGACTGGGCGAAGCGTGGCGCGCCGGTCGAATATCTGGATCGCGAGCAAGTTGCCGCCATTGCCGGCACCGACGTCTATCTCGGCGCGTTCGCCGAGCATCGGGCGGCGGCATTGCAGCCGCTGTCGTATGCGCGCGAACTTGCGCGTGTGGCGCTGGCTGCCGGGGCGCGGATCTACACCGGGGCGCGCGTGGCCGTGCTCGAAACCGACGCGTCCGGCTGGCGCGCCGTCACCGCCAGTGGCGCGACGGTGCGCGCGGAGACCGTGGTGATCGCGACGAACGCGTACGCCGATGGCCTCGTGCCAGGTCTCGCCCGATCGATTGTGGCGTTGAACTCGTTGCAGATCGCCACGGCGCCGATTCCGCCGCGCCTGCGCCGGTCGTTGCTGCCGAACGGAGAGGTCCTTTCCGACACGCGGCGCGTGATTCGCTATTGGCGCCTCGACGACGACGGTCGCCTGTTGATGGGCGGCCGCGGACCCTATCGGGAGCCGGGGTCCGCACGCGACTGGGACCACCTCGCGCGCGTTGTGCGCACGCAGTTCCCGGCGCTCTCCGAGATCCCCGTCACGCATCGCTGGGGCGGGCGCGTTGCCGTGCATATCGATTACCTGCCGCGCCTGCACCGGCCGCGACCCGGTCTACTCGTCGCCATCGGCTGCCAGGGGCGCGGCATCGGCTGGCAGAGCGCGATCGGTGCCGAGCTGGCGCGACTCGCGACTGATGCGCATTACGACCCGGTGCTGCCGTTCTCGCCGGTGCGGCCCATTCCGTTTCATCCGTTGAAGGCGCTTGGCGTGGCGTCGGCGATCGTGGCCTACCGCGCGCTCGATCGCTTTGGCTTCAGCTGAGCCCGTACCTTTGGAGCATCGCCCCGTGACATACAGCACCCTTACCGTTGAAGTTGCCGACCGCATTGCGGTCCTCACGTTCAATCGGCCCAAAGTGTTGAACGCGTTCGATGGCGAGCTGGTCGGCGAGACCATAGCCGCCCTCGCGGCGCTGGCGACCGACGACGACGTCTCGGTCATCGTCGTGCGCGGCGCGGGTCGCGCCTTCTCGGCCGGCTTCGACCTGAAGGCCGGCGCGGCTACGGCCGGACAGCGCGGGCCCACGGAGTGGCGTGCGCTGCTCGAGGCCGATTTCAACTTCATCATGGGCTTTTGGCACTGCCCGAAACCGACGATTGCGGCCGTGCACGGCTATTGCATCGGTGGCGCATTCGAACTGTCGCTCGCCTGCGACGTGACGGTGGCCGCGCAGTCGACGAAGTTCGGCGCGCCGGAGGTCAAGTTCGGTTCGGGCGCCGTGGCGCTGCTGCTGCCGTGGGTGGCCGGGCCGAAAGCGGCAAAGGAGCTTCTGCTCACCGGTGACGATCAACTGTCGGCCGACCGCGCGCTGACACTCGGCATCGTCAACCACGTGGTGCCGGACGGCGAGGAGATGGGACGGGCGCTCGCCATTGCGCGCGCGATGGCGGCTGCCGCTCCGAATGCCGTGCGCCTCACCAAACTCGCGATCAACCGCAGCTTCGATGCGATGGGCCTGCGCGATGCGCTCGCCGCGGCATTGGAACTGGACATATTTATCGAGGCCTCGGGCGGGACCGAGCGCACCGAGTTCGACCGCATCCGGCGCGAGCAGGGGTTGAAGGCCGCGCTGGAGTGGCGCGACGAACGCAGTTGATTCGCTGACGCCAACACTCACGCGCAGCGAACCAGAGTGAAACCGGCAACAAAAAACCCGCACGAAGCGGGTTTCATAAGGCTGATTGGAGGCGGGGGTCGGAATCGAACCGGGACGTTTCCCCGGGCTACAGGGCCATTTTACGAGCCGGACCGTACCCTTACCACCATTCTTACCACCTGACCGATAACGGCCAGGGGCTACCCCTTCCTTTTAGACGCCAGCCGACTGGTCCGGTGCTTCGCCCGGACGCAATCCGGGATCACTGTTTCTAGAATGTGCCTCGGTCGTCGACGAGCAGGGCAGCCAACGCTCGTCTCGCGATTTCGTGCGCGGCGACGAGCCGGGCCGGCTTCAATAGCGGTGGAGCCCGTCAGCGGAGCAAACCAGGCGCCGCGCTCAGCCCCAATTCAACGCCTTCGTCACAGCTATCTTGGTGGGTTCCGCGCCCTTCTGGAACGGTGACAGGTAAGCGATGGTCACGTCCCAAGGCGTCTTGTTCTCCCAGTTCCGGCCCACGAGCTTCGTCTTGCGCGTGGCGTAGCAGAGCGAGATTCCGACCCGCGACAAGTCGTTGACGTATTTCTGAAGGTCGTCAAACACCGTGCACTTCTCGACCTCGCCATGTTCGCTAGCGCAGTCCCGGTAATCCCGCAGGTAGTCGAGCAGGCCGGCGAACACCTCCGCAGCTTCCCGTTTCAGCTGCATGGTCGTATTGGTCACGTCCATCGTCGAGTTCTCGAACAGCCGGGCAAGCTCGGCGCCCGTCGTGGCCTTTGTTGCGTCAAGAACCAGGTGCTCATGCTCGAAGGCTTCCTGCTGCGTCTTGAGCTCGTCGGGCGACGGGATGCTGTAGGGCTTGCTGAATATGTCTATGTCCTCGATGTCGAACGCCCGGGCGAGGGCGCGGCCGGTGTCGAGGTCGAAGGGTTCGCCGCGCTCGACGCGCTGGATAGTGCGTACGCTGAGCCCACTTACGCCGGCCAGCACCTCTTGAGACCACTGGTGCATCCCGCGGAACATGCGGATGAGACCAGCCAGTTCCCGCTCAGTCAGGGAGCGAGGCGGGGATTTGTGTTCGACGGGCATGTCGTTTCTCCTTGGTGATGGGAGCTCCAAGCATCGCCGAAGGTGGCAGCGGGCAACACGACAGTAACCCGACAGTGGGGCGCCAGCTAGACCCAAGTTCTCCGATTGCCGATGGCACGACCGGGAAACGAGCGGTTTGTGTGACGGCTGGGGGGCCGAAGTCCCCCGGCCGCGTCGCTCTTCCAACGCCGCTTGCGGGAGACCGAGGCCAGCACGCGTATCCGAAGGGCGAGCCTGATATCGCTCTCGAGTGTTCACCGCACATTTAGCTGTCCACCACAACTTGAATTGTATGCGGCGCCACTCGACACGCATGGGCATTGCCATTACATTAGCCATACGCACCAAATGCCAAGGATGGCCCAGTGGCGACATTGAAGACCGAAACGATGAGCTTGCGCGTCTCGCTAGAGTTCAAGACGGCCTTGAGAAGGGCTGCCGAACGCGAGCGACGCAGCCAAACCAATTTGCTCGAGCATCTATTATTTGCGTACTGCGAAGCAAATGGCATCGCGGTGAGTCGAGCGAACGCCAAGAAGAGCACGAAACCAGGGGGGTAAGCGGATGTTGTCGTTGCAATTGACGGAACTGCCGGTCCAAGTCTATGCGTTTGCGAGCGTCCTTGTACTTCTGCTCGTTGCCTTCCTACTCTTCTTTGTCTTGCGTGGGGTGCTCCTGCGCGCCAAGCTCGCTCGCCTTGCCAAGCAAATTCGCGGAGCGGGAACCAAAGGCGGTGACCCGGCGGCATTATTCGAGCAAGACAAAGCGCTCAAGCATCTGTGGCAGGAATTTCGGAAGACGTTGCATGAGCAGAAGGAGCTCAATCCCCAAACTGGGCAGTTCGAGCTTCAGGCATTGCGTCCGACAGTTCCTGCAGAAATGTTCTTCAACACGCAAACGCTCGTCGACAACCGATTGCGGACGGAATTTTTCAAGCACCTCCCCGGAATCTTCACCGGTGTCGGCATCATCGGAACTTTCACGGGCCTCATTCTTGGGCTTCAAGCCTTTCAAGTATCGGAAACTCCGAACGTCGTCCGCCAGAGCCTGAATAGCCTGCTCCACGGGGTATGGGAAGCGTTCCTCGTTTCGGCTTTTGCCATCACATTGGCGATGGTCGTTACGTTGGTGGAGAAGCTTCTTCTGGCGAGCCTTTATCGAAAGGTGGAAGAACTCAATCAGGCTATCGACAGTCAGCTCCAGGCCGGCGCCGGGGAAGAATACCTGTCCCGCCTAGTTCAAGCCTCCGAGGAGTCGGCCACCCAGACCAAGATTCTGAAGGACGCGTTGGTCTCCGACCTCAAGCAGGTTCTGAGCGAACTGACCGAGCGGCAGATTGCAGCGATGAACACCGGCAATGCCGCTCTTGGGCAAGCCATCGGCCAGCATATTCAGGCCAGCTTGCAGAAACCGCTAGAAGAAATTGCGCGCGCTACTGGAGGACTCCGCGAGGACCAAGGGGGCGCCGTCACCAAGCTCTTGACCGACGTCATGGCCGGTTTCAGCCAGCGCCTTCAAGACTTGTTTGGCGGGCAAATCACGGGCATCAATCAGTTACAACAGCAGACCATACAGGCACTGCAGGCCGCCGTTGCCAGACTTGAGCAAATGGCTTCCGACGTCCAGGCCAGCGGCACCAAAGCAACTGATGCCATGGCCGAGCGCCTCACTCAAGCGATGACGAACATGGAGGCCCGGCAAGAGGCCCTTAACCGTCGAATGGGCGAGTTTCTTGACCAAATGCGCCAACTCACGCGTGACTCGCAGACCGAGACTAACCAGAAGCTAAATGAAGCGCTCGATGCCCTCGGAACCAAGATG
Organism: uncultured beta proteobacterium; assembly: GCA_963695725.1. Taxonomy (GTDB): domain Bacteria; phylum Pseudomonadota; class Gammaproteobacteria; order Burkholderiales; family Casimicrobiaceae; genus CAIWHR01. The sequence continues at coordinate 42,028 of CAVOHM010000009.1, forward strand.
GGGGAGATGATTTCGTCGTTGCAGGACCAGAGTTCCCGTGCCGCCACGTCACACACCGAGCGTGAGGAGCGAGCGGCCCGGCAAACTGAGGAATCGTTGACCCGGATGGGTGGCCACATAGACGATGTGCTTGCAGCCGTTTCCACGGCAAGCACCGAAATGGCGAATTCGGTGAATGCCCTGCGAGCGGTGACCACCGACGCGGTAAGCAAGATGAACACCGGCGCCGAGACGCTCTATGTAGCCGCAAGCGATTTTGCCAAGGCGGGCCAAGGTGTTACTGGCGTACTGTCCCAAGCCACGACTGTCTCTGGCGAGCTCAAGCAGGCGGCGGGGTCCGTGGCAGCAGCGTCCCGCTCCCTCGATAGCTCTTTGGCCGACTACAAAGCGACGCGGGATGTCGTCGGGCGCATGGTGACCGAGCTGCAGGCCACCGTAGCATCAGCGAAGAAGGAGGCCTCGCTTACCGCAGACGTCTTGCAGCGCATCGAAAGCTCCACGACCAAGTTGGCGCGTGCCCAGGTCGAAGCCGACGCGTACCTCAATAAGGTTAGCGATGTGCTGATACAAGCGCACGCCGAGTTTACGAAGAACCTTCAGTCGACCCTTGGCAAGGCGACAACCAGCTTCTATACAGAGCTTTCACGTGCCACCGGGCTGTTGAGCGAGGGAATCCGCGAACTTGAAGCCGCACTGCCCGAAGTCCGCACCAAAGTCTGACCATGATTGGCGCACGCGCAATTCCGCGAAGGAACGGCCGAGACGAGGCGGAGAAGCCGTTCTGGATTTCGTTCGCCGACCTGATGACTGCACTGATGGTCTTGTTCCTGTTGGTGATGAGCGTTGCATTGTTGGCGGTAACCAAGACCGTCGACGAAGCAAAACAGCGCGAGGACGCCCGTAAACGCGATATCACTAAGCTTCTCGAACAGGTGAAGGCGGCCACGAATGAATTTCCCGGTGTCTCCGTCTTCATGGACCGCGGGGTCATCGACTTCGGAGACCAGGCGCGCTTTGACACGGGCAGTAGCCGCTTGTCTCCTGAGCAAGCCAAGCTGCTGCGCCGTTATGTGCCCAAGGTCTTGACGATTGCGCGTAATGACCTCGGGAAGCAGTGGCTCAAGCGGATTGTGGTTGAGGGCTTCGCCGACCAGCGCGGCACCTATCTCCTTAACTTGAACCTGAGCCTGCAACGTAGTGAACGACTACTCTGCGTCCTCTTGGCTCCGCAGACCGTCGACGAATTGACAGAGGACGACAAGGAGCAAATTCGAGACCTGTTTCTGGTTGGTGGGTACTCGTTCAACTCGGCGAAGAAATCGTATGACGAAAGCCGCCGCATCGAGTTGCGTCTGGAGTTCTACGGCATTGACGAACCGCATGTAGCGACCGAGGGCGTCCCTCGGGGCAATTTTGGCCTCTGCGCATTACCGTCATGATGGACGCCCTTGAGCGCCTTCGGCGTGAAATGGCAGCGGCCGCGGCCGGCCCGGCCCCGCATTGGGAGGAGCCGATACTTGCCACGCTGCAGCAGCGGACCTCATCGCTTCAAAAATGGATAAAGTCGGGCAGTGGCGGCTCAGCCCCATCACGGGATGCGGTCGCCGAGGCAATCCAAGCATTCCGTGCGCAGCAGGAGTTTGCGAGTTTCAAGGTTGCACGCTACGCCTGTTATGGGTGCGCCGACCCCATCGATCGGGAGCAGTACCGGCTCATCGAGGACGAGCGCCGCTTCCCGCGTCTCTTGGATTGTACTGATGAATTTCGGGAGTTCCCGCGGTCCTTCCGGCGATGCTTTTGGGGGTTGCTCCGCGGATATATTGTCTATGACCCCGAGGACGACGCGGCAAGACCAAGCGGCAAGAAGAACTGGCAGCTCCTGCGAACGTACTTGAACGAGCGCACTGGAAATATTCGCGTTCCTAAGTCGACGGAGCAGGAATGGGTGGATTCGGTAAACCGAAACCGGGAACTCCTGACCGAAAGAGCCGGCGAAGAGCTCGGCCGGAAAGCACTGGACGGAGACCGCAGCCATTTTGAGGCGGTATGTAAAGTGCTGGAGATATCCGACCAGTCATGGGTGGTCCGAAACTTCATCCTGGCCCAGCTCGACGCAGCGGCGTCCAAGAACGACCGCCAGTTTCGGCAACTGCTTCCCCGGCTTCACGACCTGTTGGAAGAGCACCCTCTATTTATTGGCGACGGGCTGGCCCGTCTTCTTGAGCGGTATCGTCAATGCACACAGGCTGAGTTGGACCCTAACCTGCGCGATTTCTCGGTGAAGCATTGGGGGAATCCTTGGCTCAAGCTCAACGACAAGAAGTGGGGACGCGTATCCGAAGCGGCGCGGCAGATGGTCAGTGGGTGGCTAAAGCTCAAGTTCATGGAGAAGTTCTTCGGCTTACTCGCCGAGGACGGAATCAGTGACGCGCGTCGCCTGAACTTTTGGCTGCGCTACATCGATCACATCAGCGATATGCACTTCGCGCTTGGCAACAGCGCCATGCACAACAACGCTCCGGATTTCAAGCTGCTCCGCACTGAGATGACCGGCAGGGTTCTTCAACTCTATGCGGGTGGGGCGCCAACGAACAATGCGTTCGTCATGCGCATCGGCTCTCATGTGGTTGTGGAATTCGGTGCCAAGGGTAATGCATGCTTCATTTTCGACGGGCACCACAAAATGCCATTCGACCTTACTGGCTACGTCGCTGGCGATTCCACCGAGCTCAAGCATGAGTCGCACGTAGCGCGCTTGCTGCACATCGACCGTTCGGAAGGAGACTGGGAGTTCATCTTTGAGCGAGAGCTCGGGCGCCTGCTCAGGGTTACTTCGGAACCGGCCGCGCGCACTACCCGACGGCCAGCACCGCCCGTCCATCCCGCCGCTGGACCATCTACTGAGGCGTTCTCCCAAGCAGCCTTTGACCAACTTGTGCGTGCGCATCGGCTGAATGTTGCGGACAAGCGTCGATTGGGCGGGGCGCTCTGGGTACACCTTGGGAAGGCGGATTCGCCAGTCACGGCACAGCTGCGTCAATGGGGCTTCAAGTACAACGAGCACAAGACCGCCTGGTGGCGAGGCTGAGCATGCAAGCGCCAAACAGCAGCTCAGCATACCCATGGTCCTGGCGGGAGGGCGGCTTGGCGTTTCAACGCCCGGCTGGCGACTTGCCCGCGGCCAAGGACCTCGCTGCGCTCCTAGTCCAGCTGGAGGACGAGGGCTTGGCCGAGGGCGACGAATCTGGTTGGCATCTGCCTTGGGCGTCCCTCTACAGCCTTCTGCGCATGCGCGTATACGCCGATGCATTGCCACTCCTGGCGCTTCCTCCCGTGTTGCCTGCTGCGCCGGTGCTGCGTAGCCACGGCTCGCTGACCGACTCTGGATTCATCATCGCCATTGACGGCTGGGCGGACGATGAGGGTCACCGCCTCGACGTGAAGGGTTACTCCGGCGCAATCGCTTCAGTCGATGGTCAGCTCGCGCTCCTTACCGAGCCCGTGTGGTCACTCACGGAACGGATTGCCCATTTTCTGCGACGCCCGCCCGACGAGCGCAACGACCTTTCGCACCGCCGAGAGTGGGGCGTAATCCGGCAGTTGGCGATGACCGCTGGCGCGCGGCTCGACACCTTCCTCTATCGAACAGTTGTACTGACTCCGGAACGCCTGACCATCGGATTGCGGCGTGGCGCCGGAACGGGCACCAGGGTCATCGAGGTCGTCCCGTCATTCGAGGGAAGCCCGCCAGAGTGGCTCGATACGTTTGACCGCATGGCCGGAGTACCTAGCCGTTACGACATTCCGACCGCTGATGGCATCGTTCAGGTAATCGTCACGCCAGCCGTGCGTACCGTGCTGCAGCAGGTCAAGCGAATGCCAGCACGCCGGGTCGCGGGCACACGTGCTGAAGCGTTCATCACCAACCCGTTTGCGGCGTTGGGCGAGGCTGCGGGCGAAGTCATCGACCCTGAGCAGTTCGAGCAGGCGCGCGCCGACGCTGACTTGCTATTTGAACGGTTCACGGCACATGTCGGGCCGGACGCACTGGGTTACCCGGTCAACGTCGGCATCCTGATTGAACGAAGCCGGGGCAGCGGACAGGACGCTACAGGAGGTCTCCGTCTCTTTGTCGATAACGACGAGCTCGCTCATTTCATCGACGGTGTTCAAGCCTCGGTCGATGCCGGCCATCAGCTCTTCCTTTGGGAGGGCAGCGAGTTTGAGCTTACCGGGGACGTCAGCGAACAACTTGCGACTCTGTGTCAAGCGCTGGCGGCTCGGCGCAGACCTCAGGTGTTGGTCAGCTACGCGAAGGTCTACGACCTCTCTAACTATTCAGCCCGGGTCGAGGACATTGGCAACGAGAAGCCCTACTACTCGCCCTTCATCGCCAAGCCGGAGTCCGAGCCGTGGGCCCCGGAGACCGTTCAGTACGGCATCAGCTTCACGCCCGAGGGCGAGACCGAGCCAGTCGCCATTCCATTGAATGCAACAACGCTAGCCCAATTCCAGAAAAAGGTCGCGGACGCGTCCACCGCTGGGAAGAGTGCAATTGACTGGCTAGCGCTCTCGCCGAAACCGATACCCCTGAAGGAAGCAGAGCACATCCTCCAAACGCTCAAGGATGCGCTAGGCGACCTCGCGAGCGGTACGTTTGAAGGCGGCGAAAAGCCAAAGGTTCAGGACAAAGTTCGAGCCCGGCGCCCCGGCCTCATCATCAAGGCCAATATCCAGAGCATTGACTACCAGGAGGCACGACGGGACGCATTGCAGGACTACCCCCCAGTACCCGTCCTACCCAAGAGCTTCAACCCAGGTGTCGAGCTAAAGGACCACCAGAAGACTGGGGTTGCGTGGCTGCAGCATCTAGTTCGGAACGCGGCCCATTGTCGTGGCGCGCTTCTAGCCGACGATATGGGGCTGGGTAAGACGCTGCAAATACTAGCGATGCTGGCCGCGGCCTTTGAGGCGAATGACGACCAGCCGCCGGCCTTGGTCGTCGCGCCCGTTTCGCTGCTGGAGAACTGGAAGGAGGAAATCGAGAAGTTTTTCCGCCCTGGCGTCCTGCCCATTCTCACGGCCTATGGCGACGACCTCGCACCGCTGCGCCTGACACGCGAAGCGATTGACGCCCAACTGCAACAGGAAGGGCTGGTCCGCTTTCTCAAGCCCGACTGGCGTGGCAAGGCGCGCATTGTCCTTACGACTTACGAAACACTGCGTGACCTTGAGTTTTCGTTTGCCAGCGAGAAGTGGTCGGTGATGGTGTGCGACGAGGCACAGCGCATCAAAAACCCAAATGCCCTCGTAACCAGGGCAGCCAAAAAGCAGAACGTCCAGTTCAAGATTGCCTGCACCGGTACGCCGGTGGAAAACACGCTTGCAGACCTCTGGTGCTTGTTCGACTTTGTCCAACCCGGGTTGCTCGGAGCACTCAACGATTTTGCACGGCGTTACCGCCGGCCCATCGAGGCTCGGACGGACGAGGAGGCGAGCCGAGTCGAGGAGCTGAGGGCCAAGATTGCACCGCAGGTGCTGCGGCGTCTGAAAAAAGATGTCGCCAAGGACCTTCCGCGCAAGATTGTTGTCGACTCCTGCAGGCTTCCCTTGTCATCGCAACAACGCGCCCTTTATGCTCGCGCCATTGAGCTCTTCAAGCTGCGTGGCCAGCCCGGCATTCCGTTCAAGAATGCTCTTGGGTTACTGCATTACCTGCGGCAGCTCTGCACAGACCCCAAGGGACACGGCCGACCCGGCTTTGTACCTGAGCCCCTGTCTAATTACCGAGCGCGCTCGCCCAAACTCGACTGGCTGCTCCAGACGCTCGCCGAAATCAAGGGTCGGAACGAGAAAGCCATCATCTTTTGCGAGTTCCGTGAAGTCCAGCGGATGCTCAGGCACTACATCGAGGAAGTCTTCGGATTTGTGCCCGATATCATCAACGGCGACACGCCGGCGGCCGCCAAGCATTCAGCGAGCCGCCAGAAACGCATCAAGGCGTTCCAGCAACGTCCAGGGTTCGGGGTTCTGATTCTCTCCCCCGTGGCGGTCGGTTTCGGCGTCAACATCCAAGGCGCCAACCATGTAGTTCACTTCAGCCGAACCTGGAATCCGGCCAAAGAGGACCAGGCGACCGACCGCGCGTACCGGATTGGACAGACGCGGGATGTGTATGTGTACTACCCGGTGGTCGCGGCCGACGACTTCACGACCTTCGATGTGAAGCTTGACCAGCTCCTCGCATACAAGCGGCTGCTCGCAGATGACATGCTAAACGGCAGCGGTGACATCCTTCCCGGCGACCTCGACCCTGCGGGCATCGCCCCTGCAGAGGTTGGAGACTTCAGCGACGAGGTGCTGACAATCGATGATTTGTTGCGCATGGATTCCCGGCACTTTGAAGCCTTCGTGGCGGCGCTTTGGCAGAAGAGGGGCCACCAGTGGGTCCAGCGAACGCCGGACAGCCACGACGATGGGGTGGACGTGGTCGCAATAACGGGTCCCGAGGGTGAACTCGTCCAATGCAAGAGTTCGACGGTCGACGCGACCGAGGTGAGCTGGGACGCAATTAAAGACGTGGTGACGGGCGAAGCGGCGTACCGGGCCCGTTTTCCAGGTGTCAGTTTCGAAAAGGCGTGCGCAACGAACCAGTATTTCAACCCCAATGCAATCCATCACGCAGGGCTCAATAGCGTCGCGCTCTACAACCAGCAGCGCATCGTCGAGTTGATGACGGCGACTCCGGTTACCTTGTTAGAGGTCGAACGACACATCTACGTCTCGTGGGATCAATTGGCAGACCAGTAGCGGCGCGAAGCAGAGACCGGCCCAGCCGCGCGCGCATGCAATCGTCCGACGCGAACTCCTTCGATCTCGCATGTCCCTCGAGGCCGCATTCATCCATGACCCGTCCGTAACCAACGCCGCGCTGGAACTGACACGCGCAACCTGCCGGCGCTGATGCGCCAGGTCTAAGGCAAGGGCAATGCAGAGCTCAAACGGCCGGATCCTGCTTTCGCCATCCGACCTCAACGACTACGTCAACTGCCAACACCTGACGACGCTCGCGCGCGAGGTCGCGCGTGGCGAGCGCGAGGCGCCGCACGTGGCGGATGAAGGCGCGCAACTCTTGCAGGAAAAGGGCGAGCTGCACGAGCAGCAATTTCTGGAGTCCCTGCGCGCCGAAGGTCGCGACGTCGTCGAGATCGCGATGGGAGAGCGTTGGGACTTCGACGCGGCCGCGGCGCGAACCGCGGAGGCGATGCGGGCCGGCGCGGATGTAATCTCGCAAGCCACCTTTGTGAACGGCCCATGGCGCGGCCGCGCGGATTTCCTGATGAAATTACTGGTTCCATCGCAGCTCGGGGCGTGGAGCTACGAAGCGCTCGACGCGAAGCTCGCTCGCGCCGAGAAGCCGACCTACGTGCTCCAGCTCTGTTTCTACAGCGACGGCATTGCCGGGGTTCAGGGTCGACGTCCCGAGCACATGCATGTGTTTCTTGGCATAGGCGAGCAACGATCGCTACGCTACGACGATTTCGCTGCCTATTACCGCCGCGTGCGTGCGCGGTTCGAGGAGGCCATCGGCTCGACCTCGCCAACCGAGGCCTATCCGGTCGAGCATTGCGGTCTATGCGGCTTTCGCGGCGTGTGTCGATCGCGTTGGATCGCAGAAGACCATCTCGTGCAGGTGGCGGGAGTACGCCGCGAGCAAGTCGTGCGACTGCGCGACGCCGGATTGCCGACGATGACGGCACTCGCTCGGGCCGCGCCGGAAACCGACGTTCCGCGGATCGCGCGCCATTCCTTCGAGACTTTACGCGATCAGGCCGCCCTCCAAGTCGAAAGGCGTTCGACCGGACGACTGGATTGGCATGCGATCGCGTGCGACCCGGGCCGAGGATTCGAGCTCCTGCCGCCGCCTTCGGGCGGAGATGTGATCTTCGACATCGAAGGCGATCCGTTCTGGGAACCGGCGCGAGGCCTGCATTTCCTGTTCGGCCTTCTGCTCGGAGAGGGCGGCGACTGGCGCTATTGTCCCATCTGGGCGCACGACCGCAGCGGCGAGCGGGCGATGTTCGAAGAGTTCGTCGACCTGGTGCACGCGCGACTGACTGCCGATCCGCAGATGCACGTGTATCACTACGGTACCTACGAGAATGCGGCGCTCAAGCAGCTCATGGGGACCTACGCCACGCGCGAAGACGCGGTGGACGTGCTGCTGCGCCGGAATGTGTTCATCAATCTGCACACGGTCGTGCGCCAGGGACTTCGTGCCGGGGTCGACAGTTACTCGCTGAAGGAGGTCGAAGCGCTCGCGGCGTTCGCCCGACGGGCCGAGGTCAAGATGGGGATGGGTGCCGTGCTGGCGTACGAGAAGTGGATCAAGTCCCAAGACGCAACGGAGCTTGCGTCGATTGCCGAATACAACGAGGAAGACTGCCGCGCGACGCTTGCGCTACGAGACTGGCTCGTCGAGCACCATCCTGCGGACAAGTCGTGGGCGGAGGCCGTCGCGGCGAAGGAGAAGAAAGCCGATGACGACGGCGGTGAGCGCGAGGCGTTAAGACAGCGGCTGACAGAAGGCGAAGAACCCAGATCGGTCCGATGGCTCGCCGGGGAGTTGCTGGAGTATCACCGGCGGGAAGCGCGGCCCGGGTGGTGGTGGTACTTCGCGCGCTGCGACCTGATGACCGACGAGGAGCTGCTCGACGACGCCGAAGCGATCAGTGGTCTCGAGCCTATCGGCGAGGCAGTTCCCGACAAGAAATCGTTCATTCACACAATGCGGTATCCGGCGCAGCAGCACAAGTTGTCGCCGGGCAAGCAACTCGTCGATCCCGCGACCAAGGGGTCGCCAGGGACAATCGTGGAAATCGACGATATCAGCGGCACGCTCCGGCTTCGTCGCGGGCCGGGGTTGCGCAATGTGCCGCTGCCTCGATCGATCGCACCGGGCGGTCCGTACGACACGCGTGCCCAGCGAGCGGCGCTCGCTCGGCTTGCGTTGTCTATAGGTGACGACGACGACCGCTATCCGGCGTTGCGCGACATCCTGGCGGGGATACCCCCCCGAATCGTGGGGCGGGCTTCGGGGATCGTGATTCAGACTACCGACCTTGCCGAGCAACGAGCGCTAACTGCGGCGCTGGACGAGAGCTACCTCTTCATCCAGGGTCCGCCCGGGACCGGCAAGACGTGGACAGGCGCTCGCCTCATCACCGACCTCATCAGGCGCGGCCGACGCGTTGGAGTGACTGCGACCAGCCATAAGGCGATCCACAACCTACTGGATGAAGTCGAAAGGGCGGCGGCCGAGGAGGGAGTGCGCTTCCGCGGCCTGAAGAAGGCGGGCGAGAGCGAGGAGTCTGCGTACGACAGCGATTCGATCAGCAGCACGACCGATACCGCAGCGCTCTCGGATGCAGGCGCGGACATCCAGCTATTCGCGGGAACCGCGTGGTTGTTCGCGCACGAAGCGCTCGACGGCACGGTCGATACGCTGGTGATCGACGAAGCCGGGCAGGTGTCGCTGGCCGATGCGCTCGCGATGGGAACCGCGGCGCGCAACGTCGTGCTGCTTGGCGACCCGTTGCAGCTCGCGCAGGTTTCGCAGGGGACGCATCCTCTCGGCACGGGCTGCTCGGTCCTCGAGCACCTGCTCGGCGAAAATGCGACGATTCCGCCGACGATGGGTCTCTTTCTCGAGCGCACGCGGCGAATGCATCCCGACGTCTGCCGATTCATCTCCGAGGTCGTCTATGACAACCGCCTCACCGGTGTGCCCGAGCTCGAGCGCCAGACGACCGAATTCGGCACGGGGTTGAGGTTTCTGCCGGTCGAGCACAGCGGGAACGCCGCTGCATCGTCCGAGGAAGCCGCTGCAATCGTCGCGCAGATTGGCCAGTTGGTCGGAACGTCGTGGACCAATCGGGACGGGGAGATTAAGCCCCTGAAGCAGGATGAGTTCATGGTCGTTGCGCCCTACAACGCGCAGGTCCGACGCCTTCGCGACGCGCTTCGGCAGGCCAGTCTTGGCGACGTCGAAGTCGGAACCGTCGACAAGTTCCAGGGGCGCGAAGCGGCGGTGCTGTTCTACTCGATGGCAACGTCGAGCGTGGAAGACGTTCCGCGCAGCCTTGAATTTCTTTTCTCGCGAAATCGCCTGAATGTGGCGATCTCACGCGCCATGTGCCTCGCGTTCGTCGTGGCAAGCCCAAGGCTGCTGGAGTCGCACGCTCGGACGATCGAACAGATGCGGCTGATCAACGCCCTCTGTCGTTTTGCGGAACTTGCTGGAGAGCAGACTGCGTCGCGGGCGTCAGCAGGTCATTGCCGGGCTTAGCGTGCTTCGTGTTTGGCCTACAGCCGTGCCCACACCGAAAGCCCCAGCTGACTTTGGCCCTCGGTAGCCCCGGGGCGCGATCCCGAAGCAGGTGTATACCGAAGTTCCCAGCCCATCGTTTGCAGCGCGCGCCGGCGTAGTTCGTCCATTGACTTACCCTCGGCGTGGTCGGCGTGCTGCCCGTCGATGCGCGCAGCCGGAATGCTCTACCTTCCCAAGTAACGCAAATGTGCAGCAGCACATTTCGTTTATTGCGCGTAGTAAGTTGTTATGTGCAGTGACCCTGCCAGTTCTTTGATAGCAAAGGCGACTGGTCGCCGGTGCTCAGCATAATATTCGAGCCCGATGTGGCGGTCCTCGGTTAACAAACGGCATGTGTGACCTCCGCAACACTACAGCGAGTGCAGCCACTCGAGCAGCGTCTTGTTCTGTTTCCAGGACGGGATCTTGGGGAGCGGGCTAGCGTCGGTGACCTTCTCGAGCGCTCTTCGTTTCATCTCGAGATTTGCCCGCGCATAAATCTCGGTTGTCTTCACATCCACATGCCCTAAGAAGTCGCGGATGATCTCAAGCGGGACGCCACTCTGGAGGAGATGCATTCCCTTCGTGTGGCGCAAGCTGTGAGGGCTCACCGGCTGCGTGAACCCGGGGTAATCGCGTCGTACTGCCTGCACATACTTTTGCAGGAGGTAGCGCACGCCGGTGCGGGTTAATCGTCCGCCCTGCCGGTTTTGGAAGAGCGGTCGGTCAGCGTGCTCGGGGCGATCCAGGCCGTGCTCGCGACGATGATCGCGCAGGATGTCGACCGTCGCGTCCATCAACGGCACGGCGCGCATCTTGCGCCCCTTGCCCATGAGCCGCACCTGTGCGGGTGTTTCCAGGCGCACGTCGCCGGCGTTGAGGTCGATCAACTCCTGCACCCGAGCGCCGGTGTCGTAGAGCACGCTCAACAGGACGGCATCTCTGCGACCGGAGGTCGTATGCAGATCGGGTTGGGCGAGGATTTGCGCAAGGAGTTCCTTGGAGAGGTAGCCAACGCTTCGGCGTGGATGTCGGCGCAGAGGAATGGCGAGGATCTGCTGGCTCTGCAGCAAGCGCTCGGGCACTTCCGACTGTACATAACGGAAGAACGCGTGCAAAGCCGCGAGGCGATGGTTTTGCGTGCGGATCGAGGCGTGCCGGTCGGTGCGAAGGTGATCCAGGAACGCTTCCACCAGGGAGGCATCGATCTGGGCGAGAGACAATCGTTCCAGGGCGATGCCACGCACGTCACGACAGAAGCGGAGCAGGAGCGTGAACACATCGCGGTAGGCTTTGATGGTGTTGGGGCTCAGATTGCGCTGTGCAGCCAGGTAATGCGTTAGGAAGTTGGTCACGTGCACGGAGAGGTCGGTCGGCTTCATGACTCGATCCTGCGGGGGATGACATCACCGAACGCGGCGTTGGCGCGCACCGTGATCTCCGGGAACAGCTCGGCCGTCAGATGCAGATAGCGCTGCGTTCCGGCCAGAGACTGATGGCCCAAGTAGGTCGCCAGCACTGGCATCTTGGCATCGAGGTCTGCGCCCTCGCGACACCAGCGCAGCAGGGTATGCACGGCATAGGCGTGACGAAGATCATGTATGCGCGGTCCCTTGCCTCGGCCGGCGTGCGCGATCCCGCAACGGAGCAGCAGTTCCCGGTAGAGCCGATAGACCGCTGAGTGACTCCATGGGCCACCGTTTGGCGATGGAAAGAAGTACGCGGCGGGTGGACGCACGCTGAAGTCGGCGGCGTACTTCTGCAGGCGCAGCACCAACGGCAAGACGGGAGGGACTAGACGATCCTTACCAAACTTGGCCTCACGCACCGTCAAGATTCCTTGGTTAAGGTCAACATCGGCAACCCGCAGATGCAGCACCTCGCCGAGCCGGAAGCCGCAGCCATACAGCAAGCGGAAGACTTCGGGCATGATGAGGTGCCGCAGTGGCGCGTGCGCAGTAGGCGTGAGCTGATCGACCGCATGCAGGAGCTGCTGCACCTCGGCCTGGGTCAGGACGCGCGGCGAGAAAGCGGCGCTGCGCTTTGCCGTCAGCGATCGATCTGGCACATCGGCGGGATAGCCCAGCCGGCACAGGTGCATGGCGAACTGACGAACAACTCCGAGGCGATGCTGGTGTGTTGACGAGCTCTCGTGGTGTTGCTTGGCGAGCCACTTCCGGCTGAGCGAGCGGGGGAGTTCGCACCGCGATAGCCCTTCATCGCATAAGAAACGATCAAACCGGGCCAGTACCCGGGCGGCCTCACCATACTTGTAGCCACAGGCCTGTTTCTGCTGGACGAACTGCCCCATGAGCGCAGCAACCGGGCTCTGGAAGCGCGGGCTGAACTGTCTACTCGCCATGACGCACCTCCTCGGGGTCCAACGCGGCACTGCGTAGGGCTTCCACGTCGGTCTTGGCGTAGATCAACGTCGATGCCGTCGTCGCATGCCCTAAGATCTCGGAGATGACGTGAAACGGCGTCTGCTCACGGAGCAGCCGAGTTGCCAGCGTATGGCGTAGCGAATGCAGACCGCGGCGTTGTTGGGTCCGAAAGTGGATGCCGGCGAGTTCCCGCCAATAGGTGACGATGTGATAGAGGTGGTTGTGGTCGGAGAAAGGCACAAAGGGCGGCCGCAATTTGAGAAACACCTCGCGGTGATTGCTATGAGGACGGCCCGACCGCAGATAGTCAATCACCGCCTCGCCAACTTCTTCGGTCAGTGGCAAACAGAGTGGCGCCAGGGTCTTCGATTGCGTAATCTCGATGGTGGCCGCGTCCCACTTCAGATCATCGAGCCGCAGCGCTCGAATATCGGCCGAGCGCAATCCCAGGCGACAGGCGAGCAAGAGGATCGCGTAATCGCGCTTGCCTTTGGGCGAGCTGCGATCAACGACCTTGAGTAGCCTGACCAGGAGCTCCGGGTCCCAGACTGATGGGATGGTGGCATCCCGCGGGACGCGGATCTTCGGCAACATCTGGCTCAAGTCTCGCTGCAGGATTCCTCGCAGCAGAAGAAACTGCAGAAAGCTGCGCACGTCGGAGACGATCCGCGAGACGGTCTTACGTTTCAGACGATGCCGGGACGTAACGAAGGCGCTGACATCGGCCGGCTGCATTTGATCCAGCGTCGCGATATTCCGTGATCGCAGGAAATCCGCGAATATGGCGAGCTCGTGCATCCGCACGTGCAGCGTCGCCGGTCGAAGATGACGTCGATCCCTGCAGTACTGTTCGTACTCGCGCAGGGGCTTCTGCATCAGCGCCGGCACCTGGATGTCTTGCTTACCGATGCGGGGGCGCTCAACCTTCCCCTCACGCGCAAAGTCCCCAAGCACCTTGAGGCCGAACACGACATGCCATCGCCACCGCTCGGTTGGCTTGAGGCATTCGCCGTCGCGCACCCGATACGCGTCCGCGAAGCGTGCGGCCAGATCCTCCGAGTACTCGCCTCCCAAGTTCGTATGGCGAGCAAACGCCACCAGGTGCCGCCAAATTGTGCGGTAGCGCCTCAGCGATCTTCTGCTATAGCGAAGCTTCTCCAGCTGGCTTGACGCGCGCGCAACAAGTCGATCCAGCAGCAGATCGTTTACAACTTCAGGGTCGGATTGGTCCATGATCGAGCTCCCCGCGAAAGGCGACCGTGATGGCCGCCGGGAGGCTGATCATGAGAGTTTTATGTGCAGCAATCCAAAGCTAACACCTTACTCTCAAAGCGCTTGCCCGGGCTACTCTACATAACGTTCCACTACGCGCAATAAACCGCGGTGACTTGCTCGCGCTCGTGCCCGAGCTCGTTGCTGATGGTCAGCCGCGCCTCGCGATCGATCAACTTCTGCTCGCGCGTCAGCTCTCTCGATCGCGGCCCACCGGCCGCCGGCGCTGACCACCCGGTGAGTTCGCGGTAGCGTTCCTGGGCGTACTGATGCCGGTGGCCGTGCACTCGGTGGATGCCCGCCCGATCGCACTGGTACTCGAAGCGGTGCAGCTGCTCCACGTAACTCCGGTCGGCCGGAATCAGACTGCCCTTGCCGGCAAAGCGCTTCGCCTCATCCAGGACGTGGCGTTGCTCTGCATTGCGGATCGGGATCTCGCGGGCGCGCTTGCCTTTGCCCCAACTGGCCTTGATCCTCAGCGTGTCGCCGCGATCCGCCCACGCCGGTTGAATCTTGATGGACTCCTTGCGCCGGAGCCCAAACGCTGCTTGCAGCCGCAGCGACATGCGCGTGTAGGGATCGGTGACCTGGGCGAGATCGCCCGATGTCAGCTCGCGGCGCCTTGCTGACGTTGGTGACGTAGCGCCGGTCGGGAATGCCATACGCCTCGTTGCTCTTGGCGACGACGTTGGGCTTGCCGATCTTCTCTGCCCACCAGCGCAGGGTCGTCATCCGGTTCTTGAGTGTCCCGGCGGACAACCCTTCGGCCAGCCAGCGCTGCACCAGCGCCTCGACGTGCCTGGCTTTCAGGCTCTGGGCACGCATGTTGACGAAGCCCATTTCCCGTAGCTGGTTGGCGATGAGCGTCAGGATGCGTTCCCGGTTGGCCTGGGTGGCATAGCTCCCGTCGCGATTGTGTTTGCAGAGTTGCTTCAGTTCGTAGTTCAAGTCTTGCATCGGCTCCTCGAAATGGTCGGTTCCCTTCTTGCTGCCGGTGTCTGATCGGTCTGCTTAGTGTTTCTGTCCGTCTCACCACGCCTGAGCGGGCGAGATTTACAAGGGACGTCGGGGACACCACTCCCGCTGTGTGCAGTGTTTTTGCTGCTTGCCGCGGCTGCACCCGCTCTTGGCGTCGATGGTGCTTCCTGTAGGAAGTCGCTCCATCGATTTGAACCCTTGACCCAAGGTTCGTGGGCGCGCCGTTGCGGCGCTTCTTGACGCCCGCGAGGTGCGGGCAGAGGACGAGCCGTATTGCGCGGCTCTACGACGACGACGATGGGTCAGGGAGCCCATCACTTGGGGCCATCACTTGCGCCAGCGCCACATAACTCCTTGTTGGGACGGAGGATCGGCGCGTCGTCACTACCGGCTCCGCCGTTAGTAACGACGCTACTGGTACAGGTGGATTGGCGCAGGGGATGACGATTGCGCCAACTAGACTTGGCGCAGGCGAGTCGCGCGTTGCCCTTGCCGAGTTGCGGCATGGGACGCGACGTTGTCCGGGCGTGTGCAATGCACATCGACCGGACCAGGGACCAACGATGCTCGCGCCGTGGGGCCGCTACCGGGGACGGTAGACAGCCGCGACTGCACGCAAGCGCTACGGACAACGCCGTCGCAAGGACGGCAATGCCAACGCTGCGGTCGATTCCCGACCGCTGGTGATGACGAAACCTCCCGCCTTGCGGCGCGCCGGCTGTCTCGAGGAGGCCGTCCGGCTTAAAGGGCGATGGTTACGCCATCAGCGGGCTGAAAGCTCAGCCAAGCGAACTGTGGCAACGGTAGCCCGGCTGCAAGACCCGCTCAAGCGAAAAACGACGATTAGAAAGAATCGTTTTCGGCTTGCAATTCGCGTCGCGGCGTGAGTGAGAGGGGAATAGCTTCCAAGAGGAATCTGGCAGAATACCATGGCGGTTATCCACGGCGGCGCGCGGGCGGCGCCCCTCTCGCACGCGAGCGCGCGCCGCGGTGGGTAACCGGCATTCAGGGGTGCGCCATGGCCTGCGGTTCGTGCCCGTTTGAAACTCATGAAGTGGTCTCGCTCCCGGCGAAAACCGTCGGCCGCTGTTTACGTTTTCCGGCGGACGGGTGCGGAGCCATATGGAACGATGGGCCTTCCACCCACATCCACAAGGAGACATCGATGGCCGATACAAGCCAACCGCGCCATTGCATTCTGCGGCGTAAACAAGTCGAAGCCCGCACCGGGCTGTCGCGCAGTACGATCTACGCGCGAGTCAAATCCGGGACGTTCCCGACGCCGGTGTCGTTGGGTCCGCGTGCAGTCGGTTGGATTGAGAACGATGTGCAGCGCTGGCTCTCCGACCGGATCGAAGCCGGTTGGAGCGGAGCAAGGACGGATGGCAAAGGCCACCGCATCGGGAAAACGCGAAGCTGAGAATGACGGCGCGGCGCGGCGATTCGCAGGATGATCGATCGAGCAGGGTGCCCGGTGTTCGCGCCGACGGATGACGCGCGGCAAGACATCGGGGTCTCTTACGCTGCACGCACCAGTCGCTTGTCGATCGGTTGCACGGTGGCGAGCCGCTCTGGGTGCTGCTCAAGCTCCCACAGATCTACCGCCGCCTGCATGCGCAGCCAACTCTCCGCGGTCGTGTGCAGAAACTTGGCGACCCGGGCCGCCATCTCGGGCGAGAGGGCGCGCTTCTCCAGCAACAATTCAGACACGCTCAGGCGCGATACACCCAAGCGCCGGGCGAGCTCGGTTTGGGTCATATTGAGCGCTGGCAACACGTCCTCGCGCAGCACTGCGCCGGGATGCGTGGGGCGCCGGCTGGGGTTTCGTAGGCTTCGCATCAGTGATAATCCTCTAAGTCAACTTGGGTAGCGTCCTCTCCCTCGAAAGCGAACGTGATCCGCCAATTGCCAGATACGGCCACGGCGAATCTGCCGGCGCGGTCGCCCTTGAGGCTATGGAAGCGATAACCCGGCAGGTTCATGTCGTCAGGCCGCATCGCAGCATCCAAGCGGTCGAGGACGCGCTCGATTCGCGCCGCGCTTTGCGCCGGGATGCCCCGGTGATCGCCGCGTCGGAAGAAGCGTTCGAGCCCCTTGTGCTTGAATCCACGAATCATTGTCCGCTGTCATCCATAAGATTACACTGTAATCCAATGCAGTACAAGGCCGCACAGGCTGTTTGGAAGAGGCTAGGGACGCTGCGCCGGCCGGGTAGGGTGCGCCATGTCCCCCCATTGGGCTAGGCGCGGCTGATATCTATAAGTATTTATCTGTGCCTTTGCAGTGACACAACGCGTGCACCGTCCCTCGCAGCGATCAGCGTCGCCTCGTACCACGTCATCAACTCACGCCGCAGGTCCAGCCGTTTTGCTCGGTCGTAGGCGGACTCGACTTTGTTCCCGGCCTGATGATCTAACTGCGACTCGACCACGTCCTTTTCCTTCCCGGCTTCGCTGCAAACTGTCTTGAACGCCGACCGCCAACTATGTGGCGAGTGTTTCCCGCCTAGACCGAGAGCATCCCGGTAGTGCTTTTCGCAGGCCTCGGGCGTTACGGATTTTGCGGAATCGCGGGGGGCGGGACAAACAAACACGCCCTTGGAATTGTCATCGACCTGCCACTGGTGTAGCTGTGCTGCGAGCTTTGCCGGTAGCGGGACCAAGTGAGGGCCTCGTTCCGCGATCTTTCTTCTTCATGCGGACCCGTGGAATTGCCCACGTCTGCGCCGTCAGATCGAACTCGCCCCATCGCGCGCCAACCACCTCCGAAACTCGTTGCGCCGTGAACGCGAGCAGCACATGAGCCCGTTGGATACCTCGGCATGGGTCAGACGCGGCGGCCTTACGAAGGATGGCGCCGATCCCGGGCAGGTCGACCACGGCGGGGAAGTGCTTCGCATTGCTCTTCCGGGCACGGCGACGGGGCAGCGGATTCTGACGTAAAGCTCCGACCTCGACGGCGTAATCCATGATCGCGTACAAACGACGATGCACCTTCTCCTCCATCGCCGGGGCCTTCGCTTCGATCTTGCGTAGCACCGGTGAGGTTATCGCTGCCGTGATCTGTTCGACCGGCAGGCCGTTCAACTTGTGCAAGTGTCTTTCGACGCTTCCGGTTGCCTCGATCACGTAGTCTGGCGTCCATCCCTTCCTCCGTGCCTCGCGCTTCAGCCATGCACGTGCCAGGGAATCGAATCTGTTGGAAGCTGCAGCGGCTTTCCGTGCCTTGGCGACGCGCTTCTCACGGGTCAGGTGCTCGCCCTCGGCGGCACTCCGACGCGCCGCCAATGCCTTTTTGCGGGCCTCTGCGAGTCCCACCAGCTCCAATTTTCCCAGCGAAGCCGTCTGCGGCACTCCGTTGTGTCGATAGCGAAGCTGCCACGACTTCGAGCCCGTCGGCGATACCAACAGATAAAGACTGTCGCCATCGGCGAGCCGATACGGCTTCGACTTGGGTTTCGCGTTCTGTACAGCCCTATCAGTTAGAAGCTTGGCGGCCACTCGATCACCCTCCGTCCCGGAGTACGTTACCACCAAATCCGGAATTCATTACCACCAAAATCAGAAAACGCGCCCTTACCACCACCTGTTACCACCAGTATAGTCGGTCATGCCCGGATGTCAAAAGACGGTACTGCACTATGAAAACGACAACAAAAAACCCGCGCGAGGCGGGTTTCATAATGGCTGATTGGAGGCGGGGGTCGGAATCGAACCGGCGTAGACGGCTTTGCAGGCCGCTGCATGACCACTCTGCCACCCCGCCAGGGGAGGCGCCGCGCCGCGCGGCGCGGCAGCGACAAACGAAAAAGGGAGAGCCTGGTCAGAGGCTCTCCCTCGGAATTGGAGCGGGAAAGGAGTCTCGAACTCCCGACCTCAACCTTGGCAAGGTTGCGCTCTACCAACTGAGCTATTCCCGCGACGTGGTACAGCCTTGAATTATAGCGGAAAACCGCGAGTCGGTCAAAACGCGCGGGCTCGACTGCCCGCATCCAGACGTCGCGCCTGAGGGCCGCTGTCGCGCGGCAGCCCGCGCTTCAGCGCACGACCCCGGCGATCGCCGTCGGCGACGTAGTCGACATTGCGCGCGTTGAGCGCGGCGACGCAGATCCGCCCGGTGTCGATCGGCGTAGATCGAGAACTCGTCGCGCAGCGCCTGCACCTGTGCCTTGGTCAGACCGGAATAGGAGAACATCCCGCGCTGCGTCGATGACGTAATCGGAAGTCGGCGCCGGCTACGCGCTCGTGCAGCCGTTCGACGAGCGCGCGCGCGCATCGCCTTGATGCGATCGCGCATCGTCGGCGAGCTCGGCTTCCCACAGCGCACGCAGTTCGGGCGAGCCGAGCACCGTCGCGACGATCTGTCCGCCGTGCGTCGGCGGGTTCGAGTAGTTGGCGCGGATGATTCGCTTCAGCTGCGACAGCACGCGCGCGGCCTCGTCGCTGGTCGGCGGTGACGACCGACAGCGCGCCGACGCGCTCGCCGTACAGCGAAAACGACTTGGAGAACGAGCTCGACACGAACAGCGGGCCGGGCGTCGCCGCGAAATGGCGCACGACACTGCGCCGTCGCGCATCGATGCCGTCGCCGAAGCCCTGGTACGCGAGGTCGAGAAACGGCACGAGCGCGCGCGCGCGCACGACGTCGATGGATCCGCTCCCATTGCGCGGGCGTCGGGTCGACGCCCGTCGGGTTGTGGCAGCAGGCATGCAGCACGACGACGGAACCCGCGGGCATGCGCTCCAGCGCGGCGATCATGCCGTCGAAGTCGAGGCCGCGCGTGGCCGCGTCGTAGTACGCGGTAGTTGTTGACGACGAAGCCCGGCGCCTTCGAACAGCGCGCGATGGTTCTCCCAGCTCGGATCGCTGATCCACACCTGCGCACCGGGCGCGAAGCGGCGCAGGAAATCGGCGCCGACCTTGAGCCCGCCGGTGCCGCCCAGCGCCTGCACGGTGACGGCGCGGCCCGCGGCTGACCGACGTCGCGTCGGCGCCGAAGAGCAGCGCCTGCACGGCGCGGTCGTAGGCGGGAATGCCGTCGATAGGCAGGTAGCCGCGCGGCGCCGCGGCTTGTCGGTCATCTCGCGCTCCGCACGTTTCACGCATTCGAGCAGCGGCACCTTGCCGTTGTCGTCGCAGTAGACGCCGACGCCAAGGTTGACCTTGCGTCGGATTCGGGTCGGCGATGAAGGCCTCGGTGACGCCGAGGATGGGATCGCGCGGCGCGAGTTCGACGGCGGAAAGTGGCGAAGCGGAAACGGGAGCGTTCATTGGCGAGGATGCGAAAGAAGGGGCGGCGCCATTGTACAGTGTCGGCCGTCTCCGCGCCGCGCTCGACAATGCTCGCCACGGGCGCTAACGTGCGCTATCCGTGCCTGCGAATCAACGTTCGGCGCACGTCTCGATCCCGACCCATGTCATGACGCCGGACGTCGCCTCGCCCATCCCTCCGCTCACCGCGTTGAGAACGCTGGCGCGCGTCGGCGCGTTCGTCCGGCCCTACCGGCGCCAGGTGGTCTTCGCCGCGATCGCGCTGATGTTCGCGGCCGCGGCGGTGCTTGCGATCGGGCAGGGCCTGAAGGGCGTCGTCGACCACGGGTTCGGCACCGGCGACTGCTGGCGAGCTCGATCGCACGCTGGCGCTGATGCTGGGCGTCGTGGTCGGTGATGGCGGCCGCGACCTACACGCGCTTCTATTTCGTGTCGTGGATCGGCGAGCGCGTGACCGCCGACCTGCGCCGCGCCGTCTTCGACCATCTGCTGACGCTGCCGCCGGGTTCTTCGAGGTGACGCGGACCGGCGAGGTGATTTCGCGGCTCACCAACGACACGGCGATGCTGGAGACGGTGATCGGCTCCAGCGCGTCGATGGCGATTCGCAACGTGCTGCTGCTCGCCGGCGGGCTGGCGATGCTGGCGCTCACGAGCGCCAAGCTCACGCTGCTCGTGCTGGCCGGCGTGCCGTTGGTGGTCGTTCCGATCATTCTGTTCGGCCGCCGGGTGCGCAAGCTCGCGCGGGCGAGCCAGGATCGCGTCGGCGACGTCGGCGCGTATGTGGACGAGGCGCTGCACGAGATCCGCACGGTCCAGGCCTACGGCCACGAGGACCGAGGACCGGCAGGCGCTTCGCCGCACGGGTCGAGGCCGCGTTCGGCACTGCGTTGCGCGCATCCGGCAGCGCGCGCTGCTGGTCGCGTCGGTCATCATGCTCGTGTTCGGCGCGATCGGCGTCATCCTCTGGATCGGCGGCCACGACGTGGTCGCCGGCAAGCTCAGCGCGGGCCAGCTGTCGGCGTTCGTGTTCTACGCGGCGATCGTGGCGGCCGCGGTCGGGACGATCAGCGAGGTCGATCGGCGACCTGCAGCGCGCGGCCGGCGCCACCGAGCGCCTGTTCGAATTGCTCGGCGATGCGAGCCGGCGATTCGCGCGCCGGCGCACCCGGTCGCGCTGCCGGCCCCCGCCGCGCGGCACCGTCGCAGTTCGACCGACGTGATCTTCCACTATCCGTCGCGCCGCGACGTCGCCGGCGCTCGACGCGTTCACGCTGGACGTGGCGCCGGGCGAGAAGGTCGCGCTGGTCGGTCCATCCGGGGCGGGCAAGACGACGGTGTTCCAGCTGCTGCTGCGCTTCTACGATCCGCAGCGCGGGCAGCTGTCGCATCGACGGCGTCGACGTCACGCAGCGCCGATCCGCGCCGACGTGCGCGCGCGGCTCGCCGTCGTGCCGCAGGACCCGGTGATCTTCGCCGCCAGCGTGCTCGAGAACGTCCGCTACGGCCGGCCCGACGCGACGCGATGACGAGGTGCGCGCGCCTGCGAGGCCGCCTTCGCGACCGAGTTCATCGAGCGCACTGCCCGACGGCTACGCAAGCTTCTCGGCGAGCGCGGCGTGCGCCTGTCGGGCGGGCAGCGGCAGCGGCTGGCGATCGCTCGGGCGATTCTCGCCGATCGCCCGATCCTGCTGCTCGACGAGGCGACCAGCGCGCTCGACGCCGAGAGCGAGCGCATGGTGCAGCTCGCGCTCGAACGGCTGATGGCCGGGCGCACGGTGCTGATCATCGCGCACCGGCTGGCGACGGTGCGCCACGCCGACCGGATCGCGGTGATGGAAGCGCGGTCGCATCGTCGCCGTGGGCACGCACGACGACGCTGTCTGGGCACGAATCCGCTCTATGCGCGGCTCGCGGCGCTGCAGTTCGGCGGCCGAGCGATGCCGCGTCGCGCGTGGACGTCCGACGGACGTCTGCGCCCGGACGCGACGCGCGGCAGTACAATGGACCGGTTGCCCTCGACTCGATCGGCTGGAGCGCCACCGCAGGCCGTAAAATGCCGGTTGCCTGCGCCTGCCGGATACCTCGCCATGCTCGTCACCTTTCCCGACAGTCCGTACGAGCTGCACCAGCCGTTCGAACCCGCCGGCGACCAGCCGGAGGCGATCGCGCAGGCTGGTCGAGGGCACTCGGCGACGGACTCGTCGTTCCAGACGCTGCTCGGCGTCACCGGCTCGGGCAAGACCTTCACGATGGCCAACGTCATCGCGCGCACCGGCCGGCCGGCGCTGGTGCTCGCGCCCAACAAGACGCTGGCGGCGCAGCTCTACTCGGAGTTCCGCGAGTTCTTTCCGAACAACGCGGTCGAGTACTTCGTCTCGCTACTACGACTATTACCAGCCCGAGGCCTACGTTCCCTCGCGCGACCTCTACATCGAGAAGGACAGCTCGATCAACGAGCACATCGAGCAGATGCGGCTGTCGGCGACGAAGGCGATCCTCGAGCGGCCGGACTGCGTGATCGTGGCGACGGTGTCGGCGATCTACGGCATCGGCGACCCGTCCGAGTACCACAGCATGATCCTGCACGTGAAGCAGGGCGACCGCGCTCACGCAGCGCGACGCGATCAAGCGGCTGACCGAGATGCAGTACGCGCGCAACGAGGTCGATTTCCGGCGCGGCATGTTTCGCGTGCGCGGCGACGTGCTCGACATCTTTCCGGCCGAGCATGCCGAGAACGCGGTGCGCGTCGCGCTGTTCGACGACGAGGTCGAGTCGCTGCAGCTCTTCGACCCGCTGACCGGCCACATCCGGCAGAAGCATCGGCGCGCTTCACGGTATTCCCGTCGTCGCACTACGTGACGGGCCGGCAGAAGGTGCTCGACGCGATCGAGAAGATCAAGGTCGAGCTCGCGCAGCAGAAGGAATTCTTCGTCGGGCAGATGAAGCTGATCGAAGCGCAGCGCATCGAGCAGCGCACGCGCTTCGATCTCGAGATGATGACCGAGATCGGCTTCTGCAAGGGCATCGAGAACTACTCGCGCCACCTGTCCGGGCGGCAGGCCGGGCGAGCCGCCGCCGACGCTGATCGACTACCTGCCGCGCGTTCGCTGATGTTCGTCGACGAGAGCCACGTGACGATCCCGCAGGTCGGCGGCATGTACAAGGGCGACCGCGCGCGCAAGGAGAACCTGGTCAACTACGGCTTCCGGCTGCCGTCGGCGCTGGACAACCGGCCGCTGCGCTTCGACGAGTTCGAGCGCCTGCTGCCGCAGACGATGTTCGTGTCCGCCACGCCCGCCGATCTACGAGAAGACGCACGCGGGGCAGGTCGTCGAGCAGCTCGTGCGTCCGACGGGATTGGTCGATCCGATGCTCGACGTCCGCCCGGCGCAGACGCAGGTCGACGACCTGCTCTCCGAGATCACGTGCGCGCGGAAAAGCACGAGCGCGTGCTGGTGACGACGCTGACCAAGCGGATGGCGGAGGACCTCACCGACTACCTCGCCGAGCACGGCGTCAGGGTGCGCTATCTGCATTCGGACATCGACACCGTCGAGCGGGTCGAGATCATCCGCGACCTGCGGCTGGGCGAGTTCGACGTGCTGGTCGGGATCAACCTGCTGCGCGAAGGGCTCGACATCCCGGAGGTGTCGCTGGTCGCGATCCTCGACGCCGACAAGGAGGGCTTCCTGCGCGCCGAACGCTCGCTGATCCAGACGATCGGCCGCGCGGCGCGGCACATCAACGGCATGGCGATCCTCTACGCGGACGTGATGACCGATTCGATGAAGGCCGCGATCGGCGAGACCACCCGTCGCCGCAACAAGCAGATCGCGTGGAACGAGAAGATGGGCATCACGCCGATCGGTGTGCAGAAGCGAATCAAGGACATGATCGACGGCGTCTACGATGCCGACGAGGGCGAAGAAGCAGTTGCGCGCCGCGCAGACCCGGGCGAAGTACGAGTCGATGCCCGAGAAGGACCTGGAGAAGGAGCTGAAGCGCCTCGAGCGGGACATGCTCGATGCGGCGAAGAACCTCGAATTCGAGACGGCAGCGCAGTTGCGCGATCGGCTTATCCAGCTGAAGGAGGCGATGTTCGGCGTGGCGCTGCCGGGGGATGTTTGAGAAAGGTGCCGTGCGCATGAGCATCGCCGCATCGGACGATTCTTCGTGCGGCACGGGCATGGCGCTGCTTGCCCGTTCGGCGTGGCGACGAATAAGATGTGCGCACGCCGGCGCCTCGCTTCCCGGAGGCGCCTTTCCGCCATCGATGGTGCGGCGATTCCGCAACAGTTCGATCACTTCCGGGAGCGTCGTCCATGTCGAATGATGTCGAAGTCCGCTGGGACCGGTTGACCGCGCCGGCATTGCGCGATGCGGTCAGGGACAGGACCGTCATCATAATCCCGCTGGGGGCGACCGAGCAGCACGGACCGCACTTGCCCACGCAGGTCGACTGGCGGTCCGCCTACGAGATCGCGCAGCGTGCCGCGCGCCTGATGGCGGGCCGGCAGCGGGCGCTGGTCACG
The DNA here is from genome assembly GCA_963695725.1 of uncultured beta proteobacterium. GTDB lineage: Bacteria > Pseudomonadota > Gammaproteobacteria > Burkholderiales > Casimicrobiaceae > CAIWHR01. Next base: position 66,837 of record CAVOHM010000009.1, read on the forward strand.
CCGGCCATACCATTCGGCATGTCGGAGCATCACATGTCGCTGGGCGGTACGCTGACGCTCGATTACGCGACGATGGCGGCCGTCATCGGCTGCGTCGTCCGGTCCGCCGCGCGGCACGGCTTCGGGCGCATCTTCGTGCTCAATGGCCACGGTGGCAACATCGCGGCGCTCGAAACGATTCTCACGGAACTGACGATCGAACTGAAGCTGCCGCTGGCAGGCGGCACCTACTGGCACATCGCCGCGGCGTCCATACGCGGCATCCTGGAGCACCAGCCACAGCTGCTCCATGCGTGCGAAGCGGAGACCTCCATCATGCAGGCGCTTTCGCCGGAAACCGTGATGCCGCTCGATGCCACGATGCGTGGCGCGCTCGTCCCGGGCATGTCGGCCATCGATGGCGTCAATCCGGGAGTGTTCCGCTGGCAGCACCTGAAGACTCGGTCGGCGATCGGCATCCTGGGAGAAGCCTGGGCCGCGACGCCCGAGAAGGGACAGCGATTGCTGGCCGCCATTTCGCGCGACGTGGCCGATGCCCTTGCCGATCAGCGCCTGTGGGAGGCGCCGATATGATCGATGTCCGGGCCATCGAGGCCTCGACGCTCGACCCCAGCCTCAAGGGATACCCGCATCGAGCGGCGCCCTGCGCGGTCCGGGACATCGGCCAGCAGGGTTGGAACGTCATGCGCGGCGATCTGCCGTTTCCGGTCGCGGTCCTGAAAGAGTCGGCGCTCGCGCACAACCTCGAGTGGATGGCGGACTTCACGCGCGCAACCGGCGTGCTGCTCGCGCCGCACGGCAAGACGACGATGGCCCCCCAGCTTTTCGCGCGGCAGATCGCCTCCGGCGCGTGGGGCATCACGTTTGCCACGATGCAGCAGGTGAGCCTGGGCGTGCGTGCGGGTTTGCGCCGCATCATCCTCGCCAATCAGCTCGTCGGAGCCGCGGACATACGGCACGCGCTGGATCTGATCGAGACGACACAGGATCTGGAGCTTCATGTCCTGGTCGATTCGATTGCGCAATTGAATCTGATCGCAGCGCAGGGCGGCGACCGCGGCAACGCACGGCGGTTGAACGTGCTGCTGGAAATGGGTGTCGCCGGAGGTCGCACCGGTTGTCGCACCGTCGACGAGGCCATGCACGTGGCGCGCGCCATCGCTGCGTGCGGAACGGTTCGCCTTTCCGGTGTCGAATGTTTCGAAGGATTGAGCGTCACCGGCGACAGCGAGGCCGACCGGACCCTTGTCGAGAACTGGATGGGGGCCGTGCAACAGGTGGCGCGGCAATGCGACGTGGAAGGACTCTACGGCACCGACGAGGTGACCCTTTCGGCCGGGGGTTCGGCGGTGTTCGATCTGGTGGCGCGCAGCTTGCCCATGCAACTGTCGCGGCCGGTGCGCACCATCCTGCGCAGCGGGTGCTACGTTACCCACGATTCGCATTTCTACGAACGCTTCGCGCGGCAGCTGATCGCGCGCAGTGATGCCGCATGGCGCGAGCGCGGAGGACTCAAGCCGGCGCTGGAAATCTGGACCCAGGTGCAGTCGCAACCGGAGTCCGGGCTCGCGATCCTGGCGTTCGGCAAACGCGACGCGTCGTTCGATATCGATCTGCCGATGCCGTTCGCGCGGGTGCGGGACGGTGTCCGCGTTCCGATCGACGGGACCTGGCGGATCAGCGCGCTCAACGACCAGCATGCCTACCTGCGCCTTCCTTCGGGCGCCGACGCGCGCGTGGGCGATCTCATCGGTTGCGGCATCTCGCATCCGTGCACGACGTTCGACAAGTGGCGCTGGATGCCGATCGTCGACGACGATTACGGCGTCACAGGCGCGATCCGGACCTTTTTCTAGTTGTAGCCCACGACTTCGGATTTCGATTGCGCTGAGAAAGCGCCGGCGTCTCGGCGGGCTTGTCATTTCGTCCGGATTGTGCGAAAAGCAGATATGCCAACGGCATATCGCGCCGCGCCGAATGAGTGCGTTCCCAGGTGCGATCGAACCGGGAGTGCCCATCGATGCATGCCAAGACTGCCCATTTCCTCGTCACGATCGCCGCCTTGTTCCTGGCAACGGCAGCGTTCGCCCAGTGTCCGGCGACCGTTCCGATCCAGGGCGCCGCGCCGCCGGCCCCCTTGCCGGTGTTCCCGCATGACAACTGGTGGAACCTCGACATCGCGTCGGCGCCGGTAGACGCGAACTCGGCGAGCTACATCGCCTTCATCAACAACGGCGGGACGCGCAAGCTGCACCCGGATTTCGGCGGAGAAGCCTCGCCTGGCAGCCAGGACATCTACGGCCTGCCCTACGCGATCGTCGACGGTGCGCAGGTGAAGAAAGCGGTCACGTTCGAATACTGGGACGAGAGCGATGGCGTCAACGCTGCGACCGGGCAGGGGATTGCGTTCTATCCGATCCCGGCCCAAGCGATCACCCAGCCACATTGGATCGAAGGCGGCGCTCCCGGCAGCGTCGATCAGCGCAATGCGAACGATCGGCATCTCATCGTGATCGACTGCACGAACCGTTTTCTGTACGAGCTCTACAATGTCTGGTACGACGCGAGCGTCGCGCAGTGGCGCGCAGGCTCCGGCGCATTCTTTGACATGAATGCAAACGATCGCCGGCCCGACACGTGGACGTCCGCGGATGCGGCAGGACTCGCGATCTTTCCGGGACTCGTTCGGTATGACGAGGCATGGAACGCCGCGGTGACGGAAATCGGCCACGCCTTTCGCGTGACGGTTCGTGCGACGAACGGCTACGTCTACCCGGCGTCGCATCGTGCAGGATCGACGCCGGGCGCGCTGCCGATGGGCGCGCGGCTGCGCCTAAAGACGAACGTGGGCGGTCTCGATCCCGCGCTGCGGACGACCGATCCGAACGCGAGGAAGATTTTTCGCGCGATGCAGAAATACGGCCTCATCGTGGCCGACAATGGCTCCGACATGTACATCACGGGCACGTTCGACACGCGCTGGAACAACGATATCCTGAATCCGGCATTCGCGACGCTTGCCGCCGGCGACTTCGAGGTCGTGCGGCTCGGCTGGAAGCCACCGCCGACGAGCGTGCCCGTCCTCAGCGGCATCAGCGCGAACCCCGGTTCGGTTGTCGGCGGTGGTGCCGCGATCGGTACGGTGACGCTCACATCCGCCGCGTCGGCGGGCGGCGCCGCGGTCTCGCTGTCGAGCGCGAGCACGGCGATTGTCGTTGCCAATTCCGTCACGGTCGCCCAGGGCGCCAGCACGGCGAACTTCGACATCGCGACGTCCGCAGTCGCGATGTTGACGACCGCGACGCTGTCTGCTTCCTACGGCGGCGTCACGAAAACGACGACTTTTACCGTCAACGCATCCCCACAGGGTTTGGCGACGTTTCAGGTGACCCCTTCGACGATCGTTGGCGGCGGCACGGCGAGCGCTACGGTGGGGCTGGCGGGGCCGGCGCCGAGCGGCGGCGTGGTCATCGCTTTGAAGAGCTCCAATTCGTCGCTCGCGGGCGTGCCGGCGAACGTTATCGTACCCGCCGGCGCGACATCGACGTCGTTTAGCGTGACGACACCGGTCGTCAGGCGTGCCAAGACCGTGAAACTCTCGGCATCCTATGCGGGGAAGACGCTGTCGGCATCTCTCACGGTCAAGCGCCAATAGCGCATCGGCTGTCGGCGGCGTCCCCCGTATCCATCGTGTCGCGGCCGACGCCAGTTTCTGCGCTCGAAGCGCGAGTCGCCGCATTGCCCTGCTGGCGCGGGAAGGTCACGCTCGAACCGCTGCCAGGAGGACTTTCCAACACGTCGTTCGTCGTCGACGACGCCGGAACGCGGTACGTGGCGCGTTGCGGCGACGACCTGCCGGTGCATCACGTCTTCCGTGACCGCGAGCGGGCGGCGAGCATCGCCGCCCACGCTGCGGGGATCGCGCCCGAGCTCGCGTTTGCCGAGCCGGGGGTCATGGTATTCCGCCATATCGAGGGACGTACGTTTACCGAGGACGACCTCCGGTCGAACGTCGCCCGCATCGTGCCGGTGCTTGCAACCTGCCATCGGGAGGTCGGGCGCCTGCTTGCCGGTCCTGCGAACATGTTCTGGGTATTTCACGTCATCCGCGATTACGCGCGGTCGTTGGCGCAAGCGGGAGGTCGAGGTGCCAGTGATTGCGCGCGATATGTCGCGCTCGCCGGCGCGCTCGAAGCACACCAGGTGCCTCTGCCGATCGTCTTCGGCCATCACGACCTCCTGCCCGGAAATTTTCTCGACGATGGACAGCGCCTCTGGCTCATCGACTGGGAGTATGGCGGCTTCGGCACCGCGATGTTCGACCTGGCGAACCTTGCGGCCAACGGCAATTTTTCTCCCGGTGATGTGCAGACACTGCTCGACGGCTATTTCCCGCAAAGTGCGAATGGCGAAATTCGGCGCGCCTTCGACGCGATGCGGGTGGCGAGTTCGCTGCGCGAGGCGCTCTGGGCGATGATTTCGCGGACGCACCTCGACGTGCCCGGGGCCGACTATGGCCGCCATGCCGCCGATCATCTCGAGCGAACCGAGTTGGCACTGGCGCAATTTGTCGCAGTGCATGGCGCGTTGTAGCCCATTCGTGTCTGGTTCCGTCGAACCATTCAACGTTGCGGGCGGCGATCCACGTGGCGGCGGATCGCCGCGCGGGCTTGCCGACAGCGTGAAGTCCTTGACGGCGCGCGACGCACGGTGCCAGAATCACCCCCCGCTTGCGGGTTCGTTCCCAACCGCCCCTTCCAGGGACACAACGACAGGAGATGCGCCATGACGACGATTGCCTTTGCCTCCCTGTCGGCTTTCGCCTGATCGGGTTCCTCCGAACACGCGTTCACGGACCACGCGTCGCCCCGCGGCGCGCGCGTTGCTGATCCCGCGATTCCTGCTGTCCTCGCCCGCCCGGGCGCATTGCCGACGTTTCGATGCATCCATTGCTTCGCGCCTCGCGCGCGGAGCGCCGTGGCCGCCCGGCAGTCGAGGCCGGCGCCGTGCGAAACGAAGGAATCCGACCATCATGCTAGCCATCGATTTCGAGCAGTTGTCCGCGCTGGGATTGACCCCGGCACTCGCAAGTCGCGCCGCCGGATTGGCAGCCTCCGACGACGCCTCGTATGATTTCCGCGAGCGTCGCTTCGCTCCGTCCCCCTCAGGCGGCGAGCACCTTGGAGCGGTCCGGCGGCGCCTGGAATTGCTGCGCGTCACCGCAGTCCACCGCAGCACCGTCGACGTCCACGACGGCCGCGCCGAACGCAGTGGTCGAATCCTGCCGCGGCTCGTGCGCATTTTGGCGGACGACGGCACGGCGCTTGCCGTGGGCGACTGGGTGCTCGCCAGGCAGGATGCGCACGGCGCAACGTGGATCGACGCGCGCGTACCGCCGTCGTCGCACATCGCCCGCCGCGACGGTGATGGTCGGGTCCACCCGGTCGTCAGCAACGTCGACGTCGCGCTGCTGGTGATGGGGCTCGATGACGATTTCAATCCACGTCGGCTCGAGCGGTATCTGGCGCTCGTGCACGGCGATGCAATCGTTCCCGTGGTCGTGCTCACCAAAGCAGATGTCGCCGCGCCGACCCACGACGCAATGGAGGAACGTCTGCTGCAGCTCGACGGGCGCGTTCCGCCGCACATCGAGACGTTCGCCGTGAACGCGCTCGACGCCTCCGCCGCGCTCGCGTTGGGCGGCTATCTCGGACGCGGGCAGACGCTGGTTCTGCTGGGTTCGTCGGGCGCCGGCAAATCGACTCTGACCAACACGCTGCTCGGTGCCGCCGTGCAGGATACGGGCGGAGTGCGCGTGCACGATGGCCGCGGCAAGCACACGACGACGTCGAGGTCATTGCATCGGCTGCCGGGCGGCGCCTGCGTGATAGACACGCCGGGACTGCGCACACTGCGCCCGGACGCCGACGAAGCCACGCTGGCGGCCGTCTATGACGACATTGCGACGCTCGCCGCGCACTGCCGGTTCCGCGATTGCCGGCATGCGCAGGAACCGGGATGCGCCGTGCGTGAAGGCATCGCCGCGGACCGCCTGCGCAATTACCACAAGCTGCTGCGCGAGATGCGCCGTGACAACCTTACGGCGCTCGAACGGCAACGCCAGGTGTCGGATTGGAAAGCGCGCGGACGCGCGGCAAACCTGCGGAGCAAGGCGAAGCGGGGCGAATGAGCCGTGGGGGCCGCGGTCACAGGGTCATTCGCGGCGCGTCGCCCACACGTGGGGCCATCCACTTCGCCACGCGAAGAAGCCGATCATCGTCGCCTATGGCGCCCATCAGCTGGATGCCGACGGGCAGCCCGCTCGGTCCCCTGAATGCGGGCAGATTGAGACAGGGCACCAGAAGTCCCGAGCCCCACCGGTTGAACATCGCTTCGCCGGTGTTGTCGAGCCCGGCGGGGGCCTCGCCGGGCGCGCTCGCCGTCAGCAACGTGTCAAAAGGTGCGATCGCGGTGGCAAACAACAGGCGGCAACGCGCGAGCAATGCCTGTGCTTCGAGGTACCGATGCCGTGGAATCGCGGCGCCCGCCAGCAATTCGTCGCGACTCGATGGCGAAAGCATGCCGGCATGGCGGGTCCGCTCGAATGCGAACACGCGCGCCGCCTCGAAACGCAGCACGTCGCTCTGCGCATCGAGGAAGCGTTCGAACTCGGCCGGCAGTTCGATCTCGTCTACGGTTGCGCCATTGCGCCCGAGCTGTTGCGCCGCCGTCTCGACCGCCTGGACAGTCGCGGCTTCCGCATGGGGCCAAGCGGGTGTCCGCCACAGACCCACGCGTGCCGGCCGGACAGCCTCGAGCGGCGCGCTGCCACGATCGTCGCCGGCGAGCACGCCCACGACCAACGCGCAGTCGTCCACGCAACGGGCAAAGAGCCCGACGGTGTCGAAGCTCCCGGCGAGCGGTTTCACGCCGGTCGGATTGATCGTGTTGAACGAGGGCTTGTAGCCGATCACCCCGCAATAGGACGCCGGACGGACGATCGACCCTCCGGTCTGCGTGCCGAAAGCCACCGGCACCATGAAGTCGGCGACTGCGGCGGCGGATCCGCTCGACGATCCGCCGGGCGTGTGCGCGTGATCATACGGATTCGTGGTCGGTCCTGAATGCCGCAGCGCGAATTCTGTCGTGACGGTCTTGCCCAGCATCACGGCCCCGGCATCGCGCGCCAAGGCAACGCACGCGGCATCGGCGGTCGGGCGGTGCCCGGCATGAATCGGCGAGCCATAGGACGTCGGCATGTCGTGGGTGTCGATGATGTCCTTCACGCCGAACGGCAACCCGGAGAGCGGCCCATTTGCCCCCGCCTTGCCGGCGCAGTCGCGCAGGCGGGCCTCGGCGAGCGCGCGCTCCGGATCGAGATGGGCAAACGCCCGTACGGCGGATTCGCGTGCGCCGATACGCTCGAGGCAGGCACGGGTCAGCGCCTCGGCGGTGAGACGCCCGGCCGCCATCGCGGCCAGCGCTTCGACCGCACCCATTTCGTTCGGGGCCTGCGCCATAGGGCTTCCTTGCGATTGGACGTACCCTGTGCTAACAATAGCGGACTATTTTTTGCCGTGACCATCGTGGCGACGGCAACACAGGGGGGAGTGGCGGATCATGGGTCTAATTCGACGTGGCTTCAAGGGAGCGATGGCGGCGGGCGTGTTGGCAATCGGCCTGGCCGCACCGTGGTCCGCGCACGCGCAGTCGGTATTGCGCCTCGTGCCGCAGGCGGATCTCAAGATCCTGGATACCGTGCAGACGACGAACAACATCACCAGCAATCACGGCTACATGATTTACGACACGCTGTTCGCGCTGGACAGCAAGCTCGTGCCGAAGCCGGAGATGGTCGAGAGCTACTCGAAGAGCGCCGACGGCCTCACGTGGAAATTCAAGCTGCGACCCGGGCTCAAGTTCCACGATGGCCAGCCGGTGACGGCAAACGACGCGGTCGCGTCGATCCTGCGCTTCTCCAAGCGCATACCGGCGGGCGTGACGATGATGCAGTTCGCGAAGGAAGTCGTGGCCACCGGCCCCGACACCTTTGAGATTCGCCTCAACAAGCCGTTCGGGCTGGTGCTGGAAACGCTGGCAGGTCCGGAAAACCCGCTGTTTGTCACGCGCGCGGCCGATGCCGCGGGTGATCCCAATACTGCGATCACGACGGCCGTGGGCTCCGGCCCGTTCATGTTCGTCCGCGAGGAATGGGTTCCCGGCAGCAAGGTCGTCTACAAGAAGAATCCCGATTACAAACCGAGATCCGATCCGCCGGACGGCTTCGCCGGCGCCAAGATTGCCAAGGTCGATCGCGTCGAGTGGCTGGTGATTCCGGACTCCAACACGGCGGTGCAGGCGCTCATCAAGGGCGAGGTCGACATCATCGAGATTCCGCAGACCGATCTCCTGCCGCTGCTCCGCAAGGATCCGAACACCGCGGTGAAAGTCATCGACCGCGTGGGCACGCAGGCGATCTACCGGATGAATCACCTGATCCCGCCGTTCAACAACGCCAAGGCGCGGCAGGCGCTTCTGTACGCGACCGGTGACCAGAAGGATTACCTCGCCTCGATGATCGGCTTCGCCGACTACGAGCGGCCGTGCTGGGCCGTGTTCGTGTGCGGCACCCCGTTCGAAACCCAGGCCGGTGTCGGCGCCTGGGCGAAGGGCGACAAGAAGGCCAATGTCGAAAAGGCGAAGCAGCTGCTGAAGGAAGCCGGCTACAAGGGCGAAAAGGTCGTGATCCTCGATCCGGTCGAAGCGCATCTCGCCCACTCGCAAGCCGTCGTCACGGCGCAGAAGCTGCGCGAGATCGGCATGAACGTCGATCTGCAGGCGATCGACTGGGGCACGCAGAGCGCCCGGCGCCAGATCAAGGATCCGCCGGACAAGAATCCGGGCGCATGGAACATCTTTCACACGTGGGGCGGCGGCCTGGCGATGAACAGCCCGCTGTCCAATACGCCGACACCCAGTCCCTGCGACGGCAAGAACTGGTTCGGCTGGCCCTGCGACGAGGAGCTCGAGAAGATCCGCCTCGAATTCCCGTTGGCGCCGCCGGAGAAGCAGAAGGAAGTCGTCGAGCGCCTGCAGAAGCGCTTCTACGAAGTCGTCCCGTACATCCCGGCCGGTCAATTCTTCGCGCCGATCGCCTATCGCAAGAATCTGTCCGGCATCCTGGATACGCCCCGGCTGGTGCTCTGGAACATCGAGAAGAAGTAGAAGGCGAGCGATCCGGTTCGCAGTCGCGGGCCGGATCGCCTTCATTCTGCCGCCTGTCGCCCGGGACGGAAATTTTGACCGTTCACAATTGAGCGACACGCGTTTGGCTCGGCATTGCCACGCCGGACCGAACGCGTTTCGAGCGACGTCATGCATGTCTTCCTGATCCGCCGCCTGCTGGCGGCCATTCCCGTGATCGTGGTCGTCACGGTGTTCGTGTTTGCGCTCTTGCATCTAGCGCCCGGCGATCCGGCGGCGATCATCGCCGGCGATCTCGCCACCGCCGAGGATGTCGCCAAGATCCGCGCCAAGCTTGGACTCGATCAGCCGCTGCTGGTCCAGTTTTTCACATGGATCGGTCAGCTGATGCGCGGCGATCTGGGGAACTCGATCTTCTCGGCCCATCCCGTTTCGGTATTGATCGGCCAGCGCCTGGAACCGACCATCACGCTGACGGTGATGACGCTCCTGATCTCCGTCATGATCGCGGTTCCACTTGGCGTGATCGCGGCGTGGCGCGTCGGCTCGTGGATCGATCGCGGTGTCATGGGCTTCGCCGTGTTCGGGTTCTCCGTGCCGGGCTTCGTCATCGGCTATGTGCTGATCTGGCTGTTCGCGATCGAGCTCGACTGGCTGCCTGTGCAGGGCTATACGCCACTGGCCAAGGGATTCTGGCCGTGGCTATCCAACATCATCCTGCCCAGCGTCACGCTCGCGCTCGCCTACATGGCGTTGATCGCGCGGATCACGCGCGCGTCGATGCTGGAGACGCTGAACCAGGATTACATTCGAACGGCGCACGCCAAGGGCCTCGCCACCCGGGATGTGCTGATGGGCCACGCGCTGCGTAATGCTGCCGTGCCGATCGTCACCGTGATCGGAATCGGCGTCGCGTTGCTGATCGGGGGAGTCGTCGTCACCGAGAGCGTGTTCGCGATTCCCGGCCTTGGTCGCCTGACGGTGGACGCGATCCTGCGCCGCGACTATCCGGTGATCCAGGGCATCATCCTGGTCTTCTCCGGCGCGTACGTCGTCGTCAATCTCGTGGTCGACATGCTCTACACCGTGCTCGACCCGCGCATCAGGTATTGACGCGTGCCCACCGCAACAGCCACCGCAACCGCATATGCCGTGCCGCCGGCGCGCGCGGCCTTAGTCGCATTCGTTCGCCGCCATCCTACGGTCGCGATCGGCGGCGTGTTGCTGCTGCTCATCGTGCTTGCGTCGATCGCCGCGCCCTGGCTTGCCACCGTCGACCCGATTTCGATCAACCCGTCGCACCGGCTGCGCAGTCCGTCGGCTGAAAACTGGTTCGGCACCGACCGGTTCGGCCGCGATCTGTACAGCCGCGTCATCTACGGCGGCCGTATCTCGCTCGTCGTCGGCCTGTCGGTCGCGGGACTCGCCACGCTGATCGGCTTGGCGATCGGCCTCGTCAGCGGCTATCTCCGTGCCGTTGACATCGTGGTGATGCGGGTGATGGATGGCATGATGGCCATACCGGCGATCATGCTCGCCATTGCGCTGATCGCGCTCTCCAAGGCGAGCGTCTTCATCGTGATCGTCGCCGTGACGCTGCCCGAGGTGCCACGGGTCGTGCGGCTGGTGCGCAGCATCGTGCTCACGATTCGCGAGCAGCCCTACATCGAGGCGGCAACGGCGATCGGCACGAGCGTGCCGCGCATCATGCTGCGTCACCTGCTGCCCAACGCGCTGCCGCCGCTGATCGTGCAGGCAACCTACATCTGCGCGTCGGCCGTGCTGATCGAGGCCGCATTGAGTTTTCTGGGCGCCGGCACGCCGCCGGAGATACCGAGCTGGGGCAACATCATGGCCGAGGCGCGGCCGTACTTTCAGCTGAAGCCGTGGATGGTGCTCCTGCCTGGCGTGTTCCTGGCGGTGACCGTGCTGGCGATCAACCTGGTCGGAGATGGATTGCGCGACATGCTGGATCCGCGCCTGGCACGGCGGATGTGACGCGATGAGCGCCGTGACGAACGCGATGATCCTCGATGTCGGCGGCCTGCGCACGCACTTCTACACGCGCGACGGCGTGGTCAAGGCCGTGGACGGCGTGTCGCTGTCGCTCGATCGCGGCGAAACGCTCGGCGTGGTTGGCGAGAGCGGGTGCGGCAAATCCGTCACCGCGCTCTCGGTGATGCGGCTGGTGCCGCCCGCGTCGGGCCGCATCGTCGCCGGCAGCATCCGCTTCGACGGCATGGAATTGCTGACGCTGGAACCGGCGGCCATGCGCGCGATCCGCGGCAATCGGATCGGGATGATTTTCCAGGAGCCGATGACGAGCCTCAATCCGGTCATGACGGTCGGCCACCAGATTGCGGAAAGCGTCGCCTTGCACCAGCAGCTGCCGCGGCGCGCGGCGCTCGACCGCGCGATCGAGATGCTTACGCTCGTGAAGATTCCGGAGCCACGGCGCCGTGCCGGCGAATACCCGCATCAGCTTTCGGGCGGCATGCGGCAACGGGTGATGATCGCGGTCGCGATGGCCTGCACGCCGACCATACTGATCGCGGACGAACCGACTACCGCGCTCGACGTCACCATCCAGGCGCAGATCCTCGATCTGATGCTGGAACTGAAGGAGCGCACCGGCGCCGCGGTGATGCTCATCACGCATGACCTCGGCGTGATCGCCGAGACCGCGCAGCGGGTGGTCGTGATGTACGCGGGCCGCAAGGTGGAGGAGGCGCCGGTCACGGCCCTGTTCGCCCGGCCGCGCCATCCGTATACGCGGGGGTTGATGACATCCATTCCGCGGCTCAATCGCGCGCCGGATGCGTCCGCCCGACCGCATCGGCTGACGGAAATTCCCGGTGTCGTGCCATCGCTGATCGGCATGGCGGAAGGCTGCACGTTCGCGCCGCGCTGCGCTTTCGCAACCGAGCGATGCCACATCGAATATCCGGTGGAGGTCGAAGCGGCGCCGGGCCACTTCGTCGCGTGCTGGAACGCGGAGTCCTTGCCGGAGATGGCCCGTGGCTGAAACGGCTGTCTTCGCGCGACCTGTGCTGGAAGTCGATGCGCTGGTCAAGCACTATCCGGTGCGCGGGGGACTGCTCGCGCGCGAGGTGGGAACCGTCCAGGCCGTGGACGGCGTGTCGTTCGACCTTGCCGCGGGGGAGACGCTGGGACTGGTCGGCGAGAGCGGTTGCGGGAAATCGACGACGGGCAAGGCGATCCTGCGTCTGCTCGAACCCACCAGCGGCACGATCACGCTGGAAGGCGAAAACATCACGGAACTCGACCGCGCCGCGATGCGTCCGCGCCGGCGCCGCCTGCAGGTGATCTTCCAGGATCCCTACGCATCGCTCAATCCGCGGATGAACGCAGGCGAGATCGTGGGTGAGCCCCTGCACAACTACAACGTGGTGTCGGGTGCGGCGCGGACCGAGCGTGTCGCCGGGCTGTTCGCGCGCGTCGGCCTGCGGCCGGATCAGATGCGCAAATACCCGCACGAATTTTCCGGCGGACAGCGCCAGCGTCTGGGGATCGCGCGCGCGCTCGCCGTCGAGCCCAAGGTGATCGTCTGCGACGAACCGGTCTCGGCGCTGGACGTGTCGGTGCAGGCGCAGGTCATCAACCTGCTCGTGGATCTGCAGGCGGAATTCGGCCTGTCCTATCTTTTCATCGCGCACGACCTCGCGGTCGTCGAGCACATCTGCCACCGCGTCGCGGTGATGTATCTCGGTCGCATCGTCGAAGAGGCGCCGCGCCGCGCACTGTTCGCCCATCCGCAGCATCCCTACACCGAAGCGCTGCTGTCGGCGGTGCCGGTACCCGACCCCGACCCGGCAATCCGGCGCGAACGCATCATCCTTCCAGGCGATGTGCCGAGCCCGATTAATCCGCCGTCCGGATGCCGCTTTCACACGCGCTGTCCGTATGTGTTCGATCGCTGCCGGACCGAGTCACCCGACCTCCGGGAGCTTGCGCCCGGCCATCGCGTAGCCTGTCATCTGCGCTCATGATGCTTGCGCCGTGCTGCCCAATGAGCGGCTCGGGCCCGCGTGGCGGAAACGTGCGCAGGGTCCGTGGCAACGCGGCGACATCGGGGCGTTCGATGACGACACCATGATCGAGAGGAGACGCAATCCATGGACCTGATCCTGCGCGGCGGACGGGTGATCGACCCGGCGAGCGGCGTCGACGCGACGCGTGACGTGGGCTTCGCGAACGGTCGCGTTGCGGCGGTGGCGCCGAAGATCGCCGAACGAGCGAATGACGAGCGCGACGTCGCCGGCGCCATCGTCATGCCCGGCATGATCGACCTGCATACGCACGTCTATTGGGGCGGCACGTCGATCGGGGTCGAGGCCGAGCCGATCGCGCGAAGGAGCGGCACCACGACGTTCGTCGATGCCGGCACCGCCGGGCCGGCGAACTTTCCCGGCTTCCGGCGGCATGTGATCGAGCCATCGCCCGTGCGCATCCTCGCCTACCTCAATGTCTCGTTCGCCGGCATCTTCGCGTTCAGCCGCACGGTGATGGTCGGCGAGTCGTCGGACCTGCGCCTGCTCGACCTCAACGAATGCGTGCGGGTGGCGCGCGAGAATCGCGACCTCATCGTGGGCATCAAGGTGCGCGTAGGCCGGGGCGCGGGTGGCGCGAGCGGCATAGCGCCGCTCGACATGGCGCTCGAGGTCGCCGACGAGCTCGATCTGCCGCTGATGGCGCACATCGACCATCCGCCGCCCAGCCGCAAGGAAGTGCTGGAGCGGCTGCGTCCCGGTGACGTGCTCACGCATTGCTACCGGCCGTTTCCCAACTCGCTGCTGCGCGCCGATGGCGCGGTGCGCGAGGAAGCGCGTCTCGCCCGCGAGCGCGGTGTGACCTTCGACATCGGACATGGCGCCGGTTCGTTCGGCTTCCACGCCTGCCGCGGCCTGCTCGCCGCCGGGTTCCGCCCCGACGTCATCTCGAGCGACGTGCACGTCCTCAACATCGACGGCCCCGCGTTCGATCTGCTCACCACACTTTCCAAGTTCCTGGTGCTGGGCGTCGACTTGAATGCGCTGGTCGCCGCCGTCACGTCCGCGCCGGCGCGCGCGATTCGCCGCGATTCGCTCGGCACGCTCGCGGTCGGCACCGAAGGCGACGCGACGATCGTCGACATCGAGCAGGGCACGTTCGAGTTCCACGATACGCAGGGCGAGCGTCTAGCGGCCGACCGGCGTTTCCGGCTGAAGGGGATGGTGGTCGGCGGGAAATGGTGGCCACCAGCGGGCGAAAAAAAGTAATCACGAAATGGCGGAATTGAGCCGCCGCCAGCCGGGTTCGCGGCCGCGGGATCTGCGGTGCGCGGTTGAATTTCCCATGCCTTCTCGCGCGGAGGAATGGCCCGTCCGACATGCTCTAGCAATCGCTGTTGTAAAATAGTGAGTTCCAAAAGCGGAATCCATCGAGAGGAGGCGGAACATGCGCAACTTATTCATAGGCGTGATTGCGGCGGGCGTGATGCTCGCGCTGCCTGCCGCAGGGCAGGAAAAGATCAATCTTTCCATCGGCACCGGCGGCACCGGGGGGGTCTATTACCCGATGGGCGGCGGCATGGCCAACGTGCTCTCCAAGAACGTGCCTGGAATGGCGGCGACGGCCGAAGTGACGGGCGGCTCCGTCGCGAACCTCCAGCTGATCGGCACCGGCAAGCCGTACATCGGGCTGTCGATGACGGACGCGGCGCAGGATGCCTACCGCGGCGTGGAAAAGTTCAAGGACAAGAAGGTCGACGTGCGCACGCTGATGATCCTCTATCCGAACCGCATGCATGTCGTCAGCGTCGAAGGCACCGGCATCAACAGTATCGGCGACCTCAAGGGCAAGCGCGTCTCCACCGGTTCGCCGGGCAGCGCCACGGAGGTGATGGCCTTCCGCGTGGTCGAGGCGGCCGGTCTCGACTGGGACAAGGACATCAAGCGCGAGCGCCTCGGTGTCGCCGAGTCGGTCAACGCCATCAAGGACAAGAAGATCGACGCTTTCTTCTGGGTCGGCGGGCTGCCGACGGCGGCGGTCACCGACCTTGCGGCCACCCCGGGGACCAAGATCAAGATGATCGATCACGCCAACCTGGTGCCGGCGATGAACAAGAAGTACGGCAACCTCTACGTCGAGGACGCGATTCCGAAGGCGACCTATAGCGGAATGACGGCGGACAACCAGCAGGCGACGGTGATGAACATCCTGGTGTCGAACGCGAACCTGTCGGACGAGGCCGCCTACAACATCGTCAAGACCATCTTCGACAAGCGCGACGACTTGATCGCGGTGCACAAGGAAGCGGCGAATTTCAAGCTCGAGAACCAGAAGGCCGCTGCTTCACCCGTCCCCTTCCATCCCGGGGCGATCAAGTACTTCAACGAGAAAGGCGTCAAGCTCAACTGAGGCGCAAAGACGCACTGGATACGGGCCCCACTCCGGCAACGGAGCGGGGCTTCTTATTTCGAGACCGGGCAGGGGAACGATGAGCGCTGACGAGAATACCCTGCCGCGGGACGAGCCTGCGATCAGCGCCGAGGCGCTGAGGAAGGCAGAGGAGTACATCGAGGAGGAAGAGGGCGTCCACAACCGGTACACCGGTGCGCTCGCCGTCCTGATGACCGCGGCGGCGGTCGCGATGTCGCTGTTCCATCTCTACGCCGCGGTGGAGATCGTGCCGGCCTACATCCTGCGCCCGGTCCACGTCACGCTCGCGCTCGTGCTCGTCTTCCTGCTGTTCCCGGCGGCCGTGCGTTTCCGCAACCGCCTCATGTGGTACGACGTGATCCTCGCGCTGGCCGCGATCGCCATCCTCGTCTACATGTTCCAGTGGGGCGACGAGTTCGGCGACCGCGCGACGCTGCCGACCCTGCTGGACCAGGTATTCGGTATCACCCTGATCGCATTGATCCTCGAGGGCAACCGGCGCAGTTCGACCTGGATCCTGCCGGTGATCTGCCTCCTGTTCGTGGCCTATGCGCTGTTCGGATCGTACCTGCCGCCACCGTGGACGCACCGGGACTACGGCATCGGGCGCCTGGTCGGGCACATGTACATGACACTGGAGGGCATCTACGGCGTCGCGGTGGATGTGTCGTCCACGTTGATCATCCTGTTCACGATCTTCGGGGCGTTCCTGCAATTCTCGGGCGCCGGCAAGTTCTTCATCGATTTCTCGTTCGCCGCGATGGGCGGCAAGCCGTCGAGCGCCGGCCGCGCGGTGGTCATGGGCTCGTTCCTGCTCGGCGGGCCGTCGGGTTCGGGAGTCGCCACCACCGTGACGCTCGGGGCGGTCGCCTACCCGCTGCTCGCCAAATCGGGATACGGCAAGGAAGCGGCGGGCGGACTGCTCGCGGCGGGCGGGCTGGGCGCCATCATCTCGCCGCCGGTGCTGGGCGCCGCGGCGTTCCTCATCGCCGAATTCCTCAAGATCTCGTACCTCGACGTGATCCTGATGGCGACCATACCCACGCTGCTGTTCTATCTCGCGATCTTCATCATGGTCGAGATCGACGCGCTCAAGTTCGACATGAAGACCGTGGTGCTGGAGAAGCAGCAGCGCGCGGTCGTGCTCGCCCGCCGCTACTGGTACCACTTCGTGTCGCTCGTTGCGATCGTGGTGTTCATGCTGGTCGGCTATTCGCCGATCCTGTCGGTGTTCTATGCGACGGTCGTGACCGCGGGGCTCTCGTTCGTCCGGAGCGACACGGCGATCATTGCCTACGACTGGTTCCGGGGCCGCCTGCCATGGATCCGCGGGTTCTGGGAGTCGGGGTTCATCAAGGCGCTCGAAGCCGGCTCCGTCAGCGTGCTCGGCGTGGCGATGACCTGCGCGTCCGCGGGGCTCATCGTCGGCGTGGTGACGCTGACCGGGCTGGGGCTCAAGTTCAGCGCCATCGTGCTCGAGTATGCGGATGGCGGCGCGCAGTCGCTGGTGAATTTCTGGGCGGTGTTCGGGGCGGAGAAGACGCCCGTGATGTTCCACGACATGAAGCTGCTGCTGACGGCCGTCTACACCTCTCTCATCGTGTGGATCGTCGGGCTGGCGGTTCCGGTCACCGCCTCGTACATCATATGCGCGGTCATCACCGCGCCCGCGTTGATCAAACTCGGCGTGCCGGATTTCGCCGCCCACATGTTCATCTTCTACTACGCGGTGCTCTCCGAAGTCTCGCCCCCAACCGCGTTATCACCGTTTGCGGCGGCGGCCATCACTGGCGGCGGCCCGTACAGGACGACGCTGCAATGCTGGAAATACACGGCACCCGCGTTCCTGGTGCCGTTCATGTTTGTTCTGGATCCGTCGGGCGTCGGGCTGTTGCTGGGGGGCTCGTTCAAGAACCTGGCTCAGGCCGACTGGAGCTCGGTCGCGGTGGTCACCGTCACCGCCGCCATCGGCATCGCGGCGCTGGCGGGCGGATTGCAGGGCTGGCTCTTCCGCAAGACGACGTTGCTGGAGCGCTGGATGCTGGTTGCCGCGGGCCTCATGCTTGTCTATCCGGGCGCATTGCTCGACTATACTGGGGCCGCCCTGGTCGTCGCGGTGATCGTCATGCAGAAGATGCGGCCGGCCAAGACGCGCGTTGCCGTGGGCCTGGACACCGGACCACGCTAGCCGAATGATGGATATTCGGGCAACCAAGCGGCTCCAGCGTGTGCTGTCGCTGGACGACTTCGAGACCGCCGCGCGCAGGCACCTGCCTCGACCCATCTTCGGCTACGTTGCCGGCGCAGCCGAACGCGACTGGTCACTCGAAGACAACCGCGCCGCGTTCGCGGAGTTGGGATTCCTTCCGCGCGTGCTCGTCGACGTGTCGAAGCGAGCGCAGCAGACAACCCTCTTAGGGCGCACCTATGCGGCACCCTTCGGCATCGCGCCGCTCGGCATCGCCGCGCTGTACGCGTACCGCGGCGACCTCGTTCTGGCAGCGGGGGCTGCGGCAGCAAATATCCCGATGGTCATGAGCGGATCATCGCTGATTCGTTTGGAGGACGTCGGGCAGCAGGGCAAGCACGTCTGGTTTCAGGCCTACCTCCCGGGAGACGTGCCGCAAATCACGGCTCTCATCGAGCGAGTCGCGCGGGCGGGCTTCGAAACGTTGTTGATTACCGTCGATTCGCAGGTAGCGGGCAACCGCGAGAACAACATCAGGGCCGGGTTTTCCACGCCACTGCGACCAAGCGCGCGCCTGGCATGGGATGGGATCACGCGTCCGCGTTGGCTTTTCGGAACCTTCCTGCGCACGTTGCTCCGCCACGGCGTGCCGCACTTCGAGAATAACTACGCCACACGCGGCCCGCCCATCATCTCGCCGAATATCCTGCGCGACTATTCCGATCGCGGACACCTGAATTGGGAGCATTTCGAGCTTATCCGTCGGCTGTGGACAGGGCCGCTGGTGATCAAGGGAATTCTCGACAAGGCAGATGCCGCAAGGGCACGCGAAGCAGGCGCGGACGGGATCATCGTCTCGAATCACGGTGGGCGTCAGCTGGATGGCGCCGTGGCGGCGCTGCGGGTCCTGCCGGGGATCGCCGCGGCGTGTCCGGACATTCCGGTCATGCTGGATGGTGGCGTGCGCCGCGGTACCGATGTGCTGAAGGCGCTGGCGCTCGGCGCGAAGTTTGTCTTCGTCGGGAGGCCCTTTGGCTACGCCGCAGCCATTGCCGGCGCAGCGGGGGTCGAGCACGCGATCGGCTTGTTGACCACCGAGATCCTCCGCGACATGGCGATACTGGGCGTTACCGACCTCGGAGACCTTGATCCGCAACGCATCGTCAGGGTCAGAGGCCATTCGCTCGAGTAGACGCAGGCCGGTTCACCGCAGTCACGTTCCCGAGGACCACGATGGCCAATGACAAGACGGACAAATCGCCCGCGATGCAACCGCAAGGCATGCAACGGGGATTGACCAACTATGGGGATTCCGGTTTCTCCGTCTTCCTGCGCAAGGCCTTCATCAAAGGCGCCGGGTATACGGACGACGCACTGGACCGCCCCGTGATCGGAATCGCCAACACCGGCAGCGCATACAACCCGTGCCATGGGAATGCCGACGAGCTCGTCGCGGCGGTGAAGCGCGGCGTAATGTTTGCGGGCGCCTTGCCGATGGAATTTCCGACCATCTCGATTCACGAGAGCTTCGCTCATCCGACGAGCATGTATTTGCGCAACCTGATGTCGATGGACACCGAGGAGATGATACGTGCGCAGCCGATGGATGCGGTCGTTCTCATCGGCGGCTGCGACAAGACGGTGCCCGCGCAATTGATGGGTGCCGCATCCGCCGGCGTGCCGGCAATCGCACTGGTGACCGGCTCGATGCTCGCGGGATCGCACCGATCGGAACGCGTCGGCGCCTGCACGGATTGCCGCCGCTACTGGGCCCGGTATCGCGCGGAGGAGATCGATGCCGATGAAATCGCGCGTGTGAACGACCAGCTTGTCGCGAGCGTGGGAACCTGTTCCGTGATGGGAACGGCGAGCACCATGGCGTGCGTGGCCGAGGCACTGGGCATGATGCTTCCGGGCGGGGCGTCGCCGCCTGCGGTTACGGCAGAGCGCATTCGCATCGCGGAACGGACTGGCGCGACCGCGGTGCAGATGGTCACGCGCGGCCTGACGCCGGACAGGATTCTCACCGGCAAGGCATTCGAGAACGCGTTGCGCGTGCTGCTTGCCATCGGCGGGTCGACGAACGGAATCATTCACCTGACTGCGATTGCGGGTCGACTGGGTATCGAGATCGATCTCACCCGACTCGATGCCATGGGCGAGGAAACACCGGTGCTGGTCGACCTCAAACCCAGCGGGCAGTACTACATGGAAGACTTCGACAGGGCCGGGGGCATGCCTGCGCTGCTGCGCGAGTTGAAGCCGCTGCTGCATCTGGACGCGATGACGGTGACCGGACGCACGCTGGGAGAGGAGATCGAGCGCTCGGGGCCTGGCTTCGGGCAGGACGTGGTGCGGCCGCTCGCGTCTCCCGTCTATCCGCGCGGGAGCATCGCCGTATTGCACGGCAACCTCGCGCCGGGCGGGGCGATCATCAAGCAGTCGGCGGCGGACCCAATGCTGATGGAACACGAAGGGCGCGCAGTCGTCTTCGAGAACGTCCGGGATATGGCCGAGCGCATCGATGACGATGCGCTCGACGTGAGCGCCGACGATGTTCTCGTCCTGAAGAATATCGGACCGAAGGGTGCGCCGGGCATGCCCGAGGCAGGGTACCTGCCGATTCCGAAAAAACTCGGTCGTGCCGGCGTGAAGGACATGGTCCGCATCTCCGACGGGCGCATGAGCGGAACCGCCGGCGGCACGATCGTGCTGCACGTCGTGCCGGAAGCGGCGATCGGAGGAACGCTCGCTTACGTGCAAAGCGGCGATCGAATCCGCCTGAGCGTAAGCCGGCGCGAACTGACGCTGCTCGTTTCCGATGCGGAGTTGGCACGGCGCGCCAAGGCGCACGACGTCGAGGCCCCCGCGGGCGAGCGGGGCTACCGCAAACTCTTCCTGGAACGAGTTACCCAGGCCGATCAGGGTGTGGATTTCGATTTCCTGCGCGCCCCCCAGTTCTCGGAGAAGATACCGCGAGCGCGGTAGGAATTGCGGGACAACATCGCGGGAAAGCCGCCCAGCAACATTGATCATTGCGGCACCGGGCAGCGAGGATCGCCATTTCAATCGCGCGAGCCGGGTTGTGGCGGGGCCGGTGGCGCGGGTCAAACGCAATGGCGGCCAGCGGGTGATCGTCGTCGATCCATCCTACTCCGGGGATGGCGGTATCGCGCCGGTGCGCTCGACGATCATTCCGTACGCCTGCGGCTGGCGGTGCTTTGCGAAATTGAACGTCGTGTTCTTGTACGACAGCGTGAGGTCGAGATCGCAGCGGGCGATCGCGAGCTCGTCGCCTTCGGTCGTGCAGGCGGCCACGATTTCCCCGGAAGGGGCGACGATGATCGAGTTGCCGATCTGGCGCACGCCGTCTTCATCGCCCGCCTTGGCCACGCCGACGACCCAGCAGCCGTTCTGGTAGGCGCCCGCCTGCATCACGAGCTCGTTGTGGAAGTGCGAGAGGTTGTCGTGCTCGGGCGAAGGCGGATTGTGGATCGGCGTGTTGTACCCGAGCACGATCATCTCGACCCCTTGCAGTCCCATCACGCGGTAGGTCTCGGGCCAGCGACGATCGTTGCAGATCGCCATGCCGACGATGCCGCCGAACGCGCGGAACACCGGAAATCCCAGGTTGCCGACCTCGAAATAGCGTTTCTCCAGATTCTGGAAGGGGCGTGACGGTTCGTGCTCCGGATGACCGGGCAGATGAACCTTCCGGTACTTGCCGAGGATCCGGCCTGCCTTGTCGACGAGGATCGACGTGTTGTAGCGGTGCGTGGCGCCGCCTTCGATCGTCAGTTCGGCATAGCCCAGATAGAAGCCGATGCCGAGTTCGCGCGCGCAATCGAACAGTGGCCGCGTCGCGGCGTTGGGCATCTCGCGCTCGAAATAGGCGTCGATGTCGTCCTGCCTGTCGTAATACCAGTGCGGGAAAAAGGCCGTGAGCGCGCATTCCGGAAAGACCACGAGGTCGCAGCCGTGGGACGCCGCCTGGCGCAGCAGTTCGATCATCCGCGCGACCGCCTGAGTCCGGGTTTCGGTGCGCCTGATCGGACCCAGCTGGGCGGCGCCGACGGTGATGATGCGTGCCATTCAGTGTGCCTCCTGGAGACAGAGTTCGAGCAGCGTGTGCAGCAGCACATTTGCCCCGGCCTCGAGGTCGGCCGGCGCGGTGTGCTCGGCCACGTTGTGGCTCAACCCCGCAACACTCGGCACGAAGATCATCGCGGCCGGACAGATGCGGGCGAGCATCTGCGCATCGTGCCCGGCGCCGGAAGTCATGCGGCGCTGCGCGAGCCCGAGCCGCGAGGCGACGCCTTCGATGCAACGGATCACGGCGGGGTCGAAGATCACCGGCTCGAAGCGGGCGAGGCGGCGGGTACGGATCGTGACGCCTTCCTCGCGGCCCAGCGTGGCGAGAAATGCATCGAGTCGTGCCTCGGCTTGCTGCAGCAGCGCCTCGTCGGTATTGCGCAGGTCCGCCGTGAGCGTCGCCCGTGCCGCGATCACGTTGATCAGGTTGGGCACGAGTTCGATCCTGCCCACGGTGCAGACTTGGGCGCCGCCCATCTCGCGCGCAAGTTGGCGCAGAAAACCGGCGATCGCTGCGGCGCAGTAACCCGCGTCGTGACGCAGGCGCATCGGCGTGGTGCCGGCGTGATTCGATTGCCCGGTGATCGCAATCTCCTGCCACGAGATGCCCTGCAGGTTTTCGACGGCGCCGATCGTGAGGCCTTCGATGTCGAGCACCGGGCCCTGTTCGATGTGCAGCTCGACGAACGCATGCGGGCGGTAGGCGGGGATGGGCGCCGTGCCCGCATACCCGATGCGGCGCAATTCATCGCCCAAACCCCTGCCGTCGATCGCGACGGCGGCCAGCGCGTCGTCCACCGTCAAGCCGCCCGCGTACACCAATGAGCCCAGCATGTCGGGCGCGTAGCGCGCGCCTTCTTCGTTGGTGAAGAACGCGACGACCAAAGGCCGCCGGGTGCGGATACCGGCGGCATCGAGCGTCGCGACGACCTCGAGCCCGGCGAGAACCCCCAGGTTGCCGTCGTAGCGCCCGCCGGTGCGCACGGTGTCGATATGCGAACCGGTCATCACCGGCGCGAGCGGCTCTTCGCCCGCGCGCAGGCCGAACACGTTGCCGATGCGATCGACGCAGACGTCGAGGCCCAGTTCGCGCATCCAGCGCACGACGAGATCGCGCCCGGCCTTGTCCTCATTCGTCAGCGCGAGCCGGCAACAGCCGCCACCGTCGATGGCGCCGATTTCCGCCAAGCGGTCGAGATGCGCCAGCAGCCGCGGGGCATCGACGCGGAGGTCTGGCGCCGGCCCCGGATCACCGCGCGTCCGGCTTTTCGCTTCGATGTCGTTCACGTCGTCACCATTTCCCCGGCGTCGGCGACGATCTGCCGATAGATGTGCGGATCGGTATCGCCTTCGCTGCCGATCAGCAGCACACGCGACTGCGCGTCGAGTCCCAGCGTCTGCCGGATCGCGTCGTGACCGTCGACGGCCAGCAGCGCCGCCAATCCGGCGGCTCCGGTTTCGCCGGCCACGATGGCGGGATCACCGGAAAATGGCGATGCCAACATGCGCATCGCGGCAAGTGCAAAACGATCGTCGATCTCGGCGTACGCGTTGGCGCCGGCGTCGACGATTTCCCAGGCGAGCGGCGATACTTCGCCGCACGCGAGACCGGCCATCACCGTGTCGAGGTCTCCAGTTACCGCGATCGGCCGGCCGGCGAGCCCGCTCCGGAAATAGCAGTCGGCGCGGGTCGGCTCGACGATCACGAGCTCAGGGCGCCGCGCGCCCCAGGCGAGCCAGAAGGTTGCACAGACCGACGCCGCCAGCGCGCCCACGCCGGCCTGCACGAACACGTGGGTCGGCGGCGCGTCCGCCAGCGTTCGTACGATTTCGCGTGCCAGCACGCCGTAGCCGTGCATCACATCGACCGGAATGTCGCGATAACCCTCGTACGTCGTGTCCGACACGACAGTCCAGCCGTTCTTGCGCGCTTCGGCGGCGGCATGGCGCACTGAGTCGTCGTAGTTGCCTCCGACGCGAATCACGCTCGCTCCATACTGAGCGATCGCGGCGCATCGCCCCTCGCTCACGGTCTCGTGCACGTAGATGACGCAGCCGCACCCGAACAGTCGTGCCCCCCACGCCACGGACCGTCCGTGATTGCCGTCGGTCGCGCAGGTCACGGTGACGGTTTGGACGATGTCGCGCCAGGTGCCCGCGATCAACTGTTGCGAATCGACGGTCTGGCCGCCGTTGCGTGCCTCGACCGCCTTCTTGAGCAAACGGAAAACGGCGTAGGCGCCGCCCAGCGCCTTGAAACTCTTGAGGCCGAAGCGACCACATTCGTCCTTGTAGTGGAGGGTGGCTACCCCGAGCCGCGCTGCCAGGCCCGGCAATGCGTGCAGTGGCGTTTGCGCATGATCGGGCCAGCGTCGGATTTCCTCTTCGGCGGCATCGAAGCCCGCCTGATTCAGAATCCTCGCGCGTGCGCTTCCGTAGGGCTCCGCGCGGGGTGCCGCGCGCGGATTGCGAAAAATTCGAATACCATTGGCTTCCTGCAATCGCATCGACACCACCTCGATCTTGCAACGTTTTCCGGCGGGATTCGACCACGTGCTGGATCTCGTCGAAGCATCGGCCGCCGGCCTGGTGGCGCAACTCATTCCACTGGTCACGCCCGACTGATCGTCCGCGCGTCAACCGGCCGGCGGTGGCCCCTCCTTGCGCGTTTCCACGATCTGCAGCGGTTCCTCCGCGATCACCGTGCGAGGCGGGCGTACGCGCCGCGGGCCGGCCGGTGGTGCGACATCGGACTCCGGAAGCGGTGTCGGATGGAATCGCGTCTCGACCAACTCGAGGCCCGAATCGGCAGGCAACGCCATCGAAATCGGCGGCAGCACCTCGATCGGACGGGCCGGAGGCGGAGCCATGATCGCCGCCGGTTCCGGCAAAGGGACGGGTGCAGCGACTGGTTGCGCCTCGACGGCTGGCGCCGAATACGGCGGCGCTTCGGCCGGCTCGACGGTGCGCATCGGCTCGATCGGCTGGAACATCTGCACCGGCATCGGCGGTGGCGCAACGTCCGCACCATCGGCAGCCGTGGCGTCGACTGTGGCCACTTGGTTTTCCAGTGCCGCCGGAATGCCGGTGTCGTCGATGTTCGATTGGGCCGCCTGCGGCAGCGCGCGCTCCGGACGATCGCCGCGTTCGCCGCGGCGGTGACGATCACGGCGACGGCGATTGCCTTCGCCACCTTCGCGCGACGCCGCGCCCTGATCGACGGGACGCGCCATGCCGGGCTCTGCGGCCTCGATGGCCGGAAGCGCGCCGTCGGCGTTGACCGGCATCTGGGGACGCGGCTCGCGTGGCGGACGCGGTTCGCGCGGCGGACGTGGCTCGCGTGGCGGCTGTCCTTCGCGCGGTTCGCGGGGCGGACGAGGTTCGCGCGGTGGCTGGCCATCGCGCGGCGGACGCGGTTCGCGCGGGGGTTGTCCTTCGCGCGGCGGACGGGGCTCGCGTGGCGGCTGTCCCTCGCGCGGGGCTTGTGCGTCCCGGCGCTGGCCGCCGGCACCCTGCTGCGGGCGCGCGTCGCCGCGGCCACGGTCGCGACCGTCGCCCCGGCGCTCGTCGCGGCGGCCGTCGCGTCGGTCCTGTCCGCGATTGCGATCGCGCTCGCCACGTCCATCGCGGCTGTCACGGGCGTCGCGCCGCGGTTCGCGAACGTCGCGCGGCGGCTGCCCCGTTGGTGCCGGTATCGGTGCCGGGATCGCCGGCTTGGCGCGAAACCAGCTCAACATTCCGGAGAGCCAGCCCGTTGGTGCCGGAACGGCGATGGGAGACGGTGATGGCAGGGCCACGGGAACCGGCGCCGGCTCGGCAGGCGTGATGCCCTTGACCGCGGCTTCCTGCCGCGGCTCCTTCGCTTCTTCCTTCATCTGTTTGATCGGATCGAGCTCCTCGGGCTGCGTGACGAGATTGAAGCTGAGCGGCAGTGGCTCGCTCTGGTTCAAGTCGTCGTGGCGCAGGCGCTCGATCGTGTAATTGGGCGTCTCGAGATGGCGATTCGGCACCAGCAATACGTTGACCTTGAATCGCGTCTCGATCGACAGCACTTCGGTGCGCTTTTCGTTGAGGAGGAACGTCGCGACGTCGACCGGGAACCTGCGCGACGACTTGCGCGGTGTTTTCCTTCATCGCCTCTTCCTGCAGGATGCGCAGGATGTGGAGCGCGCTCGATTCGGTGCCACGGATATGGCCGATGCCGTGGCAGCGCGGGCAGGGGATGTACGCGGACTCGGCGAGCGCCGGGCGCAGACGCTGGCGCGACAGTTCCATCAGGCCGAAGCGGGAGATCTTGCCGAGCTGCACGCGAGCGCGGTCGTAGCGCAGCGCTTCGCGCAGCCGGGTCTCGACTTCGCGCTGGTTCTTGGTGCTCTCCATGTCGATGAAGTCGATCACGATGAGCCCGCCCAGGTCGCGCAGGCGCAGCTGGCGCGCGATCTCGTCGGCCGCTTCGAGGTTCGTGTTGAACGCCGTCGTTTCGATGTCGCCGGCCTTGGTCGCGCGCGCCGAGTTGACGTCGACCGAGACGAGCGCCTCGGTGTGGTCGATGACGATGGCGCCGCCCGACGGCAGCGGCACCTGCCGGGCGTACGCGGTCTCGATCTGGTGCTCGATCTGGAAGCGCGAGAAGAGCGGCACGTCGTCCTTGTAGAGCTTCACGCGATGCACGGTCGCTGGCATGACGTGGCTCATGAACTGCTGCGCCTGTTCGAAGATCGCCTCGGTGTCGATCAGGAGTTCGCCGATGTCCGGATGGAAGTAATCGCGGATCGCGCGAATGACGAGGCTCGATTCCTGGTAGATCAGGAAAGCGCCGGATTGGAGCTTCGACGCGTCCTCGATGGCCCGCCACAGCTGCATCAGGTAGTTCAGGTCCCATTGCAGTTCTTCGGTGCCGCGGCCGATGCCGGCGGTGCGCGCGATGACGCTCATGCCCTGGGGTACGTCGAGCCCGCCGATCGCGTCGCGCAGCTCGTTGCGCTCGTCGCCCTCGACCCGGCGCGACACGCCGCCACCGCGCGGATTGTTCGGCATCAGCACGAGGTAGCGGCCCGCGAGCGAGATGTACGTCGTCAGCGCCGCGCCCTTGTTGCCGCGCTCGTCCTTGTCGACCTGGACGATCAGCTCCTGCCTTCCCGGAGCTGGTCCTGGATGCGTCCGCGGCCGCCGCTTTCTTCTTCGGCGTCGTCATCGCCGTCGCTGTTGGCGCGTCCGCGGCCCTTCAAGTACTGCCGGGCGATTTCCTTGAACGGCAGGAAGCCGTGGCGCTCGGTGCCGTAGTCGACGAAGCACGCCTCGAGGACGGGCTCGACGCGGGTGATCGACCGCCTTGTAGATGTTGCTCTTGCGTTGTTCCTTGCTCGCGGACTCGATGTCGAGGTCGACCAGCTTCTGGCCGTCGACGATCGCCACCCGGAGCTCCTCCGCCTGGGTGGCGTTGAACAGCATGCGCTTCATAGTATTTTCCCGGCGCAGGTCCGGCCGGGCGTAGGGCGGGGCGAAACGAGGGCCGCGCGCTGCGCGGCCGAACGCTATCGGGCGGCGGTCGCGGGCGAAGTCAACCACACCCGCAGCGGTGGCTGCGGGTGGACGAGAACGGGATGGACGCTTCCGGCTGCATGCCTGGCGTCGGCCTCGATATTCGAGAGGCGGTGCGGTCTCATCGGTGCGGTGGGTTTCGTCGTTGCGTGCAAGCGGTCAAGCTCATGGTTGTCGGTCGCCCGAACGAAGAATCGCGAATAATCGCGAATCGCGGGCGGAAGGACAGCCTGAAGCAGAATTCGTCGCTAAGTGCGCCGCGCAATGCGCCGCTTCGAACCGGCGCCACGCCGGGTGCGGAGACTGCGCTCTTCCTTTACCATCCCTACTTTTCCGGGGCGCAACGCCCGGACGGTCAGTGGATTTAACCGGCGGCCGGTTTACGCAAATCGCCACGGCCGTCTTTGCCCCACAGCGCGGGGCCTTCGCCTGGTCGGCGGGACCCTCGGCATCCTGCGATGATCGAGTGTGCCGCCTTTCGGCCGCGATCGTTCGATCGCGCCGGGGCCAAGCGTGCTGCAGGTGACAATTATTAGGCATATGAATGATTTAAGCAAGGATGCGGTGAATTGGCTTGCAGTGGGCGATGACGCCGAGGGCCAGCGCATCGACAATTACCTCGTCAAGGTCCTCAAAGGTGTCCCCAAAAGCCACATCTACCGGATCCTGCGCAGCGGCGAGGTTCGCGTAAACCGCCGCAAGGTGGGGCCGGACGTCCGATTGAGCTCAGGCGATCAGCTCCGGATCCCCCCCATCCGGGCGTCGGCCCCGGCGCGCAATCCCGGTGGCGGGGCGATGGATCGGGCCGCACTGCCGCCGATCCTGTTCGAGGACGATGCCCTGGTCGTACTGGACAAACCCGCCGGTCTCGCCGTCCACGGCGGCAGCGGCATTTCGTTCGGTGCGATCGAACAGTTGCGTCACGCGCGACCGGACGCGCCATTTCTGGAACTCGTGCACCGGCTCGATCGCGACACGTCGGGCGTGCTCGTCATCGCGAAGAAGCGCAGTGCCCTGACCGGATTGCACGCGCAGTTGCGCGACGGCGCGATGGACAAGCGCTATTTCGTCCTGGTCCGTGGCAAATGGCGCGATGCGCTGCGCCGGGTGGAGCTGTCGCTTACCGGGTACGTGACCGGCGACGGCGAACGGCGCGTCCGCGTGGACGCGGCCGGTCGCCTCGCACGCACCGTTTTCCGGCGCGTCAAGCTATGGCCGAATGCGAACCCGCCGCTGGCACTGCTCGAGGCCGAACTCGAAACGGGGCGCACGCATCAGATCCGCGTGCATCTGGCGCATCTCGGATTTCCGCTCGCCGGCGACGACAAGTACGGTGATTTCGCCTGGAACAAGGCGCTGGCGCGACAGGGACTGAAGCGGATGTTCCTGCATGCGCACCGGATCCGCTTCGCACATCCGATCGATGGTCGCGACGTGGCCGTCGAAGCGCCGCTCGCGCCGGAGCTGGCGGCATTCCTCGCGCGTCTCGACGCCGCCACCGATGCCTGATCGGGCCGGATTCGCCGCGCGCCGTTTCCGCTTCGTCGTCTTCGACTGGGACGGCACGCTTGCGGATTCGACGGCGATCATTGCCAGCGCATTGCAGGAGGCGTGCCGCGACATCGGCGAGCCGGTGCCGGGCGATCTCGCTGCGCGCTACGTGATCGGACTCGGGCTCGCCGACGCCGTCCGGCATGTCGCGCCGGGCCTGCCCCGCGAACGCTATCCCGATCTCGTCGCGCGCTACCGCCATCACTACTTCGCGCGCGATCCGGCCATTCCGCTGTTCGCCGGTGCGCGGGACATGCTGGAGGAGCTCGACACCACGGGCTTCCTGCTTGGAGTTGCCACGGGCAAGTCGCGGGCCGGCCTCGATCATGCGCTGGCACAGCACGACGTGGGCCGCTACTTCACCGCAACGCGCTGCGCCGACGAAGGATTTTCGAAGCCGCACCCGGACATGCTCTTGCGCCTTATGGAACGCGTTGGCGCGACTCCCGGCGAGACGCTGATGATCGGCGATACGACCCACGATCTCGAGCTTGCGCGAAACGCAGGGGTC
Source organism: uncultured beta proteobacterium (assembly GCA_963695725.1). Taxonomy (GTDB): domain Bacteria; phylum Pseudomonadota; class Gammaproteobacteria; order Burkholderiales; family Casimicrobiaceae; genus CAIWHR01. The sequence goes on from CAVOHM010000009.1 coordinate 96,365, forward strand.
GCGGCGCTGGCGGCTGCGTACGGGGCGCACGCGCCGGAGGGGCTCGCGCAACAGCCATCGCTCGCCACCGTGCATTCGATCCCGGAGCTTCGCCGCTGGCTGCACGAAAACGCGTGATCACCCGAAGGCACGCCCGGGCCGTCGCCGGTCCGTGCACGCGCGCGGCTCGAGCCCGCGTGGCCGGCGCGGTCAAACCTCCATGCGGATGACGCCCTGCGCGATGCCCTTGGCGATCGCCTCATGGCGGTTCAACACGCCGAGCTTGCTGACGATGCTGGCGAAATGAAAGGTCACGCCGCGCTCGGTGATGCCGAGCTTGAAGCCGATTTCGGCGCCGGTCATCCCATGCGCCGCCATCTGCAGGCACTGCCGCTCGCGCGGGCTCAAGGGAGTGCCCTGGAACTGCGGCGCGATGCCCTTCTCGATCACGCCTTTGACGAAGACTTCGTGGAAAAAATGGCCGAAGATCACGATGTCGCCGAGACGCGCGGCAATATGGGCGCGTCGCGCGTCGTCGATGACCGGAAGCGCCGAACTCACCGAGACAAGGGTCCGCGCCGGGATCCCGGCATAAACCGGAAATGCGACGCCGCTTGCCACGCCGTGGGCCGCGGCATCCAGCAGGAACGCATCCGTTTTCGGGCTTTTCCCGCGCTCGCTCACCTGGTCCCACACGAGCGGCAGCGCGCTTTCGAACGAATACAGGACCCTGGGATCGCACTCGACGTAGGCCTGCTGGTCGTAGCGGGCCACCCAATCCCGCGGCAGCGTCGTGAAGTAGTAGATGCGTTCGTCGTTGTTGGGCCGCAGGTGGTAGCTTGCCGTCGCGTACAGGAAACCATCGAAGCCGAGCTTGCGCACGACGTCGAGCAGGGCGGGCACGATGTCGCCGCCTCGTTCGGCCGCCTCGACCAACTCGAGCAGCAGCGGCGGCAGGTACTTCGATCGATCGAAGTGTGTCGGCGTCAGCCGCAACGGAGTCAGCATGCCGGGTTCCCGATCGGATGCATCGCCGAATGCAACGGACTCAACGCTTCGGTTCCGGCAGGCCTTTGACGCTGTCGCCGGACTGGATCCCGCGCTCGGCAAACCAGCCCTTGCGCATTTCGAGCGCGTAGAGCGCCGGACCCTTCGACCGGTGGAAACTTTCGTCGTGGGGCGTCATGTCCTCCACGTTGATGATGCGGCCGTCGGCCGCGACGAAGGCAATCGAAAGCGGGATGAACGTGTTCTTCATCCAGAAGGACTGCGGTTGCGCGCGTTCGAACACGAACAGCATGCCGTGATCCGGCCGCAGGCTGAACCGGTGCATGAGTCCTTTGGATCGCTGTTCGACGGTGGTCGCGACTTCCGCGGTGACCTTGTGGCCGTTGATCGAAATCGCCACGGTAGGCAGCGTGTCGAGCAATGCGGCGCCGTACGCGATGCCGCCCAGTCCAAACGCGACGGCGAGGCCGAGGGCGTACCGGATCATGGCGCCAGCCCTTTTCATCAAGAGGGGCAGCCTTCAGGCGCCCCGGGTTTCGGCGCCTGATAGCGCCGCATCCACCGCCGCGCGATCGAGCGCCGGTGCGAAGAGGTGAATGAAGTCGTAGACGTAACCGCGCAGGAACGCGCCACGGCGAACGGCGAGCCGCGTCGTCGACGGCGCGAAGAGGTGCGCCGCGTCGAGCTTTTCGAACGCGCTGTCGCGGTCCGGGTCGTGCGCCATCTGCGCGACGATGCCAACACCCATGCCGAGCTCGACGTACGTCTTGATCACGTCGGAATCGAGCGCGGTCAGCACGACGTTGGGCGTGAGACCCTCGGCTTCGAACGCGGCATTGATCTGCGAGCGGCCGGTGAAGGAAAAATCGTAGGTGATGATCGGATGGCGGGCGAGCGCGGCGAGCGTCAACACCGGGAGCTTCGCCAGCGGGTGGCCGCGCGGAACGAGCACGCAGCGGTTCCATTGGTAGCAGGGCAACGTGACCAGGTCCGGGAACGACGCGAGTGCCTCGGTCGCGATGCCGACGTCGGCGTCGCCCCGTGCCGTATGCTCGGCGACCTGGACCGGATTGCCCTGGTGCAGCTCGAGCTTGACGCGCGGGAAACGGGTGGCGAAATCGCGCACGACGCGCGGCAGCACGTACCGCGCCTGGGTGTGCGTGGTCGCGATGGCGAGCGTACCTTCGTTCTCGTTCCTGTATTCGGCCCCGACACGCTTGAGGTTGTCGACCTCGCGCAATGCGCGGCGTGCCGTGGCGAGCACCGCCGCGCCGGCCGGCGTGACCGATGCAATGCGCTTGCCGGTACGCACGAATACTCGAACGCCCGAACTCGTCCTCCAGCTGGCGGACCTGCTTGCTTACGCCCGGTTGCGACGTGAACAACGCGGCGGCGGCCTCCGATACGTTGAGGCCGTGGTCGACGATGGCGCAAAGATAGCGTAGTTGCTGAAGGTTCACAGGACCAAGGCCAAGGAAGGTTAGAATTCGCGGCAATTATAGAGCCGCCCGTTCCTTCGCCTTGGCGAAGCAGGATCTGCGGCGCCGACCATGGCCCAGTTCTTCCAGGTCCACCCCGCCAATCCGCAGCCGCGCCTTATCCGGCAGGCGGCGGCCATCCTGCGGGCGGGCGGTGTGATCGCGTACCCGACGGATTCAAGTTATGCGCTCGGCTGCCACATCGGCGACGCCGCCGCCGCGAGGCGCATCCGGCAGATTCGCGGCGTCGACGAAAATCACTACCTGACGCTCGTGCTGCGCGATCTGTCGGAAATCGGCCATTTCGCCAAGCTCGACAACCGGCAGTTCCGGATCGTCCGGCAAGGCGCGCCGGGGGCCTACACGTTCCTGTTGCCGGCGACGCGCGAGGTGCCGCGGCGGTTGCAGCACGCGAAACGCAGTACGGTCGGTGTGCGGGTGCCGGACCATGCGGTCGTGCAGGCGCTGCTGGCGGAGTTCGGCGAGCCCATCCTCTCGTCGACCCTCATTCTCCCGGGTGCCGGCGAACCGCTCAATGACGCCGAGGCGATCCGGGAGGCGCTGGGCCCGGTGCTCGATCTCGTCATCGACGCCGGACCCTGCACGGCGGCACCCACCACGGTCGTCGATCTCGCCGTGGAGCCGCCGCTGATCGTGCGCCTCGGTTCCGGCGCGCCCTCGCGGCTCGGTGTTGATGGCGCGGCCGACGATTCCGTTCCGAATGCACAGGTCCGTTGAGTAAGTGGGGTCAGAGACGACTTTCCCGCCTCACGGTTTTCTGGGGTACCGCCTGATATCGCGGGAAAGTCGTCTCTGACCCCACTGATAGCGGGAAAGTCGTCTCTGACCCCACTTCGGGCGGACCCGTCCGGACTCGGGTAAAATAGTCGGCCAATGGATTTTTCGCTCGCGACCATCGTGCTCTGGGCGGTGCCGGTGGTCTTCGCGATCACGTTGCACGAGGCCGCCCACGGCTACGTCGCCCGGCTGTTCGGCGACCAGACGGCCGTGGATGCTGGGCCGGGTCACCGCTCAATCCGATCAAGCACATCGATCCCGATCGGGACGATTCTGGTGCCCGGCGATGCTGCTCTTGCTCGCCAAGATTCGGCAGCCCGACCTTCCTGTTCGGCTGGGCAAAGCCGGTGCCGGTGAATTTCGGCAACCTGCGCAACCCGAAGCGCGACATGTTCTGGGTCGCCGGTGCCGGCCCGGTCGCCAATTTCGTGATGGCCATCGCGTGGGCGATGTCCTGCTGAAGGCAGCGTCTCCCGGCGGCGTCCTGGCAAGCGACGGGCTTTGCGAAATGTCGCGGCTCAGGCATACAGGATCAATTTGATGCTGATGGTGTTGAACCTGCTTACCGATTCTGCCGCTCGACGGCGGCCGTATCGCGGTCAGCCTTGCTGCCGCAGTCGATCGCGGCTACGCGCTACGCGCGGATCGAGCCCTACGGTTTCATGATCGTCATCGTGCTCCTGGCTCACGGGCGTTCTCGGTCAGCCTGATGCGACCGATGCTGCGGGTCGCCGAGTGTCGTACTGTCGCGCTGATCCTCGGCCTGCGACCGGCGGTCGACCTCGCGGAGCGATTGAACATGTTCGCTGATCGCGTGTCTCTCCGGCATGCGCCCGACCGGCCGCATGCACATCGGCCACTACCACGGCGCGCTCAAGAACTGGGTGAAGCCTCCAGGAGGAGTACGAGTGCCTGTTCTTCGCGGCCGACTGGCATGCGCTGACCACGCACTACGAAAGTCGCCGAGGATCGATCGCGGACAGCGTCTGGGAAATGATCGTCGACTGGCTCGCCGCCGGGCTCGACCCGACCCGCGCGACGATCTTCATCCAGTCGCGGGTGCCCGAGCACGCCGAACTCGCGCTGCTCCTGGGCATGATCACGCCGGTGGGCTGGCTCGAGCGCGTGCCGACCTACAAGGACCAGCAGCAGAAGCTCGCCGACCGCGATCTGTCGACCTACGGTTTTCTCGGCTATCCGGTGATGCAGGGCGCCGACATCCTGATCTACCGCGCGAACATGGTGCCCGTCGGCGAGGACCAGGTGTCGCACATCGAGCTCGTGCGCGAAATCGCGCGCCGCTTCAACTTCATCTACGGCCGCGAGGCCGGGATTCGAGGACAAAGCGCAAGGCCGCGGTCAAGAAGCTCGGCGTCAAGAAGGCGCGCCGGTACGCCGAGTTGCGCACCGCGTTCCAGGAAAAGGGCGACGAGCGGCGCTGGAGTCGGCGCAAGAACTGCTGAACGAGACGCAGAATCTCTCGCTCGGCGACCGCGAGCGGCTGTTCGGCTATCTCGAGGGCGCGCGGCGCATGATCCTGCCCGAACCCGGAGGCGCTGCTGACCGGAAACCCCGAAGGTGCCGGGTCTCGACGGCCAGAAGATGTCGAAGTCCTACGGCAACGCGATCCTGATGCGCGAGGAGCCGGCCGAGGTCACGAAGAAGATCCGCACGATGCAGACCGATCCGGCGCGCGTCCGCCGCACCGACCAGGGCGACCCGGAACCGCTGCCCGGTATGGCCGCTGCACCAGATCTATTCGGACGCCGCGACGCGCGATTGGGTCGTCGAAGGGCTGCACGACGGCCGGCATCGGCTGCCTCGAATGCAAGCAGCCGGTGATCGACGCGATCATCCGCGAGCAGGCGCCGATACACGAGCGCGCGCAGCGGTATCTCGACGATCCGCAGCTCGTGCGCAACATCGTCGCCGACGGCTGCGAGCGCGCGCGCAAGCTCGCCGAAGAAACGATGCGCGACGTGCGCGACGCGATGGGGCTCGCTACGCCTATGCCACTCGAAGCCGACGCTCGATCTCGAGCACCCTTCGCCGGAGCCGAAGCCGCTCGCGCGCGGGTCTACGGCGAGCCGCTCAACGACCTGCCGCACGACCTCTACATTCCGCCGGAGGCGCTCGAGGTCTTTCTCGACACCTTCGAAGGCCCGCTCGATCTGCTGCTCTACCTGATCCGCCGGCAGAACATCAACGTGCTCGACATCCCGATGGCGGAACTCACCCGCCAGTACCTGGGCTACGTCGAGATGATGCGGCGCACGCAGCTCGAGCTGGCCGCCGAGTACCTGCTGATGGCCGCCGTGCTGATCGAGATCAAGTCGCGCCTGCTGCTGCCGCGGCCTCCCGCGCCGCCCGGCGCCGAACCGGAGGATCCGCGCGCCGAGCTGGTGCGCCGCCTGCTCGAATACGAGCGGATGAAGGCAGGCGGCGCGGCAGATCGACGCGCATGCCGCTGGCCGAGCGCGATTTCGCGCTGGTGCGCGTGTGGTTCGAGCGGGTGGCCGCCGCGCGGCTGCCCGACGTTCACCCCGACGACCTGCGGCGGCGTGGGCGGGGCTGGTTGCGCGGGCGCGGGTCAACCGGCATCATCTCGTCACCCGCGAGCAGCTGTCGGTGCGCGCGGAGATGAGCCGGCTGCTGAAGGCCCTCGAGCCGGCGCGCTTCGCGGAGTTCACGACGCTGTTCGCCGAGCATGCCGACGTGCCGCATCTGGTCGTGACGTTTCTCGCGCTGCTCGAGCTCGCGCGCGAGCAACTGGTCGAGCGTCGCGCAGGCCGAACCGTATGCGCCGATCTACGTGCAGCTGCACGCGGCGGCCCGGCCTTCGCGCTGGCCGCGGACGACGATGACGACGCGAACGCGACAGGCCCGGACGACGACGCGGATCCCAGGCGCAGCAATGCGCCGATGCGACCGACGCACTGGCGGAGTTGAAGAGCATCCTCGAGGCGGCGCTGCTGGTCGCCGGCGAACCGGTGCGGCGCGGCGCAGCTGGCGCAGGCTGTTCGAGCCGCCGCTCGACGCCGACACCGTGCGCAAGCTGCTGGACGAACTGCGCAGCAGGATGGGCCGGGCCGCAAGGTCGAGCTGGTGCAGGTCGCGTCGCGGCTGGCGCTTCCAGGGCATGCCCGCAGTCCAGACCTATCTGGACCGGCTCGTCGCCGGAGAAGCCGCCGCGCTATTCGCGCGCGGTGATGGAAACCCTGGCGATCATCGCCTATCAGCAACCCGTGACCCGCGGCGACATCGAAGCCATCCGCGGCGTCGCCGTGTCCACCAACGTCGTCAAGACGCTGGAGGACCGGCAATGGGTCGAGGTGGTCGGCCACCGCGAGACGCCGGGCCGCCCGGCGCTCTACGCGACGACCAAGACCTTCCTCGACGACCTCGGCCTGCGTTCGCTCGCCGGAGCTGCCTCCGCTGGCCGAGCTCGACGCCTCCCACCTCCTGGAGATGCCCGATGCACCCACCAAAGGCCGCCGAGGCGCACTCGCGCTCGCGAGCCCGCCTGGCCCGTCCGCCGACCAGCCGATGCAGCAGCCGAGCCTGGCGCTGCAAGCGATCAACGGAGAGCCTGCCGCCGCCGCGCCATCAAACGCTCCACTGACGACGTCTTCACCGAGCCGCAGCGCCTGCACAAGGTGCTGGCGTCGTGCGGATTCGGCTCGCGCCGCGCGATGGAGGAAATGATCGTCGCCGGCCGCATCACGGTGAACCGCGAGCCCGCGGACGTCGGCCAGAAGGTCGGGCCGGGCGACGAGGTGCGGATCAACGGCGAACTCGTGAAAGTTCGCTTCGCCGAGCCGCGCGCGCGCGTGCTGATGTACCACAAGCCGTCCGGCGAGATCGTCACGCGCGACGATCCCGAAGGGCCGTCCGACGGTGTTCGAGCAGGCTGCCGAGCATCGGCAACGGCAAGTGGATCGCGTCGGGCGCCTCGACTTCAACACCGAGGGCCTGCTGCTGTTCACGAATTCCGGCGAACTCGCCAACCGGCTGATGCATCCGCGCTACGAGGTCGAGCGCGAGTACGCGGTGCGCGTGATGGGCGTGCTGACTCCGACGAGCAGATGCAGGCGCTGTTGACCGGCATTGCAGCTGGAGGACGGTCCGGCCAAGGTGCGAAAAGCTCGAGGACGGCGGCGGCGAGAGGAGCTCGAACCACTGGTATCACGTCGTCCTCAAGGAAGGTCGCAATCGCGAGGTGCGCCGGCTGTTCGAGGCGCTGGGTCTCACGGTGAGCGCGGCTGATCCGCACGCGCTACGGAACGGTGGCGATGCCGTCGCGCGTCAAGCGCGGCCAGGTCGCTCGAACTCACGCCGGACGAGGTCGGCGCCGTGCTGGTGGCGGCCGGCATGCGATTCACCGGCCCTTCGCCGCAGAAACAGGGCGGTCGTTCGCAGGAGCACGGAGGCACCGCGCGAGGCAAGGGTCCGCGCGCGCCGAACCACGCGCAACGCGATCGCGGCCACGGCGGACCGAAGCGCGAGCCAGGACCTCCGGGCGATCTAGCGGCGGATGCCGAGTCGGCTCCGGAGTTCGAGGGGATCGAGCCGGGCAACAGCGTCCATGGGTTGCCCACGCACGGCAATACGCCCGTCGGCAAGTTCTTCAGCAAGACCCATGGCAAGCCGCACGGCAGGCCACACGGCCAAGGCGGACCGCGGCGCGGTGGCCCGGGGCCGGGCGGCCGTCCGCCCGGACAGCATGGCCGCCCGCAACATGCCAAGCCGCGCCACGCCGATCACCGCGGCGGACACGGCTCGTCGTCACCCTACGTCATGACCACGCTCACGGTTCCCGGCGCGATGCCTGAGGGTCTTCCCGGCACGGGATCGGCCAAGCCGCACGGTCCGGGACGCCGCCATGGTCCGAAGGGGCCAGGTCGCGGCAATGGACCCAACGGGCCGGGTCGCGGCAATGGGCCCAGCGGGCCGGGTCGCGGCAATATCGCCCAACGGGCCGGGTCACGGCAACGGGTCCAACGGACCGGGCCGTGGCAATGGTCCCCATGCACCCGGGGCGGGACAGGGGAAGAAGCGGGGTCGCGGCAACCGCAATCGACGCGGATCGGGCGCCGAACCAACGCCCGGGAATAGCGGGTCGCGCGCGGTTCCACAGACCGATATCGACGACAACATCGGCAATCGTCTGCCGCATGCGCCCCGGCAGGAGAGGCCGCCGCACGACCATGTGCCACGCGTCCCTCCGCCGGCGAACCTCGACGACAACGTCGGCAACCGCAAGGCACGCGAACCAAAGCCGGATCCGGCGCCGGGCAATGTGACGCCACGTACGGTCCGGCCAGCCGACGTGGACGACGACATCGGTAACCGTTGATCTTGCCAGGCGCCGCGCCTCGGCAGGGCGTGGCGAAAATCGGCGGTAGCCCGCGGGTGGAGCGTCAGTCGCGCCCGAACTCCGGCGGACGTTTGGCGAGGAACGCGGTGACGCCCTCGACGAAATCGGGCGTGCCGGTGCAGGCACCAAAGCTTCTTGCCTCGGCCTGCAACTGCTCCGACAATGTGCGCGCTATCGAATCGCGCACGAGGCGTTTGGTGTTGCGCAGGGCCAGGACGGGTCCCGTGGCCAGCGCGCGAACGATGGCGTCGGTTGCCGCGTTGAGCTCGGCCGCCGGCACGACGCGATTGACGATGCCGAGCGCGAGCGCGTCGGAGGCGCCGAACCGCTCGCCCAGCAGAAATATCTCCATCGCCCTGCGCATTCCGGCAAGGCGCGGCAGCGACCATGAGCCGCCGCCGTCCGGCGTCAGGCCGATCTGTCGATACGCGGACGCGAAATAGGCGTCGTCTGCCGCGACGACGAGATCGCAGGCGTTCATCAGCGACAGGCCGAAGCCGGCAACGGCTCCCTGGACACAGCCGACGACCGGATGCGGCATCCGGTGCAGATGCTCGATCGCCGCATGCAGCCGTTCGACCATGCGCGTGAAGCCCGCGTTGCGCGCCGCCGGCGTCTCGCCAAGATGCCCGGCAAAACTGCGGATGTCGCCACCCGCCATGAAATGCCGGCCGGCGCCGCGCAGCAGAACGACGCGAAGGCTGTCGTCGGCGGCGATCGCCGCCGTGTGCACGACGAGGGCGTCGATCATCGCCTCATCGAGCGCGTTGAGGGCGTCGGGGCGATTGAGCGTCAGCGTCGCAACGGAACCGTCACGGGTGAGCAGCACGGCGTCATTCATCGGAAACTCGCGGCAGACCGCAGCGCAACTGCGACATGTGGATGGCGGCACGGGCGGAAGGCACGCACCGGTGCCGGAATTCTAGCACCCGGATTTCATGCTTCCTGCCCATCCCCTTCGACTCGGTGCACCTGATTGCGGAACGGGCGCGCCGCATCGAGTTCGTCGATGGCGTGCGCCACGTCGATCCGCTCCCTTGTGCAGAATGCGGCGACGGCACGCGCGAATGGCGCGTCCGCAATCGCATGCGCGGACCAGGTCGGCACGGGAACGAGGCCGCGAGCGAGCTTGTGGTGGCCTTGCGCGCCGCCTTCGAAGTACGTGATTCGGCGTTCGATGCAGAACTCGATCGCCTGGTAGTAGCACGCCTCGAAGTGCAGGCCGGAAACCTGTTCGGTCGTTCCCCAGTACCGGCCCCAAAGCGTGTCGCCGTCGAACAGATCGAGTGCCGCGCATAGTCGCGACGCCGTCGCGGTAGCCGAGTGCCAGCATGACGTTTCCGGGCAACGTAGCGCCGATGCGCTCGAAGCAACGGAGGTCGAGGTACGGCGTCGAGTGATGCTCGCGATACGTATTCGAATAGCAGCGGTGGAAGAATGCCCAATCCGCAGCGGTGATGTCGGCACCGACCTTGCGCGTGAACGTAATGCCGGCAGCGGCAACCTTGCGTCGTTCCTGCTTCACCTTCTTGCGCTTGTCGTGACTGAACGTGCCCAGAAAATCGGTGAAGTCGCGATAGCCCCGATTCTCCCAGCGGAACTGCAGCCCGTGCCGGACGACCATGCCGGCGGCTTCGCACGCTCGCGCCTCGGACACGGTCGGAAACAGCATGTGCAGCGACGAGAACGGCGGATCGACGGCGCCCCGAGCCGGCTCGAGCTTCCCCAGCGCGGCGCGCAACAGCGCGGCGCGCACCACGTCGTCGCAGGCGAGCAGCCGGCGTCCCGGTGCCGGCGTAAACGGGATCGCGGCGACGAGCTTCGGGTAGTAACGGCGTCCGTACCGGTGGTAGGCGTCGGCCCACGCCCAGTCGAATACGTACTCGCCATAGGAATGTGTCTTGGCGTAGAGCGGCATTGCGCCGACCAGTTTTCCACCGCGCCAGGCAGTGAGGTGGCACGGCGTCCATCCGGTGGCGGACGACGCGCAGCCCGTCTCTTCCAGCGCACTGAGAAAGGCGTGCGAGACGAGTGGCCGTCCGCCCGCGAGGGCGTCCCAGTCGGCGGCAGCGATCGCAGCGATGCCGACGTCGTCGCGCACACGCAATGCGCTAGCGACCAAGGTGGCGGGCAGAGAAGGGCGATCGTCATCCATGTGCAGGCATCGATTCTCGCGTGCGCCGGAGCCGCCGGCAAGGACGGTTCACGTGAGCGGATGGCCGCGGTCGCGCAGCGCGATGTCGGCATGGACCCTCATGCTAATATTTGACGCTTCGCCGGCAGGCGGCAATGATCACGTTTGTGTGCGCCCTTCGCTGGCGGTTTGGCGTAGGCTTAGAGCTTGTCCGTTAATAAATCGCGTGATGCGTTTGACCAAAATGCGATGGGATCCGCGAAGGACGGCGAAGCGCGTGGCAGGTCCCACGGGCGAGCCGGCCGACAAAGGAGACCGCGCATTTTGGTCAAACCCTTCGGGAACGGGCAGCTTGGGCCGATGGCTTTGTCGCTCGGTTTGCCTTGGGGAGCCACCCAAGGCGGCACCTCGCTTCGCGCCCTCGGCCCAACCTGCCGCGCTCGCACACGTGATTTATTAACGGACAAGCTCTTAGGGTGTCGCAAAGCGCGTCGTCTGGCGCGTGTCACGGCTCGCGGCCGGCAGTCAACCCACGACTACCCGCCACGAGCCGCACGCGCAGCGACGACTGCGACACATGCGCCTCCGCCAAACCGCCAGCGAAGCGCCGCGACCGTGGGCACGTTGACATAATCGGGGTAACGCAGCGCATTCGGATATGACACGTGCGCGCAGCGTTCCGTGTCATTGGCACGATGCAGCGCCCGAAGCGTTCGGGGCGGCGTGGGCGCACGTGGGTCGCGCCGTCCGTCGCGGGTGGCGCGGACACCGGTTCGACGTTGGGTCGTCGACCGTGGCCGCGCCGGGTACCCGCAGGATGGCGATTGCGACCTCCGGGCGCTCGCGCCACCCCGATCGCTGCGTGACGTCGTTGTCACACTGCAATCAACGAGACTTCGGCATTCTTCGTGTATATAGACATGGCATGCAGATCGCAATCGCGCAGCTGAATCAGGTGCTGGGGGATCTCTCCGGCAATGGTGCGGCGATACTGGCGGCGATGGGGGAGGCCGAGCGCGCTGGCGCGCGACTTGTCGTGACGCCCGAGCTTTCGCTCTGCGGCTATCCGCCCGAAGACCTGCTGCTGCGCCCGGCATTTCTCGCTGCCTGCGCCCGCGGGCTCACCGCGCTCGCCACCGGTGTCCGCAGCACGCCGGTCATCGTCGGCTTTCCCGAATGGGACGATGGAAAATGCTACAACGCGCTCGCGGTGCTCGCCGACGGTCGCGTGACGGCCACCTACCGCAAGCAGCAGCTTCCAAACTACACGGTGTTCGATGAGGAGCGCTATTTCGAACCGGGCCGCGCACCGTGCGTCGTCGACGTCGACGGCACGATGCTCGGCCTCCTGGTCTGCGAGGATGTCTGGTACCCGGGCCCCGCGCGGCAGACGAGGGAGGCGGGCGCGCAGGTCGTTGTCGTGGCCAACGGGTCGCCTTACCACACTCGGCAGCACGCTGAACGGCGTGAGCAGGTGAGCGCCCGTGCCCGAGAAACCGGGCTGCCGTTCGTCTATGCCAATCGCGTCGGAGGACAGGACGAATTGGTGTTCGACGGCGCGTCCTTCGTGATGGATGCCCGGGGTGATGTCGTGCAACAGCTGCCCGGCTGGCATGAAACGGTCGCGCTGGTTACGCTCGATCGTGGCGTGCCGCGGGAAGTGCGTGGCACGCTCGACGCGCGGCTCGAGTACCACGTCTACGAGGCGCTGGTCATGGGTGTTCGCGACTACGTCACCAAGAACCGGTTTCCGGGCGTGCTGCTGGGACTTTCGGGCGGCGTGGATTCCGCGCTCGTGCTCGCCGTCGCGGTCGATGCGCTCGGTCGCGACCGTGTGCGCGCGGTGATGATGCCCTCGCCGTACACGCGACCGATCAGTCTCGAGGACGCGCGCGGCATGGCGGAGATCCTCGGCGTGCGCTATGACGAGATGCCGATCGAGCCGATGTTCGCGGCGTTCCGCGCGGCGCTGGCCGACGAGTTCAAGGGGCTCCCGCCCGATGCCGACCGAGGAGAACATCCAGGCGCGAATCCGTGGAACTCTGCTGATGGCATTGTCGAACAAACTGGGCTCGATCGTCCTTACCACCGGCAACAAGTCGGAGATGGCGGTCGGGTACGCGACACTTTACGGCGACATGGCCGGCGGCTTCGGTGTATTGAAGGACATCAGCAAGACCCTGGTCTACCGGCTCTGTGCGTACCGGAACAGCCTTGGTCGCGTGATACCGGAGCGCATCATCACGCGCGCACCTTCGGCGGAATTGCGCCCGGACCAGGTCGACCAGGATTCGCTGCCGCCTTACGACGCGCTCGACGGCATTCTCGAAGCCTATGTCGAACAGGACAAGAGCCCGGCGGATATCGTGGCGATGGGCTTCGCGCCCGACGAGGTACGGCGCGTCGTCCGGCTCATCAAGGTCAACGAGTACAAGCGACGGCAAGCTGCGGTGGGCATCCGGATCACCCCGCGCGGTTTCGGCCGCGACTGGCGCTATCCGATCACGTCGGCATGGCATGAATGGGAGCACGTTGCGCCCTAGTGTGCTGTCCCGTAAGTTCCGGAGATAAGGAAGCCGATTTCGCCGCGAACTATCGAGCGAATTTGCGGGACCGTCCACTAGGAGCCGCCGCGCTCATCGTGTAAGCTACCCGGGTCGCCGTGCCATCGGTCTTTGCATCCCGCTGCCATGAAAAAAGTCGAAGCCATCATCAAGCCATTCAAACTGGACGAGGTGCGCGAAGCGCTGTCCGAAATAGGCGTTACCGGCCTGACGGTGACCGAAGTGAAGGGGTTCGGTCGGCAGAAGGGGCATACGGAGCTTTATCGCGGCGCCGAATACGTCGTCGATTTTCTGCCCAAGGTCAAGCTCGAATTGATCATTGCCGGATGGCGACGTCGAGCGCGCGATCGAGGCGATCGTCAAGGCGGCGCGCACGGGCAAGATCGGCGATGGAAAGATCTTCGTGACGGCGGTCGAGCAGGTCGTGCGGATACGGACGGGCGAGAGCGGCGAAGCCGCGATCTGAGCGCCGCGCGTTCGCCGGTTTCGGAATCCGGCGCAGTTGGGTCACCATTTCGCGAGAGGGATACGACATGTCGTTTGCCACGGAATTTCGCGAGTTCGCGGTCAAGGGCAACGTGATCGATCTCGCCGTCGGCGTCATCATCGGCGCCGCGTTCGGCAAGATCGTCGATTCGCTCGTGAAGGACCTGATCATGCCGATCGTCGGCTGGATATTCGGCGGATTGGATTTTTCGAACTGGTTCATCATGCTCGGCAGCCCTCCCGCAGGATATGCGGGGCCGATGACCTACGAGCCCCTGACCAAGGCGGGTGTACCACTTTTCGCATATGGCAACTTCATCACGATCGCGATCAACTTCATCATCCTCGCGTTCGTCATTTTCGTGATGGTCCGGCAGGTCAACCGGATGAGGCGCGAGGCACCGCCGGCGTCGCCGCCCCCTACGCCGGACGACGTGCTGTTGCTGCGCGAAATCCGCGACGCGTTGAAGAAATAGCTGGCATCGGCTGGCGCCAGGCGGCAATTCGGCCGCAGCAGACGGCAGGTGCGTGACAAACCACAGCTTTCCTTGTTGGAAATCAAGGGCAAGCGTTGACCGTGCCGGGGGCGGCTTGCAAGAATCGATCGGGTTTCGCCGTTGTTGGCCCGGACGGGCAGCCGGCGTGGCCGGGGCGGCCGTGGTAGAAGCCAAAGGCCGAGGGTTTTTCGCACCATTCATCGAGGCTCTGGAGGAATCGAAATGAACGACCGCAAACCGCTGCCCAAGCTGATCGCGGCACTCGCCGTTGCCGCCGCCGGGTTCGCCCTTTCCGCGCAGGCCGACGTCAACGTCGGCGTCACGCTGTCGGCCACCGGCCCAGCTGCTTCGCTGGGCATCCCGGAAAAGAATACGTTTGAGCTCCTGCCCACCACCATCGGCGGCCAGAAGATCAACTGGATCGTCCTCGACGACGGCTCCGACACGACCAAGGCCGTCACCAACACGAAGAAGCTGATTTCGGAGGACAAGGTCGACGTCATCGTCGGCTCGACGATCACGCCGAACTCGCTGGCGATGATCGATGTCGTGTCGGAGGCGGAAACGCCGATGATCTCGATGTCCGCTTCGGCACGGATTGTCGATCCGGCGAATCCGAAGACGAAGTGGGTGTTCAAGACGCCGCAGAACGACGCGCTGATGGCCGATGCGATCGCCGTGCACATGAAGGCGAACGGCGTAACGACGATGGGCTACATCGGCTTCAACGATGCCTACGGCGAAGGCTGGCTTTCCGAGATGAAGCGCTCGGCCCAGACCGCCGGCATCAAGATCGTTGCCGAGGAAAAATACAATCGCAGCGACGCATCGGTGACCGGTCAGGTCCTGAAGATCGTCGCCGCCAAGCCGGACGCCGTGCTGATCGGCGCCGCCGGCACGCCCGGTGCGACGCCACAAAAGGAACTGGTGGCCCGCGACTACAAGGGCAAGATCTACCAGACCCACGGCGTGGGCAACAGTGACTTCCTGCGCGTTGTCGGCAAGGACGGCAACGGCACGCTCCTGCCGATCGGCCCCATGCTCGTCTACGAACAGCTGCCCGACTCGAACCCGCTGAAGAAAACGGCGGCTGAATACGTCACGAAGTACGAAGCGAAGTACGGCCCGGGCTCCCGCTCGACGTTCGGCGGCCACGCCTGGGACTCGTACCTGCTGCTGTCGGTGGCGATCCCCGAAGCGCTGAAGAAGGCGAAGCCCGGTACCAAGGAGTTCCGCGCCGCGCTGCGCGATGCGCTCGAGAACACGAAGGAACTGGTCGCCACGCACGGCGTGTATACGATGTCGCCCGATCGAGCACAACGGCCTCGACAACCGGGCCCGGATGATGGTCAGGATCGACAACGGCAAGTGGGTTCTAGTGAAGTGATCCGGCGCTGACATGAGGCCGGCCGCGTCGGTACCGTGGCCGGCCTTTTTTTGTTGCGTCGTCTGGACACGCCATAGCCCGATGGACCTCCCGATCTTCGCGTTGCTGACGCAGGACGGCATCACCAACGGCGCGTCTACGCGCTGCTGGCGCTGGCGCTGGTGCTCGTCTTCGCCGTTACGCGCGTGATCTGGATACCCTCCGGCGAATTCGTCGCCTACGGCACGCTGACGCTCGCCGGATTCCAGCTGGGCAAGTCCCCGGGGATCGTCGGTCTTCTCGTCGGAATGGCCGTGGTGGCCGGCGCCATGGAGGTCTTTGCCTGCGTACGGCGGGGAGAGCCTGGCCGGATTGCCACGGCAGGTCGCACTCTGGACGGGGATTCCGATGGCGATCGCCGGGCTCGCGTGGTGGCTCGCGGCGCCGACAGCTTGCGTTCTGGGCGCAGATTCTCCTGACGCTGGCGCTCGTCACCACGCTCGGTCCGTTACTCTACCGGATCGCCTACCAGCCGCTGGCGGAGGCAAGTGTTCTGGTGCTGCTGATCGTCTCCGTGGCCGTCCATCTGGCGCTCACTGGGCTCGGCTTGTGGTTCTTCGGGGCGGAAGGGTCGCGCACGCCGGCGTTCTCGTCGGGCTCGTTCGATCTGGGCGGTATCAACGTCAGCATCCAGAGCCTGCTCGTCGTCTTCACCAGCGTCGCATTGATCATTGCCCTTTATTTTTTCTTCGGTCGTACGCTCTACGGCAAAGCGCTGCGGGCCACCGCGCTCAATCGCGTCGGCGCGCGGCTGGTGCGGCATCGCGCCCAATCTCGCGGGCGTGCTGACGTTTGCGCTGGCGTCGCTCCTTTGCGCGTTCTCCGGCGTCCTGATCGGTCCGTTCACGACCGTCTACTACGATTCGGGCTTTCTCGTGAGCCTGAAGGGCTTCGTCGGAGCGATCATCGGCGGCCTCGTGAGCTACCCGCTCGCCGCAGCAGGCGCGCTGCTCGTCGGCCTCCTCGAGGCGTTCGCCTCGTACTGGGCGAGCGGCTTCAAGGAGGTGATCGTTTTCACGCTGATCATTCCCGTGCTGCTGTGGCGCAGCCTCACGACGCATCAGCACGAGGATGACGAGTGAGAGCGGCGGGCGAGTCTAAGCGAGCCAAGGCCCGAAGGGCGCGTCGCCGAGCGATCGAGTGCGGCCGACAGGTTGGCGCGTCGCGCAACGACGAAGGATCGGAGGCCGCGGAATGAACCTCGGTCGCCCGTTGCCGCTCGGCAAGCTCGGCATCGTCGTCTTCGTTGTCGTGCTGGTCGGCATTCCGCTTGTCGCGCCGGCGTTCTGGGTGACGCTCGGCAACTACGTCGGGCTCTACAGCATCGTCGCGCTCGGCCTGGTGCTACTGACCGGCGTGGCCGGGCAGACGTCGTTCGGCCAGGCCGCCTTCGTGGGCATCGGCGCCTACACCACCGCGATCCTCTCCACCCAGTATGGGTTGTCGCCCTGGATCAACCTGTGGTTGGGACTGGCCGTGACGCTGGCGCTGGCGCTGTGCCTCGGCTTCATCACGCTGCGAATGAAGGGGCACTACCTCCCGCTTGCTACGATCGCCTGGGGCATCAGTCTCTATTTTCTCTTCGGCAATCTCGAGTTCCTTGGCGGCCACACTGGGCTCACGGGCATTCCTGCACTCGACATCTTCGGGATCGAGCTGCGCGACGAGCATTATTTCTACTTCCTGATCTGGGGCATCACGCTGGTTGCGCTGTGGGCGACGAGCAATCTGCTCGACTCGCGACCGGGACGCGCAATACGTGCGCTGCGTGGCCAACTCGAAATGGCGGAGGCATTCGGCGTCGATGGGGCGAAGCTCAAGATCGTCGTCTTCGTCTACGCGGCGTTGCTGGCGTCCATTTCCGGTTGGCTTTACGCGCACCTGCAGCGTTTCGTGAATCCCACCCCGTTCGGCCTCCTGCCGGGAATCGAGTACCTGTTCATGGCGGTGGTCGGCGGCGCGGGAAGCGTATGGGGCGCAGTGGTCGGCGCGACGCTGATCACGCTTGCAAAGGAATCGCTGCAGGACATTCTGCCCGCGTTGCTCGGGAAGAGCGGCAACTTCGAGAACGTCGTATTCGGCCTTTTGATGATCGTTCTGCTGCAGCGTGCGCGCGACGGCGTCTGGCCGTGGATCGCGCAACTGTTGCCGCGGTCGCCACCACCACCGGTGCCGGATGCGCAACCGCTGGCCGCGCGCGACAAGCAAGCATCGAAAGGACCGCTGCTCGAAGTCCGCGCGGCGCGCAAGCAGTTCGGCGGCCTGGTCGCCGTCAACGATTTGTCCTTCGTACTGGAATCGGGTGAGATCCTCGGGCTCATCGGGCCGAACGGCGCCGGCAAGAGCACGATGTTCAATCTGATCTCGGGGGCGCTTCCGCTCAGCGCCGGCGATGTCATCTTCCGCGGCAAATCGATCGCCGGCTGCATGCCGTTCGAAATCGCGCGCCGTGGCATCGGCCGGACGTTCCAGCATGTGAAACTGGTACCCGGAATGACCGTGCTCGAGAACGTCGCGCTTGGCGCCTACCTGCGCGGCCGTGCGGGCGTGCTCGGTGCCGCGCTCAACCTGGATCGCAGGGAGGAGATGCGCATCCGTGCGGAGGCCGCGCGCGCGATCCGGCGCATGGGTCTTTTCCCGCACCTTCACGATCCGGCAGGCAGTCTGCCGCTTGGCAAGCAGCGGATTGTCGAGATTGCCCGGGTGCTCGCGGCCGATCCGGCGCTCCTGCTCCTGGACGAACCTGCGGCGGGATTGCGTTACCTCGAGAAACAGGAGCTTGCGGCGCTCCTGCGGCAATTGAAAGACGAGGGGATGACGGTGCTGCTGGTCGAACACGACATGGACTTCGTGATGGGCCTCGCCGACCGCCTCGTCGTGATGGAGTTCGGCGAAAAGCTCGCGGAAGGGCTGCCCGCCGACATCCAGCGCAATCCGGCGGTGCTCGAAGCGTACCTGGGCGGGGTGGCGTGATGCCGGGAACGGGAGATACGCTCCTCGACGTTGGAAAGCTGCACGTCGCCTACGGCAAGGTCGAGGCGGTGCGCGACGTTTCGCTCAAGGTCGCCCGGGGGACGATCGTATCGGTGATCGGTCCCAACGGCGCGGGCAAGACCACGTTGCTTGCGGCGCTGATGGGACTCCTGCCATCCAAGGGGCATATCGCGTACCTCGGTGCGCCTGCCAATGCACTGACCGTCGAGCAGCGCGTGGCGCGCGGGCTCATCCTCGTGCCGGAGCGGCGCGAGCTGTTCGCGGCGATGAGCGTCGCGGACAACCTCGAACTCGGCGGATTCCAGCGCGCGCGCAGCGGCGAGCGCGGTTGGCGCGATACGCTGGACGAGGTCTACCAGCGGTTTCCGCGCCTGCACGAACGCCGCGACCAGCTTGCCGGTACGCTTTCTGGCGGCGAGCGACAGATGCTCGCCATGGGTCGTGCCTTGATGGGAAAGCCGAAGCTCCTGATGCTGGACGAGCCATCGCTCGGTCTCGCTCCGCTGATGGTGCGCGAGATCTTCAGTATCGTCGCCGGATTACGTTCGTCCGGGGTTTCGATTTTGCTGGTCGAGCAGAACGCGCGTGCCGCGCTGCAGATTTCGGATTACGGCTACGTCCTGGAGACAGGTGACCTCGCGCTCGAGGGACCCAGCGCCGAACTTGCGGCGAATCCGAGCGTCGCGGCGACGTATCTGGGCAAGAAGGTCGCGGTCGCAGAGAGTGAAATCCCGGGCAAGTCCCTCTGAACGCAAGGGCCAAAGGCGCTTGCCCAGGCAGGCAGAATCCGCCGACAATGTCGGCTTGAGTGGAAGTGGCGGCCCTAGGCGGGTACGCCGCCTTTCAAGTCCAGCCCGATCCAACGGCTTCGCACGCGTTGTGTCGGCGGACCGCTCTCGACCGCACCTGGAAGGATATTCTTGACCGATCTCTCCGTTCCCCCCGTCAGCAACGTCCTGCTCGTTGAGGCCCGGCGCCTGCTGCTTGAACCGGCGGCGCTCGACGATGCCGCGCTCTCCGGTGTCCTCGCGTCGATCCACACGCACGACATCGACTTCGCCGACCTCTACTTCCAGTACTCGAGGATGGAAAGCTGGAGTCTCGAGGAAGGCATCGTCAAGGCGGGTTCGTTCAACATCGATCGCGGCGTCGGAATTCGTGCGGTGCATGGTGAAAAGCAGGCGTTCGCGTACTCCGACGACATATCCCTCGTCGCATTGAATGAGGCCGCCGTGGCCGCGCGCGCGATCGGCCGGCAGGGGCAGTCCGCGGTCGCGGCACTAGGGCGGGTCGGGACCGCCCATTCGCTCTATGCGCCGGACGACCCGATCGCGTCGATGCCCGACGACGCCAAGGTCATGCTCCTCGAGCGACTCGAGCGAATGGCCCGGGCGCGCGACCCGCGTGTGGCGCAAGTGATGGCGTCGCTCGCCGGCGAGTACGAGGCCGTGCTCATCGCCCGCAGCGACGGACTCGTTGCGGCCGACGTGCGCCCGCTCGTTCGCGTGGGCCTTACCGTGATCGTCGAGGAAGGCGGGCGCCGGGAACAGGGATACGCCGGTGGCGGGGGCCGGTTCGACTATCGTTATTTCACCGACGCGATGCTCGAAACGTACGCAGCGCAGGCGGTCGGCCAGGCGTTGCTCAACCTGGGCGCGCGCGACGCGCCCGCCGGCACGATGACGGTGGTGCTGGGACACGGCTGGCCGGGCATCCTGCTCCACGAGGCGATCGGCCACGGCCTCGAAGGCGACTTCAATCGCAAGGGGACGAGCGCATTTTCCGGCCGCGTCGGGCAGCGGGTCGCCGCCAAGGGGATCACGGTCATCGACGATGGCACGATCGTCCGGCGGCGCGGCTCGCTCAACGTCGACGACGAAGGCAATCCGACGCAGCGCACGGTGCTGATCGACGACGGCATTCTCAAGGGCTACATGCAGGACCAGCTGAACGCCCGGCTGATGGGAGTCGCGCCAACGGGCAACGGCCGCCGCGAATCCTTTGCGCATCTGCCGATGCCGAGGATGACCAATACGATCATGCTCGCCGGAGGCCACGATCCGGCGGAGATCATTGCGTCGGTGAACGACGGCCTCTATGCCGCGAACTTCGGCGGCGGGCAGGTGGACATCACCAGCGGCAAATTCGTGTTTTCGGCGGCGGAGGCCTGGAAGATCGAGGGCGGGAAGCTCGCCTATCCTGTCAAGGGTGCGACGCTGATCGGCAACGGACCGGATGCGCTGACGCGCGTGTCGATGGTCGGCACCGACCTGGAAATGGACAGCGGCATCGGCACGTGCGGCAAGGAGGGCCAGAGCGTGCCGGTGGGCGTCGGGCTGCCGACGCTCAAGATCGATGGGCTGACGGTGGGCGGGACTGCGTAACGCTGGACGGCAGTGCAACGGCTCGATCGCCGCAGTCACAGGGATCGGAGGCGCGTCGCATTACCATCCGCCGCCGTCTTCTGTTTTCATCGCGGGACCTTGGGGACTCCGAGACCGGCCATGGTTGTTGTCGCCGAATTGTTACTTGGCCCCGGTCACGAATTTCATGCAGATTGCCCGCTCTGCCCGGATTCGGGCACGTTCTGCCAATACGACGTTTATGGACTACGCGAACGATTCACTGCCGCTTGCGGCAGTTCTAAGCGGTTGGAGCCACTCAGTCCGACCGTCCCCCGCCGGCAATTCCATCAGCTGCCCGGTTCGGCTCGGCCAAGCTTCCGGCCATTCGCAGGCGATACACCAGGATAAAGGCGCCCGCAATCAAGAGCGGCTCCGCAGGCTTGCGGTAACGTCCTTCCATAACGCCATTTACCTGCAGAAGTAATAGCACGATCAGCGCCAGCCCGCAGACGGGCATCAGTCCGTCGCGCATCGTGGGCCGCACCCGCACCATCCACACGCCAACGGCAAACGTGAGGGGCAGCCACAGCCAGCGACTCCAGTAGTTGAGCTCTCCCCATGCGTAATTGCGATCCGAATCCGGCCACGAAGGATCGAAGAAGAGCATAAGAGCATTTTCGATCTTGTCGTCGAGCCAGCCCATGCGTGGACCATGTTCTCGATACGCGCGCAACGTACGTTCCCAATCGCCACGGCCGCTGGACGGGTTGATCGTGATCAACTCGGTGCCGTCCCGCGCCGAATGCCAGTCGGATATCGGCCAGAGCGGGATCGTGTACATGCTAGGAGAACTGAACACCCATTCACCTCTTCTCAGGACCTCCATGCGCATCGTCTTCGCGCCCGATGCCCGGTAGATTTCGTTGAAGTAACCCAATCCGAAGGGCGCGCAGAAATTCAAGTTCCTGGTCGAATGCCAGCACGCGGGAACAGCGATCGCGCCGAAGCAGACGCCGATCGCCACCACCAGAAAAAACCTCTTCCGCCACGGCAGATCGCGCGCCAGGGCGGCGAAGCAGAGTACTGCGAGCGGGAGCGCGACAACGCGTGTGTATCCTGCGAGTGCCCACACCAGTACAACTGCCATGAGTGCAGGATAGCTCTGTAGGCGCATCGCGCGAAGCGTGAGCCAAAACCCGCAAGCCGCGAGCGAAAGCAGCAGCGTCTCCGTCATGAAATAGGCGTAGATCATGAACAGCGACGGCATGAATCCAATCGTAACTGTGGCGGCGAGCGCCCAGGTCATGGGTAACACCTCGCGCAATGCCTTGAAGTAGAAAAACGGAAGCGCCATCGAAAGCATTCCCGTCGCCGCGAGGACCGCGTAGCCGGTGCCGTGATCCAGCCATTGAAGAGACCTGAGCCACGCCTGATACGCGAGCGGGTCGATACTTCCCATTAGCTCGGGCCAGAAGAATCGCTTTCCGTTGAGCCAGTGGCGATTCGGATCGGAAAAGAGATGGTCGATGGGCCGGTTGTAGAACACATACCCGAAGCGGCCGATCAGACACGCCGCAAATGCGACCCACAACGCGCCGAGAAGATAAGAATGTGCCCGAGGTGGGGCCGAAACACGCGTTTCCATGGCGCCGACCTCATTCCGAAAACTAGCCATTCCCGTCCCTGATCAGCGACTCTACGGTCACGGCCTAGTAAGGGTTGGGATTGACTGCATTGCAGTTTCGGTCACGTCGCGTGGCTGGCCGAACGCCTAATGGCCGACACCGCGAATA
This sequence comes from uncultured beta proteobacterium, assembly GCA_963695725.1. Lineage (GTDB taxonomy): Bacteria > Pseudomonadota > Gammaproteobacteria > Burkholderiales > Casimicrobiaceae > CAIWHR01. The sequence continues at coordinate 119,244 of CAVOHM010000009.1, forward strand.
TCGTGCCAACCGACCTGCTGAGTCGCAACGGATGAGCATTTTCACCATACCACATGGTCCGATCGGGTAGCGAGATGGAGTGCCCGACGCGCCCTTCGTGCCGTTGGTTCATCATCAATTTTCGGCAGGATGCCGACGCATCGTGCGCACGTTGTGGCGCAACGCGGTACAGTTCGGTTTCCCCGGCCAACGGGGACGCGCCGCCGTGACGCCACCCACGTCCGGGGATGTGCACAAACCTATATGCTCCGCCCCGTCGTCGATGGTCTCACAGTTCTTACGATACGCCGGCGCCGGTGCAATCGGCACTGCCGCGCATTACGCCATCTTAATCGCGCTCGTAATCCTCACGGGCATCGGCGCGGTCGCGGCGTCGACAGCGGGCGCGATCGCCGGCGCGCTCGTCAACTATGCAGTTAACCACCGCTTTACGTTCGCCAGCCGCCGCGCGCACTGGACATCGCTGCCGCGCTTTTTCGCCGTTGCCGGGGTCGGAGTGCTGCTTAACGCGGCGATGATGACGGCCCTGCTCGCGGTGCTGCCACTGCATTATCTGGTCGCGCAGGCCGCGGCGACCGGCGTCGTGCTTGCTGCCGGCTTTTTCGTCAACCGCAAATGGACGTTCTGAACGTGGAATCACCACCGGCTGCCGCACAAGCCCAGGCGCGTTACTCGTTGTCGGCGATCGTTCCGGTCTACAACGAGGAGGCTGTACTAGCCGAATTTCACCGCCGGCTCGCGGCCGTGTTGGACAAACTTCCGGCGGATGCCGAAATTATCTACGTCAATGACGGAAGTCGGGACGGGACAATGGCGCTGCTCGAACAACTCCACGGCAGCGACGGGCGAGTTGCGGTGGTCGACCTCAGCCGGAATTTTGGCAAGGAAGTGGCGATGAGTGCCGGGATCGACGAGGCGAATGGAGATGCCGTTGTTGTCATAGACGCCGACCTGCAGGACCCGCCCGAGCTGATCCCCGACATGATCGAAGCGTGGCAACGGGGCAACGACGTCGTACTGATGCGACGCAGAACCCGGAAGCAGGAAAGTTTACTCAAGAAGGTGACCGCGAGCCTGTTCTATCGTGCGATGGGCCGCATTGGTACCATTGAGATTCCTGCGAATGTCGGTGATTTTCGGCTCCTGTCACGGCGCGCCGTACAAGGATTGCGCCGACTTCCCGAGCGTGCCCGCTTCATGAAAGGACTGTTCACCTGGATTGGGTTCCCCTCCACCGAACTTGAGTACGACCGTGCTGGCCGCTATGCGGGCACAACCAAGTGGAACTACTGGCGGCTCTGGAATTTTGCGCTTGAGGGGATCACATCGTTCTCGGTGGCGCCGCTCAAGATCGCGAGCTACGTCGGGCTTCTGACGGCATTCGTCGCGTTCGGTTACGGCGTCAAGATCATCGCCTGGACGCTGCTTTATGGCGACCCCGTCGCCGGCTACCCGACGCTGATCGTCGTCGTTCTGTTCCTGGGCGGGCTCCAATTGATGGCACTAGGCCTGATCGGCGAATACCTTGCCCGGATGTTCATCGAAGTCAAGCAGCGCCCTCTCTATCTCGTTCAACAGCGCTTGCCGGCGGCGCGCCCCCTTTGCGCGCCAGGCGAATCCGCAGTTGTGGGCCAGCGGCCATGGCCTTCGCCCTGATCATGCGGGCCGACGGCCACGATCCGGCGGAGGTTATCGCGCCCGTGAACGATGGTCTCTATGCCGCGAACTTCTGTCGGCGGCGGTTGGACGTCCCCGGCGACAGGTTGGTGTAATTGGCGGTCGAAGCCTAGAATATCGGGGATGATGGCGTGGCCGAATCTGTCAGAGGCGTGACGCCGATCGGCAGTGGTCCCGTTACGCGGCAATCGCGCAGGAGAGATCACCATGAAAAACAGCTTGCATGCCGGACGTCTGTTCCTGCTTGCCCTCGTATCCTTTCTCATGATTGGCGGCGCCCGCGCCACGTCCGCCCATACGGACCTCTCGGACATCTGGTGGAACCCGGCTGAATCCGGTTGGGGAATGCAGATGGTCAACACGGGCATCTTCGTCTTCGCCACGATCTACATCTATGGACCGGACGGCAAGCCGATGTGGCTGACGGGCCAGTTGACGCTGTCCGGCGCCGGAGGGGTGACGTATTCCGGGCCGCTCTATGCGACCACGGGGCCATACTTCGGCGGGCCCTTCAACCCAGGTGCGGTCGGCGCAACGCAGGTGGGAACGATGACCTTCGTGCTGACGACGGTCACCAGCGGACAGCTTACCTATACCGTGGACGGAGTCGTCGTCACCAAATCGGTGCAGCGCCAGCCGCTCACCCTGGACGACTACAGCGGCGACTATGACGCGATTTTTACCCAGACCATTTCGAACTGTTCCAACCCGTTCGACAACGGCACGATCACGGACAGGCGTGTCGTCAACATCACCCAGAACGGGACCGCCGTCGCCGTGGTCGCGACGGCCGCGAACGGATTCGCGTGTACGATCAACGGCACGTTCAGCCAGTCGGGACGCATGGGGCGGGTCCAGGGCGCGTATGCGTGCACGTCGGGAGAGGTCGGCAGCCTGACGATTTTCGCAATGAACAGCGTCCCCTTCATGTTCACCGCCCGACTGCAGGGCCAGAGCTCCAATTTCGGCTGTACGACGTCGGGGGAAGTTACCGGCGTGATTCCGCGATAGGGTCCCGGGCAGCCGTTGCCGACGCCATACTGGCGTTCGGTTCAGTGCAGCGGCCCGATGGTCTCCGTCGACGGCATCGCCGGGGCCGGGGAAGCGTGATGCATCACCATGCGCCATCCCGACGGCGTGCGCAGGAAGACGTTGGTGCAGATCGCCGCGCCGCGCGGCGTGCCATCGCTGCCGAGCGAGACGTGCTCGACCGCACTCTGCATAGCGAGTCCGACCGTTTCGATCATCACGACCTGATCGAGCCGGAACGTGAGGCGCGCGTCGCCGGCGAAAAGTTGCTCCCAGCCGGTGCGCACGGCGTCATAGCCTACGAGACGCCTTCCGCCCGGATGCACGCAGACGATGTCCTCGTCCTCCGCCCAGGTCGTCATCATCGCGTCGACGTCCTTCGCCTCGAACGCCTGGTAGAACGCCAGCGCCGCGTCGGAAGGCGTCGTGTAGATCGGCGGCGTGCGAACCTTGGCCATGGTGGGACGGAAGCAGATCTTCATTTCGCCGGTTGCGCGTCCGCAACCGTGGCGGGCGAACGCAACGCCGCGCGCGCAGCATCATACACCGCCCGCGGTTCGAGCTCGCGCATGCAGCGGAAATGCCCGAGCGGGCATTCGCGCTTGAAGCACGGACTGCAGGCGATGTCGATGCGCGCGATCTTCGCCACCGCCGACATCGGCGGCGTATAGGCCGGCGACGACGATCCGAACAGCGCCACCAGCGGCACGCCGACGGCGGCCGCGGCGTGCATCAACCCCGAGTCGTTGCTGACGGCGACCGAGGCCAGCGACAAGAGGTCGATTGCGGTGCCGAGGTCCGTGCGCCCGGCAAGGTTGCGTATCGCGCTGCCCGCGCCGCCGGCGGCGGCCAGTACGGCGTCCGCCGCGGGCTTGTCGTTGGGCGAACCCAGGAGCCAGACCGCGAGGCCGTCGGCGATGAACTTCTGCGCAAGATCGGCGAAATGCTCCGGCGGCCAGCGTTTGGCGGGCCCGAATTCGGCGCCAGGACAGAGGATGGCGACGCCGCCTTCGAGGTCAAGGTCCAGCGCGCGGACGGCGGCAGTCGCGGTTCGCGGAATCGGGCACAAGGACCGGCGCCGCTGCGTTGGCGATCGGGTCACCGGCGGGCGTCGCAAGGGCTGCGTAACGGTCGACGAGTCGCGGCTGCGCGCCGCGGTCGAGTCGCCGCGGATCGTTGACGATGCCCCAGCGCATCTCGCCGACGTAGCCCGTGCGGCGTGGAATTCGGGCGAGCCACGGCACGAGGGCGGACTTCCACGAATTGGGCAAAATGATCGCGCGCGCGTAGCGGCTCGGGGCGAGAGTCCGCGCCAGCGCCCGGCGCTGTCCCCAATCCAGTCTGCCGTGGCCAAGCGCCGATTCCACGATGCGGCCCACGCCGCGCATGCGCGCGTAGACGGGGGCGCACCACGACGGAGCGAGCACGTCGACGGGGAAACCATCCTGCTGCGTCCCGAGGCGCGCCAGCAACGGCTCGGAGAGGATAGCGTCGCCGACCCAGGAGGGCGCGACAATCAGGACGCGGCCGGGCGATGTCAACGAGCGTGCGCCGGATTCGGCGTTGCCATCGCGCGTCGCACGATCGCTCGACGATGCGGACGGCACATCCGTCAGTGGCCGCCGCTTTTCCGGGGCCCGCCGACAAGCGCGTAGCGCGTCCCGCAGTACGGGCAGCGCGCCTCGCCAAGCTCCGCGATGTCGAGGAACACGCGCGGATGGCTGGACCATAGCGGCATCTGCGGATTCGGGCAGAACACCGGGAGATCCCTGGGGTCCACGTCGATCGCGGCGGTTTCGCTTGTCGCGGCCATCATCACACCTTGGTGAGCCAGGCCTTCTTCGCCGGATTGCGGCCGTTGACGGTGTCGAAGAAGAGCGCCTGCAGCCGGGTGGTGACCGGGCCCCGCGAGCCTTCGCCGATCGTGCGGTTGTCGTATTCGCGGATCGGTGTGACCTCCGCCGCGGTGCCCGTAAAAAAGGCTTCGTCGGCGATATAGATCTCGTCGCGGGTGATGCGCCGCTCGACAACGGGTATTCCGAGTTCACCCGCGAACGTGATGATCGTGTCGCGCGTGATGCCGTTCAATGCCCCCCCGGACAGATCGGGCGTGTGCAGCTTGCCGTCGCGCACGATGAACACGTTTTCGCCGGAGCCCTGGCAGATGAACCCCTGCGGGTCGAGCAGCATCGCCTCTTCATAGCCGTCGTGCGCCGCCTCCTGGTTCGCGAGTATCGAGACCGCGTAGTTGCACACCGCCTTGGCGTTGCACATCGTGATGTTCGGGTGGTGGTGCGTGAACGACGATGTCTTGACGCGGATGCCCTTCGCGAGCGCCTCGGTGCCCAGGTACGCACCCCACGGCCAGACCGACACGGCGACGCGCACCGGGTTCGACTTGGCTGCCACGCCCATCGCCTGCGAGCCGTAGAACACGAGCGGGCGGAGGTAGCAGGATTCGAGTTTGTTGTCGCGTACGCATGCGAGCTGCGCGGCGTCGATCACTTCCTTCGAGTACGGGATTTTCATGCCGAAGATCTGCGCCGAGCGAAACAGGCGTTCGGTGTGGTCGCGCAGCCGGAAAATCGCCGGCCCGTCCGGTGTCTTGTACGCAGCGCACGCCTTCGAACACGCCCATCCCGTAGTGCAGCGTATGCGTGAGCACGTGCGTCGTGGCGTCGCGCCACGGCACCATCTTGCCGTCGTACCAGATCCATCCGTCGCGGTCGGCCATCGACATGGCGCTGTCCCCTTGCGTCCAAAACCGCGATTTTAGCCGATTCCCGCCCGGGAACCTGTGGCGCGGTCAGCACCACGGCGCGCCGAAGACGTGGGCCCACAGCTCGCCCACGGCGGCGCGGCGCTCGGACTGCAATCCGGTATCGACGCGGGCGTGCGGCGCGCCGGTCAACCGGACCTTGTGCTGGAGCCGCCGGTACTCGCGATAGGCGTCCGCGGCGGCGGCGGCAATCGGTGCCGGCACGAGGCCAATGTCGCCCGCGACGCCGAGCAGCGCGATGTTGCCGGCGTTGCGGGTCAGACCCGCGTGGTCGTGCGCGTATGCCAGGATCAGGAACTGAACCGAGAACTCGACATCGACCATGCCGCCCGGCATCGTGCTTCAGGTCGAACAGGGATGTCGGGTTGGGATGACCCGCGAGCATTCGCCGGCGCATGTCGACGACATCACGCCCAAGGGTCGCGCGATCCCGCGGCAAACACAGGATCGCGTTGCGCTCGGCTTCGAACGCCGCGCCGATCGCGGGATCGCCCGCGACGAAACGGGCGCGCGTGAGCGCCTGATGTTCCCAGGTCCACGCCTGTTCGCGCTCGTAACGGCAGAACCCGGCGAAGGACGAACTCATGACGCCGTCCGCACCGTCGGGCCGCAGCCGCAGATCGGTGTCGTACAGGCGGCCAGCGGCGGTCGCGCTGGTGAGCCACGTGATCAGCCGGCGGGCGAGGCGCGTGTAGTGGTCGAGCGCCGATTCGTCGGCGTCGTCGTAGAGAAAGACGAGGTCGAGGTCCGATGCGTACCCGAGCTCCTTCCCGCCCAGTTTGCCAAAGCCGATGATCGCGAATTTGAGCGGCAGCGCCGCGCTCGCCGCGTCGTTTGTGTTCAGTTGCGCCGAGACTTCGGCGAGCGTTGCCGAGAGAACGATGTCGGCCAGCGCGGACAGGTGGTCGGCGAGGCGTTCGACGGTCAGCGTGCCTGCGAGATCCTGTGCCATCAGGCGAAACGATTGCGCGTGCTGGAAGTGCCGCAGCACATCCATCTGGCGCTCGGCGTCGCCCGGATGGCCGGCGAGGGCGCGCGCCAGCTCCGATCGCCAGGCGTCCCAGTCGGGCTCTGCCAGCAGCACGCGCGGATCGAGCAATTCGTCGAGAAGAATCGGATGGCGCGTGAGGTAGTTCGCCGCCCATTGCGATGCTCCCACCAGTTGGGCGAGACGCGGCAGCACGGCGGGGTGTTCGGTCAGGAGTGCGAGATACGCACTGCGGCGGCTGATCGCCTCGAGGAGTTCCAGCAGGCGGTAGAAGACATCCTGCGCATTGGCACCGGCATCGGGCACGGCCGCGGCAGTAGCGAGCAGCTGGGGCACGAGCGCATCGACCCGCTGCCGCGACAGCGCCGGCAGCTGGACATACCGCGGGCTGGCGCGCAGTCGCGTCAGATTCGCGAGAAGTCCGGCGGGATCCGTGAAGCCGGAAAGGGCGAGTGTCTGCTGCGCCGTGTCCGCCGCAACGGCATCGGTCCAGAGCGCCGCGAACGCGGACAATCCGGGCGACCTGCCGGCAGAATTTTCGGATGCGGACTGATCCCCCATCCCGACGCGCGCCGGCACCGCGCCAAAAAGATCGGTGAATTGCACCGAGACCGCCGCGCGGTGCGCGGCGAGCGCACCGTCGAAGGCGTCGGCATCGGCAAATCCCATCACGCGCGCGAGTGCTTCGCGCTCGGCGGCCTCTGGGGGCAGTGCCTGCGTCTGCCGGTCGTCGCGATATTGCAGTCGGTGCTCGACATTGCGCAGGAAGACATAGGCCTCGCGGAGCGTGCCAACGGCCGCGCCGGGGAGCAGCCCCCGTTCGGCGATGGCGGCCAATGCGGGCAATGTACCCCGCACGCGCAATTCGGGCTCGCGTCCGCCGCGGACGAGCTGCTGGGCCTGCACGATGAATTCGATCTCGCGGATGCCCCCTGGCCCGAGCTTGATGTTCGGCGCATAGTCGCGGCGCTTGACCTGCTCGCCGATCTGGCGGTGGATGTCGCGCAGCCCCTCGTAGGCGTCGTAGTCGAGGTACTTGCGAAAGACGAATGGCGTGACGAGCGCGTAGAGCCCGTCGTGCCGCGTGCCGGTCACGGCGCGCGCCTTGAGCCATGCGTACCGTTCCCACGCGCGTCCCTGTGTAATCAGGTACTGCTCGAGCGCTGAATAGGGCACGGCCAGCGGCCCGCTTTCACCATAGGGACGCAGCCGCATGTCGACGCGGAATACATAGCCGTCCGCGGTGATTTCGTGGAGCGCTCCGATGACGCGCCGGCCAAGACGCTCGAAGAATTCCCGATTCGACAGCGCCCGCGCGCCATCCGTCGCGCCGTCTTCCGGAAACATGAAAACCAGATCGACGTCCGACGAAACGTTGAGCTCCCCACCACCGAGCTTGCCCATGCCGACGATCACGAGTTCCTGCGCCTCGCCCCCTTCGTCGCGCGGCTCGCCGTGCTCGGTCGCGAGCGCACGGTGGTGCAGCGTCACGGCGGCGCGCAACGCCGTTTCGGCGAGTTCGGTCATGTTGGTGCAGACCTCGGACAAATCGGCGCGTCCCGTCAGATCGCGGACCAGCGTATGGACGAACATCCGGCGCCGAAGCCGGCGCAATTGCGCCGCCAATGCCGCCGGATCGCCGGTATCGACCGCCTTCGCCAACGCCGCTTCCGCCCGCGCCCACGCGAATGGCAACTCGAGTGTGGCGACGAGTTCTTCCCGCTCGTCGGGTCGCGCGTCAAGTGCCGCCGCCGCGTATCGGCTGTAATCGAGCGCGGCGCCGAGGTCGATACCGTTTGGCATGGGGATGGGAAGTTCCAGCAGCACGGCCACGTTCGCCGGCTCGACGACCATGGCGACGGGCCGGCACGGCGCTTCCGCTACAATGCGGCTGCGGCCCCATTATGCCTTCACCGCGCGCCTTCCTCCGCGTTCCCCACGCGGTTTCCCTTGCCCTGTTCCGCTTTGTCCGGACCACCCTCGTCATCGGATTCGCGGCCTTTGCGCTCGCGCTGCTCGTCGTGCGGTTCGTCGTTTTTCCGCAGATTGAATCCCATCGCGATGCGCTCGCAGGTGTCCTCGCCCAACAACTCGGGCAACCGGTCGAAATCGACGTGTTGACGACCGGCTGGGATGGATGGAATCCGAAGCTCGTGGTCGAAGGTTTTCGCGTGCTGGATCGGGCCCGCGCGGCCGCAACTCCGCTCCTGCTGCTGCCCAGGGTCGAACTCGTCGTCGCATGGACTTCACTGCCGCTCCTCGAGCTCACCCTCAAGGCGCTGATCATCGACGGTCCCCGTCTCGCGATCCGGCGCGATCGTTCCGGGGTCTTGCACCTCGCCGGCATAGAAGTCGATCCCGCGCTGGTGCCGGACGAATTGCATCTGGGCGACTGGGTACTTCGCCAGCGCGAAATCGTCATCCGCGATGCGCTGATCCTGTGGGATGACGATCTGCGCAACGCGCCACAGCTCGTGCTCGACCGCGTTCAGTTTCGTCTGGAGAACAGGCTCGGGCAGCATCGGTTCGGCCTGAAGGGCACTCCACCATCCGAACTCGCCGCGCCGCTGGACATGAGGGGTGACCTCAGGTTCGGATCGATGCAGGATTGGCAAAGCGCGCAAGGCGCGCTGTTCGTCCGTCTCGACTATGCCGACGTCGCGGCGTGGCGGGAGTGGCTGCCGCTGCCAGGCCAGATCAAATCCGGGACGGGGGCCATGCGCATCTGGTTCCAGTTCGCGCATCACGAACCGCGGGAAATCGTTGCCGACATCGAACTTGCCAATGTGGATGCGCGGTTTGCGGACGATCTGCCCGAGATCAAGCTCGCGCATCTTTCGGGGCGCTTCGGCACGCGCAAGTCCGGTGCGCAGCGGGAGGTTTTCACGCGCGCGCTGGCCTTCACGACCGCGGCCGGCGATCGGCACGATCCCACCAACTTCACGCTCATTCTGCGCGACGGGCCCGACGATCGCCTGGAATCCGCGCGAATGGAGTTCGACCAGCTGCAGCTCGGCCCGCTCGTGGCTCTAAGTGCCCACCTGCCGCTGCCGGACCGGATACGGACCGATCTCGCCCGCTTTGCCCCCCGCGGGACCCTGACACTTGGCCGGATGCGCTGGGAAGGTTCCCCCGAGGCGCCGACGACCTACGCGGCGGCGGCCGATTTCGTGGAGCTCGGATTGCTTGCGCAGGACGCCTTTCCGGGAGCAACCGGACTCAATGGTCGCTTCGAGGCGACGAGCGACGGAGGCGAAATCAGTATTGCAAGCAGTAACGCCACCCTCGATCTTCCGCGCCTGTTGCCCGCCGCAATCGTTTTCGACAGTGTGCATGGCCTTGCAAAATGGGAACGCGCCGACGGCCAGACGAAGGTCCGGGTCGAACGGCTCGAAGTTGCCAATTCGGACCTGGCCGGCGACGTCACGGGGACGTACCGCACGCTCGCGAGCGGCCCGGGCGAGATCGACATCGTTGCGCGCGCCACGCGCGGCGAGGCGCGGCAGGTCCACCGATATCTGCCGCGCTCGATCGACGACGCGACGCGCCAGTGGCTTCGCACCGCCCTCGTCGACGGCAGCGCTACGGACACCCACGTCACGATCACCGGAAACCTCGCCGACTTCCCGTTCGCTGGCGGCAAGGGCGGAAAATTCACGTTGGCGACGAAGGCGAAGGCGGTGACGTTGGCCTACGCAGCGGGCTGGCCGGCGATCGAGGGTATCGACGCCGATGTCCGGATCGACGGAACGCGCCTCGCCATCGACGCCGTGCGGGGGAGGGTGCACAGCGCGGAAATCGGCAAGACGCACGCGGAGATTCCGGATCTCGCGGCGCCTCGCCCGTTGCTCAGGATCGAGGGGGTGGCGGCCGGACCGATCGCAGGGTTTCTGCGTTTCGTCGACGAGAGTCCTCTCGCCACGCGGTTCGGACAGGTCGCGGGCGACTACGACGCGTCGGGCGGCGGGAGCCTGGCGCTCGCGATCGAAATTCCACTCGGGCGGACCGAGGACACGAAAGTCACTGGCGATTGGACGCTGTCGGATGTGCGGCTGCGAATTCCCGGCGCACCTGTCATCTCCAAACTCAATGGGCAGCTGTCGTTTTCCGGACGCGACGTTCGCGCGCGTGACGTCGTGGCGGAAATCCTGGAAGGGCCTGCGAAACTGGCCGTCGCAAGCACCGACGGTGTGACCCGGGTGACGGGCAGCGGTTCCGTCGGCCTTGCGGTACTTCGGCGCGAGTATGGCAACGCGCATCTGGATCGGGCGGCGGGAAACCTCGATTGGTCGATGAGCGTCAGCGTTCCCGCCGTGGGCGCGCCTGCCTGGGTGTTCGAAAGCACGATGGAAGGCGTGGTCGTTGACCTGCCGGCGCCGCTCGGCAAGGTTGCCGGCGCGCAAATGCCTCTGCGCGTCGAACGCCGCGATGACGCGGGAGGGCAAGGATCGGAGTTCATCGTCGCGTCCTATGGCCGCGTCGCGCAACTCGCCGCGCATCGGACCCGGCGCGACGGTAGCGCCATCGTCGATCGAGCGCTGCTGTCGCTGGGCCGGGCAATCGAACGTTCCGACGCAATGCGCACCGACCGATCGGGATTTTGGATACGCGGGGATCTTCCGGCGCTCAATCTCGATGATTGGATCGCGCTGCTTCCGCGGGGAAAGGCGACCGATGCCGAGCGGCCCGATCCGATGCCCGCTTTGACCGGTGCGGATTTTGCCGTCGGCCAGTTCGATGCGCTGGGGGCGCACTTTTCCGACCTCAGGATCGGAATGCGCGAAGTGGAGAAGGGATGGTCATTCGACCTCGAAGGTCCGGAGATCGCGGGATCCGCATCGTGGACGGCGCGCAGCGCGAGCCTGCCGAACGGACGGATCGTGGCGCGGCTTTCCCGGATCGCGATTCCCGATCGGCGCGGGTTGGCCGCATCGCGTGGCGTGGAAAGAAAGGACGCCGGACGGAACCGGCCATCGGATGCCGGGGCCGTCAACCCCTGGCCGGAAATCGATCTGGCGGCGGACCGGTTGATTTCGAAGGAGCGCGATCTCGGCCGGTTGGTTTTTGTCGCGCAGCCGCGCGGCTCCGAATGGCGGATCGACCGCTTGATGGTGGCGAATGATTCAGGGCAACTCGACGCCAGCGGCGCGTGGCGCGCGGCGGGCCCGCAGCAGGAAACCAAACTCGACCTGGTCCTGGACGCGAAGGATTCCGGCGCGTTCCTTTCCCGTTTCGGGTATACCGAGGCGTTGCAGGGCGCGCCGACCAGGATCGACGGCCAGCTTGCCTGGTCCGGCGCACCGCACGAGTTCGACGTCACCACGCTGGCCGGGAAGTTGCACGTTCGTGTCGGCCCCGGCCGGTTCACGAAGCTCGAGCCGGGGCCGGGCAAGCTCCTGGGGGTGCTTTCGTTGCAGTCGCTGCCACGGCGCGTCACGCTCGATTACAGCGACGTCTTCAGCGAAGGATTCGCGTTCGACGAAATCACGGGCAACGTGCAGATCGCCAACGGCGTCATGACCACGTCGGACCTGAAGCTCGTCGGCCCGTCGGCCAAAGTCGACATATCGGGCAATGCCGACCTCGTGCTGGAAACGCAGCGCCTTTTCGTACACGTGCAGCCGGCGCTGTCGTCCAGCGTATCGGCTGGCGCCGCACTCCTGTTCTTCGCCAATCCGCTGGTCGGTGCCGCCGTCGGTGCCGGCTCGCTGTTTGCGCAGGCGCTGCTCCAGGATCCCTTCGAAAAGATGTTTCGCTTCGAGTACACGGTAACGGGTGGGTGGTCGGATCCGGTCGTGACGAAGAGCGTCGGCGGGAAGGCGAGCGTCGCGCCGGACGCCGCAGCCCGGCCATTTGCCGGAGAAACGCGATGACGCGTGATGGCGAGTGCCTGCGCGTGGCCGCGGTACAGACGGTATCCGGCGGCGATGTCGCCGCGAATCTCGCGCAAGCGGAGCCGCTGATCGGCCAGGCCGCGGCCGAAGGCGCGCGGCTCGTGGTACTGCCTGAGAACTTCGGAATCCTCGGTGCCCGGGCCACCGACAAGCTGGCGGTTCAGGAGGAGGACGGGGACGGGCCGCAGCAGTCGTTTCTGGCGCGGCTCGCGCAGGCGCACGGCATCTGGCTCGTCGGCGGCACCGTGCCGCTTGCGAGCGCGGACAGGACGCGCGTGCGGAGCGCCTGCCTCGTGTATGGCCCCGACGGACGACGTGTCGCCCGGTACGACAAGATCCACCTCTTCGCGTTCACGCGCGGCGACGAGCGCTACGACGAAGGCAGGACGATCGAGCCGGGCACAGAACCTCGAACGGTCGAGCTTCCCTGTGGCCGCGTCGGGCTGTCGGTGTGTTACGACCTGCGCTTTCCCGAGCTCTATCGTGGCATGGGGACGCTTGCGCTGATCCTGGTGCCGGCGGCGTTCACGGTGACCACGGGCGCAGCGCACTGGCATCTGCTGTTGCGCGCCCGCGCGGTCGAAAACCAATGTTACGTGCTTGGCGCTGCGCAGGGCGGCGCGCATCCGGGCGGACGGCGCACCTACGGGCATTCGATGCTGATCGATCCCTGGGGGACGGTCGTTGCCGAACGCGACCAGGATCCCGGCATCGTCGTCGGGGTCGTCGATCCGGTTCGGCTCGCACAGGTGCGCGAAGAACTTCCGGCGCTCGCGCATCGCGTCCTGTGACTGCGGCCGATGGCGGCACCTCCGATCGGAACGCGTGTCACTTCCCGCGCAGCAGAATCAGCACGGCCCCGCCGCCACCGGCGTGAGGCGGCGCCTCGCAGTACGCCAGCACTTCGTCCCAATGCGCGAGCCACTTGCGCACCCTGCCCTTGAGGATGGGCTCGCGGTTGGGGGAGGTGAGCCCCTTGCCGTGAATCGCACGCACGCACCGATAACCACGCTGCCGCGAATCGACGATGAAATCGGATAGCGCGTCGTGCGCCTCGTCGGTCGTGTGGCCGTGCAGGTCGATTTCCGCCTGTACCGACCACTGCCCGCGCCGCAGCTTCTTCAGGATGTCCGTCGGCAGGCCACGCCGCAGATAGGTCTGCTCGGCCTCGTGCTCCTGCCCGACGTCCCAGGCCTCCGGTGTCGGCTCCGCGCCATATTTGGACGCCGACAAAGCGTCGGCGTCGTCGGCGATCCGCTGGCGTGCAATCGGGGCCGGCGGCGCCAACGTGTTTTTCGCGCGCGTGCTTCCGGGCAGCTTCTGCACGTCGGCGAACGCCTGCGCCAGGACGACTGCATCGTCGCCGCCCGGCGCAGCAGCGGGCAGCGCTCGCCGCGAGCGCGGCGCCGGTGCTGGCGCACGCGGCGATGCAGACGCGGGCGCGCGGTTCCGTGCCGCATCGAGAAGCTTCCTGAGGTCAGTCAGTTTCGCCATTGCGCGCGTTGCTTTTCACCGGCGTCACTGTTTCGACTCCAGGTAAGCCTCCGCGTCGAGCGCCGCCATGCAACCGGTGCCGGCCGATGTCACGGCCTGCCGGTACACGTGATCCGCGACGTCGCCCGCGGCGAACACGCCAGGCACGCTGGTCGCCGTCGCGTTGCCGTCGGTCCCGCCCTTGACCTTGATGTACCCACCCGCCATCTCTAGCTGGCCATCGAATATGCCGGTATTCGGCGTATGGCCGATCGCGATGAACACCCCCATCGCTGCGAGGTCCTGCGTGGCGCCGGTCTTGACGTCCTTGATCCGCGCACCGGTGACGCCGGAATCGTCTCCGAGGACCTCGTCCAGCGTCTGGTTCCAACGCACACGAACATTGCCGCCGTCACGCGTCTTGGCCATCAGTTTGTCGACGAGGATCGCTTCGGCGCGAAACCGGTCGCGCCGATGCACGACCGTGACCGAGCTTGCGATATTCGAAAGATACAACGCCTCCTCGACAGCGGTATTGCCGCCACCGACGACGATGACGTCCTGTGCCTTGTAGAAAAAACCGTCGCACGTCGCGCAAGCCGAAACGCCCTTGCCCATGAACGCCGCTTCCGACGGCAGGCCGAGGTAGCGCGCGGAGGCTCCCGTCGCAATGATCAGGGCGTCGCATGTGTATTCGCCATTGTCGCCAATCAGATGGATCGGCTTGGCGTCGAGCTTGGCGGTGTGAATCTGGTCGAAGATGAGCTTGGTGTCGAATCGCTCCGCGTGTTTCTGGAAGCGCACCATCAGATCGGGGCCCTGCACGCCGTCGGCATCGGCCGGCCAGTTGTCGACATCGGTGGTCGTCGTCAGCTGGCCGCCCTGCGCGAGGCCGGTGATGAGGACCGGCTTCAGGTTGGCACGCGCCGCGTATACTGCGGCCGTGTAACCGGCGGGGCCGGAACCGAGAATCAAAAGACGGGCGTGTTGTGTCGGCATGCTTTTCTCGCTTCGCAAATGGTTCGAGTTTACCCGGAGCGTGCCCGCGACCGACCGCATGAGCGCTGTTCGCGCACCGGATCGTTTGCGTCTCCAACTGCTTACATGGGGGCAAAGTCGGGTACGCCAAATACGGCTCGCCGCCCATTGGCACTACCGATTGCCACGATCATTCAGTGTATAATTCGCCACATGAAGTCAATGCGGCAAATATATGTTTTTCAATAAGAAAGTAACGAGCGTCCGGCGCCGTGCTGCCGTCGGAGCCGAGCCGAAGTTGTCGCCGCGATTTGCGCGGCTCGTGCGCGAATCGTGGTGGTTCCTGGTGGTCGCGGCATTCGTCTGGCTCGCGCTGATTCTGGCGACCTATGCGAGGACGGATCCGGGGTGGTCGTTCTCGGGCATCGGCGCACCGATCGCCAACAAGGGCGGGGTCGCCGGTGCATGGCTCGCCGATCTCCTGTTCTATTTGTTCGGCGTCTCGGCCTGGTGGTGGGTCGTCGGGGGCGTGGTACTGGTCGTGGCCGGATATCGCCGCATCGGGCACCCGGAACTCGATTCGGATCACCCGTTTTCGCTCGGGGTCCTGGGCTTTGTGTCGGTGCTGCTGACGAGCGCGGCGCTGGAGGCGCTGCGGCTCTACAACCTGCCGGTGACGCTACCGCAGGCGGCGGGCGGCGCGCTGGGCGACATGATCGGGCGTGGCTTGTCGCGGCTCCTCGGTTTCAATGGCGCGACGCTGCTTCTGCTGGCGCTGTTTGCCGCCGGCTGCTCGCTCTTCTTCGGGCTGTCCTGGTTGAAGCTGATGGAGCGTATCGGCACCGTGCTCGAGGGTACGGTCCTGTGGTTGCGACGCCGTTCCGAAGAGCGCAAGGATCGCGAGCTCGGTGCGCAAGCGCTCGCGGTGCGCGAGGCGGTCGTCCAGGCGAAGCACGAGATCGGCGATCGCGAGCCCGTACTGGTCGTGCCGCCGATTCTCGATCTGCCGAAATCCGACCGCGTCGTCAAGGAAAAGCAGCGCCCACTGTTCTTCGACATGCCGGACTCGCCGCTTCCGCCGCTGGCGCTGCTCGACGACGCGCCGTCGGCGCAGGAGGCGGTCGCGGCCGAGACGCTCGAGTTCACGTCGCGTCTGATCGAACGCAAGCTTGCCGACTTCGGGGTTGCCGTGCGCGTGCTGGCGGCGTATCCCGGGCCGGTGATCACCCGGTACGAGATCGAGCCCGCGGTCGGCGTCAAAGGCGCGCAGATCGTCAACCTGATGAAGGACCTCGCGCGCGCGCTGTCGGTGGTCTCGATCCGCGTCGTCGAGACGATCCCCGGCAAGTCCTGCATGGGCCTCGAGCTGCCGAATCCGAAACGCCAGATCGTGAAGCTCGTCGAGATCCTGTCGTCGGCCACGTACAACGACACCGCGAGCCCGCTGACGCTGGCGCTCGGCAAGGACATCGCGGGCAAGGCGGTGATCGCGGATCTCGGAAAGATGCCCCACCTGCTCGTCGCGGGCACCACCGGTTCGGGCAAGTCGGTCGCCGTCAACGCGATGATCCTGTCGCTCCTGTACAAGGCCGAGCCTAAGCAGGTGCGTCTCATCTTCATCGATCCGAAGATGCTGGAGCTTTCGGTCTACGAGGGCATTCCGCACCTCTTGGCGCCGGTCGTCACCGACATGAAGCTCGCCGGCAACGCGCTCAACTGGTGCGTCGGGGAAATGGACCGCCGGTACCGGCTGATGTCGAGTCTCGGCGTGCGCAACCTCGGCGGCTACAACGCCAAAGTCGCCGAGGGCAAGAAGGCGGGGAAGCCATTGACGAACCCGTTCTCGCTGACGCCCGATGCGCCGGAGCCGATCGAGGAGATGCCGTTGATCGTCGTCGTGATCGACGAACTCGCCGACATGATGATGGTGACGGGCAAGAAGATCGAGGAGCTCATCGCGCGCATTGCGCAAAAGGCGCGCGCGGCGGGCATTCACCTCATCCTTGCGACGCAGCGGCCTTCGGTCGACGTGATCACGGGCCTCATCAAGGCCAACATTCCGTCGCGAATCGCCTTCCAGGTGGCGAGCAAGGTCGACTCGCGCACGATCCTCGACCACATGGGAGCGGAAACGCTGCTGGGACAGGGTGACATGCTCTATCAGCCGCCGGGCGTCGGCTATCCGCTTCGCGTGCACGGCGCGTTCGTGTCGGACGCCGAAGTGCACAAGGTCGTCGAGCACTTGAAGGCGCAAGGTGGCCCGCAATACCTCGACGGCATTCTCGAAGGCGGCGCGGGCACCAATGGCGACGAGAGCGTCGGTGACGAAGGTCCCGATGCGGAATCCGACCCGATGTACGATCAGGCGGTCGCGCTGGTGCTGAAGACGCGTCGGCCGTCGATCTCGCTCGTCCAGCGCCATCTGCGCATCGGCTACAACCGCGCCGCGCGGCTGATCGAGCAGATGGAGCGGGCCGGCCTGGTGACGCCGATGCAGACCAACGGCAATCGTGAAGTGCTCGTGGCTGCCGGCAAAGGCGACGGCGCGTGAGACGTCCGCAGGGCCGCCCCGAGGCAGGCGATATCCCACTCGGAGGGTCCGTGCGCCGCGCGCGGGAGCACCAATGATCCCGGCCGCGGCCGTGCTGTTCGCGGGAGTCGCATTGGCCGCCACGCCAATCGCGCGTGCGGACGGGCTCGACCAGTTGAAGGCGTTTCACGCGACGACCAGGAGCGGCGTGGCGACGTTCCGCCAGGCCGTCGTCGCGAAAGGGCAAAAGGGGTCCCGGGAAGCGGCGGGCACGTTCGCTTTTTTGCGGCCGGGAAAATTCCGCTGGACGTACGAAACACCGTACGAGCAGGTCATTGTCGGCGACGGCGAACGGCTGTGGGTCTACGACCGCGATCTCAACCAGGTCATCGTGCGCAAACTCGACCGTGCCCTCGGCTCGACGCCCGCCGCGCTCCTGGCCGGAGACAGCGCGCTCGAAGCGAATTTCGACCTGGTCGACGCGGGCAACCAGGACGGGCTCGATTACGTCGACGCGAAACCCCGAACGTCGGACACCGGCTTCGAGCGCGTGCGCATCGGCTTCGCCGGCAATGTGCCGCGCGCGATGGAACTGAAGGACACGCTGGGCAACGTCACGACCTTGCGCTTCGGCAGCTTCGAGCGCAATTCGGCACTCGACGCGGCGCAATTCCGGTTCGTGCCGCCCAACGGGGCCGACGTCGTCGGCGAAGGCAGGTAAGGCGTCGCCGCGCCGCGCGTCGGGCAATGCGCGGTCGCCGCAGCACTGTGCGGTCAGGGCAAAGGCATCCTCTTGTCGGCCAGAACGGCGCGCAACCGGTCCGGATAGTCGGTGATGAGCCCGTCGACCTTCATTGCGATGAGACGCGTCATCTCGGCGGGGTCATTGACCGTCCACGGCAGCACGGTGAGACCGAGGGTGTGGGCCGCGGCGATGCGCGCCGGCGTGACGTCGCGCCAGAACGGCGACCAGATTGCGCAGCCTGCGGCCTTGACGAGCCGGGGAACCGATCCATCGTAGTCCTGCAGATTGAATCCCGCGGTCCAGGCCGACGCAGCCGTGCCATCGGGCTTCACGTTGTTGTTGCGTTCGGTCTCGATGGTGAGACACGCGGTCGGAATCTCGGGTGCGAGGCGATTGACTTCACGCAACGTGCGCCAGTCGAACGACTGGATCGTCACCCGGTTCGCCATGCCCGCGTCACGCACGGCCCGCACGGCGATCCGGGCGAACGTTCCGGGGTCTGGGGTTTCAGACGGCGCGTCCGGAACCAGCTTGGTTTCGAGATTGAAGCGCACCGGCTTTCCGCTCGCGGCAACCAGATCGAACAACTCGGCAAGCTTCGGTATGCGCTCGCCGTCGGCGGGTTCCTGCGCTGCGAATTGCTTCGCATAGGCACTCGCCGGATTGACGCGGCCGATGTCGTAGCGCTGCAAGTCCTGCGCACTCAGCGTATGGATCGCAGGCCCGCGTTCCGTGAGCCAGCGGCCATCCGGACCGCGGACAAGGTCCGCATTGAGCAGCCGGTCGTGTGCGATCACGATCACGCCGTCCTTGGTGATCGCGAGGTCGGTCTCGATCGTCGTGACGCCGATCGCCAAGGCCTTGCGAAATGCCGCCATCGTATTTTCGGGCGCCAGGCCGCGCGCACCGCGGTGGCCCTGCAGGTCGAACGCGGCAACCGCATGCGAAACGGTCGCGACGACGATCGCGCACGCGACCGTGGCCCTCACGTCGGCCCGCCGGCTTTGCGCAGCCATGCGGCGGCGCGCGGATGCGCCAGCACGTCCGGGTTGACGACGAACTCCGGTTTGCGTCCCCCCAGCGCGTCGACGATGCTCGCGAGGCCGGTCGCCGCCATGTTGTGAAAGCACTCGTCGGTCCAGCACAGCGAATGCGGCGTGACGATGACGTTGTCCATCGCCAGCAGCGGGTTATCGGGACGGACCGGTTCCTGCTCGAAGACGTCGAGCGCGGCGCCGGCAATCTGCCCGGAGCGCAGCGCGGCGATAAGAGCCGCCTCGTCGACGATCGGTCCGCGCGCGACATTGATGAAGTATGCGGTTGGTCGCATCTGCGCGAATTGCGGCGCGCCGAGAAGATGACGCGTTTCCTCATTGAGCAGGCAGCAGGCGACGACAAAGTCGGATTCGCGCAGCACCGTATCGAGATCGACCTTGCCCGCGCCGACGTAGCGAAGCTCGATGGCGTTGACATAGGGGTCTGCGGCGAGCCGCACGAGATCGAACGCTTGCGCCATCCGCAGCAGTTCCTTGCCGATGCGTCCCGCGCCGACGACACCCAGCGTGCGTCCGGTGAGTCCCATGCCCATGTGGTCCATCCGCTCGTGCCAGCGGCCGGTGCGGGTGAGCCGGTCCTTCTGCAGCAGCCGTCCGGCGAGCGCCAGCACGAACGTCAGCGCGATGGTGGCCACGGGGCGCGGCATCGAACTCGGCGTATGCGTGACGATGATGCCGGCACGCGTCATGGCCGCGACGTCGACCGTGTCGTAGCCGACGCCATGGCGGGCGACGACGCGCAACCGGCAATCGGCGCGCGCCACCGCCGCGCCGGGGACGCGCGGCAGATTGACGTACAGCGCGTCGTAGCGGGCGGCGTGATCGGCGGAAATTTCGCCCACGATCTCGGGCAGGTACTCCCAATCGATTCCGGGCGCGCGATCGAGGATCGCGAGCGCCGCGGCACCGAACGCCGGTTCGCCGCGCGAATCGAGAATGTCGCGCGTAAGTCCGACCTTGAGCCGCCCCGTCATCGGTTGCGCCGCACAGGCATGCCGGATGCGCGCAGCACCTCGAGCCCTTGGCCCAATGCGCGCTGCAGCATCAACTGATCGATGCCGTAGGCCATCAGGCGAAACCCCTTGGCGGCGTATGCGCGCGCCCAGTCGTCGTCGGTGGCGATGAATGCGGCGGTCTTGCCGTGCGCCTCGCACGCAGCGACCACGCGATCGATCGCCGCGAGGTAATCGGGATGCGTGAACTGGCCCGCAATCCCCATGAAGTTCGTGAGATCGAAATGTCCCACCCACAGCGCGTCGACGCCGGGCACGGCGGCGATGGCCTCCACATCGGCGAGACCCTCGCGCGTCTCGATCTGCGCTATCACCATCGTACGCTCGTGCAGTGCGGCGATCTTGGCTTCGATATCGCCGCCTTCGTAGTCGTCGTGCGCGAACCCGAACGCCGCGCCGCGACGACCTTGCGGCGGATAGCGCGTGCAGGCGACGATCGCCGCGGCTTCGTCGGCGCTGCCGACCATCGGCACCATCACGCCCATGGCGCCGACGTCGAGCGCGCGCGCGATGAAGTGGTACTCGCCGCGCGGAACTCGCGCCATCGGCACGAGCGAGAGGCCGCGGCAGAGCGCGAACTGCGTCTTCAGTGTCTCGAAGCCGAGCCCCGTGTGCTCCATGTCGTAGAGCACGAAATCGGCGCCGGCGTTACGGCAGAGCTGGGGGATGCCCGGCGAAAAGAACTCGAAGACCATCGCGCCGAATGCGCAACCACCCGACGCCAGCGTGGCTTTGATCCTGTTGTCACGCATGGGCGAGCGTCGCCAAACCGGCACGGTTTCGCTTCGCGGTCGTGCCGAGGTTACGCCTGCCAGCTTCCATGCGGATCGGGGCGACGGGCATTCCCGCCGCAAGCAGCGCGAACGTCATCGGGAGACTTGCTGACTTCATGGGTAACCTGGAAATGCCGGATAATGCGCACTCTACGCTGCGGCATTTGGCCGGGTCAACGCGGCGGTACGAATGGACCGGACGAATGCCGGGTCGCGACCATAGCCCGGTTTGCTGCCGTCGCGCTCCTGTAGTTGCCATCGTGACCGATCTCTTCGCCACCGAAAATCCCGCAGCGCCGCTGGCCGACCGCCTGCGACCGGCACATATCGCCGACGTGATCGGCCAGCGTCATCTGCTCGCGCCAGGGAAGCCGCTCGCGATCGCGTTCGCATCGGGCAAGCCGCATTCGATGATTCTCTGGGGACCACCGGGTGTCGGCAAGACGACGCTCGCGCGATTGATGGCGCACGCCTTCAACGCCGAATTCATCGCGCTGTCGGCGGTGCTGGCAGGCGTCAAGGACATCCGTGAAGCAGTCGCGCGCGCCGAGGCGACGCTCGCGCAGTCGCGGCGGCACACGATCATGTTCGTCGACGAGGTGCACCGCTTCAACAAGGCCCAGCAGGATGCCTTCCTGCCCTATGTGGAACAGGGCCTCGTCACGTTCGTCGGGGCGACAACGGAGAACCCGTCGTTCGAGGTCAACGGCGCGCTTCTGTCCCGCGCAGCCGTGTACGTGCTCGAACCGCTGGCGCCGGACGAACTCGGGCAGCTGCTCGATCGGGCGCTTGCGGTGGGAGCCCCCGGGTTGGCGGTGGATGCAATGGCGCGCGACGCGCTTGTCGCCTACGCCGATGGCGACGGCCGGCGTCTCGTCAATATGGTCGAGTACCTTGCGACGGCCACCGGCGATGGTCGCCGCGAACCGATCGACGTCGCCTTCGTCGAAGCGACGATCGCCCGGAGCCTTCGCCGCTTCGACAAGGGCGGGGAGGCGTTCTACGACCAGATTTCGGCACTGCACAAGGCCGTGCGCGGATCGCACCCCGATGCCGCCCTCTACTGGATGTGCCGGATGCTCGACGGCGGTGCCGATCCGCGCTACGTCGGGCGGCGGCTGATCCGCATGGCGACCGAGGACATCGGGCTCGCCGATCCGCGCGCGTTGTCGCTGACGACCGCGGCCGTCGAGACCTACGAGCGGCTCGGCACGCCCGAGGGCGAGCTGGCGCTGGCCGAGGCGGTGATCTATCTCGCCTGCGCCGCGAAGTCGAACGCGGTGTATCTGGCGTACGGCGCGGCGCGCGCGTTCATCGCCGAAGACGAGTCACGGCCCGTTCCGCTGCGGCTGCGCAATGCACCGACCAAGCTGATGCGCGACCTCGATTATGGCAAGGGATATCGCTACGCGCACGACGAGGAGGGCGCCTATGCCGCGGGCGAGCGCTACTTTCCCGACAACATGCCGGAAGTGAGTTGGTACGAGCCGACCGAGCGTGGACTCGAGGCGAAGATCCGCGAGAAGCTCGAACGGCTGCGCGCGCAGGATCGCAAGGCGCGGACCGAAGAAGACTAACGCGCCGGGCCGATCGGCCGCAGTGGCTGTCGCTCGACCTTCGGCGCGGGCACCGTGGGCAAATCGATGCCGAGCGCGGGGCATCGCATCCTCAACTGCGTCGCTGTTGAAGCGCATTTGCTAGAATCGTCCCATGCTCGACATCAATCTGTTCCGCAGCGATCTTGCCGCCGTCGCCGCGGGTCTCGCCAAACGCGGGCTGACGCTCGATTCCGCACGATTCGAGGAGCTGGAACGCGCCCGCAAGGACATTCAGACCCGCACGCAGGACCTGCAGGCGAAACGCAATGCGTTGTCCAAGGAGATCGGCTCGGCGAAGGGCAAGGGTGCAGATGCCAGCGCGTTGTTGGCGGAGGTCGCGGGTATCGGCGAGCACGCCAAGCGCCTGGAGCGGGAACTCGATCGGGTCCAGGCCGACGTGCGCGATTTTCTGCTCGATCTGCCGAACCTCACGCATCCGAGCGTCCCGATAGGCAAAGCGTCCGATGACAACGTCGAAGTCCGCCGCTGGGGCACACCGAAGACGTTTGATTTTCCCGTCCGCGATCACACGGACCTCGGCGAAAGCCTTGGCCTGCTCGACTTCGCCACGGCGACAAAGCTCTCCGGTGCGCGCTTCACGTTCCTGCGCGGCGGGCTCGCCCGGCTCCACCGCGCGCTCGCCCAATTCATGCTGGACCTGCAGACCACGGAACACGGTTATACCGAGTGCTACACGCCCTACATCGTCAATGCCGAAACCCTGGTCGGCACGACGCAACTCCCTAAATTCGAAGCCGACATGTTCGCGGTGAAAAAAGGCGGGGTCGATGCGGATGACGCGGCGGCCGGCGAGCGGCTGTATCTCATCTCCACCGCCGAGATCACGCTCACGAATTCGGTGCGGGGCGAAATCCTGCCGGCCGATGCGCTGCCTATCAAGCTGACGGCGCACTCACCGTGCTTCCGGTCCGAGGCGGGTAGCTACGGCAAGGATACGCGCGGGATGATCCGGCAGCACCAGTTCGACAAGGTCGAGATGGTGCAGATCGTTCATCCGGACCGGTCGTACGCCGCACTCGAGGAGATGACCGGCCACGCGGAAGCCGTGCTGCAGCGACTCGAGCTGCCGTACCGCGTCGTCACCTTATGCACCGGCGATACCGGTTTCGCGGCCGCCAAGACCTACGATATCGAAGTGTGGTTGCCCGCGCAGAACACGTTCCGCGAAATTTCGTCGTGCTCGAATTGCGAGGCGTTTCAGGCGCGGCGCATGCAGGCACGGTTCCGCAACGCGCAGGGCAAGCCCGAGCTCGTGCACACGCTGAACGGCTCCGGGCTCGCGGTGGGCCGCACGCTGGTCGCCGTGATGGAAAACCGGCAGCGCGCGGACGGTAGAATCGACGTCCCGGCCGTGCTGCGGCCCTACATGGGCGGCATCGAAGTCGTCGGCGCCGCAAGTTGATCGCGCCGCCGCGCTGCCATGCCTCCGCGCCAGGGCAGAACGCAGTCAGCGTGCGCCGAAGCAGCCTTCCCGGTGCGCTATCGCATGTTGCCGGTGTGGCCCAGTGAGTAGCGTCCCGGCTGCGGCCAGACCGTGAGGCCATGCGGCTCCTTGCCGACGGGAATCGATTGCACGGCGCCGCTTGCCGTGTCGAACGCGTAGACGACGTTGTCGTAGCGTCCGGCGAGCCATAGCGTCCTGCCATCGGCGCTCACGTTGCCCATGTCCGGGCTGCCGCCGCCGGGAATGGGCCAGTTGGCGTCGACTTTGCCGGTCGCGAAATCGATCACCGAGACGCTGCCCTTGCCTTTCGGCAATCCGTGGATCTTGTTCGAGCCGCGATTGGCGACGTAGAGCTTTTTCCCGTCCCGGCTCGGATAGAGGCCGTGCGTCCCCTTGCCGGTTTCGATGAAGCCGACCTGCTTGAATGTGACGCCGTCCACGACGTGCACGCCATCGGCCATCATGTCGGCGACGAAGAAGAGCTTACCGTCGGGCGCGACGCGAATGTCCTGCGGCATGCCCTTCCAGGTCGTGCAGATGATCTCGTCCTTGCCATCCGGTCCCTTGACGACGGTGGTCGGCCGGCCGGGCTGGATCACCTGTGTGTATCCGAGCACCTTTCGATTGACGAGATCGATTTTGGCCACGGTGCCTGAGAACTCGCAAGTGAAGATCGCGTACCGGCCATCGATGGAAAAGTCCGCGTGGTTGATGCCGGCGCACTGCGGAACCGCCAGCGAGGATTGCAACGCCATCGAGTGCGGATCACGAAAATCGAGCCGCTTGAACGCCTCGGCAACAACGATGGCGGACTTGCCGTCCGGCGTGAAATACAGGTTGTACGGATCGTCGACCGGGATCGCTGGCCCGGGCTTTCCGGTCTTGGGGTCGACCGGCGTCAGGCTGCCGTCGGTACGCCCCTCGGCGTTGTTGGCGACCCACAGCGTGCGCAGATCCCACGCGGGCACAACGTGCTGCGGATTGATGCCGACCTTGAATTTGTCGACAACCTTGAGCGTTGCCGGGTCGATCACGTAGACGTCGTTCGACTTGACATGGGGCACGTAGACGCGCGGCAGATCCCCGGCCACCGTGGCACTCAGTTTTCCGGCGGTCGCTTCGCTGTAGAGATTGGTCGGGTCGACGACCGGCGGCATGCCGGCCACCGTGGCGACACTGGGCACCGCACCCGCATGGGGCGATATCGCCGGCGCCGGCGTCTGCGCCAAGCCGAGCGTGCTGACGCCGAGGCCGAGCCAGAGGAGAGGATTCAACCCGTGGCGCAAGGTCCGCAACCGCATGAAGACTCCTGAAGGAAATGGTGGTCGGAAGACAGCGCGAGATGCACGCGAGCGGCCATTACGCATTTCCGCCGCTCTCGGCAAAACGCGCCAGGCGCTCGCTTGGTGGACAAGATCTTACCGGTGAGCCGTAGCGCGCCGGATCGCGTCGACCGTCGCCGCGACGATCGCATCGACCCCCAGCTGCCCGAGCGCGGCGCTGGATCGGCGCGGATCGCCGACGACGCCCTCCGCGCCTCCTGGTTTCACACGGGACTCCAGCTGGTCGGTGCGGACCAGCGCCGGATCGATCGCCAATGCGAGCGACGTGTCGGCAAGCCCCGCGTGGGTACCGATCTCATCGTCCCGATAGCCTTTGCTCCTGAGCGTCTGCGCATACGCGGTCGCGCTTGCGTTGTAATACTCGACGACTGCGTGCGCGCGTGCCGGCGATCCCGCCCATTCCCGGTTGAGGCGAGCCGCCGCCGCCGCCAGACTCTTCTGGTAGCCGCCGTGATCGCCGAGAAAGACGATGTCGCGAAAGCCGTGCTGCCGGAAACTTCGCGCCGCGGATTGGACGACCTCGCCGAATGTCACGCTGGGCACGGTGATGGTCCCGGGGAAGCGCATGTGTTCCGTGGGAGGGGTGATGTCCCCTTCGGGCACATAGGACAGGACCGGTGCGACCAGCGCATTGCCGAGGGATTGCGCGATTTTCCCGGCGAGGGCCTTGACCCGGACATTGTGCTTGCCCAGCACCATATGCGGTCCGTTCTGCTCGGTGCCGCCTAGCGGGATGATGATGGTCGTCTTGCCAGCACGGACCTGGTTCCGCAGTTCGGTCCACGTCAGCTCGTCGATGAACACGGTGGCCGGCGTGAGGGCGGCCACACGGGTTGCAGCCACCACCAGGAATAGGGCGCCAAGCCACGGCGCAGCGCGAATCATGGGGCGTCATTATGAGGCAACGACCGAGCAACGGGAACGCTCCCCGCACTCACGATCCGGGCCGATCCCGTTGCTTTCCGTCCGGCGCGCGATCCTTGCGCAACATGACGGGTTGCCGGTCTTTGCGCAGTCGAAGGTTCAGCATTTCGACACCCACGGCAAACGCCATCGCAAAGTAGATGTAGCCCTTCGGAATGTGCAGCTCGAATCCTTCGCCGATGAGGGCAACGCCAATCAGGATCAGGAACGAGAGCGCCAGCATCTTGATCGTCGGGTGCGTATCGACGAAATCGCCGATCGGCTTCGCGGCGAACATCATGATGCCGACGGCAATGACGATGGCTAGCACCATGACCGGAATGTCGCGGGCCATCCCGACCGCGGTGATCACCGAGTCCAGCGAAAACACGATGTCGATGATCGCAATCTGCGCCAGGGTCCCGTAATAGCCTGCGGGGGGCGGGCTGCCATGGCCGCCATCTACCTGGCCTTCGAGCGCGTTGTGGATCTCCATCACCGACTTGGCCAGCAGGAACATCCCGCCGAAGAGAAGGATCAGGTCGCGTCCGGAAAGGCCCTGGCCGTAGAGCAGGAACAACGGGCTGGTCAGGCGCATCATCCAGGCGAGCGAAAGCAGGAGCCCGATCCGCATCACCATGGCCAGCGCGAGGCCGATGATCCGGGCGCGCGCGCGCTCCTCGGGCGCCAGGCGGCCGACCAGGATCGAGATGAAGATGATGTTGTCCACGCCGAGGACGATTTCGAGCGCGGTCAGGCTCAGAAGCGCGATCCACGCTTCGGGCGAAGCTAACCAGTCCATGTGAGTTCCATTCGCGATCCCTATTTTTTGCTGCTCTTGGGTTCCGGGGTTTCCGGCTCCTTGGTCGACCACAAAAAGCCAAGCCGCGGTCGGTGGGGCGGCGCGTGCGCGAGCAGAACGTCGTAATACCCGCGAACGCGATCGACGAAGGCCACCGGCATTCCTCCCCTGGCGTAACCGAGCTTCGCCTGCGCGTAGTACTCGGGGACCGCGAGCAGCGGCAGCACCTTCTTCACGTCGCGCCACAGATCCGGATTGAGTTTCTGTTTCTGCGCGAGGATACGCGCGTCCTCGACATGGCCAAGGCCGATGTTGAATGCCGCAAGCGCGAGCCACGTCCGATCGGGCTCATGGATGCGTGCGGGGAGCCGGGCCTTGATGTCGCGGAAGTAGCGCGCCGCCGCGACCACATTTTGCGCCGGGTCGAGCAGGTCGCGGATTCCTAGGTGTTTCGCCGTGTCCTCGGTGATCTGCATGATGCCGCGTACCCCGGTGGCGCTCGTGGCCGCGGGGTCCCATTGCGATTCCTGGTAGGCGATCGCGGCGAGCAGTCGCCACTCGATCCCGCTCTTCTCCTGGGCATCATGGAACAGCGACTGGTAACGCGGCAGAACGGTGCGGACACGTTCCTGGAGCACGCTCGCGTCGATGCGTTGAATCTGTCCCGGGTCCGGCATGTAGCGATCGGCAAGGCGCTCGAGCGTGCCGTCGTGCTTCAACCGGGCCATGAAGCGATCGAGCTCCCGCAGAAGATCGGGGACGCGGGGCGACACCGCCCAGGCGATGTCGCGCTTCGCGCCGGCCGCAAATGCGACATCGAAGTCGAGATAGATGTTGCGAGCGAGCGAGGCGGCCAGCGACCCGACGATCGCGTAACCGACGGTACCGTCCGAAACCTGGGAAATGAGAGCGGCCGCGGAGGGAAGCGTACGCGCATCCCACCGGATACCCGGGTGCGCATCGCGCGCGCCAGAAATTTCGGGGTCGAACCCTGCGTCCGCCACGAATGCAACGGTGTCACCGTCGAGATCGCTCCATCGCCTCGGTTTGTAACCGTCACGGTTGTAGATCAGCACCGGTTCAGTCGATGCAATGCCGGTTGTCCACAGCACCTTCGGCAACGGCTCGCCGGTAGCTGGCGCCGGCGCTGCGACGGAGACGGTGGACTTTGCGGCGACGGCAGAAGGCAGTGGCCGGTATAATCCGCCGGCCCCGATATGCGCCTCCCCCTTGGCGATGGCGGCGATCACCTGCGCCGGCGAATCGGCAAGTGCGAACTTGAGCGGCACCTTCTTCTCGGCGGCAAACAGCCGGGCGAGATCGACATCGAATCCGGTCAGGGCGCCATCGGGGCCCGGAAAATAGTAGGCAGGACCGGGCCGGATCAGGACGATGAGTTCCTTGGCCGCATCGGGGGGTGGTGGCACTACCGGACGGCGAACGCTCAGAAACAACGCGACCACGACCACGACGGCAATGCCTGCCAGGAACAGGACGTAGCGGCGCGAAAAACGCACTTTCGGTTGAATGGCGATAGCGGCGAGGGCACGGCGAACGACGATGCGACCGATTATAGCGACAGGTCTCTCGAATGCGTCCCGGTTTCGGCTCGCGGACCTTCTTGCCGTGCCCGTAACGGCGGGGCTGCTGCTCCTGACCGCGCTGCCCATCGTCGCGCTGGCCGCGGAATTGCGGCTTGCGACGACCCATACGCTCAACGATTCGGGGCTGCTCGCCGTGGTGTTGCCGGCATTCACCCGCGACAGCGGAATACCAGTGCGGTCCCTGATCGCAGGCACCGGGCAGGCGCTGCAAATGGCCGAACGTGGCGACGCGGACATCGTCTGGTCGCACAGCCCCGTCGACGAGGATCGCATGGTCGCGGCGGGATTCGGCACCCGCCGCCATGTCGTGATGCGGAACGCATTCGTGCTGCTCGGCCCTCCGGCGGACCCGGCCAGGATCCGTGGGGAGAGCGACATCGCAGCCGCATTTTCCCGAATTGCGGCGACGCGGGCGCGTTTCGTGTCGCGCGGCGACGCGTCGGGCACATACCGAAAGGAAATGGCGGTGTGGCGGGACGCCGGGGTGAACCCCTCGGGTACCTGGTACATCGCCGCCGGAGTCGGGATGGCGGCGACGCTCCGGATCGCCGACGAGCGCAGCGCCTACGTGTTGTCGGACGAGGCAACCTACGCGGCCCAGAAGCGGCGCCTCGAACTCGGCGTGGTCTCCCGTGGCGATCCGCGACTTGCCAACGTTTACGCGGTTGTTCCGGTCGATCCGGCCCGCGTGCCCGGAGTCGACGCGGCAGCGGCGGAATCGTTCGTGCGCTGGTTGACGACCGGCGCCGGTCCGGCGTTGATCGCCGGTTATCGCATCGAGGGCGAAGCGGTGTTTCGGGTACGCTAGCGCCATGCTCGACGCGACCCGCGACGCGTTCCGCCTCCTCCTCGCCGGCGATCCCGAACTTGTGGGGATTGTCGCGGTGTCGCTGCGCGTGGCGTTGACGGCTCTGGCGGTGGCGTCGCCGCTGGCGATCGCGGCCGGTTATGGCCTTGCGGTCAGCCGGTTTCCCGGACGCCGCGCGCTGATCGTCACGCTGCAGGCGCTGCTGTCGTTCCCGACCGTGGTGGTCGGCCTCGTGCTCTACCTGATGCTGTCGCGCCGCGGTCCCCTTGGCGCATGGCAGCTGCTGTTCACGCCGGAGGCGATGATCATCGGGCAGATCATCATCGCGCTACCGGTGCTTGCTGCCTTCACGCTCGCGGCGGTGCAGGGAGCCGATCCGCGCATCCGCGACACCGCGCTGTCGCTTGGTGCCACCCGGGCGCGTGCCGCGTGCACGTTGCTCTACGAGACCCGTTTCGCGATCTTTGCCGCGGTGTGCCAGGGCTTCGGACGGGTGATTTCGGAAGTGGGATGCGCGCTGATGGTGGGCGGCAACATCGCCGGGTCGACGCGCACGATCACGACCGCGATCGCGCTCGAAACGTCCAAAGGCGACTTCGCGCAGGGCATCGCGCTGGGTATCGTGCTGCTCGCGCTCGCCTTCGGTGTCAACATCGCGTTTGCCCTGCTGCAGGGCCGTGGCGGCGAGCCGTGACCGGGACGCTGCTCACGGTACGGGGCCTCGCGAAGCATTTCGGCGACGGCATGGCGCTCCTCGACGTCGCGTCCCTCGAAATTGGCGAAGGCGCGTGCTGGATCGTCACGGGCGACAACGGTGCCGGCAAATCCACGCTGCTGCGTGCGCTGGCCGGTCTCGAACCGGTCACTTCGCGGGAGGCGACCTTCGCCGGACGCTCGTTTGGGTTGGATGCGTACCCGGACTCCGTGCGTCGCGACGTCGTCTACGTCCACCAACATCCATACCTTTTCCAACGGTCGGTCGCCGCGAATATCGGATATGGGCTCGCGCGCCGCGGGGTGCGAGGCGCGGAAAAGGCGGAACGCATCGCCGCTGCCATCGCCTGGGCGGGCCTCGAGCGCGTCCGCGACGTGCCGCCCGCGCGGCTCTCCGGTGGCGAGAAGCAGCGCGTCGCATTGGCGCGCGCATGGGCGGTGTTGCCACGGTTGCTGCTGCTCGACGAGCCGACCGCCAACCTCGACGCCACGGCGCGTGCCCAGGTGCTCGCATTGCTGCGCGACCTCGCGGTGGCGGGACGTACGGTCGTCGTCGCATGCCATGATCGCGAGTTGATCGACCTTCCCCATGCCGAGCTATGGCACCTCGCGGACGGACACCTTGCGCGGCAACGCTGATGATGGCAGCCGTCGTCGCTTGCCCCGATGCCCGCGATAGCCGATAATGAACGGTGCGTGCCGAATGCGCACAACGATCAATGGCGGGTCGCCCCGCATTGCAGCGTCGTGAACCTGGTCAGGTCCGGAAGGAAGCAGCCACAGCGACTCACTGCAAGTGCCGGGGGAACGGCTCGCCACCTTTTGCTTTGTTCGCCATTTCGGCGTGATGCTTCGTTACTCCTCGGTTGCGGTCGCTTGTGTACTCGATATGTACACGGCGCGTCCGCAACCGTCGTCGCGCCTCGCCTGACGCCGGGATACCGATGAGCTACCAGGCGCTTGCCCGCAAATGGCGGCCGAAGACGTTCACGGAACTCGTCGGGCAGGAGCACGTGGTCACCGCGCTGACGAACGCGCTGACGCGAAACCGGCTGCACCACGCCTACCTGCTCACGGGGACGCGCGGCGTCGGCAAGACGACGATCGCGCGGATCCTCGCCAAGAGCCTCAATTGCATCACCCACGGTGTCACCGCGACGCCATGCGGCACCTGTCCGGCTTGCTTGGACATCGACGCAGGACGCTTCGTCGACCTCCTCGAGCTCGACGCCGCGTCGAACACCGGCATCGACAACATGCGCGAGGTGCTCGACAACGCGCGCTACATGCCGACGGTCGGACGCTTCAAGGTCTACCTGATCGACGAAGTGCACATGCTGTCGAAGGCCGCCTTCAACTCGATGTTGAAGACGCTCGAGGAGCCGCCCGAGCACGTCAAGTTCGTGCTGGCGACGACCGATCCGCAGAAGATTCCCGTCACGGTGCTGTCGCGCTGCCTGCAATTCAACCTGAAACAGTTGACGCCGGCGTTGATCGTCGACCGGCTGACGGCGATCCTGGCGGCAGAGGACGTCCCCTGCGAAGCGGCGGCGCTCGGCCTGCTTGCGCGTGCCGCGCATGGTTCGCTGCGCGACGCGCTGTCGCTCCTCGACCAGGCCATTGCGTACGGCGGGGGCGATGTCCGGGAAGCTGTCGTGCGAACCATGCTGGGCGCCGTCGACACCGAATATGTATACCGTATCGTCGAGGCTCTTGTCGCCAACGACGGTTCGGCGCTCCTGGCCGAAGTCGACGTCATGGCGATGCGCAGCATCGCATTCGCGTCCGCGCTCGATGATCTCGCCTCGCTGTTTCATCGCATTGCCGTTGCGCAGACCGTGCCGTCGACCATTGCCACGATGGAGGACGCCGACCGGATCGCGTCTCTTGCGGCCCGGCTCACGCCGGAAATCGTCCAGCTCGCCTACCAGATCTGCGTGCAGGGCCGCAGCGATCTCCCGCTTGCACCAGACGAGGCGACGGGATTTTCGATGACGCTCCTGCGTCTGCTCGCATTCGAGCCGGGTGGCAGTGTCGTGAAGGCGACCGATGGCGGCGTACGGGCACCGCAGGGCGATCGGGCGCGCACCGCCGCGGCAGGCGACAAGCGGGCGACGATCGCCGCTGCGAATACCGAGTCGGCGAACCCGCGTAGACGTGATGCGGCACCGGAGACGGGACCGCAACCGTTGCCCACGCCGGATCCCCCCGCCCGTGTTCCGTTGCCGACCGAAGCGGCCGCGTGGCCCGCGTTCGTGACCGGGCTCAGTCTCGCGCCGATGGCGGCGCAACTCGCCGCCCAGACCGAACTCAAGTCGCTCGAAGGCAACGTGCTGACGCTGGCGCTGCCCGCCGCGCACAAGCACCTTGCCGACCGTGCCTACGCCGACAAGCTCAAGGCCGCGCTCGATCAGGCCACGGGCCGGAAATGGATGCTCGCCTTCGAGGTGGGCTCGCCGGCCGAGGCATCGCTGGCGGCGCAGAGAAGCCGCGAGCACGCGGAGCGGAAAACGAAGGCCGAAGCGACGTTTCGCGGCGAACCCTTCGTGCAGGACGTGCTCGCCCGTTTTGATGCGAAAATAAAGCCCGACTCGATCAAGCCGGTGTCGTAGTTCCCGTTGCTCTGGCGCACGCGCGCCCCCATTCGCCAGGAAGACTTTTCGATGATGAAAAATCAACTCGCCGGCCTCATGAAGCAGGCGCAGCAGATGCAGGACAACATGAAGAAGGCACAGGACGAACTCGCGCGCATCGAGGTCGAGGGACAGTCGGGCGCGGGCCTCGTCAAGGTCGTGATGACATGCCGTCACGACGTGAAGCGCGTCACTATCGATCCTTCGCTCCTGGGCGAGGACAAGGACATGCTGGAGGACCTGCTCGCGGCGGCCGTCAACGATGCGGTGCGTCGCGTCGAGGCGACGACGCAGGAGAAGATGTCCGGGCTCACGATGGGGATGCCGATGCCGCCGGGTTTCAAGCTGCCGTTTTGACGCGGCGATCTTTGGTGCGGGATGGCCACGGCCCGAACGATGCGCCCGGTTGACGAACGATCGTTGGCATCGCGAACCGTGCCCGCGGCCGAGCCGCTGTCCGGCATGGACGAACTCGCGCGCGCCCTGCGTTCGCTGCCCGGCGTCGGGCCCAAGGCGGCGCAACGGATGGCGCTGCATCTGCTGCAGCACGATCGCGACGGCGCAGTGCGTCTCGCTGACGCGCTTGCCCATGCGGCCAGATCGGTGCGGCATTGCGAGCGATGCAACACCTTCACCGAAGAGGCGTTGTGCGCGCTCTGCCGGTCGGGCAAGCGCGACCCCACCGTGCTTTGCGTCGTCGAGACCCCGGCCGACCTGCTGATGGTCGAGCAGACGCAGGCGTACTCCGGACTCTATTTCGTGCTGATGGGACGACTGTCGCCGCTCGACGGCATCGGCCCGAAGGAGATCCGGCTCGAGCGGCTGATCGCGCGCGCGACCGACGGCGTCGTCAAGGAAATCGTGCTCGCGACCAATTTCACCAACGAAGGCGAAGCCACGGCGCACTACATCGGCGAACTGCTGGCGGCGCGGGGGCTCAAGGTGAGCCGCCTGGCACGCGGCGTGCCGGTCGGCGGGGAACTCGAGTACGTCGACAGCGGGACGTTGGCGCAGGCCCTTCGGGAGCGGCGCCCGCTCGGGTCGTGAACGGGCCGCGCGCCCGCGAAATGGCCCCCCGCGAAATGGCCCCTATCGACGGTAGGCGCAGCCAGGCGCATAATGATCGGTGGCTGGGAGAGAGAATGCGAGGCGGTTGCACGCCGCCCGTATCTGTGGATGCGCTCCGGTGAACCATGGGCCGTGGCGCTGGATTCAGGTCACCTAGGAGGGTTCATGAACACCAAACCAACAACGCTGGTGCAACCCGCTACGCCGCAAGCCACCGGTTCGCGGCGCAAATTCCTCAAGGCCGCATCCGGGGCGGCAGCCGGCGCCGCAACCATCGGCTTCCCGATGATCTCCGTCGCGCAGTCGCCGATCGTCATCAAGATGCAGGGGGCATGGAGCGCCACCGACATCTTCAACGAGATGGCGCAGGAATTCGTGCTTCGCGTCAACGAGATGTCGGGCGGTCGCCTCAAGGTCGACTACCTCGTCGGCGGCGCGGTCGTGAAGCCGTTCGAGGTGACCGACGCGGTAAGCAAGGGTGTGCTCGACGCGGGGCATACCGTGCCGGTCTACTGGTACGGCAAGTCCAAGGTCGCGTCGCTGTTCGGCTCCGGCCCGATCAACGGCTGCGATGCGTTCCAGACGCTCGCCTGGATCTACCGGGGCGGCGGCCTCGAGCTCTACAACGAGCTCCTGACCAAGATCGGCCTCAACTACGTCGGCTTCTTCGCGATGCCGATGCCCACGCAACCGCTCGGCTGGTTCAAGAAGCCGATCACGGACTCCAGCCAGTTGAAGGGCCTCAAGTACCGGACCGTGGGCCTCGCGGCGGACCTGTTCCAGGAGATGGGTGCAAAAGTGACGCAGCTGCCGGGCGGTGAAATCGTCCCCGCGCTCGAACGTGGCGTGATCGATGCGTTCGAGTTCAACAACCCGACGTCGGACATGCGCTTCGGTGCCGCGGACGTGATCAAGAACTACGAAATGGGCTCGTTCCACCAGGCGATGGAGTTCTTCGAAATCGTCGTCAACAAGTCGAAATGGGATTCGATGCCGAAGGATCTGCAGGCGATCTGGAAGTACGGGGTCGAGGCGGCGTCGCAGTCCAACTACTGGACCGCGATGAAGAACTACCCGAAGGATCTGCAGATCCTGATCAAGGACAAGAAAGTCAGCGTGACGCGCACGCCGAAATCGGTGTTCCAGGCGCAGCTCGTGGCCTGGGACGTCCTGACGAAGCGGCTTTCGGACGAGGATCCGTTCTTCAAGCGCGTGGTCGATTCCCAGCGTGCCTGGGCCAGGGATGTCGTCTACTACCACTTCGTGAACGACGCTGATTTCAGGCTGGGTTACGAGCACGTCTTCAAGACCAAGATTCCCTCGTGATATTGCGCGGGACCCCAGTGATTGGGGCGACACCATGCGGTGTCGCCCCATTTTTCTGAAGGGCGACCTCATCCATGATTGACCGGCTGATCTACGGCATCGATCAGTTAAGCAAGACCGTCGGGCATGCGTTTGCGTGGTGCATCGTCATCCTGACCTTCGGCACGTCGTACGAGGTGTTCGTGCGCTATGCGCTCAACAACCCGACCAGCTGGGCGTTCGACTTCAGCTACCTCATGTACGGCGCGCTGTTCTTCATGGCGGGCGCGTACACGCTGTCGCGTGGCGGCCACGTGCGCGGCGATTTCGTCTACCGGATGTGGCCGCCGCGCACGCAGGCGACCGTCGACCTCGCGCTCTACATCCTGTTCTACTTTCCCGGCGTGCTGGCGCTCGTGGTCGCCGGCTGGCCGTACGGCATCGAAGCGTTCAGGCTGCGCGAGGTGAGCGTCAACAGCCCGGTGGGCATCCCGATCTGGCAGTTGAAGCTCTTGATCCCCTTCGGCGCCGGGCTGCTCGCGCTGCAGGGCTTCGCCGAGGCGTTGCGCTGCGCCCAATGCATCCGTGACGGCCGCTGGTCGCCGCGGCTGCACGACGTCGAGGAACTGGAAGACGTGCTGGTCCTGCAGCACGCCGCGAAAGCCGCGAAAGAGGCTGCGGAAGCGGCCAAGCGGGCGGACGAAGCGGCGCAACAGGCCGCGAAGGCGCCGCAACCGGGGAGCGCGCGATGAGCGATCCGGTCCTCGCCCTGGTGATGTTGGGGCTGTTCATCGTCGTCATCATGCTCGGCTTTCCGATCGCGTTCACGCTGATGGGAATGGCGGTCGGGTTCGGCTTCTACGCGTATTTCCGGCCGGGACAGGAGTTCTTCGACAACAGGTTGTTCTACCTCCTGACGCAGAACACCTGGAGCATCATGAGCAACGACGTGCTCGTTGCGGTGCCGTTATTCCTGTTCATGGGCTATGTGATCGAACGTTCCAACATCCTCGATCGCCTGTTTTACAGTCTGCAGATAGCGCTGCGCCACATCCCGGGCTCGATGGCGGTTGCGGCGCTCTTGACCTGCGCGATGTTCGCCACCGCCACCGGGATCGTGGGGGCAGTGGTGACGCTGATGGGTTTGCTGGCGTTTCCGGCGATGCTGAAGGCCGGCTACGACCAGCGTCTTTCCTCGGGCGTCATCTGCGCGGGCGGCACGCTGGGCATCCTGATCCCGCCGTCGATCATGCTGATCGTGTACTCGGCCGCCGCGTCGGTCTCCGTGGTGCGGCTCTATGCCGCGGCCCTCATTCCTGGCTTTCTGCTCGCCGGACTTTACGTCGTCTATGTGATCACGCGCGTGGTCATCAATCCGAAGCTCGCGCCGAAACTGCCGAAGGAAGAGAGCAACGTGCCGTGGAGCAAGGCTTTCCTGCTGCTTGCGCAGGCGTTCGTGCCGCTCTTCGTGCTCATCTCCGCGGTGCTCGGCTCGATCCTGTTCGGCCTCGCGACGCCCACGGAGGCCGCCGCGGTCGGCGCATCGGGCAGCCTGATCCTGGCGGCGGCGTACCGCGCGCTCACGTGGTCGCGGCTCCAGGAGGCGGTCTACCTCACCGCCCGAACGTCGGCGATGGTGTGCTTTCTGTTCGTGGGTTCCTGGACCTTCTCGTCGGTATTCTCGTATCTCGGCGGCGAGGGCCTCATCAAGACCTTTGTACTGGGTCTTGACCTCAACACGATCACGTTCCTCATCCTGTCACAGCTCATCATCTTCCTGCTCGGCTGGCCGCTGGAATGGTCCGAAATCATCATCATCTTCGTCCCGATTTTTCTGCCCTTGCTGCCGCACTTCAACGTCGACCCGATGGTGTTCGGCATTCTGGTCGCGCTCAACCTGCAGACCTCGTTCCTGACGCCACCAATGGCGATGTCGGCGTACTACCTCAAAGGGATCGCGCCGCCTTTCGTGCAGCTGTGGACGATCTTCAAGGGCTGTTTCCCCTTCCTTGGTCTTGTCTTTGTCACGATGTTCCTGGTGTACGTGTTCCCGCAGCTGATGTTCTGGCTGCCGAATCTCTTCTACGGGAACTGACGGCGCGATGGATGCTGCGCCGGTGAACTGGCTGTCCGCGACGGATGCGGCCCGCGCCATCCGCGAAGGTCTGCTCAGCGCCGAGCAATTGACCGAAGCCTGCCTTGCCCGCGTGCGCGAAGTGGACGCCGATGTGCAGGCATGGGCCCATCTCGAACCCGCGCATGCGCTTGCGCAGGCGCGCGCCCGCGATGCCGATCGGCGGGAGGGGCGCGCCATCGGGCCGCTGCACGGTATTCCTGTCGGTATCAAGGACATCATCGACACCTGCGACATGCCGACCGAGGACGGCACCGTTCTGCATGGAGGTCGTACACCTGGTATTGATGCAACGGTCGTTGCGACGCTGCGTGCGGCCGGTGCCGTCATCATGGGCAAGACGGTCACGACCGAACTTGCGACGTTTTTTCCCGGCAAGACGCGAAATCCGCATAATCCGGAACACACGCCGGGCGGTTCGTCGAGCGGGTCGGCGGCGGCCGTCGCCGCGGGAATGGTGCCGCTCGCGCTCGGCAGCCAGACCAATGGGTCGGTGATTCGCCCGGCCTCGTTCTGCGGCGTCTACGGGTTCAAGCCAACGCACGGACTGATTTCGCGCGGAGGCGTGCTGAAGCTGTCGCGCACGCTCGACCACGTCGGAGTGTTCGGACGCACGCTGGCCGATGTCGCGCTCGCCGCGGAGCAGCTCGCTGGTTACGACCCACTTGATCTCGACACGCGGCCGCGCGCCCGCGTACCCTTGGTGGCCATCTCCTCGGAAGAACCTCCGCTGGCGCCCACGCTTGCGTACGTCAAGGGACCGGTGTGGGATCGCGCCAGCGAGGAAACGAAGGAAGCATTTGCCGAACTGGTTTCCGCGCTTGGCGATCGCGTCGTGGAGATCGAACTCCCGGAGTCCGCGCGGCAGTCCCTCGACTGGCACCAGACCATCATGGAAGCCGAGATGGCCGCGAATCTCGACCGCGAATGGGAAAAGGGACGCGACCAGCTCTCCCCGTCGCTGCGCGCGCAGCTTGCCCGCGGGCGCGAAGTGAAGGCGATCGACTATCTGTGGGCGTGCGCCCGCATCCCGCTCTTGAACGAGGGATTCACGGAAATTTTCGAGCGCTGCGACGCAATCATCACGCCCGCGACGCCGGGCACGGCGCCCGCGGGCCTGGAATCGACCGGCGACCCGGCGTTCTGTACGCTGTGGACGTTGTGCGGGATGCCGGCATTGAGCCTGCCGTTGCTGCAGGGCGAGAATGGACTGCCGATGGGAGTGCAACTCGTCGGGCGGCGTGACGACGACGCGCGGCTGTTGCGTACCGCGCGCTGGCTTGTGGCTCAGGTTGAAGCCGGCTGATTCGATAGGGAGGCGATCGACATGGCATTCAAAATCGTGGCAGGAATCGTGGCAGCCGCGCTGCTCATCCTGTTCATCGGCCCGGTCGTGGTCAAGCTCAAGGATGCGGCACTTTCCGGGGTCGTGCTGATCGGGCTCGTGATGATGGTCACCGACGTCTGGCAATCGCTCAAATCGAAGGACGACTGAGCGCTGGCGAGATTCCGCCCGGATCGGAACGCAACGCGGCTCGATTTTCCGCCGCGTCTGCCGTTCCACCATCGCCGCGCGAGCGACGGGCGTCGATTGCGCGACACGGCGGACTGGGAGTACCCTGATCGGGCGACCCCTGCCGCGAATCACTCCAGGAGGTGTCCATGCTGGTCAGCGAAATCCTCCGCATCAAAGGCACGACGTTGTACACGACGTCCCCTGACGCGCCGGTGCTCGAGGCCGTCAAGGCGATGGCTCAGCTCGACATCGGGTCACTCGTCGTGATGGATCACGGACGGATGGCGGGCCTCGTGACGTTCGCCGAAGTGCTGCAGTCGCTCGCCGAGCATGCCGGCACGCTGGGCGATCTCAAGGTGAGCGCGATCGCTGTGGGGGATCCGCTGACCGCGGCCCCCACGATCGACGTGATGGAACTGCGGCGAACGATGCTCGAGCGGCATGCGCGGTACGTCCCCGTGATGGAGGGCACGACACTGCTCGGCGTTGTCTCGTTTCACGACGTGGCGAAGGCCGTCTACGAAGAACAGAGCTTCGAGAACCGGATGCTCCGAAGCTACATTGGAGATTCATCGGCCTAGCGTCAGCTGGACGCTCGGCCGCGCGCATCTGCGATGAACGCACGCTGCACGCTTTCCACGGCGCGCGTTGGAACGCGATGCGAGCCCGCGACCTCAAGCCTGCAGCACGAACATCGCCGGACGTCTTGCGTAGCGCGCGAAGTCGTCGCCACGCCACGCGTGGATCGGCTGCGAAACTACTGATTCGGAGGGCAGCGTAAGGTCCGCGGCAACGCACAGCCGGGTCGCTGGCCTGCACGTCTCCATAAGCGCGGCTAGAAGGGCGGCGTTGCGGTAGGGCGTCTCGATGAACAGCTGCGCGTAACCCGTGCGCAGCGATTCGGCTTCCAATCGCGCGAGCGCCGCCGACCGGGCGGCCGGCTTCACGGGCAGATAGCCGTGAAAACTGAATCCCTGGCCGTTCATGCCGGACGCCATCAGTGCGAGGACGACCGAGGACGGCCCCGCCAGTGGGACAACGCGGATACCGCCGCGATGCGCCGCTGCCACGAGGAGCGCGCCCGGATCCGCGATTGCCGGACAGCCGGCGTCGGACACGAGGCCGAGATCCTGCCCTTGCGCGGCAGGGGCGAGCAGTTCGGTCAAGCGCGCGGGCTGGGACGCATCGCCCAATTCCACGATGTCGATCTGCCGGATCGGCAGGACGGGCGACAACGATTGCAGAAAAGCCCGTGCGGGCTTCGCATTCTCTACGACGAAATGGGCGAGGCCACGCGCGATGGCGATCGTATGGGCCGGCAGCACCCGGTCGGGCGCGACGATCCCGAGGAGATTCGGAACGACGAACAGGCGGCCGGTCGTCATGGGTGCCCCCCATGCTGGGGGCAGTTGCCATTCATGCCGGGTGCGACAGCACCGCGATTCCCGCCGCGTGCAGCATGCTCGTGAGCCGAATGAGCGGGAGGCCGATCAACGCCGTCGGATCGTCGCTCTCGATGCTCTCGAACAACGCGATGCCGAGGGCTTCGGAGCGGACGCTGCCGGCGCAGTCGTAGGGGTGCTCGCGCCGGAGATACGTCTCGATTTCGTCGGCGGCGAGAAACCGGAACGTGCTTCGCACATCGACGAGCGCGGTCTGACAGCGCCCCGTCGCGGCGTCGAGCAGCGAAAGGGCGGTATGGAAAATCACCGTCTGTCCCGATAGTTCCGAGAGCTGTGCCACCGCGCGCTCGTGCGTGCCCGGTTTGCCGATAGGATGTCCGCCGCAGTCCGCGACCTGGTCGGATCCGATGATGAGCGCATCTGGATGCGCGCCCGCGACACTGCGGGCCTTCGCTTCGGCAAGCCTCCACGCGGTTGCCGCGGGCACCTCGCCCCGAAGCGGCGACTCGTCGGCGTCGGGGGCCACGGCGACGAATGGAAGCCCGAGGCGCTCGAGCAACAGACGGCGGTAGCGCGACGTCGACGCCAGCACCAGGCGCCGCGGGGGCAAACCCGTGGCGGCTGCCGACGCCTTGACTGTTGTTTTTGCGGGCATTTTTGACAGGATTCGCCGAAAGCGCTATTATCCAACGTTTTTGATCGGCTCGCCGCGGTGCTGCAACGCGCCGCATCGGGCTGTCGGATGGGTGGGACGGAGGCTGGAATGGCCGGGCGGGAGCGATCGTCGGGGCGGCGGGTGTTCGATGCTTTCGACGTGGCCCTTCGTCGTGCGACCCTCACGGGGACCGTGGAAGTCGCGTCGATGTCCCGCACGATCGACCGGCTTGCTCCGGAAATTGGGGCCGCCGAGCTGGAATGGCGCATTGCCGGAACAGCGGACGCGATGGGCCGACCGGCGCTGGAAATAGGCCTGGACGGAAGTGTGCCGCTCGAGTGCCAACGCTGTCTCTCGCCGTTCGCGTGGCCCGTGGCGCAGCGCACGACGTTGCTGCTGGCGAGAAGCGAGCGCGAGCTTGCGGTATTGGACGCCGACGATGACGAGCATGAGGTCATCCTGGCAGATGTTCCGCAGGATGCAATGACGCTGATCGAGGATGAACTGCTGCTGGCGCTGCCCGTCGCGCCGCGCTGTGAACGCGTGACGTGCGCGCAATCCGCGCTCCCGACGCGTGCCGCTCCGGCGCAGCGTGCCCCTGCGTTTGCGGCGCTGGCGGGATGGAAGGACGATGCCGCCAAGAAGGCGAAGAATTGAATCGAGCGCGCGACCGCGAGGCGCGCGCGAATTGAACCACCCTAGGAGAATCGCATGGCTGTCCAGCAGAACAAGAAATCGCCGTCGAAACGCGGCATGCACCGCGCACACAGTGCGCTCCCCACCCCGGCGCTGGCGGTCGAGCCGGTCACTGGTGAAACGCACCGGCGTCACCACATCAGCCCCAACGGCTTTTATCAGGGCAAGAAAGTCGTCAAGACCAAGGCCGACGAATAGGCGTATCGCAGGCCGCGATGTGCGTGGGTCGCCACGACCGGCGCCGCGCATGCCATCCGATCCGTGCGAGTAGACTCTCGTTGCGTTGGCGCAGGCCATCGTCCGCGCCGCGAGTCACCCGCTCAACGAACCACAGGCGCAATCCGCCATGCCGGTCACGGTAGCCGTTGACGCGATGGGAGGCGACCACGGTCCGTCGGTCACGCTGCCGGCGGCGCTGAAGTTTCTCGAAGAGACGCCGGACGCGCGAGTGATCGCGGTAGGCCAGGAAGCGCCGCTCAAAGCCGCGCTGGCAAAGCTCGACTCGCCCGCGCGCGATCGACTCAGTCTCCATCTGGCGAGCGAAGTCGTCGCCATGCACGAACCACCCGCCGACGCGCTGCGGAAGAAGAAGGATTCCTCGATGCGCGTCGCGATCAACCTCGTCAAGGACGAAGTCGCGCAGGCCTGCGTCTCGGCGGGGAACACCGGCGCGCTGATGGCCATTTCGCGCTTCGTGCTGAAGACTCTGCCCGGAATCGACCGCCCGGCGATCGCCGGACAGTTGCCGACGCGCCGGGGCGGCGTCGTCACGGTCCTCGACCTCGGTGCCAACGTGAATTGCTCTCCCGCGCAACTCGTCCAGTTCGCGGTGATGGGCACGGCACTTGTCGCCGCGATGGATGGCATCGAGCGCCCCACGGTCGGGCTCCTCAACGTCGGCGAGGAGGAAATCAAGGGCAACGAGCTTGCGAAGCAGACGGG
Organism: uncultured beta proteobacterium; assembly: GCA_963695725.1. Lineage (GTDB taxonomy): Bacteria > Pseudomonadota > Gammaproteobacteria > Burkholderiales > Casimicrobiaceae > CAIWHR01. The sequence goes on from CAVOHM010000009.1 coordinate 161,767, forward strand.
GGAGCTGCTGCGGGCATCTGGCCTCAATTTCCATGGCAACGTCGAAGGCAACGACATCTACAAGGGGACGACCGAAGTCATCGTCTGCGACGGCTTCGTCGGCAATGTCGCGCTCAAGGCGTCGGAGGGCCTCGTGATGATGCTCTACGAGATGCTGAAGACCGAGTTCACGCGCAATGCGCTGACGCGATTGGTCGCCCTTGTCGCGTATCCGGTCCTGCGCGCGTTCAAGCATCGCATCGATCCGCGCCGGCACAACGGCGCGACGCTCATCGGCTTGAAGGGCGTGGTCGTCAAGAGCCACGGCTCCGCTGATGCGCTCGCGTTCCAGCATGCGCTGCGCAAGGCCTATACGGAGGCCGCCCGTGGCGTGCTGGACAAGATCGCGCAGCGGATGGCGCTGATGCCGGATCTGGCGCCTGCCACCCCCGCCGAAGTGGCGATCAGCGATGTATAGCCGCATCGCCGGGACCGGCAGCTACCTGCCGGCGCAGATCCTCACCAACGATGAACTTGCCCAGCGCATCGATACCAGCGATGCGTGGATCCGGGCGCGTACCGGCATCGGCGAGCGGCGGATCGCCGCACCGGACGAGAAGACCAGCGATCTTGCCCTCTACGCGGCGCGTTCCGCTTTGGCCGCTGCTGCGATCGCGCCAGCGGACGTCGACCTCATCGTCGTCGCGACGACCACGCCGGACATGCTGTTTCCATCGACCGCTTGCATTCTCCAGGCCAAGCTCGGTGCCCCGGGCGGGCCGGCGTTCGATGTCCAGGCGGTGTGCAGCGGTTTCGTCTACGCGCTTGCCGTAGCCGACCGGATGGTCGCCTCGGGTATGGCGCGCAATGCGCTCGTCGTCGGCGCCGAAATCTATTCGCGCATCCTCGACTGGAGCGACCGCGGCTCCTGCGTGCTGTTCGGCGATGGCGCGGGCGCGGTCGTGCTGGTGCCCTCGCAGGCGCCGGGAATCGGGTCGGCGCATCTGCACGCGGACGGCCGCTATCGCGATATCCTCTGTGTTCCAGGCTCGCTTGCCTCCGGCGACGTCAGCGGCGTGCCGTTCGTGCGGATGGATGGCCCGGCGGTGTTCAAGCTTGCGGTCAACGTGATGGCGGACGTGGGTGCCGAGGCGCTGGCCGCCAACGGGGTCGACGCCAGTGCGGTCGACTGGTTCATTCCGCATCAGGCGAACATTCGAATCATGGACGCCTCGGCGAAGAAATTGGGCATACCCCTGGAACGCCTCATCGCCACCGTCGCACGCCACGCGAATACCTCTGCTGCGTCGATCCCGCTGGCGCTCGACGAGGCAGTACGCGACGGCCGGATCCGAGCCGGCCACCGGCTGCTGCTCATCGGCGTTGGAGGCGGATTCACCTGGGGTTCGGCCTATCTGACGTGGTGAAATGTCATCGATGAAGCTTGCCTTCGTATTTCCGGGACAAGGATCGCAATCGGTCGGCATGATGGCCGGATTCGATGCGCATCCCGCTGTTCGGGCGACGTTCGACGAAGCGTCCGCTGTGCTGGGGCAGGATCTGTGGGCGCTGGTGACGGCGGGTCCGGAAGCCGACCTCAATCAGACGTTCAATACGCAGCCGGTGATGCTGACCGCCGGTATCGCGGTGTGGCGCGCGTGGCAGGCTGCCGCGGGGCCGATGCCTGCGCTTGTCGCCGGTCACAGCCTCGGGGAATACAGCGCGCTCGTCGCATCGGGTGCGCTCGCGTTTCGCGACGCGCTGCCGCTGGTGCGCTTTCGTGCACAGGCCATGCAGGATGCCGTACCGGCCGGTGTGGGCGCGATGGCGGCGATCCTGGGTCTCGACGACGCACGGCCGTGACCGCGGTTTGCGCCGAGGCCGCCGGTGCTCGGCCGCGAGGCAGGTCGTCGAAGCCGTCAATTTCAACACGCCCGAGCAGATCGTGATCGCCGGCCACAAGCGACGCGGTCGAGCGCGCGATCGCGCTGGCGACAGGCAGGCGGAGCCAAGCGCAGCGTGCTGCTGCCGGTCTCGGCGCCCTTTCACAGCTCGCTGCTGAAACCCGCGGCCGAGCGCCTTGCCGCCGCGCTCGCAAACGTCGCGTTCAACGCGCCTGCGATTCCCGTGCTGCACAATGTCGATGTCGCGGAACAGCCAACGGCCGGATGCGATCCGTGTCGCGCTCGCGCAGCAGGCGGCAAGCCCGGTGCGCTGGGTCGAGACGATCGCAGGCGTTCGCCGCACGCGGCGTCACGCATGTCGTCGAGTGCGGGCCCGGGCAAGGTGCTCGACGGGACTCAACAAGCGGATCGTGCGCGGAACTGAAGTCGTTCGCGCTCACCGACGGCGACGCGACCTCGACGCGGCGATCGCCGCGCTTGCCGCCTGAATTCGAACGCAGAGGGCCGACGATGGTGGAGAATTCGCTGAGCGGTCAGGTAGCACTGGTGACGGGTGCGACCCGCGGCATCGGTCGCGCGATTGCGCTGCGAACTCGCGACACGACGGCGCGACGGTGGTCGGCACGGCCACGACCGATGACGGTGCCGCGAAGATCGCGCGAATACCTCGCTGCGGCTGGCAACGCCGGGACCGGCATCAGGCTCGATGTCGTCGACGCGTGCGGCCGTCGACGCCGCGCTGACGGACATCGACGCGCGGTTCGGTGCGATCACCATTCTTGTCAACAACGCCGGCGATCACGCGGGACAACCTGCTGCTGCGGATGAAGGACGACGAGTGGGACGCCGTCATGGCCACCAATCTCAGGCCGGCCTTCCGGCTCGCCAAAGGTGTGCTGCGCGGCATGATGAAGGCGCGCCACGGGCGGATCATCCAGATCGGCTCGGTGGTGGGCACCAGCGGCAACCCGGGCCAGGCCAACTACGCGGCGGCCAAGGCGGCGCTCGTCGGTTTCACGAAATCGCTGGCGCAGGAAGTCGGCAGCCGCAACATCACGGTCAACTGCATTGCCCCTGGTTTCGTCGACACCGACATGACCAAGGCGCTGCCGGAGGCGCAGCGCACGAAACTGCTGGAAAAAATTCCCCTCGGGAGACTGGGGTCGCCCGAGGATATCGCGTACGCCGTCGCATTCCTGGCCTCGGCCCGGGCTGGCTATATCACCGGTGCCACGCTGCACGTCAATGGCGGCATGTACATGGCATGACGGATCGCGCATGGCGACGGATGCCCGACGACGCAACGGGGCCGAGTCTTGTCAGGGGCGACTGCGCGAGGCCGCGGGCCCCATTGCCGAACGCCGCGTCTCTGAGGTAGCCGGATCCCGATTCCCGGACCCCCGGATTTCCCGCATCTGGTAAAATCGCGCAGTTTCAATCAGACACCCCCGCCTAGGGAGGGAGAAGCATGGAAAATGTCGAACAGCGAGTGAAGAAGATCGTTGCGGAGCAGCTGGGCGTGAACGAGGCCGAGATCAAGAACGAATCGTCGTTCGTCGAGGACCTCGGCGCCGACTCGCTGGATACCGTCGAGCTCGTGATGGCGCTCGAGGAGGAGTTCGAGACCGAAATTCCCGACGAGGAAGCGGAAAAGATCACGACGGTCCAGCAGGCGATCGATTACATCGGATCGCACGTCAAGAAGTGACATTCGGCGCGCTGCGCGCCGACGCCGTTGCCGACGCGCCGCATGATGTGGCGCGAACCGCGCGGTGCAACTCGAACGCTGCGTTGCGCCTCGGCGCGCACCCTGATCGCGCCACCCCGCGTCGAGCTCGATTGTCTTCCGCCGGCCACCCCATCCTCGGATCCCCGCCATGAGCCGCCGTCGCGTCGTCGTCACCGGAATGGGGATCGTTTCTCCGGTGGGCGTCGGGCTGTCCGCCGCCTGGGACTCGATCCGCAACGCGCGCTCGGGCGTCGCGGCGATTACGCGCTTCGATTGCTCGACCTTTCCGACGCGCATCGCCGCCGAGGTGAGGAATTTCGAGGTTGGAAAGTACCTGTCGGCGAAGGAGGCGCGTCGCTACGATACGTTCGTCCATTACGGGCTTGTCGCCACGATGGACGCCGTCTCTGACGCGGGTCTCGACGATTATCCGGGCGACAAGGAACGCGTCGGTGTCTGCATCGGGTCCGGCATCGGCGGATTGCCGATGATCGAGGACACGAAGGCTGCCTACCTCGCAGGTGGCGTGCGCAAGATCAGTCCCGTTCTTCGTGCCCGGCTCGATCGTCAACATGGTCGCCGGCCTCGCGTCGATCCACTATGGCTACCAGGGTCCCAATCTCGCGATCGTCTCCGCATGTTCGACGGCAAATCACAGCATCGGCGAGGCGGGTCGGCTGATCGAGTACGGCGACGCCGATGTGATGATCGCGGGCGGCACCGAGGCGACGGTCAGCGCGCTCGGCATCGGCGGCTTCTGCGCGGCGCGCGCGCTGTCGACCCGCAACGACGATCCCGAGACCGCGAGCCGACCGTGGGATGTCGACCGCGACGGCTTCGTGCAGGGCGAAGGCGCCGGCATCCTGGTGCTGGAGGAATACGAGCATGCGAGGGCGCGCGGGGCACGGATCTATTGCGAACTCGCGGGCTACGGGATGAGCGCCGACGCGCATCACATCACGGCGCCGCCGGACGATGGCCATGGCGGCGCGCGCAGCATGCAGAACGCGATGCGCAATGCAGGGCTCAACGGTGATGAGATCGACTACATCAACGCCCACGGCACGTCGACGCCGCTCGGCGACATCGCCGAGTGCGTGGCGATCAAGCGCGCGTTCGGGGACCATGCGCGACAGACTCGCGGTGAGTTCGACCAAATCGATGACCGGGCATCTGCTGGGCGCCGCCGGAGGCGTCGAGGCAGTGTTCACGGTGCTGGCGCTGCGCGACCAGCTGGCGCCGCCGACGGCGAATCTCGTCAACCAGGATCCGCAGTGCGACCTCGATTTCGTGCCCCGCGTCGCCCGCGACATGAAGATCCGGGCGGCGCTGTCCAATTCGTTCGGCTTCGGCGGCACGAACGCCACGCTGGCGCGTTCCGCACGATCTAAGTAGGGTCAGAGACGATTTTCGAGAAATCGGCAGCGAGAGATTTGCCCGGGCGAAATTCGTCTCTGACCCCATTTCCATGGCACTGATCGTCCAGAAATACGGCGGCACTTCGGTCGGAAGCATCGACCGGATCCGCAATGTCGCACGTCGCGTTGCGCGGTTCCATCGCGAAGGTCATCAGCTCGTCGTCGTGCCGTCGGCGATGGCCGGCGAGACGAACCGGCTGCTCGCCCTGGCGAAGGAGCTTGCGACCGACGCCGATCCGCGCGAACTCGACGTCGTTGCCGCGACCGGCGAGCAGGTGACGATCGGGCTCCTGGCGATCGCGCTCCGCGCGATGGGGCTCAAGGCGCGCAGCTATACGGGCGGCCAGGTGCGGATCCTGACCGACAGCGCGTTCACCAAGGCGCGCATACTCGCGATCGACGAAGACCGGATGCGCGCCGACCTTGCCGCCGGAACGATTGTCGTGGTCGCCGGATTCCAGGGCGTCGACGCGGAGGGCAACATCACCACGCTCGGCCGCGGCGGTTCGGATACGTCCGGGGTCGCGCTCGCGGCCGCGCTCTCGGCCGACGAGTGCCAGATCTATACCGACGTCGACGGCGTCTACACGACGGACCCGCGCATCGTGCCGGAAGCGCGCCGCCTCGATACCGTCACATTCGAGGAAATGCTCGAGATGGCGAGTCTCGGCTCGAAGGTGCTGCAGATTCGCTCGGTCGAGTTCGCCGGCAAGTACAAGGTCAAGCTGCGCGTGCTGTCGTCGTTCGAGGATCCCGGAGATCGACGTCGCAGGGCACGCTCATCACGTTCGAGGAAGACGAGACCATGGAACAGGCAATCATTTCGGGCATCGCGTTCAATCGCGACGAGGCCAAGATCTCGGTGATGGGCGTCGAGGACACGTCCGGGCATTGCCTACAATATCCTCGGCCCGATCGCCGCCGCCAATGTCGACGTCGACATGATCGTGCAGAACATCGGCGCGTCGGGGCATACCGATTTCTCGTTCACCGTGAACCGCAGCGAGTACCAGAAGGCGCTGGACGTGCTTGCCAGCGCAGCGTGGCACGGCGTTCACCGCACGCGAGATCATCGGCGACAACCAGATCTGCAAGGTCTCGGTCGTCGGCATCGGCATGCGCTCGCACGTCGGCATCGCGAGCCGAGATGTTCAAGGCGCTGGCCGACGAAGGCATCAACATCCAGATGATCTCGACGTCGGAGATCAAGATCTCGGTGGTCATCGACGAGAAGTATCTCGAACTCGCCGTGCGCGTGCTGCACGCGCTTTCGAGCTGGACAGCCCGCCGAAGGAAGCGTAACTGCCGGTTTTTGCGGGAAAATTTCACCCGAGCGTTTGACGCCGGCGCCTGCGCGCCGTTACAATCCAAGCGTTTCCCGGAGACGTGGCCGAGTGGTCGAAGGCACTCCCCTGCTAAGGGAGCATACGGGCCAAAACCTGTATCCAGGGTTCGAATCCCTGCGTCTCCGCCAGACAAGTATTTGATTGCGCGAACTTCTTCGCTTCAGCAATCAATTCCGTGGCCAAATCGTGGCCAAATCCGACGTTGCGCTTCTCGCGCTCGCGAGACTTGTCGGCGCCGTCGATCCACTTCGAATACACGCGGAACAGCATGCTCGCGTTGGTGTGGCCGAGTTGCCGCGCGATGTAGCAAGGATTCGCGCCAGCCATCAAAGCCAGTGTGGCGAACGTGTGCCGAGTCTGATACGGCTCGCGGTACCGCAAGCCCAGGCGCTTCAGGCAGCGCTGCCAGATTCTGCGCTGCGATTGAATATCGGCCCAAGGCGCGCCCGTAGCGCAGCAGCCGCTCGCGTCCGGCACGGTCAACCGCCGCGATGCGCACCGAGCCATCGACCGTAAACCCACCGCCGTGCGCCTATTGCGCCATCGCCTGCGCATCATCGCGCGGGAGCAGGCGGCCGGGGCGTAGCGTCGCTAGCCGATCACCTCGTCGGCGCGTTGCAGAAGCGCCGTCGGAATCGCGATGCCCAGCGCGCTAGCGCGCGCCCGGTTCAGCACGAGCGCATAGCGGTCGGACTTCTCGATCGGGAGGTCGCCCGGCTTCGCGCCGGACAGTATCCGGTGCACGTACTGCGCGGTGCGGCGAAACGTGTAGTGCGTATCGGCGCCGTAGGAAGCGAGCCCGCCGGCCTCGACGGCTTCGCGGAACATGTAGACGTCCGGCAGCCGCGCCGTCGCAGCGAAGGCGACGATCCGCTTGAGATGCGTGTACAGCGGGACGGAGGCCGTCAGCAGAGCGTCGGCGCGCTCGCGCTCGACCTGCTCCAACCCGGCTTCGAGACGCGGCAGCCGCGCTTCGACCGTGGTGACCACGAAGCCGAGCCGCGTCGCCAGCCGGAGCGTCTCGTCCTGGAACTCGGTGCCCGGCGTGTAGAGGTAGGCAATGCGGCGCGCATTCGGCAGGAGCTGCCGCGTCAGTTCGAGGCGCTTGATCTGGAGCTCCTGGCCAAACGAAGGCACCAGGCCGGTGACGTTGCCGCCGGGACGCGCGAAGTCCGCCACAATGCCGAGCTCGACGGGCGTCGCCATGCCGGCCGACACGATCGGGACCGTTGACGTGGCCTTCTTCGCAGCGAGCGTCGCGGCGTTGCCGCTGACGACGATCACGTCGACCGGCAGCGCGGCGAGTTCGCGGACGATGGCCTCCAGCCGTTGCAGGTTGCCTTCCGCCGATCGCCGCTCGATGGCGATGTTCCTGCCCTCGGCGTAGCCCTGCTCGCGCAACCCGATCAGGAACTCACGCATGACCGGCTCGGAGGGTTTGTCACCCGTCACTGCCGACAGGGGCGAAGTGCTGAAGACGATGCCGATGCGCGGCACACGCTGCCGCTCTTGTGCGAGCAGCGCGGGGGCGATCAGCACGGCGCCACCGGCGGTCAGTAAGCGTCGGCGCTGTAGGCTCTGCACAGTCATGGCGTGAGAGGGTTCGCAGGCCGGGAGTCTACGCGATACCCGTCGGGCCGACGGATGGCGACCCGCGGATCGCCGCGTCCCTGTGACGGATAGTCATTCTAAGCGCACGAGGTTGAGCGTGGAGGCGCCGGTAGGTCGGGTCAAGCGTCGATTGGCGGTGGCAACGGGCTGCTCCGCGCGCTTGTCGTGGCGCTTCCGGGTGGGCGCGGGCGCCAGGTTGGCCGCGTGCGGGCAGGCTGGCGGGGGCAGGCCCAAGCCCGCGCGGCGGCGCGTCCACTTCATTCGATTGCTATGGCCGGATCAGAGCGCCGTAGCCCCCGGCTCAGGGTCGTCCGCGCCCATTCGCCAGTTGAACCGAATGGGTTGCGCGCGCGGGGCGCGGGCGCAGCCGCAGCCGCGAATACAATCGTCCCGACTGGAAACCACTTTCGGGCTGCTACAGCATGTCAATCAGTGGATCGGCACTTCAGCGCACCCGAATGCGTCGTTTCCGGGTCGGGTTGCAGGCCCCGTGCATCGCCCGCCCCTGTTCATTGACAGCACCGGTGAAATGACATATTGTCATGACCTGATATGATATGCATAACGGCAGACCTGGATACGAACTTGAATTCCTGCTGGCTTTCGATGGTCGCATCCATCATCTCGACGAGGGCTACTGGATCAAGTTCGAAATCGAGCGCGTCAAGGCGGCCAAGGAACGTCCGCACGGTTTGGCCTACTCGTTCACGCTGCACGCGCCGGATGGCACGCGGTTGGTCGGCTTCGACAACGCCCATGCCGTTTCGGCCACGGGCGGCCGGTTCAAACGCAAGCCGCCAGCGACAGATCATTGGCACCGGACGGAGACAGATCCAGGGCGACCGTATCAGTTCAAGAGCGCAGAGACCCTGATCGACGACTTTTTCGACGAGGTGGAACGGGTGTTGGGTGAGCGCGGAGTTGGGACGATGGTTGTTGCAGTGGAAGAAATGCGGAGGTCGAAATGACCAGGTACAAGATTCAAAATCTGCGCGCGTTGCGTCAAGAGATGAAAGCGGTGGCACGCGGCATGCGAGCCCCCCCGGTTGACGCGGCCAAGCCGAGTTTCAATTCAGTCGATGCCGTGGTGCGGCTATTGACTCCGGAAAACCGGCAACTTCTCGCCATCATTCGGGATCGCAAGCCACAATCGGTTGCGGAGCTCGTGGCGATGAGCGGGCGGGCGCAGCCCAACCTGACGCGGACACTGGCAAAGATGGAGTCCGCCGGTTTCATCACGATGAAGGCAGTGGGCCGCCGCAAGGCCCCGAGCGTCGCCGTCAAGAAAATCGTCGTCGAGATCGATCCTTGCTCGGATCGCGACCTGCTCAACGTCGCGTAGCGTGGCCAAATCTCGGTCGGTCTTGCCATTCGGTCGCTACTGCTGCACTATTGCATTACAAATGTAATGCGCGAGGATCAATCATGAAGACTGCTGCTATTCCCGCGGTACGCGTTCCACCGGAATTGCGCCAGGCCGCGGAAGACTTGCTCCAATCCGGCGAGACGCTGTCTGGGTTCGTCGAGGAAGCTGTGCGGCGGAACGTCGAGTTCCGTCAAGCGCAGAAGGAGTTCGTTGAGCGCGGGCTGGCCTCCGCCGCGGCGGCGAGAAAGTCCGGCAAGTACGTTTCCTCCGCCGCGATCCTGGGCAAGCTCGCGCGACGCCTCGAAAAAGCCCGAAAGGGCCGTGACCGTGCGGCATGAGCCGTTTCCGAGTCCGCTTCACGTTAGAAGCGGAGGACGACCTCCTGCGGTTGTTCGATTTCTTGCTTGAGCAGGATATTTCCGTGGCCGAGCGTGCCGAGGCTGCGGTAGCCAAGGCAATTGAAGTGCTGGAAGTCTTTCCGTTCTCCTGCCGCAAGGCCATCGGCGGTTCCGGTAGCCCCTTTCTGCGCGAGCTGATCATTCCCTTCGGGGGTTCTGGCTACGTGGCACTGTTCGAGATCGAGGATCCGCGGACCGTGACCATTTTCACTGTGCGCCACCAGCGGGAGGAGGACTACCACTAAGAGCTTGTCCGTTAATAAATCACGTGTGCGAGCGCGGCAGGTTGGGCCGAGGGCGCGAAGCGAGGTGCCGCCTTGGGTGGCTCCCCAAGGCAAACCGAGCGACAAAGCCATCGGCCCAAGCTGCCCGTTCCCGAAGGGTTTGACCAAAATGCGCGGTCTCCTTTGTCGGCCGGCTCGCCCGTGGGACCTGCCACGCGCTTCGCCGTCCTTCGCGAATCCCATCGCATTTTGGTCAAACGCATCACGCGATTTATTAACGGACAAGCTCTAAGCCCCAGCGGGCGCGCGCAACCCAACCCTGCGCGTGCTCCGCCGAAGATCGCCTCCGCGGGTTGCATCACAATGAAGGCAGTAGGCCGCCGCAAGGCCTCGAGCGTCGCCGTCAAGAAAATCATCGTCGAGATCGATCCTTGCTCGGATCGCGACCTGCTCAACGTCGCGTAGCGTGGCCCAATTCGTGGCAAAATTGTTGGGCCCGAGGAACCTGCAGCGGATCATTTGTAATAGCTACGACTTGATCTGACATTATCCTGCCTTTCGGGGCATAAGACGAGAAGTCAGCTGATGCAGGAACAGAAGATTATCAAGAACAAGCTTGGTTTGTTGAAACTGGCGCATACGCTGGGTAGCGTGTCGGACGCATGCAAGGTAATCGGGTTCAGTCGGGACAGCTTCTACCGTTTCAAGGAGCTGCACGAGACGGGCGGAGAAACGGTGTAACCAGTTTTCAAACCCGGAAGGACCGTCGATGAATCAGGCTGCCTCGTCAGGCCAACCCAAAGTGGTCGATGGCGTTCAGCGCTATCGTGTGCTGCTGGGCGCCGTGATCATCCAACTCATCCTGGGGACCGTATACGGCTATTCGATCTTCTGGCAACCGCTGGAGAAGGACCTCGGACTCGACGCGAGCCACGTGAAGTACGCCTTCTCGATCTGCATCCTGTCATTCGCGGTGGTGATGGTGATTGCAGGTCGGATCCAGGACGTCACCGGCCCGAGGCTCCCCGCGATCATCGGTGCGGTGCTGATGGGGCTGGGATTCATCAGCGCCGGTCTGATTCAACACCCCGTCGTGTTCTACCTCGCGCATGCTGCCTTCACGGGGGTGGTGGCGCTGGTGTTGCTGATGGCTTTCCATGCCTTTGCCGGGAAGGCGGCGGTGGACGATCTCCCGGTGCTGCGCTATGTGCCCTATGCCATCGTGACGGCGGTCGTCACGGCGGGGGTGGTCGTAGGGAATCAATACGTGGGCAAGAACGCCGAAGTGGACCGGATATTCCTGCTCTGGAGCACCATCGGCTTTCTCGCGGGCGCTGGCACCGGATTCGCCTACGTTTGTCCGATCGCGGCTTTGGTGAAGTGGTTCCCTGAACACAAGGGGCTGGTGAGCGGGATCGCCGTGGCGGGTTTCGGGTTTGGCGCCTTTCTCTTCAGTCACAGGTCGTTTCCTTTCAGCGCCGAGCGGTTCATCCTGGAACAGGGAGTGACCAAGTTGTTTCTCGTACACGGTATCGTCGCCCTGGCTGCGATTACGCTCGGGGCGTTGCTGCTGCGCAATCCGCCGAGTTCGGCCATGTTTCGACCGGTTGCCGAGTCGCATTGGCACGACACTCTGCGCCATCCGGCGTTCTACATGCTCTGGGTCATGTTCTTTTCGGGTGCCACGGCCGGGCTCATGATCATCGGGATTCTCAAGCCCTTCGCCGGCAGTCAGCTTGTGGAGGCGACGCTCGCCGCGGGATCGCTCACCGCTGACGCGCGCGCCGATCTGCTCGCGCGCGGCGCAGCAGTGGTCGGGTGGCTGGCGATGTTCAACGCCATTGGGCGGATCGCATGGGGATTGATATCGGATTTGATCGGCCGAACGGCGGCCTTCGTGACCATGTTCACGCTGCAGGCCGTGACGATGCTGGTATTCGCCGGAATCGCGACCGAACTATGGCTTGCGGTAGCGGCGGCGATCGTCGGATTCAACTTCGGAGGCAACTTTGCCCTGTTTCCCTCGACCACCGCCGACATCTTCGGCGCCCGAAACCTCGGCGCCAACTACGGCTGGCTTTTCACGAGTTACGGTGCGGCAGGCGTGCTCGGCATCGCGGCAGGCAACCTGGCGATGCAAAAAACCGGCAGCTACGCGGCGGCGTTCAACGTCGCGGCGGCGCTATGCATCGTGTCGGCAGTCCTTGCGGTGGCTCTGCCCGCGGTGCGCCGGCGCGTGGCGGCACGCGAGAACGCCGCCTCTGAATCGTAGCCGACTTCGAGTACATACGCGACAAGGCGACTTCGCGCGCGAAATCATCGCCGCTCCAAGCGTGATCGGGACGTTCGTGCATGCATGCGAGCGAGCGTCTTGCGAACGAAACGGTCGCGAAGACCGGCGAGCCATCCGGTCGCGGCGTAGAATGAGGACTGGGCCAGCATTGGCGAAATGGGTGGAGTTCGCGCAGACTACCAGGACCGACGCCCGCGCCGCGGTCGGGTTGCCCGGGTCACCACGGTCCCTGCGGCGACGTTGCGGGCAGTATCTATGGTAGAGATTCTTAAAGACAAATTCGGTGGTCGCCCTGAACCCCGCATGGATACTGGGACTTCGTCCCCCGGCGTCTGCGCCACTTCCGTCATACCACTTCGATCGCCGGCATTTCCCGTGACCGATTGTTCGCTCATTCCGATCGATCGCGTCGCGGGCGATGACCGGCGTCCGTCCGCCGGAGGATCCGAGACACCGGGTGCACCGAGCTTTTTCCGTACGCGCGGCGCGGCGATCGCGCCCGGGCGTGTGCTTCGCGTCATGGGTTATCGCGAGGGCACGCCGATCCGCGCGCAGATCCGGAGGACCGCGGAGGCCATGGCCGCGCTCGCAGCCACCGCAGCGACCCCGGCGGCCTGCTACCGCCGTGTGCCGACTGCGTGTTGCGACGGGAGCGGCCTTGTTCTTGCGACCGGGGTTGCGTTTGGCGGTCCGACGTTCGCCGCGTACGTTTCGAATTGTCGGGAGGTCGCGATCTTTGTCCTGTCGCTGGGTGAGCGTTTCGACGCCACCCAGAAACACCTCGCCGCGAGTGAGCAGACGCTCGAAGCGTATATGCTTGAGATTGTGGGATGGCTTGCGGTCGAGGAAGTCACGCGGCTTTTCCGGGCGCACCTCGATGCCGAGATGCGGCGTGAGGGTCTGGCCCTGACCCGCCGCTTGGCGCCGGGTTACACGTCCCGCGTCAACGGCCGCAAGGTGGAGTGGCCGCTGGAGGATCAGCGGGAACTTTTTTCCCATTTCGACGCAACCGATCTTCCGGCCCGTCTCCTCGAAGGAAGCTGTGCGATGACACCGAAAATGTCGCGCAGCGGACTTTACGGGCTGCATCCGGCGGCGTGATTTGCGCTTCGCGAGCGTCAAGGCGATGCCGCGGCTATCGCCGGTGATGACCACCACGCGTCGCATCAAGTGCTGGCGGATCAATCCCGGCGGAAGCGTGGCGGCCGTTTCTCGCGGAACGCCGCCACGCCCTCGCGCAAATCCTCGGTGCCGGCGACAAAGCCCGCTGCGAGCGCCTCGGTCACCGCCATCGGTGGGCGTGGCAGCGAGCTGTCGATCAGCTGCTTGGTCACCTGCACGGCGATGCGCGACCCATCGGCGATGCGCTGTGCCACCGCCTCCACGCGCGCTGGCAGTGCGGCGAGATCCACGATCTCGTTGACGAGGCCCCAACGGCACGCGTCCTCGGCGCCGACCGGCTCTCCGCTCAGCGCCATCTGCTTGGCCCGGCCGGCCCCGATCAGCGCCGTCAGCCGAGCCGTACCGCCCCAGCCAGGCACCACGCCAATGCGCGTCTCCGGCAACGCGAAGCGTGTATCAGGTGAGGCGAGCCGCACGTCACAGGCCAGCGCGAGCTCGAGCCCGCCACCGAATGCGACGCCCGATATCGACGCGACGGTCGGCATCGGGAGGCGCGCGAGCCGATCGAACACGCGATGGCCCTCGGCAATCCAGCGCCGCCACATCCCCTCGGGTCCGAGCGCGGACCACTCGTTCACATCCGCTCCGGCGCAGAACGCGCGTGCTGTAGAGGAGCGGACCACGACGACGCGTACATCCGTGCGCGCCTCGAGCCCGGCGCAGATGGCGTCGATCTGACCGAGCATCGCCAGCGTGAGCGCGTTCAGCCGTTCCGGGCGGGCGAGCTCGATGCAGGCAACCGGACCATCGGTGCGCAGGATCACGTGTGCTGCGGGAGCCTCCGTCGCCACGCCAACTCCTCAGCCCGCGACGGCGCAAGCGAGCGCCGCGCGACGTTGATTTTCTTCAAGTATCAGACGCATCTTCTCCGGGCGGAACAGGCGCGAATCCATGGGCCGCAGGTCGTCCGCAACCTTGAGTGCGAATCCGGCCTGCGCCAGCACGTCGCGGTGAAGATCGACGCCCGGCGCCAGTTCGATGACGGTGAGTCCGGCAGGACGAAGCTCGAGCACGCAGCGCTCGGTGACATAGAGCGCCTGCTGGCCCTGCGCGAGGGCTCTCGCTCCGTTGAACGTCATCTGCTCGACTGCGGGCACGAGCTTGGCGTGTCGACCTTCGCGGACGATGCGCATGACTCCGTCGCGCACGTCAAGCTCGATGCCGCCGGCGCGGAAGTAGCCCGAGTAAACCATCTTGCGCGCCCGCGCCGTGATGTCGACGAAGCCGCCGCAGCCGGCCGTCACGTGCGGCCGCAGGCCAAGTCGCGAGACGTTGACGCTACCGTCGCACCCGATCTCGAGGAACGACAGCAGCGCGGTGTCGAATCCGCCGCCCTGGAAATACGTGAACTGCTGGGGCGAAGACAGGATCGCCTGCGCGTTGTAGGCGCAGCCGAACGGGAATCCGGTCGCGGGGACTCCACCGACCGGCCCCTGTTCGATCGCCCAGGTCACCGCCGCCCCTTGATTCTCCTCGATCAGGATGTATGGCACCAACGGAGAGATGCCGAAACCGAGGCTGACCACATCGCCCGCGTGAAGCTCCATCGCTGCGCGCCGCGCGATCACTTTGTCCGGACCGAAGGGCACGGGCTCGAAGGAACTTTCGGGACGTCGCACCGCGCCCGAAAGCGCAGGATCGTAGGCGATCTCCGTGGCCTGCTTCTGCTGCGGGTCGACCACGACGACGTCGACCAGAGTGGAGGGCACGATCACCCGCTGCGGCGCAATCGAGCCGCGCGCCGTCGTACGCTTGACCTGAGCGATCACGATGCCGCCGGAGTTGCGCACGGCGAGCGCGACGTCGAGCGCACCCAGGTAGGCGCCTTCGTGCTCCATGGACACGTTGCCGTCCTCATCCGCGGTCGTCCCGCGGATGATGCCGACATCGGGCACGATGTTGGGAACGTGCAGCCATTCTTCACCTCCGAACTCGACCACGCGGACGATGTCGGGGAGGGCGGAGGCGTTCATGCGCCCGCCTTCCAGACGCGGGTCGACGAACGTGCCCAGCCCGACCTTGGTCAGCACGCCCGCCCGTTTGGCCGCCACATCGCGCAGCATGTCGAAGAGCACGCCGCTGGGCAGGTTCCAGGCCGCGACCTCCTCGTTGCCGATCATTTCGCGTATGCGCGGCGGGTCGAACGAAGACGGACCGCTGGGATACGAGCCCCCGATGACCCGGGCGAGCATGCCGGGCACCGCGAGGTGATCGATGCCCTTGATGCCGTACATGTCGCCGGCGGCGATGGGCATGAGGACGGTCAGACCCCGCGGACGCCCCTCGGCGTGAAAGCGCGCTCCCAGCGCGGCCAGTGCCGCGTCCGGCGTGTTCAATCCGGACGAGCAGCTCACTGCGAGCACCGCCCCGTCCGGCACCAGCGCGGCGGCGCGCTCGAAGGCGATGATCTTGGAACTCATCGTCCGTATCGCTGCCGAGCCCGCGCTCACTCGAACCACTTCATGATGTGCCGGCCGACCAGCACTTTCTCGCCGCGCTGGTTCGCGACTTCGAACTCCGAGGTCGTGCGGCGCCGCGACGAATCGCGCGCACACAGCCGGTAGCGCACGGTGATGGTGTCGCCAATGCGCACGGGCGCGATGAAGCGAACGCCGTCGTAGCCGAGCGAGACCATCGACCGCCAGCCGAACGTCGCCAGGAGGCGCGCGGCGAGGATGGTCGAGGCCGTCGAAGTGAATCCGAGCACCAGCACGCCATGGGCAATGCGTTCGCCGAACGGCGAGTTTGTCTTCATGAACTCATGATCGACGTGAACCGGCGCCAGGTCGCCAGTGATCCCGGCAAAGAGGTAGACGTCCGATTCCCCGACGGTCTTGCTGAACGTGATGACGTCGTCGATCGTCGACGCGTCGGGTGTCGCGCCCGCGGGAGTTTCCGGTGTGCTCATGGGGATCGCATACTGAGTCCTTCGCAGCCTACGCAGCGTTGCCGGGGGCTGTCAACGCGCGGTCGCCAAAGAGGATCATGTCCCGCCCAGCACATGCCGGGCGATGATCATCCGCTGGATCTGGTTGGTCCCTTCGTAGATCTGCGTGATCTTGGCGTCGCGGTAGAGCCGTTCCACCTCGACCCCCTGCACGTAACCCATGCCGCCATGGACCTGCACGGCGTTGGACGTGTGCTCGACGGCGGCGTCGCTGGCGAAGCACTTCGCGATCGAGGCCGCGAGCGTGGCGCGCTCGCCGCGATCGAGCGCTTGCGCGGCGTCGCGGACCAGCAGCCGCGCTGCTTGCAGGCTCTTCGCCATGTCCGCGATCAGCCATTGGATGGCCTGGAACCCCGCGATCGCCTGGCCAAACTGATGCCGGGCTTTCGCATGCGCGATAGAGGCATCGAGCGCGGCCTGCAGAATGCCCACGGCCAGCGCGCCGATGCCGACGCGTCCCTTGTCAAGGACGCTCATCATCAGGTGAAAGCCGCGATTCTCGGGCCCGAGCAGTGCGTCGCTTGGCAAGTCCACCGCATCGAAGAAGAGAGCGCCCACCGGCGAAGCACGTTGCCCCATCTTGTGCTCTTTCGCCCCGACGCGCACACCCGGCCGATCGAGGTCCACCAGGAAGATGCTCATGCCGCGCTTGCCGGCGGTGGCGTCCGTGCGCGCGAGGACCACCGCGAAATCGGCGACCGGCGCGTTGTGGATCCAAAGTTTGCTGCCGTCGAGTTGCCAGCCGGCAGGTGTCCGGGTTCCCGTCGTGCGGATTCCCGCAACGTCGGAACCGGCCTCGGCCTCGGAGATCGCGTAGGCGGGGCGCCGCTGCGCCTGCAGCATAGGGGCCAGGTAGGCCTGCCGCTGCGCGGGTGTCCCGTGGTCCGCCAGCAACGTGGCCACGAGTTCGATCAGGCCGCATTGATCGGCAATCGACGCGTAGCCGCGAGAGAGTTCCTCCATCACGATCGCGTAGGCCGCGCAGTCAGCGCCAGCCCCACCCAGATCCTGAGGGACGGTGATGCCGAACAATCCCAGGTGCGCCATCTCGCGATAGAGATCTTCCGGAAAGCGCTCGCTGCGGTCGAGTTCGACCGCGACCGGACGGATCTTCGCGTCGGCAAACTGCCGGGTAGTGTGTCGGATGAGCGCGCGGCGCTCATCGACCTCGTCCATCACGTGCTCCTGTCCGTACCCTGGCCCCAACCGGGACCCGTCGGGCGAAAACTGGCCAATTTCGGAAGGTGCGAACAGCGCGCGGGATCTATCGCCGCGCCTCGTCCGTCAACACCAGGAGCAGGAAAAAACAGGCGACGAGAATCGCCGCCATTCCCGCCAGGAGGAGGGTTCCGACCTGAAATCCTCCGGCAAAGTAGGCGCCCGTCAATCGGCCATACGCGGCCCAGCCGCACAGCCCGACACCGGCAATTCCGCTGATGCGTCCGATCCACAGCAACAGGATTTCCATTTTCGCTCCCTTCGCGTTCTGCCATCGCGTCGACTCGACGTGGACGCACCGCAACTTTTCGGCAATGGTAACGCGACGCAACATTGAACGCGAGGGCAGATCGTGCCGCGTCCCGTGTGCGGTCGCTATCGTCTGGCGCCCGAGGTCATTCGACGCAGTGCGGCAGCGCCGATACCGCGAAGCTGAGTTTGCGTGCGATGGCCAGACGCTGCGGGGTCGAAGGTTCCGTCGTTCGCACGGCGCCGGGTCGGGCGCGGCGCCGGTGTCCGTCGGGTCGTCCATCCTGCGGGGAATATTGCGCGTTGCCGGGTCATGCAATCAGTGTCGGATACGTTTACACGGAACAACCGAATGCGCCGGGATCTTTCGAAATGACGCCTTTTTAGTACGATAAAACAACGAGTTAAAGAACACCATTTCCGGGGCACGAGTTTTGCATTTGGCAAATTGCGCAGCGCTGCTGCCTTTCACAACAATGCATCGATCGAAATCATGGTCTCCATTTGGTGGCTCATTTGGGCGTTCGTAGTCGGCGGCTACTCGGGCATGCTTCTGATTTCGTTGTTGGTCGTTGCGCGACGAATAGGCGCACGAAGCTGACACTCCCTGCCAGCGCGACTTGTTCAGACGCCGCTTGCAGTGCGTTTGCCGGTGCGGCAGGTTCGCCGCCGCGCGCGCCGGCGGCGAATTGTCACGCTGCCCGAAGTCACGTAGGCGGGCCGCGGTGGCGGCACCGGCGGCTAGCTTGATATAATCACTAGCTGTGCGCCCGTAGCTCAGCTGGATAGAGTACCTGGCTACGAACCAGGGGGTCGTGGGTTCGATTCCTGCCGGGCGCGCCAAATAATCAAAGGGTTGCAGCGATGCAGCCCTTTTTCTTTCGTGGCGTTGCGTGAGTTTTGCGTGGGAAATACCAAGTCGTCGTTGCGACAGCGGCGGCAGGTCCTCCGGCCGGACAGAGGCCGAACAGCGCCCAACGTCGAAGTAATCACTTGGAATCAAACGTAAGATGCACGAACCTGGATTCCGAGTCCTCGGGACGCAACATGCTTGACGCACCCGAAAAGGTTCCCGTTACGCTCGCCACCGTTGCCTTGGAGACGGCGGGGCGCGCGCAACGAGATACGCCGTTCAAGGCGGTGCTCATCAATCCTTACGAACTGGGGCGCCAGCCGTTCGCGCTCGCAGAGCCCGCCGCATGGCTGAAAAGGGCGGGCTTCGAGGTAGCGTGCATCGACCTTTCGCTGCAAACGCTCGATCCCCGCACTCTCGCCGGCGCTGGCCTAGTGGCGGTCTATGTCGGCATGCACACGGCCACCCGCATCGCGGTCGAAGCGGTCCCGCGTATCAAGGCGCTCGTCCCCGCGGCGCACTTGTGCGTTTACGGTCTGTACGCACCAATGAATGAAACGCTCCTGCGAGAACTCGGCGTAGAGACTGTTCTCGGCGGCGAATTCGAACCGAGGTTGTTGAGCCTCGCCGAACGCCTGCGAAGCGATCGCCGCGCAGAGGTCCAGAACGAACCAGTCATCAGTCTCGCCAGGATCGAGTTTCTTGCGCCCGATCGAACCGGGCTTCCGCCCCTTGCTCGGTACGCCCATCTGCAAATGCCGGACGGGAGCGCAAAGGTCGTGGGCTTTGCCGAGGGCAGTCGGGGTTGCAAGCATTGGTGCCGCCACTGTCCGGTGGTGCCCGTGTACCAGGGAAAATTCCGCATCGTGCAGGTGCCTGTGGTGCTTGCCGACATCCGCAGCCAGGTGGCAATGGGCGCGGAACACATCGCCTTTGGCGACCCCGATTTTCTCAATGGCCCGACCCATGCACTGAAGCTCGCGCGGGCGCTACACGCGGAATTTCCGGACCTCACCTTCGATGCCACGATCAAAGTGCAGCATCTCATCGAACACGCCATGCTGTTGCCAGAACTGAAGCGCTGCGGCTGCCTGTATGTCACCTCTGCCGTCGAAGCGGTGGACGACCAAATATTGGAGTACCTCGACAAGAATCATTCCGCCGAGGATTTCGGCCGTGCTGTGGCCTTGCTGCGCCAGTCCGGCATCGCGTTCGCGCCGACCTTCGTCGCCTTCACGCCGTGGACCACGCTCGAGGGCTACGTCAACCTGTTGCGCCGGCTCATCGACTTGGAGCTGGTCGAAAGCGTACCGCCGATCCAGCTTTGCATTCGCCTGCTGGTTCCGGCGGGATCGTACTTGCTGACACTGGCGGGCTTCCGCGACCTGATCGAGGATTTCGATGCGAGGATTCTGGGGTATCGCTGGCGGCACCAAGATGCCCTCGTCGATGCGCTGCAGCAGCAAGTTCATGCGTTTGTTGCAAGAGCCGAGGAAGAGGGGCTTTCGCGCCGCCGGGTATTCGAGCGAATCTGGGCGATGGCTCACCAATCCCTCGGCAGGATCGCTCCGCCGCTCGACCACTTGAACCTCGGCTCGTCCACGCCGCACCTTTCGGAGCCTTGGTACTGCTGTGCAGAACCCACGACGCAGCAGATGCATAGCTTCTAGGCAGCAAGTGAGCGGGCTTGATCGAGAAGCGAAACGGCAAGACACCGTCTGCGCGCCCAATCACGCGGTCCGCAGCTGCTGACGCGAATCATGAAGCGCGTATTGCTCTTGCTTCCCACCACCTCATACCGCAATGAGGCGTTCATTGCGGCGGGAAAGAAGCTGGGCGTCGAGATGATCACGGCGGCCGACTACTGCCACCGGCTCGCCCCTGGGTGGGGACTCGATCCGATCTTGGCAGTACATTTCGACAGGCCCGGCGAAGCGCTCGAAGTCGTATTGCGGTCGCTCAAGCACAAGCCGGACGCCGTGCTGGCGGTCGACGACTCGGGGCTGGAGCTTGCCGCACTGCTTAATGCACGCTTACGCCTTGCGGCTAATTCGCCCGAGGCCGTGCGCCGGGTGCGCGACAAGCTCTCGTTCAGGCGGATGCAAAAAGAGGGCGGATTACTATGCCCCGATTTTCGCCATCTGCCGAGCGACGCCGATCCGACCGAATTGCTTTCGCGACTGAAGTGGCCTGTCGTAGTCAAGGCAAGAAGGCTTTCTGGAAGCCGCGGCGTGATCCGGGCCGACAACGCTCAGGCATACCTGCAGGCGGTGAGCTGGGTGAAAGGCATCCAGAATAACGCGGACCGCGACGCGGCCGACCTGGGTCTCGTCGTCGAGGATTTCATTCCGGGTCGGGAATATGCGCTGGAGGGCATCCTCGATCATGGGAAACTTAACACGCTGGCGTGGTTCGACAAGCCTGATCCCTTGGATGGGCCGTATTTCGAGGAGACCATTTACGTCACGCCTTCCCGCCTACCCAGCCAGACCCAGGAGGAAATACGTCACGCGGTTCAGCGTGCATGCAGCCTGGCCGGATTGGTCACCGGGCCGGTACACGCCGAAATGCGAGTCAACGCCGAAGGCATATGGCTGCTGGAGGTGGCGGCCCGCTCAATCGGGGGCCTGTGCGGCACCGCCCTCAATCACGTACTGGGCATCACCCTTGAGGAACTGATCCTGCGCCACGCGCTGAATGAACCCGTGGCGTTGAGTTCATCCCGGGAAGGTGCCGACGTGATGATGATTCCCATCCCCCGGCGCGGTATCTACCGAGGCGTACGTAACCTGGGAAGCGCGTTGGAGGTACCTGGCATCACCGGGATCAGGATCACGGCGCAGGTCGGTCAAATCATCGCTCCGCCCCCGGACGGAGCGAGTTACCTCGGATTCATCTTCTCGCTATGCGCGAACCCCGCCGAAGCCGAGATGGCGCTGAGGTTGGCGCACGCCACACTGCAGTTCGACATTCAACCGGAATACAAGGTGCAGGAGTCGATTTCGGAACACTAGCGCCGTATCTGGCGCTTGGTCAAAAACGGGTGAACTCCTGATCACGTAGACGCAGGCTGTTCAACAAAGCGTTGCCGACGGTCGGACTCGGTGTAGTCCCGATCATTTGCTGGATGGAGGCACGTATCCCGCCGCCACCTCGGCGCCGCTGCCGAAGAAATGATTATCCATCTGCTCCGCCGGGTATTTGCGCGCTTTGGCATCGGCCAGATTGAGGCGATTCTCGTTCACCAGCATTTTTTGGTGCTCCAGCCATTGCCGCCAGGCTTCTTTGGATACGTTGTCGAATATTTTCTTTCCGAGTTCCCCGGGATAGGGGGGAAAATCCAAGCCTTCGGCTTCCCGCCCGAGTTTGATGCACTTCACCGTTCTTGGCATTTTCACGCCCTTCAAAAATGGGCATCTTACTGCGCCAATGGCGCGCGGTCGCCAGCTATGGCGGAAGCAGCCTGGCGTGCACCCGCGTGCGATGGAAGCCCCGAGCCGCTTTCCGCATCGTTAAAACCACAATAGCAATAACCACGCTTACGTAAGTCGATTCAAACCAGTACGCCGACAAAACACTTCACGCGTCGTGGCTTCTGGTTTCACTCTTGTGGACAGCGAATTCCCTGGAAACGGTCAGTGGTTTCGAATCGGGTGCCTGCCTCGTCATACCAATAGAGCTTGTTGGGGTCTTCCTGGCGCGTAATTTTGTGGGCGCCATTGCAAAAAGGCTGGGTACTCGATAGCCCGCACCCGCAAATGTATTTAGTTTCACCGCCGATGGTGACGGGGTATGGGCTACCTCGCGTTCTATTTACGATTCTTGCCATGCTGCCTCCGCCAAAATGTTAAGAGATAGGAAAATCGCCCTACACCTCAGGCTGGTGCAGTAAACACCGTCAATACCCCGGTGTAGCCATAGAGGTGGTGCCTTGCGATCTCGCCACCGGCGAAAAAGCCGACCAGCGGCACGTCGCCCAGGGCATTGCGCACCACCTGCAACTCGGCGTGCGGCGCACCGAAGTGCGGGCCGCCGCGTCCCGAACAACTGACATAGACCGCGCCCGCCACGTTCCGTGCGGCGCCGCTCTCCATTTCGGCGCGGATTTCCGTCGCGATGCGCACCAGATCGAGTTGTGCGGCTTCCGCGTTGCGTGTGCAAAAAGCCAAGCGCATGCCGGGCTCGATCTGCTCGGCGATCGCCAGGACCTGGTGCTGCCGGTCCACGCCCACCAGGTGCCGCACGATGGTATCGGCGCCGAACTGTCCGGGCCGGGTCGGTGCGTCCTCGGCTGTGGTGATCAAGCCCACCAGCGTGGTGGACAGCGCTTGCGACAACTCGTGATCCGGCCGGTCCCGGTCGAGCCCCAGATCTTGCAACACGCAATCGAGCGCGGGCTTGCCGTCCAGGCTGACCACGAAGTTGCGCTCGGCTTCCGTTACGGTGCGCGATGGCCCGATCGGCTGGCAGCCTTGCGTCACGCGGGAGATCAGGCCGACTTCCGGGCCGAAAGCCACCCCGGACAAACCGCCGGTGAATACGCCATCCGCCAAATGTACCGTACGGTTGCGTGCGGACGACAGCCCGCCGAACAGATAACCCGTGGCCGTGCGCGCGCTCAGCTCGTGGATCAGCTCCTGCAAGTCGGGCGTGCTGCCTTCGGCATGGACCAGCGCGGTATGGGCCATGAACCCGGATGATGCGGCAGGCAGCGGCTGCAGGCCCGAGAACAGCCGGAACGATTCGCGCGGCAGCGGCGCGACCATCAGCACCAGGGCCGGCTCGTCGATGTATTCGACGCCGCTGGCGGCCACGCCCACACCGACCGTGCCAACCCAAGCCACGCCGGGGAGGCGCAGCCGCAGCTCGTCGAGGATTGCCTCGACTGCCGGCGCGTAATAATCGCTCAGATAACACCAGCCCAGTGTGAACGGGGCGGAATCACCCTGTTGCGCGACGCGCGCGGCGATCTGTGTTTGAAGTTGCCTCTGGCAATCGGCCAGGGCCACACGCCAATCGGCGTGGGTGGCATGAGCCTGCACAAATGAAGCGCGCGACATTTCGGTACCCTGCTCCAAAAGGAAAGCAAAGTCGACACCGGGTGGCCGAACGTTGCTGGACTACCTGCCTGTGCATGGCGAATTGTCGACTCGCGCGCGCAGACCGTGGGCCAAAGCGAGTAATCATCCGGCGCCGCCTTCGCTTTGGGCCGGATTTATACTGTAGCGCGGTGCGGACGTCGCGCGCCCGCGCCCGGCTGCGAGGACGTACCATGGTCGCCGAGAATGAATTCTGGATCGAAGTCCCGGACGTCGTGCGGCTGTTCCCCACCTTCGTGTGGAAGTGCCGATTGCGGTCCGAGGTACGTCGGCCGATCAACGCAGCGATCCTCGATCGATTGGACGAGATGCGGCGCGGCCTCCCGCCGCTCGCTCGCGGTGAAGCGTGGCAGTCGCGTCACGGTCTGCACAAACTGGAAGAACTTCACGGCTTGGTGTCTTGCATCGATGCGGCCGTGGATACCGCGCTTGCCTTCTTGCGCGTCGGTCACCCGCAGGTCTTGATTACCGGTTGCTGGGCCAATGTCAATGCGTCGGGCGCGGCGCACAGGATGCACGCCCATCCGAACAATTTTCTCAGCGGCGTCTATTACGTCCAGGTGCAGGACGGGGCCGATACCATCAATTTCCATGACCCGAGAGCACAGACGACGATCATACGGCCGACGGTCACCGAGCTCACCGCCTACAACACCGATCAGGTGGTGATCGCGCTCAGCCCAGGAACGCTAATCGTTTTTCCCGCTTGGTTGCCGCACTCGGTGGATGCCAACCAGAGCGAGCTGATGAGAATTAGCATCAGCTTCAATGTCATGTTCGCAGCGTTTGCGCAAACCATGGGACAGCCCCTGTGGGGCGAGGGGTGAAACGCGCACTACGGTTATAAAAACGGGACATGCCGTCGTCTTCGCAGCGCGCCGTTTCACGGTTGAAACGCGTACGGCGGCAATGTGGAGAGCCGGGCATCGTCGATCGCGCCTCCCATGGTGAAGTGATACAGGCTCTGCCAGGAATAGTCGTTGATTCCAAGCAGCGCGTGCATTTCGTCATCGAAGAAACAGCCGATCCCGGTGGAGCGCACGCCGGCGGCCTCGGCTTCAAGATAGAGAACCTGCCCGAGCATGCCGCACTCCCAGAAGAGATGGCGGTAGCGCCATGGTTCATGCAAAGCGACTTCGAACTTCGCCAGCATCCCCAGCGCAAAACAAGAGTCTGCGCCGATATCCTGGTGGCAGCAGATCGACTTGGCTACGTCGCGCAAGTCGTAAGGTAGCAAAAGGTACAGTGGCAGATGGTCCGGTCCGGTCTTCTGCCACACCCATTCGGGTCGCATCGATTGCCTGAGGCCGGGGAGGGCGGCCGGATCTCGCAGGAACATGTACAGACCCGGCTCCAGTCTATCCACGCGGTGCACCATCAACGCAGGATGCACGAGCACGGGATGCGGCAACGCATTCCAGGGCGGCGCATCGCGGCGCGGCATGAGGCACTCGAGCATGGCGAAGAGCGTCACGGCAGGGATACACGTGGTACCGTCGAAATTTACGGCGCTGCGACGTTGTCGCGCGATCTCGGCAAAGCTTAGATCAAGGGCGGGAGGAGCAGGGCGCGGAAACGCAATCGGCGCCGGTGCGGAGCACTCCTGTGTGAGAGGCTTGTGCGTGACGCGATGAATCGAGTCGATGTCCGGCCAGCGCATATGCTCTTGGCTCAACCGGTTGGCGTGCCCATACCACGTCGCCTTGCTTAGAGGATCCAGCATCTCCGCGAGATCGGGGCGCGCATCGGGATCACCGACCCACAGCAACGCATCCGGCGCTTCTCTCTCGGCGGACTCGAACTCCGTGCTGCGGTCAAGCCCCAGCACGTTCGCCACGATGTCGTCCGCGGCGGACACGACCAATCGGGTCTGCCAGCCGAGAGCCGCCGCGGCGTAGCTCACTGCGGCGATGGCGTGCCCGCAATCATGCTGGCAGTATCGCCACGCGCGCATGCCGTATTTCCACGCTTCGCGCCAGTGAATCGAGCTGATGCCGATCAGAACTCCGTTGCCGGAAAACGCAGCGGTCCATTGCGGATCGTCGACCGCTGCGCGTTGTTCGAGTACATGGTCCCGGCTCAGGTAGTGATAGACCCCGGCGGACAGGCCGGGAAGACGCGGGCATAGCAGATAGCCCTCGGTTGGATGCAGGTTGCCGCTGGAAGGGTTGCAACGCAGTGCCCACCTCTTGGCGCCGTAGGATTTCCACGCCGACAGCCCGAGCGAGAGCTCGAACAAAACGGCCAGCTGATCGAGCTCGAATCGGCGCGCGGGCAGCAGGTTGCCTTGGCGCAACTCGTTGTAGCGTGTCTCCAGGGAGTCCGCCGCCAGAGGCAGCTTGAGCTGCGCCGCGCCGTGAAACTCCCGGAACGGGTCCGGCTGGTTTGCCCAGTCGAGCCCGGTTGGGCCAGGTGCGTACCGGTCGACGCGGTGCTTGCTGCGTTGGTGATAGGCGAGCAGACCTTCGCTCAACTCGGTCATCTTGCGCTCACAGCAACAAATCGAGGCAACGGGCTATGCAGGCGCGTAAGCCCGCCACCCAAGCATATCTGATCCATGATCACGACAGCTTCTTTGCGAGGCGCTTGGACAGTTCGATTAGGAATCTCGGGATGACCCTGCTTAGGTCACCGCCCCACAGCGTGAAGGCAAATGCGATCTCCATCCGGCCATTGCACCAGCCATTGCTCAAGTTCACAATGCCCACGTGCCGAATGATCCAGCCGTTTCCGGTTCTTGCTCGTTGACTTGCATCAAGACGGTGATCCTGCAGCGGGCTGGTTTGAATACGCGGCGTCATGCACGCAGAGTGACGAGATTCATCGCGCTGCCCGCATGCGACGGCGGTCCGCCCGGATATTGCCGATGCCGATGCAGGTGAAGGAACCGAGTCATGATGCAACACGAGTGCTTTCTCGCTTATGCGCCGCGTGGCGCGGGTTTGCTGTGCGCCGTCACGTACGTCTCGGGCGAACCCGATATCGTCGGCTGGTTCGTAGGCGCGAAAGGCCGCTCCTATCCATCGGCATATTTCCGGGTCGAGAATTTCTTTTCGGCCGAGCAAAAACATTTTTGGGCGACTGCCGGTTCAGACATCTACGGAGGCTGGCGATACGACTACGCTCGCGGCGACAGCGAACTTGATCGAACTGAGGCGGTCGACGATGCCTTGTGCCACGTGCTCGACCGATTGGAGGATGTTTTTGTCGCGGAATGGCTGGTGTTCAAGGGCGACCTCCGGTTCGATGTCGAAAAGGCCGTCTACGCGAGAGAAGGTTGGGTGACGAGCGACGTGCTGATCGAGCATAGGAAGCTCGCCAAGTTTGACTGTGAGGGTCCGGCGTGGACCTTCTACTCGCACGGCTTCAACGATGAGGTGCTGCGCTACCTGATCGCGCGCTGGCCGGTCGACCACTACAACAGCAGTCCGTCGCGCCCAGCAAGGTCGGGGGGCGCTCGCGTCGGTCACCGGCCCTTCTGATACGTGCCGATCAGCACGGCCTGCGCCAGGATGTGTCCCTCCATCGCTTTCTCGAGCGCAGCCTTGTCGGGCCGCTTCAGGTCGGGCAGTACGGCGCCGAGCGCGTAGAGCTTGTGGAAGTACCGGTGCCGGCCGACCGGCGGGCAGGGTCCGCCATACCCGACCCGGCCGAAGTCGCTCACGCCTTCGCGCGTTCCCGACGGCAACGCACCCGACTTGTTGGCCTCGGCAAGACCCGTCGTCGTCGTCGGCAGGTTGTAGAGCACCCAATGAACCCACGTCATCTGGGGTGCGGCCGGATCTGGCGCGTCGGGATCGTCGACGATTAGTGCAAGGCTCCGGATCCCCGCCGGCACGCCGCTCCAGGCAAGTGGCGGCGAGAGGTCTTTTCCCTCGCAGGTGTAGAGGGCAGGTATCGCGCCGTTGGGCGAGAACACCGTCGAGGTGATTGTCAAGCTCATCGGTTTCTCCTCCGCCATCGACGCCGGTACGGGTAAGCATAGCAGCGTTGTCGCTGCCGCCGTCACTGCCACCGACCGCATCCGCACGCGCACGATCCGTCGCCGCTCCGTTCAGTGCGCAGCCACCCGGGTCACGTCGAAATCACCCCAGGCCGCTGCGCGAAAAGCCGCTTTAGCTCGGACAGCGGCCGGAGGTTCAACACATTGTCCTCCGAAAGCCGCCCGCGCCGTGCTTGGCGGACGCTGTATTTCCGATTGTAGAATTCCTGCACGCTGTGCGCATCCGGGTTGACGCTGACCAATACACTCTCATCGCGCGCCATGCGGCAATAGGTGTCCAGCAGGTCGAGCCGCTCGGGATGCGCGTTGAGCTCTAGAAAAATGCCGTGCGGGCCTTGGCCTTGCGGATCACGGCGTGGACATACCGCGAGATCGCGCCCAGACTCGTCGGACGATCATGGCGAAAAAGCTCTCCCCGCCGGTCAAGAAATCGTCCGCGAAGGCCAAGGCCAAGGGCGCCACGAAGGTAATGGTCTCCGGCTGCGCCAAGCCGGCCTGGAGGCGGGGGACAAACGCTGCCCAGAGCGCGAAGAGAGCTACGGGCAAACCGGCGGAGCTCCGTGCAAAGACTCCCCGCTCCGTGAGAACGCCGGTGGCGAAGCAAACGGCGCGTACGGCGTCTTCCCGGTCTCAAGCGGACTTGGCTTGCGACAAGCGGGTCCGCTCAGAGTACGCCAATAGCTGTTGTGTCGGCATCACGCAACTCGCCGGAGGGCATCGCGTCCGCCCTTTCGCCGCGAACCATTGCGCCTTGGGCTCATCGCTTGTCAACTCAGCGATACCGTGCCGCGCGTGACGTTCCCCTCTAGCTAGGTAAGGTGGATCAGCGATGAAATCCGTAGCCCACATTCTCAAATCGAAACCTGACCCGACCGTCTATACGATCGGCCCAACTGCCTCGGTGTTCGACGCGCTTGAGCTGATGACCGCGAAGAGCATCGGTGCACTCGTGGTGACGGAAGGCGAGCAAGTGGTTGGAATCATTACAGAACGCGACTACGCGCGAAAAGTCATACTTATGGCACGGTCGTCAAAAGAAACCCCTGTGCGCGACATCATGACGTCGTCGGTGATGTACGTGCGCCCTGATCACACCAGCGAGGAGTGCATGGTGCTGATGACCGAGAACCGCCTGC
Organism: uncultured beta proteobacterium; assembly: GCA_963695725.1. GTDB lineage: Bacteria > Pseudomonadota > Gammaproteobacteria > Burkholderiales > Casimicrobiaceae > CAIWHR01. The sequence continues at coordinate 190,722 of CAVOHM010000009.1, forward strand.
GTCACCTGCCTGTTGTGGATAGCAGTAAGCTCGTCGGCCTCATTTCCATCGGCGACCTGGTGAAAGACATCATCTCCGAACAGAAATTCATTATTGAACAGCTCGAGCACTACATCTCCGGGGAGCGGGGCTGAGCACCGCCTTGGTCCTCTACAAGAAGAATCGGTCATAGATCTATTGGTGGAACCTGTTGGGCGGAGTATCGAGGGTGCGCCCGTCGGCTACCCGTCACTGCTTAGACCAGCCGCTGCGCCACGGCCGAAGTCTGTACGGCGGTACGGCGGCCAACTCAGCGCACCGGGCCGCGGCGCGACTACGCGACCATCAGGATCGACGTGTCGATCAAGATGCCAACGACGACATACCTTACCTCCGAAACCATGTATACCAAGGACGTACTCTGACGCGAGGCGTGCGTGACTTTTGCGTGACTTTGCTGTGCATCAATGGGCGTTGCTGTGCAAACTTGGTGAAGCGATCAGCCGCAAGTCGTTGATTAGTAAGACCCACTGGTGTATACAAAAGGCTACGAACCAGGGGGTCGTGGGTTCGATTCCTGCCGGGCGCGCCAAAAAAGTATCGAAGGGTTGCAGCGGTGCAGCCCTTCTTCTTTCATGGAGCTGCGTGAATATTGCGTGACTATTTTCACGCAACTGCCGGCAGCATGGTTATCGCTGGCGTCTTTCGGGTGCCGACTTTCTGCATCCATCGCGTCACGCCACTACGGTGTGGCCTGTCCGCGCGGCGGGTTTGACCTTCAGTTTGACTTCGACGTGCGCGCCGAGGCGGTTGATGATCCCGACCAGGCGATCAAGCGTGAAACGGGCAAGATCCGCGTTGCGGATGCGCGAGAAGTCCGCCGCCGCAATGCCGGTGCGCGCATGCGCAGCCCGCACCGTCAAACGGTCACGATCGAGGGTCTTGATAATCTCGGCGGCCAGCAGCGCCTTGAACTGTTTCACGTCGGCGTCGTCTTGGCCAAGGTCACGGTAGACATTGCCGCTGCCGCGGATCACTTCGAGCGGTTCGTTTTTCATCGCAATATTTCCTTCAACTGTTTCACCCGTGCCTGGATCAAATCGATCTCTCGCTTTGGGGTCTTGATTCCTTGCGTCGATTTCTTCTGGAACGCGTGCACGACCCACAGCTCCGCACCAATCTGCACCGCATACACCACCCGAAAGGCGTCGCCACGATAAGGCAGGGCGATTTCCAACACGCCCGATCCCAATCCCTTGAGCGGCTTGGCGATGTCCGCCTTGCCGCCTTCCGCCGCGATGGTCAGCGCCGTCAGGCAGATTGCTTGCGCTCCCTCCGGGAAGCTATCGAATTCTTTGCGGGCAGCACTGACCCAGGAAATCGGTCGCGTTGATCTTGTCATGTCGGACTCCCAAGGCGAATGTTGTCATATTTGACAACAAATGGCAAATGCATTCGTTCGTGTTAGCCAGGGGAGGTGCAGGATCAATAGCCAGGCGGATTGATAAAACGCAGCGCCGGCCGGAGACGGCTTCGGCTCGATCATCGCGTCGGACGCAGCGTAGTGATTTTGTAACGCAATGAGGCTAAGCGTCGCTAAGCACGGCTAAACGTGGCTAGACTTGGTGTTAAACAGGCGTCGTAAGTAACTGATATTAAATACTAAAATGCTCGTCATCGGCCCTACGAACCAGGGGGTCGTGGGTTCGATTCCTGCCGGGCGCGCCATTCTTTCAAGGCAAAGGACTTGCGGAAACGCAGGCCCTTTTGTTTTGTGGCGCTGCGTGAATTTTGCGTGACAAGAACCAGGTCGTCATGATCTGGTGGGGGCGCCGCAAGCCGCGATCCGGCCGCCGGTGGGGTACACGGCGTCGAAGTGTTCCTCAGTGGCTCGACGTCTTCGGAGTTATCGCGGGGATCCCTGACTCGCGATCTGTCGCTTGGCGCGGTGACGACTCTCCGGACCGGGCTCCGCTTCATCTTGCTCGAATGTATCAATTTTGATACAATGCGCCGAGCATGGATAAGCCAATCGACTGGCGAGGATCGTCGCTTGACGACGTGCGCGAGTTCCCCGAGGTGGCGCGGAGGGTGGCGGGCTACGAATTGCGGAAGCTGCAACGGGGTGAAGCCCCCGACGACTGGCGGCCGTTCCCCGAAGTAGGGCCGGGCGTCAACGAGATTCGCATCGACGCCCCGGACGGATGGTTCCGAGTGATGTATGTGGCGAAGTTTGAGGAAGCCATTTACGTGCTCCACAGCTTCCAGAAGAGCACTCGTAAGACCTCTCGAAACGACGTCGAAGTTGCCAAGGCACGCTATCGCGCGGTAATTGCGGAAAGGAAGACATCGAAATGAAGATTGATACAAAGTCCCATCATCGGACGAAGGTCGGTGGCAATGTGTTCATGGATCTCGGATTCCCGCCGAAGGAGGCGAAGCGGCTGCTGGCCCATGCTGACGCTCAAATCGATGAGTCGATTCGGCTGAAGCAGCAGCTCATGGATGAGATTGCTGAATGGATGAAGGAGGCGAGCGTGACACAGGCCGCAGCCGCGGAAGTGCTTCACGTCACGACGGCCTCGGGTCTCCGACGTGGTCAATCACAAGGTCGAAAAATTCACCATCGATGCGCTGGTCAGCATGCTGGGACGCATTGGCAAACAGGTGCGCTTGGCTGTGCAGTAGCAGAACGACCGCAACACGGCTCGAGTGCCAGGCATCACCGCCAGCGAGGTCAGTCATCGCGTCATCAGACATGCATTCCATCTTAAGCCCCTGCGGGCCCTCGACTGATGCGTTCTGCTCGGCTGTCGCGCGTGCCACGTGGCTAGGAAGAAGGATTCGGCTGCCGCTACGCTGGATGAGCGCCTCGAAGCGTTGCGCCGCCAGCCGAAGGAGGAGCTGGTCGCGTTGCTTGCCGAGCTCGCCGCCACGAATTCCGAGGCCGAGGCGCGCTTGGCTCGGCATGCGCTCGCACCGGATCCTGCACGCCTCGCCGCCGAGTTCCGAGCGCGGTTGCAGACTTGGAAGCGCTCGCGGCGGTTCGTTGGGAGGAGTGCCGCAGCCGCCTTCGGCCGAGCGCTTGAAGCCTGGCTCGACGAGATCGAGCGCGAGTTGCTCCCGCTCGATCCGGCGAGGGCGCATGCGCTCGCCGAGGCGTTCCTGCGCACTGATGAGCGCTTCTTCGAGCAGGCCGACGATTCCGACGGCGCGATTGGCGATGCGATCCGGGCCGGCTGCGAGCTCTGGCTTCATGCGGCGAAAGCACAATCGAACCGCAACGCCACCGATTGGATCGAGCGCGTGTATGCGCTGGTGAATGCCGACGAGTACGGCGCCCGCGAGGCGCTGCTGGAGGCGCGCGGACCTGCTCTTCGACGAAGCGGGTCTGCGTGCGCTCGCGAGCCGATTCGAGGCGGATCTGGACCAAGGCGCTGGATGCCCGCGGCGCCGCCGAGCGACACGACCATGCGGTATACAAGGCCGCCGCCGCGATTGGGCTCATCGCGGATGCGCTGCGCGATCCCGATCTGTCGACGAGGACGACACTGCGCTACAGCCCCAACCCGAACACCCTTGCAGAAGGAGCACTTCGCCGAGCGATATATCCGCTACGGCCGGCCCGGGGAGGCGCTGGCGTGGCTCGACGGCGACTGGGGATTTCGGGAGGAGGGGCGCGAACGGCTGCTTGCGGAGGCCTATGCCGCGCTGGGAGATACGGCCCGCTTGCGGGCCGTGCGCCAGGGACTGTTCGAGCGGACGGGATCGGTGAGCGACTTCGAGGTCTGGCGCGAAAGCCTGGCGCCTGCTGGCCGCGCCGACGCGACCGAGGTTGCGCGGCAGCGGGCGAAGATGCACAACGATCCGATCACTGGCGCGCGACTACTCCTCGCGCTGGGCGATGACGCGGTGGCCGAGGTGCTGCTGCTCGCCCGCCACGCGACCCTCCATGGCGGGGACTACGATCGACTCGTGCCACTTGCGCAGGCCCTGGAGAAGAAGGGGCGGTTGCTCGGCACGATCGTCTGCTACCGGGCGCTCCTCGCCGCGATCCTGACGCGCGCCTACGCGAGAGCCTACGGCCACGCGGCGGAGTATCTCCGTACGCTGCGCCGTCTCGACGCGCGCGTGGACAACTACGGCTCGCTTACCCCGCATCAAGCGTTTGAGTCGTCGATCCGCAGTAAGCGTCCGGTGATGGCATCTTGAACTGAAGCTTGTTGGAGCGCGAAGATGGCGTCCGCTACGAAATAGGCGGACACCATGGCGCGGGCAGCACAGGCGGGGTTAAGCGGAGCGGTAACGCGGCGTGGACCACGCCGGCGGCATTCGATTGGGCAGAAGCTGGCGATCCTCCGCGAGTGCCTGCAGCCGGGTGCGTCGCTGGCGGGCGTGGCGTTGGCACATCAGGTTAACGCCAACATGGTCCGCAAGTGGGTGGTGAAGTACCAGCAAGGCGGCTATGGTGAGTTCGCGGAGAACGCGATGTTGCCGGTTGTGGTCAAGTCGCAGCCGGTCGTTCGTGCCGCGCACGCGAAGCCTGGAGCCACTGCGACGGTCGAAGTGGAACTCCGACGCGGCGTTCTGCGCATCCATGATGCTGACGCGGCGCTGTTGAATGCGTTAGTCGTCGCGCTGTCGGCCTGATGCTTGGCTTGCCGCTCGGCACCCGGGTGTGGATTGCTGCGGGGGTGACGGACATGCGTCGTGGCATGGACAGCCTGGCCGCAGTGGTGCAAACGGCGCTGGGTGAGCAGCCGTTCTCGGGTGATGTGTTCGTGTTTCGCGGCCGACGCGGCGATCTGGTGAAGCTCGTGTGGTGGAGCGGCGACGGGATGAACCTGTACGCGAAGCGCCTGGAGCGCGGTCGATTCGTGTGGCCGCAGGCGACCAGCGGCGTCGTACATCTGTCTGCCGCGCAGTTATCGATGCTGCTTGAAGGCATCGACTGGCGGCGTCCCACGCGCACTTGGCAACCGAGCGTAGCAGCGTAACAACAGTATCATCGCGATGTGCCGCGTGATGCATTGCGCGCGTGCATTGCGCCTGCGACCTGCGGTAAATTCACGGTCATGGCACTGGCCGTCGATCAACTTCCGAATGACGTTGCGACGCTGAAGCGTCTGCTGATCGAGCGCGACGCCGAGGTCGTACAGCGTCTGGCGGAGTTGGAAGCACAGCGCGCCGAAGTGCTGGTCGCGCGGCTGCTGATCGAGAAGCTCAAGCTGCAGATCGCGCGCCTGCGGCGTATCCAGTTCGGTCGGCGCTCCGAGCAGCACGATGCCCGCGTCGTGCAATTGGAGCTGATCGTCGAGGAGCTGGAAACCAGCTTGGCGGCGAGCCCGGCGCCCGCTGAAACATCGCCATCATTGTCGCCACGTACTCCACCCGTGCGGCGACCGTTGCCGGCGACATTGCCACGCGAGATCGTGGTCCATGCGGCGGCGTGCACCTGTCCCGACTGTGGCGGCGCGCTGAAGCAGATCGGTGAGGATGTCGCGGAACAACTCGAGTTCATTCCCGAGCACTTCAAGGTCATCCGCCACGTCCGGCCGAAATTCGCCTGCGGCAAGTGTTCGACCATCGTGCAGGCGGCGGCGCCGTCACGCCCCATCGACAAAGGGCTCGCTGGTCCGGGCCTGCTGGCCCATGTCGCCGTCTCCAAGTTCCTCGATCACCTGCCGTTGTACCGGCAGTCCGAGATCTATGCGCGGCAAGGCATCGACCTGGAGCGCTCGACGCTCGCCGATTGGATCGGCGGCATCTCCCGCCTGGTGACGCCGCTGGCGGAGTTGATCGGTCGCTACGTCACCGCCGCGACGAAGATCCACGCCGACGACACGCCGGTGCCGGTGCTCGATCCGGGGCGGGGCAAGACCAAGACCGGTCGGCTGTGGGTGTACGTCCGCGACGATCGACCGGCGGGCAGCGCCGAGGCACCGGCGGCGTTCTATCGCTACACGCCGACGCGCGAGGGTGCGCACCCGCGTGCCCACTTGAAGGACTTCCAGGGCACGCTGCAGGCCGATGGTTTCAGCGGCTTCGATGGCCTCTATGTCGACGGTCGCGTCCGCGAAGCCGCCTGCTGGGCACATGCCCGGCGCAAGTTCTACGACTTGCACACCGACACTCGCTCACCGCTGGCCGAGGAGGCGCTGACACGGATCCAGGGGTTGTACACCATCGAGAAGGAGGTGCGGGGCAAATCGCCCGACGAGCGCAGGCGCGTGCGCCAGGCGCGCGCCGGTCCGCTGTTGGATGCGTTGCAGCAGTGGATGCTGGAAGTCCGGGCCAAGCTGTCGGCCAAGTCGGAACTCGCCGGTGCGATCAACTACGCGCTCAAACGTTGGGTCGCCCTCACGCGGTATCGCGACGACGGCACCATCGAGATCGACAACAATGCCGCGGAACGCGCGCTGCGCGGGCGGTACTGTCGCGCAAGAACGTCCTGATCGCCGGCGCCGACTCGGGTGGCGAACGCGCGGCGATGTTGTACACGTTGCTGGAGACGGCGAAGCTCAATGGCCTCGACCCGGAGGCATACCTGCGCTTCGTGCTGGAGCGCATCGCCGAGCAGCCGAGCAACCGGCTCGCCGAGTTGCTGCCGTGGAACTTCGCGCCCCGACGCGTCGAGCATGAGCAGCTCGCGGCGTAAGCCGGCACCACCGAAGTCGCCGAGTGCCTTCGAGAACATCGAGTTACTGGTCGATGGCAACGGCGACATCGACCATAGGCACGATCGGCCCGATCCGCTGCGCTGCGACCGCCGCGGACGAGGATCAATGCCTGGCGATGCTCGTGCGTCGTCCCGGTGAATCGCTGACCGATCTGCTGCAACGCCTCGACGCGGCGATCGCGGATGCCTACGAGAACAACATCTACGTCGACGAAATCAACGCACCGCCACGTTCCAAACCTCCCGGCAGGTCACGTACATAGCGGGAGCGTTGCCTCAGATCCATGGACGACCTGCTCGACGAAATTGAAGCGTAAATATGACCTCTACGCCTCAATGGGTGTGGCAGCAGCCGGACTGGCCGAAGTTCGCCTTCGATATGAAACGGGTTGCCCCCGTGTTGAACCGGGCACGAAGTGCACAGGGCCGCATTCTGGGCAAGGCGCAGGCGCTTGGCCTAGCCAACCTGGGAGCTGCACTGGCCGAGATCTGGGTGCAAGAGGCGAACGCGACGGCCAGGATCGAAGGGGAGAAACTTGATCTGACCGCCGTGCGTTCGTCCGTTGCGCGTCGCCTGGGGTTGGCTTCGGTCGGGACGGCATCACGAACGGTCGAGGGGCTGATCGACCTCATGGAGGACGCGACCCAACATTGGCGTGAGCCCTTGACGGTAGAGCGGCTTTGCAGCTGGCAGGCAGCGCTCTTTCCGACTGGATACGCGGGCGTCAAGAAGGTTAAGTCTGGCGCGCTGCGTACTCATGCGACGCCTATGCAGATCGTCAGTGGTCCGATCGGGGACGAGAGAGTTCACTTCGAGGCGCCGCCCTCTAGGCACATTCCGCGCGAGCTGGGAGAATTTCTCCACTGGTTCGAGAGTTCACGCGATAGTCCCGTCGACGGGCTTCTCCGTACGGGTACCGCGCATCTATGGTTCGAGACGCTACATCCGTTCGAGGATGGCAATGGCCGTGTCGGACGCGCGATCATCGATTTGGCATTGGCGCAGGACGCGAAACTGGATCAACGGCTCTATAGCGTCTCGCGCCGCTTGGCCGAGCACCGCAGTGACTATTACGGGGAGCTGGCGGCTGCCTCCCGAGGCGGTCTGGACATCACGCGGTGGCTCACATGGTTCGTCGGGCAATTTGAGGAGGCGTGTCGCGCATCCGAGGCGGTCATCGATCTGTCGTTGGCCAAGGCCCGCTATTGGTTGGAGCACGGGCAAGCCCCACTCAGCCAGCGGCAACGGAAGGCAGTGAACCGGATCTTGGATGCCGGCCCGGGAGGTTTTGAGGGTGGCATGAGTACGGAAAAATACGGGCATCTTGTGCGTGTCTCACGCGCGACCGCCTATCGCGATCTGGAAGAACTCGTCCGGTATGGCCTCCTCACCCAATCTGGTGTGGGCCGTGGCACCAGGTATTTCGCAGCGATGGAAGGTTGGAAAGCAGGGGCGGCAACCAGTCTAACCGGAGACTAATGGCGCTGTACTTCAGCGGCCAGGTTGCAGGCCTGATTGCCGTTGGACCTGCTGGTCTGGGTCCTGGTTCGTGCAGGCTATGCTGGCACCTATGGGGCGGCGGGGATGACGGCCGATGGCCGCGAAGTTGGAGTTAGGATGCGAGGGAAAACTTGATCTTATGACGCTTGCCGCGCTGCGCGACTTTCGGGTGTTGTCTGCGCGACTTCTGCGCGACTTTTCGCGGGAACGATGCGGAACCATAGGGACGAAAACTCGCGCGCCGGGCGTTCGCCAACTAATAAAATCAATTGGTTAGAGACCTCTTTTATGACTACGAACCAGGGGGTCGTGGGTTCGATTCCTGCTGGGCGTGCCAATTTTCAAGGGGTTAGGCAAAATGCCTGGCCCCATTGTTCCTTTTGGGCTACCCAGTGGCCACCTGTTCGGCGGAAGCTATTTCGGCGATACAAGATCGCGCCATGGTCGATCCAGCCGACGCGTCGGACGCAGAGCACGTCTTCGCCAACCATTTCCGGATGTGCGAGATGTTCGGCATCGAGCCGGAGGCGCGCGAGCGTGCGCTAGGCTTGATCCGGGAGTGAACCAAATTGCTGACGGGACGCCCGAACCGACGCAGCACTAGCGCCCACGCAGCGCGGCCGCGCTCGGACCCGCGGGTGGTTTCATGCGCCGATGGCGCCACCAAAATACCAAGCAGGCCCCAGTCAAACCCCCGGCACCAAACGCGACAAAAAATATGAAAATCGGGTCCATGGTCTTTGCGCAAGACAAATACACGCGACACCCATCGAATGTTGGTTCCGAGCGTGACATTTTGATGACCGCGAGACGAACGACCCGTGAACCGCGATGCAATCCAGCCTCATGGCTGCGTAGCCTGGTGTACGTCAAATCGGGGCAGGGTCAGATACCTCCGGCGGCGCCACGCGCGTGGGCAGCCCGTCGTCGAAGTGCGCCAACCACGCGTCGCGACACTCGCCCGGCTCACGTACCAGTCCCAGGTGCCGCGGATCCCCGAGATTGCGCAACATTCCCGTCGCCTCGGGCTAGTCCTGGCGTGCTACGCTGGTTGCGCAGGTTCGTCGGGAGCTTTGGATTCCCCATCCGCAAACCAGCGGCGCGCGTTCGATCTCATGGATCACTGGACTTCAAGCGAAGCGACACGTGCAACGATTCCGGAGCTCCTGGTGAAACCGAACACATGGGTCGATAGAACGTCGCGCCATGGGTGCCATGCGTGTGCCTGGTTTGCGGAGTGCGCCGCGCATGCGTGACCCCGTGTCCACCGAATGAACTGCCGAAGGCGCCGCAAGAGACGTCACTGGAGGGCGCAGCTGCGAAATCCGTTGTGCAGGTCGTTGCGTTCGGGCGTGAAGAAGTTACGGTAGCGCGGATGTGCCATGCGTGGCGAAGTGGCCCGGCTGGCACCGCGCAATACGTAGCGGTCGCCGAACCACGGTGCGGAATAGTCGCGATACGGGTGGGCCACGAAGGCGGGGTAGGGCAGAAAGCGGCTTGCCGTCCACTCCCACACGCGGCCCCAGCGAAATTCCGGCCGGGTCGACGCCGCCATCTCCCACTCCGCTTCGCTCGGCAGACGGCGCCCGGCCCAGCGGCACCAGGCATCGGCGTCGCTCCAGGCGAGGTGCGTGGCCGGGGCATCGAGTGCCAGGTCCTGCCACTGCCCGAAGACGCGGTGCTGCCAGCCTCCATCGTTGCTTGCGCAGGTAGCGTGGCGGCGCCGCGCCGCCTTGCTCGACGAAGGGCAGGTAGCGCCGCCAACCGACCGCTTCGGAATCGATTTCAAACGCGGGCAACGTCACCTCACGCGCGGCCAGTTCGTTATCGAAGGCGAATCCGGTGCCGACCCATCCGAGCATCCAGTTGCTGGCGGCAAACGCGAGGGGGCGCGCTTCCGTCAGCACCGCATCTGCTGGAACGAGCAGCGATTCGGGCAACGGAATGTCGAGTGCTTGCGCCGTGTAAATGCCGGCTTCGCCGTGCATGTCTTCGTGGAACAGCGCCAGGCGGAAAAAATAGAGCGCCTCGTCGGTCTCGGGCGAGGCGGCGAGCAGGGCCAGTGTTTCCGCGAGGCCCTCGGCCAGATACGCGCGCGTCGCGGCAAGGTCCGGCAGGTCGAGCTGCCATCGCGTCGTATGCGCGACACGGCTCGAGTCGTACAGAGCATCGGCGTGAGGGAGGCGCCCGGCGGGACGTTCGTGATCGGGGTCGCAGGCAATTCCCTGCGCGCGCTGCCGATTGCGGGCGATCCAGTAGTCCTGGAACCAGCCAACGTGCCCGGCTTCCCAGCGCGGCGGATTGATCTGCGGCGAATAGGGAACCGGCGTCGAATCGCCGAGCGCAACAGCATAGGCGTCGAGCAGCGCCAATATGCGCGACCGGCTGTCGCGCAGCGCCGCAGCGAGAAACGGGCGGCCGCCGTGGCGGGCTGCGTCGGAAGATGCTGTGTTCATGAGCGGACCGGGTGCGATGATTGAGCGTTCGAGTATGCCGCAACTGGTGATCGTCAGTCCTGCGTTGCGCGCTGCCAACAATGGCAACTGGCAGACATCCCGCCGCTGGCAGCGGCACCTGGCCGGCAAGTGCCGCGTGCGCATTGTCAATGCCTGGCCGGATTCGCTCGCCGCCGGCGACGCGGCCATGATCGCGCTGCACGCCTGCCGTTCGGCCGACGCGATTGCCGCATGGAGCGGCGCGCACGGGCCGCGCGGATTGGCCGTGGTGCTCACCGGCACCGATCTATATCGTGACATCGTAACCGATGCGTCCGCACAGCGCTCGCTGGCACTGGCGCATACGCTGGTCGTGTTGCAGGAGCGCGCGCCGCAGGCGCTGCCAAAGTTGCTGCGCAGCAAGGTGCGGGTGATCTTTCAATCCACGACGGCGCGGCAGTCGCTGGCAAAGTCGCGGCGCCATCTGCGGGCGGTGATGGTCGGCCATCTGCGCGAGGAGAAATCGCCGCGGACCCTGTTCGCCGCCGCCCACCGGCTCGCCGGGCGGCGCGACATCTTCATCGACCACATCGGAGATCCGCTCGATGCGGCGCTCGGCGAGGAAGCGCGCGCAACGATGGCAGCTGTGCCGAGTTATCGCTGGCTGGGCGGCCTTCCGCACGAGGTAGTGCGCCGGCGAATTCAGCGTGCGCAGCTGCTGATCCACGCCAGCCGCATCGAGGGCGGCGCGCATGTGATCATGGAAGCGGTGGCGAGCGGCACGCCGGTGCTCGCCTCGGCGGTCGACGGCAACATCGGCATGCTCGGGGAGGATTACTCCGGTTATTTTCCATGGAACGACGCCGGCGCTCTGGCGAATCTATTGCGGCACTGCCAGGAATCGGCCTCGGGACAGCGCAGCGGGGAACCGGGCGATGACCTGTATCAGCACCTGATCGCGCAATGCCGACAGCGAGCGTCGTTGTTCAGCCCCGCACGCGAGCGCGTCGAGTTGCACAAGCTGGTCGATGACTTGTTGGGCGACGATCGGCGTGGAGCGCGCTGAATGCATCCGGCGACCGTCCCGATTGTCCGCGACATCGTCCTGATCGGCGGTGGCCACAGCCACGTCGGCGTGCTTCGCATGTTTGCGATGAAGCCACTGCCCGGCGTGCGCCTGACGGTGATCTGTACCGATACCGACACGCCGTATTCGGGCATGCTGCCCGGTTACATCGCTGGACATTACGATTTCGACGCGGTGCATATCGATCTGCGCCGGCTGGCCGAAGCCGCCGGCGCGCGTTATTACCGCGACGAGGTGATCGGCATCGACCGCGCGGCCCGCAACGTGCAGTGCCGCATGCGCCCGCCGGTGGCCTACGACGCGTTGTCGATCAACATCGGCTCGACGCCGCAGCTTTCCGGCGTCGACGGTGCTGCCGCGTATGTAGTCCCGGTCAAGCCGATTCGCCGCTTCAACGAGCGCTGGCTGGCGCTGTTCGAACGCGTGCGGGGGAATGCCGGGCCGACGACGATCGCGGTGATCGGCGCCGGAGCCGGCGGCGTCGAGCTGACGCTGGCGATGCAGTATCGGCTGCGCCGCGAATTGGCCGCGCTGGGGCGAAGCCCGGACGAACTGCGCTTTCATCTCTTTTCCGCCGAACCGAACGTATTGCCGACGCACGGCACGGCGGTACGCCGGACCTTCGAGCGGGTGCTGGCCGAACGGGGTGTCATGGTGCATCTCGCTTCGGAAGTGATCGCCGTCTCCCGTGACAGCCTGCAGGTGCGCGGCGGGGAGAATTTCGCTACTGACGAAGTCGTCTGGGTGACCCAGGCTGGCGGTGCTGCGTGGCTGCGCGAGACCGGGCTCGCACTCGACGGCGATGGCTTCATCCGCGTGCGCGAAACCCTGCAGAGCGAAACCGATCCACTGATCTTCGCCGCCGGTGACTGTGCGTCGATGCATGGCCTGTCGCTGGAAAAAGCTGGCGTTTTCGCGGTGCGGATGGGTAAACCGCTGGCCGAGAACCTGCGGCGAACAATTCTGCGCCAGTCGCTCAAGGTTTATCGTCCGCAGCGGCGTTGGCTCGCGCTGATCAGCACCGGAGACCGACACGCGGTCGCCTCCCGCGGCAGCTTTCATGCACGTGGCGACTGGGTTTGGCGCTGGAAGGACTGGATCGATCGTCGGTTCATGCGCCGCTTCAACGAACTGGCGCCGATGGCCGACCAGGCGGAGCCGACGGCGGAGTCGATACCGCTCGATGCGGGCGAGCAGACGCAGGCGATCTCGGCGGTTGCCATGCGCTGCGGCGGCTGCGGCGCGAAGGTCGGGGCGACGGTGCTGTCGCGCGCGCTGGCCAACGTTCGGCCGATCGCGCGCGACGACGTTTTGATCGGATTGGATTCCCCCGATGACGCGGCAGTGCTGCGTGTCCCGCCAGGCAGCGCGATGATGCACACGGTCGATTTCTTTCGCGCGTTCATCGACGATCCGTGGCTTTTTGGCCGCATCGCCGCCAACCACGCGCTCGGCGACATCTTCGCGATGGGCGGCGTGCCGCAGTCGGCGACGGCGATTGCTACGGTGCCGCCGGGGTTGGAGAGCAAGGTCGAAGACACCGTGTTCCAGATGATGGCCGGTGCCGTCGAAGTGCTCAACGAGGCCGGCTGCGCACTGGTGGGCGGCCATACCGGCGAGGGCATGGAACTGGCGCTGGGCTTTGCGATCAACGGCCTCGTCGACGACCGGCTGGCCGCCATACTGCGCAAGGGCGGCATGCGCCCCGGTGACAGGCTGATCCTGACGAAGCCGATCGGCACCGGCACCTTGTTCGCGGCGCACGCGCGACTGAAAGCGCGCGGCCGCTGGATCGACGCGGCGCTCGATTCGATGCAGCAATCGAACCGGTTGGCCGTGCCGTGCCTGATTGCGCATGGCGCAACCGCGTGTACCGACGTCACCGGGTTCGGCCTGCTCGGCCATCTGGTCGAGATGACCCGACCGTCCGGAGTTGACGCCGAGGTCGACCTTGCCGCGCTGCCGCTTCTCGACGGGGCAGCGGAAACAGCGGCTTCCGGAATCCTCAGTTCGCTGCAGCCGGCAAACGTACGGCTGCGCCGCGCGCTTGATACCACGCCCGAAATGCTGCACCACCCGAATTACCCGTTGCTGTTCGACCCGCAGACGGCGGGCGGGCTGCTCGCCGGCGTGCCGGAGGAAAACGTGGAGGCGTGCATCGTCGCGCTGCGGGATCTGGGGTACGCCAGGACCGCCAGCATCGGCCGCGTGCTGCCGGCCGGCGATGGCATTGCACCGATTCACCTGCGCTTCTGACCCTGGCTCGACCATCCCAATGTCTGCCACCAGCAAACTCGTCGCCTACGTCCGCCAACTGGATCCGGATACGTTGCCTCCGGCGATTCTGGATCAATCGGCGCGCTGCGTATTGGATCTGGTCGGTGTGGCCATTGCCGGGACTCGCACGCCGATGGCGCAAATCAGCGTGCGCTTCGCGCGCGAACAATTCGGCGCGGGCAATGCCACGGTGATCTGTTCCGAGAAATCGCTGACTGTCACGGGTGCAACCTGGGTGAATGGGGCGTATGCCAGCGCGTTGGACATGGACGACGGCAATCGGATGGCGATGGGACATCCGGGTGCCAGCGTCATTCCAGCCGCATTGGCAATCGCCGAACGCTCCGGGGCCAGCGGCAGGGAGTTTCTTGCCGCGTTGGTCGCGGGGTATGAAGTGGCCGTTCGGACTAGTGTGGCGCGCGTTCCCTGGTACAAGGACAAGATGTATTCGACCGGCATCTGGGGCGTTTTCGGGGCGACGGCCGCCGCGGGCAAGTTGCTCAAGTTCGACGATGCCACGCTCCAGTCGGCGCTTGGCACCGCCGGATCGCACGGTTCATTTCCGCCCGGCGGACTGCGGGCGAATCACGCCATGGTCAAGGAGGGGATCGCGTGGAGCGGCATGACGGGCGTTTGCGCCGCGTTGCTTGCCCAGCAGGATTTCGTGGGTCCTCCCGATTTCCTGGATTACACCGAACGCTGGGATACATCGGCGCTGGTCGCCGGGCTTGGCGACCTCGGCAAGTCCGCGATCCTAGAGACTTATTTCAAGCCGTATGCCGTGTGCCGCTGGTCGCATGCGGCGGTGGACGGCGTATTGGAGTTGAAACGCCGGCACGAGCTGCGAATCGAGGAAATTGACAACATTCAGGTCGATACCTTCTGGGAAGTAACCCGGCTGGCGAATGATCGACCGGAGAATACGATTGCCGCGCAGTTCAGCGTGCAGTTCGCGCTGGCGGTCGCACTGTTGCACGACCGAATTGGTCCCGCCGAAGTCAGCGACGCGCACATTCGCGATCCGGCGATCCTGAGTCTCGCGCGCAAGGTTCAGGTAACTGTCGACGAAACGCTCGATCGTCAATTTCCCGCCAAGACCATGGCACGCGTGACGGTGCACACGCGGCGCGGAGACTTTCGGACAACCGTCGAATTCCCGCGTGGAAATCCCGAGAATCCGCTAAGCATCGAGGAACTGGAAGCCAAGTTCCAGCTGCTGACCCGGGATTTTATCGGTGACGAGCGCAGTCAGATATTGCGCACAGCGATTCTCGACTTGCCGGAAGCGAAGGACGTTCTCGGTGTTGACTCGATTGCTCAGGTCTTAGCGAATCGGCGGATGTCGAAGGCGGCGATGGGCGTCGGCGTTGTCCCGTCCAGGACAAGCTCGCTCAACACGGCGCCCATCGCCGGGCCGAGCTGGAACCCGTGGCCCGAGAAGCCGAAGGCGTGGAAAAGACCGGGCGTCGTCCGGCTCGGCCCGATGACCGGAATGAGGTCGGGCATCACTCCCTCGATGCCGGTCCAGGTGCGGATGATCTGCGCATGGCGCAGACGCGGCACCAGTGCGATCGTCTCGCGGCTCGATTCGAGGCTGGACACGGCGACCGGATAGGCGCGCAGCCGCTCTCGGTCGGCAACGCCGCGCCCGCCGCCGAAGATGACATTGCCGCGAGGGATCTGTCTCACATAGAAACCGCCGCCGCAGACGCCGAAATTCGGCACCATGAAATAGGGCACCGGCTCGCTGACGCACATGTTCGGCGCGATCACGTCCTCCGGCACGCTCTCGCCGAAACGCGCGGCAATTTCGTGACCCCAGGCGCCCGCGACGTTCACCAGCGTCGCGGCGCTGACCTCGATGCCGCCCGCGGTACGCAGCCGAAATCGTGAGCCGTCGTGCTCGATCCCCGTCACCGGCGCGTGCTCGCGGATGTCGGCGCCGGCCGCCCGCGCGGCGCGGGCAAACGCGGGCGCGACGAGCCGCGGGTTGGCCTGGCCATCATCGGCGCAGAGCGAGCCACCGACCGCGGCATCGCCGAGAAAGGGATAGCGCGTCCGGAGTTCGTTGCGACCGAGCAATTCGAGCTGTCAATCCGTACGGGCGAACGGATTCTCGATAGGCTTCGAGTTCGGCCATGTCGGCATCGGAACGTGCCAGCTTGACGTGGCCGCTCGCCATGAACTCGCAATCGCTGCCGACGATTTCGGCGAGCCGTCCCCACATCTCGCGCGAGCGCTGTGCCAGCGGCAGCTCGGCCAGGTCGCGGCCTTGCCGGCGCACGCCGCCGTAATTGACGCCACTCGCCTGGCCACCGCATGCCCCGCGCTCGAGCAGAATCACCGTGGCACCACGCCCACGCAGATGCAGCGCCGTCGAACAGCCGGCGGTGCCGCCACCGACGATCGCGACATCCGCGGAGAGATGCTCGATCATGGGCGGGCCCTATGGATCGGAGCGGGCACAGCGTGTGGGTTCGCGAGCGGGCGCATGCATCGCCCTGAGCCCGCCGCGAAGCCACGCGCTGCGTGCCGCATCGATCGAGGCCGCGGCGCACTCATGTAGCCACGGCCATCGGGATGGGCTTTATCGGTGGCTGGCTGCGCAGCCTGCCCATGCGCTCTGGCGGCAGATCGAGCGCGGCGGCCAGTACGACGGCAGCGGCAGGTCCGCAAACCCGTCCCTGGCAACGCCCCATGCCGCAGCGGCTGAAAGCCTTGGCGCGGTTGATCTCGGTGGCGTCGAGTTCGCGCGCTGCCTGACGAAACTCGCCGGCGGTCACGCCTTCGCAGCGGCACAGGATGGTCGCATCGGGCATCCCGGCCGCAATGTCGGTTGGAAACGGGAAGGCCGCCTCGAGCGCGACCCGGAACCCGGCGATCTGCCGCAGCGCATGCTCGATTGCCGCCAGCCGCGACCTGTTTACTTCGTAGCCTCGATCCTCGAGCAGCGCGAGCGCCGCGCGCTCGCCCGCGAGCTCGGCAGCGTCGGCGCCGGCAATGCCGCTGCCGTCGCCTGCGAGGTAGATGCCATGTACGGGCGTGCGGCCGGTGACGTCGCGCTCCGGCAGAAATTGCTGCTGGACGGGGTCGAACGCGAACGGAATTTCGGCCAGATCGGCGAGTTGCGTCTCGGAGCTCAATCCGAACCCGAAGGCGATCGCATCGCATGCGAGCAACTGCTCCAATCCGGCCGCGTTGCGATAACGGAAAGCCGAAACAGCGGCGTCCTTTCCCTCCGCCGCGACGGGCCGGATGCCATTTGCCACGGTGATGCCGCGCGCGCGCAGCGCCGCCACGTACCACAGGCCCTTGGCAAACGTGCGCCCGCCGCGCAGCAGGCGCGGGCACGGCGCGCCGTTTTGCGGCGAAGGCGGCGGTGTCGAGCACGGCGGCGATCTCGGCACCCGCCTTGGCGTATTGGTAGGCGACGAGATAGAGCAGCGGTCCGGTGCCCATGAACACGACTCGCCTGCCAATGGCGCAACCCTGGTACTTCAGAGCGATCTGCGCGCCACCCAGCGTGTAGATTCCGGGTAGCGTCCAACCGGGAAAGGGAATGATCCGGTCGCGCGCGCCTGGCGCCATGATGATGTCGTCGTACGGAACCTCGCGATTCCATCCGCCGGACAGACAATGCAGCGCACCGTGCCTGAGATCCCAGACGAGCGTGTCCGGCCGGTAGTCGATGCTGCTCTGGATGCCGTCGAACATCGCGTGCAGGCGGCGCGCCTTTGCCGCGTCGAAACCGTAGAGCGCCCGATAGGGGCGGGTGAAACCGGCGGGCGCACGGCGATAGACCTGGCCGCCGTTGCCCGGCGCCTCGTCGAGGACGATCGGGGCGAGGCCTGCAGCGGCCAGCGTCGCCGCCGCGCGGCTGCCGGCGGGTCCGGCGCCGATGACGATCGGTGGTTTATCGTCCATTCTCGACGGCGCTCTCCGTGATGATCGACATGCCCTCGGCGACGAAGCTCGTGCAGGCGCGCAATCGCGTGCCGTCACCGAGTGCGACCCAGCAATCCTGGCAGGCTCCCATCAGGCAGAATCCCGCCCGCGGCTCGTCACCGAACTCCGAGAATCGTATCCTTCGCCCGTTGGTCAAGAGTGCGGTCAGCAGCGTGTCGCCCGCAAGCGCTTCGCAGGAACGACCGTCGATGACGAGACGAACGCGGGGCCGATCGGTCTCGGCGAGTCGCCGGAATTGCGATGTTTCCATAGTCTTTGCCCACTTTCCCGACGCGTCGAAATGTCGATTGGTCAATGCGGCCGGTGGTGATTTTCCTTTGTCCCGGCGGGACCGAAGGACAGGAAGCCATCGCCGTTCTCAGAACATATCCTCGAGCCGGCAGTTGACGAGGAGTTCGGCGACAACAGCGTTGTTCGGCAATGCGAGGGCGGTCGCTACCAGTTCGGCGAGATCGGCCGGCTGTATCATCTCGCCTCGCGGCACGGCGGTGACCTCCGCCGTCATGTCGGTCGCGACGAAGCTCGGACAGATTGCCGTTGCGCGCACGCCGTCGTCCCAGCCGAGGCGGCGCACGGTGTGGGTGAGCGCGATCACGGCAAATTTGCTCATCGCGTAGCCGGCATTGGTGTTCTTCACGCGTTTGCCGGACAGAGACGAGATGTTGACGACGCGCCCGCTCCCCGATTTTCGCAGATAGGGCAGGGCGAAGCGGATGAGGCGCAGCGGCCCCTTGACGTTGACGTCCCACATGGCATCGTAGGCCGCCTCGTCATCGTCCTCGATGTCGACCGAGAGCGCGATCCCGGCATTGTTGACGAGGCCGTCGATGCGACCGAATTGGGTTGCCGTCCTTTCGACCCAGTCCCCGCAACTCACGCGGTCCCGGGCGTCGAAAGCGACTGCGATGACGCGCGAGTCGTCCGTACCGCCAAGCGCGACCGCGAGCTTCGTCGCATCGCGACCACCGAGGCTCAGGCGATAGCCCTTGGCGTACAGACACTTGGCGACGGCCAGGCCGATCCCGCGATTGGCGCCCGAGACCATGACCACGCGGCCTTCCGGTGACAACATCATTGTTCGGTCCTCAGTGCCCGCCCGGCCGTCCGAAGGGCACTGTGCGCCCCCTCGGGGGGCAGCGAACGAAGTGAGCGTGGGGGCTCTTCATTCCGTGTGCAGGTGACAGGCGACGCCGCGCTCGTCGTCCATCTGCCGCCATTCGGGGTAAGTAGTGCGGCAGACAGGCATGACGTGCGGACAGCGCGTGTGGAAATGACAGCCCGGGGGCGGATTGACGGCCGAAGGCACCTCGCCCTCGATGCGCAGCATGATCACCTTGACCTGCGGGTCGGGGACCGGCGAGGCGTCGCGCAGCATCCGGGTATAGGGGTGCAGCGGCTCCTTGAAGATTCCCGGAATCGGCCCCGTCTCGACGATGCGGCCGAGATACATGACCGCCATGTTCTGGCAGAAGTAACGCACGACGCCAAGGTCGTGCGAAATGAAGATGAAGGCGAGCTTGCGGTGCTCCTGCAGCCCTTGCAGCAATTGCAGTATCTGCGCCTGGATCGAAACGTCGAGGGCCGAGACCGGCTCGTCGGCAACCAGCAGTTCCGGCTCCAACGTGAGCGATCGGGCGATGCCGATGCGCTGGCGCTGGCCGCCGGAAAATTCGTGCGGGTAGCGCATCATCGCATCGTCGGGCAGGCCGACCTCGGCGAGCAGGGCGCGCGCGCGCTCGTCGCATTCCGCCTGGCTGCCGATCCCGTGCACGCGCATCGGCTCGATCAGCGCCTTGCCGATCTGCCGGCGCGGATTGAGCGAAGCGTAAGGATCCTGGAAGATGATCTGCAGCTTGCGGCGCAGCACCCGCATGCGCGCCTTGCTGGCGGTAACCACGTTCTCGCCCTTGAAAACGATCTCGCCTGCGTCGGGCTCGATCAGGCGAAGCGCGGCGCGTCCGGCCGTCGACTTGCCGCAACCGGATTCGCCGACCAGGCCGAAGGCCTCGCCGTCGCGCACGGAAAACGAAATGCCGTCGAGCGCCCGAA
The DNA here is from genome assembly GCA_963695725.1 of uncultured beta proteobacterium. Lineage (GTDB taxonomy): Bacteria > Pseudomonadota > Gammaproteobacteria > Burkholderiales > Casimicrobiaceae > CAIWHR01. The sequence continues at coordinate 210,695 of CAVOHM010000009.1, forward strand.
CGGTGACGGTGCGCGACCGCGGAAAGCCGCGCGTCACGGTAAAGAACTTGCGCAGCGTGCTGACGGTGAGGACGGGATCAGGCATGTCGCACGCCTCCGCCCGGCGGGGCGCGCAGCCAGCACCGCACGAAGTGATCGGGCGCCTCGGGAAGAGGCACCAGGACGGGGTCACGCGACGTGCAGATCGGCTTGCATAGCGGACACCGCGGGGCGAAGCGGCATCCCGATGGCATCGCGCCGAGCGCCGGAACCTGGCCGGCAATCGTGGAAAGGTCGCCAGTGTCGCGATCGACGCGCGGAATCGATCGCAGCAGGAGCTCGGTGTAGGGATGGGTCGGGCGGGCGAAGAGATCGTTCACCGGCGCGATCTCGACGATCTCGCCGGCATACATCGCGGCGACGCGGTCGGCGATCGACGCGACGACACCGAGGTTGTGGGTGATGAAGATCATCGCCATGCCATAGGCTCGCCTTGAGTTCGGCGAGCAGCGCGAGGACTTCGGCCTGGATGGTCACGTCGAGCGCGGTCGTCGGCTCGTCGGCGAGCAGCAGTTCCGGCCGGCAGGCGAGCGCCATCGCAATCATCACGCGCTGGCGCATGCCGCCCGAGAACTGGTGCGGATAGTCGGCGAAACGCTGGCGCGCCGACGGGATCTTGACCTGGTCGAGCAGTTCGAGCGCCGCAGCGATCGGCCTCGTGGCGTCCCATGTCGCGGTGATAGCGCAGCGCCTCGGCGACCTGAAAGCCGACCGTCAGCACCGGGTTGAGCGACGTCATCGGCTCCTGGAAGATCATCGAGATGCGGTTGCCGCGGATCTTGCGCATCTCCTCCTCGTCGAGCGTGACCAGGTCGCGCCCGGCGAAGCGGATGTGCCCGCCGGCGATCCGCCCGTTGGCCGGCGGCACCAGTCCCATGATCGACAGCGCGGTGACGCTCTTGCCGCAACCGGATTCGCCGACGATCGCCAGCGTCTCGTTGTGCTGGACCGCGAAGCTGACGTCGCGCACCGCCGGGTACCAGCCGCCGCCGATGCGAAATGAGGTGACGAGGTCTTCGACCGCGAGAATCGGGCCGGGGTCGCCGACGCGCTCGGACTCCGCGGCTCGCGCTCACTCGCCACCTCGGAGCTTCGGATCGATGGCGTCGCGCAGCCCGTCGCCGAGCATGTTGAGCGAGAAGACGACGAGCAGGATCGCGAGGCTGGGAAAGATCGACAGCGACGCGCTGTCGAGGATGTTCTCGAAACCTTCGCGGATCATGCCGCCCCAGGTCGCCGTCGGCGGCCTAACGCCCAGCCCGATGAAGCTGAGCGAGGCCTCGATGCGGATCGCCGTCGCCAGCCACAGCGAGGCCATGACCAGGATCTCGGCGACGATGTTGGGCAGGATATGGATGGTCATGATGCGCAGGTCGGAAAAGCCGAGCGCGCGGCCGGCCTCGATGTAGTCGCGCTCCTTGACCAGGATGGTCGGCGCCCGCGCGATGCGCGCGAACGGCGCGATCGCGGTCAGCGCAATGGCGATCATCAGATTGTCCATGCTGGCGCCGAGCATCGCCACGACCATCAGGCCCAGGATCAGCGACGGGAACGAAAGCAGCACGTCCATCGCCTGCATGACCACCATGTCGAAGCGGCCGCCGACATAGCCGGAGACGATGCCGATGATGCCGCCGATCAGCATCGCGGCGAGGATCGAGATCGTGCTGATGACGAGCGACAGGCGCGCGCCCCAGAGCAGACGGGAGAGGATGTCGCGTCCGTAGGAATCGGTGCCGAACCAATGCGCCGTCGATGGGCCCTGCAGACGCGCCAGGATGTTCTGCTCGAGCGGGTCGTAGGGCGAGATGACAGGGGCGAGAAGCGCAAGCACGACGACGACGAGGAACGTGACCAGGCCGATCCACGAGGTCGCGTTGGCATTGAACGCGCGGACCAGTTGTTGCAGCGCATACGAACGGCTCCGCGCGATGCTGGCGACTCGGATGTGCGGCACTGCGCGTCCCTCAGGGCGAGCATTCGCGCTTGCGGCCCGGCGCGCTCATTGGCGTTTCACCCGCGGGTCGATGACGCCGTAGGTAAGGTCGGTCAGCAGGTTCACGAGCACGATGGCGAAGGTGTAGACGACCATCATGCCCTGCAGCACCGTGTAGTCGCGCTGGTTCAGGGCGCCGACGATCAGCTTGCCCAGACCCGGGCGGTTGAAGACGATCTCGGTCAGCACCGAGTTGCCGATCAGGATGCCGAGATAGAGTCCGACGACGGTGACCACGGGAATCAGACCGTTGCGGAAGGCGTGGCGCCAGATCACGGCGCGCGTCGGCACGCCCTTGGCGCGCGCGGTGCGGATGTAGTCCTCGCCGAGCACCTCGAGCATCGACGAGCGCGTCACCCGCGTGACGTAGGCGGCCATGATGAGGCCGAGATTGAGGGCGGGCAGCGCGAGGTTGCGCAACCGCTCGACAGGATCGTCGAGCGATCCGGCGCTGATCACCGGAAACCAGCGCAGCTGGATGGCAAAGACGAGCAGCAGCAGGATCGCCGAGACGAAGCCGGGAAACGACAGTCCGAGCAGCGAGCCCATGCGGACGACGTAGTCGACCCAGGTGTTGCGGCGCAGCGCCGACCAGACGCCGAGCGGGATGCCGATAAGCGTGCCGAGCACGATCGACGTCACCGTCAGGTCGATCGTATAGGGCAGGACGTTGAGAACTTCCTCGACGACCGGCTTGCCGGTCACCAGCGAGTTGCCCCATTCGCCGCGCACGGCGTTGAAGAGGAAGTCGACGTACTGCACGCCGATCGGCTTGTCGACGCCCAGGCGGTGGCGCATGTTGGCGAGCGCCTCGGCGCTGGCCTGATCGCCGAGGATCGTCTGCGCCGGATCGCCCGGCAGCACGCGCGCCAGCACGAAGACGATCGTGAGCACGGCGAACAGCGTCGGAACCGCGAGGAGCAGCCGCTTGAGGATGTAGCCGAACACGGAGCCCTACCTGCATGCCTCCCCCTCACCCCGTCGGGGAGAGGGGGGATGCACGTCGATCACTTCGTGAAGTGCGTGCCCTCGTTGATGACCGGGCCGAGGCTCAGCGACCCCTTGAGCGGGAAGCCGAAATCGAGCGTGGCGCGCCGGGCCCAGATCTGCGGCTGCTCGTAGACCGGGATCCCGCAGACCTTGGTCATCAGCTTCTGCTGCGCCGTCTTCCACAGCGCCTTCTGCTTGGCCGAATCCGGCTCGACGCGCGCGGCGTCGATCTCGGCGTCGGCGTCGTTGCAATGCGAGAAGTTGGTGACCGCCGTCGGCGTGCCGACGATGCTGCGCCCGAGGTAGAACTGCGTCAGATAGGTGTCGGCGATCGGGAAGCGCGCGGCGCTGTAATGCACGATCGGGCTCATGTCCTTGCGGATATTGGCGTGAAACGTCGCGTGCTCGACCACTTCGAGGTCGAGGATGATGCCGACCTTGCGCAACTGCGCCTGGACCACTTCCATCATCGACAGCATGCCCGGCAGGTTGGTGTGGATGACGTGGATGGTGAGCGCCGTTCGGAAAGCCGGCCTCCTTGAGCAGCGCCTTCGCCTTCTCGGGATCGTACGGCAACAGCGGTACGTCGGCGCTCTGGCCGAGATAGCCGGACGGGACGATCGACTGAGCGGCGCGGGCGAAGTCCTTGCCCTTGAACTGCACGATCTGGTTGCGGTCGATCGCATAGGCTATCGCCTGCCGCACGCGCAGTTCGTTGAGGGGCGCCTTGGTGACATTGAGGTAGAGCACCGACAGCTCGCCGGGATCGAAGACGTCGACGATCACGTCCTTTTCCTTCTTCATCCGTTCGACCCAGGTCTGGTCCTGCTTGCCGTAGGTCAGGTCGATCTCGCCCGAGGTGAAGGCGAGATCGCGGCTCGCGTCGGAGAGGATGTACCGGTAGACGATCTTCTCGAGCTTCGGCTTGCCACGGAAATACCGCGGGTTGGCGAGAAGCGTCACCGACTCCTTCGACTTGTACTCGTCGAACATGAAGGGGCCGGTGCCGATCGGCTTCTGGGTGAACTTCTCGCCCATCTCCTCGCCCGCCTTCTTGCATACCATGTTGCCGCCCTGGTAGTTGATGAGCAGCCCGAGCAGGCTCGGCACCTGGTTCTTCAGGGTGATCCTGACGGTGTACTTGTCGACGGCCTCGACCTTGTCGAAATCCTTGAAGTCGCTCGAGAACGCGGAACGCTTGGGATCGGCCGAGCGGGCCAACGAATAGAGGACGTCATCGGAGGTGAACTCGCCGTAGCCGTGATGGCACTGCACGCCTTTGCGCAGGCTGAACGTCCATTGCTTGCCGTCCGGCGACGATTTCCAGCTCTCGGCGAGGTCGCCTTCCATCAGTGCGGAATCAGGATTCATCGTGCCTGGCTTCATCCGCACGAGGCCGTTGAACATCCATGCCGAACAACACCTTGTCCGGCGTCGTCGCCGAAAGATGCGGATCGAGCCTGCCCGCGTCGATCGCCGCCATCCCGATGTTGAGGACCGTCTTGGCCGCGAGCGCCGGTTGCGCAACTGTCGCCACGAGAAGAATCGTTGCAAGCGCCGCGGCGCGATGTATTAAACGTGTCACGAGAACACCCCCTCCCAAGTGATTGTTCCGACAAGAATTTCCTGACCGCGCGATGCGCTCGACGAAAACCCCGGACGAACCCGGCCCGATCGGCGCGGGCGTCAGCGGCGACAGGCGATGCCCTTGAATTCGAAACTCCTGATATTTGTCCATGGTTGTCTTCCTGTGCGAGCGTTCCCCAGGTTGGCAGGGGACCGTCGTTGTTCGGGAAGCCTCGATTCGTCCGAGGCGGCGGACTTTCGCAATCTGACGGCAGACGGCAGCAGCATACACCCATATGCGCCGCCATCTGCGTGTCGCGATGCAGGTCCGGAGTGTGCATCAAGGATATTTCGCAAGTGGGTGATAATACACAGATACATAGTTGGCATTGGACTAGCAAACTTGGTGTTCGCGGGTTTGAGGCCCAGCTGTCGCAGCAGCAGCCCCAAGGCCGACGAGAGTAGGCTCCCGCCTACCGATACCTTCTCCCGCATAGGCACGCTTTGGCTATCCTGTCCCCATTCGCACGCAAAGCCGTGCGCGATCTGCGCGCATCGAAGATCCGCGAGGTCGCAAACGCCGGCATCGGGCGCGAGGATGTGCTCGCGTTCTGGTTCGGCGAGCCCGATGAAGTCACGCCCGCGTTCATCCGGCAGGCGGGCATCGACGCCCTGAACGCCGGCGAAACGTTCTACACGCACAATCTCGGCATCCCGGAATTGCGGGAGGCCATCGCGGCCTACGTTTCCCGATTGCATCGCCCGATCGGGGCTGATCGCGTCGCCGTCACGACGTCCGGAATGTCGGCACTGATGCTCGCCACGCAGGCGCTGATCGCGCCGCGCGACCGCGTCGTGGCGGTTACGCCGCTGTGGCCCAATCTCGTGGAGATCCCGAAGATACTGGGCGCCGATGTCATGTGCGTCGAATTGACGTTCGAGGCCGGCGGGTTGGACGCTCGACGTCGATCGCCTGCTCGCGGCGCTCACGCCCGGCACGCGCGCGGTCTACATCAACTCGCCGAACAATCCGACCGGATGGACGATTGGCGCAGACGAGCAACGCGCAATCCTTGCGCACTGTCGCCGCCACGGCATCTGGATTGTCGCGGACGACGCCTACGAGCGGCTTTATTATGACGGTGGCGAAACCGGCGCGGCTCCGTCATTTCTCGATCTGGCGGAGCCGGACGATCGGCTCGTGAGCACGAATACGTTCTCCAAGACCTGGCTGATGACGGGATGGCGGCTGGGCTGGATCGTCGCGCCGCAGGAACTCATTCCGGATCTCGGCAAGCTCATCGAGTACAACACGTCGTGCGCGCCGGTCTTCGTCCAGCGCGCCGGCGTCGTCGCGATTACGGTGGGTGACGCGGTCATTGCGCACACCGTCGACCGGCTGCGCCGTGCCCGCGATTTTCTGCACGCGCAGCTGCAACGCATGCCGGGTATCGAGGCAGGCGAGGCGCCGGGCGCCATGTATGCATTTATTCGGGTGGAAGGGATTACCGACAGTCTCGCGTTCTGCAAGCGCCTCGTCGCCGATGCTGGCCTGGGCCTGGCGCCTGGCATTGCCTTCGGTCCGGAGGGCGAAGGATTCGTGCGCTGGTGCTTCGCGTCGAGCGAGGCGCGGCTTGCCGACGGAGTCGATCGCTTGCGGCAGCACCTGGCGCGACGCGCACGCGCGCCGGCAACATGAAATAGTGAGGACCGACATGGACGAACAACTGCGCATTGCGGCACTGGAATATCACCGCCTGCCGACGGCGGGCAAGATATCCGTCACGCCGACCAAGGGTCTCATCAACCAGCGCGACTTGGCACTCGCGTATTCGCCGGGCGTGGCGGCCGCGTGCGATGCGATCGCCAGCGATCCGGCCGAGGCGCGCGGATTGACGTCCCGCGGCAATCTCGTCGCCGTCATCACCAACGGGACGGCGGTGCTGGGCCTCGGCAACATCGGGCCGCTCGCCGGTAAGCCGGTGATGGAGGGCAAGGCCTGCCTCTTCAAGAAGTTCGGCGGCATCGACGTCTTCGACATCGAAATCGCCGAGAACGACCCGGAGGAACTCGTCCGGACGATCGCTCGCCTCGAGCCGACGTTTGGCGGCATCAATCTCGAGGACATCAAGGCGCCCGATTGCTTCTACGTCGAACGGAAACTGCGCGAGCGGATGAAGATTCCGGTGTTCCACGACGACCAGCACGGCACGGCGATCGTGGCCGGGGCAGCGATCCTCAATGGGCTCAAGGTCGTGCGCAAGGACATCGCGTCCGTCAAGCTCGTCTGTTCCGGCGCGGGCGCCGCCGCGATCGCGTGCCTCGACCTGATGGTCGGCGTGGGCCTCAAACGCGAGAACATCGTCGTCTGCGACAGCAAGGGCGTGATCTTCAACGGCCGCGAGACGGCGATGGAGGAAAACAAGGCGCGCTACGCCTGCAACACGCGGTCCCGCACGCTGGCCGATGCGATCGTGGACGCCGACATCTTTCTCGGGCTGTCCGGCCCGAGGGTGCTGACCCCGGACATGGTCAAGCAGATGGCGCGCGATCCGCTGATTCTGGCGCTCGCGAATCCCGAGCCGGAAATCCTGCCGGAACTCGCGAAGGCCGTGCGGCCCGACGCCATTCTCGCCACGGGCCGGTCCGACTATCCCAACCAGGTGAACAATGTCCTCTGCTTTCCGTTCATCTTCCGCGGCGCGCTCGACGTCGGCGCCACGACGATCACCGAGGCCATGAAGCTCGCGTGCATGCGCGCCATCGCCGAGCTTGCGCACGCCGAGCAATCGGACATCGTCGCGCAGGCGTATGTAGGGGAGAACCTGGCGTTCGGTCCGGAGTACCTGATCCCGAAGCCGTTCGACCCGCGGCTCATGGTGATCGTGCCTCCCGCGGTCGCGCAGGCCGCGATGGAAAGCGGTGTGGCCACCCGGCCGATCGCGGACTTCGGCGCGTATCGCGAGCGCCTGTCGCAGTTCATCTATCACTCCGGTCTCATCATGAAGCCCGTATTCGCCGGCGCGAAGCAGGCGCCGAAGCGCGTGGCATACGCCGAGGGCGAAGAGGAGCGCGTGCTGCGGGCGATTCAGGTCGTGGTGGACGAAGGCCTCGCGCGGCCGGTACTGATCGGACGGCCCGAGGTCATCGCAGCGCGGATCGCGAAATTCGGGCTGCGCCTTCGCCCGGAAACCGATTTCGAGCTCGTCAACATCAACAGCGATCCGCGCTATCGCGAATGCTGGCAGCTCTATTACCAGCTGATGGGTCGCAACGGCGTCTCGCCGGAAGACGCGAAGGAAGCCGTGCTGCGCAAGCCCTCGCTCATCGGCGCGCTGCTCCTGCGCATGGGCGCGTGCGACGCGCTGGTGTGCGGAACCGTCGGCAAGTACCAGGCGCATTTGCGGCACGTCGCGGACGTGATCGGCCGGAGGCCGGACGCACCGGTGTTCGCGGCGATGAACGGCCTGCTCCTGCCGAACCGCACGCTGTTCGTCTGCGATACCTATGTCAACCGGAATCCGTCCGCGGCCGAGTTGGCCGGAATCACCCGGCTCGCCGCCGACGCGGTACGGCGTTTCGGCCTCGTTCCCAAGGTAGCGTTGCTGTCGCACTCGAGTTTCGGCAGCGACGACTCGAAGTCCGCGCGCAAGATGCGCGAAGCGCTGCGCCTCCTGGCCGCGCAGGTACCCGAACTCGAAGTCGATGGCGAGATGCACGGGGACGCCGCGCTGTCGGAAGCCATCCGCCATCGCGTCCACCCGGATTCCACGCTGAAGGGCGAGGCCAATCTGCTGGTGATGCCCAACCTCGATGCCGCCAACATCGCATTCAACCTGTTGAAGATCACGGGTGGCGATGGCGTGACCATCGGTCCGATCCTGCTGGGGGCGCAGAAGACGGTATTGATCGCCACGCCGTCGGCAACCGTGCGGCGGCTCGTCAACCTGACCGCACTGGCCGCAGTGGATGCGGCGGGTGGTGGCGGCAAAGCGGTCTAGCAGGCATCGCGGCAGCGCCGGACGGGGGCATCATCGGGCGGGCCGCCATTCGCGGGCCAGCCGACGCGCTTCCGCCACCTGCTCCAACGTCATTTTCGCTGCCAGCTGATCGCGGTTCTTGATGACGAGCCCGCGGCTCTTCGCTTCCGACGCGCGGAAGATCGACGCGGAGAGGATGAACCACATCTGTGCGGCGACGACATCCCGCTTGACCCCGTGTCCGCGCTCGTACATGACGCCCAGATTGGCCTGCGCCATGGGGTGGCGCTGGTCGGCGGCCTTCCGATACCACTTGACCGCCTCGGCGTAGTCCTGCGCGACGCCCAGGCCACTCTCGTAGCGATTGCCAAGATTGTGCTGGCCGTTGGCGTCACCCTGTTCGGCGGCCAGGCGATACCACTTCGCCGCTTCGACGTGGTCGCGCGCGACGCCATGGGCGTTCTCGTACATCACGCCCAGGTTGTTCTGCGCGTCGGCGTGACCCTGATCGGCCGCGCGGCGGTACCATTTCAGCGCCTCGGCGTAGCTCTTCGCTACGCCGAGCCCGCTTTCGTGCATGATGCCGAGCTTGTCCTGGGCGCGGGCGTCGCCCTTTTCGGCGAGCAGACGATACAGCGACAATGCCGCGGCGTAGTCGCTTCGATTGAACGCATCCCTTGCCGCCGTCCAGTCCTCGTTCGTCATGGCGCCTCCATCGCCGCCAGTCCAAAGAGCTCGTGCGAACCGGTCACGCCCTTGAGCGCGTGGAAGCCTTTGGCGACGAGCTTGCCCGGGTAGTGCGCGGCAAACCGGGAGGAAACCAGCACCGGCTCGCCAAGCTCCTTCGTCATCCCCTCGATCCGCGACGCCTCGTTCGCCGCCGACCCGATGACGGTGAATTGCAGGCGCTGCGGGATCCCGATGTTGCCGTACGTCACGTCGCCGACGTGAAGTCCGATTCCGTACCGAAGCGGCGGCAGGTCGGAGCGCTCCGCATTGGCCCGGGCAACGCGCTCGGCTGCCGCGCGCGCGGCGTCGATCGCATGCGCACACGCATCGGCCGGCGCCAGGCCGGCAGCGGACGACTCCGTCGCGCCGGCAATGGGAAAGATGGCAAGCACCGCGTCGCCGATGTACGCGAGGATTTCGCCACCGTGGTCGTTGATCGCGCCGGCCATCGCGGCGAAGAACCGGTTGAGGTAGCTTAGGTACGTCGCCGTATCCATGCCGCCGGACAGATTCGTGGAATCGCGCAGATCGCAGAACCAGATCACCGCATGAATGAGCTGCCCATCCCCGTGCTTGATCCGGCCCGCGAGCACCTGCTTTCCGGTGCGCTGCCCGAGATACGTCTCCAGCAGGCTCACGGAGATGCGCCGTTGCGCATGGACTTCGAACAGGCGCCCGAGCGCCGGCATGATTTCGTGGATGCTGCCGAGGTGCGACGTGGAGAAGCCGCCCGGCGTGAACGACGTCATCGAAATGACGTTGATCTGCCCGTCGGAGAAGCGGAACGGCATCGCCAGGTAATCGGTCGCGCCGTCCTGCTTCAAGTCGCGGACGACGGGAAAATCGAGCCTGACGGCGTCGTCTTCGAGATGGCGGCGTATGCCACCCACGCCACGGATGATCGGGGCAAACGGGCTGTCGGCAAACCGGGGTTGCTGCAGGATGTCGTGCGGTTCGAACACTACGCGCACGTCGGGGACGTCGTCGCGCCAGACGAGCACGGTGGCGAAGATCTGAGGATGCAGCGTGGGGATGATGACGGTGGACCGCGCGAGCGGAAAGCCCGCGGCGCGGAGGAATTCGCAAAAACCGCACATCAACGCTTCGGGTGACGTTGCCTTCCAGGCTTCCTCGATCAGCCAGCCGGCGATCGGGTTGGCGTGTACGCCGCCGCTCCGGTGCATGAACGCCAGTTCTTCGTCACCTTCGTACAGCGCGGCGATCTTGCTGCGGTAGAAGGACAGATAACCGCGAATCGGCTCGGCGTCCGGATAGGGCTCCTCGTAGGCCCACGCGGCGTTTTCGGCGACCTTGCCGTCAACCTTCAGGGTCCAGTAGCTGGCGTTGCCCTTGAACGGGCAGTGCGTCCGGAATGGCGTCCGTTCGAGGCACTCCATCCGGACGTCATCCGCGGGAAAATAGTGCATCGGCGCGGCCCGGGTTTCGTGCAGGATGATCGCGCGCGAGGAGTCGGCGACGAAGGTGCCGTTGAATTCGACCCGCACCCGCTTGCTGCAGGGCTCGTAGCGGATCTCGTAGCCGGCGTCGCGCGCCGCGCGTTCGCTGTCCGGTGCCGGTTGTGCCATGGCCCCAACCTTGTCGTTGTACTACGGCGGGCCCGCCGTAGAACCTGCGGCCGATTCTGGTCGGTTTCGGCGGCAAGTTCAAGCGTGTCCCCAGCTTCTTGCGTCGGAAACGGCATAGGTCGACAATGCCTCCGCTGTGTAGTGGACCCGTCTTCCGCAGGGTGCGCTTCGAGGGTGAACAGCGACGCGCGTCGGCGCGAACAACCGGTCGCGCGGCAATGATTCGGTCTCGGGCGAGTGGCGCGTACATCGATTGCCCGCGACCGGAATGGCCATTTCATGAACAGGGGAGAATTCGAATGCGAATCGGAACGCTGTTCCTTGTAACAATTGCGTGTGCCGCACTGATCAGTTGTTCGTCACCCGGAATGCTCAAGGCCAACTATGTTCGGGGCGGCCCCAATCCGTTTGTCACGAGCGTGACGTGCCCGGCGCAAGATTGCTCGGTCGAAGTCAAGGTCATATGGGACGCGGCACAAATAACACCTGTCGTCCGGACCTTCCCGATTATCTCGATGCCAGCGTGGGAGCCCCAGGTCAGCGAAACATCACATGGAAAATCACGACACCTGGCTACGAATTCTCGCGGGAATCGTATAAATTCGGCATCTTCATCAAGGAGCGATCCGGACGACGAGTTCAAGAACGTCCAGATTACCGGGTCCGGCACCTCGCTCTCCGTCCAGTTCAAGAACCAGCGACCGAGAATGGACTACGCTTATGTCCTGGCGTTGCGGCAGGCGACTGGAACCAAGAAATTCTGCGAGACGCTCGATCCCTGGATCATCAGTTGAGTCCGCTTCTCGGGCACTCGGAAGCGCGCGTGTCGCTAGGAACGCGCGCTTCGTCCCGTTCAGTCGTTGCCTGACAACCAGGCCCGCACCTCTGCGATAGCTCGGTCAAAGGGCATTGCGCGACCCGACGCTTCGGCCGACGCGAACCGGGATTCGCCCAGCGCTTCGCGTGTTATGGCAAGAAATGGTTGCAGGAATGCTTCGTCCGCGGGGTCCCTGCGAATCCCGGTGCGCAGCATCTGGGCCTCGGCGGCGCCGTAAAGGCGGGCGAAACGCTCCGAGTCCTTTTGCAATGCGGCGAGGCCCGCCGCGACCTCCACGGCGCTTTGCTCCGCTGGCATTGAGCCGGTTTCGTCGGCAATGGTCAGCACATCTTGCAGCAAATCGCGCGCACGGTCGATGGAGCCGCGTCCGATCGCGACCATCGCCAGTCCAAGACTCCCGATAGCGGCAAATTCCCGTGCTCCCAACTCGTTCGCTTGTGCCACGGCCTCCCCGTAGAGCAGTTCGGCTTCGTCCAGCTTTCCGTCGAGACGATTCAACTGCGCCAGCGCATTCGATGCCACTACTATTTCGCTCTTGCTTCCCGATTGGCGGGCGAGATCGAGCGCTTCCTCGCCGTGAAGCCGCGCCGCAGCCCGATCGCCCCGACCGAGCGCGGCCAAGGCAAGGATATTCTGCACGGCGGCGATCATTCGCCGGTCGCCGTGATGTCGCGCGATCGCCAGGCTTTCGGCCAAGTACCGTTGTGCCTCCTCGTATCGACCCGTGTAGCTGCAGATCTGTCCGGCCACCCATAACGCCCGGCACCGTGCCAGGCTCTGCGCCTCGGGGGCGGGAATCGCGATCGCTTCCGTGGTCACGTGGTGGCCGAGGTTCAGCAGACCACGCATGAACCAATAGTGCTTGACCGCGTTTACCAGTCGGTAGGCCTGATCGGAGTCGGTTTGCCTGCGCACGCAGTATTCGTGCGCCGACAGGATGTTCTCCCACTCGAGATCGAGCCGCCGCAGTCCCGCTGCCTGTTCGGGTCCCAACAGGTCCGGTGCCACTTTTTCTGCGAGAGCAAGAAAGAACGCCAAGTGAGCGGACCGGGTTGCGTCGCCGTCGCCCCCCTTCGCCAACTGTTCATCGGCGTACTCGCGCACCGTCTCGAGAAATCCGCACCGCCCGCCGTTCAGCTCGACCGTCACCAGCGACTTGTCGACCAGTTCGGCGAGCAAGTCCATCACCTCGCTCTGGCCGACGTCATCCGCCGAGCATATGGATTCCGCTGCTTCCAGGGTCCACCCGCCGGCAAATACCGCAAGCCGGCGAAACAGGATCTGCTCTTTTCTCGTGAGGAGATCGTGGCTCCAGTCGATCGAGGATCGTAAAGTCTGCTGGCGCGACGGGGCGGTTCGGTCGCCGCCGGTCAACAAGCGGAAACGGTCGTTCAGCCGCTCGGCGATTTTCTCCACGGAAAGCGCACGCACACGCGCCGCGGCAAGCTCGATCGCCAGAGGGATACCGTCCAGACGCCGGCACACGGCGGCAACGGCAGCTGCATTCTGATCGGTCAGACGAAAGGCGGGGCTGACCGCGACGGCGCGGTCGACGAAAAGGCGCACCGCCTCGTACTGGGTCACCTGCGCGAGGGTGATTGGCCGCGAGGTGTCGGGAACCGCAAGCGACGGTACTGGATACGTCATCTCGCCTGCCACGTGTAGCGGCTCGCGGCTCGACGCCATGATGCGCAACTGCGGGCCCGACTGGAGCAGCGACCGCACGAGTTCGGCGCAGGCCGCCAGAACATGTTCGCAGTTGTCGAGGATCAGCAGCAGGCGGCGGTCGGCAACGTGCTTTGCCAGCGCCTCGGTCACAGGCCGACCCGCCTCCTCCTTGACCCCGAGAGTGGACGCGACCGTCTGCGGCACGAGTTGCCCGTCGCTGATGGGGGCGAACTCGACAAACCACACGCCGTCGGGATAGTCGTCCATGACTTGCGCCGCAACTTGCAGTGAAAGCCGCGTCTTGCCGAGACCGCCCACGCCCAGCAGCGTCAACAGCCGCGCCTTTCGCAAACATTGAACGACCTCGGCCAGTTCGCGGTCGCGTCCGACGAACGACGTTACCTGCTGCGGCAGATTGTTCGGTGTCGCGTCCAGCGCACGCAGCGCAGGGAAATCCTGCCGCAGCAGCGGGTGCACGACCTGGCAGACATGCTCGGGCGTCTCCAGGCCACGCAGATGGACGGCGCCCAACTGGCGCAGCGTGACGCCTGCCGGGAGACGATCGCGTATCAGCGTGGCGACGGATTGCGACAAGAGCACCTGCCCCCCGTGCGCCGCCGCCATGATGCGGGCGGCGCGGTTAAGCGTGGTGCCGAAGAAGTCGCCGTCGCGGCGCTCGGCAACGCCGGCGTGGAGTCCGCACCGAACACGGAGCGCGACGCCGTGGGTCGCGGCCGGGTCGGCGAGCGCCTGCTGAAACTGCAAGGTGGCCGCGAGCGCGTCGGACGGGTCGTCGAACGCCGCACACATGCCGTCACCCGTCATTTTCACAACGGTGCCGCGATGCTCGGCGACGGCCGCCCGGGCGAGTTCATCGTGAACCGCGAGCGCCGGCTCCATCCGGTCCGGCTCACGGTCCCACAGCCCGGTGCTGCCCTCTATGTCGGTGAAGAGGAACGTCGTGATCGCAGAACGCTCGTGCACGCCGGGACCCCATGAGGCATCGAACGCAGAGCGACTACTTTACGGCACCGGCAGGGTATTCGCCAGACACAGAGCATCCGCCGAGGTGAGCCGCGGTGGGCGCCTTGGTTCGGGGCGCATGGCGTAACCGACTCGACGCGGCTTGAGGTATTACCGGCCGAGCGCGTCTGCCAAGAATTGCGTGAGGGCAGGCGCCGCTGCGCGGAGCTGTAAATCTTCGGTGACGAGCTTTCCGCCCAGAATCTGAGCTGCACCGAGAAAACGGGCGTCATACGCTGAAACGCCGAACTGCTCGGCAACCTGCAACGCGCGCACGTGCGGAAGGTTCACCAGGCCGCGCACACGCTTTTCGACCTCACCCAACAGGGCGTGCGCCTCGTTCCGGCGCAACGAACCCGCGCGAACGTACGTCGCGAGAAGGTTGCTGAATTCGATCAGCAGGAATGCCTCACTTCTCCACTCGGGATCACGGGCGAACAAAGCCTGCGCTTCCGCAGTCCGGTTGCCTTGGATCAACAGATAGGCGACGATGTTGGTGTCGACGATGACCATCGCGTCGACGCCGAAAGCTGGCTATTCGCGACCGGCGGCGATCGCCGCCTCGATGTCGTCGATATTGAGGAGACGACGGTGCTTGAGGCGCACGGGCTTGGGCGCACGGACGGACGGCTTGTCGTCGGACGCCGCGGCAATGCCCGCCTCGAGCAGTTGCGCGACCGTGTCTTTCAGCTTCTGGTTGCGCTCGACCGCGCGCATTTTCACGCGCCGCATAAGATCGTCGGGCATTTCCAGCGTGGTTTTCATTGTCCCATATTCCCATAAAACCAGTTTTATGTCAACGTGCAATCCTGCAATCCTGGGGCCCGGTCCGCGATCGCGTCGATGCCAAGGGTGGCGGACATCGCATCCTCAAAGCAGGCCCAGCGCTTCGAGCTCGCGCCGGAGCAGTTCGGGCGAGCGGAAATGGATGCCGTGGAGGCCCAGCGCCTCGGCGGCTTCGGCGTTGCGGGGATTGTCGTCGATGAACACCGCTTGCTCCGGCGCAATGCGATAGCGTTCCAGAAGGATGCGAAAGATGCGCGGATCCGGCTTGATCACGCCTTCTTCGCCGGAAACGACGATGCCGTCGAACCAGGATAGAAACGCAAAGCGCTGGCGCTGGGGCGGAAAGGTCTCGGCCGACCAGTTGCTGAGCGCATAACGCGGAACGCCGGCGCGCTTCAGATCGGCAAGAATACCGACGGTGCCCTGGATGGCGCCGGAAATCATCTCGTCGAAACGGTGGCCGAACGCCTCGATGAGATGTGCCTTGTCGGAGTGCTTCGGAAGAAGTTCGGCGATGGCGTCCGCGAAACTGCGCCCGGCATCCTGCCGCTCGTTCCACTCCACCGTGCAGACGTCGGCAAGAAACGATTCCATCGCCGCTTCGTCGCCGGCGAAAAGTTTCCGGTACAGATGGCGGGGATCCCACTGGATGAGGACGCCGCCGAGATCGAACACGACGATGCGTCGCCGCGGCGGAGCCGGCGTCACAACGCCTCGCCGTTGCCACGTGGCGGCGTAACGCGGCTCCGGCCTCGTGCATTGAAGCCGCTTCGCGGCATGCGATTGGTGATCGCTTCAGTATTCATTTGGGTGCTCTTGGAGGCTTGCGTGGACGTGGGGGAGGGCGACGACGTGAAACCGTACCATATCGCACGGTCAAATCGAGTGGCACCTGGGACGTTTGTGCCGACGGTCGACCGCCTCTCCCGATTTCGGCATTCCGGGTGCGCGGTATCGTAGACTTGCGGCCATGAATCCGCTACTCAATGGGCGCGTCGCCCGGTTTGAATCCCCGTTTCGCCGGTTGGACGAATTGCTCGCCGGCATCGTGCCGAACCCGGTACTGCGACCGATCAACATGTCGGTAGGCGAGCCGCAGGACGCGCCGCCGCCGATGCTGGCCGAAACGATCGCCGCTCATTCGCATCTGTGGAATCGTTATCCGCCTGCGATCGGTACGCCCGAGTTCCGGAGCGCGGCCCTGGGCTACCTCAACCGTCGGTATCCGGGGACCCGCGGTCGGATCGATCCCGACGGGCAGATTTCGCCGGTCACGAGCAGCCGCGAAGGGCTGTATCTCGCGGCGTCGATCGCGACGTGCCCGTCGCGCGAGGCGCCGCTCGCGTTGATGCAGAACCCGTTCTACCAGACGTATCGGGTCGGCGCGATCATGGCGGGCGCCGAGCCGCAGTATCTGCGCCACAGCGGCTTCCCGGAGTTCGTGCTCGACCTTGCCGCCGTCGATGCCGATGTGTGGGAACGCGCGTCGATCCTCTACCTGTGTTCGCCGTCCAATCCGGATGGGCAGGTGATCGCGCCGGCCCAGATGCGATACGCCATCGAGGCCGCACGCCGATACAATTTCCTCGTGGTTTTCGACGAGTGCTACGCGGAACTCTACGACGAAGTGCCCCCGCAGGGTGCGCTCGACGTTCTCGCGGCGCTCGATTCCTCCGCGCGCTGGCTCGACAACGTGCTGGTGCTGCACTCGCTGTCCAAGCGGTCGAGCGCTGCCGGGATGCGCTCCGGATTTGCCGTCGGAGCCCGGGACATTCTCGCCGCCCTCAATCGGGTGCGCCTCAATGGCACCGCATGCACGCCGCTGCCGCTGCTGGCCGCCGCGACCGCCCTTTGGTCGGAGGACACCCACGTCGACGCGATGCGCACGCGGTTGCGGGCACGCAAGGACATGGCGGACCGGCTGCTTGGCGGGCATTCCGGCTACTATCGCCCGCCCTGCGGCTTTTTCCTGTGGATGCGGGCCGACGACGGGTTGGCGCTGACGCAGCGCCTGTGGCGCGACTTTGCGCTGCGCGTCCTGCCCGGCGCCTATCTTGCCCAGCCCGACGCGGACGGCACCAACACGGGGCACGCGTTCGTGCGAATCGCCCTTGTCCACGACCCCGAGACGACCGAAGCCGGACTGCGTCGGCTCGCCGAAGCCCTCGGTGTTGCCCCTGGGGACGGCGCGCTGGCGAAGTAGGGCGCCCGTTGGCCCCTCTCGCCAATCCACGCCGATGGGCTTACACTCGCCCGACACCAAGTTTCGAGCCGGATTCCGGCCCAACCCGAGGAGGACACCATGATGAAGAAATTGGCAGTTGCCGCGGCCCTGCTTGTCGCATTCACGGGGTCGGCGCATGCCGGCAAGACGCTCGACACGATCAAGCAGCGCGATCAGCTCGTTTGCGGGGTCAACGTGAGTCTGCCGGGTTTCTCCGCGGCCGACAGTCAGGGCAACTGGGTCGGACTGGACGTCGACATCTGCCGCGCGATCGCGGCAACCGTTCTCGGCGATCCCAAGAAGGTCAAGTGGGTGCCACTCAACGCCTCGCAGCGGTTCACGGCGCTGCAGTCGGGCGAGATCGACGTCCTATCGCGCAACACGACGTGGACGCTGACGCGCGACGCGTCGCTGGGCCTCGAGTTCACCGGCGTTACGTACTACGACGGGCAGGGCTTCATGGTGCCGGCGAAATTGAAGATCACGAGCGCCAAGCAGTTGAAAGGCGCCACCGTGTGCGTGCAGTCGGGCACGACGACGGAAAAGAATCTGTCCGATTACTCGAATGCGAACAATCTGGCGATGAAGCCCGTCGTGTTCGAGACGCAGGAGGCCACCAACAAGGCTTACTTCTCCGGCCGTTGCCAGGTGTACACGACGGACGCATCGGGTCTTGCGTCGGTGCGCAACAAGGAGGCGGGCAATCCGGCTGATCACGTGATCCTTCCCGATCTCATCTCCAAGGAGCCGCTGGGCCCGTCGGTGCGCCGCGGCGACGACGAGTTCTTCACGATCGTCAAGTGGGTCGGGTATGTTCTGATCGAAGCCGAGGAATACGGGATCGGGCAGGCGACCGTCGACGGGATGCGCTTGTCGAGCAACGATCCGGTGGTGAAGCGCATCCTCGGCACGTCGGAAGACACCGGCAAGCTGCTCGGGCTCGACAAGGACTGGGCTTACCGCGCGATCAAGGCCGTCGGCAACTACGGTGAAATCTTCGATCGCAATGTCGGCCCGAATTCGGCGCTGAAGCTGCCGCGCGGGATGAACAACCTGTGGAGCAAGGGCGGCATCATGTACGCGCCGCCGGTACGCTAGCAGCCGTTTAGTCGGGCGCGTCGGGGTGCTTCCCGGCGCGCCTGCCCCCGTCCGCGAGGCGATGCGCGCCGCGCACGCCGACTTCCAATCCGCGCAGGGCGTCGTCATGGCGACTCCGTCCAAACATTTCCGCTGGTCCTGGCGCAGCGAGGCGTTCCGTAGCGTCGTCTACCAGGTCGTCGCGGTTCTGCTGGTCGTGGCGATCGGCTGGTATCTCGTCCACAACACGCTCGTCAACATGCGGGTGCGCGGGATCCAGAGCGGCTTCGATTTCCTCGAGCAACCCGCCGGTTTCGCGATCAGCGAGAGCCTGTTCGGATTCGAGTCGTCGCATTCGTACGCCCGAGCGTTCCTGACCGGCCTGTCGAACACGTTGCGCGTCGCCATCGTCGGCATCGTGCTTGCCACGATTCTCGGCACGCTGGTGGGTATCGGCCGCCTGTCGAAGAATTATCTCGTTCGCTCGCTTTGCGGCATCTTCGTCGAGGCGTTTCGCAACGTGCCGTTGCTGCTGCAGCTTTTCATCTGGTATTTCGTGCTGACGGAATTCCTGCCGCCGATCGACGAAGCCCTGCGGCCGCTGCCGGACGTTTTCTTCAGCAAGAACGGACTGCAGTTCCCGATTCCCGTGTGGGCGCTCGGCCACGTGTGGCTCGCCGTGGGCGCACTCGCCGGCTGCGTCGGAGCGTGGCTCTGGGCGCGATTCGCAAGGCGCCGGCGCGAGGACACCGGTCGCGTATTGCCGGTGATCCTCCCAGGGTTCGCGCTCATCGTCGCGGGCGCGTTCATCGGCTGGCTCGCCGGCGGGGCACCGGTGGCGCTGGACGTCCCCGAGAAGACGATGATCACGATCGTCGGCGGCGGGGCCGTCACGCCGGAGTTCCTCACGGTGCTGATCGGACTCACGCTGTACACGTCGAGCTACATCGCCGAGGTCGTCCGCGGCGGCATCCAGGCGGTGGCGTACGGCCAGCATGAAGCGTGCGGCGCGCTGGGGTTGAACCGGACCCAGGAGATCCGCCTCGTCGTGTTGCCGCAGGCGCTGCGCGTGATCATCCCGCCGCTCACCAGCCAGTACCTCAATCTCACGAAGAACTCGTCGCTGGCCGTGGCCGTGGGCTACCCGGACCTCGTGTCGATTGCGACGACCTCGCTCAACCAGACCGGCCGTGCAATCGAGGCGATTTCATTGCTGATGCTCGTGTATCTCACGCTGTCGCTGCTGACGGCCGCGTTCATGAACTGGTACAACCGCCGCGTGGCGATTCACGAGCGATGAGCGCATCAAACGTAGCGTTTGTGGTGATTCCGAGCCGTCCGCCGCCGATGGCGACCGAGGGCGTGCTGCCGTGGCTCAAGCGCAACCTCTTCAGCGACTGGAAGAACACGCTGGGCACCATCATCGTGCTCGCGTTGCTCGCTCAACTATTGCCGCCGCTCGTGGACTGGGCGGTGTTGAACGCGGTGGTCCAACCCGACAACGCCGCCTGCCGCGCAATCGGCCATGCCGGTGCCTGCTGGGGTGTCATCGCCGAAAAAGGCCGGCTCATCCTGTTCGGGCGCTACCCGTACGAGGAACAATGGCGGCCACTCGTCGCGACGACATTGATGATCGCGCTGTTGGCGGCGAGCTGTTATCGCGCGTACTGGCGCCGCTGGCTTATCGGCGCATGGGTGGGCGTGTTCACGGTGTTCTTCGTGCTGATGATGGGCGGCGTACTGGGCCTGGCCGAGGTGGACACTGCGCGCTGGGGTGGATTGCCACTGACGATCATGCTGTCGACGATCGGGCTCGCGGTGGCCTTTCCGCTGTCGATCGCAGTTGCTCTTGGGCGTCGTTCGCGGATGCCGGGCATCCGGACGCTGTGCGTGCTCTACATCGAGCTGATTCGCGGCGTGCCGCTGATCTCGGTGCTGTTCATGGCGTCGTTCATGTTCCCGCTGTTCATGCCGGCGGGCTGGACCATCGACGTGCTGTTGCGCGTGCAGGTCGGCATCATCCTGTTTTCCGCCGCGTATCTGGCCGAGGTCGTCCGCGGCGGGCTGCAGGCGCTGCCGCGGGGGCAGATCGAGGCGGCGCAGGCGTTGGGGCTCACCTACTGGCAGACGACGCGCAAGATCGTGCTGCCGCAGGCGCTGCGCCTCGTCGTGCCGGCGATCATGAATACGTTCATCGGAGCGTTCAAGGACACCTCGCTCGTTACCATCGTCAGCCTCTACGACCTGACCGGTGCGCTGCAGCTGGCGCTCGGTGACGCGGACTGGCGCAAGTTCTTCCTCGAAGGGCAGCTGTTCATCGCCGCCGTCTATTTCGTATTCTGTTTCGCGATGTCCCGCTACAGCCAGTGGGTCGAGCGCCATCTCAACGTCGGCACCCGCCGCCAGTAGAAAATCCGAGGCTTCGCATGCAGGCAACCGATTCGATCATCGAGTTTTCCGGCGTCAACAAGTGGTACGGGCGCTTCCACGCGCTGCGCGACATCGACCTCGCGGTCGGACGCGGCGAACGGATCGTGATCTGCGGCCCGTCGGGCTCGGGCAAGTCGACGCTGATCCGGTGCATCAACCGGCTCGAGGAGCACGAGCAGGGCACGCTCAAGGTCGACGGCGTCGAGCTGACCGACGACCTCAAGGTGATCGAAGCCATCCGCCGGCAGGTGGGGATGGTCTTCCAGCAGTTCAACCTGTTTCCCCACCTGACCGTACTCGAAAACCTGACGCTCGCGCCGATGTGGGTTGGCAAGACCCCCAAGCGCGAAGCGGACGAACGCGCGATGCAGCAGCTCGAGCGCGTGAAGATCCCCGAGCAGGCGAACAAGTATCCGCTGCAGCTCTCGGGCGGCCAGCAGCAACGCGTGGCGATCGCCCGCGCGCTGTGCCTCACGCCGAAGATCATGCTGTTCGACGAACCGACGTCCGCACTCGACCCGGAAATGATCAAGGAGGTCCTGGATGTGATCGTCGAGCTCGCGAACCAGGGCATCACGATGCTCTGCGTGACGCACGAAATGGGCCTCGCGCGTTCTGTCGCCGATCGAGTGATCTTCATGGACGAAGGGCAGATCGTCGAGCAGAACGTGCCCGAGGAGTTCTTCAACCATCCGAAGAACGACCGGACGAAGGATTTCCTGTCGAAGATCATCTCGCACTGATCCGCCCGTGACGCTGCGATGACGATTCCGGCAATTGCGCGCGAGGACCTGGACGCGCCTGGCGACGTCATCGCGCGGCCGTATCCCAATTGCTACTGGGTGGTTGCAAAGCGGCTGCTGGCGGGCGAGCATCCGGGAGCGTTCGTTCCCGCTGCAAGGCATCGACCGCGTCGACGCGCTTATCGACACCGGCGTGCGGACGTTCATCGACCTCACCGACGAAGACGAGGGACCGTCGCCGTACGTCGACGTTCTGTTCGAGCGCGCGGAGGTATGGGGCGTTCGCGTCGTCCACTCCCGGTTCACGATTCCCGACCTGGACGTGCCCTACCGCAGCATTCATGCGCACGACGCTCGACGCGATCTACGCGGCGATGACCGCGGGCGAGCCGACATACCTGCACTGCTGGGGCGGTGTGGGCAGGACGGGCACCGTCGTCGGCTGCCTGCTGCGCGAGCAGGGCTTCGCTGCCGCCGACGCGCTCGACCTCATCGGCCGCAAATGGCTGGTGATGGAGAAACGCGACCGGCATCCGCGTTCTCCCGAGACGCCGGAGCAGATCGCTTTCATCGAGCGGTGGCCGGGGGTTTAGCTCAACGGGTCCTCGAACTGATATTCTCAACCATGACCGTGGATATCGGCGAGGAGTGACGCGTGGGCTCACTGGATCGCATTACCCAGCAGCCGGAAGTGATGGGCGGCAAGGCGTGCATCCGTGGGATGCGGGTTACCGTTGGCATGGTGGTCGGTCAGATCGGGGCTGGTCGCAGCGTCGAGGATGTCCTCGCCGACTATTCTTACCTTGAACGTGAGGACATCCTGCTGGCGCTTCGGTACGCTGCATGGCGAGCCGAAGAACGCGAGGTCATACTGCACCCCGGTTGAAGCTGCTTGTCGACACGAACTTTTCGCCGAGTTGGGTGGCTCCGACCAGCTACCCTGACGATCAAGGTGGGCGGCGGCCACCGCGCGGGCGAAGCCCCACCGACGGGCGTCCGGTTGACCTCGACGCTAGACGTTGTCCATATTGCTCCGCGTACGCGTCCAGAAGCCGACGTATCATGCGTTGGTATTGCGTATTGTGCTTGGTCGCTTCGCGCTTGAAGAATTCAACGCTACTCTTGCTCAGAGCGAGCGTGATCTTCACCCCGTCCTCTCGCACGACAAGGTCCTCAGGTGCCGGTAGAAAATCGGCAATTACCTTCGGGCTACCCATGGGTTCATCGGTGTATTTGATTTTCGCGCTCATAAATCTGTTTACCTTTCCGCCAGTATCCGGCGCCAATTATCCGGACGACGCCGGAGCGATAGGTGAAGCGGACAGTGAGCACCCCACCGCCAACTTCGCCAATGCAAAAATAACGGGCCTCGTCCGAGCTGTGTGTCGAATCCTCGGCGATCACACGCTTCCGGTCGGCAAAGGCAAATTGCGCCGTAGCGAAGTCCACCCCGTGCTTGAGCCGATTCGCGCGGTCCTTCGCAGGATCCCACTCGAATCGGACTTTGGCCATCTGACCAGTTTACGCCTACGCCATACAAAACGCCATATTAACGTATGGCACGCCAGGCCACCGGTTCGTGCTAGCAGACATGCTGTGAACAGGCGCTAAGCTCGTGCCACCCATCATGTAGGGTGATTTCTGTTCGGACCGCGCGGGGTTGGTGCTCAGGCCGCAACCAGTTCGTACGAGAACTGTGGAATATCGGCGTACTCGGAGGCATGTTCGATGGTGATAGCGCAGATACTGCCGACGGCATCGACGTCGAGCAGAATATTCTCGTCGAGGTCCCGAGTCTCTGCCACAGGCGCATTGCGCAACTCGATGAGCAGCGTGTCGGTACCCGCAAAGTAGCGAATTCTCATGGCTTAAATCGCCGATCGAAAGACGCATTGTGAACCGTCTCGCTGTCCGGGAGCGACACGAGGTGCGAGCGCATTAAAGTCACGCGTCTTGCCGCCCGCCGAAGCTTCTGCAACCGATAATACGTCGAAGCCCGCGGTCCGCAGCGCGCGAACGGCGGCGAAGTCGCAGCTCTCGTCGGCGAGAAAATGCACCATCGCAATCGCCTTTGCGCACTACACGATCTCTTCGTGGGCGAGCGCCACGGCGGCATAGGTCATAGCAGCGCGAATGTCCTCACGCTTCAGATTGGGATAGGCGTCGAGCAAGTCCTCCTCGGTCGCGCCGTCGCCCAGCTTGCGCAAAATCAGCTCGACCGGGATCCGTGTGCCGCGGATCACCGGCTTGCCCAACTGACCTTGGGGTTGATTTCGATTCGATCGAGCAGTGCCATGATGTCTATGTAATCCTCGATTTCAATGTCGCATGGATTGTAAGTATCCCTCCGGTAGAGCTGGGCGATACTTACCGCACGCTCAAGTTCTGCCATGAAGGCAAGACCCAAATCAGCGGTCGCCCCGTGCCGTGGAAAATCGCCCAATCGATTAGCTCTCGCTTGGCAGCTGGAGAAACAACAACATTCACTTCAGTGCCGAGTGGGCACGGGCGATGGCCTCGGCGGCAGGAACGAGTTGCGCGCGGCCACTTTCAATTTTGGCGATGCGCCGTTCAACTTCGGCCGCCCAAGCCGCCTCGACCTCGCCGCCTTCGCACAGGCTCGCAAGCAGCCGATCCGCCAGACGTGCGCGTTCTTCGGCCGATAGTTTCAGAGCTTCCGCTTCTACGACCTCAAGTTGGCTCGGCATGAATCGCCTCCAATCACACACAATTCGTCAATAATACTCTCCGCGCCACCCAATTTTTTGTGGCCAAACGATCTTGGTTGCGGGTCGCGCTTGTGGGTGCGAAAGGTCATCCGCCGGCTCAGGCCGCGACCAGTTCGTAAGAGAACTGTGGAATATCGGCGTTCTCGGAGGCACGTTCGATGGTGATTGCGCAGATACTGCCGCCGGCATCGACGTCGAGCAGCGGAGTTCTTACCAAGGGCAACCGAAAAGGAACGTCGGCCATCGGCGATCGCGGCAACTGGCGAACACGTTCGGTTCGTCGGCCCGGATGCGAATTCTCGTCGGCTACGAAGACGTCGATCTGAAAGACTTGCCATGCGTATGAACCATCTCGCCTCCGGGAGATTCGAACGTCGCGTGCTTGAGCCTTTGGCGACTTACCGTTCGCGAAGCGGCCCAGCGTTGGGAGTTAGTCGCGACCGTGTCCTGGATGTGACTGGGCGCGACGAGGACCAGTCCCGAATGGCTGCGCGCTTTCAATCGCACTCGCCACGCATCACGCCGCGATCTGCACCATGCGAGACGCATCTGATCTATGGGATGCCGAGCTTGCGCGCAACGCGGATGACAGCCTTCACGCGCCTCGGAACCTGCTGCGACTCGAGTGCACGCGGGTTGGAGCGGCAGAGGCGCTCGACGCGGGCACAACGTCTGGCGCAACCAAAGCCGGCACCCGCAACGCGCGTGTGACCCCGTTTGGGACATGTTCTTCGCTCCACCGCCCGTATAATCCACGATAAGTGTGGGCCACGTGTCCATGGGGTCCTTCGCCCCGGGCTGGCCTCTGCTACGCGGAATGGGTGGACGACGTGAACGATGGTCAACGGTGTCGCCGACATCGGTAGCACTGGGACGGACATGACCGAGGCACAAGGCGTTGCAGGGAACGCGGCGGCGGCTGCGCCGGCCGCAACCCACGACCTGGAGGCCTACATCCCCGGCGACCGCCGGCACGCGCTCGCCACGGGGATCCCGATACCCGACCGCGTTCGCGGTGCTGCGCTGTTCGCGGACATCTCGGGCTTCACGCCGCTGACCGAAGCGCTGGCGAACGAGCTCGGCCCGCAGCGCGGCGCCGAGGAGTTGACCGCCAACCTCAACCGGCTCTTCCACGCGCTTATCACCCGACTCGAGCGTTTCGGCGGCCACGTCATCTACTTCAGCGGCGATGCGATCACCTGCTGGATCGATGGCGACGACGGCGCGCGCGCCACCGCCTGCGCGCTCTCGATGCAAAAGAAGATGGGCGAAATCGGCGAGGTGGTCACGCCGGCCGGCGCAAGCGTTCGCCTCGCGATGAAGGCCGCCGTCGCCGTTGGGACGGCCCGGCGATTCCTGGTGGGCGACCCGGACATCCAGCTGATCGACGTCCTCGGGGGGCGGCTCATCGATGCGCTCGCCACGGCCGAACAACTGGCCGAGCGTACCGAGGTCGTGCTCGACCGGTCGGCGCTGGATTCCCTCGGCGACCGGGTCAGGATTCGCCAGCGCCGGATCGACGGCGAGACCGGCCGTGAAGTCGGTGTCGTCGATCACATGATGGTGGACGTGGCGGACGCACCGGCGTCGGCCCACGAGGATCCGCTGCCGGAGGCGATCGTCCGGCAATGGCTGCTGCCGGTGGTCTACGAGCGGCTGTCCACCGGGCGCGGCGAGTTTCTGGCGGAGCTGCGGCCGGCGTACCCGGTGTTCGTCCGCTTCGAAGGCATCGACTTCGACCACGATGAAGACGCGATCGCGAAACTCGACGATTTCATCCGGCATGTGCAGCGCATTCTGACCACGTATGGCGGCAACCTGCTGCACCTGACGCTCGGCGACAAGGGCGCGTATCTGTCGGCGGTGTTCGGCCCGCCGCAAGCGCACGAGGACGACGCGGCGCGCGCAGCAGCCGCAGCGCTCGAGTTGCGCGACCTCGAAGCGACGACGGCGGCGACGGGCATCCAGGTCGGGATCACGTACGGACGGCTGCGCAGCGGCACGTACGGCCACCGGCGCCGGCAGACGTTCACCTGTCTCGGCGATGCCGTCAACCTCGCGGCGCGGCTGATGGCGAATGCGCCGCCGGGCAAGATCTATGTCTCCGAACCGGTGCGGCGCGCCGCCGGCGACGTGTTCAACTGGGACACGCTGGCCGCGATGACGGTCAAGGGCAAGGCCGAGCCGGTGTCCGTGTTTGCGCTGACCGGCTCGAAGCGGCACGCATCGCGCGCGCCGGCCAGCACCGACCTCCCGATCGTCGGCCGCGGGGCGGAACTCGACACGATCGGTGCGAAGCTCGACGAGGCGCTCGCTGGTCGCGGCCGCGTCGTCGGCATCTCGGCCGAGGCGGGCATGGGGAAGTCGCGTCTGGCGGCCGAATTCGCCCGGATCGCTGCGCGGCGGGGCGGTGTCGTCGCCGTCGGCGAGTGCCAGTCGTACGGTACGAACACCAGCTATTTCGTCTGGCGCGCGATCTGGTCGACGCTGTTTCGCCTTGACGACGACCTGCCCGAGGCTGCGCAGGTCCGCGCGCTGGAGGCCGAACTCGCGGCGATCGACCCCGGCCTCGTGGCCCGGGCGCCGCTGCTCGGCGGGTTGCTCGACCTGGCCATTCCCGACAACGATCTCACGGCGGCGTTCGATGCGAAGCTGCGCAAGACCTCGCTCGAAGGACTGCTGGTCGAATACCTGCGCGCCCGGGCGAGCGCGCAGCCGATCGTCGTGGTGCTCGAGGACTGCCACTGGCTCGATCCGCTGTCGCGTGATCTCCTCGAGGTGCTCGCGCGCGCGGCGGCAAGTCTTAAGGTCCTGCTCGTGCTTGCGTACCGGCCGAGCACGGACGTCGGTGGCGGGCTCGGCATCGAGAAGCTGCCGCATTTCGACGAGATCGCGCTCGCCGAACTCGACGCCCAGAGTGCGGCGCAGCTGATTCGCTCGAAGCTCGCCAGGATGCTCGGCGGCGACGCCGACGCGCCGGCGGCCCTCGTCGAGCTCATCACCGCACGCGCACAGGGCAATCCCGTTCTACATCGAGGAACTGCTCAACTTCATTCAGAGTCATGGGGTCGATCCGCAGGACGCGTCGGCCCTGAAGCGGCTCGAACTTCCGGAGAGCCTGCACAGCCTGATCTTGAGCCGCATCGACAAGCTGGGCGAAGCGCCGCGGCGCACGCTCAAGGTGGCGAGCGTCCTCGGTCGCGTGTTTCGCGCGCCGATGCTGCCCGGCGTGTACCCCGAGCTCGGGGCCTTCGGGGAGGTGAAGGAACACCTGCAGACCCTCGGCGCGAGCGATCTCGTCAACGTCGACCAGGAGGCCGAGCAGACGTACCTTTTCAAGCACGTCGTCACGCAGGAGGTCGCCTACGAGAGCATGCCCTTCGCGTTCCGGTCGATGCTGCACGAGCGCGTGGGCGGGCACATCGAGGCCACCGAGGCCGGCGCGATCGAGCGCCACCTCGACCTGCTGGCGCACCACTACTGGCACAGCGCGAATCTGCCAAAGAAGCGCGAATACCTCGGCCGCGCCGGCGATGCGGCCCAGGTGTCGTATGCCAACGCGGCGGCGATCGACTACTTCGAGCGTCTGGTGCCGCTGGTGGAGCAGGCGGCGCGGGTCGAGGTACTGCTCAAGCTTGGCAAGGTGCTCGAACTCGTGGGCAAGTGGCACCGCGCCGAGGAGGTGGACACCGAGGCGCTCGCGCTCGCCGAGAGCCTTGCCGACGATCACTCGCGCGCTGCGTGCGAGACGGCGCTGGCCGAGGTGGCGCGCAAGCAGGGGCGCTACGACGAAGCCGTTCGAGCGGCTCGATCGCGCGGCGGGTGCGTTCAAATCGCTGGGAGAAGAAAGCGGTGTCGGCAAGGTACTGCATCTTGTCGGCACCGTGGCGGCGCAGCGCGGCGACTACGCGAAGGCGGTGGAGAATTACGAGGCGAGCCTTCGATCCGCGAACGGGCGGGGGACAAGGCGAGCATGGGGAGCCTGCTGTCCAATCTCGGCGTCATCGCGGAGTATCGCGGCGACTACGCGGCCGCACGCGCATTCCACGAACGCGCGCTGGCGCTGCGCACGGAGATCGGCGACCGCTGGGCGATCGGCGTCTCGATGAACAATCTCGGAATGATCGCCGTGCTGCAGAAGGTCTACGCCGAGGCGCGCGACTGGTTCCAGAAGTCGATGGCGTTGAACCGCGAGGTCGGCGACGCATGGATGGTCGCCATCTGCCACAACAATCTGGGCAATGCAACGCGGGGGCTTGGCCGACTACCAGGCGGCCCGCCGGCACTACGCCGACAGCCTCCGTGCCTACCGCGACTACGACGACCGGTGGGCGCTCGCGTTTCTGCTCGAGGACATTGGCATACTCGCGGCCCTGGCAGGAGACGCGCGGTCGGCACTCGAGTTGTTGGGCGCCGCCGACGCGTCGCGCGAGGCGATCGGGGCGCCGCGTGCGCCGTCGCTCGAGCAGGAAATCGGGCTCCAGATCGCACCGGCGGTAACGGCGCTGTCCGAACAGGAACGCCTGGCGCAGCGGATGCGCGGTCGCTCCCTCGACCTCTCTGCTGCCGTCGAGCACGCCCTCGCACTCTGCGAGCGGGCGGCGCAGGACGGCGCGATCGACCCCGAGCGATAGCCGCTCGGCGCCCCTATCTTCCACGTTCGGCGGTTGGTGGCGGCAAACGGTCTCATTGCCGAACGCTAACCGTTCGCATTCCCATTGTATTTCACGAATCTTGGTGATATACATCGCACTTCTTATCCGCCCTGGGGGGAACCATGAGCGCGCGGATTCTGCTAGCGGGTTCGAACGTCGCGCGAATGACGGTTGTCGCGGCGATCGCCGTGGCAGGTGTCGCGATTTTCGCCGGCGGGTTCGCCGTCGCTGCTACGGGTCCCAATCTTGTGGTCAATGGCGGTTTCGAGTCACCGCCGATCAGCGGAACTTTCGCCACGATCAACCCGGGCAACGGGCTCGCGCCGTGGTCCGTCAGTGGCGCTTCGATCAACGTCTATCGAAGCACGTCGGGCGCGCCCGAGGGCAGCCAGTGGATCGATCTCACCGGGAAGGGCGGCACGATTGCGCAGTCGTTCGATACATCGCCGAGCAGTAGCTATGTCCTGAGATTCAGCTACTCGACGCAGATCGGATCCAACCCGGGTGTGACAGGTGAAGTGGGTCACGAACGGCAGCCCGGATTTCACCCAGACATTCAACATCTCCTCGGACAAGGGATGGGTCACGGTGGAGCTCCCGGTGACGACCGGGCCGCTCGGGACCTCGGCCAACCTATCGTTCAAGTCCGCGGGCGGCAACAACAATTACGGCGTGCAGCTCGATGCCGTCAGCGTGAACAGGTTGTCGTTTCTCGCCACGCCAAGCCTCATGCGCGTGGTTGCGACCGGCGGGTCGAGCGCGACCCTGGTCGGCCGGGTAGACGGCGCGCCCAGCCAGCCGCTGACGCTGCAGGCGTACGCGTGCACCAATGGCGTGCCCAATAGCACTCCGATTACCGACGCCCATTCCCATTAACGTGACGACGGATCCGTCCGGCTATTTCATCACGCCGGCCATCGCGGGTATCACCGAAGGGCAATTCGTCGCGGTAAAGGTAACGTCGCCGGAGGTGACGGCGCCGTCCGCGTGCCTCGCCAGCTCGGCGGACAACGATTACTGGCCAAAGGCGCTGGACATCACCGGCTCGCCGCAGATTAGCGAGTATATCGACGCCCCGGGCAAGGCACGCTGGTACAAGGTCGACGTCAAGCCGGGCCAGCAGATCCGGGTGAGCCTGACCGGTCTGCCGGCCGACTACGACCTCGCCGTGTTCAAGGACATCGGTGCGGCATTTCTCGCCCAGGTCGTGCCGCAGCGGTTCCGCCGCGCTTACCAAGCTGAGCGCCGAATACGCGCCGTCGGTGTTCTCGCCGTCGGTGTTCTCGCCGTCGGTATTTTCGCCGTCGGTTTTCAGCCCCGACGCGTACGCCCCGTCGGTGTTCAGTCCGAGCGTGTTCTCGCCGTCGGTATTCTCGCCGTCGGTGTTCAGTCCGAGCGTGTTCTCGCCGTCGGTGTTCAGTCCGAGCGTGTTCTCGCCGTCGGTGTTCAGCCCGAGCGTGTTCTCGCCGTCGGTGTTCAGTCCGAGTGTGTTCTCGCCGTCGGTGTTCAGCCCGAGCGTGTTCAGCGCCACGGAAATCGCCCAGGCGTTCTCCAGCGCGCAGACGCGCAGCATCATCGGCGTGTCGGCCACACCCGGCACCGTCGACGAGGCGGTCGTCGTGAACACGTGGAGCAACACCGGGAGCTTCTACATTCGCGTCGGCGGCCGCGGCGCGGCCTTCTCCGCGGCCGGGCAGTTCACGCTGAACGTGACGACCGACACGAACAATTATTGCGACGGTGTCACCGCACTTGCGCCGAACACGCGGACGGCGGTGGGTTCCGGAGTCCAGACGGTCATCGTTACCGATTCGTCGAAGCTGGCACTCGGCACCCCGTTGGCGGGCGGTGGAACGCTTGGCGACAAACTCAATGCCTTGGCGGGCAGCGTCGGAGGTGTCGTCGTCGACGTCAACGGCGATGGCCGCGTAATTGCGCTGCGGGATCAAGCCGACAGTCACGCGAGCTGTCCGTACGCGAAAAATCTGCTTGCCGAGGAGATCAAGGCGCTCGCGGATTCGTATCAGTCCGACCCGGTATGTCGTCATCGTCGGCAGCGACGGGGTGATTCCGTTCTTCCGCTACCCTGACGAGAGCCTGTTGGGGCAGGAGTCGGGTTACGTGCCGCCGGTCATCGACACTTCGGCCTCCGAGGCGAGCTTGCGGCGCGACTACGTGCTCGGCCAGGACGCGTACGGGTCGGCAACGCAGATCTCGCTGCGCACGAGCACGTTCCCGGTGCCCGGTCTTGCCGTCGGCCGCCTCGTCGAGACGCCTGACGAAATCGCCGGGATGATCGATGCGTACGTCGCCAACCCCGTCCTGGCACCCAATTCGTCGCTCGTGACCGGCTACGACTTCCTCGCCGATGCGGCGGACGCGGTGCACTCCGAGTTCGGAAGCGCCGGCATCGGCACCCGTCGACCGCCTGGTCACGGCGAACGGCGTGTCGCCGCAGGATCCGGCGTCATGGACAGCGACGCAACTCGGCGCCAGCCTCCTGGGCGCTCGCCACGACGTGATCTTCCTCGCCGGACACTTCAGTGCGAACAGCGCTCTCGCGGCCGATTTCACGACGAGCCTGCTCACCACCGATCTCGAGGCTTCGCCGACCGACTTCACGAACTCGCTCGTGATCGGCGCCGGCTGCCATGCCGGCTACAACATCGTCGATGCCGACGCCGCCGTCGCGCTCGGCGCGCTGCCCCTCGACTGGACGCAGGCCTTCGCGCGGAAACAGGCGACGCTCATCGCGGGTACGGGCTACCAGTACGGGGACACCGACTTCATCGAGTACAGCGAGCGGCTGTACCTCAACGTTGCCCGCGAATTGCGTGCCGGCACCGTCGGCACGCCAATCGCTGTAGGCGAAGCGCTGGTCAAGGCCAAGCTCGCCTATCTCGCGGCCACGCCCGACATCCGCGGCATTCACCAGAAGGCGTTGGTGGAAGCGACGCTGTTCGGCCTGCCGATGCTCGGCGTGAACATGCCGTCTCGCGGCTTCGCCGGCAGCAGCACCGCCGGCGCGATCACCCCGACGTCGGTTGCCGCCGGTCCGGCGGGCGTGCCGACGCCATCGAATCCCTACGGATTGGGATTGAAGACCTGGGAACTCGCCCTATCGCCGGTATTGAGCGCGAACTCGTCTCCGCTCACGCCTGTTCCTCCGCCTCCGACGGGCACCCCGCCTGTCCTGGCGTCCTGGCTGAGCGGACCCGACGGCGTGGTCTCGAATCCGGCCGAGCCGGCGCTGCCGTTGGCAGCGATCAACGTGACGTCGACCGATGCAACCGTCCTACGCGGCGTCGGATTCCGTAGCGGCAGTTACGCCGATTCCACGGTCACTCCACTCACCGGCGCCCCGACGACGGAGTTGCGCGGCGTGCACGTGCCGTTCGTCTCGCCGGTCTTCTACCCGATGCGGACCTGGACCGCCAACTATTTCGGCGCGCTCGCGGGATCCGGCGCCACCAGCCTGCTCGTCACGCCGGCGCAGCACAAGGCCGCCGACATCGCGACGGGCACGAGCATGCGGCGCCAGTACAACAGCCTCAATCTTCGCCTGTACTACAGCGGCAACATGACGCAGGCATCGCTTTCGGACGCCCCGACCGTCGTCAGCGTCGACGCGCAGCCCGGCGCCGGTGGCGTCGTGTTTACGGCCCAGGTAGTCGGCGATCCCAGCGCGGCGATCTATGAGGCATGGATCACCTATACCGGCGACGGTCTCGGAACATGGACGTCGCTCGACCTCGCGCAGTGCGTGCGCGCCGCCGCCGGCGCGCCGCTCCCGTCCGCCTGCACGCTCGAGGATTCGAGTGTGTGGATGGGACAGCTGGCCACCGTGCCCGCCAATCTTCGGTACGTCGTCCAGGCCGCGAGCGGCACCGGGCTCGTCACGCTCGACGACAATCGCGGCCTGTATTACGCGGTCAATGGCGGCACGCCGCCGAGTTCGACGCTGGCCTTTACGGGCAGTTTGCCGACGACGAAGAATTTCGGCGACAGTGTCAACATCACGGCCGTGCTCGGTCCAGCGACTGCGGGCAAGACCGTGCGCGTTGCGATCGGCAGCGCAGCGCGTGTCGGCACGACCGACGGAAGCGGGAACGTCACGGTCAACGTGCCGGTGACGGTCGTTCCCGGTAGCTATCCGATCACCGCGTCCTTTGCCGGCGACGATACCCTCGCGGCTTCCTCCGTCACAGGTCCTACGCCGTTGCAGGTCCTCCCCGCGACGACGACCCTGGTGCCGTTCGGCACAGGGGTCGGTACGACGTTGACGGCGCCGTCGATCGGCACCGAAGGACAGCCCCTGATGCAAGAGGCGGTCAGGTACGACGTATCGGGAACGGGCGGCTCGAAGACCCTTTTCGTGAACACCGATTACCTAGGGCGCGCGCCGGTTCCGGCGACGGGTCTTCCGGCCGGCAGCTACACCATGAACGCGAGCTTCGCCGGCAATGCGACGTATGCCATGGCCACGGCGTCGCTGCCGGCGTTGACGCTCCAGACGCAAATTCTCACGTTTGGCGGCCAAGGACTGCCGCCTTCCATCACGGTACCCGGCGCGACCACGTTCACCGTGTCGAGCCAGTCCGGGCTACCGGTCGCGGTGGCGCTGTCGCCAGACACCGTTGCCACCGTGTGTACGCTTACCCATAACAACGACGGCAGCTACACGCTAACGGCAGTCGGGCCGGGAACGTGCACGCTTCTCATCACGGCGGGCGGAACCACCACGTTCGGCATCGTGAATGTGACGCAGCCCATTGCGATCTTGGGGAATCAGACGATCACGTTCGGTGCGCTTGCCGACAAGACGTACGGCGATCCGGACTTCACGGTCAGCGCCACGGGTGGCGCATCGGGGAACCCGGTTACGTTCACGGCCAGCGGCAACTGCACCGTAGCTGGCAGCACGGTCCATATCACCGGCGCCGGCAGCTGCACCATAACGGCAAAGCAGGCAGGCAATGCGAACTACAACCCGGCGACCGACGTGCCGCGTTCGTTCGGCATCGCCAAGGCGAGCCAGGCGATTACCAGTCCTCTGGCAATCGATCCGCCTTCGCCGACGTTCGTGGTGGGTGGGACCGGCACCTTCACGGTGAGCGCCACTGCACCGGGCGGAATGGTGACCTTCTCGTCGTCGACACCATCCGTATGTACGGTGAGCAGCGCGACTGTGACGATGAAGTCTGGGGGCCTTTGCACGCTCAATGCGAACCAGGCCGGCAATGACGACTACCTCGCGGCCCTCCAGGTCACGCAGTCTGTCACGATCGGCAAGGCCGCGCAGACGATCAACTTCGCGAACCCAGGCGACAAGACGCTGGCGACACCTGTCATCACCCTGGTCGCGTCGGCATCGTCCGGCCTTCCGGTGACCTTCTCTGCAACCGGAACCTGTTCCGTGGCGGGATCGGCGCTGACGTTGACGGCCACGGGCAGTTGCACGGTCACTGCCAGCCAACCGGGCGACGCCAGTTACGGCGCCGCCGCGAACGTCGTGCAGACCTTCGCAATCGACCTCGCCAACGTGTGGACGTTGCTTACTGGCAAGATGACCAAGCCGCGTCTGTTCCACACGGCAACGCGCTTGAACGACGGCAAGGTGCTGATTGCGGGCGGCCTCGACCGAACGGGTACCCGACAGAAGAGTTCAGAACTCTACAATCCGGCAACGCGTACGTTTACCGCGGTAAGCTACTCCATGCTCAGCGCGGCGTCGGATCACGCGGCGGTGCTGTTGCAATCCGGGAAGGTGCTCGTGATGGGCGGCGGCAGTTCGAGCGCGCAGCTATTCGATCAGACGACCGGCAAATGGTCATCAGCCGGGACCCCCGCGTCGTCACTGACGCCGAATCGGTCCAACCATACGGCCACTCGTTTGCTCAATGGCAAGGTATGGTTCGTCGGCGGCGCCGACAGCTGGGGCAAGACGCTAAAGTCCACGGTCCTGTACGACCCGGCGGGGAGCGGCAGTTTCATCGCCGGCCCGGTGCTCGACATCGCGCGCGAGCGCCATACGGCAACTTTGCTGCCGGACGGGAAGGTCTTGATCGTGGGTGGACGCGCCAAGTCCAGCAGCAGCTACACGACACACGCGACCTATCAGCTATGCGACGGAACGACGACGCCTATCACGTGTACGGGGTCAACGGGCGACGTCGGGAAACGCCACTCGCACGCCGCCGTGGCACTGGGACCGGATGGAAGCAAGGTGCTCGTGGCCGGAGGGGCAAACGGCTCAACTGCGCTTGCTACGGTCGCGCTCTACACGCACAACGCAACGACCGGAACCGGCACGTGGGCCACTTCGGGTCTGGGCAGCCTCGCCACGGCTCGCAGCGAGCTCACGTTGTCCGATCTGCCGAATGGCCGGGCACTGGCTGCCGGCGGCATCTATGGGAATGCCGTGGTGAAGGCGGCCGACGCTTATCAGCCGACGATGGGGCCGGTCGCGCCGATGAAGGTCGCGCGCGCGGGGCACACGGCAACGGTGCTCAAGGATTCGGCAGGTAACATCATCGGGATCCTGGTTGCCGGCGGCGGCGAAGACGACGCCGACGACGACGACGCGCTGGATTCCGCCGAGATCTACGGCACCAACTGAGCGACAGCGCTAGTCCTCAACGGAACAGGCCCCGCGCGAGCGATTGCGCGGGGCCTGGCGTTTTCTGGGCGAGCCGTGCGATGTGACAACGCCCCCGGAACGGAACCGCGGCACGAAAATGTGGCAAGATGCCCCGCGTAGCCAGACGCGGCGCGGGTCGTATAGTACGTGGCAAGGGAGATGGGGTGGAAAGACTCAACGACGCGCGGATCCTGATCTACAGCCACGACAGCTTTGGCCTGGGCCACCTGCGTCGCTGTCGGGCGATCGCGCACGCGCTGGTCGACCGGTTCAAGGGCGTCTCGGTGCTGATCCTGTCCGGGTCCCCCATCATCGGCAGCTTCGACTTCCGCTCGCGGGTCGACTTCGTGCGCATCCCCGGCGTGATCAAGCTCTCCGACGGCGAGTACCAGTCGCTCGGCCTCCACATCGACCTCGACCAGACGATGGAAATGCGCGCCGCCATCATCCGGCAGACGGCGTTGAGCTTCCGTCCCGACCTGTTCCTGGTGGACAAGGAGCCGCTCGGCCTCAAGGGCGAGGTCGTGCCGACACTTCAGATGCTGAAGGCGCAGGGGACGACGCTCGTCCTTGGCCTGCGCGACATCATGGATGAGCCCAAGCTCCTGTTGAAGGAGTGGGAGCGCAAGCAGGTCCTTCCCGCGCTGGAGCATCTCTACGACGAGATCTGGATCTATGGCCTCGAGGATTTCGCCGATCCGCTCGAAGGTGTCGCCTGCCCGCTGCCGGTGCGCAAGAAGATCCTGCTACACCGGATACCTGCGGCGGGCGGTACCGCAGTTGAGCGAAGCGGATGCCGTCCCGGTCGGTGAGCAGCCGTTCGTGCTGGTGACTGTTGGCGGCGGCGACGACGGCGATGTCGGTCGTCGACTGGGTATTGCGTGCCTACGAGCACGACCCTGGCATCGGATTGGCTGCCGTGCTGGTGCTCGGGCCGTTCATGCCGCCGGCCATGCAGCGTCAGTTCCGCGAGCGCGCCAAGCTCCTGCCGCACATCGCGGTGGTGACGTTCGACGCCCACGTCGAACTGCTGATGGAGCGCGCGGTCGGCGTGGTGGCGATGGCCGGGTACAACACGTTCTGTGAAATTCTTTCGCTGGACAAGCGCGCGATTCTGGTCCCGCGGACGAAGCCCCGGCAGGAGCAACTGCTGCGGGCGCTGCGCGCCGCCGAATTGGGACTGGTCCGCACGCTCGACCCGAGGGGCGTTCACGATCCGGCCGTCATGGCCAGTGCATTGCGCGGACTGTCGCAACAGAAGCCTCCGTCCAAGCGCGGCGCCGAGAAGATGCTCGGTGGCCTCGACATGATCACCGACCTCGTCGCGATGCACGTGGGCGAAGTCACCGGGATGCAAGCGCAGGCCCTCGGGACCTGATCCCCGGCGACAAGCGTCCGGGCGACGTCGCGGCGCGCCGCGCATCCTTCCATCGGTTCTCCGCTCGGCGCCGGCCAACGCGGCGGACGCTGCGCTGCAAACCATCCAACGAATTCGCTGACTCGAAATACCGCCCATGTCAGCCGTGATGATTTATGTCCAGCACCTGTTGGGCATCGGCCACCTGATGCGCGCGCGCCTCATCGCCGAGGCGTTGGCCGACGCCGGGTTTGCCGTGCATCTCGTGAGCGGCGGCATGCCGATCGGCGGACGCATGCCGCGCGGTGTGGTCACCGTGCAATTGCCGCCGATACGGGTCTCGGACGCCAGCTTCACGCCGTTGCGCGACGCCGACTATGTTCCGATCGACGAGGCGTACCGGGCCGCGCGGCGCGACCTTCTGCTCGCGACCTACGACGACGTGGCGCCCGCCGCCGTCATCTTCGAGACCTTCCCGTTTGGCCGGCGCTCGCTGCGCTTCGAACTCATGCCATTGCTCGAGCGCATCGACGCGACGCGCCCGCGGCCCGTCGTCGTAGGATCCGTGCGCGAGATCCTGCAGATTCAGCAGAAGCCGGAGCGCGAGCGCGAGATGCTGGGTTGGGCAAAGACGTGGTTCGACGCGATTCTCGTGCACGGTGATCCGCGTTTCGCGCGCTTCGAGGAAACGTTTCCGCTGATGCCGGAACTCGGGCCGCCCGTGCATTACACCGGATTCGTGTTCGCGCCGGGAAAGCGGCTTGCCGTCGGCGAGGGTGAAGGCCGCACCGAAGTCGTGGTGTCGGCGGGCGGCGGGGCCGTCGGGATCGAACACCTCGCCATGGCCCTTGCGGCGCAGAAGGCGTCGCGTTTCGGTCATCTGACATGGCGGGTGCTGGCCGGGCCGAATATTCCGGACGCGGGGCTGCAGCGACTTCTGCGTGAGGCCGGACCCAATGCAATCGTCGAACGCTCGCGCGTCGATTTTCCCGCGCTGCTGCGCCAGGCGGTCGTCTCGGTATCGCAAGGCGGCTACAACACCGTCCTCGATGTTGTCGCGAGCGGCACACGACCCGTCGTCGTTCCGTTCACCGGGAATGGGGAAACCGAGCAGCGCGCGCGCGGCGTTCGGCTCGCCGAATTCGGGCTGGCGGTGGTCGTGGACGACCAGACGAATACCCCCGCGGTGCTCGCCGCCGCCGTGGATGCGGCGGGGTCGCGCGACCAATGGGGCCACTGGGATTTCGATAGCGACGGCGCGACGAAGAGCGCGGCAATCGTGACCGATCTCATCGCTTCGGCGAAGCACGATCGGGCAGGGCGTGCCGGATGAACGCCGACGGGCCAAGGCGTGCAGCGCCAAGATTGCACGAATGACGGCCTGGAGCCGCCTCGATGGGGAACTTGACGCGTGGCACGCACTGGGCCGGCGCGCGAGTTTGTGGTGCCGCGATGACGACGCGTGCCGCGACTCGCCTGCGCTCAGGGAGCTTTTCGACGTCGCGCTGGCCGCCGAGATTCCCGTCGCACTTGCGGTCATTCCCGCGCTGATCGAAGCGGACCTTGCCGGCGTCGTGGCGCAGGCGCCGGGTGTGACCGTCGTCCAGCACGGCTACGCGCATCGCAATCACGCGCCGCCGGGCGCACGCAACTGGGAGCTGGGCCTGCATCGGCCCGTCGAAGAGACCGTGGCCGAACTCGTCCGGGGTCGCGAGGCCCTCGAAAGCGCCTTCGGCCAGCAGTTTGGCGCCGTGCTGGTACCGCCCTGGAATCGCATCGAACCGCAGGTGATCGAGCGGTTGCCGGGCGCCGGATTCGCCGGGCTGTCGACGTTCGGGGCGCGTGCTTCGCTCCACCCGTGTCCCGGCCTTGTGCAATGCAATACGCACGTCGATCTCATCGCGTGGCGCCGGGACCGCGCGTTCATCGGCGTCGACGCCGCGGTCGATCGCCTGGTCGATCATCTCGCGGCGCGGCGCGCGGGCACCGTCGATCCCGAGGAGGCGACCGGCATTCTCACGCACCATCTCGATCTTGGTCCGGCCGCCTGGCAATTTCTCCGCGATCTGTTCGTGCGCACGCGCCGCCACCCCGCCGCGACGTGGCTCGGCATCGAAAAGTAGGGTCAGAGTCGACTTTCGGCGGATCGTCTGCACATCGCCGAGGACGCAAGAAAATCGACTCTGACCCTACTTTTCTCCGATCAGCATGAAGCGGACATAACGGCGCATCTTTCGCTCACCCGCAAAGAGCACATCGCGCATCGGTGCCTGGGCCCGAAAGGCGGCGAGATCCGGGACGCAGTTGACGTGCTGGTCACAGGCAAAATAGTCGTTCGACTGCAGGACGAGCCGTTGTCCGGTCGGGACGCGTCCGTACCAGCGATCGAATTCCGCAAGATGCTCGCAGCTCGTATTGATGACGAGATCCGCGCGGGGCGTTTCGGCGTGGCCCGTGCTGTCCGCGTCATAATCGATGTCGAGCATGTCGGCCGTCCGCGCGGCAAACCGGCCCGTGCGCACGTGCGTGGCGTTGAGCGACTCGGCAATAGCCGCGCAGCGCGGATCGATGTCGATGCTCACCACCTTGCGGATCGTGAAGCGCGGGTCGTGCAGCAACACCGCGCCCAGCACGCCGAACCAGCCGCCGAGAATGGTGACGTCGCCGAGGTCGGGCCCTACGGCGCCGAGGAGCGACTCGGCCAGCCACATCTTGCTCGCAATCTGGTTCTTGTTGAGCGCGCCGCCGATGTCCGGTTCGTCATGCCGCGATATCGTCGCCAGCACATCGCGCTGCAAGGCGCTTCCGGTATAGATCGCGAGACCTTCGATGATGTCGCGGTAAAACTCGTCGCTTGCCGTCATCACCGCGTTCTCCCGAGCCTCAGGGGCGTGCCGCCGATTCCGGGGCACCGATCGACCGCGACGACAGTATGGCCATCGCGCCAAACGCCCCGGTCGAGCATCGCGTTGGCCCCGTCATCGATCCGTAAATGACACAGCATAGCAGCGGTCGCCCCATATTCCAGAGGCCATCTTTCCACCGATCGGCCGATGCCGTATTCTGTTGCCGAGACGGCAGGCGTACCCACGGAGGCTCCGATTGGATGTCTTTCAGGAAGCGGAAATGCTGCGGAAGGTCCCCTTCTTCGGGGGGCTCGACCCGGCGAAACTCAAGCTTCTGGCATTCACCAGCCGCGCGGTGAAATTCAGTCCCGGCGAGGACCTGATGCGCCGTGGCGACCCGGCGGACAGCGCGTACGTGATCATCGAAGGGGACGTGGAAATCATCGGCGAGACGCCGGCAGGCGAATTCGTCATCGGCGTGCTCGGCCGCAATGCGCTGATGGGCGACATGGGCGTCATCAAGAACGAGCCGCGGGGAGCCACCGTGCGCGCGAAAACCGCGGTGCGGGCGCTGCGCATCGCCGCGGACGTTTTTCTGCGGCTGCTGACGGACAATCCTGCCTGCGCGCTGCACGTGATGCGCGACTTGAGTGGTCGCGTGGATGCGGGGAACGCCCGCCTCGCCGCGGCACTGCGCGAGATCGATGCGTTGAAGCAGCAGCTCCGCGGCGCCCCGGACCCGACTCCCGGCGGCGCATCGAAGTAATGGATGCGGGACTGCCCGTGGTGACGTGCCCCGATGTGCCCACGGGGAAGCGGGTGTAATGAACGACGCCGACAACGGGGCGGCGCGTTTCACGAAGCTGTGGCGCCGATGCGTGGCGTCACCGCCGTCCCCCGATGGCGCCAAGGTCTACGCCGACCTGCATGCGCTGTACACGGCCTCGTACCGGCACTTCCACAACCTGGGGCACATTCAGGATTGCCTGCGCCTGGTCGATGAGGTGGCGTCGCTGCTGGTCGATCGCGACGCGGTCGAATTTGCGTTGTGGTTTCACGACGCCGTGTACGAGACCGGCGCCAAGACGAACGAAGTGCGCAGCGCGGACATGTTCCTGGACGTGACCAAGGGAGCGTCCTTCATGTTCCGGAATGCCGTCTGCGGCCACATCCTGGCCACGCGGCATTCTGGCGCGGTCCATGACCACGACCGTTGCTATATCGTCGACATCGACCTTTCCGGCTTCGGCGCGCCATGGGAATCGTTCATGCGCAGCGGCGCACTGCTGCGCGAGGAATCGGCCAGCCAGTCCGACGCCGAATACCACGCGGGGCAGTTGGTCTTTCTCAACGGTCTGCGGCAGCGGCCCCATTTTTTCGCCACCGACTATTTTCGCTCCAGGTACGAGGCGACCGCGCGCGAAAACCTGGACCGGCTGCTCGCGGAGCTCTACGCGAAGGGCTACGGCACCACGGCCGGTTCCACCTTGTAGATCCGCGTCGGCGTCGTCCGCCCGCGCACCATCGCCTCGTCCAGCAAACCGAACGAAAAACGCTGCGCGCCCGCGCGCTCACGCGTGGATTCGGAGACGATGATCGACGTTCCGTACGTCTTGTTCAGCGCCTCGAGCCGCGCCGCGATGTTGACCTCGTCGCCGATCACCGTGTAGCCGAGGCGATCGGGCGTCCCCATGAGGCCATGAATGACGATGCCGCTGTTGATGCCGATGCGCGCGCGCAGGACGAGCCCGTCGCCGAAGGTTCGTGCCTGCAGCAACGCCTGAATGTCGAGTGCCGCCCGGATGGCGTTGGCGGCGTGGTCGGCGTTTCGGCGTGGTGCATTGAACGTGGCGAGGATCGCGTCGCCCTGGAATTGCGTGATGACGCCGTCGTGCCGCTCGATCGGCTCGCCGGCCGCCGCATAGAACGCATTGAGCGTGCGCACGAGGTCCTCCGGCGTGATCCGCTCGGAGAGCGACGTGAAGCCCTCGAGGTCGAGGAAGAGGATGGTCGCCTCGCGTGGTTCGCCGGTTCCGACCGCAATGCCATCGTCC
Source organism: uncultured beta proteobacterium (assembly GCA_963695725.1). Lineage (GTDB taxonomy): Bacteria > Pseudomonadota > Gammaproteobacteria > Burkholderiales > Casimicrobiaceae > CAIWHR01. The sequence continues at coordinate 252,651 of CAVOHM010000009.1, forward strand.
GAGGTCTTGATGAGATTCGCGACTTCCGCCGGGACGAACCGCGCGAGGTCCTGGTTGCTCGCGCTTTCGGTGACGGCGTAAGTCAGCAGGCGCCGGTTGCGCATGATGGCGAAGCCGAGGATGGCGGTCACGATGAGAATCGAAATCACCTTGTCGACCTCGGCGCCGATGAGAATGCTGTTCGACGTCATGTAGTGCACGTAATCGTGCGTGATCATGCTGTCGCGCGGGTCGATCGTGATCACGTAGAAGACGAGCGCGACCCATCCGGCGACCGCGATGAGGCCCGCCGTCACCACCTTGCGCGCGTCGAAGTTGAGCGTGCGCAGCGCGATGAATATGAACACGTAGAGCAGCGTCGGCGCCTTGAGGTAGAACGAGGGCGGTTGCTGATATTGCAGATGGAAGCTCCAGATCATGCCGAGGAGCAGCGTCATGTCGATGCCGATCGATACGTAGCGCAGCCATTCCGGAAGGCAATGCCGATGCGCGAGCGTGAGGCGCAGGAGCGTAAACGCGAGATAGGCGGCCAGCACCCAAGGCACGGGCTGGAACGGCGCGGCTTCGCTGAACGTCTTCGGCGCCACCAGATAGACGACGGAAAACCCCAGCACCACCGCGAGCTGGACCCAGCCGACGAGTTTCTCGCTCGCCTCTTCCTGCGCGCGGACGCGCGTCTCGATTCGCGCCGGAAGCTCGACGCGTCGCAATGGCCGGCTGAGCCGGCCTTTCCAGGGGATCGCCAATGACTGTGCCATGATCGCTGCCTTTGCCTCGATTGCACTGCAAGAATGCGCAGAGCGACAAGGTCAGTCGCGTCCCGGGGGGGATGCCTTACATCGCGTTCACGCCGCCGGGCGCGGCGAGCGCCACATTGCATTCGACGACCGAGACCCGGCCCCTGGCGTCCACGGCGAATCGATGTAGCGCGCCATCGCGCAGCCGGATGGGCGGTTTGGAGGTCATGTCCCAACCCGTGGCGGCAGCGAGCACTGCGCGCAGCACGCCCTTGTGCGTGACGGCTACCAACGATTGGCGGCGCGGCGCGATTTCGGCAAACCAGGAAACGACACGTTCGCGCACGTCGCGGGGACGCTCGCCACCGGGCGGCTGGAAATCCAGCCCGGTCGCCTCGTTGCGGGCAAACTCCGCGCCGTAGCGCCGACGCAGCTCATCGAGCGTGTAGCCTTCCCAGGCGCCCCAGTCCATCTCGATCAAGGCCGGCTCGTCCTGTGGCGCCGCGCCGTGCAGGATTTCGGCGGTCTCCGTCGCGCGTCGCAACGGGCTCGCCAGCCACTGCACGTCGTCGGACGCCGCGTTGGCGATATCGGCCGGAAGACGCCATGTGCCGACTTCGGCGCGCCCGCGCGGGCTCAACGGGAGGTCGCGGCGGCCTTGCATGCGGCCTTCCTCGTTCCATGCGGTGCTGCCATGGCGAAGCAAGGCAACGATCACGGCAAGGTCCACGGCGTGAACGAACCGATGCGGTCGGCATGCCGCGATGCGGCGCGGCGCAACACGGCGTCGAGTCGCGCCGCACCGGCCGGAAGGTCGTGTTCCGCGCGGACGTACGCGATCGCTTCCTCACCCATCCGTCGTCGCATGTCGGCGTCGGTCAGCAGGCGGCGAACGGCGGCGGCAAAGGCGGCGACGTCCCCGAGGGGTACCAGCATCCCCGTGCGCCCGGACGCCACGACGGCGCCCACCCCGCCTCCGTCGCCTGCGACGACCGGCAAGCCGGAAGCCTGCGCCTCGATGAGCGCCATGCCGAACGCCTCGTCGATCGCAGGCCAGACAAAGAGATCGCCGGTGCGCAGCCATGCCGCCACACGCGGCGCCTTCTCGAAGCCGACCAGACGCACCTGCGCCGGAGCGAAGCTCGCGAACGCCGCCTCAACGTCGGCGCGCGCCGGACCATCACCGACGACGACCAGTTCCCAGGCCGGCGCCGGGACGCGCGCCAGCGCCGCTGCGAGCAGCCGATACGACGCGAGCTTCGCGCCGGGCCGCATCATGGCGACCGTGATCAACCGCAGCCTAGATCCACGCACCGGAGCGTCGGGACCCGGTACCGGCACAGCCTCGGCGAATGGCGCAAGATCGAGGAACGGCGCCACGTAGTCGTCGGCACTGGCGGCCCCGCGAATATTGCGAATCCCGGCGTGATCGACGGGATTGAGAAAGACGGTGGCTGTAGCGGCCTTGATTGCGGCAACGGAACTTTCGTATCCCAGCGCCCAAGGCCCTTCGCGCTGCTTCGCGGCGATGGACGCCTCGGCGACGACGTAGGGAATGTCGAGCGCGCGGCTGACCACCGGGCCCAGCCAGTCCGGGGCCTTGTGATAGAGGTGATAGGTGAACCAGAGGTCCGGTCGGGCGCCCGAATTCCGGAAGCGGGCGACGAGCCGCTGCGCCAAGCGATCACCTAGATGTCGCAGCCGCGCTTGCCGCACCGCGTCGCCGCGGGCATCGAAGCTGCGCAAGCGCGACGCGACCGAGGTTTCGTGACCGCCTGCGCGCAGCGCCTGCAGGAGTGTCTGCGCCAGCAACCGATCGCCGGACGGCACCGGATGATCGGGAGGCTTCAGCGGCGCATAGAAGGCGATCCTCATGGTGCCGAAGCGGCGATCCTCATGGTGTCGAAGCGGCGATCCTCATGGCGCCGCAGCATGCGACGAGGCAAACCGGGCCGCGAGACGCTCGGCGCCCGCATCCAGCGAAAATGCGCTTGTTGCGCGCGCGAACCCGGCGTCGCCCAGACGCTGCCGGAGTGCCGGGTTCGCGATCAGCCGGGTAAGCGCATCGGCCAGCGACGCGACGTCCCGGGGCTCGACCAGAAGTCCGGTGAGTTGGTCCTCGATCAGTTCGGGAATACCCGAGATTCGCGTCGACACGCACGCGAGTTTCTGGCTCTGGGCTTCGAGCAAGACGTTGGGCAGGCCGTCGCGATCGCCATCGGCGCTGACCCGGCAGGGCAGCGCGAAAATGTCGGCGGCGCGATACGCGTCGAGCACCGCGGCCTGCGCCTGGGGACCCTGCCACGTCGATCGATGCGGCGATGCCGAGCCGCTGCGCCGCGGCCTTGAGCTGGCGCAGCATCGGGCCGCCGCCGATGTGAATGAGCCGCCAATGCCGGTCGGGCGGGATTCGTGCGAGCGCGGCCAGCAGATCGTCGAACCCTTTCTTGTCCACGGCGCGGCCCACCGCAAGGATCCGCACCGGGCGGCTGGCGTCGGTGCCGTCGGCGGCGCGATCGGCGGCGGGCGGGGGAGGGAAGCGGCGCGTATCGATGCCGTGATAGATGAGATCGACGGGCCGGCCGGGATGCGCGAGATCGCGCAGATGGCGCGCATTCGCGTCGGTGCACGTCGTCAGCCAGACGCAGGATGCGAGCTTTTCGCGCTTCTCCCATTCGGGGGTCGTCCAGATGTCCTTGGCATGGGCCGAGCAGCTCCACGGCAGTCCCCGCAGGATCGCCGCGTAACGCGTCACCGACGCCGGCGTATGCAGGAAATGCGCATGCAGCTGCACGACGTCGCGCGGCATTTCTACCGCCAGCACGAACGCCTGCCCGAGGCGGCGAATTCGACTGCGGGTGGGGTCGCGCCGGAAATCGCGCCACCATGTTGCCACCGCAGCACGGTAACCCGGCAGCAGGCGGGACTCCCGCCACCTGCGCCAGACCCGGAACGGTTCGTGATGGAGGTACTCGGGCAGGTAGGCCACCGGCGCCCGGATTTCGGCGTGGATCGGGTGGGTTTCCGGATCGGTGGGAAGGCGAAGCGAAAACAGCGACAACCCGAGGCCGTGTTTCTCGAGCGCGTGCAGTTCCTGCGCGATGAACGTTTCCGACAGGCGCGGATAGCCCTTGAGGATCACGGCAATGACACCGGCCGGGCGCGGACCATCCATCCGGTTCCTGTTTCTCCTGTGGGAGTCTGCGGGACCTGCGCTCATGCGTGCGTAGCCCGGCTGACCTGCGAGGGACGGGAGGCGCGTGGCGCCGCACGCCGCTTCGTCATCGGCACGCGGCAACACGCCGCGGCGGCTCGCGCCGGAAGCGGCAAATGTTACCATCGAACGCGCCTTTTCGCGCCCGGTCGCCGTTGTGTGGCATTTCGCGTATGTTGCGACCGGTCGAGAGGCGCCGCGACGAATGGAACGTTCCCTTTTCCGCTATATCCTCCAGCACACCTGGCGCAACCAGGTGTTGCTGCTGATCGTGACCGCGTTCAGCTTTCCGCTGATCTACATCAATCTCGCCATTCCCAAGGAAATCGTCAACAACGCCATCAGCGGCAAGCACATTCCCAAGGACGTACTCGGCTTCGACGTCACGCAGATTTCGTACCTGATGGCACTGTCGTTCCTGCTGCTCGCGCTGATCACGCTCAACGGCATCATCAAGTACTGGCTCAACGTGTACAGCGGGATCATCGGCGAGCGCACGATGCGCCGCCTTCGGCACGGACTCTACCAGCAGGTTCTGCTCTTTCCGCTGCCGCAGTTCAAGTCGATGTCGAGCGGCGAGATCATACCGATGATCGTCGCCGAGACCGATCCGATCGGTGGGTTCATCGGCGAATCGATCAGCCTGCCGGTCTTCCAGGGCGGCTTGCTCGTCACGTACCTCGTATTCATCTTCAATCAGGATTTCTGGCTGGGGCTGGCCGCGATCGCGCTCTACCCGCCGCAGATCTTTCTCATTCCGCGGCTGCAGAAGAGAATCAACCAGCTTTCGAAGGAACGCGTGAAGATGGCCCGCCAGCTGTCCGACCGCATCGGCGAATCGGTAGCCGGGTCGGCCGAAATTCGCAGCAACGACACGTTCCATCTCGAGCGCGCGGACATCAGCGAGCGCCTGGGAAAAATTTACGCCATCCGGTTCAACGTCTTCAAGCGCAAGTTCTTCGTCAAGTTCCTGAACAATTTCCTCGCCCAGATCACACCGTTTTTCTTCTATTCGGTCGGCGGCTATCTGGTGATCAAGGGCAGCCTGTCGCTGGGCGCCCTGGTCGCGGTGCTGGCCGCCTACAAGGACATCCTTGCGCCCTGGAAGGAACTCCTGACCTGGTATTCGACGAAGGAGGATGTGCGGATCAAGTATGAGCAGATCGTCTCGCAGTTCGAGCCTGTGGGTGTGATCGACGCCAAGCTGATGGAGAGTCCGCCGGAAAAGGTCGAGCCGTTGACTGGCGAAATCACGGCGACCGCGTTGGCGTATGCGGAAGGCGGCGGCGCCAATCGGGTCGACCGTGTGTCCTTCAACATTCCTGCAGGCGAGCATGTGGCACTGGTCGGGGGTGGGCACAGCGGGAAGGACGACATCACCCATCTCCTGGCGCGTCTCATCTTCCCCAGCGGCGGACGCATCGCCGTGGCGGGCGCGAACTTTGCCGAGGTTCATCAGGCAGTTCCCGGACGGCGCATCGCCTACGCGACGCAGAATGCGTACATCTTCTCCGGATCGATTTCGCATAACCTTTTCTACGGCCTGATGCACCGGCCGCTGCGGCCGGTGAGCTATCCGGAGGAAGAAGCCAGACGCGAAGAAACGCGGGTCCGCGACGCCATCGCCGCGGGCAACAGCCCGGACGACATCCGGGCCGGCTGGATCGACTACGAGGCGGCTGGCGTGAAAGATGCCGGCGAGCTGACGGAAGCTGCGCTCGCCGTTCTGCGGCGGGTGGAAATGGAACAGGAGATCATCGGCTTCGGTCTTGCCAGCGCAGCGGACCCGCAGGCCCAGCCGACGCTCGCCACCATGGGGCTGGAGGCGCGCACGCAGATCCGGAACCGCGTGCAAAGCGAAGATCTGGCGTCGTTCGTGGAACTGTTCGACCCGGCGCGCTATCACTCGAACATCAGTGTCGCGGAAAACCTGCTGTTCGGCACGCCGCGCAGCCCGGCGTTTCAGCCGGCGAATCTCTCCGGCAATCCCGAGTTCGTCGCGCTGCTGCGCGACGTCGGGTTGCTCGACGAGCTCTATGCCGCGGGCGTGAAGGTGGCGGGACTCATGGTAGAGTTGTTCGCGGATGTCGCGCCCGACAGCGATCTCTTCGATCAGTACAGTTTCATCAGCGGCGACGATCTCCCGGAGTTCCGGGCCTTGCTGGCGAAAATTGCCGATGGGACGCTGGCGGCGGCGACGGAAGAGGAAAGGGCAGGCCTGCTGGCGCTCACGTTCAAGCTCGTCGTCACGCAGCATCGGCTCGGCGTGATCGACGCAGGGATGCAGGCCAAGATCGTCGAGGCGCGTGCCGAATTTCGTCGCCGTTACACCAATGACGAGAATGTCGTCGATTTCTTCGACCCGGATCGCTTCAGCTCGACGCTTTCCATCCAGGACAACATCCTGTTCGGCCGGGTTGCCCTCGAGCACGCGAATGCGCAGGGGCGGGTGAACGCGCTGGTGCGCGAGGTGGCGGCGGAGATCGGGATGAATGCCGAACTCGTGCGGCTCGGTCTCGCGTTCGACGTCGGCAACGGCGGCTCGCGCCTTTCGTATTCGCAGCGGCAGCGCCTGGCCATCGCGCGGGCCATCATGAAGAACGCCGATATCCTCGTGTTCAACGAGCCGACCTCCGGTCTCGATCCGGCTACCGAATCACGCGTGATGAGCACGGTGCTCGATTGGGCCAAGGGCCGCACGGTCGTCTGGGCGCTCGGACGCGCCGACCTCGCGCGGGCGTTCGATCGCCTGTTCATTCTCGACGAGGGCCGGCTGATCGAGCAGGGCGCCTTCGCGGAACTCGAACGCCCGGGAACGGCGTTGTCGCGGCTCATCGCGTAGCCCGGAACGTGCCCATCGGCGTCCACTTCCGTCGCGCGCGGCAGCGGAGCCGCAAATCCATTGCCGTTGCCCTTGCGGCGGCGCTTATCGCCTTCGGCAGCACCGCAGCGGCGACCGAGTTTCGGGGTTCCCCGGACGACTACCTCAAGGCGATCAAGCGCCTGCGCGCCGGCGATACGCTCGTCCTCGCCCCGGGCGACTACCGGAACGGCTTGCCCGCGTACGGGCTGACCGGCGCGCCGGGTCGACCGATCACGATTTCCGGGCCGGAGGGCGTACCGACGGCAACATTCATCGCGCGGCCGGGACGCAACACCATCAGCCTCGTCGATTCGCACCATCTCGTCATTCGCAATCTGCGGCTCGAGGGCAACAACGTTCCGGTCGATGCCGTGAAGGCTGAGAAACAAAGTCGTTCGGTGCACCACGTCGCGCTGGAAAATCTCGTCATCCGTGGCCACGGCAACAATCAGCAGACCGTCGGCATCTCGACGAAATGTCCGGCGTGGAACTGGGTGATCCGGGACGTCACGATCGTGGGGGCGGGCACCGGGATCTACCTGGGCAACTCCGACGGCTCCGCGCCGTTCGTGGCCGGACTGATCGAGCGCAATCTCATCATCGATACGCTCGGATACAACCTGCAGATCAAGCACCAGCTTGCCCGCCCGGACATTGCCGGCATGCCGACTGGTCCAAGCACGACGATCATTCGCCACAATGTCTTCGCCAAGCCGGACGCGGGCTCGCCGGATTCGGCACGGCCGAACGTGCTGGTCGGTCATTTCCCGATCGAAGGGAATGGGGCCGACGACGACTATGCGATCTACGGCAATTTTTTCTACCAGAACCGCTATGAGGGGTTGTTTCAAGGCGAGGGGAACGTGGCCCTCTACGCCAATGTCTTCGTGAACAGCCATGGCGATGGCGTACGGATCCAGCCGCACAACGACATACCGCGGCGCGTCGTCGTCGCGTTCAACACCATCGTAGCCAAGGGTGCGGGGATCGTGGTGGCGCAACGGGAGGGTGCGCCCGATTACCCGCAGGAGGTGAGCGACAACGCGGTGTTTGCCGGGACGCCGATCACCGCCGCTGTGGCGTTGCGCAACGTCGCAGCGCCGATGGACGATGCGTCCGCGTATCTCGTCGCGACCGTTCGCGCCGCTGGGCGAACTCGATCTCCGTCCGAAAGGGAATTGGCCGGCAACGGACTTGGAGGCGAAGATTACGAACGCGCCGTTTCCCGCCTGGAATCGGGATTTCGACGGCAAGCCGCGGACTCCGGGCACATTGGGCGCGTATCGCGACAGCGGTGCGGGCTGGCTGCCGCGGCTCGAACGCAAGCCGTAGCCCGGTTGACGGCGTCAGCGGTACGGGTCTGCCGCGTCGCGCAGGCCGTCGCCGAAGAAATTGAACGCCAGGATCACCACGATGACCGGCAAGACCGGCATCATCAGCCACGGATAGAGCGCAACCACATTGATATTCTGCGCTTCGTTGAGCAGCACGCCCCAGCTGGTGATCGGCGGGCGCAGCCCGATGCCAAGGAAACTCAGCGCCGTTTCGCCCAGGATCATGCTCGGGATCGACAGTGACGCCGCGGCGATGAGATGGCTCATGAATCCCGGCAGCAGATGGCGGCCGATGATGCGTTTGGGGCTCGCCCCCATCAGCCGGGCCGCCGTGCAATAGTCCTCTTCGCGCAACGCGAGGAGCTTCGAGCGCACGGCACGCGCAAGCCCGGTCCAGTCGAGCAGCGCCAGAATGCCTGTGATGCCGAAGTAGATGAGGATGGGGCTCCAGGTCACGGGAAGCACGGCGGACAGGGCCATCCACAGCGGAAGCTCCGGAAACGAGCGGATGATCTCGATCGCCCGCTGGATCAGCAGGTCCGGCATGCCGCCGAAATAACCGGCGATACCGCCGAAGACCAACCCGAGCACGAAGCTGATGAAGATGCCGAGCAGTCCGATGGTGAGCGAAATCCGGGCTCCGTAGATGATGCGCGACATCACGTCCCTTCCCAGGCGATCGGTGCCGAGCAGGTACAGCGAAGCGCCCTCCGGCGGACACACGAGGTGAAACGACATGTCGACCAGGCCCCAGAATTCGTAGGGGTCGCCGGAACAGAAGAAGCGCAGCGGGTACGCGCGCGCGGTGTCCTCGGCGTACTCCCTGCGCAGCGTATCCATGTTGAGCGTCTTCTTGAGCGGATAGACAAAGGGCCCGACGAACTGTCCCTCGTGGATCCAATGCACGCTCTGCGGTGGCGCGTAGATGGAATCGGTGTGCCGCGTGTGAAGGTTGTAGGGCACCAGAATTTCGGTCACCAGCGTCGACGAGTACATCAGCAGCAGGATGATTCCGGACACGACGGCAACGCGGTGGCGCTTGAACTTCCACCACATGAGCATCCACTGCGAGGCGAGGTAGAAGCGCTCCTGCTCGGGTGTGAGGGTGACGGCCGAGGCGGGATCGAAGGGCGCCTTGGAGACGAAATGTCCGGGGTCGTTCGCAACCTGCGCGAGTTGCAATGTGCTCACCGGGCCACCCCGCCTTCCAGCCGGATGCGCGGGTCGAGCGCCACCAGCGCGAGGTCGGAAATGAGCACGCCGACGACGATCATGAACGCGAGGAACATCAGGAACGACCCGGCGAGGTACATGTCCTGGCTTTTCAGTGCACTAAGCAGCATCGGGCCGGTCGTCGGCAACGACAGCACGACCGCGGTGATCTCCGCTCCCGAGATGATGTGCGGCAACAGGCTGCCGATATCGGAAATGAAGAAGTTGAGCGCCATGCGCAGCGGATACTTGCGCAGCACCTTGCCGGGCGGCAGGCCCTTGGCACGCGCGGTCACGACGTACTGCTTCTGCAACTCGTCGAGCAGGTTGGCGCGCATCTTGCGGATCATGCCGGCGGTGCCGCCGGTGCCGATGATGACCACCGGAATCCAGCTGTGCTCGAGGATCGAAACGAACTTCGCCCACGACCAGGGCTTGTCGATGAACTCCGGGCCCATCAGCCCGCCGATCGACGTCCCGAAGCAGCACGTTGGCGAAGTACAGCATGACGAGCGCCAGCATGAAATTGGGAATGGCGATGCCGAGGAAACCCAGGAAGGAAAGCCCATAGTCGGCCCAGCTGTACTGGTGCGTGGCCGAGTAGATCCCGATCGGAAACGCGATGGCCCAGGTGAACAGAATGGTGAACGCCGACACCATGATGGTCAGGAACATCCGGTCGCCGACCACCTCGGTCACGGGCAGGTTGAATTCGAACGAATAGCCGAAATCGCCGACGAGCATGCCGCCCACCCAGCGCAGATACTGTTCGACGAGCGGCTTGTCGAGTCCGTATTCCTGCTTCAGGAAGGCGATCTTCTGCGGATCGACCGATTCGCCCTGCGCCTGCAGTTCGGCGATATAGCTTTCGAGGTAGTTGCCCGGCGGCAACTGGATGATGATGAAGACGATGATGCTGACGGCAATCAGCGTCGGGATCATCATCAGCACGCGGTTCACGACATAGCGCAGCATCAGCGCGGCTCCTTGGCTTCGAGCCAGAACGTGTCGGGGTGATACATGCCGAAGTAGGAACCCGGATCCCAGCTGTAGATGCCCTCGGCCGGGACGTTGTGGAGCTTTTCGTGCACGACGACGGGCTGCAGCGCCCGCGTGACGATGCCGATCGTGTAGACCTGCTGCGCGTGTATTTCGAGCATCTTGAGCCAGATCTGTTCGCGTTCGAGCACGCTGGCCGACCGGCGCCACGCATCGTAGAGGTCGACGAGTTCCTTGGCCTCGGGCAGCGCGGGCGCTTCGCCACCCTTGCGATTGTTTTCGTAGTACTGGCCCCACATCGGCCACTGCAGCTGCTCCTGCGCCGTGGGCGCCAGCTCGTTCGGGCTCATGTCGGGCGTCGGAATGCCGTTGTTCAAGCCGGACCAGACGGTCATCATCGCCTTGCCTGAATACACGCGCTTGCGAAACACCTCGCGCTGCGACGGACGCGAAAAGAGTGCAATGCCAATCCGCCGCCAGCTGTCGCGAACGAGTTCCAGCACGTCCGTTTCCTCGGTGCTCTCGCCCGCCGTGTCGACGATGATCTCCATCGGCCGGCCGTCGGGCAGCAGGCGGATGCCGCGCGAATCGCGCGCCTTGAGCCCCAGCGAATCGAGCAGGGCATTGGCGGCCTTGATGTCAAACTGCGTCCACGCGGCGCGAAACTCCGGCCGGAACATCGGGCTGCGTTGCAGCACGGTGTTACCCGATTCCTTGGCCAGACCGAAATAGACGACTTCGTTGATCTCGTGGCGATTGATCGCCAGTGAAAGCGCGCGCCGAAACCGCGCGTCCCGCATCAACTTGCGCCACTCCGGATCCTCGACACTCAGGTTCGGGTACAGCGCCATTTGCGATCCCAGCGCCTTTTCCCACAACAGGACACGATACGAGTTGCGCTTTGCGTTCTGTTTCAGGAACGTGTAGTTGTCGAAGCGCAGATAGCGCGCCTGCAGGTCGATGTCGCCGGTGCCGGTCTTGGCCGGTATGAGCTTGTCGTCCGTGATGTTGACGACGACGCGGTCGATGTAGGGCAGTTGCCGGCCCGCCTTGTCGACACGGTGGAAGTAGGGGTTGCGCACGAGCACGAAACGCGTCGACGGCAACGGCGTCGTGTTGATCCACGGCTCGAGCGTCGGCAGATCCGGGTTGTCGAACCGGAACTGCTCGTCTTTCTTCTGATGGTAGCCCGCCCAGCTGCGGGAGCCGGCGGCCTTGGCCTGCTCCTTGGCCTTGTCGAGACCGATGTGCTTCGCGTGGAACTGGCGCAGGTAATGCGCGGGCCGGTAGAGGAACAGCGGGCTCGGACCGCCCAGCGCCGGGAGAAACTGCGGGTTCGGCTCATCCCAGGTGAAGCGCACAACCGTGTCGCTCAGCACCTCGAAGCGCGGGCCGCGGCCGCCAACCCGCAGCGTCTGCGGGAGGCCGAAGGGCGACAGATCCGGGTCATTGGCGACATCGTCCCAGAAGTAGCGGAAATCCGCCGCTGTGAAAGGATGGCCATCCGACCATTTGTGGCCGGGCCGAAGGTGCAACGTAAAGACGCGGCTATCCACGTTCTCGACGCGTTCGAGGATGTCCGGGACGAGTTGCAGATTTTCGTCGTAGCCGACGAGGCGCGAGTAGCCGTAGACGACCATCATCCGGATGTCGCGGTCCTTCGCCATCAGCGTGCGCAGTTCGCCGCCATAGCGACCGACGGTCCAGTCGCTCCGTTTGATGTCGATCACGAGCGGCGTGCGCGGAAGCCGCTGTGCCAGCGGCGGCAGCTTGCCGGCCGCAATGTCCGCCTTGAGTACGGGCGGCTCTTCGGCACCGGAAAGTCCGGCGAACAGGGTGACGGCCGCCAGGAGGAGGGCGAACCGGAGAGTGCCTCGCTTCATGCCGAGAGCCTTTCATCGGTACCGCCCGGTTGCATGCGCACACGGTGGCCGTCGCCGACATCGACGAGTTCTCCGGCGCCTGTCGCCGTCCAGCCGTAGGGCGCGCGCCACTCTTGCGGGCTGCGGGCGGCTCCGTCCAGCACGGCCGTGAGATCGAGCTTGCGCTTGAGATCGGCGTACGGCACGGCCGCGAGCAGACCCAGCGTGTACGGATGGAGCGGGTTGCGGAACAGCACTTCGCGCGGCGCAATCTCGACGATCCGGCCGCGGCACATCACGGCGATTTCGTCGGCGATGTAATCGACCACGGCGAGATTGTGCGAAATGAAGAGGTACGTGAGCCCAAGCTCGGCCTGCAGATCCTTGAGCAGGTTCAGGATCTGCGCCTGGATCGAGACATCGAGCGCGGATACGGGTTCGTCGCAGAGCACGAGGTCGGGCTTGAGCGCGAGCGCGCGCGCGATGCCGATGCGCTGGCGCTGCCCGCCGGAAAAGCTGTGCGGATACCGGTTGAGGAAGCGTGGATCGAGCCCGACCAGACGCATCAGCTCCTTCGCCATGTCGGCGCGGTAATCGGCGTCGCCGACCTCGTGGATCACCAGAGGTTCACGCAGGATGTCGAATACGGTCATGCGCGGACTGAGCGAGCCGAAGGGATCCTGGAAGATGTACTGGACGCGACGCCGGAACCGCATCAGCGCCGCGGGTTCCGCGCGCACCACATCCATCATCGTGCCGCGGTCGTTGAACATGACCTCGCCGCCGTCGGGCTCGAGCGCGCGCATGATCACCTTGGACAGCGTGGTCTTGCCGCAACCGCTTTCGCCGACGAGACCGAAGCATGCGCCGCGCCGGATGGAAAAACTCACGTCGTCGACTGCCCGGAACGAAGGCCCCTTGCGCTGGCCGAACAGCCCGCCGCCACGCTGCTCGAAGGACTTGCTGACGCTGCGGACATCGAGATGGAGCGCCGGCGCGTCCGCCGGCCACGGCTCGGTTTGCTGCACCAGAGCGCCGGCCTCATGGTCGATCGTGCGCACCGGGACGAGCCGCTCGCCGGGCTTCATGTCGAAATGCGGGACGGCATGCAGCAGCGCCTTTAGGTAGGGATGCGCCGGCCGCTCGAACAGCGAAGTGATGCTGCCTTGCTCCATCACGCGCCCTTCGTAGAGGACGACCACTTCCTCGGCCAGATTCGCCACCACGCCGAGGTCGTGCGTGATGATGAGCACGGCCATGTCGAGTTCTGCCTGCAGCTCCTTGACGAGAGCAAGTATCTGCGCCTGGATCGTGACGTCGAGCGCGGTCGTCGGCTCGTCGGCGATCAGAAGCGATGGCCGGCAGACCAGCGCCATCGCGATCATCGCCCGTTGCCGCAAGCCGCCGGACAACTCGAACGGATAGCTCTTCAGCGCGCGTGCCGGGTGGGGGAATCCCACGAGGCGCAGCATCTCCTCGGTTCGCGCCATGCCCTCCTTCTGGCCGACCCGGCGGTGCAGGAACAAAGGCTCGCTTACCTGGTCGCCGATCGTGTGCAGCGGCGACAGCGACACCATCGGCTCCTGGAAAATCATCGAGATGTGGCGGCCGCGAATCCGGCGCAGCGCGACGCCGTCCGGTTTGAGCTTGGTGATGTCGCGCGGCGGCTTTTTCGATCCCGGCGCCGCGAACATGATCTTGCCGGAGCTGATGCGCGCGGTCTTGGGCAGGATGCCCATCATCGCCTGCGCCGTCACCGATTTTCCGGATCCGGATTCGCCGACGAGCGCCACGGTGGAGCCGGCCCGGATGCGGAAGGAAATCCGATCCAGCGCGGGCACCATCGTGCCGCGATTATCGAACTCGATCGAAAGGTCCAGGACCTCAATCAGGTCTGCCAACTGTCTCTCCCTGCGCGACCTGTCATGCGAGGCCGCGCGGCGGCACCCAGACCCGATCAGCCAGCATTACTTGCCGCGTAGAATGCCCGTACTTGGCGACGCCGTCGAGCCCATTTTGCTGATTCCGGGCATTGGCGCTACGGGCCATGTGCATATTTGTCCGGACTCCGGGGCGGCCGGCTGGTACGCGGGGCTGACGGCCATGCGCCGCCAGCCGGCACGGGTTTCAGCCGGGGCCTGACAGCCGGAAGGCAGGCACCGGATGCGCATACCCCTTGAGGTTGAGCGGGGTGAGCGTTTCGACTCTCGCATCGTCGTCGAGACCCGCCCGAACCTTGCGGTCGATCAGCACCTCTCCGGCGCTCGCCTTGTTGCAGAGCCGGTGGGCGAGATTCACGACGCCGCCGATGGCCGAGTAGTCGAAGCGGCCCTCGAAGCCGAACGCCCCGAGGGTCGCGAACCCCTGGGCGATGCCGATGCCGAGGTCGAGATCGTAACCAAGCTTCGACCACCGCGCCCGCAACGGTCCGAATTGCTCCTGCATGCGCAAAGCCATCGTGGCCGCGCGTCGGGCAGCGTCGGGAACCGGCAGGGGATCGTTGAAGAAGATGAGGATGCCGTCGCCGGCGAAGCGGTCGACCGTGCCTTCGTATTCGACGATGAGCGCACCCATCGTGCTGTGGTATTCGCGCAGTACCGACTCCACTTCCTCGGGCTCCGCCGAGTCCGTGAACGCGGTGAAGCCGCGCAGGTCGACGAAGACGTAGCATATCTCGCGCCGATGCGGGGCGAGGATCGATTTCGCGCCGGTCGAAAGGATCGCGTCGGCAACGGCCGGCGCGAAGAATCGCTTGAGCTGTCCCATGCGCTCGAGCTCGGCCACCTGCTCGGCCACACGCTGCTCGAGCTTCACGTTCCATTCCTGCAGCGCGTCCGCCTGGCGCCGCACTTCGTCCTGCAGCGACTTGACCCGCAGCAACGAGCGCACCCGGGCAAACAGTTCTGCCTGGTTGATCGGCTTGGACAGAAAATCGTCGGCCCCGGCCTCGATGCCCTTGACGCGCTCCTGCTGCGGATCGAGCGACGTGACCAGCACGACGGGGAGCAGCGCGGTCATCGGATCCGCGCGGATCTTCCGGCACACGTCGTAGCCGGAAAGACCGGGCATCATGATGTCGAGCAACACGAGATCGGGTTGCTCGGACGCCACTTTGGCGAGCGCCTCCTCGCCGTTCACTGCCGTCGCCACGCCATAGCCCTTGACCGCCAGCAAGTCGGCCAGCAGCTTGACGTTGTGGGGCGTGTCGTCGACGACGAGCACCTTGGCCATTTCGCTCATGGCTGCGCTTTCTCCAGCATGTTGCGGACCGTGTCCAGGAACTCCTTCAGGTTGATCGGCTTGCCCACATAGGCGTCGAAACCGGCTTCGGTGATCTGCTTTGCGGTCATGCTGCATGACGGACGCGGTGACGGCCACCGCGCGGATGGCTGCCGTTTCCGGGTCCGAGCGCAATCGGCGCAGCGCGTCGATGCCGCTGATGCCGGGAAGCTGGATGTCCATCAGGATCAGGTCGGGCTTGCGCTCGGCGGCGAGGCGAATGCCGTCCTCGCCGGTGACGGCCTCGATCGTGGCGTAGCCCTTCGCCTGGAGCACGTCGCGGACGAGCTTCATGTTCTTTTCGTTGTCTTCGACGATCAGTATCAGGCTCATTGGTATTCCCCCATGCCTTGGGACGGCCCGGCCGCGTTCATCGCTTGATCGGGATGGTAAACGTGAAGGTCGAACCCTTGCCCGGTTCGCTTTCGAGCCAGATGCGCCCGCCGTGCAATTCGACGAACTTGCGCGTCAGCGCGAGTCCCAGGCCCGTGCCTTCCTGCTTGTTCGTATAGTTGCGTCCGACCTGGCGGAATTCCTCGAACACCGCCTCCTGATCCTCCGGGGCGATGCCGATGCCCGTGTCGTGCACGGCAACCTCGACATCGTCCGCCTCGCGTCGCGCACGCACCTCGACGCGTCCGCCATCGGGCGTGAACTTGACCGCGTTGGTCAGCAGGTTGAGCAGGATTTGCTTGAATTTGCGCTCGTCGGCATTGGCCTCACCGAGCGCCGGGTCGGCGTCGAACGCCAGCGTGATGTCGTGGCGCTGTGCACGCTCGCGGACCAGCGTCATGGCATTGGAGATGGCCGACGGCAGGTCGAATGTCGCCAGATCGAGTTCCATGCGCCCTGCCTCGACTTTCGACAAGTCGAGGATGTCGTTGATCAGCGATAGGAGGTGCTTGCCGGACGAATGGATGTCCTTGAGGTAGTCGTCCTGCTTCTCGTTCAAATCGCCGAAGAGCCGCTCCAGCAGCACCTCGGAAAAGCCGATGATCGCGTTGAGCGGCGTGCGCAACTCGTGCGACATGTTCGCCAGGAACTCGGACTTGTGCTGGTTCGCGGTTTCGAGCTGCCGGCTCTTGTCCTGGATTTCGCGGAACAGGCGAACATTCTGGATCGCGATCACCGCCTGGTCCGCGAAGGTCCGGAGCAGTGCGATGTCCTTGTCGGTAAAGGGACCCGCGAAGTCGCGCCCGACGAAAATGGCGCCGATGCCGCGGCCCTCCCAGAGCATCGGGGCAAGGATGAGCCCGCGTATTCCCGTGGCAACGCCGCTGTTGCGCGTGGACGTCGGCACACCCTCGCCGTTCGCAATATCGGGAAAGTGCATCACGGAGCGACGGATGATCGCCATGCCGGTCCCTGTGGTCTCGTCAGCTGGACGCCCATCGAGAATCTTTTCCAGTTGTTCCCGGCCTGGCCCCTGATAGGCCGCGACGCGGACCAGACCCTGTGCGTCGACGAGATTGATGCCGATGAGTTTCCCGGCAAACAGGCGCTCGCAGCTCACGAGGATCTTGTCGAAGACCGGCGCCGTATCGGCAATCGAACTGCTGATTGCCGCGAGCACCTCGCCCGACGCCTGCTGCTGCTCGAGCGCCTCCTTCGTCTCATTGAAGAGGCGGACATTCTCGATGGCGATCACCGCCTGGTCCGCAAAGGTGCGCAGTAGTCCAATTTCCTTGTCGGTGAACGCTCGCACGTCCTGCCGACGCAGCAGAATCGTCCCGAACGGCTTTCCCTCGCGGAAGAGCGGAGTCACGACCACTGTGCGATGGCCGAAGCGCTCCGCGATATCGTGGCTCAATGGATACTCGGCGCCGGTGGCCAGCAGGTCGGGCACTTGAATGGTCTTCCGCTCGAGCACGGCGCGGCCGGACAGCGACTCGCGGTTGATAGGTAGCGCATCGACGTTGCGCACCAGATCGGGCGTCAGACCTTTCGATGCCAGCAGGCGCAAGGCGTTGCCGTCGATCAAGTACATCGATGCGACCGACGCGTCGCACAATCGGGCGGCGCGTTCGGCGATCGCTTCGAGCACCGGTTGCACGTCTGTGGGCGAACTCGAGATCACGCGCAGGATTTCGCTGATAGCCGTTTGCTGCGCAAGCGCCTCGTTGGTCTCGTTGAACAGGCGCGCGTTCTCGATGGCGATCACCGCCTGATCGGCGAATGTCTTCAGTATCCCGATCTGCTTTTCGCTGAAGGGCGCCTGCACCGAGCGCCCGACCCACAACGCACCCAGCGCCCGGCCTTCGAGCAACAGCGGGGCGAACAGCGCCGATTCGAATCCAATCGACCTTCGCCCGAGCTTCACCCCCGGGGGTACGTCGTCGCGGCTCGTATCGGGAAAATGCAGGACCTTGCGGTCGAGTATCGCCAGTCCGGAGCCCGCTTCCCGCGTCAGCGGCATCGGGAACATGGCCTGGTATCCCTCGGGGCTCCGCCCGCCCGTGAAGCCAGCGTCGTGGATCATTCCGTCATCACCAACGAGCACGATGCCGACAATGTTTCCCTCGAACAGCCGTTGACAGCTCTGCAGGATCTTGTCGAACACCGGCTTGGCATCGGATATCGAGCTGCTGATCACGCCCAGCACTTCGGCGGAGGCCTTCTGCTGCTCTAGCGCCTCGGTCAATTCGGCCGTGCGCTCGTCGACCTTGCGTTCGAGGCCGACATACGATTCGCGCAGCTGCGCCGTCATACGGTTGAACTGATCGGCGAGACCTTCCAGCTCGTCGCCGGTGTGGATTTCGATCTTCTGGTCGAGTTCGCCCGCACCGATGCGCCGCGCGCCCTCGTCGAGCGTGCGGATGGGGCGCACCATGCCGCGGGCGAGCGCCAGCGCGCCGACCGCCGAAATCACCAGCCCCGCCAACAGGAGGAGGCCGGTGCGCAGAATCGAGGCATTGAGCTTGCGGTACACCTCGGCCACCGGCTGCTCGACGAACACCTTCCATTCGAGCGTTTCGATCGGAGCGTAGGACGTCAATACCTCCGTGCCCGCGAGATCGGTCGAGAGCAGCGCAAGCTCGTCCGGATCGCGCTTCGCCGTTGCCGCTTTCACATGCACCAGTTGCGACAGGTCGGTCTTGCGCAGCACCAATCCGATGTCC
The DNA here is from genome assembly GCA_963695725.1 of uncultured beta proteobacterium. Lineage (GTDB taxonomy): Bacteria > Pseudomonadota > Gammaproteobacteria > Burkholderiales > Casimicrobiaceae > CAIWHR01. The sequence continues at coordinate 271,270 of CAVOHM010000009.1, forward strand.
GGATCGGCAATGAGAAAGCCGTTCCGGTCGACGACATAGGCCTTGCCCTTGTCGCCGATCTTGATACGGGAGACAACGTCCCAGATGAACTTGAGGTTGACGTCGGCAACCGTGACCTGCCCGGCGTCGCCGCCCGAGCGCATCGCGATCGTCATGTAGGGCTCCGTCTCCTTGCGGAAATAGACCGGCCCGTTCCAGGGTTGCCCGCGCTTCGCGTTGCGAAACGCCGGCTCCTGGGAGCGATCCTTGCCGGACGCAACGACGTCCATCCCCAGGCGCGAGACCGCGATGGTTTCGCGTCCCGTGGCATCGATCTGCGCGATGTCGGTGACCTCCGGCGCCTGGCGCAGCAGTTTCAGGAACTCGATGCGCCGCAGTTCGACATCGCTCGCGTCGACCTGCGGCAGTGACGCATAGGCAAGTTGCTGCGAGATCTGGCGGATGTACTGCTCGATGCGCGATGCGGCGGCGAGCGCCTTTTCGTGCTGTAGGCTCGCGAGCCCCGCCTTGTTTTCCTGATACGAGAAGTAGACGCTGATCGTGCCCGATGCGAGCAGCGCGATCGTGACCAGCGTCAGAATCAGGATGAGGTACTTGCGGAACAACCGGCCGCGGTGTTCGCGGCCCGGGGTGGCGATCGCTGCGGCGGGAGAGGAGGGGGGGAACATCGTTGGCAGGCGTCGCGCGCGATTACTGTATCACCTCGTCTGCGCGCAGTCGGACCGACTGCGGGAGGGTCAACCCCAACGCGTTCGCCGCTTGCTGGTTGATGACCATCTCGAACTTGCCTGGTTGCTCGATAGCCAGTTCGCCCGGTCTAGCGCCACGAAAGATCCGGTCGACATACGTCGCGGCGCGCCGATACATGTCCTGCAGGTCCGGGCCGTAGGACACGAGGCCCCCGGCGTCCACGAAATTGCGTATTTCGTACATGGCGGGCAGTCGCTGCCGCGCCGCCGACTCGGCGATTCTCATCCGCTGTTCGAGTGCCAACGGACTGACCTGTACGATGAGTGCTTGCGAATTCTCCCGCTGGAACTGAGCAAATGCGTCGGGCAACTCGTCGGCATTGGTGATCGCCCGGACCACGACGACGACTCCGAGCTGTCGCCCGGCGGCTTCCGTCTCGGCTACCAGAAGCGCAGTGGACCCGCCGCGAGCCGGATCCGGCTGGGCGTCGTCGGCTCGCGCCAGCAGACCGATCCGCGTCGCACGCGGGACTATCTCGCGGATCAACTGCAACCGCTTCCGGGCGAGGTCGGTCGATTGAAGGGTCATGCCCGTGACGTTGCCGCCGGGGCGGCGGAGGCTCCCAACCAGTCCGGTACCCACCGGGTCGGCCACGGCTGCCATCACGATCGGGATCGTGCCCGCCGCGCGAATGGCCGCGCGGGTCGCCGGGGTGCCTGCCGTGACGATCACGTCCACCTTGAGTCGCACCAGTTCGTCAGCCAGCGACGGCAGGCGTGCCTCGTCGTTACCTGCCCATCGGTACTCGATGACGAGATTGCGTCCGACGCTGTAGCCGAGTTCGCGCATTCCCCTGACAAAGGCCTCATCGGCCGCCGCCGGTCCCGCGCGAAAATTGAGGTACCCGACGCGGTAGATTTTTCCGGGCCCTTGCGAATGGGATCGCGACGCGCCCGCCAGCGCCACGATTGCCGCGCAGGCCAGAAACCGACGTCGATGGGTCATTGCATCACCTCGGGATGACCGGGCGCGGTGCTTCGGCTTGTTTTCATTCCTCCGGTACCAGATCAAGGGAACCCGCGATTGCGGCCGATTCGAATAGGAGATTGATTTGGCGCAAAGAATTTGTCCATATTGCATTGCAGCATCCTCCCATTGGCAATACTTGATGCTCGGTCCGATGTTGCGGTCCGGTCGATTCCGGACCCGACTTCGCCAGTAGCAGGGAATGCCAAGCTTCCTGTCCACATCACCAAGGAGTTTCGACCATGTTGCGGATGCCATCCAAATTTGCACGCGCCGTCCCAGTCGGACTGGCCTTGGCGGTCGCCTTCTGCGGCCCAGCGCTAGCCCAGAATACGCTCACTGCCGCGAAAGTAGCGCAGGCGCCAAAGCTCGATGCGCTGGCAGCCGATCCGGCGTGGGCGAAGGCGCCCGAGCTCAAGTTCCAGATCAAGAACGGCCAGAACTTCGACGGCGGCAACTCGAACGTCGCGATGAAGGCCGTCTATACGTCCGACATGCTCTACCTGCTGGTCCAATATGCGGACCCGACGCAGTCGGCGCGCCGCAGCCCGTACGTCAAACAGGCGGATGGGACGTGGATAAAGCTCAAGGACCCGGACGACAAAGGGGGCGACAACAACAAATATTACGAAGACAAATTCGGCTTCATCTGGAACATCAACAACTCGATCAAGGGCTTCGACAGCCAGGGTTGCATGGTGATGTGCCACATGGGCGAGACCAAGCCATACGGCAACAAGTACACGGCGAGCGAAGGCGAGCTGGGTGAGATCTGGCACTCGAAGACGGTACGCACCGGCTACATCGGACAGATCGATGACCAGTACGTCGACCACACCCGCTACGACAAGGACAAGGCGCCCGGCGCAGGCCGCAAGAGCGATCCGAAGACCGGTGGCGGGTATGCCGACGTCAAGCTCGTGAACGGCAAGCCGGAGTTCATGAGCAAGGACGGGAAACCCGCCAACAAGGGCGGGACGTACTACCTTCGCGACGAGGACAAGGCCGCGTTCGACGACAGCAAATTCGCGGCAGGAGACGAGGTCGCGTCGATCATGGTGGCGAAGTTCACCGGCGATCGCGGGGACATCGATGCGGCGATCGGCTACAAGAGCGGCATGTGGACGACCGTGCTCTCGCGGAAACTCGTGACGCAAGGCAAGACCGATGTCCAGTTCAACGACCTCAACAAGGAATACGGATTCGGCTTCGCCGCGTTCGACAATGCGCAGGTCCGCCACGCGTTCCACTTCGGCGCGATGAAGCTCAAGTTTGCGAAATAGGCGCGGCCACACTCGCGGGCGGCCACCGCCCGCGTTCTGACGATGAAGGGGCCGGCAATCGCCGGCCCCTTTTTCATGGAACCAAGGACGCGGGATCAGGCAGGCGGTGCATGGAACAGCACCTTTCGCCGCGGCACATCAGCGGGCAGCGTGATCCTTCTGCGCGGCCTGCCCCTGCGCCCGAAGCGCATCGAGCGATGCGTTCAGCGTGATTGCCTGGGGATCGAGCTTCAAGTGCAGCACAGAGGGCCTGCCAGTTGCGTACGCGCGCTCGAACGCGGGCGCGAACTCATCGGTGCGCAGGACGGTTTCGCCGTGCGCGCCAAACGCACGGGCGAGTGCCGCAAAATCCGGGTTCGTGAGGTCCGTGCCGGACACGCGCGCCGGATAGTTTCGCTCCTGATGCATGCGGATCGTCCCGTACATGCCGTTGTCGACGACGATGAAGATCGCCGCGAGTTCATACTGCACCGCCGTGGCGAGTTCCTGTCCGTTCATCAGGAAGCAGCCGTCGCCGTTCCACGAGACGACCATCCGGTCCGGATGCACGGCCTTCGCCGCGACGGCCGCCGGCACGCCATAGCCCATCGCGCCGGAGTAGGGTCCGAGTTGCGTGCGGAAATCACGGAAGCGAAACAGCCGATGCAGCCAGGTCGCGTAATTGCCTGCGCCGTTGGTGAGAATCGCATCATCGGGGAGCCGCGCGTCGAGCCACGACACGACCTGCCACATGTCGAGCAAGCCGGGAACCGGACGCGGTGCACGCCATGAGTCGAGGTCGGCGCGCACACTGGCGAGCGTGTCGCGCCAGCGCACGGCGTCGAGCGCCGGCCCGTCGTTCATCATCGCCAGAAAGGCGCCCGGCGTCGCCGCGATCGCAAGTGCCGGCTGATAGACGCGGCCAAGCTCGTCGGCGCCGGGAAAGACGTGAATGAGTCGCTGCTTCGGCGTCGGCGCTTCGACGAGCGTATAGCCCGACGTCGCGATCTCCCCCAATCGTTCGCCCACGACAAGCAGCACGTCGGCATCGCGAATGCGCGCGGCGAGCCTTGGATTGACGCCGACGCCAACGTCGCCCGCGTAATTCGGATGCCGGTTGTCGAACAGGTGCTGATGGCGGAACGCGCAGGCCACCGGAAGTTCGTTCGCCGCTGCGAAGCGTTGCAGCGCGGCGCAGGCATCATCGTCCCAGCGGCTGCCACCGACGAGCACCAGCGGCCGCGTTGCCCCTGACAGGAGCGAACGCGCCGCGGCGATCTGCGCCACGTCGGGCACGGCGGCAACCGGTTCCACCCGCGCCACGTCCGCGCACTCGGCACGCGTCGACAGCATGTCCTCCGGCAGCGCCAGCACGACCGGGCCGGGCCGGCCGGACATGGCGACCCGATAGGCGCGCGCGACGTACTCGGGAATGCGATCCGCGCGGTCGATCTGCGCCGCCCACTTGGCAACACTCCCGTACATCCGGCGATAGTCGATCTCCTGGAACGCTTCGCGATCCGAGAAATCGCCGCCCACCTGGCCGACGAGCACGATCATCGGCGTCGAATCCTGCGCGGCGGTGTGGATGCCGATCGCGGCATTCGACGCACCCGGCCCCCGCGTGACAAAGGCGATCCCGGGCCGGCCGGTCAGCTTTCCATAAGCTTCTGCCATGTAGGCGACGCCGCCCTCCTGCCGGCAGACGACGAGTTGCAGACGGTCTCGGACGTCGAATAACGCATCCAGCACGGGGAGGAAACTTTCACCGGGGACGCAGAACGCATGCGTCGCTCCCTGTGCCACCAGATTGGCGACGACGATCTCACCGCCCGTTCGAAGGAGTGTCAAGGGCATCTCCGCAACGCCGCCACCGCGAAATGCAGTCGGCCTGGCAACGCCCATTCTATAATCCGTTCGCGCCTGCGTCGCCCGCGGGGTCAGCATTTCGCACCGAAGGGCGTACCGGACGCTGCCCGCCAACATGCCAACCTCCCATCTCGTCGCCAATTCGGTCCTGTTCGTCGCAGCGGCGTTGTTGCTGGCAGCCTTGACGATCTGGTTGCGCCGTGACCTGCGCCGGGGCACGGTGTCCATGGCGATCGTGATGCTCGTCGGCCTGGCGGGCGTCGCGCTGGTCGACAAATTCGGCCCGGGTCCGGCGGACGGGGCGCTCGGCGCGATTCTGCGCGAACTCACGCTGGCCATTCTCGCGGTCGGCGCCGCGCGAATCACGGTGACCTTCGCGATTCGTGCCGTGCTTGGACAGGTGGCATTGCCGCAGATCCTCGCCGAAGTGCTGACGGCGCTGGTGCTAATCGTCTTCGCGCTTTTCCGGATGACCGCCGTCGGCGTCAACCTTGCGGGCATCGTCACGACCTCGGCCGTGGTCACCGGCGTGCTCGCATTTTCGCTGCAGGAAACACTCGGCAACCTGTGGAGCGGCATTCAGCTCCAGGTCGACAACACCTGCCGTATCGGCGACTGGATCCAGGTCGAATCGACGATGGGGCAGGTGATCAACATCCGCTGGCGCCACGTGGCCATCGCGACCAACAGCGGCGAGACCGTGATCATCCCCACCGGCATGCTCAGCAAGAGCCGCGTCGTGGTGCTGGCTCGCCGCGGCGACAAGCGGATACCCTGGCGGCGCGAAGTCGAGTTCGGCGTCTCGTACGACACGCCGCCGTCCCAGGTGATCGCTGCCGTGGAGACGATGCTTGCCCGCGCCGAGATTCCGAACATCGCGAAAATTCCGCGGCCGGACGTCCTCTGCCGCAACTTCGCCGACAGCGCGTTCCTGTACGTGGTCCGGTACTGGCTCACCGATCTTCTGCAGGATGCGTGGACCGATTCACAGGTGCGGGTGCACGTCGCTGCGACGCTCGCGCGGCACCAGATGGAAATTCCGTATCCGCATCGCGTTCTGGTCAAGCGCACGTCGCAGGATGCCCGCCACGCGCGGGAGTTCGCCGTGCGCAGCGCCACGTTGGCAGAGCTCGATCTGTTCGTGCCGTTGACGGATGCCGAGCGCCAGGCGCTGGCGGCCGAGGTTGCCGATTGTCCGTACGCCGTCCACGACGTGATCGCGCGCCAGGGGGAGCCCGCCGATTCGCTCTTTATCCTCGCGCGCGGTCATGTCGCGGTCTATGACGACGGCGGGACTGGCAACGGCGAGCGCAACCGGCTTGCCACGCTCGAGGCTCCCGCCTACTTCGGCGAGATGGGGCTGCTTACGGGGCAGGCGCGCACGGCGACCGTTGTCGCCGGGGACGACGTGCTGTGCTATCGCCTCGGCAAGGCCGGGTTCGACGCCATCCTGCACGGGCGCCCTGAACTGGTGGAAGCGCTATCGCAGGTCGTGGCGGCGCGCCAATCCGCCAACGACGCAATGCTGGAAGCGCTTTCTTCCGACGCGCGTGCGAAACGGACTGTCGGGCGCTCCGCGGAACTCGTGCGCCGGATCAAGCGGTTCTTCGCGATCGAGTGAACGGCGGTCCGTACTCCGCTCGGATCGGCGGACAGGGCAACCTATCGCGCCGCGACGAGATCCTCGCGCTTCACCAGGAACACACTGTCGGTCGAGGCGGCGGTTTCCAGCCAGACCACCGGCAGCCGCGGGAACGCAAGCTCCACCCCGGCGCGGTTGTGCCCGACTTCGATCACGAGCGTTCCGCCGGGATTCAGGTATTGCGGTGCCTCGTCGAGAATCGTGCGGACGGCGTCGAGACCATCCTCGCCGCCCGCCAGCGCCAGGCGGGGCTCGTGGCGAAATTCGGCCGGCAGGTCCGCCATCGCCACGGCCGTGACGTACGGCGGGTTGCTGACGATGACGTCGTAGCTTTTCCCCGGTAGGTTCGAAAACAGGTCGGATCGGATGAGATTGATCCGGTCGGCCAGTCCGTAGTCTGCGACGTTGCGCTGGGCGACTGCGAGCGCGTCCGTGGAAATGTCCACGGCATCGACGTCCGCGGCCGGGTACGCGTGCGCGAGCAGGATGGCAAGGCAGCCCGAACCGGTGCCGAGGTCGAGCGCACTCGCAACACCCTCCGCGGCACCGACATAGGGGGCGAAGCTGTCGGGCAGCAGTTCGGCGATGAACGAGCGCGGGATGAGCACACGCTCGTCGACGTAAAAGCGAAAATCGCCGAGCCAGGCTTCCTGTGTGAGATACGCCGCCGGTACCCGCCGATCGATGCGCCGTTCGAGGAGCTGGGCGATCTTCGTGCGCTCAGGCTGCGTCAGCCGCGCGTCGAGAAACGGCTCGAGGCGATCGAGCGGCAGGTGCAGCGCGTGCAGCAGCAGGTACGCCGCTTCGTCGTAGGCATTGGTCGTGCCATGACCGAAGGCGAGCCCTGCCTCCCCGAAGCGCGAGACCGCGTAGCGCAGCCAGTCGCGCAGTGTCGCCAGGTCTTGATTGGCGGCGCTCATTGGTGCACCCTTGGCGCTTCGCGCCATCCCTCCGAGAGGGAGTTATGAGCGCCTTGGGACGGCCCGGCGGCGCTCATTTGCCCAGTGTTTGCCCGGCGAGCAGGCGCACGAGTACGCCACGGTAGATTGCGGCGAGCGCCCCGAGGTCGTCCGTGCGCACGCGTTCGTTGACCTGGTGAATCGAGGCGTTGACGGGGCCGAGTTCGACGATCTGGTCGCAGATGTCCGCGATGAATCGTCCGTCGGACGTGCCGCCCGTGCAGGAAAGCTCGGGTGTGTTTCCCGTGACGTCGCGTACCGCGTCCGTCACGACGTCGACCAGCCTGCCGCGCGGGGTGAGGTACGGCGGGCCGTATCCGGTCCACGCGAGCTTATAGTCGAGATCGTGACGCGCGAGGATCGTTTCGATACGCTGCACGAGCGATTCGCGGCTGCTGTCCGGACAGAAGCGAAAATTGAACATCGCGTCGAGCGCACCGGGGATGACGTTGGTCGCGCCTGTGCCCGCATGGATGTTGGAGCATTGCCACGTCGTGGGCGGAAAATAGGCATTGCCTTCGTCCCATCGCGTCGCGGCAAGCTCCGCGAGTGCGGGCGCGGCGAGATGAATCGGATTTCGCGCGAGCTGCGGATAGGCGACGTGACCCTGGACGCCATTGACGGTGAGCGTTCCGGATAGCGTGCCGCGCCGCCCGTTCTTGATCATGTCGCCGAGGCGATCGACCGAGGTCGGTTCGCCGACGATGCAGTAGTCGATGTGCTCGCCTGCCGCGGCAAACCTCTCGACGACCTTGACGGTGCCGTCGAGCGCCGGCCCTTCTTCGTCCGACGTGACGAGCAGCGCGATGGACCCGCGCGCGTCGGGATGCGCCGCCACGAACGACGCGATCGCGGTGACGAACGCGGCAAGCGACCCCTTCATGTCGGCGGCACCTCGGCCATACAGCCAGCCGTCGCGCTCGACGGGCACGAACGGGTCGGATTGCCACTCGGTCAGCGGGCCGGTGGGAACCACGTCGGTATGGCCGGCGAAGCACACGAGCGGAGGCTCGGTGCCGCGGCGCAGCCCACAGGTTGCTGACGCCCTTCGAGATCAGGGTCTCGGCGCGAAACCCCAACGGCACAAGGCGTGACGCCATCAGGTCCTGGCAGCCGGCATCGTCGGGCGTCAATGAGCGTCGTGCCATGAGCGCCCGCGTCAACGCGAGCGTTTCGGCGGCAAGGTCCTGCGAAGTCAACGAGGCATCCATGGCAAAAGCACAATCAGACGCGATGTATAGCCTAACGCCCGCTCGGCACCGAGTCCGCGGGCGTTTCTGGTCCTGCGCTTGGCCCGGATCGCGCCGGGGCTGCTAACGCGGCCGGTCCAGCATGCCCGGCTCGATCTGCAGCTCGGCAAAGTCGCTGCGGGTCGTCTGCTGCGGCTCCGGAGTTTCCCCGCGCGCCATCGCATCGACGCGCGCCGTCGGCGCGTTCTGATTGATGAGCCAGGCGAGGTTCGTCGACGAGTCGGACGCGGTCATCGCTTCCTCGTAGCTGATCATCTCGTCGATGTAGAGACGGCACAGCGCCTGCTCGAACGTCTGCGATCCGGGGTAGAGCGACTTTTCCATCGCCTCCTTGATCTGCGTGATCTCGCCGTTCTTCACGAGTTCGGCGATGAGCGACGAATTGAGCAGAATCTCGACCGCGGGCTGCAGACCGCCGGAACGGTTGCGCACGAGGCGCTGCGACACGATGGCGCGCAGGCCGATCGAAAGGTCCGACAGCAGGCCGGAGCGCGCGTCGTACGGAAACATGTTGATGATCCGCGACAGCGCGTGGTAGCTGTTGTTCGCGTGCAGCGTGGCGAGGCACAGGTGACCGGTCAGCGTGTGCAGCAGCGCGTGCTGCATGGTCTCGCGGTCGCGGATTTCGCCGATCATGATGAGATCGGGCGCCTCGCGCAGCGCGTTGGCCAGCGCCTTGGTATAGGTCAGCGTGTCGACATTGAGCTCGCGCTGATTGACGATGCTCTTCTTGTGCCGGAACAGGTACTCGATCGGGTCCTCGATGGTCAGGATATGGCCCGTGCGCAGCGTATTGCGGTGGTCGATCATGGCCGCCAGCGTCGTCGACTTCCCGGATCCGGTCGCGCCTGCGATCAGCACGAGACCCCGTTTTTCCATCACCAGGTCGAGCAGGACCGAAGGCAGGTTCAACTGCTCGAACGACGGGATGTCGCTGCGCACATAGCGGATGACCAGCGAAATCGTGCCGCGCTGCCGGAAGATGTTGATCCGGAAGTTGCCGACGACGGGGTCGAGATGCGACAGGTTCATCTCGAATTCTTTCTCGAACGTGTGCGCCTGGTCCTCGGACATGAGTTCGTAGGCGATCCGGCGTACCGTGTCGAGATCCATCGGCTGGTTCGTCAGGGGTGAGACGACCCCGTTGATCTTCATGCTGATCGGCGCGCCGCACGAGATGAACAGGTCCGATGCCTGGCGTTCGGCCATCAGCTTGAAGAGTCGATCGAGATACATGGGACGCGCCCTCCGCGCTACAATGACGGTGTGGCGCCGAACTGCTGCGAGCGCCGCATGTTTGCATGATAATGTCATGATTTGACGGGGAGTACCAGTTGGCGTGCCGCGCGCCCGCGTTCCGGGCGGCGGTGGCGGCGCGCATACAACACTCCCGATCCCGGCCCGCCCGCCCGTTTTCTGACTTTTCGGTCTGCCCATGCTCGCAATCATCGGAGGCAGCGGCCTTACCCGTCTGTCCACACTCGCCGTCGCGCATCGCGAGGTCGTCCGCACACCCTATGGGGAGCCCTCGTCGGCGCTGCTGTTCGGCCAGATTGCGGGTCGCGATGTCGTCTTCCTTGCGCGCCACGGCCATGGCCATACCATTCCGCCGCACCGCGTGAACTACCGGGCGAACCTGTGGGCACTCGCGAATTGTGGCGCGTCTGCGATCCTGGCCGTGGCCTCGGTCGGGGCCATCCGCGGTGCCGGTCCCGGCGACCTCGTGCTGCCGCATCAGCTCATCGACTACACGCGCGGTCGCGAATCGTCGTTTTTCGATGGCGGCGATCAGCGGGTCGTGCATGTGGACTTCACGCATCCCTACGCACCGGACCTTCGGGCCAAATGCCTCGCCGCGTCGAGCGCGGCGGGCATTCCGCTCGCCGACGGCGGGGTCTACGGCGCCGTGTCAGGACCACGCCTCGAAACCGCCGCCGAAATCGACCGGATGGAGCGGGACGGCGCGACGCTCGTCGGCATGACCGGCATGCCCGAAGCGACGCTCGCGCGCGAGCTCGACCTGCCGTATGCGGCCATCGCCGTGGTCGTCAATCACGCGGCGGGGCGCGGCGATTCATCGCAAAAGGTATCGATGGAAGGCATCGCAAGAGTTCTGGAAATCGCGATGGTCAAGGTCCGCGCGCTGCTCGACCACGTCACCCCGCTGATCTGACCGATGATCCGCGACGTGCTGCGCATGGGCGACCCGCAGCTTCTCCTGCGCTCGCTGCCGGTCGCTGCGTTCGGTACGCCGGAGCTCGCGGCACTTCTGGCAGGACCTACGCGACACGATGGCAGCGCAAGAGCGGAGCAGGTCTTGCGGCGCCGCAGATCGGTGTGCTGCGCCAGGTGGTCATCTTCGGTGTCGAGCACAACGAACGCTATCCGGACGCCGAGCCCGTGCCGTATACGGAACTCGTCAATCCGGTTCTCACACCGCTGTCCGACGCGATCGACGAGGACTGGGAAGGGTGCTTGTCGGTTCCGGGCTTGCGTGGCGTCGTCCCGCGTTACGCGCAATTGCGCTACGAGGGATTCGATCCGTTCGGACGTCCGATCCGGCGTGAAGTCAGCGGGTTTCACGCCCGCGTGGTCCAGCACGAGTGCGACCACCTGCAGGGCATCCTCTATCCGATGCGGATGCGCGATCTTTCCCGGTTCGGATTCACCGACATCCTCTTTCCGGACACCGCGCCGCGACACGGACTAGTACTCAGGTTCCAGGCGTCGTTAGAGTCGAAGCTGTTCGAATAACGCGGTCTCGAGGCGCAGCAGCGCGTGCTCGTCGTGCAGACGTGCGCCGTCGACCAGGAACGCATCCTCGGCACGCTCGCCCAGCGTGTTGATCTTGGCGCTCACGATGTTGATGTTCGCCCGGGCCAGCGTGTACGCGATCGTGGCGAGTAGCCCGGGCCGGTCGCCGGCGACGATTTCGAGGATGAAATGCGTTCCCTTGTCGTCGGGGAAGATCCGGACTTCGGGCGTGAGCGGAAAATGCCGCAGATGCCGGCTCGCGCGGCCGACGGCCGGCGGCTCGAGCGGCCGCTGATCCTTCAGCACCTGCGCCAGCTCGAATTCGACGATCTGGATGGTCTCGCGATACGACGCGTCGGGATCCGCCGGATCGTGCACGGTGAACGTGTCGAGCGCGTAGCCGCGGCGGGTCGTGTGGATCTTGGCCTCGAGGATGGACAGATCCGCGGCGCCCGAAAAACCCGCAGATCCGTGCGAACAGCTCCTTCTGGTCGGGCAGGTAGACCACGACCTGCAGCCCGGCCTCGGAGCGCGACAAGCGCGCCTGACGACCGGGTCCTTGCCGGCGACGCGCCAGTGCAGGTGCCGCGCGTGCCAGGCGATCTCGTCGGCGGTATGCCGCTGAAAATAGACGGTGTCGAGCTGCGCCCAGAGCGCCTGTTCGGCACTGGCCGGCACCGCGTACGAGCCGCAGCAGGCGCTGCGCTTCGCCGCTGCCGGGCGAGCAGGCTGTCGGCGAGCGTGGCGCCTCCCGCGGCTCCGGCGATCCGAGCGCGCGTCGCGTGGTACAGGTCCTCGAGGAGCTGCGCCTTCCACGCGTTCCAGACCTTGGGGCTCGTGCCGCGGATGTCCGCGACCGTGAGCAGGTACAGCGCGACCAGCCGTCGCTCGGTGCCGACGCGCTCGGCAAAGGCCGCGATCACGTTGGGGTCCGAGAGATCCTGCTTCTGCGCCGTCGACGACATCGGTCAGATGCTGCTCGACCAGCCAGCCGACGAGGTCGTGTCCTCGGGCGGCAGTCCGTGGGCGCGGCAGAAGCGGCGCGCGTCCGCGGCGCCGAGCACCGAATGGTCGCCGCCGCGACCCTTGGCGATGTCGTGAAACAGCCCGGCGAGGTAGAGCACTTCCCTGCGCTCGAAGTCGCCGATCAGCCGCGAGCACAGCGGATACTCGTGCGCCATGCTGCGATTCGGTGAACCGGCGCAGGTTGCGCACGACCATCAGGATGTGCTCGTCCACCGTGTAGACGTGGAACAGGTCGTGCTGCATCTGCCCGACGATTCGTCCGAATGCCGGGAGATACTGCCCGAGAATGCCGTAGAGGTTCATCCGGCGCAGTTCGTGCGTGATGCCGCGCGGCTCGCGCAGGATCTGCGATGAACCGCGCGCGGTTGCTCCGGCTCGCGGCGGAAACGCGGCATCGATGCGGTGGCGATTGCGCCACAGCGCGCGCAGCGTTCGCGCCGACATGCCCTTCAGCTCGGGGTGGCGCTGCATCGTGCAGAAAGGCGTCGAGCATCGCGGCCGGCCGCCGCTCGAACAGTGCCTCGTCGCGCACGTGCAGGAGCTCGTCGATCGCGACGAAGTCGGCGTCGATCGCCACCGGCTCGGTCGCAGATCGGAAAGAGCCGCGCGTGCAGGTTCTGCAGCAGGATCGTGTTGACCTGCCGCACCGTTTTCGCGGCGCGGTAGTAGCGCTGCATCAGCTGCTCGCTCGCGCGCTTGCGCCGGCGTGTCGATGAAGCCGAGCTCGCGTGCAAGCGCATTCTGCAGGTCGAACACGAGGCGATCCTCGCGCCGCCCCGCGAGATAGTGGAGCCGCACGCGCAACGCGCCGATCAGCCGTTCCTGGCGCGACACGGCGCGGGCCTCCTGCGATCGTGATGAGTCCGGCCTGCGCGCAGTTCGCGCCAGGTGCGCCCGAGACCGGCCGCGCGCGCGATCCACAGGACGGTCTGCAGATCGCGCAGGCCGCCCGGGCTTTCCTTGACGTTGGGCTCGAGGTTGTAGGCGGCGTCGTGGTACTTCAGGTGCCGCTGCTGCTGCTCGAGCATCTTCGCTTCGTAGAACGACGGCACGTCCATCGCGTCGGCGAAGCTGCGGCCGAAGCGCACGGTACAGCGCGCCGCGAGCCGGCGAGCAGACGGTGTTCGAGCAGGCTGGTCCGGATCGTGACGTCGGCCGCCATCTCGTCGATCGCATTCGCGCGATCGTGCGCACGCTGTGGCCGGCTTCGATTCCGATGTCCCAGAGCACGCCGACGAAGCGTTCCACGAACGCCGTGGCGGCGGCGTCGAGCGCGCCGGGCAGCAGAATCAGGACATCGACGTCGGAATGCGGGAACAAGCCGGCCGCGACCGTAGCCGCCGACGGCGACGAGCGCCGCGTCGGCCGGGGCATCCAGGTCGCGCCAGATGCCGCGCGATGATGCGGTCGACGAGGCGCGTGTGCTCGCGCAGCAGCCGCGGCGTATCGGCGCGCGCCTGGAATGCGGCCTGCAACGCGGCTCGGCCGGCGCGCACTTCGTCGCGCCATTGCGCGATGCGCGGCCGGCACCGTTGCGCGGAGGGGGCGCGGCAGCGTCGTCCGCAGTCATGGCGCGAACTTCCGCCGCGGCGCCGTCAGGCGCGGCGGCGGGCGGCGTCCCGGCGACAGCGTGAGAACCTCGTAAGCCGTCGGTGGTCACCAGCACCGTGTGTTCCCACTGCGCGGACAGCGAATGATCGGCGGTGACGATCGTCCAGCCATCGGCGAGGCGCGGATGCGCGGCGCGGCCGGCGTTGATCATCGGCTCGATCGTGAAAATCATTCCGGGCTGCAGCAGAAGCCCGGTACCGGGCCGGCCGTAGTGCACGACCTGCGGCTCCTCGTGGAATTGCCGTCCGATGCCGTGGCCGCAGAATTCCCGCACGACCGAGAAATGATGGCTTTCCGCAAACTGCTGGATCGTATGACCGATGTCCCCCAGCTGCGCGCCGGGCTGGACGGCCCGGATGCCGCGCCACATCGCCTCGTAGGTGGTTTCGACGAGGCGCTTCGCCTGGATCGATGGCGGCCCGACGTAGAACATCCGGCTCGAGTCGCCGTGCCACCCGTCCTTGATCACCGTGACGTCGATGTTGACGATGTCGCCGGCCTTGAGCTTCTTGTCGCCCGGGAATGCCGTGGCAGACGACATGGTTGACCGATGTGCAGATCGAAGCCGGATAGGACGAGTGTCCCGGCGGCGCGTAGTTGAGCGTTGCCGGCACGATCCGCTGCACGTTGACCTGTGGACGTGCGCCAGGCGATCGAGCTCGCCGGTGGTGACGCCCGGCTGCACGTGAGGCGCGAGGTAGTCGAGCAGCTCCGCGGCGAGGCGTCCGGCCGCGCGCATCATGGCGATATCCTCGGGGGACTTGAGCGATACGGACACGATCGGGCTGACGTCAGGCGCTACGCGCTCCACGCACGGCTCCCGCGGGGGCTTGCGGCACTCGAGGCGGCGGGCATGTGGCCGAGGCGCTCACGCACGGAGCAGCTCGTTGATGCTTGTTTTCGCGCGCGTCTTCGCATCGACCTGCTTTGACGATGACGGCGCAATAGAGCTGGCAGCGGCCTTCGCCCGACGGCAGGCTGCCCGCAACCACGACCGATCCGGCCGGCACGCGGCCATACGTCACGGTATGCCGGTCGCGCGGTCGTAGATCTTGGTGCTCTGGCCGATGAACACGCCCATGCCCAGCACCGAGTTTTCCTCGACGATCACGCCCTCGACCACTTCCGAGCGGGCGCCGATGAAGCAGTTGTCCTCGATGATCGTGGGATTGGCCTGCAGCGGTTCGAGAACCCCGCCGATGCCCACGCCCCCGGACAGATGCACGTTCTTCCCGATCTGCGCACACGAACCGACGGTCGCCCAGGTATCGACCATCGTACCCTCGTCGACATACGCGCCGATATTCACGTACGACGGCATCAGTACGACGTTCTTCGCGATGTGCGCACCGCGTCGCGCAACGGCGGGCGGGACGATCCTGACGCCGCCGGCAGCGAGCTGATCGTCGGAACGACCGGCAAATTTCGTCGGCACCTTGTCGTAGAACGCAAACGGCTCGGCGCTGCCGGCGTGCCGCTCGAAGCGCATTGCGGCGTTGTCGGCCAGACGAAACGAAAGGAGCACCGCCTTCTTGATCCACTGGTGCGTTGTCCACGTGCCATCGATCTTCTCGGCGACGCGCAACCGCCCGGCGTCGAGCCCGGCAATCACCTGCGCGACGGCATCGCGCACGGCAGCGGGCGCGTCTTGCGGCGAGAGGGACGTGCGCACCTCCCACGCGGAGTCGATGACGGACTGTAGGTCGCTCATGGCAAGGCAGCTGCGAAAAAGGAGGGATTTTACCTCGATTGCGCGGTTCTTCGCGATCCGGTTTCGGCGGCGCGCGCTACCAGCCGCCGGTAGAACGGCTCCAATAGTGCCGGCAGCATGTACATCGGCAACTGGGCAAGTGCGAAGAATGCCAACACTTCGACACTCGCGTGGCCGGACAGCGCGACCAGCACGAGTCCCATGTTGCAATTCCCGGAAACAAGACCCGCCGTGAGGCCGGTGATGGTGCCCTGACGGCGAAACGCGAGCCAACCCGCGGCCTGGAGCACCACGTTGAAGAGAAACGCAAGCACGAGCGCGAGCGCCGCGTACCCGGGTCGATCGAACGCGAACACCGTGACCCCATCCATGATGGCGATCGCAAAGACGACGAGGTTCAGGACGGCGAGCCCGTCGATCAATTCCCGGCGGGCGACGAGCGCGGACGGCCGCACGAAGCGCCGCACGAGCCATGCCGCCGCGAACGCGCTGCCGACCATCGCGGCCAGCCGACCCATGAAAACGGGCAGGCCGATCGCGATCTTTACGTCGAGCAAGGCGAGCGCCACGGGCGGCAGCGTAAGAGGGACCAACGCCGTCGCAATGACCACCGCGACGACCGCGAGCGCCGCATCGAGTCCGACGAAAAGAGCGATCGCGACACTCGATACGATGGGCGACGAGGCCGCCATCAGTATCAGCGCTTCGCGCAACCCGGCGGGAAGCCCCAACGCCAGCGCGGGCGTCGTTATCGCCCAGACGAGTACCGGCGATACGCCAAGTATCCAGAATACGAGCGCGCCGATGAGCCAGGGCCTTTGGCGGCTCGCCGCAAGGGCGGACCAGTCGAGGCGTATCAGTGCCAACGCGAGCGGAATCACCAGCGTTGGAACGAGGAGCGGCTTCGCGAGCGCAGCCAGCGGTGGCGCGACGAAGCCGATGAGAACGCCGCCGGCCATGAATTTCGTCGCATGCCGGCCGATGAATGTCAGCGGACGCATAAATCCGCCGCGGCGCGCGGCAACGGGAACGGGGAGGGCGGCGGCACCCCGCGAAACTACATGGCCTTGAACCGATGCGCAAACGTCCGGCTGACGGCGAGCGTTTCGTCACGCCCCTTCAACACGATCACGGGCTCGTCGCGCCAGTCGCGATCGACGCGGGCGATCGCGTGGAGATTGACGATCGCGCTGCGGTGGACCTGCCAGAACAATTCGGGGTCGAGTTCCTCGAACAGGTCCTTGATCGGCTTCCTGATCAGCGCTTCACCGTCCGTCGTGACCACCTTCGTGTACTTGTCCTCGGCCCGAAAATAGAGCACATCGTCGACGGCAATCATCCGCATCGATGCACCCAGCGACGCGCGGATCCATTTGAGCGGTCCCGCGCTTTCCCGCGCCGCAAGCCTGGCCAGGACCGCAGTGAGGTCGAGCGGCGCCTGCGCCAGGCGGGCTTTGAGTCGCGCCACGACCTTCGCCATGCGCTCGGGCATCGGAGGCTTCAGAACATAATCGATCGCACCTTCGTCGAAAGCGGCCACCGCATACTCGTCGTAGGCCGTGACAAAGACGACATGGCAACGGCCCGCCAGCTCGCGCGCGACGTCGAGCCCCGACATCACCGGCATCCGGATGTCGAGAAAGGCGATGTCCGGCTTCTTTTCTGCGGCGAGCGCCAGGGCCTCTTCGCCGTTCGCGGCTTCGCCGACGATTTCGAGCTCGGCCCAGCCTTGGGTTAGGCGCCCCTTGAGCTGGGCGCGCATCATCGGCTCGTCGTCGGCGATCAGCGCGGTCGGCATGGGCTCAGGTCGCGGTAGCCGCCACGATCGCATCGTCGCGCATCGCGGCTTCGATCGGAATCTCGATCGTCGCCCGCGCACCGCGTGGCGTCGCATCCTCGAGCGTGAATCGTCCGCGCGCGCCGAACAGCGCCGCGAGCCGTTCGCGGACGTTGGCGAGGCCCACGCCGCGACGGGGGCGTGAATCTGCGGTGAGTCCGCGCCCCGGTATCGGACACGGTGACCTGCAGGCGATCGCCGTCCCTCCGCGCGGCAATCTCGATATGGCCGCCGGCAGCGAGCGGTTCCAGGCCGTGCGTCACGGCGTTCTCGACAACCGAGATCAGCAGCATCGGCGGGAACGAAAGCTCCGCAGCGGATCGGGGACGTCGATGCTGAAGTCGAGCCGTGGCCCCATCCGCATCCGCAGGATATTGAGGTACGCCATGCAGAGGTCGATTTCCTGGCCCAGCGTCGTCGAAGCGCTGCGCAGCTGCGGCAGCGCCGCACGCAGGTAACTCAATCAAGTGCCCGAGCAACTGCGAGGCCTGCGGCGGATCGGTCTCGGTCAGGTATTGCACGGAGGCAAGCGTGTTGAACAGGAAATGCGGCTCGACCTGCGCCTGCATCAGCTTGAGTTCGGCCTCGACGGCTTGCTTCGAGAGCAGGTGGCGCTCCGTTTCGGTACGATGCAGTTCCTCCTTCGCCCGCGCCTCGCGCAGGCGCACCTGGACCATCAGGCTCGCGAGCAGCCCGAGCACGAATGCGGTGCAGGCGGTGAGCGCGAAACCCTTCCAGTGCTGGATTGCGTAGTCGATCGTGTAGCCGGCATCGATCGTGTAGCGTTTGATGAACGCAACGAGGACCAACGCGAGCACCGCACCGACGGCAACCGCGCCGGTAAGCCTGCGGATCGGTGTCGGGTGATCCCACGGCGACGCGACACGAACGCAATAGGCAATCACGAAGCCGAAACCTTGCGCGGTGATGAACGGGTGCCAGAATGTGCGGGTATCCTCGATCCAGAGCGCAAGCGCAATGGCCGCGTTCGCCGCCGCCAACAGCAGCACGTTCTTCCAAGTCAGGTTGCGGAAGCCCGCTCCAAGGCGATCAGCAAGCGAGGTCGAAGGGGGCGGCGTCATGGCTAATATTGTAGGGGGGAAGCCTCCGGCGGCCGGGGCATGCGACGAAGCGCCCGAAACGGCGACGAATGCCCATGGGTCGGCGCATGACGCTTTTCGGGCGGACCCCGCCGCGCCCCCGGCGCCACGGCGGCTCAGAGCGACTGGGCTAAGGAAACGATGCGGTCGACGGCCTCCGCGCACTCCTCTTGCGCCGCGACCAGCGCGATGCGGATGTAGCCTCGGCCAGGGTTCGTTCCGTGGGCGTCCCGGGCGAGGAAGCTGCCCGGCAGCACGGTGACGGCCGCCTCGGCGAGCAGCCGCCTGGCAAACGCGGCATCGTCGATCGGCGTCTTCGCCCAAAGGTAGAACGCGGCATCCGGCATGGCGCAGGGCAGGACGCTTGCGACTTTCGGGTGCAGGGCGGCGAACTTGGCCGCGTAGAGGGCGCGGTTCGCCACGCACGTGCGCTTCGTCGTTCCACGCCGCGATGCTCGCCGCGGCGACGGCCGGCGACATCGCCGAGCCGTGGTAAGTCCGATAGAGCAGGAACGCGGCGAGCAGCGAGGCGTCGCCGGCGACGTAGCCCGAACGCAGGCCAGGAGCATTCGATCGTTTGGACAGGCTGCCGAACACGACCAGGCGCGGGAAGCCGTCGCGTCCCAGCGCCTGCGCGACCGCGAGCGCGCCTAGCGGGGGATGCGCCGGATCGAAATAGATTTCCGAATAGCACTCGTCGGCCGCGATCACGAAACCGTGGCGGTCCGACATCTCGAACAGGAACGCCCATTCGTCGGCGGTCGTCACGCGTCCCGTCGGATTGTCCGGCGAACACACGTAGAGCGAGCTGGGTGCGGGCCCAGATGGCGTCCGGCACGTCGCGCCAGCGACGGGGCAAATCCGTTCGCGGCCAGCGCGTTGACGCAGTACGGGTCGGCCCCGGCGAGCAAGCGCCGCACCCTCGTAGATCTGGTAGAAGGGATTGGGCATGACGCACCGTCGCGCCAACGCGACTGCGGTCGATCACGGTCTGTGCGAACGCAAAGAGCGCCTCGCGGCTGCCCAGCACCGGCAGTACCTGCGTCGCGGGATCGAGCGCCACGAAGACCGTGCCGGCGTGCGAGCCACGCGGCTATGGCCTCGCGCAGCGCCGGCACGCCGATCGTCGTGGGATAATTCGCGAGCCCCGGCGCACCGGCGTGGAGCGCCTCCAGCACGAGCGGCGGCGTCGGATGCCGGGGTTCGCCAATCGACAGATTGATCGGCTGCCGTGCCGGATTGGGCGTTACGTCGGCGAACCATTGCCGCAGCCGCTCGAACGGATAGGGCTGCAGGAGCGAAAGGCGCGGATTCAAGAGGATGAGGGCCCGGACGAAGCCAAAAGTATACGGGACGCGCGGTACGCCGGCCGCATCGCTGCCGGCGCGGATTGAAACCGTGTGCACAAACTGACGCGAATGACCACGCGACCACCGGCAGCAAAATTGGCGGCGCGCCCACCATTGCGCTGGCGCGCGGCGGCGTGGATCGCGGCCTGCGCCAGCGCCCTGCTGCTGGCCTACGTCATCGCCTACTGGGGCTGGCATTGGCTGGGACCGGCGCCTCCGATCCAGCCGGTGGCAGCGACGCCGGAACGCCTGGCGCCGGCCATCGTCGCGTCGCCATTGTTCGGGCGCACCGGGCCGGCCGGGCCGGTCACGATGAACAAGGCAGCAGCGCCGCAAGGCGATACGCGGCTGTTGGGCGTCTTTGCCGAACGCGATGGAACGGGTCATGCGCTGTTCCGTGTCGGCGATCGCGGCCCTGTCCTTGTGCAGGCGGGGGAGGAAATTTCCAGTGGTGTCGTGCTGGCCGAAGTGCATCCCGACCGCGTGCACGTTCGCGAACATGGCGAGACGCGTGTCATCGCGCTTCGCACCGCTGCGGCGGTGCCAGTACCGGCCGCAAGCCGCGGCGCGCCGAGTCGCGCCTGCGCCGTGCCGCCGGGATACCGCGGACCCGTCTATCGGCTGAACGCGGAACTTCTCACCGGCATCGCAGCGCGACCCGACGGCTGGAAAGCCCTGCTCGCGCCGGTTCCGGGCGGACTTGCCATACGCGACGGCAGCGCGTTTGCCACGATGCTCGGCATGAAAGCCGGAGATCGCATGGAACAGGCCAACGGCATTGCCCTCGCCGGCATCGAAGACGTGCTGGTGGCGTTCGTCAAACCTCTGGTCGCAAGCCAGATGGTTCACGTCGCGGGCGTTCGCGACGGCAAGCCGGCGGCCTGGGTATTCTTGAACGCCGGCGCGTGCCCTGGGTAGTTACGATCTCGAACTCGCGGTCGGCAGCCACCGGAGCAGCGCGCGTGGATGGTCGATGCCACCGTCCGCAGGCCAGGTGTCCGGCGCTTCGTGGGCCTCGATGTAGCCATAACGGGCGATGATCGTTCGCATTCCCGCGGCGATGCCGGCCGCGACATCGCGCTCCGCGTCGCCAACGTAGACGCATCGCTCGGGAACGACGCCGAGCCGGCTGGCCGCGGCTAACAACGGCGCGGGATGCGGTTTGGGAAATGGCGTCGTATCGCCGCAGACGACCGCGCCGGCGCGCGCGCCAAGGCCGAGCCGATCGAGCAGCGGCGTCGTGTACCGCGTCGCCTTGTTCGTCACGATTCCCCACTTGAGAGCGCGCGCCTCGATGTCGTCGAGCAGCGTATCGACCTCGGCGAACAGTCGCGAATCCACGCAAAGCGCTGCTTCGTAATGGGCCAGGAAGGCGTCGCGCAACGCGACGTACTCGGGGTGATCCGACGCAATGTCCATCCCGACGCGGAGCAGCCCGCGCGCCCCGTGCGACGACGACGAGCGCAGTTCCTCGATCGGAACGGGATCGAGCCCGCGATCGCTGCGCACGCGATTCAGCGCGGCGCCCAGGTCGGGCGCGGTATCGGCCAGGGTGCCATCGAGGTCGAACAGCACCGCGTCGATTGGAAGCGGGTGCGCGACATGCGGCGGTGCCGACACGTCAGTGCCTGCCCGGGCGACGGAACGCCATCATGTAGTTGACGGTCGTATCGGAGACGAGGCGGAACACCTTCGTGAACGGGTTGTACGCGACGCCCGTGATGTCCAGAAGCTCGAGTCCTGCGCGACGCGCAAACGAGGCGAGCTCGGCCGGCGTCACGAACTTTGCGTAGTCGTGGGTGCCCCGCGGCAGGAGCCCGAGCACGTACTCCGCGGCAACCACGGCCAGCGCGTACGCCTTGAAGTTGCGGTTTATCGTGGAGGCGAAAAAAATGCCTCCGGGACGGGCCAGCCCGGCGCAGGCCGCGACGATCGATGCCGGATCCGGCACGTGCTCGAGCAATTCCATGCAGGTGACGACATCGAATGCACTGGGCATTTCGGCGGCGAGCGCCTCGGCCGAGATCAGCCGATATTCAGCGGCGGTCCCCGATTCGAGCTTGTGCAGGCGCGCGACGCCCAGCGCCTTTTCGCCGAGATCGATGCCCAGTGTCGCGGCACCGCGCGCGGCCATTGCTTCGGTCAGGATGCCGCCTCCGCATCCGACGTCGACCACGCGCTTGGCGTCGAGCCCGCCGCTCGTGCGCTCGATCCAGCCGAGACGCATCGGATTCATCGCGTGCAGCGGCCCGAACATCGCGCTTTCCGGATCCCACCAGTGATGGGCCAGCGCCGCGAACTTGTCGAGCTCGCCCGCGTCGACGTTGCGGTGCGGATCGGGTGACGACGGGGACCGCATTGTCTGGTGGATATTCATTGCAGCCGCTCCTGCCAAAGTCGGGCCATCGCGGCAAGCGCCGCCGCGTCGAGCCGTCTGCAGCACGCGATGCGCGACCACGCGCCTGCCACCGGTCCACACGTCGGTGACGGCCTCGCGGCCCACCACATGGACCAGATGCGAGACCGGATCGTAACAGGGCTGCGCGTCGAGCGCCGACAGGTCCACGGCGATGACGTCCGCGTGCTTCCCGGCGACCAGCGAGCCGATCTCGCGCGTCGAGACCCAATGCCCGCGCGCCGGAGAGCGTCGCCGCGCAAAGCACCTGTTGCGCCGGCAGCAGCGACGGCATCGCCGGTCGCCCCTTTCGCCAGGAGTGCGGCGATGCGCATTTCGCCGAAAAGATCGAGACGATTGTTCGATGCCGCACTGTCGGTTCCCAGCGCAACGTTGACGCCGCTTGTCAGCAGCGCCGATACGGGCGCGATGCCGCTGCCGAGCTTCATGTTCGAGACGGGGCAATGGACGACATGGCAGCCATGAGCGGCCATGAGCGCGATGTCGTCGACCGTGAGATGCACGCCGTGAATGGCGATGAACTGCGGACCGGTCACGCCGAGATCGTGCAACCGCCGGAGCGGCGTGCGTCCGTGCTCGGTGCGGCTCGTGGTGACTTCGTGCACGGTCTCCGCGAGGTGCGTCTGGATCGGCAGGTCGAGCTGGCGCGCGTAGACGACGATCTTTTCCCAGGTTCGCGTCGCTCACCGTGTAGGGCGCGTGCGGCGACAACGAAAACGCGAGGCCGGGCTCGTGCTTCAGTGCATCGCGGATCGCCAGCCCGCGCGCCAGGTAGCCGTCGGCGTCGGCCGCATAGGGCGTCGGGAAATCGAGGATCGGAAGGCCCAGCATCGCACGCATGCCGAGCTCCAGGAACGCGCGCGCGCTCGCGTCGGGAAAGAAATACATGTCGTTGCAGCAGGTGATGCCGCCGAGCAGCATTTCGGCGGCCGCGAGACGCGCGCCGTCGTAGACGAAATCGGGCGCGACGAAGCGGCGCTTCGCGCGGCCAGATGTGGCGCTCGAGCCAGACCTGAGCGGAACGTCGTCGGCGAGGCCGCGCAAAAGGCGTCATCGCCGCATGCGTATGCGCGTTGACGAGACCTGGCAGGAGCACGTGGCGCGGCAGCCTGACGTGCTCGCGCGGCGTCGTAACGCAGCGTCCGCCGCTTGCGCCGGCACGACGGCGACGATGCGCCCGGCGTCGACGAGCAGCGCGTGATCCGCCAGCGCACCGGCGGGTTCGATCGGCACGATCCAGCCGGCGTCAAGACGAAGGTCGCAGCGTTTGCATGGCCGAAAGCGTAACGCGGATCGCAGGACGTCCGGACGCAAAAAAAAGCCCCGCGACGGCGGGGCTTTTTTCGCAAGCGCGACGAATTACATCTTTGCGTCGCCCTTGACTTCGACTTCGACGCGACGGTTCGGCGCGAGACAGGCGATCAGTTCCTTCATCGCCGTCATCGTGCACGAAACGCCGGGCACCGGCTGCGTCTTGCCCATGCCCAAGGGTTTCGATCTTGTCCTTCGGCGACACCCTTGCTGCACCAGGTAGTCGCGGACGGCGTCGGCACGGCGCTCGGACAGCTTCTGGTTGTACGCTGCGAGCCGATGCGGTCGGTGTGGCCGGTGACGAGGACCAGTTCGAGCTTCTGGACGCCGTTCAGCTTGGCGATGATCTCGGCTGTCGATCGCCGCCATGCCTTCGGGCTTCAGCACGGACTTGTCGAAGTCGAACAGCGCCTTCGACGCCAGCGTGATCTTCTGCACCTTCGGCGGCGGCGCCGGCGCGGGCTTCGGCGGCGGCGGCGGCGGCGGCGGCGGCGCGGGTCGTGCAGCGGGCGCCGGCGTCGGCGCCAGCGCGGGCTTTCGGCACGAGGTCCGGATCGCACTGGACGATCGCCATTGCAGGCGTCCAGTACCCGGTACGCCAGCACAGGTTCCGGCCCGGCGCCGTTGTACGCAGCGCTCACATGTCGTTGTCGGGCGGCGGCAACCGTTGCCGAAAGGACGTAACCGCTGTTCCGGTCGGGTTCGCCTTGTGCGGCGGCGCACCGCGGAAAACGCCACGGCCATCGCGCCGACGAGCGGCACCGGTAACGATACGTCGAGTCATTGTTTCACCCCTTTGGCTTTGGTTTTGGACAAGTTTTTGCGGACTCGAAATACCCGCGCGGTCGTGGAAAAACGGGATAAACCAGCTGACGCGCCAAATGCTTTGCTTCGCTACAAAATATAGCACACGGGCATGGGCCGGTGCAAAGGAAAGTGGGGCTTTGGCAACAGACCGCCGGAACGACTGTCGCGGCAATGCAACGCCGTGATAAAATGTCGCGTTTTCAAGGCCCTTGCGCGCCGTCGACCGGAACTTCCCGGTGGCCGTCACGGCGAACCAGGGACAGCGGATTGCGGCACCCGGTGGGCCGCGCCGTCGCCCGGACCCGCCGTCCCGGCAAACCGGCGAACGTCGGGAATCTCGGACGAACCCGGCAGAGCACCCAATACGGAAGAAATCCGCGCCCATGGAGCAATTCGCCAAAGAAACCCTCCCGGTCAGCCTCGAGGCCGAGATGCGGCATTCGTACCTCGATTACGCGATGAGCGTGATCGTGGGCCGTGCGCTGCCCGACGTCCGCGACGGCTTGAAACCGGTCCATCGGCGCGTGCTGTTCGCGATGCACGAGTCGAACATCGTCTGGAACCGGCCCTACGTGAAATGCGCGCGCGTCGTCGGCGACGTGCTGGGCAAATACCACCCGCACGGCGACTCGGCGACCTACGAGGCGCTGGTCCGGATGGTGCAGGAGTTCTCGCTGCGCTATCCGCTGATCGACGGCCAGGGCAACTTCGGCTCGGTCGACGGCGACGGCGCCGCCGCGTACCGCTACACCGAGTGCCGGCTGCAGAAGATCGCGGCCGAGATGCTCGCCGACATCGACAAGGAAACGGTCGACTTCGTCCCCAACTACGACGGCAAGGAGATGGAGCCGTCGGTGCTGCCGGCGCGACTGCCGAACCTGCTCGTCAACGGGTCGTCCGGCATCGCCGTCGGCATGGCGACCAACATCCCGCCGCACAACCTGACCGAGATCGTCAACGCCTGCCTCGCGCTCCTCGGCCAACCCGGAGATCGACCATCGACGAGCTGATCGACATCGTGCCCGGCGCCCGATTTCCCCACGGCCGGGATCATCTACGGCCTCGAGGGCGTGCGCGAGGGCTATCGCACCGGCCGCGGCCGCGTCGTGATGCGCGCGCGCACGCACATCGAGGAACTCGACAAGGGCAATCGCCAGGCGATCATCGTCGACGAGATCCCCTACCAGGTGAACAAGGCGAACCTGCTCATCGCGGATCGGCGAGCTCGTCCGCGACAAGAAGCTCGACGGCATCTCGGATCTGCGCGACGAGTCGGACAAGTCCGGCATGCGCGTCGTCATCGAGCTGAAGCGCGGCGAGATCGCCGAGATCGTCCAGAACAACCTCTTCAAGCTGACGCAGCTGCAGGACAGCTTCGGCATGAACATGGTCGCGCTGGTCGACGGCCAGCCGCGCCTGCTCAACCTCAAGCAGTTCCTCGAGTACTTCCTGCAGCACCGGCGCGAGGTCGTCGTGCGCCGGACGCGTTTCGAATTGCGCAAGGCGCGCGAACGGGGCCACATCCTCGAAGGCCTCGCGGTGGCGCTGTCCAACGTCGACGAGATCATCGCGCTGATCAAGGCCGCGGCAGCGCCGCCGGAGGCCAAGGCCACGCTGATGGCGCGCGTCTGGCGCTCGCCGCTGGTCGAGGAGATGCTGCGCGCGGGCGGCGGCCGATGCGGCGCGCCCCGAGGGCCTGTTGCCGGAATTCGGCTGGCATGCCGACGCCACGCCGCCGGGCTATCGGCTCTCCGACGCGCAGGCGCAGGCGATCCTCGAGCTGCGGCTGCAGCGGCTGACCGGCCTCGAGCAGGACAAGATCATCGGCGAGTACCGGGACGTGATGGCGCAGATCGTCGACTTCCTCGACATCCTCGCGCAGCCGGCGCGCGTGACGACGATCGTGCGCGACGAGCTGACCGCGATCCGCGACCAGTTCGGCGACGCCCGCCGTTCGGAGATCGTCGCGCAAGGCGTCGACCTGTCGATGGAGGACCTGATCGCGCCGCAGGACATGGTCGTCACGTTGTCGCACGGCGGCTACATGAAGGCGCAGGCCGTGGCCGAATACCGGGCGCAGAAGCGCGGCGGGCGCGGCAAGCAGGCGACGGCGACCAAGGAAGACGACTTCATCGATCACCTGTTCATCGCCAACACGCACGACTACATCCTGTGCTTTTCCAATCGCGGCCGCGTCTACTGGCTCAAGGTCTACAACGTGCCGCAGGGGTCGCGGATCGCCCGCGGCAAGCCCATCGTCAACCTGCTGCCGCTGCAGGACAACGAGCAGATCACGGCGATCCTGCCGGTGAAGGAATTCACGGACAGCCAGTTCGTCTTCATGGCCACCGCGATGGGCACGGTCAAGAAGACGCCGCTGTCGGAGTTCTCGCGGCCGCGGACCTCCGGCATCATCGCGGTCGACCTTTCAGACGGCGATTCGCTGATCGGCGTGGCGCTCACCGACGGCACGCACGACGTGATGCTGTTCAGCTCGGGCGGCAAGGCGGTGCGCTTCGACGAGAACGACGTGCGTCCGATGGGCCGCAACGCGCACGGCGTGCGCGGGATGATGCTGGGCCGGACGCAGCGGGTGATCTCGATGCTGGTGGCCGAGGACGAGGAGCAATCGGTGCTCACCGCGACGGAGAACGGCTACGGCAAGCGCACGCCGATCGTCGAATACACGCGGCACGGCCGCGGCACCAAGGGGATGATCGCGATCCAGCAGACGGCGCGCAACGGCACCGTGGTCGCGGCGGCGCTGGTGCGACCCGACGACGAGGTGATGCTGATCTCGACCGGCGGCGTGCTGATCCGCACGAAGGTGAAATCGATCCGCGAAATGAGCCGGTCGACGCAGGGCGTCACGCTGATCAACCTCGGCGACGGCGAAAAGCTCGCCGGACTCGGGCGCGTCGTCGAGCGGGAAGACGAGGACGAATGAGCGAGGCGCGCGAGCGTAGCGAGCGAAGGCCCGAAGGGCGCGCCGCCAAGCGATTGAGGCGGCCGACTCCGTGGACCGACGACGTTCGCCGGCGGTGCGGAGGCCGCGAGTGAGCGACTCTGCTGACCGCGAAACCGATCTCGCCCGCCACCGCGCGGCGATCGACGCGCTCGACCGGGAGATTCTGGAGCGACTCAATGCACGCGCGACACACGCGCAGGCGATCGGCGCATTGAAGGGCGGCGCGGCGGCCTACCGCCCGGAGCGCGAGGCGCAGGTACTTCTCCGCCTGCAGTCGGCCAACCGGGGACCGCTGTCCAACGAAGCCGTCACCGGCATTTTCCGGCAGACGATGTCGGCCTGCCTTGCGCTCGAGCAGACGCTGCGCGTCGCGTATCTCGGACCGCCCGGCACGTTTTCGCACGAGGCGGTGGGGAAGCACTTCGGGCAATTCGTCGACACGCTGCCGTGCGCCACGATCGACGAAGTGTTCCGGGCCGCGGAGAACGAGCAGACCGACCATGCGGTCGTTCCGGTCGAGAATTCCACCGAGGGCGTGGTCGGCCGCACGCTCGACCTCATGTTCCAGACGCCGCTTACGATCTGCGGCGAGATCCGCTTGCGGATCCGCCAGAACCTGCTCTCGACCGCGCCGG
Source organism: uncultured beta proteobacterium (assembly GCA_963695725.1). Lineage (GTDB taxonomy): Bacteria > Pseudomonadota > Gammaproteobacteria > Burkholderiales > Casimicrobiaceae > CAIWHR01. The sequence continues at coordinate 299,493 of CAVOHM010000009.1, forward strand.
CGATGGGCGAGGTGGCCCGCGTGTATTCGCATGCGCAGTCACTCGCACAGTGCGCGCAATGGCTCGGTCGCCATCTGCCCAACGCCGCGCTCGTTACCGTCGCGAGCAACGCCGAGGCCGCGCGCCTGGCCGCCGCGGAACCCGGGACGGCCGCCATCGCCGGCGAGAGCGCCGCTGCGATCTACGGGCTCAACATCGTCGCATCGCATATCGAGGACGAGCCCGACAACACGACACGGTTCTGGGTCCTGGGCCGCAACCGGGTACCGGCGTCGGGCCGCGACGAGACCTCGCTCGTGATGTCGGCGCCGAACCGGCCGGGTGCCGTGCACGCGTTGCTCGAACCCATTGCGACCCATGGCGTCAGCATGACGCGGCTCGAATCGCGCCCGGCCCGAACCGGGCTCTGGGAATACCTGTTCTATGTCGATCTGGTCGGCCACGAGACGGACCCCGCCGTTGCGGCCACGCTTTCCGATTTGGAAAAAAAAGCGCCTATGCTCAAGGTATTAGGATCCTATCCTACAGCGGTTTATTAAGCATGGAATGAGTCTTTCCGCGAATCCTGAACGGCACTCCGACCCTTCGCAGCAGGCTCCGGAGTATGTGCGCAGCATCGCGCCCTACCTTCCCGGCAAGCCGATCGGTGAACTCGCGCGGGAATTCGGTCTCGCCGAGCGCGACATCGTCAAGCTCGCGTCCAACGAGAATCCCCGCGGACCGAGCGCGGCGGTGCGCGCTGCCATCGCAGCTGCCGCTGATGACATCTGCCGGTATCCCGACGGCAACGGCTTCGCGCTCAAGGCCGCGCTGTCGGCACGCTACGGGGTGACTGCGGACCGGATCGTGCTCGGCAACGGCTCCAACGATATTCTCGAACTGGTGACGCAGGCGTTCCTGCGGCCCGGCGATCACGCCGTCTATTCGCGCCATGCGTTTGCCGTCTACCCGCTGGCCGTGCAGGCGCGCGGCGCGACCGGCATCGAGGTTCCCGCGCGCGATTACGCCCACGATCTGCCGGCGATGCGCGCGGCGGTCACGCCGGCGACGCGCGTCGTGTTCGTCGCCAATCCGAACAACCCCACCGGAACGTGGATCGCGCCTGACGCGGTGGAGGCGTTCGTCGCCTCGATGCCCGACGACGTTCTCGTCGTGCTGGACGAGGCCTACAACGAATATCTCGATCCGAAGCAGCATGCGCCGAGCGCGGCATGGACGGGAACGTACGCCAATCTGATCGTCTCGCGGACGTTCTCGAAGGCCTACGGGCTCGCCGCGCTGCGCGTCGGCTACGGGATCATGGATGCGAATGTCGCGGACATGCTGAACCGCGTTCGCCAGCCGTTCAACGTCAACGCGCTCGCGCAGGCGGCGGCACTCGCCGCGCTTGCCGACACCGGATACGTTGCCGAGAGCCGCGCGCTCAACCAGGCGGGGATGCGCGAGATCGAGGCCGGCGTACAGGCGCTGGGCCTCACGTTCGTGCCGTCGCATGGCAATTTCCTGCTGATCCACATCGGCGATGCGAGCGGTGTCTATCGGCGCTTGCTGGAGCAGGGCGTGATCGTGCGCCCGGTCGCCAACTACGGATTGCCGGAGTTTCTTCGCGTCACCATCGGATTGCCCGCCGAGAACCGGCGCTTTCTCGCCGCGCTGCGTTGCGCGCTGGGTCGTTGATGGCCGCCTGCCGACAGAGCCCGCCGTGACCCGAGGCGTCCCTCGCGTCGCCAAGCTCGTCGTGGTCGGGGTCGGCCTTGTCGGCGGGTCGTTCGCGCTCGCCTTGAAGGCGGCGGGACGCGTGGACACCATCGTCGGCATCGGGCGTGGCCGCGCCAATCTGGACGCTGCGCGGGCACTCGGGATCGTGGATCGCGTGGTCGCGGTCGACGCCGACTGGACGCGCGAGCTGGCCGACGCCGATATCGTGCTGCTGGCCACACCGGTCGCGCAGTTTGCGGCGCTCTTCGCCGCGATGGCGGGGCGCCTGCCGGCGCATGTCGTCGTGACGGATGCCGGCAGCACCAAGCAGAACGTCATCGCCGCTGCGCGCGATCACCTCGGCGCCGCGCTAGCGCAGTTCATTCCAGGTCATCCCGTCGCCGGCACCGAGCACACGGGAGCGGGGGCGGCGTTCGCGTCGCTCTATCGCGGCCGCAATGTCGTGCTGACGCCAATTCCCGAAAACGATCCGGCCGCGGTCGCCGCGGTGGCCTCGCTGTGGACCGCGTGCGGCGCGCAGGTGCGGGAACTCGATCCGGCAACGCACGACCGGATTTTTGCCGCGGTTTCCCACTTGCCGCACCTGCTCGCGTTCGCGCTCGTGGACCTGCTCGCGGCACGCCCCGACGCCGCCGACGTATTCCGGTATGCGGCGAGCGGCTTCCGCGATTTCACGCGGATTGCCGCCGGCTCGCCGGAGATGTGGCGCGACATCTCGCTCGCCAACCGCGATGCGCTCGTGGACGAGATCGGCGCCTATCGGGCGGCGCTCGACCGAATCCACGCGTTGGTCGCGGCGGGCGACGGCGCGGCGCTCGAGGCGGTATTCGCGCGGGCCGCGACGGCGCGGCGCGATTGGGGTGCGCAATTCGATGCGGGACGCGCGGTCGCGTCGGACGGACCGCGCGAGCCGTAGCGCGGGCTCGGCGATCGGCGCGGCGACCATGGCGGCAACGGCATTCCTCGACCTCCCGCCGATGCGCCGCGCCGAGGGCGTCGTCGCGCTACCGGGGTCGAAGAGCATCTCCAACCGGATGCTGCTCCTGGCGGCGCTCGCCGCGGGCGACACGAGGCTCGAAGGCCTGCTCGACGCCGACGATATCGACCGAATGCTGGACGCGCTGGCCACGCTCGGCATCAAGGTCGATCGCGCTGGCCGGCACGCGCGATTTCGTCGTGCACGGGCAGGGCGGTGTCATTCCGGTCAAGTCCGCTCAATTGCATCTCGGCAACGCCGGTACCGCCTTGCGGCCGCTGACCGCCGTGCTGGCGCTCGCCGGCGGCCACTACGAAATTGCCGGAGTGGCGCGGATGCACGAGCGTCCGATCGGCGATCTGGTCGACGCACTGCGTGCGCTGGGCGCGGACATTCGCTATCTCCGCAACGCCGGCTTTCCTCCGCTCGCGATCGCGCCCGGCCGCGTTCGCGCCGCCGAAGCGCCGGATCGGGTGACCATTCGTGGCGAGATCTCGAGCCAGTTCACGTCCGCGCTCCTGATGGCGCTGCCGATCCTGACGGCAGGCGGCGTACGGGCGCTCGACGTCGATGTCGCCGGTGCATTGATCTCGCAGCCGTACGTCGCGATCACGACGCATCTGATGGATCGCTTTGGCGTCGGGGTCGAGCAGGACGGATGGCGTTCCTTTCGCGTGCCTGCGGGGGCCCGTTATGCAAGCCCGGGCGCGATCAAGGTCGAGGGCGACGCGTCGTCGGCCTCCTATTTTCTGGCAGCGGGTGCGATTGGCGGTGGTCCCGTTCGCGTCACCGGCGTCGGGCGCGACTCGATTCAGGGCGATGTCGCTTTCGCCGATGCGCTGGCACGGATGGGTGCGGTGATCGACGGTGGCGACGATTGGATCGAGGCGAGGGCAGGGCCGCGGCTCGCGGGTATCCGGATCGACTGCACGCCGATACCCGATGCGGCGATGACGCTCGCTGTCGTCGCGCTGTTCGCCAAGGGACCAACGACACTCACCGGAATTGCGAGCTGGCGCGTGAAGGAAACCGACCGCATCGCCGCGATGGCGGCCGAGCTCGGCAAGCTTGGCGCCGCGATCGAGACGGGCGACGATCACCTCACCGTGTCGCCCCCCGAGCGCCTCACGCCCGCGACCATCCGCACCTACGACGACCATCGGATCGCCATGTGCTTTGCGCTCGCGGCGCTGGGCGGCATTGCGCGTGCGCATCGCCGATCCGGACTGCGTGCGCAAGACGTTTCCCGGCTACTTCGCGGCGCTGCGCGCCGTCGCAAAGACATGAGCAATGCGAGCACCAGTGTGCCGGTGATCGCGGTGGACGGCCCTGCGGCTTCGGGCAAGGGGACGATCGCGGCCGGCGTCGCCCAGGCGCTCGGTTTTCACCTGCTCGACAGCGGGTCCCTGTACCGGCTGGTCGCGTTGAAGGCGCTCGAATCCGGGATTGCCCGGGAGAACGGCGCGGCGCTGGCGTCGGCTGCCGCGGATCTCGACGTCGCCTTCTCGGACGACCGGATCAGGCTCGACGGCCGCGATGTCACCGACCGGATCCGCGCCGAGGACGTGGGCGCTGCCGCGTCGCAGGTCGCGGTTCACCCGGCAGTGCGGACGGCCTTGCTCGACCGGCAGCGAGCGTTTCGGCAGCCGCCGGGGCTCGTCGCCGATGGGCGCGACATGGGAACCGTGGTCTTTCCCGATGCCCGGCTCAAGGTCTTTCTGACCGCGAGTCCGGAGGAACGGGCAGGCCGGCGTCATAAGCAGTTGATCGAAAAAGGAATCCCCATTACAATTGAAAGTCTTTTGCGCGATATCCGGGAGCGTGACGCCCGCGATGCCGAACGGACCGTTGCGCCGTTGGCACCTGCGGCGGACGCCCTGGTCCTGGATACCACCGGCATTTCGATCGCCGCCGCCGTTCGTTTCGTGCTCGACCGGTACCCCGCGTCAGGATCCGGTCGCGCCGACCGAGCGGCGGGCAAGCAAGTTCGTTGAAGTACCGGCATTGCCGGGCCGTACCGAAGGGCCGTCGTCGCGCGCTTTAGCCAGCGCAACGCAGACGGATTCGACAACCAGCCCGCCGCGCGAGAAAAAGGGTTCTCGCACCCGGCGGCTTGAAAGGGAACCAACCCCATGGCTACCGCCATTTCCAGCATTGCCTCAGGCACTACCGCTCCGATGGAAAACTTCGCCGCGCTGTTCGAGGAATCCCTCACCCGGCAGGAGATGCGTCAGGGCGAACTCATCACCGCCGAAGTCGTGCGCGTCGATTACAACATCGTTGTCGTCAACGCGGGTCTCAAGTCCGAGAGCTTCATACCGATCGAGGAGTTCAAGAACGACAAGGGCGAGATCGAGGTCAAGGCCGGCGATTTCGTCACCGTGGCCATCGAGAGTCTCGAAGACGGTTACGGCGAGACCAAGCTGTCGCGCGACAAGGCCAAGCGCCTCAAAGCGTGGCACGACCTCGAAGCCGCGATGGAGCAGGGCAACATCGTGTCAGGACTCGTCACCGGCAAGGTGAAGGGCGGCCTCACGGTGATGGTCAACGGCATCCGCGCCTTCCTCCCGGGATCGCTCGTCGACATCCGCCCGGTCAAGGACACGACGCCGTTCGAGAACAAGGCGCTCGAATTCAAGGTCATCAAGCTCGATCGCAAGCGCAACAACGTGGTCGTATCGCGTCGCGCCGTGCTCGAGGCGAGCCTGGGCGAGGAGCGCGAAAAACTGCTGTCGACGCTGCAGGAAGGCGCGGTGGTCAAGGGCATCGTCAAGAACATCACCGATTACGGCGCGTTCGTCGACCTGGGCGGCATCGACGGCCTGCTCCACATCACCGATCTCGCATGGCGCCGGGTCAAGCACCCGTCGGAAGTGCTCGCGGTCGGCGACGAAGTCACCGCGAAGATCCTCAAGTTCGATCAGGAAAAGAATCGCGTTTCGCTGGGCATGAAGCAACTGGGCGAAGACCCCTGGGTCGGCCTGTCGCGCCGCTATCCGACCGGTACGCGGTTGTTCGGCAAGGTCACCAACATCACCGACTACGGCGCGTTCGTCGAGATCGAATCCGGCATCGAAGGGCTCGTGCACGTGTCCGAGATGGACTGGACGAACAAGAACATTCATCCGACCAAGGTCGTGCAGCTCGGCGACGAGGTCGAGGTGATGATCCTCGAAATCGACGAGGATCGCCGCCGGATCTCGCTCGGGATGAAACAGTGCATGTCGAATCCCTGGGACGATTTCGCGATGAACCACAAGAAGGGCGATCGCGTGACGGGGCAGATCAAGTCGATCACCGATTTCGGCGTGTTCGTCGGACTGCCCGGGCGGAATCGACGGACTCGTGCACCTGTCCGATCTTTCGTGGTCGCTCGCCGGCGAGGCCGCCGTGCGCGACTACAAGAAGGGCGCGGATGTCGAAGCCGTGGTGCTGGCGATCGACGTCGAGCGCGAGCGTATTTCGCTCGGCATCAAGCAGCTCGACGGTGACCCGTTCACCAACTACGTCGCGACGCACGACAAGGGCAACGTGGTCAAGGGCACGGTGCGCTCGCTCGACGGCAAGGGTGCGGTCATCGCGCTCGATGGCGAGGTCGAAGGCTACCTGCGCGCCTCGGAAGTCGCGCGCGACCGCGTCGAGGACATCCGGACGCACTTGAAGGAAGGCGATCCGGTCACCGCGATGATCATCAATATCGATCGCAAGAACCGGAGCATCAATCTTTCGATCAAGGCGAAGGATCACGCCGAGGAGACGGAGGCGATCCAGACGGTCAAGTCCGACACGTCGGGCACGAGCTCGGGGACGACCAATCTGGGCGCGCTGCTGCGGGCCAAGATGGATAACAAGACTACCGAATAAGCGGGTCGCATGATGACCAAATCGGAGCTGATCGACCGCCTCGCGGCGCAGTTCCCGCAGCTCGTCGCCAAGGACGCCGAGCTCGCGGTCAAGATGATCCTCGAAGCCATGGCCGAGAGCCTGGCCAAGGGCGAGCGCATCGAGATTCGCGGGTTCGGCAGTTTCGGCCTGAATTACCGCCCGCCACGAACCGGGCGCAACCCCAAGTCCGGCGACAAGGTGCAGGTGCCGGAAAAGCATGTGCCGCACTTCAAGGCCGGCAAGGAATTGCGCGAGCGCGTCGACTTCAAGGACGTGTAGGCGCCGGCCATGCAGATCCTGCGCTGGATCGTCGGTAGCACGCTCTTTCTCGCACTTCTGTTCCTGTCCCTGCAGAATTCGGAACTGGTGACGCTCAAGTTCTACCACTGGTGGAGCTGGCAGGCGCCTCTCGTTTTCATTGTCCTGATCGCGTTTGCGGTCGGTGCCGCGGCGGGACTTCTCGCCGGCGCCATGCGCTCCGCTCGGCTATCGCGTCAGCTATCCCGGCTGCGCCGCGAGCAACGCGGGCGCGATGGCACGCCACCGGCGGATTGGGCGGCGACCACTGGCAGCGTACCCGGGACGACGCCAGGCTCGGGTCCCGGCTTCGAACGCCCCGGCGATCGGCCAGGCGGGCGCTGAGTGCGGGGCCCCGTCCGCGCCCATGGATTTCGAACTGTGGTGGCTGCTGCCGATACCGGCACTGTTTTTCGGCCTGGGCTGGATAGCGGCGCGCATCGACATCAAGCATCTGCTGCGCGAATCGCGCGCGCTGCCGCTGTCGTATTTTCGCGGCCTCAACTTCCTGCTGAACGAGCAGCCCGACAAGGCGATCGAATCGTTCATCGAAGTCGTCAAGGTCGATCCGCAGACCATCGATCTGCATTTTGCGCTCGGCAGCCTGTTCCGGCGGCAGGGCGAGATCGACCGGGCGACGCGCATGCATCAGAATCTGCTCGATCGGCCGGACTTGCCGGCGGACAAGCGGCAGGCTGCGGTGTTCGAGCTGGCGCAGGATTTTCATCGCGCGGGATTGCTCGACCGTGCCGAAGAGCTGTTCACGAAGCTCGATGGCTCACCGTTCGAGCACGCATCGCTCGGCTTCCTGATCTCGATCTACGAGCAGGAGAAGGATTGGCCCAAGGCGATTACGGTCACGCGGCGCATGGAAGCGATCGCGAAGCGGCCTTATTTCCGGGAGATCGCACATTACTACTGCGAGCTGGCGCAGGCATCGCTGGTCAAGCCCGACATCCCGGCCGCGCGTGCCAATATCGACCTGGCGCTCGCCGAATACCGGGCTTGCGCGCGCGCGACGATGCTGCTCGGGGACCTGGAGTTGCAGGAAGGCGACACCGCCGCGGCGATCGCGGCGTGGCAGCGGATCGAATCGCAGAACCCGACCTTCCTCTCGCTAGTCGCCGAGCGTCTCGCCGACGCCTACCGGCGACAGGGGGCCGCGGCGCAGGCGTTGCGCGTCCTGGGAGCGTACCAGCGGCAATATCCGTCGCTCGATCTGCTCAACGCGATGTTCACGCTGACGCTTGCGCGAGGAGGGGTCGGCGGCGGCGGGTGCCTTGATCAAGGAAGAACTTGCGCGCAATCCGACGCTGCTCGGCCTCGATCGGCTGCTGGAAGTGCAGCTGCTTGCCGCGCCGGCGGAACGCAGGAACGACCTCGAACTCGTCAAACAGCTCGTTGGCCAGCACATCAAGCGGCTCGGTCTTGTACAAGTGCGAGCACTGCGGTTTCCGCGCGCGCCAGTACTATTGGCGCTGCCCCGGTTGCGGCCTCTGGGAAACCTACTCGCCGCGGCGCACCGAAACCCCTGATGGGTTTGCATGAGAGATTCGAAGCCGTGACGACATCCCAGCCGCGCGTCATCGTCGCGCTCGATTTCGCCGATCCGATGCAGGCGCTGGCGCTCGCCGATCGGCTCGATCCTGCGGCGTGCGCGCTCAAGGTCGGCAAGGAGATGTTCGTCGTCGCCGGGCCCGAGCCCGTCCGGTGGATGGTTGGGCGCGGCTTCCGCGTTTTCCTCGACCTCAAGTTTCACGATATCCCGAACACCGTCGGCAAGGCCTGCGCGGCGGCAACCCGCCTCGGCATCTGGATGCTCAATGTCCACGCGGCCGGCGGCGCCGCAATGCTCGCAGCGGCGCGTTCGGCAGTCGATGCCGCGGCGGCGCAAACGCAACGGCCGCGACCGCTGCTGATCGCCGTGACCGTGCTGACGAGCCTTGCGAACTCCGATCTGCGCGATACCGGCGTCGAGAGCGACGCGGCAAAGCAGGCGCTGCGTCTCGCGCGCCTGACCGCCGCCAGCGGACTTGACGGCGTCGTCTGTTCGGCACAGGAGGCAGCCATCGTTGCGCGCGGCGATGGGAGCGGGATTCACAGCTGGTCACGCCCGGCATCCGGCCGGCCGGCAGCGCGAAGGATGACCAGTCGCGGATCATCACGCCCGAGGCCGCGATCGCCAATGGCTCCGACTATCTCGTGATCGGTCGCCCGATCACGCACGCGCCGGACCCCGTCGCGGCGCTCGCCGCCATCAATGCCGTGCTGGGAACGAAGCGCATGAAGATCACGATGATCGGTACGGGCTACGTCGGCCTCGTCACCGGAACCTGTCTCGCGGAGGTCGGCAACGACGTGCTGTGCCTCGATGTCGATGCCCGCAAGATCGAGGTCCTGACGCAAGGCGGCGTGCCTATCCACGAGCCCGGCCTCGAGGCGATGATCGAGCGCAATGTCGCTGCGGGCCGCCTGCGCTTCACGACCGACCACGACGCGGCCGTCGCGCACGGCGCGCTGCAGTTCATCGCCGTGGGCACGCCTCCGGACGAGGACGGCTCGGCGGACATGAAATACGTGCTCGCCGCGGCGCGCAGCATCGGCCGGCGGATGACCGAGTTCAAGGTCGTCGTCGACAAGTCCACGGTGCCGGTGGGAACGGCCGACCGGGTCCGCGCGGCCATCGCGGACGAACTGCGCACACGCGGGGTCGAGACGCCATTCGCCGTGGTGTCGAACCCGGAGTTCCTGAAGGAGGGTGCGGCGGTCGAGGATTTCATGAAGCCGGACCGCGTCGTGATCGGTGCGGACGACGAGCGCGCCATCGCGGCGATGCGCGCCGTCTACGCGCCGTTCCAGCGCAATCACGAGCGGCTGCTGGTGATGGACGTTCGCTCGGCCGAGCTGACCAAGTACGCCGCGAACGCGATGCTTGCGACGCGGATCTCGTTCATGAACGAACTTGCGAACCTCGCCGATTCGCTTGGTGCCGACATCGAGCACGTGCGCCAGGGCATCGGTTCGGATCCGCGCATCGGCTAGCACTTTCTGTATCCGGGCGTCGGCTACGGCGGCTCGCTGCTTTCCCAAGGACGTGAAGGCGCTGCAGCACACGGCCACCGAACACGGCCGGCCGCTGATGATGCTCGGCGCCGTCGAGGCGGTGAACGAGGCGCAGAAGCTGCGGCTGGTCGAAAAGATCGTCGCGCGGCTCGGGGACGGACCTCGCGGGTCGCCGCTTCGCCTTGTGGGGACTCGCGTTCAAGCCGAACACCGACGACATGCGCGAGGCGCCGTCGCGGGTGATCGTCGACGCGCTCGCCGCGCGCGGCGCGCACATCGTCGCCTACGATCCGGTCGCGATGCCGGAGGCGCAGGCGCGTCTTCGGCGACGCACCGTGGCTCAGCTACGCGGCGTCGCCGATGGACGCCGTCGCGGGCGCAGACGCGCTGGTCGTCGTCACCGAGTGGAAGGAGTTCCGCAGTCCCGATTTCGCCGCGATCTGCGGCGCGTTGAAGCGCCCGCTCGTGTTCGACGGCCGCAACCTGTACGAACCCGCGCAGGTGCGCGCGGCCGGGCTCGAATACTTCTCGATCGGACGCCCGTAGCCGCGGGTACCGAGCTGCGACATGATCGACGCGAGTTCCCGATTCTCGGCCTGGCGCGAACGAGTCGCGCGCACCGGCGTGCTGGTCGTCGGCGACGTCATGCTCGACCGCTACTGGTTCGGCGACGTCGAGCGCATCTCGCCCGAGGCGCCGGTGCCGGTCGTCAAGATCGCGCGCACCGAGGAGCGGCCCGGCGGCGCCGCCAACGTCGCGCGCAACGCCGCCGCGCTCGGCGCGCAGGCCACGCTGCTCTCGGTGATCGGCGACCGACGAGCCCGGCGCGACGCTGGCGCGGCTGCTCGCGTCCGAGCGCGTCGAGACGTCGTTCCATCGCGATCCCTCGCTGCCGACGACGCGTCAAGCTGCGGGTGATCGGGCGCCAGCAGCAGCTGCTGCGCATCGACTTCGAGACGCCACCGTCGCACGAGGTGCTCGCGACGAAGCTCGCCGACTACGACCGGCTCCTTGCCGACGCCGACCTCGTGATCCTGTCCGATTACGGCAAGGGCGGTCTCGCCCACATCGCGACGATGATCGAGCGCGCGCGCAGCGCCGGCAAGCCGGTGCTGGTCGACCCCAAGGGCGACGACTGGGCGAAGTATCGCGGCGCCACGGTGATCACACCCAACCGCGGCGAGTTCCGGCAGGTCGTCGGGCGCTGGGCCGACGACGAAGGAATGGCAGCGAAGGCGCAGGCGCTGCGTGCCGAGCTAGCGGTGGACGCCTTGCTCGTCACACGTTCGGAGGAGGGGATGAGCCTCTACACGGCGCAGGGCGTCGAAAATATTCCTGCCGTCGCGCGCGAGGTGTTCGATGTCTCCGGCGCCGGGGACACGGTGATCGCGGCGCTGGGTGTACTGCTGGGCGCCGGCGCCGACCTGGCGAGCGCTGTGCACATCGCCAACGAGGCGGCCGGCGTCGTCGTCGGCAAGCTGGGAACCGCCGTCGCGACGCCGGACGAACTCGCGTAACGCCGCGTTACAGCCGTGGCGAAAGCGAAGACCGTCTACAGCTGCACCGAATGCGGCGGGCAGAGCCCGAAGTGGCAGGGCCAATGCCCGAACTGCGGTGCTGTGGAACACGCTGGTGGAAACCATCGCCGCGGCGGCGCCGACGCCGGTTCCAGACGGTCAGCGGCAAGGCGAGCGGCGTGCGCGCCCTGGCCACCGTCGACGCGAAGATGAGCCCGCGCTTTGCGACCGGGTTCGACGAGTTCGATCGGGTCCTGGGCGGCGGTCTCGTTCCCGGCGGCGTCATTCTGCTCGGGCGGAGACCCCGGGATCGGCAAGTCGACGCTGCTGCTGCAGGCGATGGCCGCCATCGGCGCCGCGAAGAAAGCGCTGTACGTGACCGGCGAGGAATCGGTCGAGCAGGTCGCGCTGCGCGCGCAGCGCCTCGGCCTCGTCAATGCGCCGGTGTCGCTGCTGGCGGAGGTCGAGCTCGAGGCGATCATAGCGACCATCGGCAAGGAGGCGCCCGAGGTCGTGGTGATCGACTCGATCCAGACCGCGTACACCGAAGCATTGACCTCGGCGCCGGGCAGCGTCGCCCAGGTGCGGGAATGCGCGGCGCAGTTGACGCGCCTTGCCAAGCAGCGGCACATCGTCGTCATTTTTGTCGGTCACGTGACCAAGGAGGGCGCGATCGCCGGCCCGCGCGTGCTCGAACACATCGTGGACACCGTCCTCTATTTCGAGGGCGACACGCATTCGAGCTTCCGGCTCGTCCGCGCGATCAAGAACCGGTTCGGCGCCGCGAACGAGCTCGGCGTCTTCGCGATGACCGAGCGCGGATTGCGCGGGGTCGCCAACCCCTCGGCGCTGTTCCTGTCGCAGCACGGTGAAAATGTCGCGGGATCCGCGATCGTGGCCACGCTCGAGGGATCCCGCCCGCTGCTCGTGGAAATCCAGGCGCTCGTCGATCCCGTGCAGGGCGGGATGCCGAAACGCCTGTCAGTGGGCCTCGATCCGCAACGGCTGTCGCTGTTGCTCGCGGTCCTGCACCGGCATGGCGGGGTCGAAACCGGCGGCTACGACGTGTTCGTCAATGCGGTCGGCGGCGTGCGGATCAACGAACCGGCAGCCGACCTCGCGATCCTGCTGGCGGTTCATTCGTCGCTGACCGGTCGGCCGCTGCCGGCCAAGACGCTGGTTTTCGGCGAGGTCGGGCTCGCCGGAGAGATCCGGCCCGTCCAGCGGGGTCAGGAGCGGATCAAGGAAGCTGCCAAGCTCGGCTTCAAGCAGGTATTGATCCCGAATCTCAATAAGCCAAAACAAAGCATTGATGGCGTGAAGATTATGTCTGTCGACCGGGTGGATCAGGCGCTGGCGATGCTCCGTGACTGACTCGCCGATCGACTCCATCGCTGCTTTCGCGAACGCGTCGCGGCGTCTCGTTGGCGCGACTTTGGTCGAACGGCCGCAATGGAACAACGAGGCGACTGCCGACGCCATTCGCCATTTCGCATGGGGAATCAGCGACGACAACCCGTTGTGGGTCGACGCTGACTATGCGGCTGCCGGTCCGCATGGCCGGCTGGGTGCACCCCCTACGTTTCTGTTTTCCGTCCTGTACCCGATTCTGCACGGTGCGCCATCGCTTTTCCCGCTGGACTTTCTCATCAGTGGTGTCGACTGCCGTTGGCATCGACCCATACTCGAAGGCGACCGGCTGACGGCGGCCTCGGTGCACAAGGAGGTCACGGAAGGCCGCGATCGAACAGGCCGCGATACCGTCTACATCGTCGCGGAAACCACATATCGAAACCAGGCCCATGAGATCGTCGGAATTGTCGAAGGATCACTCGCGGCCATGGACAAGCCGAAAACCGGCTTGGTGCTCAATCGAGACGTTCATGCGTATTCCGCAGACGATCTCGCCGTCCTGGGGGCGGCCATTCAAGCCGAGCAGCGGACGGGGCGCAAACCACTGCCCGGCTTCGCGATACAACCCGGGGACGAGTTGTCCCCGATCGTTCGCGGGCCGTTGACCGTGGGTGATTTGATCGCCTGGCAGGCGGCGATCGGACCCTCGTATCGCGCCGCGGCACTCGGGTATCGAGATGTGCTTGCCAACCCGCATTCGGCGACGGTGCTGCCGCGCGTAGGGTGGCCAGTGCGCTACTCCCAGCAGCACGAGGACTTTACGCTCGCGGCCCAGCGAGGCATGCCCGCGCCCTTTGACAACAGTCTGATGCGGGCCGCCTGGCTGAGCGTACTGGTGACCAACTGGATGGGCGACAGCGGAGTGCTGAGACGCATGCAGGTCAGCACGGTCAGGCCGGTGATCTACGGCGACGCCAACTGGTACGCGGGGCGCGTCATACGCAAGCTCGATGCCGGCGACGAGACCATGGTGACGATCCGCCTTACAGGGACCAACCAGCTCGGCGAACTCACGACCACCGGTGAGGCCGAGGTTGTGATTCCCGCACGGCCCCGCCGATCGAAATGGGAGGAGGGGAGGGCCAAGCAGCCTCTTGTGCTTGATTGGGGTCGCCGCGACCAGCGCACGACGCCTCTTGCGGTTTGCGATCTCTTTGCGGACCAGGTGCAGGCACGGCCGCAGGCGATCGCAATCGTCGCCAGCCATCGTACCCTGAGCTACACGGAACTCGATGCCGCGGCGAACCGGATGTCACGCGGACTTGTGGCCCAGGGTTTGGGACCTGGTACCCGGCTGGGACTGCACCTTGCGCGGACAGCGGACATTGCTGTCGCCATACTGGCTTGCGCGAAGGCCGGCGTTGCCTACGTTCCGCTGGATTCCGCGCATTCCCGCGGGCGGCTCGCCCGGATACTGGAAGCCGCTGCAGTCGACTGTGTGTTGTCCGACGGCAGACCGTTTGAATTGGATGGTCTGCCGCAGCCGGCCATTTTGCGACTTGACGCCGGCATGTTGAGCCCGCCAGCGTTGCCCGTCGATCGAGCGGCCCCGCGACCGACGAGCGACGTCGGCGCATACGTCCTGCTCACGTCCGGCTCGACGGGACGGAGCAAGGCGGTAACCGTTCATCACGCCGCTCTCGGACTTTATCTTCGCTCGATCATCGAAGCGCTCGATGTTGCGGCGGGCGATGTCTGCCTCCACACGGCCTCGTTTTCGTTCTCGGCGGCAGTCCGGCAATTCTGGCTTCCGCTATGCACTGGAGCGACGCTCGTCCTGGCGGACGAGGAAACGCGGCACCGGCCGCTTCTGTTGCTCGACGAGATGCGTCGCACGGGTGTTACGGTATGGGACACCGTGCCGAGCATCCTGGAGTTTGCGATCGAAAGCCTTGGCGAGCTGAACGAACGGGACCTTTCGGCGATGCTCGAAAACCGGCTTCGCCGCGTCCATACGACCGGAGAACCGCTGCAGTGGCGCACGGTACAGACGTGGAATGCGCTGATGGGGAATCGCGCACCGATCGTCAACCTGTACTCGCAGACGGAGACAACCGGGACCGTGTGTGTCTACCCTGTGCCGGACGGCAACGACGCGCAATCCGGGATCGTCCCCCTCGGACGGCCGATCAGCAACACCGGCGTCTGTCTGCTCGACGAGGGTTTGCAGCCGGTGGCCGATGGCGAAATCGGCGAAATCTGCGTTGCGAGTGAACGGCTGGCGAGCGGGTATTCGGACCAGCCGGATCTGGATGCGGAGAGATTCATGCGCGTCACTCTCCCGGACGGAACGGAGCAGAGAATGTTTCGCACCGGGGATCTCGGACGCCGTGGCGCGGCGGGCATATACGAGTGCCTGGGGCGAGTCGACGATCAGATCAAGATTCGTGGACTACGACTTCGCCTTGGCGAGGTCGAGGCGGCAATCAGGCGCGACCCGCGCGTCGAACAATGCGCCGTGGTCAGCGCCGGGGACATTGCAGCTGCAGACGGAGTGCGGCTGATCGCCTATGTCGTTCCACGTGCCGGCCAGCAGATCGATGCCGGCGGACTGCGACCTGAGCTCGCGCGATGGTTGCCGGAGTACGCGCTGCCAAGTGCCGTCGTCGTGCTCGACCAGTTGCCGCGCAATCGCCACGGCAAGGTGGATCGTACGGCATTGCCTAGTCCCGGTCCGGAAACGCAGGCGTGGCGCGCGGTGAGCGTTGCACCGCGCGACGCGACGGAGGAAATGTTGGCCGCCATCTGGTGCCAGCTCCTCGGTATCGATGCGTTGGACGTTCACGACGATTTCTTTGCGCTCGGCGGACATTCTTTGCTCGCTACCCGGGTGATCACCCGATTGCGCCATCAGACCGGCGTCGAACTCTCGCTGTCGGACTTGTTCGACAATCCGACGGTCGCGAGCCTTGCAGCGCGGTTCGCGACTGTACGCACGGCATCGGATCCGACGGCTAATGCCGGCGACCGCGAAGTTGTCCCTGATATCGTTCCGCGGCGGCCACGGAGAAATTAGCTTCACCAATGCCGCCGGCGCGCGGCCGGACCCGCAATTGCGCCTCGATCCCGTTGGCCGTTCGTTCGTCGCTGACCGGGCGGCCGCTGCCGGCCAAGACACTGGCTTTCGGCCAGGTCAGGCTCGCTGGGGAGTTTCGCCCCGTCCAGCGCGGTCAGGAAACGTCCAAGGGATCTGCCAAGCTTGGCTTCAAGCAGGTGTAAATCTCGAATATAAGAAAGCCATGACAAAGCATTGATCGTGTGAATATTATGTCCATAGAAGGGGTGGATCAGGCGGTGGCGATGCTGCCGGAGTGAGCCGGTAAAGACCGCAGACGGGCGACATTCCGGTTTGGAGCGTCGACACCGTTGAAGTGGACCTCGGGTCCCCGGTGGGGCATCACTTGCTGGAACGGCCCCTGACGCCGGACTGCATCACGATGGGTCGGAATCGCTCAATTTCTGTCTTGATCAGCGTCGAAAGTGCTTCGGGTTCCTCGTCGGCGGCTTCGAACCCCATCCGTTCAAGTCCTTCCTTGATTTCGGGCGCGAGCTTCACTTCACGAAGTGCGTCGCGCAACGCTTTGACCACTTCCGCCGGCGTCGCGCTTGGCGCCATCACGGAACTCCACGAATAGTACGAGTACCCGGGAAATCCAAGCTCGGCCAAGGTCGGCAGATCCGGAGTTTCGCGACCGCGCACGGCTCCAGTGGTAGCCAGCAGGCGAATGGCCCCGGTGCGGGCGTGGGGCGCAAGCGCGGCGAAGTCGGCGAAGATGAAGTCGACGCGGCCGGCCACGACGTCCAACAACGCTGGCGCGGTTCCCTTGTATGGCACGTGGACGACCTTGACACCCGCCGCGTTCATCAGGAAATCGACCGCGACCTGATTTCCCAATGCGCCCGACGCATAGGTGAGCGTCCCCGGATTGGAGCGTGCGAGGCCCAACAGTTCGGAAAATGTGGAGGCCGGGACGTTGGCGTTCACGCCGACTACGGACGGAACGCGCGCCACGCGGCCGATCGGTACGAAGTCGCGTACAGGGTCGTAGCGCAGGTTGCCGAATACGAGCGGGGCGAGGACCATGTTGCTGTTGCCACCTACCAGGAGCGTGTATCCGTCGGCAGGCGCCCGCGCCACGGCTTCCGCCGCGATCGTCGCGCTGGCCCCGCTCCGATTCTCTACTACCACTGACTGTCCGAGCCGGTCCCCGAGTTTCGCCGCGACCAGCCGCGCGGTCGTATCGGTTTGGGCTCCCGGCGGATATCCGACGATCAGCCGAATCGGCTTGACCGGGTAGGCTTGGGCAAGGGCATCCGACGCACCATGGACGAGTGCTAGGGTCGCAAGTAGAAGCAGGGCGCTTCGACGTTGCATCAATGTCTCCCGGTCGGCAATACGACACGCACGGATGGGTAGTCCTACGGAACGTGGCGCGGAAACGGAACGATCGGGGGCGTGCCAACGCTAGTTCCTCGCGCCTGCGCCACGCGGATTTCCATGGTGAGTGTTGCGACGGTAGGTCTCCGGAACAGTGCTTCAACACCGACCGTCACGCCGAAGATCGCTTGCACGCGGGCCATCACGCGCGCGCCGCGCAGCGAATCGCCGCCAAGCTGGAAGAAGTTGTCCGTGGCCCCGATTCGGTCGATGCCGAGTACCTCGGCGAAGATTTGCGCAACCAGCGCTTCCGGCGCATCCTGCGGCGGCACGAATTCGTGGCGCAGTTGTTCTTCAGCGATCCTGGTGAGTTCGGCACGCTTGACCTTGCCGAACGATCCTCTAGGCAACTCGGAGATGGGCATGAACCGCGTAGGGACCTTGAACGCCGCAAGCCGGGCGAGCGCGAAGTCGCGCAATTCGCTTTCACTCACCGCTCCTTGACCGCGAAGCACGACTGCCGCTGCCAGGTCCTCGCCCAGCGTGGGGTGTGGAAGTGCGAAGGCGGCGGCTTGTGCCACCTCCGGATGTTCCATGAGAACTTCCTCGATTTCCGACGGGACTACTTTCGCGCCGCCACGATTGATGAGGTCCTTGATGCGACCCGCAAGGTAAAGGAATCCGTCGCGATCGATCCGTCCGAGATCACCGGTCCGGAACCAGCCGTCGCGGAACGCGGCATCATTGGCATTCGCGTCGTTTTCGTAGCCATCGAACAGTTCCGGGCCGCGAACGAGGATTTCACCGAGCGCGTCGACAGGTTGAGCGCTACCGGCTTCGTCCACGATCGCAATGTCGATGTTGGCCGGACGGCCGACCGATCCGGCTGGCGCTCGGTCTGGTGGTAGGGGTACTTGCGCGATGGTGCCGGTCTCGGTCATCCCATAGGCTGCGATCACGGAAGCTCCCAGCGCACGTTCCAATCGCGTCTGGATGTCCGACGGAAGGTTCGCACCACCCGCCAGGACAAATCGCAGCGAATGCTTTACGGGTCGCGTGCGCCGCTCAAGTTCTTCGAGAATCGCAATATGTGTGGCAACCGACGCCATGTAGTGCGTGGGAGCTAGTGCTTCGATCCAGGCGATCAAGCGCACCGGATCGAAGTGCCCGAGGCAAACCACGGAGCCTCCGGCGGCAAGCGGAGGAATGGCGGCACGCCGGAGCGTCGTCAGGTTGCTGAGCGGCGTCGTCAGCAACGAGCGGTCGGTGTGGGTGAGTTGTCCAAGCTCGCCGCGCATACGCGCTGCCTCGGCGATGCGGCGATGCGTATGCGGCACGATCTTCGGCCGCGATGTCGTGCCGGACGTGTGCGCCAGCAGAGCGATATCGTCGAGATGCGGTTGCGGCACCGCAACTGGCGATCGCGCCGCCGGAGCGATCAATGCAAAGGATCCGGCTGGTGCCGTTGAAGCATGGCGCAAGCCCACGACTGTGACGCCCGCCCGGCGAGCGGCGTCAACGGCAGGCGATGCGTCGGCTTCGGGGGTGATGAGCGCGTCGATTCGCATCGCGACGATGAGTTCGAACAGGGCTGCCTCGCCGAGATCCCGGCTCAAGGGCGCGCAAGTCGCGCAGCAACTTACCGCGAGCGCGGCTACCGCGGCTTCGGGACCTTCCGGCAGCGCCAGCGCAATGCGTGAACCGCGTCCATATCCAGCATCCGCAAGCGCGCGGGTCGCGGCGTGGACCTGGTTCAGCAGTGCCGCGTGGGTCAGGGTGTCGCGATCGGGCGCGAGAATTGCCGGTGCTTTAGAGTAGGCGCGCGCCGATGCCGCAAGCAGATCGAGGATTGTGCACGGGGTATGCCGCGCCTCGGCTCGGGTCCGTCCGGGAACGGTGCTAGTCGGCAATATTTCCATGGTCATGAACGAATCCCCTAAGCAAAAAACGCACCGCGAGTTATCAATCGTGGCTTCCAGCGCGATTGGTTAGCTGCCTGGATTTCGCGCGCGAGTCGGTGGCGGCTTCGCAATCCTATCCTTGGGGATCGCGCAGCGGCCCCTATGGCGCAGGTTCATGCCGCGATCCGTCAACCTCCGCGCCGCGTGGGGTACGTATTGGCGTGTCAAGGGAAAACGGCAAATGTCGCATAATTGTTATTATGTCAAATTATGCGGCAGGTAGTAAAATGCCCCTTAATGGTGACCCGATCACGATCCCAACGACCGACGGCAACCGCCTGGTGGCAGCGTCGCTCTACTCCAGCCACCGCGAATCCGCGCCATCCCTCCGGCGCAACCGGGCATGAGTGCCGATATTGACGCCGCGCCAATGCGCACTCAATCGGCGCGCCGGATTTCGGTACGGCACACCCGTGCGGCGGACGTACCGGTGCTCATCGAACTGCAACGGCGGACGTACCAGTCGATCGCGCCCTGGACCGAGGAAAAGTTCGCGAGCCAACTCCGAATTTTTCCCCAAGGCCAGGTCGTGGCCGAGATCGACGGGCGCCTCGTGGGTGCCGCCAGTTCCCTGGTCGTGCTCTGGGACGAGTGGCCGGTCGAGCATTCGTGGACCTCGATCACGGGCTCCGGGACATTCGACACGCACAATCCGCACGGCCGGACCCTGTACGGTGCCGAGGTCTTTGTCGATCGCACGCTGCGCGGCTCGGGCGTCGGACGCGAGTTGTACCGCGCACGGCGACGCATCTGCCGCGCGATGAATCTCAAGCGGATCATCGCGTGTGGCCGCCTCCCCGGCTATGGGCGGCACGCCGACGCGATCGATGCCGATCTTTACTGCAAGAAGGTCCTGTGGGGCGATCTCGCCGATCCGGTCCTGAGCTTCCAGCTGCGCGAAGGTTTTCGTTTTTGCGGCATCGTCCAGGATTATCTGCCCGATGACGACGAAAGCCGCGGTTTCGCGTCGCTGATCGTCTGGCTCAATCCCAAATACGACGCGAAGCGCCCAACGCTCGTGCCGCAAGGAGACATCCTGTGAAAGTACGCATCGCAGCCGTCCAATACCAGATGGAGTCCGTGTCCGGCTGGCGGGAATTCGAGGACCAGGTTCGCTACATTCTCGACGCGGCGGCGGAGTACCAGCCCGAGTTTGTCATGCTGCCCGAGATCTTCACGGCGCAGCTCCTGTCGTTCATCGGCCGCCGCGACGTGCGCGATGCGGTGCGCCGGCTCGACAAGTACACGCCCCGCTACATCGAGCTGATGCAATCGATCGTGCGCGAGCACGGCTTCCACCTGATCGCCGGCAGCCACCCGACGCTGCGCGGTGACGCTCTCTACAACACGGCGTACCTCTTTACCCCGACCGGCGAGTACCACACGCAGGACAAGATTCACCGTACCCGCTGGGAAAAGGAGAAGTGGGATACGACGGCAGGCGACACGCTCGCGGTGTTCGCAACGCCGTACGGCAAGATCGCGATCCTGATCTGTTACGACATCGAGTTCCCGGAACTGTCCCGCGTCGTCTGCGAGGCCGGCGCCGAGATCCTGTTCGTGCCCTCCTGCACCGACGATCGCCAGGGCTTCTGGCGCGTGCGCTATTGCTGTCACGCGCGCGCCATCGAGAACCAGGTCTACGTCGCGCTGACTGGAACCGTCGGTCACCTGCCCGTCACCGGCCTCGGGCTCAATTACGGGCAGGCGGCGATTCTGACGCCATCCGATTTTCCATTCTCGCGCGACGGCGTGGCCGCGGAGGGAGTTCCGAACACCGAGCAGATCGTCATTGCGGACGTCGACTTGGCCGATCTCGCGGAAAGCCGCATCAACGGCACGACCATCCCATTGCTTGACAAGCGACGCGAAGTCTACGAGCGTGCCGTCGTCGAAATCGACGCCCGGGTTTCGCCGAAAACGGCTTAACCTGACGGCGCGGCGGTCGCGGCGGCGGCTGGCGTCGTGATCGCGCGCCGGCGCTGGACCAGCATGACAATCACCAGCAGGACCAGCGCCGGAAGGAACAGCCACTCCTTGTCCGGGCGCGCCGCGGGCACCTCGATGGCGACCACGCGGAAGCCCTGTTCGAGTCCCAGCTTTTCCGCCTGCGAACCGAACTTCACGGCGCCTACCTGCACGCTGTCTCCGAGCGTCATCATGGTCAGCCCGATGCGGCGCAAACGCTCGATGGCGGGTCCGGGCGCACCGAGCGGCAGCAGCACGCCCTTGCGGACGTCCTGGCCCTCGAGGTTCATGCCTTCCACCCAGATGCGCTTGCGCTCGTCCGTATCGGCCCTTTCGACGAGCGCCATCAGCTGCGCCGGCGGACGCTCGTCGTAGGGCGGGTATGCCATGTCCCACCAGAAGCCGGGGCGGAACAGCGTGAACGTGACCAGCAGCAGCGCCAGAGTCTCGTACCAGCGCGAGCGCACGAGAAAGTAGCCCTGCGACGCTGCGGCGAACACCAGCATGGCCACGGTGGCGCTGACAATGGTCACCGCCAGATGCCAGATGCTGTCGATCCCGATCATCAGGAGCTGCGTGTTGAAGATGAACAGGAACGGCAGGATCGCCGTGCGCATGCTGTAGAAGAACGCCGTCACGCCGGTCTTGATCGGGTCGCTCCGTGCAATCGCCGCGGCCGCGAACGACGCCAGCCCGACCGGCGGCGTCACGTCGGCCATCAGCCCGAAGTAGAAGACGAACAGGTGCACGGCGATCAACGGCACCAGCAGCCCGCTCTGTGCCCCCAGCTCCACGACCACCGGCGCCATCAGCGTCGACACCACGATGTAATTCGCGGTCGTCGGCAGGCCCATGCCCAGCACCAGGCTGATGAAGGCGACCAGCAGCAGCATGACCATCAGGTTCCCGCCGGACAGCAGTTCGACGAGCTCCGTCATCACGAGGCCGATCCCCGTCAGCGATACGGTTCCGACGATGATGCCGGCCGCCGCAGTGGCCACGCCAATGCCGATCATGTTGCGTGCACCGGCCTCCAGGCCAGCGAGGAGGTCGTGCAATCCCCGGATCGTCGCGGCGCCAAGACCGCCGTGGCCGCGCAACAGCGCCATGATCGGTCGCTGCGTGAGCATCACGAAGATCATGAACATGGTGGCCCAGAACGCCGAGAGCCCGGGCGACAGTTGCTCGACCATCAGGCACCAGATCAGCACCACGACGGACAACAGGTAGTGCAATCCGGCCCGCAACGTGGGCGCCGTCTCCGGCAACTCGAACACCGGCGCGTCGGGGTCGTCCAGCGTCAGCTCGGGCTGGCGCGACGCGACCCACATCAGTCCGACGTAGGCGGCAAGGAGCGCCACGCCGATGACCCAGATGGCGCCGTCGCCGAGCACGTCCTTGAGCCAGCCGATGCCGTAGTAGACGACGCCGGAGAGCACGATGAATCCCGCCACCGTGGACGCGAACGACAACAGCCGCTGCACCGGTGTGGCCTGGCTGCGCCGCGGCAATCCGGTCAGGCCGGCCTTGAGCGCCTCGAGGTGCACGATGTAGAACAGCGCGATGTACGAGATCAGCGCCGGCAGGAACGCGTGCTTGATGACCTGCTGGTAGGGGATGCCCACGTACTCGACCATCAGGAAAGCCGCAGCGCCCATCACCGGCGGCATGAGCTGGCCATTCACCGAGCTCGACACCTCCACGGCACCGGCCTGATCGGGCCGGTAGCCGACGCGCTTCATCAGCGGAATCGTAAACGTTCCGGTGGTGACGACATTGGCGATCGACGAGCCGGAGATGATGCCGGTGGCCGCCGACGACACCACCGCCGCCTTCGCCGGGCCGCCGCGCATGTGGCCAAGCAGCGCGAACGCCGACTTGATGAAATAGTTCCCCGCGCCGGCGCGATCGAGCAGCGAGCCGAACAGCACGAACAGGAAGATGAAGCTGCTGGAAACGCCGAGCGCGACGCCGAACACGCCTTCGGTGGTAAGCCACTGGTGCGACATCACCCGCGAGATCGACGCGCCCTTGTGCGCGATGAGTTCGGGCATATAGGGCCCGCCGAACGTGTAACCCAGGAAGACCAGCGCCACGATGACCATCGGCAGTCCGAGCGCGCGCCGCGTCGCCTCCAGTAGCAACGCCAAGCCGGCAACGGACACGATGAGGTCGAAATCGGTGGGCTGGCCGGGTCGCGTGGCCAGTTCGCGGTAGAAGAGGAACAGGTACGCCGCGCAGAAGGCGCCGACGAGCGCGAAGATCCAATCCGTCGCGGGCACATGCGCACGCGGCGAACGCTTGAATGCCGGGTAGGCAAGATAGGCCAGAAAAATCGCGAATGCGAGATGAATCGCGCGCGACTGCGTGTCGTTGAAGACGCCGATGCCCAGCGTGAACGGCAACGGCGAGGCGATCCACAGCTGGAACAGGCTCCAGGCCAGCGCGACGCCAAACAGCAGTCGCGCGACCAGCGGCCCGGGTTTGCGACCGCCGGTGTCGACGTCGGCGGCGAGCGCCTGGGCGTCGATCTCAGCCACGCTCGACTCGTTCTGCGCTGCCATCAGGAATCCTCCTGCAGACGGGGATGGATCGCCGCGTGACGGGCCGGTTGTTCTTGTGGACCGACACGGCGCGACATCATCTTCCCCCGCACAGCCGTCCGGTGGCGGCGCGAGGAGCGCGTCCCAACGCAATTCATGGCACCGCCGGCGCGAGCCGGGGTGCCATGCGCCGTCAGACTGTTACATCCAGCCTTTTTCCTTGTAGTATTTCACCGCACCGGGGTGCAATGGCGCCGAGTTGCCGTCCTTGATCATGTGCTTGGGATCGAGGTTGGCAAACGCCGGATGCAGCTTCTTGAAATCGTCGAAATTCTCGAACACGGCCTTGACCAGTTCGTACACCGCCGCATCGGAAACCTTGGACGAGGTGACCAGCGTGGCCATGACGCCATAGGTGGGCGTCGGGTTCGGATTGCCCGCGTACAGGCCGCCCGGGATACTGACCTTGGCGTAGTACGGCGCGCCGGTGACGAGCTTGTCCACCGCCGGTCCGGTCAGCGGCACCAGCTTGGCGCCACACGTCGTGGTCGGATCCTGGATGTTGGCCGACGGGTGGCCGACGCCGTAGTAGAAGGCGTCGATCTTGTTGTCGCACAGCGCGGCGCCGTGTTCGTCGGCCTTCAATTCGGAGGCGAGCGCGAAATCCGAGGTCTTCCAACCCTGCGCGTTCATCAATTCCTCCATCGACGCGCGCGTGCCGGAGCCCGGGTTGCCGATGTTGACGCGCTTGCCTTTGAGGTCATCAAGCTTGGTGATGTTGGCTTCCTTGCGCGCCAGCACCGTGAACGGCTCGGGGTGCAGCGAGAACACCGAGCGGATCTCCTTGAACGCGCCGTCCTTCTCGAACACCTTGGTGCCCTTGGTCGCGTGGTACTGCCAGTCGGACTGCGCCACGCCGAAGTCGAGCTCTCCGGTGCGGATCGTGTTGATGTTGAATACCGAGCCGCCGGTCGATTCGACCGAGCAGCGCAGGTTATGCCTGGCGCGATCCTTGTTCACCAGCCGGCAGATCGCGCCGCCGGCGGCATAGTAGACACCGGTGACGCCGCCCGTGCCGATGGTGACGAACTTCTGCTGCGCGGCGGCGGGCAGCGGAGCGGCGAGCGCCCAGGCGAGCGCGACGCCTGCGGCGACGGCGGCGGTTCGAACGCCGCGGGACTTGGTCATGTTGGTTTGCATGCTGGCTCTCCTCAATGTTGGACATTCATTGGTGCCACCTTGCGAGGATTACTATACAGGTGGCGCGTTTCAGCGCAAGTTGCGCCTTGCAGCCCGAGCCGGTCGAGCACCTCGCGGCACGACCGGACCAGCTCGGCGTTGTCGGACGCGGTCGCGCCCGACGAAAGATGAAGGTTGTTCTCGAAGCCGACGCGCACGTGGCCGCCCAGCAGTGCGGCGCAGGTCACGCACTGCAGCTCCGCGGCGCCGAACGCGCAGACCGACCATGGCCATCCCGCCGGCAGTGCGGCGACGAGCGGCGGCACCTCGCGCGGATGGCCATTGCGCCGTTCCGCGTAGGACCCCAATACGAACAGCACATGCGGCGCGCGCTGCGGAATCACGCCCTCGCCGTGCAACCGTTTGAAGCGCGCCAGGTCGCTGCCGTCGTAGATGATGTACTGGACCAGCGCGTCGCGGTCCGCCAGTTCGGCCACGAATGCCGCGGCGGCGGGTGCAACACGCGCGTCGCTCCATAGCTCGCGCACCGCGAGCGACAACGCTTCCGGCGCAAGGATGCGTACCCGCGAGATCTGTTCGGCCGGCGAGTACCGCCCTCCCCCTTCGGTCGTCACCTGCAGCACCATCGCGGCGCCGATCCGGTCACGGACCGCATCGAGTGCGGCACGATAGTCGTCGGGCTCGAGGCTGTGGCGTCCGGCGGCGTCGCGCACGTGAAGATGCAACAGCGAAGCGCCGGCCGCGTGGCAGTCGGCCGCGCATTGCGCCAGCTCGGCCGGCGTGAGCGGCAGGCGCGGATGATCGGCACGGCCCTTCCGTGCCCCGTTGGGCGCCACGGCGATCGAAACCGCTGCGCTCTTCTTGCCGGCGCTCATTCCGGACTTCCCTTCACCGGCGGCAGTTCCGCCAATGCGGCGTCGATGGCCTCGGCGAGGCGGCGCACGATCTCGTCGATCTCGGCCGGCGTGCTGACGAAGGGCGGGGCGAGCAGCACGTGGTCGCCGGCGTTGCCGTCGATCGTGCCGCCCATCGGATAGACCATCAGCCCGCGCGCCATCGCTGCCGCCTTGATGCGAGCATGTACCTTGAGCGACGGATCGAACGGCCGCTTCGCCGGGCGATCGGCGACGATCTCGAGCGCCATGAAGAGCCCGCGGCCGCGGATGTCCCCGACGCAGGGATGCGTGCCGAAGCGCGCGTTGAGGCCGGCGGCCAGCCGGGCACCCAGTGTCTTGACGGCGTCGAGGAGCCCGTCGCGCTCGATCACCTGCTGCACCGCGAGCGCGGCGGCGCAGGCGACGGGATGGCCGATATACGTGTGCCCGTGCTGGAACGCGCCGCTGCCCTGTGCGAGCGCAGCGACGATCCGCTCCTGGACCAGTACAGCGCCAATGGGCTGGTAGCCGCCGCCCAGCCCCTTCGCGATCGCGACGAGATCGGGCGCGACGCCCTCCTGCTCGATGGC
Source organism: uncultured beta proteobacterium (assembly GCA_963695725.1). Taxonomy (GTDB): domain Bacteria; phylum Pseudomonadota; class Gammaproteobacteria; order Burkholderiales; family Casimicrobiaceae; genus CAIWHR01. The sequence goes on from CAVOHM010000009.1 coordinate 325,878, forward strand.
GTACAGCGAACCGGTCCGGCCCATCCCGCACATCACTTCGTCGGCGATGAACAGGATGCCGTGACGGTCGCAGATCTCGCGCACGCGCCGAAAATAGCCGGGGACTGGCGGGAGCGCGCCAGACGTCGCGCCGCCGACGGTCTCGGCGCAGAACGCGATCACGCTGTCTGGACCAACACGCTGTATGGCTTCCTCGAGTTCCTGCGCGAGCCGCTCGCCGTAGGCAACCGATGTTTCGTCGTCGCGCCGGTCGCGGTACTCGTAACAGGGCGCGACGTGGGTCACGTCGATCAGGAGCGGCGCGAACTGCCGCCGGCGCCACGCGTTACCCCCCACCGACAATGCCCCCAGCGTGTTGCCGTGGTAACTCTGGCGCCGCGCGATGAAATGCCGGCGCTGCGGTTGCCCGATCTCGACAAAATACTGCCGCGCGAGCTTGAGCGCGGCTTCGATCGCCTCCGACCCGCCCGACACGAGGTAGACGTGCGACATGCCACTGGGCGCGTGGAGCAGCAGACGATCCGCGAGCGCCTCGGCGACCTCGGTCGTGAAAAAGCTCGTGTGCGCATACGCGATCCGGTCGATCTGCTCGTGCATCGCGCGGATGACATCCGGATGTCCATGGCCGAGACATGAAACGGCGGCGCCACCCGACGCATCCAGATATTCGCGGCCCGCCGCGTCGACGATGGTGATGCCGTGGCCGGAAACAGCAACCGGCGGCGTCACGCGCAGCTGGCGATGGAGTACGTGCGTCATGCGTGAGCGGCGCGAAGGCCGTCGGGCCAATACGCATTGGATGCCGAAAGCCGCCGTTCGACGTCGGCCAGTCGATCGAGTACCGTTCGCCCGCCCCGCGCCGCCAGACGCGCCACCAGCAGTTCGACGAGCGCGAGCGGCGCGATCATCGAAGGGAGAAACGACAGCGACTCGGTCCGGAACAGGAGCGTATGCGTGGCGCGTCGTGCCAGAGGCGAAAGCGCACTGTCGGTGAGCGCGACGATCGTCACATCGCGCAGTTTCGCGGCATCGAGTGCGAGCACCGTCGGGGTCGAGTACGGGGACTGGCTGATCGCGACCAGCGTGTCGCCGCGTCCAAGGGCGTCGACCTGATCCTGCATCGTTCCGCCCAGCCCGTCGAACAGTGTGCCGTTCGTGGCGATCAGGTTGTACGCGTAGCTGAAGTTGAACGCGATGCTGAAGCTGGAACGCACGCCGAGAAATCCCACGTGCCGGGCGCGCGCGATGGCGCGCACGACCGCCTCGATCTGAGGCGGGGCATTGAGCGCCTGAACCGAATCGAGGTCGTTCATCTGCGCCTCCACAATTTCATGGGTAAGCCGGCCGATGCGCGTTCCGGCAGGCGCCGACTGCAGCGCCGAAGCCCTGCGGCGGAACCGTGCCGGACCGCCGGCCATCGCCTCCTGGAACGGACGCCGCAGCGATGCATAGTCGGCGAATCCGAGCGCCCGCGCGAGGCGGACCATCGTCGGCGCCGAAACACCGGCGTTGCGCGCCTGCTGGCGCATCGACAGCAATGCCACCTCGGTCGAATGGTCGGATATCCAGCGCGCCGCGCGCCGCACTTCGGGGGACAGCGTGTCGAACGCATCCCTGACACGACGCAACACGTCGGCGGAACCGCGGGACGGCAACGACACGGAAGCAGAAACAGCCATGTTACATATGTTACACGATAACACTAAATAATACAAGTGTTTCAGCGTGACCCATCGGAGCGAAATGTCTTGCGGGCCAGCGTCCGGGATGCCGGACGCAATGCCGCGGCAACCGGAAAGAACTGGAGGATAATGAACGCTCGCACGAGGCGCTCACGCGTGTGATCGCCTGGGTGCAGCTTCGGACCTATTCGCGATGACGGTTTCACGGCTCGTCGGGTGTCTGGCACTCGGGTTCGTCACGGCGCTGTCCGCTGCAGCTCCGGCGCCGGTCGTCACGCTGTCGATCGACGGCGCCATCGGTCCGTCCACCGCCGGTTACGTTCACCGCGGGCTCGCGGCGGCCGTTCGCGAAAATGCGCAGCTCGTCGTGCTGACGCTCGACACGCCGGGCGGTCTCGACACGTCGATGCGCGAAATCGTGCGGGAGATTCTGGCCTCGCCGGTCCCCGTGGCGGCGTTCGTCGCTCCGTCGGGCGCGCGCGCGGCCAGCGCCGGCACGTTCATCCTCTACGCGAGCCACATCGCGGCCATGGCACCGGGCACCAATCTCGGCGCCGCCTCGCCGGTGCAGATCGGCATCGGATCACCCGGGCCTGCACCGCCCGCCGCCACCGACAAGGCGAAAGACCCCGCGCCGAAGGATGTGCACGAGCGCAAGGCCTTCTCCGACGCCGCGGCCTACATCCGCAGCCTCGCGCAATTGCGCGGTCGCAATGCCGAGTGGGGCGAGAAGGCGGTGCTTGACGCGGCGAGCAAGTCGGCAACCGAGGCGCGCGCTGACAAGGTGGTCGAGTTCGTCGCCACCGATGTTGCCGACCTTGTGCGCCAGCTCGATGGTCACAAGCTCGACATGGCCGGAACGCAACGCGTGTTGCACACAGCGGGCGCCCCGATCGTCGCCATGGCCCCGGACTGGCACGACCGCCTGCTGTCGGTGATCACCAATCCCAGCATCGCGCTCATCCTGATGCTGGTCGGCATCTATGGACTGATCTACGAATTCAGCAATCCTGGGTTTGTCTTCCCGGGCGTGGTTGGCGCCGTGTGCCTGCTGCTGGCGTTCTACGCGTTCCATCTGCTGCCCGTCAACTACGCAGGCGTGGCACTCATCATTGTCGGCATTGCGTTCATCGTGGCGGAAGTCTTCGTGCCGTCGTTCGGTTCGCTCGGCGTGGGCGGGGCCATCGCGTTCGCGGTGGGCGCGCTGATGTTGATCGACACCGAAGGCGGCGAGTTCGGCATACCCTGGCCGCTGGTCGTGTTCCTCGCCATCACGACCGCGGCGTTCGTCTTCATTGTGGTGCAGATGGCGCTCCGCGCGCGACGCGCGCCCATCGTAAGCGGCATCCAGTCGCTGGTCGGTGCCGACGGGGAGATGCTGGAGGACGCCACCGACACCGGCTGGGCGAGCATCCGCGGCGAGACATGGAAGGTCAAGACGGCGGGCCGCGTGGCGCGCGGGCAGAAGATCCGCGTCGTCGCCGTCGACGGCGCGCTGCCGAGCGTGCAGGTAACCGAAGGAGCGTGAAATGACCTCGATTGCGTCGCTGATCCTGTTGGCCCTGATCATACTTCTGATCGCGTCGTCGCTGCGCATCCTGCGCGAGTATCAGCGCGGCGTCGTCTTTCAGCTCGGGCGCTTCTGGCGGGTAAAGGGGCCTGGTCTCGTCATCCTGATTCCCGGCATCCAGCAGATGGTCAAGGTCGAATTGCGCACCGTCGTGCTCGACGTGCCGAGCCAGGACGTGATTTCGCGCGACAACGTCTCGGTCAAGGTCAACGCGGTCGTGTATTTCCGTGTCGTGGATCCGCAGAAGGCGATCATCGAGGTCGAGAATTTCATGATGGCGACGTCCCAGCTAGCGCAGACGACGTTGCGTTCGGTGCTCGGCAAGCACGACCTCGACGAGATGCTCTCCGAGCGGGAGCGGCTCAACATCGACATCCAGCAGGCGCTCGACACGCAGACGCTGTCCTGGGGCATCAAGGTGGCCAACGTCGAGATCAAGCACGTCGACATCAACGAGTCGATGATCCGGGCGATCGCGCGCCAGGCGGAGGCCGAGCGCGAGCGGCGCGCGAAGGTCATCCACGCCGAAGGCGAGCTGCAGGCGGCGCAAAAACTGTTCGAGGCCGCGCAGGTGCTCGCCCAGGCGCCACTGGCAATTCAGCTGCGCTACCTCGAGACGCTGACGGTGATCGCCGCCGACAAGAATTCGACAATCGTCTTTCCGCTGCCGATGGACATCATCGCGCCGCTGCTCAAGGCGCTGCCCACACGCGACGGCGCGCCACGCCCGGGTTGAACCCAAGGCGTCGACAGGACGTCGCGCCTACAGTCGCGCATGTCGGGTGCCCATCCGTGGCCCGGCCGAGAACCATGGCATAAAGCCTGCGGTGGGCGAAGCGAAGGAATTCGGCCACGTACGGGCGCGTGATTGCCGTCGCCGTTTGGCAGCAGGTGAAACGGCGGCGCCACCCCGGTCTTGCCGGCACCTGCGTACACGGTGACGTGCGGGAACGGGATCTCGATGCCGCTCGCGTCGAATGCCTTCTTCAGACGGCGCAGGAATTCGCGCCGGACGCTCCACTGCTCGAGCGGTACCACCTTGAACCGGCAGCGCAGGATGACCGCGGAATCAGCCAGCTGATCGACGCCCGCGATCTCGAGGTCTTCGAATATTTTGGGACCGAATACGGCATCGCCACGCAACTCGCGGCCAACCGCGCGCATCACATCCAGCGCCTGGTCCGCGTCCTCGCGATAGGCGACACCCACGTCGATGACCGCCTGCGCATGACCCCGGCTCATATTGGTCACGGTCGTGATCAGGTTGTTCGGAATGTAGTGGACATTGCCCCCGTAGTCGCGCAGTCGCACGAAGCGCAGCGTCACATCCTCGACGAGGCCCGATTTGCCGGCGATTTCGACGACGTCGCCCTTGGTCAGCTGGTTTTCGAGCAGGATGAAGAATCCCGTGAAATAGTCCTTCACGAGACTTTGGGCCCCGAACCCGACCGCGAGACCGACGACGCCTGCGGCGCCGAGAATGGGAGCGATCGACACGCCGAGCTCGCTCAGGATCAGCACGCCGGCGATGAGCGACAGGACGACCGACACGATGTAGCGGAAAACGCGGCCGATCGTCTCGGCGCGCTTCACCTGCTCGCGTCCATCCAGTCGCCGCGCAATGCGCTCGCGAAAGAGGCGAATCATGCGATTGAGAATGGTCACCGCGATCCAGGTGACCACCACGATCAGCGCAATGCGCAGCGCGACCATCGCCACGCTGCTCGAGAGTCCGAAGTCAAGAGAATTGATTGCGCTCGCGAATGCGTCCATTGTGCATCTCCCATTGCGGCAGCGCCCTGCTCCCTGGGCACTGCATTTTGTGTGTGGCCCGCTGGACCGTCGAATCGACATGATAGCGACGGATGCGCACCGGTGGATGTGGACCGATCGACCGTGGCACAATTCGCTTGCTGCCAGGCGATGTGCATCCGGGCGATGTGCATTTCCCCCACCCAACGTCGACCAGATCAGGAGTTTGATGTCCGTCGAGGCCATTTTGTTCCGTCATCGTCACTGGAGCTGGACCGCTGGCGCTTTCATCGCCATCGTCGCGGTGGGCATCGTGGACTATGCAACGGGCCCCGAAATCACCTTTTCCGTCTTCTACCTCGTACCCGTCGCCCTTGCTGCCTGGCTTTCGGGCACCACTGTGGCGGTGGCCGCGTCGATACTGGCCGCGGCCGGCTGGCTCAGCGCGGAACTCGCATCGAGCCGCCTTGATACGAATGTTTTCGTATACGCGTGGAATTTCGGCGCGCGCCTGCTCTTTCTGATGCTCGTCGCGTTGTTGTTGGCGCGATTGCGGCATATGTTCGATCGCGAGCGCACCCTGAGCCGGACGGACGCGCTGACTGGATTGCCGAATGCCAGGGCATTGCGCGAAGTCGCGGACGGCGAAATCGCCCGCGCCCAACGGTATGTCCAGCCATTGTCGCTCGCGTTCATCGACATCGACGACTTCAAGCACGTCAACGACGAACGTGGCCACAGCACCGGTGATCAGTTGCTGCAAAGGATCGCCGAGCTGATCCGGGCCAACCTGCGGGGTTCCGACTTTGTCGCGCGATACGGAGGGGACGAGTTCGTGGTTCTGCTGCCCATCGCGGACGAGAATGCCGCGCGCACCGTCATGGACAAGCTGCGCGAAAAGGTGGGCGAAGCGATGGTCGGGGAAAATTGGCCGGTCACGCTGAGCATCGGTGTCGTCACTCGCCTGCCCGGTGGGTCGGCGGTTACGGTGGACGCCATGCTGGAGAACGCCGATCGTCTGATGTACGACGTCAAATCCGGAGGCAAGAAGGGCGCGCGCTTCGCGACCTGCGGCGGATAGCAACGCCGGCACGCATCGACCCCGCACTTCCGCCGCGATTTCCTCGGCCGCCCGCCGGAATTGCCGCGGCGCGGACGCTCCCGCCGCCAGAGATGTGGCTCACTCGAGGTCGACGTCGACCGGTCGGCTGCCGGATGTTTCCGCTGCATTGGTTCGGTCGACAAGCGCCCTGACGCTGAGTCCTGCAGTCGCACCGACGATCGCGCGTTCGATGCGAAATACGAGCTCCTCGACCGGCCCGACCAGAGGAAGGGACTCCGGATTGAGGAAACGCGCTTCGCCAGCCCTGCGTACGGCGGTCAGGACATTCGCGATCGGTACCTCCGCCAGATCGCGCGCAGGGAGATAGGTCGGCGGATAATCGTTGCTCTTCGTCAGGATCTCGCCTTGGATCAACGCGCCGAGCACGACGTCGACGGCGTGCATGGGAACCGCCAGTCGCTGCGTGAGCTGATGCACCGTCCACGGCGGCTTGCCGCGCACGAAGTGTGTGCCGATGAGCTGCATGACGGCCAGCGCGAGGCGTTCGCGCATCCGATTGCTGAGCCGGGGTTCGCCCGGCATGGCGTAGAGGTACTCCGGGTGCTGAAGATAGAACGAAATCGCCGCCCCCGTCAGCAGCACCAGCCAGCTCAGGTACAGCCAGAACAGGAACAGTACGAGAATCGCGAAACTCGAGTAGATCGCGGCGTAGCGGGTCGATGACGCGACGAACATCGCGAACGCCCAGCCCGCCGATTGCCAGAGCACGCCGCCGACGATCCCGGCTGCGAAAGCGGGTGCGAAGCGCACGCGCGTGTTCGGTACGAACAGGTAGAAAAAAGTGAACGCACCGATCACCAGGGCGTAGGGCACGACCTGGCTGATGCCGTGGGCCACGCTGCCCAACGGTTCAATCGCAAGCACCCACTGCGCAATGTCGGAACGAAACGCCATCGCCGTGATGCCCAGCGCGGCGAAAACGAGGATGGGACCGATAAGCAGCGCGCTCAGGTAACGACTGAAGCGCTCGCCCAGACTGCGGAGCTGGGTGACGTGCCAGATGGCGTTGAACGACTCCTCGACCTTCTGCATCAACGAGATGACGGTGTACAGCAGCAGCGCCAGTCCGACGGCACCGAGGACACCGACATTCATGCGTTCGATAAAGCCGATGAGCAGGGTCGTGATCTCCTGCCCCTGCTCGCCGAGCGGCGCCAGCAGATTCTCCAGCAGGGGCTCGATCTGATTGTGGACGCCGAACGCCTTCAACACGGAGAAACTCAGCGCGAGCAGCGGCACCATCGACAGCAGCGTCGTGTAGACGAGGCTCATCGTCCACAGCGTGAGGTTGCCTTCGAACAGGTCACGGAACAACACGATCACGAGGCGAACGGACCGCACGACGCGGGTCTTCCAGACCGGCAGGTGGGCGAGACGCGGCATCCAGATCGTCCGGTCGATTCGCCGCAACCAGTCCTGAATGTTTGGCATCTTGGGTGGGGGTTCCGGGCGCTACCGGCACAATCGGTCGTGGCACGACGCCACAGTTGCGGCTAGTTTGCCACGAATGCAGCCCACAGGCCCTCAGCATCCGACCCCGTGATGTAACATGCCGCCGAGCGGAGGTTCAATGGGGGGCATCCGTACCGGAGGATGGATTGGACGCCGGCAAATTATTTTTCCTGCCCGCTTGGCCGCCCGACCTCGGGCCGCTCTTTCAAGTCGCGCTGCTGCTGATCCTCGCCGTACTCGCTGGCGAGGTTGCACGCATCTGGCTGCGCGTGCCGCGCATGCTTGGGTTTATCGCTGTTGGCGCGGCGCTTGGACCGAATGCGCTCGGGGTGGTCGACGCAGCGACCGTGGTGGCGTTCCGTCCGCTCGTCGACATCGCCGTCGGCCTCCTGTTGTTCGAGCTCGGACAGCGGGTCGACCTCGGCTGGCTGCGCCGCAATCCATGGCTACTGGCAACGAGCCTGCTCGAATCGGGCCTCGCGTTTCTGGCCGTTTACGCAGTGCTCATCCTCATCGGCGCGCGACCTGTCGTCGCGTCGGCCATCGCCGTATTCGCGATTGCCAGCTCGCCCGCGGTCATCATGACCGTGGTGAACGACCTGCGCGGCCAGGGCCAGGTGACGGAGCGCACGCTGCTTTTCACCGCGCTCAACACGGCCTATGCGACGGTCGGCCTTGCGCTCCTGTTTGGATGGTTGCACCTGCAGCGCGAGAGCGCGTCGGCGATCATGCTCGCGCATCCGATCTACGTCGTCGGCGGGTCCGTGCTCGTTGCGATCGGAGTTGCCATGACCACGCTCTGGCTGCTGCGCCTGCTGGGCCGGAATTCGGCGTTCCAGTTCGCGCTCATTGTCGCCATCATCCTGCTCACCGTCGCGCTTTCCAGCACGCTCAAGTTGTCGGTGCCGCTCACGCTATTGCTGTCGGGGTTGTTCGCGCGGACGTACGATCGCGAGCGCCATTTCATCCCGTTGCGGTTCGGCGAGCCCGCGATGTTGTTCATCGTCATACTGTTCGCGGTAGCCGGAGCGAGCCTCGAACTGTCCGGCTGGCGCACCGCTTTCGTTCCGGCGCTCGGGTTCATTGCCGCACGCTTCGTGGGCAAGGCGGTGCCGCTGTTTCTGCTGGCGCGTCCTAGCGCACTGCCCATGCGCGAGGCCTCGCTCGTCAATCTCGCGCTGGTGCCGATGTCGGGGCTCGCCCTGCTGATGCTGGGAGATCTGACCGCGCTGTTTCCGGAGATTGCCGACGATGTCGTCGCCACGGTCCTGCTGGCCACGACGATATTGACATTCGTCGGACCGCTGGCGACCGAATACGCGATCCGCCGGGCCGGCGACGCCGGAGAAGGACGCTGACGATGCCCGTTCTGGCGTTCAATCCATCAAAGCCCTTGACGATGGGGATCGAGCTCGAGCTGCAGGTCGTCAATCGACGCGACTGTGACCTGACGCGTGGAACCTCCGAGCTGGTGAGGCTGCTGACGCAGGGCAAGAAGCCCGGCGACGCGCGGCACGAGATCACGGAGAGCATGCTTGAAGTGAGCACGGGCGTCCACGAGCGGCATCGCGCCGCGCACGACGAACTGCGGTCGATCCGGGACGCCGTCGTGGCGGCGGCCGATCGCCTCAATCTCATCGTCTGCGGCGGCGGCACGCATCCTTTCCAGCACTGGCCCGAGCGCTATGTCACGAAGCGGCCACGCTACCAGCACCTGGCGGAAGTGTACGGATACCTCGCCAAACACGTCACCATCTTCGGCCAGCACGTCCACATCGGATGTGCGGACGGCGACACGGCGATCCGGATGCTGCATTGCCTGTCCCGCTACATTCCGCATTTCCTGGCGCTTGCCGCGTCGTCGCCTTACTACCAGGGCGTCGACACGGCATTCGACTCGGCGCGTCTCAATGCGATGGCGCCCTACCCCACGAGCGGGCATGCGCCCTACATCGAATCCTGGACTGCCTTCCAGGATTATTACGACAAGATGGTGACCTGCGGGATCATCGAAAGCATGAAGGACCTCTACTGGGATATCCGTCCGAAGCCCGAGTTCGGAACGATCGAAGTGCGTGTCTTCGACACACCGCTCACGGTGGAAAGGGCTGCCGCACTTGCCGCGTACGTGCAGGTCCTGTGTCGCCGATTTCTGGAGGAGGGAACGGCCCCCGCCCCTCGCGAGAGCTACTTCGTCTACGCGTACAACCGATTCCAGGCGTGTCGCTTCGGGCTCGACGGCGATCTCATCGATCCCGCGACGCATGCCCATCGGTCGATCCGCGACGACATCCTGCAGACGCTGCCTTTGCTGGCGAACCATGCCCGGGACCTCGATGCAGGCGAACCGTTGTCCAATATCGGGCACTGGGCGCGAGACGGCGTCAACGACGCGCGCTGGATGCGCGAGCGCTATGCTGCCCGGCAATCCTTCGAGGATCTGGTTTCGCACCAGGCGCGATTGTGGCGCGGACGCGATTGAGTCGGGAGGCCGTGCCGTGCACATGCGGCGCACCCGGGTAGCGAACCTGACGTGCGCTGCGGCACCGATCGAGCGATACTTCTGACACGTTACAAAGGAAAATCATGCGCCCCACTCTGCTTACTGCCGTGTTGACATTGGCTGCCGCGACGGCTCTGGCCCAGGCCCCTCAGCAGCCCTACTTCAACGTGGTGACGCTCGAGGCAAGCGCGACGGCGGACGTTCCCACCGACACCCTCACCGTGACGCTTTTCGTCGAGGAGCAGGGACCCGATCCCGGGCTGCTGGCGACGCGCGTGAACGCACGGCTCGACGAGGCGCTGACGAGGGCCAGGAAAGAGCCCAAGGTCGAGGCACGGTCGGGGAACTATCAGACGAACCCGACGTTCGACCGCTCGAATCAAGTCACCGGATGGCGAATCCGAGCCGATATCGTTCTTGAAAGTCGCGACTTCAAGTCGGTTTCGGCGCTGGCCGGTGCGCTGCAGCCGGCGCTCAAGCTGTGGTCGATGGCCTTCTCGTTATCGCGTCTTGCGCGCGAGGCGGCCGAGGCGGCGCTCCTTGCCGAGGCGCTCGGGAAGTACCAGGAGAAGGCCCGTGCGATCGCCAAGGGCTTGGGCTTCCCCGGCTATGCACTCGGACAGATTGCCGTGCGGAACGACGGGCCCGAGCACACACCGGTGGCCTACCGGGGCGTCGCCATGTCGGCCATGGCAAGCGGGGCGCCGCCGGCTCCGGTTCCGGTCGAAGGGGGCAAGAACGCCGTGACCGTCACCGTCGCAGGTTCGGTGGTGCTCGGACCCGGAAAATAGCCGCAGTCATCGAACGAACGGAGGACATGCGGACGCGCCTTGATGAACGCGGATGCGCGCAATACACTGAACACCACGCCTAAACCGCTCGATCGGAGTTGCCATGGCCCGCATGACCGCAATCGATGCCGCAGTGCTCGTGATGGAGAAGGAAGGGATCACCTGTGCCTTTGGGATCCCCGGCGCCGCGATCAATCCGCTTTACGCCGCGCTGAAGCGCCGGAACAGTATCGCGCACGTGCTGGCGCGCCATGTCGAAGGCGCATCGCACATGGCCGAGGGCTACACGCGAGCGGTGGCGGGCAATATCGGCGTGTGCATCGGGACATCGGGGCCGGCCGGGACCGACATGATTACCGGCCTCTACTCCGCACAGGCCGATTCCATTCCGATCCTCTGCATCACCGGGCAGGCGCCGCGCGCACGGCTGTACAAGGAAGACTTCCAGGCCGTGGACATCGAATCGATCTCGAAGCCGGTCACGAAGTGGTCGGTGACGGTGCGCGAGCCGGCACAGGTGCCGCGCGCCTTCCAGCAGGCGTTCCACCTGATGCGATCGGGCCGGCCGGGACCCGTGCTGATCGATCTGCCGTTCGACGTGCAGGTGACCGAAATCGAGTTCGACATCGACACCTACGAACCGCTGCCCGTCTACAAGCCCAAGGCGACCCGCGCCCAGGCAGAGAAGGCGATCGCGATGCTGAACGACGCCGAGCGGCCGCTGATCGTGGCCGGCGGTGGCGTCATCAATGCCGACGCGACCGATCTCCTCGTCGAGTTTGCCGAAGTCACCGGCGTGCCGGTGATTCCGACGCTGATGGGCTGGGGGACGATACCCGACGACCACCGGCTGATGGCCGGCATGGTCGGCCTGCAGACGAGCCATCGCTACGGCAACGCGACCATGCTCGCCTCCGACTTCGTTTTTGGCATCGGCAACCGCTGGGCCAATCGGCACACCGGCTCCGTCGACGTGTACACGAAGGGTCGCAAGTTCGTTCACGTCGACATCGAGCCCACGCAGATCGGCCGGGTGTTCGGCCCGGACCTGGGAATCGTCTCGGACGCCAAGGCTGCGCTCGTGCAGTTCGTCGCCGTCGCCCGCGAATGGAAGGCGGCGGGAAGGCTCAAAGACCGCGCCGCCTGGGTGGAGGCGTGCCAGGAGCGCAAACGGACCATGTTGCGCAAGACCAACTTCGACAACGTGCCGATGAAGCCGCAGCGGGTCTACCAATGCCTGAACCGCGCCTTCGACGACAAGGACACGTGTTATGTCACCACGATCGGTCTTTCGCAGATCGCGGCCGCGCAGTTCCTGCACGTCTATCGGCCACGGCACTGGATCAACTGCGGCCAGGCGGGGCCGCTGGGGTGGACGATTCCCGCCGCGCTGGGCGTGCGCGTGGCCGATCCGGCCCGGCGGATCGTCGCGCTGTCGGGCGACTACGATTTCCAGTTCATGATCGAGGAGCTCGCCGTCGGTGCCCAGTTCAACCTGCCGTACATCCACATCGTCGTGAACAATGCGTACCTCGGCCTCATCCGGCAGGCGCAGCGTGGCTTCGACATGGATTACTGCGTGCAGCTGGGCTTCGACAACATCAACGCTCCTGAAATGAAGGGTTACGGCGTCGACCACGTCGCAGTGGCCGAGGGTCTGGGCTGCAAGGCGATTCGCGTGCACCGGCAGGAGGAGATCGACCCGGCGATCCAGCAGGCGGACAAATGGATGGCCGAGCACAAGGTTCCGGTTGTCATCGAGATCATGCTGGAGCGGATCACGAACATCGCCATGGGCACCGAGATCGACAAGGTCGTCGAGTTCGAGGAATTGGCCGGAAGCCTCGCCGACGCGCCGACCGCGGTGGCCGCGATGCTCGACTGATGGCCCGAAACCTTTCATCCCCGACCCGGCGCCACCATGCCCAAATTCGCCGCAAACCTGACGATGCTCTACAACGAGCACCCTTTTCTCGAGCGCTTTGATGCGGCCGCCGCTGCGGGGTTTCGCGGCGTCGAATTCCTGTTTCCATATGCGTTTCCGGCACCGGAGATCGCCGAACGGCTCACGCGGAACGGGCTCGCGCTCGTGCTGCACAATCTTCCGCCCGGCAACTGGGAAGCCGGCGAGCGCGGCATTGCCTGTCACCCGAACCGGGTCGGAGAATTTCAGGACGGCGTGGAAAAGGCGATCGGTTACGCGATGGTGCTCGGCGCGCCACAGTTGAATTGCCTCGCCGGCATCGTGCCGCAGGGCGTGACCCGGGATGCGGCGCGGATGACCTTCGTCGCCAATCTCGCGTTTGCAGCGGCCAAGCTCAAGACCGAAGGCATTCGGCTCCTCATCGAGCCGATCAACACGTTCGACATCCCGGGATTCTTCCTGACGGGAACACGGCAGGCACAGGACCTCATTGCCGAGACGGGAGCCGACAATCTGTATCTGCAGTACGACATCTACCACATGCAACGAATGGAAGGCGAGCTCGCGAATACGATACAATCCAACCTCGCGCGAATCCGCCACCTGCAGCTCGCCGACAATCCGGGGCGCAACGAGCCTGGCACCGGCGAGATCAACTACGCGTTCCTGTTCGATCGCATCGACCGGCTGGGCTACGACGGCTGGATCGGTTGCGAGTACAAGCCCGCGACAACGACGGCGGCGGGACTGCACTGGATGGATCCCTACCGCTGATCGCCGGGCGCGCAGCGCCTGCGCAAAAGGAGAATCATGCATGGCTAACGTCGGATTCATCGGCCTCGGCATCATGGGAATCCCGATGGCGGGGCATCTCGCCGCGGGCGGTCATGCCCTGTTCGCACATGATCACAAGCCTGTTCCGGCGTCGCTGACGGGCAAAGGCGCGACGGCCTGCGCCTCGGGCAAGGAAGTCGCGCAGCGAAGCGATGTCATCATCGTGATGGTGCCGGACACGCCGCACGTCGACGCTGTGTTGTTCGGAGCGGACGGGGTCGCCAAAGGACTGACGCGTGGCAAGATCGTCGTCGACATGAGCTCGATCTCGCCACTTGCGACCAAGGATTTCGCGAAACGCATCAACGACCTCGGCTGCGAGTACCTGGATGCGCCGGTTTCCGGCGGCGAAGTCGGCGCGAAGGCCGCTTCCCTGACGATCATGGTCGGCGGATCCGAGGCTACGTTCGCCAAGGTGAAGCCCCTGTTCGACCTGATGGGCAAGAACGTCACGCTCGTCGGCGGCAATGGCGACGGCCAGACGTGCAAGGTCGCCAACCAGATCATCGTCGCGCTCAACATCGAGGCAGTGGCCGAAGCCCTGCTGTTCGCGTCGAAGGCAGGGGCCGACCCGGCCAAGGTCCGGCAGGCGCTGATGGGCGGCTTTGCGTCGTCGCGTATCCTCGAAGTGCACGGCGAGCGCATGGTCAAGCGTACGTTCGATCCGGGCTTTCGCATCGAATTGCACCAGAAGGACCTGAATCTCGCCCTCACCAGCGCGCGATTGCTCGGCGTTGCCCTTCCCAACACCGCTACCGCGCAGGAATTGTTCAATTCGTGCGCAGCCCACGGCGGGTCGCAATGGGATCATTCGGCGCTGGTGCGCGCCCTCGAGTTCATGGCCAACCACGAGGTCGGGCAACGCGCGTGACTCGGCGCCGCGCACGTCGGCGCTGCCCAATTCTTCCGGAGAAAAGACTGCATGCGCCGCCAACGCAACGCCAAGATCGTCGCCACGCTTGGTCCAGCCAGCTCCACGCCAACGATGATCGACGCGCTGTTTCATCGGGGCGTCGACGTATTCCGCCTCAACTTCAGTCACGGCACTCCGGCTGACCACAGAGTCCGGATGGAGGCGATCCGCGCCGTGGAAGCGAAAGCGGATCGACCGATCGGCGTGCTGATGGATCTGCAGGGTCCGAAACTGCGCATCGGCACGTTCGCGCGCGGCCCCGTGGTGCTGGCCGAGGGCGCTGCGCTGCGCCTCGATCTCGATCCGGCGCCCGGCAGCGTCGAACGCGTAAGTCTGCCCCACCCCGAGATCTTCGCGGTAATGAAGCCGGGCGTGCAGCTGCTCCTGGACGATGGCAAGCTGCGGCTCGAGGTCGAGCACTGTGGCGACGGCTTCGCCGTGACGCGGGTCAAGGTCGGCGGTACGCTCTCGGAGCGCAAGGGGGTCAACATACCCGACGCGATCATTCCGCTATCTCCGCTCACGGTAAAGGACCGTCGCGACCTCGAGATCGGCCTTGAACTCGGCATCGACTGGGTCGCCCTGTCGTTCGTGCAGCGGCCCGAGGACATCGACGAAGCGCGCGCATTGATCGGCGATGGCGCGGGAATCATGGCCAAACTGGAAAAGCCGTTGGCGATCACGGAACTCGATGCCATCGTCGACAAGGCCGACAGCATCATGGTCGCACGCGGCGACCTTGGTGTTGAAATGCGACCCGAGCAGGTGCCGACGGTGCAGCGACGCATCCTGCGCGCGTGCCGTCATGCCGGCAAGCCCGTGGTCGTCGCCACCCAGATGCTGGAATCGATGATTGCGTCGCCGGTTCCGACGCGCGCGGAGGCGTCCGATGTGGCGACCGCGGTCTACGACGGCGCCGACGCGGTGATGCTGTCGGCGGAATCAGCGTCGGGCCTGTATCCGCTCGAAGCAGTCGCGATCATGGACCGGATCATCCGCGAGGTCGAGCTGGACGCGCACTACCGGACACTGACCGACGCGCAGCGCTCGGAGCCGCGCGCGACGGCCGCCGATGCGATCTCGCACTCGCTTCGCGTCGCGGCGCATATCGTTTCGGCCAAAGCCACCGTCATCTACACGCACTCCGGGTCGTCCAGCATTCGCGCGTCGCGGGAACGGCCCGAAGCTCCGATCCTGAGCCTGACGCCGAAGATCTCCACAGCCCGCCGCCTGGCGCTCGTCTGGGGCGTGCACTCGGTGCTGACGCATGAAACTGCCGACATAAACACGATGACCGACCTCGCGTGCAAGACCGCGTTGGAGGAAGGTTTCGCGCTGGCCGGCGATAACGTGGTCATCGCTGCCGGCGTACCGTTCGGCGAAGCTGGAACAACGAACATGCTTCGGCTCGCGACCGTGTAAGCGCATTCGCGCCGAACCGTTCGTCGGCCCGGCTCATGGCGTGAGCAAGCGCCGCGCGATCCGGTTATGGACCTCGACGTGAGGTCCGAGATCAAGTGTCGTCAGATGCCCTTCCCGCACGACGATCCGGCCGTTGATCACCACGGTGCTGGCATCACCCGCACCGCAGAACACGAGTGCCGCGACCGGATCGTGCAGCCCGCCGGCATGGCGGAGATCGTCGACGGCGAAGGCGACGAAATCGGCCGCCATACCCGCGGCCAGGTGTCCGATGTCGTCGCGGCCGAGCACGCGGGCACCACCCCTCGTCGCCATTTCCAGCGTGTCGCGGGCCGACAGTGCACTCGGGTCGCCGGAGAGCCGCGCGAGGAGCAGTGCCTGCCGTGCCTCGGCCAGCATCTGGCTGCCGTCGTTCGACGCGCTGCCGTCGACGCCCAACCCGACCGGCACACCCGCTTCGCGCATCCTTCGCACCGGCGCGATGCCGGACGAAAGGCGCATGTTGGAACACGGGCAATGGGCAACCCCGGTTCCCGTCCGCGCGAATAGGGCGATACCCGGCGCATCGAGTTGCACGCAGTGCGCGTGCCAAACGTCGGACCCGGTCCATCCCAGCGCTTCGGCGTACTCGGGCGGTGTCTTGTGGTATTTCTCGCGGCTAAAGGCGACGTCGTTCACGCTCTCGGCAAGATGCGTATGCAGACCGACGCCATGGCTGCGGGCCAGCAAGGCAGCTTCGCGCATCAGCGTTTCGGTGACGCTGAACGGCGAACACGGCGCGACCCCGACGCGCGTCATCGCGAACCGCGCCGGGTCGTGGAAAGCCTCGATCACGCGCCGGGCATCCCGGAGAATGACGTCTTCGCGCTCGGTCAGCGCGTCCGGCGGCAGCCCGCCGCGGCTCTCCCCGAGGCTCATCGCGCCCCGCGTGGGATGGAAGCGCAAGCCGATTTCTCGCGCGGCGTCGATCGTGTCGTCGAGCCGGCAGTCGTTCGGAAACACGTACAGGTGATCGCTCGACGTCGTGCAGCCCGAGAGGATCAGCTCCGCCATCGCCGTCAGCGCCGAAACGCGAATCGCTTCCGGCGTGAGCCGCGCCCAGATCGGGTAGAGTGCCTTGAGCCAGCCAAAGAGCTCGCTGTCCTGTGCCGCGGGAACGACGCGCGTCAACGTCTGGAACATGTGATGGTGCGTGTTGACAAGGCCGGGCAACAGGACGCGGCCGGCGGCGTCGATCACCTCGTCGGCAGACGACGGCAATTCGGCAGTCGTGCCGACCTGCTCGATGCGATTGCCGCGAGCCAATAGCGCCCCATCACGAATCTCGCGGCGCGCGTCGTCCATGGTCACCAGAACGTCGGCATGGCGCACGAGCAGTGTTCGCTCCATCAGCGATTCCCCCCTGCCCGTCAGGCCGCAATCCGCACGTGCGCGGGCGCGCCGAGCACGTGGGTCGCATGCACCGCGCGATCGTCCCCAAGGATCATGAACGCGAACAACCTTTCGGCGAGGGTCGTGGCGCGCGCCATGCGCCGGGCCAGGAGCGGCGTCGCGGCCGGATCCAGGATCACGAAATCGGCCTCCTTGCCGACGTCGAAACTGCCGATGTGTGCGTCGAGATAGAGCGCGGCGGCCCCGCCCAGCGTCGCGAGATAGAAGGCGCGAAACGGGTCGAGCGTCTGGCCGGCGAGCTGGCAGACCTTGTACGACTCATCCAGCGTGCGCAGCATCGACAGACTCGTGCCACCGCCGACGTCGGTGCCGAGGCCCACGCGCACGCCGGCAGCGTGCGCGGCGTTCGCGTCGAAGAGCCCACTGCCGAGGAACAGGTTCGACGTCGCGCAGAACGACATGGCGGCACCGGTCGTGGCCATTCGCTGCCGGTCGCTCGCATCGAGGTAAATGCAGTGCGCGTAGACCGCACGCGGCCGGAGGAGGCCGTAGTGGTCGTAAACATCGAGATAGCTGCGGCTCCACGGGAAAAGCTCGGCCACCCAGGCGACCTCGCCGCGGTTTTCGGCGACGTGCGACTGCAGGAAGACACCCGGGTGCTCGTCGAGCAGCCGACCGCAGAGTTCGAGCTGGCGTTCGGTCGACGTCGGCGCAAAGCGCGGCGTCACCGCATACAGGAGCCGGTCGCGGCCGTGCCATTCGGCGATCAGCGCCTTGCTGTCGTCATATCCGGAATCGGCGGTGTCGCGCACCAACGCGGGGACATTGCGATCCATCAACACCTTTCCCGCGATGAGTCGCAGCGCCCGCGAACGGGCCGCCGCAAAGATCGCGTCGACCGACGTCCTGTGGGTCGTCGCGAATACCATCGCGGTGGTCGTGCCGTTGCGCAGCAGCTCGGCTACGAAGAACTCCGCAACCTCCCGCGCATGTTCCGGATTGCCGAATTCGCCTTCGGCGGGAAACGTATAGCGCTCCAGCCATTCCAGCAACTGCGCGCCGTACGACGCGATGACATCCATCTGGGCATAGTGGACGTGCGTGTCGACGAAGCCGGGCAGGATCAGCTTGCCCCGATGGTCGGCGACCACGACACCGTCCGGCAGCGATGGCAGGATCTCGGACGCCGGACCGAGCGCGGCGACGCGGCCGTCACGAACCACCAACACGCCGTCCGCCAGATGGCGATGCGCGGCATCGCCCAGCGTTGCCGGATCACCTACGAAATCGACGATTTCGCCGCGAAAGGCGGCCGAAACCGAGGTTCCACCATCTTTGCGTGGCATGGGCACCGAATGGCCGCGATCAGTGCTTCGCGCCCTGCGCAAACCACGCGGCGACGAGTGCCCGCTCGTCGTCGGTCATCTGCGTCAGGTTCCCGATCGGCATGTAGCGGTTGCCGACGGTCTCGGCGATCTTCGCCGCGTTCTGTCCGATCTGCTCAGGCGTTTCCAGCACGATGCCCTTCGGCGGCTGCGCGAAACCTGCCTGCGTCGGCTGTGCTGCATGGCAACCGACGCAGCGTGCATCGAGCACGGTCTTCACCTTCGCGAACGCGATGTCGCCGCTCACCGCGGGCGTGGGTGCCGGCGCGATCGCCACGGCCAGTCCGACGAGAAGCACGACGGCGAGCGCCGGGAGGAGCAGCGTCGGACGGCCCTTGTGCCGCAGGACAAAATACTGGCGGATCAACACGCCGGCCAGCATGATCACACCCAGCACGGCCCAGCCGTACGGGTGGCTGTAGGTCATCGGATAGTGGTTGCTGATCATCACGAACAGCACCGGCAACGTGAAGTAGGTGTTGTGCACCGATCGCTGCTTGCCGATCACGCCGGGACGGGCGTCGGGCTCGCGGCCGGCACGGATGTCGGCCACCATCGTTTTCTGGCCCGGAATGATGTGGAAGAAGACGTTCGCCACCATCATCGTGCCGATCATCGCGCCGACATGGACAAACGCCGCACGGGCACCGAAGACATGGAACAGCGCCCAAGCGGCGAGCATCACGAGGGCGAGCATCGCGCCCGCCAGCAGATTCTCGCTGCCGGCGAGCACCCGGCACAGGAGATCGTAGACAAACCAGCCGCCGATCACGAACGCGATGCTGATGGCCACGGCAGCGCCGGGCGACAGCGCCATCACGCTCCGGTCGATCAGGTACGAGCTTGCGCCGTACCAGTAGATGATGCCGAGCAGCGCCATTCCGGACAGCCACGTCGTGTAGGCCTCCCACTTGGACCAGTGAAGGTTTTCCGACAGCGGCTCGCCCTTCGGCCCGGTGAGGTACTTCTGGCTGTTGTAAAAGCCGCCGCCGTGCACCGCCCAGAGTTCGCCGAACACGCCGCGCGTGGCATCCTCCGGCTTCTTCGGTGCCGACAGCGAATTGTCGAGCATCACGAAATAGAACGACGCGCCGATCCACGCGATGCCGGTGATGAGATGCAGCCAGCGCACGAGCAGGTTCAGCCAGTCGACTATGTACGCTTCCATGCGATTTCTCCGAGTTCGGGAGGTCGCGACATTCCCGCCGGCCGCCGCATGCGCCGGAGGGTCCCTGTGGCCGGCGCGCGGCCACGGGGACGTTCCGGGGGACGCGCCTTACTTCTTCGGAAGCTTGCTTGCTACACCCTGGACGTAAAAGTCCATTTTTCCGAGCTCGGCATCACTCATGGCCTTGCCCGCCGGAACGCGCGTCTTGCCATCCTGATCGACGACGGGGCCGGCGAACGGATGCAGCGTGCCGGCCTTGATCTCGCCTTCGAGTTTCGCCACGAGCGTCTTCACATCCGCGGGGATGGCGGGATTGAGCGGCGCGAGCTTGATCATGCCGTCCTTCATGCCGCCCCAGACGTTGGTCGTCTTCCACATGCCGCCGATCGCGTCGTTGACCGATTTCGCGTAGAAGTCGCCCCATACGTGCGTGGTCGCGGTCAGATGGGCCTTGGCGCCGTATTTCGCCATGTCCGAGTGGTAGCCGAACGCGTACTTGCCCTTCTCCTCGGCAGCCTGGACGACGGCCGTCGAGTCCGTGTGATGGGTGATGATGTCCGCATCCTGCGACATCAGCGTGTTCGCCGCCTCGCGTTCCTTGCCGGGGTCGTACCAGGAGTTCACCCAGATCACGCGCACTTCTGCCTTGGGATTGACGCTGCGCGCCCCGCGCGCGAACGCGTTGATGCCCTGCAGCACCTCGGGGATCGGAAACGCGGCGACATAGCCCAGGACGTTGGTCTTGGTCATCTTGCCCGCGATCACGCCGGTGAGATAGCGGCCTTCGTAGAAGCGGGCGTTGTAGATGCCGAAATTCGGACCCGTCTTGTAGCCGGTCGCGTGCATGAAGATGACCTTCGGATATTGCTTCGACACTTTCTCCATGTAGTTCATGTAGCCGAAACTCGTGGCCAACACGACCTTGCAGCCGCTCTGCGCGAGTTCACGGATCACGCGTTCGGCGTCGGCTCCCTCCGCCACGTTCTCGACATACCTCGTCTTCACCTTGCCCCCGAGCGCCGTTTCCATGTCCTTGCGCCCGAGATCGTGCTGGTACGTCCAGCCCGCGTCTCCGATCGGGCTCACGTAGACGTAGCAGACGCTTGCGGGATCGGCGGCGATCGCATTCGCTGCGAACATCACGGCGCCCGCGAGGGCGGCCGCGGCCTTGCACATGCTTTTCCATTGCAACATTTGAAGCCTCCTCTGATTGACTGACGTGGTCAGCGGCGCCGACCGGTCCTGCTGCTACCTCCGCGTCCCAGGTGCCACTCGCAGCCGATGGCAACCATCATCGCTATGGCAATTGGCCGCGCTCCCGCGTTCATCCCGTGGTTGTTTCGATCCCCGGCTCCTCAGGCGTCGGGCCGATAGGGCTGGCCGAGCGATGCCGGCGAGTTTAACCGGATTGTATTGACGTTGCGGGAGATCACGACGAGGACGATGATCGTCGCCCAGTAAGGAAGCGAGGACAGGAACTGCGAGGGAATTTCGATTTCCGCGCCCGAACCCTGCACGAAGAGCTGCGCGATCATGACTCCGCCGAAGAGATAAGCGCCGACCAGCACGCGGGTTGGCCGCCACGTGGCGAACACGACCAGCGCGAGCGCGATCCAGCCGCGGCCAGAGACCATGCCTTCTACCCACAGCGGCGTGTAGAACACCGAGAGGAAAGCGCCGCCCACGCCGGCCATCGCGCCGCCGAACAGCGTGGCAAGGTACCGGATGCGAATGACCGGATAACCGATCGAGTGCGCGGAGGCCGGCGACTCGCCGACGGCGCGCAGGACCAGGCCGGGCCGGCTCCGGTACAGGAACCAGACGATCCCCGCGAAGAGCGCCCATGACACGTAGACAAGCGCCTGCTGGTTGAACAGCGTCGGGCCGAGCACCGGGATATCGGCGAGGAACGGGATCGACAGCGCCGGCACGGCCGGAAGCGTCACCGATTCGTACGGCTTCCCGATGAAAGCGGAAAGACCGACCCCGAAAATCGAGAGCGCCAGTCCCGACGCAACCTGATTGGCGAGCAGTGTCAACGTCAGTATCGCGAAGATGAGGGCCATCAATGCCCCCGCGGCCAGTCCGGCGAATGCGCCGAGGGTCGCGCTGCCCGAGTGATGCGCGGCCGCGAATCCCGCGATCGCGCCGACGGCCATCATGCCCTCGGCGCCCAGATTGAGCACGCCGGATCGTTCGGTGATGAGCTCGCCCAATGCCGTGATGATGAGCGGCGTGCCCGCAACGATGGTGGCGACGAGAATTGCGGTGAGGATGCCGGCGTCCATGTTCAGTGCCCGCCGGCTTTCTTGCCCACGGACCAGCGCAGCCGATAGTTGACGAACACGTCGGCGCCGAGCAGGAAGAACAGCAGCATCCCCTGGAAGACCTTCGAAATCGACGACGGCAAGGCGAGATACTGCTGCGCCTGCTCGCCGCCGAGGTAGAGCAGCGCCATCAGCAGGCTGGCGAAGAAGATGCCGATCGGATTGAGGCGCCCGACAAACGCCACGATGATCGCCGCAAACCCGTAATTGTTCGAGACGTGCTCGGTCAACTGTCCCATCGGACCGGAGACTTCTCCCATGCCGGCGATCCCGGCCATCGCTCCGCCGGCGACGAGGCCGGTCCAGATCGTCCGCTTCGCGGAAAAGCCGGCATAGCGCGCCGCGGCTTCGGCCTGGCCCGCGACCTGCATCTGAAACCCCATGAAGCTGCGGTGCATGAACACGTAACCCGCGGCCAGCGCGCCGAGCGCGACCAGAAACGCCGCATTGAGGCGTGTTCCCTCGACGAGGATCGGCAGGATCGCCGCGTCATGGAACATCTTCGTCTGCGGAAAGTTGAACCCGTCCGGATCCTTCCATGGTCCGTGGACCAGCCATGACACGCCAAGCTGCGCAATGTAGACCAGCATCAGCGAGACGAGAATCTCGTTCGCGTTGAACTGCGTCTTGAGAAGCGCAGCGATCGACGCCCAGAGCGCACCGCCGATGGCGCCCGCCACGATCATCAGCGGGAGCAGCAACGGACTCGTGCTGCCCGCGAAGTAGAGCGCGACGCCGCCGCCGGCAATGGCGCCGACGATGTACTGGCCCTCCGCGCCGATGTTCCAGACGTTGGCACGGAAACCGACGGCAAGGCCGACCGAGATCAGCATCAGCGGGGTCGCCTTGAGAAAGAGCTCGGAGACGCCATAGGCATCCTTGAGCGGACTCAGGAAGAAAACGCGGAAGCCTTCGAGCGGATTCTTGCCGAGCGTGGCGAATATGATGAGCCCACCCACGAGCGTGAGCACGACGGCGAGGAGCGGCGACGCGTAGCGCATCGCATTCGAGGGCTCCGGTCGCGCCTCGAGTCTAGGCAGCATGCGCTTCCTCCGCGCCCGGCCACAGGCCACTCATCCAGACCCCGATCTCCTCGACGTTGGTGTCGGCCGTCCGCTTGGTCGGTGACAGCTTGCCATTGGCGATGACCGCGATGCGGTCGCAGATCTCGAACAGTTCATCGAGCTCCTCGGAAATCACGAGAATCGCGGTGCCGGCGGTGCGCAGATCGATCAATGCCTGCCGGATGAACGCCGCGGCGCCGACATCCACACCCCAGGTCGGCTGGGCGACGACGAGCAGCTTCGGCTGCTGGAGGATCTCCCGTCCCATGATGTACTTCTGGAGATTGCCGCCGGACAGCGATTTCGCCTCCGCTTTCGGCCCGCCGCACTTCACGTCGTATTTGGAAATGCATTCGAACGAGAACACGTCGACGGCGGCGAAATCGATCAAACCCTTCTTCACCAGATTCCGCCGGTGTGCCGTGAGGAGCGCATTCTCGGCGAGCGTCATCTGCGGGACCGCGCCGCGGCCAAGGCGTTCCTCCGGCACGAAGCCCATTCCCAGTCGTCGGCGCCGTCCCGGGCGCATCCGGCCCGCCTCGGTGGCGAGAATCTGGACGGGGAATTTCTCGGCGAGCGGCTCTTCGCCCGACACCGCATACATGAGCTCCTGTTGGCCATTGCCGGAAACTCCGGCGATGCCGACGATTTCGCCCGAGTGCACGTCCAGGTGAATGTCCTTGAGATCGGTGCCGAACGGGTCGTCGGACGCGTGCGACAGGCCGGCGAGCCGCAGGCGCACCTCGCCGCCCTCGGCCGGCGCACCGTGCTGCGGCACCGGCAGATCCTTGCCGATCATCATCCGTGCCATCGATCCGGGCGTCTCCTGTGCCGGCACGCACGTGCCGGTGACCTTGCCCGCGCGCAGGACGGTCGCCGCATGGCAGAGTTCCTGGATCTCGTCCAGCTTGTGGCTGATGTAGAGAATGCTGCAGCCTTCGCCGGACAGGTTGCGCAGCGTCTCGAAGAGCTTGCGCACCGCCGGCGGCGTGAGCACGGACGTCGGCTCGTCCATGATGAGGAGCTTCGGATTCTGCAACAGACAGCGGATGATCTCGACGCGCTGGCGCTCGCCGACCGACAACGCGTGGACGAGCCGGCGCGGATCGACGGGCAGGCCGTATTTCTCGGAGACCTTCTCGATCCGGCGGGCGAGGTAGCCGAGATCCGGTGCGCCCGGCAACGCGAGCGCGACGTTCTCGACCACCGTCAGCGTCTCGAACAGGGAGAAGTGCTGAAAGACCATTCCGATGCCGAGTGCGCGCGCGTGCGCGGGATTGGCCGGCGTCACGGCCTCGCCCTCCCAGAACATCTCGCCCTCGGTCTGCCGGGTCACGCCGTAGATGATCTTCATCAGCGTCGACTTGCCGGCGCCGTTTTCGCCGAGCACGGCGTGGATTTCGCCCGGGACGACCGCCAGATCGATCCCGTCGTTGGCGACCACCGATGGATAGACCTTGCGTATGCCGCGCAGCGCGAGCCGCGGTCGACTGCCGGCCGGTTCACCCGTCGCTGCTGGATTCGACATCGACTCCCCCTGCTATGGTCGCTGCGCGACTTCTATTGCCGCCGCGCACGCTCAGCCGTGGCACCGGTTCATGACTGTACCAGCCGCCGCCATTCTGCCCCGCATCTGCAGCAACTCGGCGGCCACCGCGATGGCAATGACTGCGGGTTCCTTGCCGCCGATCCCGGCGATACCGATCGGGCACGTCATCGCCGCAAAGCGCGAACGCGGCGTTCCGCGGGCCTCCAGGCGCCGTTCGAACTGGCGCCGCTTCGAGGCCGACCCGATCAACCCGAAGTACGCAAAATCGGTGCGCGCGAGAATGTGCTCGGAAAGTGTCTCATCCAGAGCGTGGCTGTGCGTCATGACCAGAAAATACGCGCCCGCCGCCGCCACCGCAACTTCTGCCTCCGGCGCGTCGGTCGACACGCATTCGACATTCTCGGGTATCGCCGCCGGAAAGGCGTCGTCACGCGAGTCGACCCACCGGATCCGGCAGTCGACGCCGGCCAGGGCACACACCAGCGCGCGACCGACGTGGCCGGCGCCGAACAGCACGATGGCGAAATCGGGCACCCGCACGAGATCGATGAATACTTCGAGCCCGCCGCCGGCACCAAGTGTCGCGAGCCTCGACGCCCCGTCCCCCTCGAGCGTGTTGCGGGCCATCGTCACGGCCTCGCTGTCGGCCGCCACCGAGCCGAGCGTTCCGGTCGCCGCCGTCGCAGTGACCATCAGTTGCCGCGTGATCTCGGTCGCCGCGCACCGGCGTCACCCGCGCGCAGTCGGCACCGTCGGCGTGCAGACGGGCCATGGCCCCGGGCCAGGCGGTGCCGCCTGCGATCGGCTCGAACAGAAGCTGCACGAGACCTCCGCAGCACTGTCCCAGGCTCGCGCCCAGCGGAAAGCGATGCAGCGCACGCGGCCCACCGTCGGCCAGCAAGCCACGCGCAATCCCGATCGCCTTGTATTCGAGGTGGCCGCCACCGATCGTGCCGACGATGGTGTCCGGCGTCACGATCATCCGCGTACCGGGCGCACGCGGCACCGAACCCTTCGTGGCGACGATCGAGACCAACACCGCGCGTCGGCCCGTCGCTGCCAGGTGCGCCAACGCTGCGATCCAGTCGTTCAACGGGGAACCTCTTGCGCCGCCGCGCGTACGGCGTTGATCGCCCTCAGGATCGCCTCGCCTGTCGCCGGGGCATCGAGCGGCGGATGAATGCGGTCACCGCCCACGCTCGCGATCGCATCGCGAATCGCGAAGAACACCGAGAACGGGAGCAGGAGCGGCGGCTCGCCGGTGGCCTTCGACCGCAGGATCGTATCCTCCCGGTTGCTGTTCCTGAAGAGTCTCGTCCGAAGATCGGCGGGGCAATCGTTGACGGCCGGAATCTTGTACGTCGACGGCGCATGCGTCATCAGCACGCCATCCTTGTTCCACCACAGCTCTTCGGTCGTGAGCCATCCCATGCCCTGGATGTAGGCGCCCTCGACCTGCCCGATATCGATCGCCGGATTGATCGAGTCGCCGGCATCGTGCAGCAGGTCCGCGCGCAGGAGCTTCCATTCCCCCGTCAGCGTATCGACGATGACCTCGGACACTGCCGCACCGTAGGCAAAATAGAAAAATGGCCTCCCGTTCATGGCCCGCGCATCCCAGTGGAGTTTCGGGGTGGCGTAGAAACCGTCGGACCACAACTGGACGCGCGCCCGGTACGCCGCCCCGACGAGTTCAGCAAACGCGACCGCCGTGCCATTGGCGCTCACCACGTCGGCGGCGAACGTCACGTCCTCGGCCCGGCCGCCGTACTTCGCCGCGGCGAACTGCGCCAGGCGCGCCCGGATCTGCCGCGCGGCATCCTGCGCCGCCTTGCCGTTCAGATCGCTGCCGGTCGACGCCGCGGTCGCGGAAGTGTTCGCGACCTTGCTCGTGTCGGCGGCCGTCGAGCGCACGTGCCCGAGGCTGATGCCGAGTTCGTGTGCCACGACTTGCGCGACCTTGGTGTTGAGCCCCTGCCCCATCTCGGTTCCGCCATGGCTCACGAGCACCGAACCGTCGGTATAGACGTGCACCAGCGCGCCGGCCTGGTTGTAATGGACGACGTTGAACGAGATGCCGAACTTGACCGGCGTCAGCGCCAGCCCCTTCTTCAGCACCGGACTCGTCGCATTGAAGGCGCGAATCGCCGTGCGGCGCTGCCGGTAGTCGGACGTCGTCTCGAGCTCGGCGACGAGCTCGGGAATCACGTTGTCTTCGACGATCATTCCGTACGGCGTGACGTTGCGTTCGTCGCGACCGTAGAAATTCGCCTTGCGCACGTCGAGCGGATCGCGCCGGAGCTCGCGCGCAACGTTGTCGATGATGTACTCGATCGCGATCGCGCCCTGCGGCCCGCCGAAGCCGCGAAACGCGGTATTCGACTGCGTGTTGGTCTTGCCCGCGAGCGCGAGAATGTCGACGTCGGGCAGATAGTACGCATTGTCGAAGTGACAGACGGCCCGCGTGCACACCGGACCGGAGAGATCCGCGGAGAACCCGGCGCGGGCCGCCATCTCGACCTTCGCCGCACGTATCAGGCCATCGTCGCCAAAGCCCACCTGATATTCGTAGTGGAAACAGTGCCGCTTGCCGGTGATCAGAAAATCGTCGTCGCGGTCGAGGCGAATTTTCACCGGCCGCCGCAGGCGCTGGGCCGCCACCGCGGCAACGCAGGCAAACAGCGCCGATTGCGATTCCTTGCCGCCGAATCCCCCGCCCATCCGCCGCATCTCGACCGTGACCTGGTTCGCGACGAGACCGAGGGCATGCGCGACGACGTGCTGCATCTCGGTCGGGTGCTGTGTCGAGCAATAGAGGTGGATGCAGCCGTCCTCCTTCGGCACCGCGTAGGAGATCTGGCCCTCGAGATAGAACTGTTCCTGCCCGCCGACGTAGAATTCGCCGCCGAGCCGGCGCGGCGCCGCCGCCATCGCCGCCGCCGCATCGCCGCGCACAAGGTGCATCGGCGGCAGCACGTACGATTGCAGGCGCTTCGCCTCCTGCGGCGTCAACACCGGCGGCAGTACCTCGTAGTCGACCTTCGCCAAACGCGCGGCACGGCGCGCGGCGCCATACGATCTGGCGATGGCGACGAACATCGGTTGGCCGACGTACTGGACGAGTCCATCGGCGAGAATCGGGTCGTCGTGGACAATGGGACCGCAATCGTTGCCGCCGGGGATGTCGGCGGCCGTCAGTACGGCGACGACGCCCGGTGCCGCTCTGACCGCTGCAAGATCGATGGATCGGATCCTGGCGTGCGCCTTTTCGGAAAGACCCAGCGCCGCGTGAACGGTGCCGGCGATCTCCGGGATGTCGTCGACATAGAGGGCCTCGCCGGCGACGTGCAAATGGGCCGACTCGTGCGGATGGTCGACACCGGCGGCCGGGTGCGCCCGTTTGTGCGCCATGAATCCTTCCGCCTGCCGGTTCATCCGCGTCTCCCGGATCCTGTCATGCGGCAGCGAACACGCTGACCTGCGCCGCCGGCAGCGGCTTGTCCTGCCGCGTCTCGAGAAAGAAGCGATACAGCAGGTTCGCGGCGGTCTGCTGTCGATACTCCGCGCTCGCGCGCATGTCCGTCAATGGCGTGTAGTCCGTGGTGAGCGCGGCCATTCCCGCGCGAGCAGTCGCCTCGGTCCACGGCTTGCCGGAAAGCGCGCTTTCGGTGGCATGCGCGCGTCGTGGCGTCGCCGCGACGCCGCCAAAGGCGACGCGGCAGCGCCCGATTCTGCCGCCTTCGAGTTCGATCGCGAACGCCGCACAGACGGCAGAGATGTCGGAATCGTAGCGCTTCGACAGCTTGTAGGTCCGGAAGCGCAACGCGGGGACAGGCAACGGAACTTCGATCGCTTCGAGGATTTCGTCGCCCGCCATGGCCTTCTTCATGTAGCCGACGTAGAGATCCTCCATCGGCAGCGTGCGCGAGCGCTCGCGGTTGCGCAGCGTGACCGTGGCGCCCAGGGCGATCAATCCCGGCATGGAATCGCCGATCGGCGACCCGTTGGCCACGTTGCCGCCCATCGTCCCCGCGTTGCGGATCGGTGGCGAGGCAAAGCGCTCCCACATTTCATTGACCTCCGGGTAGTGACGCGCGAGTGCACCGTATGCATCGGTGAGCGTCGCGCCCGCGCCGATGCGCAGCACGCCGTCATGTTCACGGATGGCCTTGAGCTCGTCGATGCACCCGATGTAGATGATTTCCCTCAAGTCGCGCAGCTGCTTCGTGACCCACAGGCCGACGTCGGTATTGCCCGCCAGGATCGTTGCCTGCGGGTGGTCCGCCCGCAGCTGGGTGAGCTCGGCAATCGAACGCGGCGCGTAGAAGTGGCGGCCAGCGTGTTCGTAGGCAAGCGAGGCGTCCCGCGTGAGCGAACGCAATTGCCCGCCCAACGCGGCACGATCGAAAGGCACGGTCGGGAGCTCGAACATGCGCTCGGCAGCGGCGAGGATCGGGCGATATCCGGTGCAGCGGCAAAGGTTTCCGGTGAGCGCGCTCCTAACCTGCGCGTCGGCGGGCCGGGTCTGCCCTTCCTGGTGTTCGAGGTAGAGCGCCCAAAGCGACATCACGAACCCTGGCGTGCAGAAGCCGCACTGCGAGCCGTGGCAATCGACCATGGCTTGCTGCACCGGATGCAGCGCGCCATTCGGCAACCGCAGATCTTCCACCGTGAATAACGCCTTCCCATCCAGCACGGGCACGAACTGCAGGCACGCGTTGACCGTCTTCAACTCGACATCTGCGCCCGATAGCTCACCAATGACGACGGTACAGGCTCCACAATCGCCTTCCGCGCAGCCTTCCTTCGTCCCCGTGCGCCCCAGATCCTCGCGCAGGAAGTCGAGCACCGATCGCGTCGAGTCGACGTCGTCGACCGTCACCACCTTGCCGTCGAGGACAAAGCGGATGCGATCGCCATTCGAACCCGCCCCGCCCGTTGCCATGGCATGCCCCTCCAAATAGTTCCGGCCTGTTCCGGCCGGTCGCGGCGCAACTTTGGCCGATACGCCGAACGCCATGGTACGTTCGTCCCGGCGCCTGCTATTGTCAACAACTCCAGACGACTTGTGAACTGCTTCGCACGGCGGGCACCTGCGGGCCGGAACATCTATCCCCATAATTTTTCAGGACTAAGTCGAGCGCAGCATACCCCTCTGGCGGCGTTCCGCCCGGCAGGTGCCGTGCCCCGGAAAAATCGGGCCCCGAATCACGCCGTGTCGTGTTTACAATCGCGCACGCCAGAACGCGAATACCCATGAACTCGTATCCACGCGATCTTGCCGGTTACGGCCGGAACCCGCCACATGCCGACTGGCCGGGCGGGGCTCGCGTTGCCCTGCAGTTCGTCCTCAACTACGAGGAAGGCGGCGAGAGCTGTGTGCTGCACGGGGACCCCAGGTCGGAGCAGTTTCTCTCGGAGATCATCGGCGCGCAAGCCTATCCGGCGCGCCATCTCAGCATGGAGTCGATTTACGAGTATGGATCGCGGGCCGGCGTCTGGCGCATCCTACGCGAGTTCGAGCGACGCGGGCTGCCGCTTACCGTGTTTGGTGTCGCGATGGCGCTCGAGCGCAACCCCGAGGTCGCCGCGGCGTTCGTCGAGCTGGGTCACGAAATCGCCAGCCACGGCTGGCGCTGGATCCACTATCAGGACGTCGACGAGGACACCGAACGCGAACACATGCGGATCGCGGTTGAGATCCTACGACGTCTGACGGGAAGTGCGCCCGTCGGCTGGTACACGGGCCGGGACAGCCCGAACACGCGGCGCCTCGTCGTCGCGCACGGTGGCTTTCTGTACGATTCCGATTATTACGGCGACGACCTGCCATTCTGGACCCGCGTCGAGACCGCGGATGGGATCGCGCATCCGCACCTCGTCGTTCCGTACACGCTCGATACGAACGACATGCGATTCGCGACGTCACAGGGATTCAACACCGGCGAACAATTTTTCGCCTATCTTCGCGACGCCTTCGACGTCCTGTACGCCGAAGGTGCCGAGCACCCCAGGATGCTCTCGATCGGCATGCATTGCCGGCTCCTGGGGCGGCCGGGCCGGCTGGCCGGGCTCCGGAGGTTTCTCGATCACGTCGAACGCCACGACCGTGTCTGGGTTTGCCGCCGGGCGGATATCGCCCGGCACTGGATCGAACGGCATCCCCATGTTGCCCGGACGGACGGACCATGAGTGCGCCCGTCCAGCCCTCGGGAACGCGCATCTGGGACCGTTGCGAGGCGCTCGCGCGCTGCAGTGAAGCCCCCGATGCGCTCACGCGAACATTTCTTTCGGACGAGCAGCGCGCGGCGAACGAGCTTGCGCTAGGCTGGATGCGCGAAGCCGGAATGGCCGCCCGGCTCGACGCGATCGGCAACGTCGTCGGCCGCTACGAGGGCAAGGCGACCGGCGCGCCGTGCCTCATGCTGGGCTCGCACCTCGACACCGTGCGCAACGCCGGGAAGTACGACGGTATGCTGGGCGTGGTCGCGGCGATCGATTGCGTCCACACGCTCAATGTGCGCGGCACGCGCCTGCCGTTTGCCATCGAAGTCGTCGGATTCGCCGACGAAGAGGGCGTGCGCTTTGGCTCGACGCTGCTGGGTAGCCGCGCGATTGCGGGCACCTTCGACCGGAAGCTCCTCGAATGCCGCGACGGAGCGGGCACCGCAATGCGCGACGCCCTGAATGCGTTTGGGCTCGACCCTGACCAAATCGGGCAGGCAGCGCGTCGGCGTGGCGACGTGCTGGCGTACGCCGAGCTGCACATCGAGCAGGGCCCCGTGCTCGAGAACGAAGGCCTGCCCGTCGGTGTCGTCACCGCCATCAACGGCGCCAACCGCTACACGATCGAAATCGAAGGCGTTGCCGGCCATGCCGGCACGGTACCGATGACCCTGCGGCGCGATGCGCTCGCTGCCGCGGCCGAGTGCATCCTGGCCATCGAAGCCCGCTGCGGACGCGAACCCGACCTGGTCGGCACCGTCGGACGCATCGAGGCGGCACCGGGCGCGACCAACGTGATCCCGGGCAACGCGCGCTTCACGATCGACCTCCGCGCACCGCGTGACGAGCAACGTCGGCAAGCCGCTGCCGACATCAAAGCCGCCATCGTATCGATCTGCGCCCGCCGCAAGGCCAAGGTCGATATCCGCGAGACGCACGAAGGCAAGACCACCGTGTGCGCCGCCTGGCTGCAGGCTCAGATCGGGCGAGCGATCGAGGCCGAAGGACTGCCGGTGCGCCGGCTGCCGTCCGGCGCCGGGCACGATGGAATGGCGATCGTCGCCCTCGCCGACATCGGGATGCTCTTCGTTCGCTGCACCGGTGGCATCAGCCACAATCCGCTGGAAGCGATCACGCGCGACGATGCCGAACTTTCCGCGCGGATCTTTCTGCGCTTCATCGAACAGTTCGAACCTGTTGTCTAATACGTCCCGATGCCCACACCCTCCACGCGCGCGATAGAGGACTTTCTCGCCGGCCAACGCGACCGCCAGGTCGAATTTCTGGCCGAACTGGTAAAGATCCCGTCCGACAACCCGCCGGGCGATTGCGCGGCGCATGGCGAGCGCGCCGCGCAACTGCTCGAAGGACTCGGCTTCAAGGTCGAGCGGCATCCGGTGCCCACCGATGTGGTCCGCGCGAACGGGATGATTTCCGCGACCAATCTCGTCGTGCGCGAGCGCTTCGGGACGGGGCCGACGATCGCGCTCAACGCGCACGGCGATGTCGTGCCGCCGGGGCTCGGCTGGACCATGGATCCCTATGGTGCGCAAGTCAAGGACGGGTACATGTACGGTCGCGGCGTCGCGGTGTCGAAGTCCGATTTCGCCACGTACGCGTATGCGCTGCTCGCGCTGAAATCGACCCGTGCGCCGCTCGCCGGCACCGTCGAGTTGCATTTCACGTACGACGAGGAGGTCGGCGGGAACATTGGTCCTGCGTGGCTTCTCGAACAGCGCATTTCACGCCCCGACTTTGCGCTTTCCGCCGGATTCGCCTACGGCATCACGACGGCGCACAACGGCTGCCTGCATCTCGAAGTCGAGATCATCGGAAAGTCGGCACACGCGGCGCGGCCGGACACGGGAATCGACGCGCTGGAAGCGGCCACGGGTGTGCTGACGGATCTCTACGCGATCCGCAGGACGTATGCGACGCAGCGATCGAAAGTCGCCGGTATCGACACCCCGTCGCTCACCGTCGGATTGATCTCCGGGGGGATCAATACCAACGTCGTGCCGGACAAGGTCCTGTTCCGGATCGACCGGCGCATCATTCCGGAGGAGGACCCGGCCGAGGTCGAAGCCACGCTCACGCGACAGATCGGCGAATCGGCCGCGAAATGGCCCGGCGTCGCGTGCACCATTCGCCGGATTCTGCTGGCCGTTCCCTTCGTGCCGATTCCCGGCCAGGAAAGACTCGTCGCGGCCATCGCGCGGCACGCGACGCCGATCATGGGCGAGGACGTGGCGCCGCATGGCGTTCCGATCTACACCGACGCGCGGCTCTACTCGACTGCCGGGATCCCCACGGTGCTCTACGGCGCGGGGCCGCACACGCTGCTCGAGGCCAACGGCCATCGCGCGGACGAGAAATTGAAGCTCGACGACCTGTACAAGGCCACGCGCGTCGTCGCGCTGGCGTTGGCGGACCTGCTGGCGCCGTAGGTTTCTGCGTTCGACGGCGCGCGGCACTCGAACCCGGGAATCCCCGGCCCCGACGCGCGTCAGAACGGAAAGAAACGCGGCAGCAGGATCGAGTAGCCGATCCACATGATGATCGTCAGCGGGATGCCGACCCGCATGAAATCGGTGAACTTGTAGCCGCCCGCGTTGAGAATCAGCACGTTCGTCTGGTAGCCGATCGGCGTTGCGAAACCCATGTTGGCGCCGAACATCACCGCCAGCACGAAGGCCGCCGGCGCGACGCCGAGCTGCTCGGCGATGCTCACTGCGATGGGCGTGCCGATGACGGCGGCGGCGTTGTGCGAGACCACGTTCGACAGCACCGCCATCAGCAGCATCAGTCCGCTGAGCACGATGGCCGGCGACAAGCCCCTGGGTCACCCACACCAGCAGCTCGGCCAGATACGCGGCGCCGCCGGTGCGTTGCAGCGCGAGCCCGAGCGCCAGGCTGGCCGCGATGATCATGATCACCTGCACGCTGAGCGCATCGGCGGCGTCGCGCCAGGTGATGCAGCGGGTGACCAGCACCAGCACGGTGCCGACCAGCGCGCTGACCAGGATCGGCAATAGGCCGGTCGCCGCCGCGCCGACCACACCGACGAAGATTGCCGAGCGCCAGCGGCGCGCGGCTGGTGTGCGGCAGGTCGATGGTGCCGTCGAGGACCAGGACCCGGCCGCTTGCCTTCAGCGCGGCGATGTCGCTCTGCCGCGCCCTGCGCCAGCAGCACGTCGCCGGACGCGAGGACGATCTCGCTCAGGCCCTTGTCGATCGGCTTCGGCGACGACTGCAGCCGATGGATCGCCATCACCACCATCTGGTGGCGCTCGGCGAAGCGGTCCTGGCTGCAACGTCCGGCGGTTGAGCGGGGAGTTCGGCGTGATCGACCAGCTCCACCATCTGCTGGCCTTCGGCCAGACAGCGGATGCTCCTCGCTCACCGGATGCTCGAGGTCCAACACGTTGTGCAGCGTGGCGCCGAGCGCCGTCTCGTAGCGCTTGAGATTCTCGGGCGTGTCGCTGATGTAGAGGCGATCGCCCCGCTGGATCACCACCTTCGGCAGGCGCACGAGAAACACGTCCTTGCCGCGCTGGATGCGTTTCACCTGCATCTGCCCGTCGGTCTTCTTCTGCAACTCGGCCAGCGTCTTGCCGGCCGCAAAGCTTTCCTCGTGCACGATAGAGCACGGCTTCGAAGATGCGCGGCGACGCGTCGGCCAGCGGGGATGCGCGGGCCGGGAGCAGGCGCGGGGCGACGAGCCACAGGTAGAGGATGCCGAAGAACCCGACGATCAGCACCGGCATCGAGAAGCTGAACATCGAGAACGGCGCGAGCCCCAGGTCTGCGCCACCGACACGACGAGCAGATTGGTCGAGGTGCCGATGATCGGTGCCGCTGCCGCCGATCAGCGTGGCGAAGCCCATCGGCATCAGCGTAGCGGAGGCCGGGGTCCTGGTGCGCACCGCGATGTTCATCAGGATCGGCAGCAGCATGACCACGATGGGCGTGTTGTTCATGAACGCGCTCAACACCGCGGTGACGACCAGGATCAGCAGCAGCGACAAGCTCGGCATCCTGGTCCACAAGCCGCCCGAGCCGGCTGACGACCGGCTCCAGCGCGCCGGTCTTCTCGAGCGCGCTGCCGACGATCATGAGGGCGCAGATCGTGACCAGCGCCTCGTGCCCGAAGCCGTGAAAGAGTTCCGCGACGTGCAGCGACGCGCCGGGCGCTTCGTAGGGGAAGACCTCGAAACCGAACGCCAGCGCGACCAGGATGATGAGGCTCGTGGTTTCCATCGGCACGCGCTCGCGCGTGAAAAGGACGAGCGCAAGCACGGTGAGAACCATCACCGCAATGGCGTGTGCGTCAGGTAGCGCGGGCATGGGGGGAAGATTTCGTATTGGCGATCAAAGCGTGCGGTACAGGCCGCGCGCTGACATCATACTTGCTGGGCGCCCTTGTCCAGCCGCACGTTGAGCGTGCCGGAACGAACGTGAAGATCCCGCTGCGGAAACGGGATCTCGATCCCGTGCTCGCGGAACTTGTCGTAAATCGCGAAATTGAGCGCGCTGGTGAGCCGGCCCTTGCGGTGAACGAGGCTCGAGCTCCAGGCGCGCAGCTCGAACTCGAGCGCGCTGTTGCCGAAGGCCAGGAAGCGCACGCCCGGCGCCGGAACATCCAGCACGTCGGGTTCGGCGGCGGCGACTTCCAGCAGCAGCCTTTCCACCAGGCGCGTGTCCGTGCCGTAGGCGACGCCGACCGGAATGCGAAAGCGCACCATGGTATCGTTGTACTGCCAGTTGGTGACATTTTCGGTCATGAATTTCGAGTTGGGCACGATGATCGTGATGTTGTCGTTGGTGAGGATCTTGGTGCTGCGGGCGCCAATCTCGGTCACCATGCCGTCCACCGCATCCACCACCACGCGGTCGCCGATCTTGATCGGCCGCTCGAACATGATGATGAGGCCGCTGACGAAATTGTTGACCACCTGCTGCAACCCGAAGCCCACGCCGATGCCGACCGCGCCAGCGAGCACGTTGAGGGTGGTGAGGTTGATGCCCGCCGTCTGCAGGATGATCAGCAAACCCAGCAGCAGCACGACGTAGCGCGTGATGGTCGCAATGGCCATGCGCGCGCCGATATCCAGTCGAGTCCGCTTCAGCGCCCGGTCGGCGATCCAGGTGCGCAGGCGTGAGGCGAACACGAGCAGCAGCACAATCGCCAGCGCGAGGTAGAGCAGCGTGCCCAGCGTCAGCTGCGAATCACCCAGTTCGAACAGCGGCACGTTCAAGACGTGCAGCCCGCGTTCCATCCAGCTGCTGAATTCCTTCACACCAACCTCCTAGTCCGGCGTCGTCCGTGTCCAGTATCGGCATCGGCGACCACGCGGGCAAGGATTTTCGCGGCGGCGGTTGGCCCACACAGGCCGTCGGAAGACAGGATGGGCATCGCGCCGGATTCGTCGTCGATGGTCCGGGCGAGCATGGCGGATGTCGCAACGGCCACAGCGCAAATCGACTCGGCCCGCGCGCGGGTTGACGGCGTAGGATCGCTCAAGGTAAAACCGGGCGCGGCGCTAAAGTGCCGCTGGCGTTGGCCAGGCTTGCCAGGGATCGGCGGACATCGTCCCGCCACATCCGCTGTCCCTTCCCATCGAAAAGCATGGCTGGTTGCGAACGGATTGCGCATGACACGGACCGACCCCCTTCCCTGCCGCCCGCTCACCGTGCATACGCTTGGCGACACGCCACCCTTGTGGCGCGACCAGAGCGCGATCTTCATCTCGAATCTGCTGGCTTTTTTCTTCGGCAACGAGGAACAGGCGCAGATGCTCGAAAACGAGATTCCCGGATCGGATTCCTATGGCGCGCGATTGCTGCCGATCATGGGGCTGCTGTTCGACGGGGGCCAGAACCTGCTGGTGCTCGAACGCGAACCCGACGCCGACCTGACGGCCTATTTTCGCGATGACCTGGGGCTGCGCCTGCCGGAAGTTGCGGTGCTGTCGCACCCGGATTATCTGGCGCTGAGCAAAGCGCTGCGCACCGGCGGTCCGCTGCCGCACGAGGCCATGCTGCGCACCTGGCGCGAGCATCCGGCGAGTGCCATGGACGGATTCGTCACGGATGACACGATCGCCCTGCTGGCGAAGCGCTTGGGCAAGCGCACGCTGTGCACGCCCGAGGGCAGCCGAGCGGGCAACAACAAGCTGCTCCTGCACCAGCATCTGGAAAGGAAGGGCCTCCCGGTGTTCGAGACACAGCTTGCCGCCGCTTCCGGCCGACGTGCCGCGCTGCCTGCACGAACTCGCGCAGCGGGGCTACGACGAGGCCGTGGTGAAGGCGCAGATCGGCGCCTCGGGTATCGGATTGATCAAGATGTCCACGCACGGCCAGGGAGAGCCGGTTCCGGATCCGCTGTTTTTCGAGGGTCCGTGCATGGTGCAGGGCTGGATGAGCCAGGCGCGCCACGGCGTCATCGGCATCCATAGCCCGAGCGTGCAGATGTTCCTGAATCAGGAGTCTGTCTACCTCTACGATCTCACCGAGCAGATACTCAGCGACGACAGCATCCATCAGGGCAACGAATCGCCACCGCGGTATCTCGACGCGTTTCCCGGCCTGATGGACGAGCTGTACCGGCAGGCCGAGGTCGCGGGCCGTTGGCTGCATGAGCAGGGCTATCGCGGCACGGCGAGCGTCGACTTTCTCGTCACGCAATTCGACCAGCCGGGCGCGTATCGCGTTTATGGCTGCGAGATCAATGCGCGAGTCACCGGGGCCACCTATCCTTCCGTGCTCGCGCGGCACTACCGGCCTGGTTGCGGCTGGCTGATGCGCAATCTGAAGTTGATCGAGCCAATCTCGGGCGGCGCCATCCTCCAGCACCTGGAAGTGGCCAACCATCTTTTCCATCCGCACAAGGATCGTGGCATCCTTCCGATCAGTTTCAATCTCGCGTCCGACGGGCTGGTGGAAAAAGGTCAGTTTCTCTGCCTCGGCAAGACCTCCGCCGACTGCCAGCGGTTGCTGCAGCGTGCAGAGGAGGACCTGCCGATCGACTGGGAGTACGTGCGCGATTGATACGATTGGCTTGCGCCCGATGCCCCTCCCCTTGTTCCGGCTTTCCCCGTCCGCGCAACGCGATTGGCTTGTCCAGGCGCTGGCACGCCCCGCCCCAGCATCGGCCAAGGACCTTTCCGATGGCTTCCGCCAGCCCGGGCGGGAAGGAACACCCACGGCGGCGGCAGTGCTGGTACCGCTCGTCAATCGCCCGCACGGATTGCAGGTGCTGCTCACGCAAAGGAGCGCCCATCTTCCCGACCATCCCGGCCAGATCAGCTTTCCCGGCGGACGTGTCGAGCCGAATGATCCGACGCTGGCCGCTGCTGCGCTGCGCGAGGCGGCCGAGGAAGTGGGATTGCCGACGGCGCAGGTCGTGGTGCTGGGCCACTTGTCCGAATACGAGACGGTGACCGGCTTTCGCGTGACGCCCGTCGTCGGATGGATCGAGCCGCCCCTCGCACTTGTGCCGGACCCCGTGGAAGTTGCCGATGTGTTCGAGGTTCCCCTCGCCTTCCTGCTCGACCCTGCCAATCAGCAGCGCCACTACAGGATGCAAGGCACGCTGCGCCGGGACTTCTGGGCCATTCCCTACGAGGATCGCTACATCTGGGGCGCTACCGCCGCGATGCTGCTGATGCTGGACCGCACGCTGCGCGGCGGCAGCGACTGAACGGCGCGGACCGACGCCACCATGCCGCCTGGTCCATCCGTTACGGGTCTCGTGCTTTCCGGCGGCGGCGCGCGCGCGGCTTACCAGGTCGGCGCGCTGCGGGCCATCGCAAAGCTCTTGCCCAGGAGCAATGCCCAGCCGTTTCCCGTGATCTGCGGCACGTCGGCCGGCGCGATCAACGCGGCGCTGCTCGGAACGAACGCCGACTCGTTCCGGCGCGGCGTCGCGCGGCTTGTGCGCTGGTGGCGAAAGATCTGCGTCACGGACGTCTATCGTGCCGACTTTTTCACGCTGGCACGCCACGCGGCCCGCCTTCTCGGAAGCCTCGGTGGCGGCGGCCGCGGCCCGCGGGGCGCGCCTACCCTTCTCGACAATGCACCGCTCGCGCGGTTGCTCCGTGCCGGTACCGATCTTGCGCAGGTGCAAGCGCACATCAACTCGGGCCGCCTCCACGCGCTCGGCATCAATGCGACGAGCTACGGCACGGGTCACGCCGTCACTTTTTTCGAAGCCGCCCCCACGGTGGCTGAATGGCGACGGGCGCGGCGGCATGGGGAGCGCTGCCGGCTCGCCGTCCCGCACCTGATGGCCTCGTCGGCGATTCCATTCGTGTTTCCGCCGATCCGCGTTGGCGACGACTATTACATGGACGGCTCGGTCCGCCAGATCGCGCCGCTCGCCCCGGCCCTGCATCTCGGCGCGACGCGCATCGTCGCGCTCGCCGTAGGCCAGTTCACCGGACAGGCCGGCGCTGCCGCAACCAACGGTACGACGTCGGCACGTCAACCTTCGCTCGGCCAGATGGCCGGCCACGCGCTTTCGTCGGTGTTTCTCGACAATCTGGGTGCGGATCTCGAGCGGCTGCACCAGGTCAATCGCCTGTTGGGCAACCTGCCGCCCGGGGAGGCTTCCCGGCGCAACGTCGGCGCCTCGTCCATCGACGTGTTGGTGCTCTATCCTTCGTGCGACCTCGGCACACTCGCGCTGCACTATGCGGACAAACTGCCGCGCGGCGTGCGCTACCTGCTGCGCGGGCACGGCAGCACCGAAGGCACGGGTGCCAACCTGCTGTCCTATCTGTTGTTCGATCGCGAATTCGCGCGCGTGCTGCTGAAACAGGGCTACGACGACGCGATGGCTCGACGCAACGAGATTGCCGGATTCCTCTGTGGTCCCTCCGCCGGTTACGTCCCTCTTTTCCCGCAGGAGTTGCGCTGACGCCGGTCCGACCGACGAAAGGCGCGAGAATCGACGACAGATATCATCGCCGTTCAAATCCAACGCCGACATCCTCGCCATGCCACTCACGACAACGCAACCGCGCCGCCACCATTTCTCGAGCCTGTCGCCGCACGGCTTTCATGACGTCGTCTATTACGAATGGGGTGAAACGGGCAACCCGCGCGTCGTGATCTGCGTTCATGGCGTGGGCCGCAACGGTCGCGATTTCGACGTCCTGGGCGAGGCGCTGGCGTCGACGCACCGCGTGTTGGCGGTCGACATGCCGGGCCGCGGCGAAAGCGAATGGCTCACCGACCCCGGTGACTACGTCTTTCCGACCTACTTGACGACCATCGTCGCGCTCATCGCGCGCAGCGGTGCCGAAAGGGTGGATTGGGTCGGCACGTCGATGGGGGGTCTCCTGGGAATGATCGTCGCCGCGCAGCCGAAATGTCCGATCGGCCGGCTCGTCGTCAACGATGTCGGGCCGACGATCGAACCGGCCGCTCTCGAGCGCATCCGCAGTTACTTCGGGCTCGCCCCGTCCTTCGCCGCCTACGACGAAATCGAACAATACGTGCGCACGGTTTCCGCGCCGTTCGGGCGACTCACCGACGCGCAGTGGGAACATATCGTGCGAACCAATGTCCGGCAGCGCGCCGATAGTCGCTGGCACCTCGCCTACGACCCCGGCATTGCCGCTGCGTTCCGGTCGTCGTCGGCGCCACCGGACCTCTGGCCCGTGTGGGACGCCATCCGTTGCCCCACCCTGGTTCTGCGCGGAGCGCAGTCGGACCTTCTTTCGGCGGCCACCGCGGCACAGATGGGCAAACGTGGGCCGATGCCGGCGGTCATCGAATTTGCCGACGTCGGTCATGCGCCCATGCTCCTCTGCGCCGACCAGTTGGATCCCGTCTTGCATTTTCTGCGGACCGGCGCGCCTGCTCCGGCAGCCGCCGGAATCCAGGAGCACAGGAGCGATGATGGAGGGGGTCGTCCGGGAAGTGTCTGAACAACTCGCGCGCAGAGCGCGGGGGACTTTCGCCGGCGATTCTCGGTCGTTCGCCGGGCACATGGGCACGCCATCGCTTACAATCA
The DNA here is from genome assembly GCA_963695725.1 of uncultured beta proteobacterium. GTDB lineage: Bacteria > Pseudomonadota > Gammaproteobacteria > Burkholderiales > Casimicrobiaceae > CAIWHR01. The sequence continues at coordinate 366,975 of CAVOHM010000009.1, forward strand.
CCGCCAGACATGGCCCTCAAACTCAGCCTTCCACCGCTCGACGCCAACCCGGCCAATCCGCCGGAGACCCGCCCCGCTCACGTCGCCAAGTGGCTCGACGAAGCGCTGACGCGACACGCCATCGAGGCGGCCCGCGTCATTGGGGACGCGCTGGCCGCCGTCAACAGCGTCGCCATCGGCGATTCGCGGCGCCTGGAACTGGCGGAAAAATTCTGGCATACCGCCGAGATTCTCTGGCCCCGTCTCGAGCTTTACTTCGCCACCGCTTCACACCCGTTGCGTGGCGAGGCCCAGGAAGCGGCTAAGGCCGCGCTCAGCCTCGCGCAGGAGCTTTTCGTCGCGTACAAGCGGGTGCTCGAGCGCGAAGCCAACAAACGCGTGCTCTTCGGCGGCAGCCGGATGCTGGCCGCGCTGGTCCATCGCTCCATGCAATGCACGTGGCGAATTCTCCTCAACAGCTATGTAGCCTATGCACCTATCCTGCCGCGGACCTGGCTCGACTCGCACCGGATCTATGCGTTTGCCCGCGAGCGCAACATGCACCAGCGCGCGATTTCCGGCGACGACCCTGCGGCGACACCCGAGCGCACGTACTTGCAGGCCATGCTGCTTTCGCTGGCGAATCCCTACGGCTTCATGCAGGGGCAGCTCGACACGGTGATCCGATATGTCCAGGATAATTCGCATTGGGTGAAGGTCACCGACGAGGCACCAGTGCACCGGATGGCGAAAGCGGTGGCGATCATTCCGGTCGGCCACGACTTTCCGCCGTTCTCTGCGAGCAAGGGCGGTTCCATCGAAGGCACCAAGATTTTCCTGCTCGCGTTCGACCTCGCTTTCCAGATTCAGGAGCAGGTGCGCATACTGGAAGCGGGCGGAGAATTTCCGCCGGACATCGGCCGCGACACGGCGTCACGACGCAGTTACATCACGTTGCTGAAGCGCTTGCTGCGGCAATGGGCCATCCCGCCGGCGCGGCAATTCAACCGGTTGTCGTCCAAGGCGCGCGTGGTGATGTGCGCCGGACTCCTGGGTGTCTGGCAATACAGCCGGGGCCGGCACAGCGGCGTTGCGGCGCCGCCGAAGGCCACGGCGGCGCTGATGCATTGCCAGGTCATCAACCATACGCCCGCGGGCTACGCGTTGCGGCAGACGGACGCCCAACCGGAATCCTTGCGTATCGGCGAACTGCTTGCATTGCGCGTCGAGGGCCGCAGTGGAATTCAGGTTGCCATCGTTCGCTGGTTCCGTAATGCGATTCGCCCGGCGGGGCTCGAATTCGGCTGCGAAGTCCTGTCCGACCGACCCGAAGCCGCCGCTGCCACGTTGGAAGGCACCCCCGACGGCAAGAGAGTTCCGGTGATCGTGCTCCCGCCAGAATCCAAACGATCGGGTTCCGACGAAGTGACGCCCCAGATCATCGTCACCGCGGGCACCTTCGGCATCGATCAGGGCGTGGCGTTGACGCGCGCGGGCGAAACCGGATTCGCGGTCCTCACGAAGCTCGTCGAGCAAGGGCCCGGGTTTGAAGTCTACGAATATGCGGTAGTCGGCTGACCGATCGCTCACGTGCCGCCGGAGCCGAACGTTCCGCCCGCCGCGCGCTGGCACCGGCTTGCAGTCGCTCTCGTGGCCGGGCTTGCGCTTCTGGAAATGCTCTGGGAAATTTCGCTCGCGCCACTGCGGCCTGGCGGTTCGTGGCTCGCGTTGAAGGCGGTACCGCTCGCTCTCCTCTGGCTCCCGCTCGCCCGGGGCAGGCGCAAGGCGCGGCAGATCGCGAGCCTGCTGTTGCCACTCTATTTCGCGGAGGGCCTCGTGCGCGCGCTGACCGAACCCGGTCGGCATGCGCAGGTCGCTACCCTTGCGACGGTGTTCGCCCTTGGTGCGCTTGTCGCGGTCCTGATGTCGTTTCGCGCGGAAAAAAAATAGGGTCAGACTCGACTTTTCTGGCGAACGGACTCCGATCAGAAATATGGTGCAAAAGTCGAGTCTGACCCCATTTCCTACGACGCGGGATCGACCTCTGCCGCTTTGGCCGGCGTGCGCCCGTGCAGGCCCTTCGGCAGAGGAAACACAATGCGTTCCGCGACGCCATCGAGCTCCTGAACATCGGTCGCACCAAGGTCGGCGAGCCGGACGAGAACTTCCTGCACGAGCACCTCGGGCGCCGACGCGCCGGCCGTCACACCGACACAGGATTTTCCGACGATCCACTCCGGCTGCAACTGATCCGCGCGATCGATCATGTGGGCGGGTATGCGCCTGTGTGCTGCCACTTCACGCAGCCGATTCGAGTTCGAGCTGTTCGGGCTGCCGACCACGATGACGACGTCGGCCCGGCCGGTCATGAATTTGACGGCGTCCTGGCGATTCTGCGTCGCGTAACAGATGTCGTCCTTCTTCGGACCGACGATACCGGGGTACCGCCGCTTCAGCGCCGACACGATCGCCGCCGCGTCGTCCACCGAAAGGGTCGTTTGCGTCACGTATGCCAAATGTTCGGCGGACCGAACGACAAGCCGGTCGACGTCGGCCACCGATTCGACGAGATGGATGCCGCCGTCGCATTGACCCATCGTGCCCTCGACCTCCGGGTGGCCGGCGTGGCCGATCATGACGATCTCGCGACCCCGGGCGCGCATTTTCTCGACCTCGACATGGACCTTGGTCACCAGCGGGCACGTCGCGTCGAACACCCGAAGCCCGCGCCGCTCGGCCTCGGCGCGCACGCTCTTCGAAACGCCGTGCGCGGAAAAGACGACGGTGCTGCCCGCCGGCACCTCGTCCAGATCCTCGACGAAAATCGCACCCTTGGCCTTCAGGTCGTCGACCACGAATCGGTTGTGGACGACTTCGTGCCGGACGTAGATCGGCGTGCCGAAGTCAGCAAGCGCCTGCTCGACGATGGCGATCGCACGGTCGACGCCGGCGCAGAACCCGCGGGGATTGGCGAGCAGGACGCGCATCAGGCCTCCTTTTCTGCCGGATCGCGCCGCTGCCGACGAAAGCTGTCGGCAATGAGCAGCGCCGCGCCGATGGTGATGGCGCTATCGGCGACGTTGAACGCCGGATACGCCCACTCGGCGTAATGGAACAACAGGAAATCGACGACTTTGCCGAGCACGAGGCGATCGTAAAGGTTGCCCAGCGCCCCGCCCAGGATCAGTGCCAGCCCCGCACAGTACAGCGCGCTCCCGCCGCGCCGCAACAGCGCCACGATGCACGGCCGCAGCGGCGAGCGCTATCGCCGCCAGCAACCAGCGCTGCCAACCGGACGCCGTCGCGAGGAAGCTGAACGCCGCGCCCGAGTTGTACGTCAGCACCAGGCTGAAGAATCCCGTGACTGCCCATCCGCCGCCTTCGCGCAGCGTTTCCACGATGGCGGCCTTCGTGAGTTGATCGGCCGCCAGCACGGCGGCGGCAAGCCACAGCCAGCGCGGCCAGCGCGGGTGATCGGCGGGCACGGAGCATCGCCACCCGGTCACGCGCACGCGCGCCACTCGCCCGACCCGAACAGGTTGACATGCAGCGCCCGCACAACGTCGGATGATTCGGATCCGGCGCCGACGTCCGGTCGACAGTGCCAGCAGCGCTCGCACTTCGCGTGCGCGCTGGGCGTGACGTCGATCGCCAGCGCGTCGGCATGCGCCACGCTCGCCGCCGACGTGATCAGCACGAAGCGCAGGTCGTCGCCGAGGCTTGCCAGCATCTCGTGCTCCGTGCCGCTCGCGCCGATTGCGACTTCCGCCTGCAGCGACGAGCCGATCTTACCCTCCTGGCGCAGCGTCTCGAGTTCCTTCTGCACGGCGGCCCGCACGGCCAGGATGCGCGCCCACTTGGCGATCAACTGTTCGGCGTCCGGCAGCTTCGGCAATGCGTCGCGCCACGTCCGGCAGAATATCGAGGCGTCACCGCGGCTGCACAATGCGCCAGGCTTCCTCGGCGGTGAACGAGAGCACCGGCGCCATCAGCAGCAGCAGCGCGTCCCGGATGCAGAGCCAGCGCGGTCTGCGCCGAGCGACGCGCGGCGCTGGCCTTGCCTGTCGTGTACAGGCGATCCTTCAACACGTCGAGGTAGAAGCCGCCGAGGTCCTCGGAACAGAACGTCTGCAGTCGCTGCACGACCAGGTGAAATTCGTAACGCGCGTAGTCGCCCTCGACGGTATCGGCGAGCACGCGCGCCGCCGCGAGCGCGATAGCGATCGATCTCGAGCAATTGGTCGATCGGCACGGCATCGCTTGCCGGATCGAAATCGGACGTGTTCGCCAGCAGGAAGCGCAACGTGTTGCGGATGCGGCGGTAGCTCTCGACGACGCGCTTCAGGATCTCGTCGGAGATGAATAGCTCGCCCGAGTAGTCGGTCGCGGCGACCCATAGCCGCAGGATTTCGGCGCCCAGCGTGTTCGACACCTTCTGCGGCTCGACGACGTTGCCCTTCGACTTGGACATCTTCCTGCCCTCGCCGTCGACCGCGAAGCCGTGCGTCAGCAACGCCTTGTACGGCGGCACGCCGTTCAGCATGCACGACACGAGCAGCGACGAGTGGAACCAGCCGCGATGCTGGTCGGAGCCCTCGAGATAGAGATCGGCCGGAAAGCGCGTGTCCTGCGCATGGGATCCCGTGCCGGCCTTCGCTGCGTCCGGTCCGCCCATCACGGTCTGGTGCGTCGAGCCCGAATCGAACCAGACGTCGAGCGTGTCGTTGATCTTGCACGTAATCGGCAGATCGTCCGACCGAAGTTCTCGCAGATCAGTGTCGAACCAGGACTTCGATGCCGCCCTTTTCGACCCTCTGGGCGACCGCTCCAGGAGCGCCAGGGTGTCGCGGATGCAGCGCGTCGGTCTCGCGGTGCGACGAAGAACGGCATCGGCACGCCCCACTGCCGCTGCCGCGACAGCGTCCAGTCCGGACGGTGCTCGATCATGCCGTAGCAGCCGCGCCTTGCCCCAGCCGGGATAGAATTGCGTGGCCTCGATGCCGCGCGAGGGCGGTCTCCCGCAACGTCGTTTGCCGGCTTTCGTCCGTTCTACCCCGGCACGTCGTCCATGCCGGCGAACCATTGCGTCGTCGCGCGATAGATGATCGGCGTCTTGTGCCGCCAGCAGTGCATGTAGCTGTGCGCGAACTTCTCCGCGGCAGAACAGTACGCCCCGCTCGCGCAGCTTGGCAACGATCTGCGGATTCGCTTCCCAGATCTTCTCGCCGCCGAAAAACGGCAGCGCTGCCGGCGAATCGGCCGTCGCCGCCGCACGGGATTCAGGATCTCGTCGTCCTTCATGCCGTAGCGGCGGCACGACTGAAAGTCTTCGACGCCATAGGCCGGCGACGAATGCACGACGCCGGTGCCCTGCTCCAGCGTCACGTAGTCGACCGAGGTAGACCGGCGACGCACGGTCGTAGAACGGATGCCGGAAGCGGATGAGTTCGAGCGCCGCGCCCGTGCGCCGTCGCGACGACGGTTCCTTCGAGTCGATAGCGCTTGAGGCAGCGCAGCGACCAGGTCCTCGGCCAGCACGAGGTGTCCGCGCGCGGTCGCCACCAGCGCATAGATGAACTCCGGATGCGCGTTCAACGCCTGATTGGCCGGAATCGTCCACGGCGTCGTCGTCCAGATGACCGTCACGCACGGCGCCGGCCGGCGATGGCATCGAGGCCGAACGCCGCCGCAAGCTTGCCGCGTCGGCGTCGTCGAGCGCGAACGCGACGTCGATCGCGACTGTCGTCGCGGTCCTCGTATTCGACTTCCGCCTCGGCCAGCGCGCTGCCGCAGTCGAAGCACCAGTTGACCGGCTTCAGGCCGCGATAGACGAAGCCTTTCTCGAGGATCTTGCCCAGCGTGCGGATTTCGTCGGCCTCGTTCTTGTAACGCCATCGTCAGGTACGGATGGTCCCAGTCGCCCGAGCACGCCCAGGCGCTTGAACTGCTCGCGCTGCTTGCGCGCGATCTGCTCGTTGGCGTAGGCGCGCGCCAGCCGCTGCGTCTCCGCCGCCGAGAGATGTGCTTGCCATGCGTCTTCTCGATCTGCACCTCGATGGGCATGCCGTGGCAATCCCAGCCCGGCACGTACGGCGCGTCGAAGCCCGGCCAGGTCCTTGCTCTTGACGATGACGTCCTTGAGGATCTTGTTGACCGCGTGGCCGATGTGGATGTCGTCGTTGGCATACGGCGGGCCGTCGTGCAGCACGAAACGCGGACGGCCGGCCGACGCGACGCGGATCGCCTCGTAGACCTTCTTCCGCTGCCATTGCTCGATCCACTGCGGCTCGCGTCGCGCGAGGTCGCCGCGCATCGGAAACGGCGTGTCGGCAGGTTCAGCGTCGTCTTGTAGTCGGTTTTCGTTTCGTCAGGCATGCGTGAAGTGGAGGTGCACGTTCGATGATCGGGTCAGCGTGGCTGAACGCATGCCGTGCGAAATATTCGCGGGCCTGCGCCACGTCGGTCGCGAATCTGGTGCGCAAGCGCGTCGAGGTCGGCGTATCTCTCCTCGTCGCGCAGCTTGTGCAGGAATTCGACGCTGATACGGCGTCCGTAGATCGACTCGTCGAAATCGAAAACGAACACTTCGAGCATGGGCACGCCCGAGGCCGACACGGTCGGACGCACGCCGATGCTGGCCACGCCGGTCGCGTGGCGTGCTGCCGAGTCCGTGCACGCGGACCGCAAAGATGCCGGACGATCGGGGGCGCATGCGCGCAGCCGAATGTTTGCGGTCGGAAAACCCAGGCTTCGGCCAAGCTTGGCCGCCGTGCGCGACACGGCCGGAGATCGCATACCGGCGTCCGAGCAACGCGGCCGCACGTGCAAGATCGCCTGCGCCAGCGCGTCGCCGGACCGCTGTCGAGGACGCCCGCTCGCCGTCGATCGAAACCGTGCGCATCGCTTCGACGCTAATCGTCGTGGCGTGCACGGCGCAACGTCGCGAGATCGCCGGCCCGTCCCTTGCCGAAGCGAAAATCGTCTCCCACCAGCAGCCAGCGCACGCCGAGCCGGCGAACGAGAATGTCGTCGATGAACGCCTCCGGCCCGACCGACGCCAGCCGCGCGTCGAATCGCGCGACATAAGTGCGCGCGATGTCACGCACCGCAAACTGCTCGATCTTGTCGCGCAGCGAAGACAACCTGGGTGGCGCGGTCGATTTGGCGAAAAACTCGCGCGGCGGCGGGTCGAACGTCAACACGGCCGATGGCAGCGCAAGATCCTCCGCGGCCTCGGCGAGACGCGAGAGCATCGCCTGATGGCCGCGATGGACGCCGTCGAAATTGCCGATCGTCAACGCGATCGGAACGTCGGCCGCCGACGGAAGACCGCGAAAAACCTGCACCAATGGGCCTCGTTACGGGAAAACTGTACATTTTAGCGGATTTTCCGCCGCGGCGCCGAGGGCGTCTGCCGTGACGAAGGCTAGCCGGCGTACGGCCACTCGCGCCAACCGCCATGCATGGGATAGTAGAGCCCGAGCCGGATCGGTCGGGAGTCGAGCACACGCACGAAGCGCGCGTAACGTTCGAGCTGCCCGCGGTAGCGCTCCTTTTCGCGATCGAGGAACGCATCGATGTCCGCGCCCTCGTGGACGCTGGTCTTGAAGTCCACGATCCAGCGCACGTCATCTGCCACAAACGTGCGATCGATCGCGACATGGGCAACGGCGTCACCGTCCCATCCGGCGAGCATCCATTCGCTTGTTGCCTCCGCGTGACGGGCGTCGAGCAGCCACCTGCCGCGGTCGTCGGCAAGCAACCGTTCGACCGCAGTGCCTACGGCAACGATCGCCTCTGCGAGCAGCGCGGCGTCGACGCCTTCGGCTTCGAGTTCGACGCGAACGCGCGGCGCGAGCGCGGCAATGCGCGAGGCGTCCCACGCCGAAAGCCCCTCGCGCGCGATCTGTGCGAACAGGCGATGCGCGACAGTGCCAACGTGGCGCGCCGCTTCGTGTGCCCAATCGAACGGCGGACGCTCGCGCCGTTGCGACGCCGAAACCACGACCGGCACGCTGGCAACGGGTACCGGCGGCATCCACGCCAAGGGCAGCCGCGCGAGCCGACGCACCGGCGACACCGTCGCGGTTGTCCCGGACGCCGATTCCGGGGGAACGGGCACATCGGCCAGGACGCTCCGGAATTTCGCCAGTGCAGACCCAGCCGGCGGCATCTGCCAGACTGGCGCGCCGCCCTTCGCAGCGTCTGACGGCAGCACACCGGTGAGATGCAGTTGGCGCTTCGCCCGCGTGCAACCGACGTACAGCAGCCGCCCGAGTTCCGCATCCTCTTCGCCGTCGGCGAGCCGCTTGAGATACGCATAGACAGGATCGACGTCGGCGCCTCGCGCCTTCATTGGTGCCAGCAACAGCCCGTTTGGCCGGCGGCGCCAACGCAGCACCTCGCCCCCGCCACGATTGGGAACCCGCGCGAGGCCCGCGAGAACGACGGTGTCGAACTCGAGCCCTTTGGCCCGGTGCAGCGTCATGATCTGCACGCGCGCGCTGCCGGAGTGGTCGGGCTCGGCGTAGAGTTTTCCCAGCGCGTCGACCAACGCCGGCCAATCCGGGATGTCGCCCGCGACCTCGTGCGCGGCGACAACCGCGAAGAATCGTTCCGCTGCAGCGAGGTCGATCGGATCCTCGAGCGTTGCGCCGCCGCCGAGCGCGAGCCACGTACCGCGGACGCGCGCCGCCACGCTGGCGCGTCCTCGTGCATCGAGCGCTGCGGCGAGCACCGGCGCGGCGCGGGCCAGTCGTGCGCGCCCATCCTGCGACAGGCTCGAGATCGATTCCGTCGCGCGCACCAATCCTGCGACGGAGCGATCGTCGCGCGCGTCAGCCGCCGCCGCCACAGCCACCAGGTCGGGCAACGCAAGTCCGCACCACGGCGCCCGCAGGACGGCAAGCCAGGCGAGACGATCCGCGGGTTGAATTAACGCGTGCGTCAGCGCCGCGAGGTCCCGCATCGCCTGCCGCTCGGCCAGCGGGTCGAACTCGACAGCCGCAAAGGCGATCCCCGCGTCGCGCAGCGCGGGCAGGACCACCGCGAGATGCGCACGTGCGCGTACCAGCACCGCAACGCTCTGCGCGCCTGCCGCGAGCGCCGCCTGGAGGTGTCCGACAATGGTCCGCGCCTCGGCCTCGGGGTCGGGCAACACGTCGACCGTAACGGCGGCGCCCGGCAGTGCGTCGCGCACGGGCACCGCGGACACGAATCCCACCATGCCGCGCCACGGATCGCTGCGCGGTCCGAGCACTCCAGGAAATACGCCGTTCGCCCATTGGACCAACCCCGCCTGCGACCGGAAATTGCGCCGCAGGACGACGTTCTCGACCGGCAGATCGCCGATGCAACCCGCCGCCTGCGCATCGACGAAGAGGCGCACTTCCGCCCCGCGGAAGCGGTAGATCGACTGCATCGGGTCGCCGACGGCGAACAGCGTGCGTCCATCCTCCGGCTGCCATCCGGCCGTCAGCCGGCGAACGAGTTCGAGTTGCGCATAGGACGTGTCCTGGAATTCATCGACCAGCAGATGCAGGATCCTGAGGTCGAGCTTGAGCAGCAGATCCGACGGGCTTTCCGCGTCGCCGAGGGCTTCCAGTGCCGCGACCGTGCCCTGCGTGAAATCGATCGCACCGGCGGCGCGAAAACCCAGCGTGAGTTCGGCGGCGGCGCGCGGCAGGATGTCGAGCAGCGCGTCGATGAGCGACCATGCCGCGTCGTCGCAACGCGACGGCGGCAGGGAGCGCACGGCGTCCAGTGCGTCGGCCAGCCCGTCGATCGGCGGCAAGTTCGACCAGAAGCGCCCGCATCGTCTCGTTCTCGTGTTCGCGTTCGTTCGCCCCGTCGCCCTTTCCCTTTGGCGGGAATCCGACGTTGATGTTCACCTGCAAGCGAAACCGCGCATCGCTGGCGACGAGCAGCCAGTTCGCGAGCGCCTGCCATCGCTCTCGCGCCGGCACCGTGGCGGGCGGAATTCCGCCGGCAGACGCGCACGCGGCGAGTTCCGCGGCCCAAAGCTCCGATCCGGGCCGCAGCGCGAGATTCTCTGCGGCATAGCGTTCGTGCCGCGCCAGCGCCGCGACGACCGGCGCCGGAAAGAGCGCCGCTACGGCAGCCAGTTCGCCGGTGATTTCGGCGTCGAGCGTCGCTTCGATCGCCGCGCGGAACCGGGTGCGGTCCACCGGACGCAGCTCGCCGATCCACTGGTCGCGCTTCGCGAGCATGCCGGCGACGAGCGTGATCGCGCGGCTCGCGTCGTTGTCGAGATGCGCGAGCAGCCGCAACCACGCTGCATCGTCGGCCGGCGCTGCCGCGAGCGCATCCGCTGCAGCAGCCGCGTACAACGGCGCCGCGTGCTCGGTATAACGCGGCGTAGCGCCCATTCCCGTCGCAAGCGGCGCCTGACGCGCCAGTCCGGCCGCGAGCGCGTCGATCGTGAACACGGCCAAACGCGCCGGATGCGTGACGAGTTGCCAGCCGTGGCGCCGATCGGCATCGAGCGCGGCGCGCGCAAGATCGCGCGTGCGCATGGCGTGCGGTGAATCGGCCGCCGTCTCGGCGATCGCGTCGCGCAGCGCGCCGACGATGCGCTCGCGCATCTCCCCCGCCGCCTTGCGCGTGAACGTCATTGCGACGATCCGTTCCGGGCGATCGACTTGGGCGAGCAGCGCCAGAAAACGCTGGATCAGGAGTTCGGTCTTTCCCGATCCAGCGGGCGCCTGAACGAGAAACGAACGCGTTGCGTCGAGCGCACGTTCCCGCGCCGCCGTATCGTCGGCGCCCGGCATCGCAGCAGAACGGCGGTCAGGCATCGCCGTTTCCGGTCTCGGCGTCGACCGGCGGTCGGCTGATTCGGCACAACGACTGCAGACCGCAGCGCCGGCACGTGGTTACAGGGTCGCGCGGCGCGACGCTGGCGTATCCAGCGCAAACTTCCAACGCCAGCGTCTCGAGCGAGTGACCCCAGCGGGCGACGACCGCCGGCCAATCCGCGAGCGTCGCGTCCTTGATCGCCGGCGCAACGAGCAATCCCGGCCACGTTTCGGCGTCGCTTGCCAGGCCATGCACCTTCGTTTCGCCGGGCCGCAATTGCGCGTACACGACGGCGCACACCGCAGACGCGGGGTCGAACGCGTGCTGGGCAAGCAGATAGAGCCCGAGCTGCGGTTCCTGCGGACGTGCCTCGAACCATTTCGCTGGCGGTGCGACGAAACCGGTCTTGTAATCGATGAGCACCGTTCGTCCGTCGGCGAGCGCATCGATGCGATCGAGGCGTAGCGTCAGGTCGAGGCCGCCCAGGGAGAGCCGCCGCGGCGCTTCGACGGCCGCGACGGTGAATGCCGGGCGCGCACGATCGCAACCGTCGAGCCACGCGCGCACGGCTTTGGCAACGCGGCGCGCCTCACCGGCCGCCACGACCTCCGGCAACCGGCCCCATCGCGCTGCAGTGACACCCTTCGCGCCCGCCGCGACGGCCGCGTCGATCCGACGCTGCAACGCATCGTCCGCCAGCGCCACGAACGTCGCATGATCGCCGACATCGCGCCAGAACGCCGCCAACGCCGCGTGAACGAGAATGCCGCGCTCGGCCGCCGACAAACCATCGACCGGAACGGGCCACACGTCCGCCGCGAGCCGGTAGAGGGAGAGCGCGCGGAACGGACAGTCGCTTTGCGCAGCGATCAGGCCGGCGCCGCCCGTGACCGCCGTTGCGTCGACCAGGGCCGGGGCGCGATCATCGTCGATCGTGTCGAGCGGCGGCGCCGCGTCGAATTGCATTAATGCCGTCGTTGGCGACGCGCTGGATTCGAGGCCGGACGAGGCCATCGCGACCAGTGCGGAAACCGCGCGCGGATGATCGTCGACGGTCACCGCGTACGAAAAGACGACCTCCGGCGCACCGCGTGCCCACTCTCGCGTCAGGGCTTGCGCATAGCCAAGTTCGCGCGCCGCAGTTGAGTGCGGAACATTGCGCTCGCGCTGCCACGCGAGGGGCAGAAGCGGGTTGGGTTGCGGCGCCGGTGGCCAGCATTCGGCGGCGAGTCCGGCCACCCAAAGCGCGTCGACGGCTAGGCCCGCCGCCTCGAGTACGCCGAGGATCTGGATCGGCGCGGACGGCGCTTCGGGCTGGAATACGTCGTCTTGCGCAAGCACGCCCAACGCCGCGACCGCTTCCGCGCGTGGAAGGCGCACGACGACCGATCCCAGCGTGGCGAATTGGGCGAGCAATTCGTCCCAGGCGCCGCGCGCCTGCCATTCAGTGGAGGACAGCCCGCGTTCACCGGGCCATCCGGCGGCGTCGAGCCAGGCGCGCCAGCGCACCACCCATTCGCGTGGCGTCGCTATCGCCGGCATGCGCGACCGGTCGCCTGCCGTGCGCCGGAGTTGCGCGAAAGCGTGATCGTCGGCGCCGACCGCCGCCAGCACATCGGCGAGCACGATGTCCCGCCGGCCTTCGCGCAACCAATTCGCTTCGAGTCGCGCGCGCCGCAACCAGGCGTCGGTATCCCCGGCGATGTACGGCGATCGGACCAACGTGGCGGCACGCGCCATCGGCAGCGGTGCGCCCGCCAGCGCGATGAGGTCGAGGGCCACCGCGACGAGCGGGACGTCGGATAGTGCCGCGCCGAGGGAAAGATTATAGGGACGCGCGACGGCCTCGTGTCCCGGCCACTGCAGCGCCGGGCACAGGATCTCGTCGGCCAGTGCACGAATTTCCTCCCGCCGGGATTCGAGATCGTCGATCGCAATCGCGATCGTCGCGCCGGGATCGGCCAGCGCCAGGTCGCGCGCCCACTGCAGCGCCAGGACGATTTCATCGCGCGGTGTCGCGCCGGCGGTCCGCCGTGCTCGGGCGATCGCGCTGCCGTCGTCATCGGGCAACGTGGCCAACCGTGTGATCGGCACGCCGGCCGCGGACAACGCAGACAACAGCCGTTCCTGTTGCGGGGTGAATTCGATGAACCCCGCCATTGCGACAGAAGCGTCGCGCCACGTCGCGATCCTGGGCGCGCAGCCGGCCAGCCAGTCGGGCAGCTCGCCGGCGTCGACCCCGCCCATCCGCGCGATCGTTCGCGCATAGTCGTCTGCCCAGCGCGCAAAGACCGCCGAATCGTCGTCGCCACCGGACCAGGAACGCCAGCTCGGCCCGCCAGCCCCCCACGCATGTACCAGCGACCACGCCTCGCCGGCGAGGCTTGCCGCGCCGCGCAGATCCATGAGGGGTTGCGCGTGCGCAGCGACGATGCGCGTCCACAGAAAGCGCGCCTGACCAGGCGCGATACGACGCGGCGCATCGGGCCGGCAGGCCATCACGTCGAGCCAGAGTCGTTCGAGCCAGCCGTTCCAGGGAACGATTGTCGGCGCGGGCCAGACGGTGCGTCCGGCCGCCCGTTGCGCGTCGTCGTACCGCGCTGCGACGTAGCGCGCCAGACGATTGTTCGGCGTGACCACGGTAGCACCGGAACACAACGCTGCCATCAGCGCCGCCGGCAGTGCATCCTGGAGCCGGGTGAGCGTCATCGCGCGCTGCCTCTACGCGCGTTCGATGCGCGGGAACTTTCCGCCGCTTTCATCCGAGCACTCCGATTCGGGTCGTCGCCGGTCAATGCGACCAGTGTAAGCGAGCGGGCGCTGTGACTACGGCGGATGCCTTACACTGGTCGTGTTGGCCCGCTGTATGACCTGACGGAAGGAGAAATCGATGCCGGCGTACCTACTGGTGGACTGCGAAGTCACCGACCCCGCACGCTACGAAACCTACAAGAAGCTCGCCCCCCCGGCGATCGCGAAATACGGCGGCCGTTATCTGGCGCGCGGTGGTGCGGCAACGCAACTCGAAGGCAAATGGCGGCCCAATCGCGTCGTCGTCCTCGAATTTCCGGATGTGGAGACCGCGAAGCGATTCTACGCTTCGCCGGAGTATGCCGCGGCTCGCGCTGAACGCGCGGGCGCGGCGAACATGAACATGGTCCTCGTCGAAGGACTCAGCTAACCTCAGTGCTTGACGTAGGGAACGACGCCTCGCGGCAGCAACTGGAGTGGCCGCACGCGCGATAGTGGCGGTCGCACGGGTTGGCCAAGCACCGATGGACGAGCCGCGCCGCGAGTCCGCAATGTTGCGCGCCGCCGACTGTGCCGGATCGGATGCGGAGCAAATCGTGCCCGCGCGCGTCCTGGAGCCGACGCCCGGCGGGGACGAGAGCGACGCCTGTTGGACAAAAGAACGGCCGCCGACCGCATCGCTGTATGCAGTGAAAGACTCGGACGACCGTAAATCCGCGCGCCCGGTCCGCCGGTCAGGCAGCGATGGAAGTGATGGCGTGGAGGAAAACGCCCGATGCAACCTGGCCGCGGCGACGCGCGCGCGCTTCGTGCTGGTCTAGCGTTGCCTTGAGTTCGGCGTCCGCCATCGCGGCTTCGCGGGCGAGATCCGCGTCGTAACGACTGCGCGTTTCGGGACTGGAAAGGATTTCGTGCGCCGCGTGGATCATCGCCACGAGCCCGCTCATGTCCTGCCCGGCATCGGTCGTACCGTAGCCGAACCGTTCGAGGAGCCCAAGATAGGAGGATTCGATCTGTGCCTGGGTGGCACTCGGCGCAAGGTCGAGATAGTCGTAGGACGTATAACGCACGGCTGCCTCCTCGGTGGGTTTCGGTCGGCTGACGGACACCCCCTATAAAGCAGCAAACGTGCCAGTCCAGCAGGCGACGGTCCTGGCCAGCTGGCCCTACCCGGCAAGGAACCCGGCTCCACCCAGGGCCGATGACCGGGCACGCCGCGGCGCAAACCAGCGCCCGGCGCCACACGCGGAGCCTCAGATTACGGCTAGCGGCGTGGGTCCAGTCGGCGGCGGAAACGCGGCGTCGATCATCTCCAGTGCGGCCGAATCGAGTCCAACGGACGCTGCGGCGCGATTTTCGCGAACGTGCGCGGGATCGGCGGATTCCGGAATCGGCGCGATGTCCGGCGCACGCAACAGCCAGCGCAACGCAACCTGCGCCGCGGTCGCGCCGAGGCGAGCCGCGATCGCCGTCAATTTCGGCGTCCGCAGCAACGGCCCCTGCCCAAGCGGCGAATACGCCATCACCGGGATCCCGTGTTCGCGTAACCACGGGAGGAGTTCCCATTCGATCCCGCGCTCGGCCAGATGATAGAGAACCTGATTGGTTGCGCAGCGCCGCCCTTCGGCGAAAGCATACAACTCGCGCATGTCGGCCGTGTCGAAATTCGAGACGCCCCAGCGCACGATCTTGCCGTCTTCGCGCAGGCGCTCGAAGGCGTCCACGGTCTCCGCGAGCGGGATGCGCCCGCGCCAGTGCAGGAGGTAGAGATCGAGCCGGTCCGTACCGAGCCGTTTGAGGCTGCGCTCACAGGCAGTTATCGCGCTTTTTCGGCCAGCGTTGTGCGGATACACCTTGCTAACTACAAACAGCCGATCACGTTGTTGCGTCATCGCTCGCGCGACGATTTTTTCGGCGCCGCCGTCGGCATACATCTCGGCGGTATCGACCACCGTCATTGCGAGTTCGAAACCGAGGCGCAGCGCGTCGACTTCCTTCGCCGCGCGCGCCGCGTGCTCGCCCATGGTCCACGTTCCGAGGCCGAGCGCCGGCACGCTCGTGCCGTCGGGAAAGGTGACGGAAGGAATGGCATCCGGCCGGCGAGTGGTCATGCCGACGAGCATACCGGATTCGCGATCCGCACTACGTGGTGGACTTGCTCAACAGTTCCCAGGCGCTCGCGTCGCGTGCCGACAGGTGGATAATGGCGTACCCGGACCGAGCTTTCAGCGCATGCCCCTCGACCCTGCTCCCACCCGAACCGTCGTGCGCGGCGCCTGCCCGCACGACTGTCCCGATACCTGCGCGATCGAGGTCACGGTCGAAGGCGGTCGCGCGATCGAGGTGCGCGGCGCAGCCGACCATCCGCCGACCGCCGGCACGCTTTGCACGAAGGTTGCGCGGTATCTGGAGCGAACCTATTCCACCGAGCGTGTGCTGCATCCGATGCGCCGCGTCGGCCGCAAGGGCGAAGGTCGCTTCGAACGCATCTCGTGGGACGACGCGCTCGACGCCATCGCGGCAAGGTTTGGCGCGATCGCCGCCTCGCCCGACGGCCCGCAGGCCATCGTCCCGTACTCGTACGCGGGCACGATGGGTCTCCTGCAATACGGCTCGATGGATCGCCGGTTCTTCCACCGGCTGGGGGCGTCGCTCCTCGACCGGACCATCTGCGCGACGGCCGGCAAGGCCGGATGGATCGCGACCGTCGGCGCGGCGATGGGGACCGACGTCGAACAATTCGCGCACAGCCGGCTGATCCTGATCTGGGGCAGCAACCCGGTCGTTTCCAATCTGCACTTCTGGTCGCGCGCGCAGGAGGCGAAACGCCGTGGCGCGAAACTCGTCGCCATCGATCCGTACCGCAGCCAGACCGCGGAAAAATGTCACGAGCACGTCGCGCTCGTTCCGGGCACCGACGCCGCGCTGGCGCTGGGGATGATGCACGTGCTGATCGCCGAAGACCTCGTCGATCACGATTACATCGACCGGCACACGATCGGCTTCGAAGCGCTGCGCGGACGCGCGGCCGAGTTTCCTCCGGAGCGCGTGGCGCGGATCTGCGGTGTCGCGCCCGAAACGTTGGTCGATCTCGCACGCGCTTACGGCACGACCCGCCCCGCCGCGATCCGGGTCAACTACGGAATGCAGCGCCATGCCGGTGGCGGCAACGCGGTGCGCGCAGTCGCGTGCCTGCCGGCATTGGTCGGCGCGTGGCGCGACCCGGCCGGCGGCGCGCTGCTTTCTTCGTCAGGGACCTATCCGGTCGACTTTGCCGCGCTCGAACGCCCCGATCTCATGCGCGGCACGCCGCGCACGATCAACATGAGCACGATCGGCAACGCGCTGCTCGATGCGCAGGACCCGCTCATTCGCGCGATCTACGTCTACAACTCGAATCCGGTCGCGGTCGCGCCGGAATCGGCAAAAGTCGCGGCCGGCTTCGCGCGCGACGATCTCTTCTGCGTGGTGCACGAGATCTTCCAGACGGACACCGCCGACTACGCGGACATCGTCCTGCCTGCCACGACCCAGCTCGAGCAGCGGGACATCCACAGTTCGTACGGCCACTTGTACGTGCTCGCGAACAATCCCGCGATTGCGCCGCTGGGCGAAGCGAAACCCAATACCGAAGTGTTTCGCCTGCTCGCCGCGCGGATGGGATTCGACGAGCCTTGCTTTCGCGACAGCGACGACGACCTCGCGCGCATGGCGTTTCGGGCCGATCACCCGCGCATGGCCGGCATCGCGTGGGACGACCTCAAGGCCAAGGGCTTTGCGCGGCTCGCGGTGCCGGAAGCTTATGCGCCGTTTGCCGCCGGCGCGTTCCCGACGCCTTCCGGCAAGTGCGAATTCCATTCCGATGCGCTTGCGCGCGATGGCCACGACCCGCTGCCGACGTTCGTTCCACCGCGTGAATCCGTCGCAAGCAATCCGGCGCTGGCCAAGCGCTACCCGCTGGCGTTCCTCTCGCCGCCGGCCCGGAATTTCCTCAATTCGTCGTTCGCCAACCTGCCGATATTCGTCGCCGAGGAAAAGACGCCGCGGCTCGACATCCATCCGACGGATGCCGCGCCGCGCGGGGTTTCAACTGGCGATCGCGTGCGTATCCGCAATGATCGCGGCAGTTTCACGGCAACGGCCCGAGTGACCGATCGCGCCCGCACGGGGATCGTCGTCGCGCCATCGGTCTGGTGGAAGAAGCTCTCGCCGGACGGCGCCAATGCCAACGCGGTGACCAGTCAGGCTCTGACCGATCTCGGGCGCGCCGCGACCTTCTACGACTGTCTCGTCGAGGTCGAACGCCTTTGACCCGCGCGCATGGCAGCTCCACCGCACGACGGCGCCCTCGCACCGGTCGTTCGAACGGCGTTCAGAGCTTGCGCACGAGCCCGACCATCACGCCGAATATTTCAAGGGTGCCCTCGGGGCGGATGACGGGGTAAGCCTTGTTCTCCGGCTTCAGGATGAACTGGCCGCGTTCAAGGTCGAGCCGCTTCAACGTGAACTGGCCATCGACGATGGCCACGACGACGTCGCCGCGCTTGGCCGCGGCGGTCTTTTCGACGACCACGAGGTCGCCTTCCAGAATTCCGGCGTCCAGCATCGAGTCGCCCTTGACGCGGATGAGGACCGTCTGCGAGGGGCGCTCGATCAGGTAGTCGTCGATCGTCAGCGCGTCGGAATGGCCGTCCTCGACGGGATTAGGCTCCCCCGCCTGAACCGGGGACTCGGCCAGTGCCCGCGCGAAAAACCGGCCGGTGGGCGCTAGCCGCCGATCGGGCGTGGATTCGATATAGCCCGCGAGCTTCAGTCGTGCGACCATCGCGGCGACCGAAGACTTGGACTTGAGGCCCAGCAGGCTCCCGATGGATGCGTACGACGGCAACGCACGGTGTCGCGCGTAGTAGTCCTGCAGCGACGCCAGGTAAGAACGATCGTTCGACATGCCGGTACAATAGCGAACGAGCGTTCGTCCGTCAAGCCCCGTTCCACCCTCTCCGTCGCCATGCGCCTGTTTGCCCCCGTCCTGGCCTTTGTCGACCTCGAAACCACCGGCACGGCCGCGGCGACCGACGCCATCACCGAGATTGGCATCGTCCGGGTCGAAGCGGATCCCGACGGCAGCGCCGAGCCGCAGGTCACCGAGTGGAGCACCCTCGTCAATCCCGGCGTTCCGATCCCGGCCGAAATTCAGGCGCTGACCGGGATCACCAACGCGATGGTCAGGGAAGCCCCTTCGTTCGCGCGCATTGCCGACGAAGTCGTGGCGCGAACCGCCGGCGCCGTATTCGTGGCGCACAACGCGCGCTTCGACTACGGCTTCCTCAAGCATGCGTTCGCCCGGGAGCAGCGCGCCTACTCGGCTCGCGTGCTTTGCACGGTCCGGCTCTCGCGGCGCCTTTATCCCGACGAACCGCGGCACAACCTCGACAGCGTGATCGCGCGGCATCAACTTCCCATGACCGGGCGGCATCGTGCGCTCGGCGACGCGCGGATTCTGTGGCATTTCCTGCAGGCGCTTTACCGCGACTATCCTCCGGAAGCGGTCGAAGCGGCGGCGAAGCGCGTGCTGAAGACGCCGAGCCTGCCGCCACAGCTCGCTCCCGACGCGCTCGACGCGCTGCCGGAGGCCCCCGGCATCTATCTCTTCTACGGGCTCAATGCGCTCCCGCTCTACATCGGCAAGAGCACGAATCTGCGAGAGCGCGTCGGCGCGCACTTCTCGTCGGATTACCGCTCGGCGACCGATCTCCGGTTGTCGACCGAGATCCGGCGCATCGAGTTCGAGGAGACCGCCGGCGAAATAGGTGCTTTGCTGCGCGAGGCCACGCTCGTGAAATCGATGCTGCCGGCGCACAACCACGCACTGCGTCGCAAGGCGGAATCCGGCCTGCTCGAATTGCCGTTCGCGCCGGGACCGCCGAGTTTCGTTCCTGCCGCGGCCGTCGAGTCCGGCGACCTCGCCGGCCGCTTCGGGCCGTTTTCGTCGAAGCGGCAGGCGCGCGAGACGCTGCGCTCCCTCGCTTCCGAGCACGGGCTATGCTGGAAATCGCTCGGACTCGAAAGGCGCCTTGGCCCGTGTTTCGCCCGCCAGGTGAAACGATGCGCCGGCGCGTGCGTCGGTGCCGAAACGGCCGCCGCGCATCACGAGCGGCTTGGCCTGGCGCTGGCGCCCCACGCGATTCCACCCTGGCCGTTCCCGGGGCTCGCCGCCATCCGTGAGCGATCGTTGCTGGGCGATCGCACCGACCTGCACGTGATCCGCGAATGGTGCTGGCTCGGCACCGCACGGGACGACGGCGAGCTGGGCCGTCTCATCGAAGCGCCGCCGCGCCCCGAGTTCGACGCCGATATCGCGCGCCTGCTGATTCGCACGCTGGCGCACGGCAAACACGAGGTGCTGCCGCTCGGCGCGATTCCCGGCAGCGAAGACTAGCCCGAACGGGCGGCGTGCGCCGCCAGCACCGACGCGACGCAGGCGGTCAGCTTGGTCGCGTACGGAATGTGCAGGAATTCATTGGGTCCGTGCGCATTCGATTTCGGTCCGAGCACACCGGTGATCAGGAACTGCGCGGCGGGAAAATGACTGCCGAGCATCGCCATGAACGGGATCGTGCCGCCCTCTCCCATCGCCGCGGCGGGCTTGCCGTAGAACGCGCGCGACGCGTCTTCGAGCGCGCGTTCGAGCCACGGCGCCGTCGCGGGGGCATTCCATCCGGTCGCGCCTTCCTCGGCATCGAAACGCACGGTCGCACCGTACGGCGGGTCGGATTCGAGCAGCCGTTGCATCTGGTCCACCGCCGCAGCGCCATCCACGGGTGGCGGAAGGCGCAACGACAACTTGAGCGATGTGCCCGGGCGCAGCACATTGCCCGCATCCGCGATCGCGGGAAAGCCGTCGGCACCTGTCACCGACAGAGCGGGCCGCCACGTCCGGTTGAGCAGCGCTTCGGCGTGATCGTTCGTCATCGGCTGCGTGCGGGCCGCGAACGGGTACTTGCCGATCGTCGTCGCGCCCATGATCGCCGCGGCCGCCTGCGCCTGGCGACGGCGCTCGTCGGGAATCGCAACGTGCCATTCCGCGGGCAACACGCGACCGGTCGCCGCGTCCTCGATCCGGTCGAGAATCGCCCGCGCGATGCGGAACGACGACGGCACGATTCCGCTCGCGTCGCCGGAGTGCACACCTTCCGTCAACACGTCGACGACAAGCGTCCCGCCGGCCAGCCCGCGCAGCGACGTCGTCGCCCACAGCCGCTCGTAGTCGCCGCAGCCGGAATCGAGCCCGACGACGAAATCGACGGCGCCCATGCGCGGCGCCAGGAGTTCCAGGTACGCAGGGAGATCGTAGCTGCCGCTTTCCTCGCAGGTCTCGATCACGCCGACGCAACGCGCATGCGCGACGCCCTGCGCCTGCAATGCGCCTATGGCCGCCAGCGACGCGAACAGCGCATAGCCGTCGTCCGCACCCCCGCGGCCGTACAGCTTGCCGTCCTCGTGCACCGGTCGCCACGGCCCGAGACCCTCGCGCCAGCCCGTCATTTCCGGCTGTTTGTCGAGATGCCCGTACAGCAGGACCGTCGCGTCGCCGCTGCCGGGCACGTCGAACCACAGCACCGGCGTGCGGCCGGGCAGGCGCACGATCTCCACCGTCAGGCCACGCACGGGTTGCTGCCGCGCCCAGGCTTCGGCGAGGCGCACGACTTTCTCGATGTGGCCATTCGCTTCCCAGCGCGGATCGAAATGGGGCGACTTCGCCGGGATGCGGATGTACTCGACGAGTTGCGCCACGATAGAGGTGTCCCAACAGCGTGCGACGGACGTGGCCAGGGCAGAGGTGTTCATCAATTTCCGAGAGGTGGTTTGAGGGCGGCGGCGCGTACTTTACCGGATTGCGGCCGCCGCGTGGCCGCGGCGGGATCGGCGCGGGGAGATCGCCACGGCGCCCGGGAAAGATGTTAGCGTTGTCGGCATGACGTACCTGTGGCCCGAAATGCTGCTGTTGTTGTTGGCGGTGCCGGTGCTCGTTGCCGCGTACGCATGGCTCTTGCACCGCAAGAGGAAGAACACCCTCCGTTATGCGAGCGTGAGCCTGATGAAGGTTGCGCTCGGACCCGGGCACCGGGTGCGGCGCCACATCCCGCCGTTCCTTTTTCTGCTGTCGGTGATTGCGACAGTCATCGCGATCGCACGCCCTACCGCAGTCGTCACACTTCCGTCCCAGCAGCAGACGATTGTCCTCGCGATGGACGTCTCGCTCAGCATGGGCGCCAAGGACGTCGACCCCAGCCGGCTGACGGCTGCGCAAGCGGCGGCAAAGTCCTTCGTCGAGGAGTATCCGGCGCAGACGCGCATCGGGATCGTCTCGTTCGGCGCGACCGCATCGCTGGTGCAGACGCCTACCCACAACCGCGAGGATCTCCTGGCGGCGATCGAGCGCTTTCAGTTGCAGCGCGGCACGGCCACGGGCAGCGCGCTCTACGTGGCCCTTGCGACGCTCTTCCCCGATGCCGGCATCGACCTCGAATCACTGGTCTTCAAGGGAGGCCTGTCGCGATACGCCGCTCCGGCCAGCCGCCCGGTCATCAAGCCCAAAACGGACGCGGTCGAATTCAAGCCGGTTCCACCGGGGTCCTACAAGTCGGCTGTGATCATTCTCTTGAGCGATGGACGCCGTACTACAGGTCCGGATCCGCTCGAGGCCGCGAAAATGGCCGCCGATCGCGGCGTGAAGGTCTACACCGTCGGCTTCGGGACCAAGGAAGGCGCCATCATCGGTTTCGAAGGCTGGTCCGTCTTTGTGCGGCTCGACGAGGAAACGTTGCGCGCGATTGCCGAGATCACGCGCGGTGAATATTTTCATGCCGGCACGGCGGCCGATTTGAGGAAGGTCTACGAAAGCCTGAATGCGCGCCTGGTGTTGGAACGGAAAGAAACCGAGATCTCGTTCCTGTTCGCCGCCGCGGGCGCGGCGTTGCTGCTCGTATCGGCTCTACTCTCGCTCATGTGGTTCAACCGGAGCGTCTGACGTTGTTTCCCTTCAGGTCTGGCCGAAGTCCTGCGCTCCGAGGATCACGAGCGCGAAATCCTGCGGACTCTGCGGCACGTTCGACCCGACGACCGCCCATCGCCAGGTGCCCTGCGCCGGGTCAGCGACCTCGATAACTTCCACGTTGTTCCTGCTGTCGAGCGCGAGCGTCGTGCCGGCGTTCCCCAACGCGGTCACCTTGCGGCCGTCCGGCGCCGTGAGGATCAAGTTGAGGTTATTCACGAGGGATGGTCCCGGGTAGTCGCTGTAGCAGAGCGCGACCCGTAACGACGCGGCACCGGAAGGCATACGCAGGGTCCCACCGTGGATCTTCCCGGTGGCCAAACCCGGCGCCACCTCGACGAAGAACGTTTTCGCATTTAGGACCGCCGCGAGGTCGACGCGCCCGAAGCCCTGATGATTGTCGGCAACCACGCCTGCCGATGCCGTTCCGGGCAAGCGCCTTGCGCCTGCGATCAGCGCGGCCTTGACGAGCGCCGCCGATGGCGACTTGAACTTGCGCTTCCTGCGCAGATATTCGCGCACCAGTGCGGCGGCACCGGCCGCGAGCGGCGTAGCCATGCTCGTGCCGCCCATGTAGAAATATTGTCGGCTCGCGGGAAACGCACGCCAGGCGCTGTTGTTGGATGCGATCCCGGACGAACGGGTCGACAGAATGAACGTCCCCGGCGCGACGACGTCGGGCTTGGTCCGGCCGTCGTCGGTGGGGCCGCGGCTGCTGAAAGCGACGACCTGATCGGGGTTGTTCGCCATCGGATCGTTCCGGTACGGTGCCACCGGATAGTCCTGGTTCCACCAGCGACCGTACGTCTCCCCATCGAACTCGCGCCGCAGATTTTCGCAGGCGCCGATGGTGATGCAGTTTTTCGCGGTGCCCGGCGCCGTCACGCTCTTGCGGTTGATCCGGCCATCGCCATCCTTGTCGGTACCGTCGTTGCCGGCCGCCACGAGCACACAGAAGTCCTTGTGCTTCCACACGAAGCGGTCGAACTGATCGCATTGCTCGTCGTAATCGCCCGGGCCGCCGCCACCCCAGGAATTGGAATGAATGCGCGCGCCCTTGCGATAGGCAAACGCCAGCAACGGCTCCAGATCGTGCGGAATGCCGGCAAGCGCATACCGTTCGCGCTGCGACGCGGGCACCGTGGGCCGCCACCGCATTTCCTGCTCGACCGCCTGAAACACGAGCTTCGCGCGATGCGCGAGGCCGCGCACCGGTCGCGCCGTGATGCCGCTGCTTGCGTTGCCGCCGCCGACCGCGGAGCCTGCGACATGGGTGCCATGACCGGAGTCGAGGTCGGCCGGACCGTCGTCGGCCCCGGCATTGAAAACCTCGGCGGCATAGTCCGACGTGATGGGGTAACTCCTGATCGCGATCACGCGTCCCGCAAAATCCGGATGCAAAGTGGCGGGGTCGCCGGTGTCGAGGCCCGTATCGCAGATGGCGACGATCTCGCCCTGCCCGTTCAAGCCGGTCAACTCATCCGCAATCGCGGGTGTCACACCCATGAATTCCGGCGCCACGTCGTTGCTCGTGCGCTTGACGGGCCGGGCACGGATGAACTTGACACCGTGCACGGTAGACAGCGTTTGCACGAGCTTCGCGCGTTCGCGCTGGTTCGCCCTGGAGCGCACGACGAGCGCACGCGCGGCCGGACAACGCGCCAGCACGTCGAATCCCAGTCGCGCCGCGGCCGCCGCCATCGTGCCCAGCTGCGCCCGGTCGAAGGCCTGCACGGTGTAGACACCTACCCGCAGGCGGGTGCGGGGGAGCACGGCCTTGTCACCATAGAGTCCCCGCGCGATGCGTGCCCCGTGGGGCAAGTGGCCCACCCAGCGCACGAACGGCAGCGCAGCGATCGTCGCGACCGCCCTGCCGTTCGCGCGCACGATGTACGTGAAATCGCGATAGAGCTCGCGGAGCGCTCCGCCGGCAGCAGTGACGCGCGCGAGCCAGTTCCGCTTCACCGGGCCGACGAACTGGACGAGATAATGGTGAGGGCCGGGACTCGGCGTGCGTGGCGGCACCGATCGATCATTGTGCCTTTTCGCGGACGGCCCGGACGGCACGATTCGCCGCCCGCTGACGTCGAGCGTGTACTGATGCGTGATGTCCTCGCACGGGAAGCGCGCCTGCAATGCCGCGCCCCTGCCGCGCGCGAGCTCGATGACGGCGAACGCGGAGTAGTGCGCAATGACCGTGCCGTACGCGCCAAGCGTTGCTTGCTCGTCGCCGTGCGCGAATACCTTCAGGATGCGCGCCATCGCAACCTCCCCGATTATGGCGGTGGATTCCTAGCCTAGCCCTCTCGCCGGTTGCGATCAAACGGCGCGCGTTTTCGCGCTGCGTGGACGCGGATGCATCTCCGCCAACAGTGCCGGCGCCGACGCGACGACGAAGTCGCCGAAAGCCGCCGTCACCGGACTCACAAACCGCGCTGCACGCTGCACGACGTACCACCCGCGCATCAGCGGCAGTCCGACGACGTCAAGCTCGACTAACCGTCCCATCTGCAATTCGAAGCCGATCGTGTGGCGTGATATGAGCGCGAGGCCCATGCCGGCCATCACCGCCTGCTTGATCGTTTCGTTGCTGCTCATCACGTTGCCGATCTTCGGCACGAATCCGCGCTCGGCGAAAAAACGTTCCATCGACGAGCGTGTGCCCGAGCCCTGCTCCCGCACCAGGAAGCGCTCGACCGCGAGCGCTTCCAGCGGAATCCGGCGCGCGCGCGCGCGCGGGTGTGTCGGCGGGGCAATGATCACCAAGGGATGATCGGCGATCGGCACGGCCTTCGTCTCGATCCGCTGCGGCGGCGTCCCCATGATCGCAACGTCGATCTCATTGCGCTCGAGCTCGCGCACGATGATTTCGCGGTTGTTGACCGAGAGCTCGATGCGCACGCCTGGATAGCGCTCCTGGAACCGGGCGAGCAGCGCCGGTGCGAAGTATTTGGCCGTGCTGACGACGCCCACGCTGATTCTTCCGCCGCGCAGTCCCTTCAGCGCGGAGATTGCCGCGTCGGCGTCCTTCAGCGCGTCGAGGATCTGGCGCGCATACCGGACGAGATGCTCGCCGGCCTCGGTGAGATGGACCCTGCGCCCGCGGCGCTCGAACAGGGCCAGGCCCACATGCGCCTCGAGCTGCTTTATCTGCAGCGAGACGGCCGCCTGCGTGAGATGCAGCTGCTCGGAGGTGCGGGCAAAGCTCAGGTGGCCCGCCGCCGCCGCGAAGATCTGCAGTTGCCGAATGGTCACGCCGCGCATGGGAGCATCCTCCGGCCGGAATAGGTCGCCTGCTTTCTGGCGCCAATGCTTCGGCTGCCTGGTACTTAAGTAATAGGTTAAGGTACAAGTTAAAACAATTAACTATTACTTGTCAATTCCTGTGACTAATATGCTTTCGATGCCCGGCGGTGGGCGACGAGCACGTCCACCGCTTTCACCGACGAGGACGCGATGAACGACATGGCAAGCACGGCCCAACGAACCGGCAAGGAGCGCTACAAGGCCGGCGTGATGAAGTACAAGGACATGGGGTACTGGCGGCCCGATTACGAGCCGTCCGACACCGACCTCATCGCGCTTTTTCGCATCACGCCGCAGGAAGGCGTCGAGGCTGACGAAGCCGCGGCGGCCGTCGCCGGCGAATCGTCGACAGCAACGTGGACCGTCGTGTGGACCGATCGCCTGACCGCCTGCGACCACTATCGCGCGAAGGCCTATCGCGTGGACCCGGTACCGGGCACCGGCCCGGGCACGTCGATCGAGCAGCAGTACTTCGCCTACATCGCCTACGACCTCGCGCTGTTCGAGGAAGGCTCGATCGCGAACCTGACCGCGTCGATCATCGGCAACGTGTTCGGGTTCAAGCCGCTGAAGGCGCTGCGCCTCGAGGACATGCGAATCCCGGTCGCGTACCTGAAGACGTTCCAGGGACCGCCGACGGGCATCGTCGTCGAGCGCGAGCGCCTCGACAAATTCGGCCGGCCGCTCCTGGGCGCCACGGTCAAGCCCAAGCTCGGGCTCTCCGGCAAGAACTACGGGCGCGTCGTCTACGAGGGCTTGACGGGCGGCCTCGATTTCCTGAAGGACGACGAGAACATCAATTCGCAGCCGTTCATGCACTGGCGCGAGCGCTTTCTGTATTGCATGGAGGCCGTCGCCAAGGCGTCCGCCGCGACCGGCGAGGTCAAGGGCACCTACCTCAACGTGACGGCCGCGACCATGGAGGACATGTACGAGCGCGCCGATTTCGCGAAGGAGCTGGGGTCGGTCATCGTGATGATCGACCTCGTCATCGGCTACACGGCCATCCAGTCGATGGCGAAGTGGGCGCGTCGCAACGACATGATCCTGCACCTGCATCGCGCGGGCCACTCGACATACACGCGGCAGAAGAACCACGGCGTGTCGTTCCGCGTCATCGCCAAGTGGATGCGGATGGCCGGCGTCGACCACATCCACGCGGGCACCGCGGTGGGCAAGCTCGAGGGCGACCCGCTGACGGTGCAGGGCTTCTACAACGTCTGCCGCGAGGAGAAGAACGCGGTCGATCTCGCACGCGGCCTCTTTTTCGAGCAGCCGTGGGCGAACCTGCGCAAGGTGATGCCGGTGGCCTCGGGCGGCATCCATGCGGGGCAGATGCACCAGCTGATCGAGCTGTTCGGCGACGACTGCGTGCTGCAGTTCGGCGGCGGCACGATCGGCCATCCGCAGGGCATCAAGGCCGGTGCGACGGCCAACCGCGTCGCGCTGGAAGTCATGGTCAAGGCGCGCAATGAAGGCCGCGACATCGTGCACGAGGGGCCCGAGATCCTGCGCGATGCCGCACGCTGGTGCGCACCCTTGGCGCAGGCGCTCGACACCTGGAAGGACGTCTCGTTCAACTATGCGTCGACCGACACACCCGATTTCGTGCCGACCGCCACCGCGGCCTGACGCCC
This sequence comes from uncultured beta proteobacterium, assembly GCA_963695725.1. Taxonomy (GTDB): domain Bacteria; phylum Pseudomonadota; class Gammaproteobacteria; order Burkholderiales; family Casimicrobiaceae; genus CAIWHR01. Next base: position 394,521 of record CAVOHM010000009.1, read on the forward strand.
CCGCACAGCGAGGACACCATGCGCATCACCCAAGGCACCTTTTCGTTCCTGCCCGACCTGACCGACGCCGAGATTTCGGCGCAGATCGAGTACGCGTTGCAGCAGGGCTGGGCCGTCGCGGTCGAGCACACCGACGAACCGCATCCGCGCAACGTCTACTGGGAAATGTGGGACATGCCGATGTTCGATCTCACGGACGCGGCGGGCGTGATGCTGGAAGTCCGCGCCTGCCGCAAGGCGTTCCCGTCCCATTACATCAAGATCAACGCCTTCGACGCCACACACGGCTGGGAATCGACGCGGCTCTCGTTCATCGTCAACCGCCCGCCGGCAGAACCCGGCTTCCGCGTCGTGCGCCAGGAAGGGCCCGGCCGCGCGATCCGGTATACGGTCGAGAGCTATGCGGTCGACCGGCCCGAAGGCCACCGCTATTGACGCTCCGATGCCCGATACCGACTCCCGGCCCGGCGCGATCGATCTCGCGGCACTCGCCCGCGAGACCAAGATCCACGACGTGCTCGACGAACTCGAGCGCGAACTCGTCGGACTCGCGCCGGTGAAGGCACGGATCCGCGACATTGCCGCACTTCTGCTCGTCGATCGCGGCCGGCGCCTCGTTGGGCTCCCAGCCGAGCCGCCTTCGCTGCACATGTGCTTCACCGGGAACCCGGGCACCGGCAAGACGACGGTCGCGCTGCGGATGGCCGAGATCCTGCACCGGCTGGGTTACGTGCGCAAAGGCCATCTCGTCGCGGTGACGCGCGACGACCTCGTCGGCCAGTACATCGGCCACACGGCGCCGAAGACGCGCGACGTGCTGAAAAAAGCGATGGGCGGCGTGCTGTTCATCGACGAGGCGTATTACCTGTACCGGCCCGAAAACGAGCGCGACTATGGCCAGGAGGCCATCGAGATCCTGCTGCAGGTGATGGAAAACCAGCGCGACGACCTGGTGGTGATCCTCGCCGGCTACCGGGACCGCATGGACACGTTCTTCAAGAGCAATCCGGGGATGGCGTCGCGCATCGCGCACCACATCGACTTTCCCGATTACGGCGCCGACGAGCTCTACGCGATCGCGCAATTGATGCTGGCCAAGACCGGCTACCGCCTCGCCTCGGACGCCGAGGCAGTGCTGCGCGACTACATCGCCCGGCGCATCCCGCAGCCGCACTTCGCCAATGCGCGGTCGATCCGCAACGCGCTCGACCGCGCGCGGCTCCGCCAGGCGAGCCGCCTGTTCGCGGCAATGGATCAGCCGGTCGGGAGAGACGAACTCTCGACCATCGCGGCGGCCGATATCCTGCAGAGCCGCGTCTTCAACGCTTGAGCATCGCTTCGGGGAGCACACCATGCTGCACGGCCGCACGACGCTGTCGAAATTCATCATCGAGGAGCAGCGCCGGCTCGCGGGCGGCACCGAGCTGATCGCGCTCGTCAACGACATCCAGACCGCGTGCAAGTACATCGCCAGCGCCGTTGCGCGCGGCGCGCTGACCGGCGCGCGCAACGCCGCCGCAAGCATCAACGTGCAGGGCGAGGAGCAGAAACCGCTCGACGTCATCGCCAACGACATCATGCTCGGGAGCTGCGAATGGGGCGGTTATCTCGCCGGCATGGTGTCCGAGGAGATGGAGGCGCCCTACCCGATCCCGCCGCAGTATCCGCGGGGGCGCTATCTGCTGGTATTCGACCCGCTCGACGGCTCCTCGAATCTCGATGTCAACGTCACCGTCGGGACGATCTTTTCGGTGCTGGTCGCGCCCGAGGGCTGCACCGATCCTTCGCCCGAGGCTTTCCTGCAGCCGGGAACGCAGCAGGTCTGCGCCGGCTACGCGCTGTACGGTCCCGCGGCGATGATCGTGTTGACGCTGGGCACCGGCGTCCACGGCTTCACGCTCGAGCCCGAAATCGGCGCCTATGTGCTCACCCACCCGAACCTGACGATCGCTGCCACCGCGCAGGAATTCGCCGTCAATGCGTCGAACCAGCGCTTCTGGGAGCCGCCGGTCAAGCGCTATGTCGAGGAATGCCTTGCCGGCGGGACGGGCGTACGCGGCAAGGACTTCAACATGCGCTGGATCGCGTCGATGGTCGCCGAGGTGCACCGGATCCTGATGCGCGGCGGCCTTTTCATGTATCCGAAGGACACCAAGGATCCGCAGCGGCCCGGCCGCCTGCGCCTCCTGTACGAGGCCAATCCGATGGCGATGCTGATCGAGCAGGCCGGCGGTGCCGCCTCGACCGGGCGCGGACGCATTCTGGAGGTGGTCCCGACGGCGCTCCACCAGCGCGTACCCGTGATCGTCGGCTCGAAAGAGGAGGTTGCGCGGCTCGAGCGCTACCACGCCGAATACGATCGCGGCGACGTCGCGTTCAGCTCGCCGCTCTTCAATGAGCGTTCGCTGTTCGGCGTCGCGACCCTTTCCAGTTGACGGAGACTGCGCCATGTCCACGAAACATCCGGTGGTGGCGATTACCGGTTCGTCCGGCGCCGGCACCACGACGATCACCCGGACCTTCGAGCACATCTTCCGGCGGGAAAATGTCCGGGCGGCGATCGTCGAGGGCGACTCGTTCCACCGCTACGACCGCAAGACGATGCACGCCAAGATGGCCGAGGCCACCGCCGCAGGCAACCACCACTTCAGTCACTTCGGCCCGGAAGCGAATCTCTTCGAAGAACTCGAAGCCCTGTTTCGCACGTATGGCGAGTGCGGTACCGGCAAGGTCCGCAAGTACCTGCACGACGCTGCCGAGGCGAAGCCGTTCGGCCAGGAGCCTGGCACATTCACGCCGTGGAGCGACATCGGGCCGGGCACGGATCTGCTGTTCTACGAGGGGCTGCACGGCGGCGCGGTGACCGAGCGCGTCAACGTCGCCGGGTTCGCCGACCTCCTGATCGGCGTGGTGCCGATCATCAACCTCGAGTGGATCCAGAAGCTGCATCGCGACCAGCATATGCGCGGCTACTCGCACGAGGCGGTGGTCGACACAATCCTGCGCCGGATGCCGGATTACGTGAACTACATCTGCCCGCAGTTCTCTCGCACGCACATCAACTTCCAGCGCGTTCCGATGGTCGACACGTCCAATCCCTTCATCGCCAAGGACATCCCGACGGTCGACGAAAGCATGGTCGTGATCCGCTTCGAGAAGCCGCAGGGGATCGATTTCCTGTACCTGCTGTCGATGCTGCACGACTCGTACATGTCGCGGCCCAACATCATCGTCGTACCCGGCGGCAAGATGAGCCTCGCGATGCAGCTCATCCTGACGCCGCTGATCCTGCAGTTGATGGACCGCAAGCGGCGATCGGGCTGAGGATTGCGGAACACGTCGCGATTGCGAAGGAAGACGCCCGGCGCATTCGTGAAATCATTCAGGCAGGGATGCCGCCGGGCGGCAGCGGCCCGGCATCGAGCCTGGCGATCGTGGCGTCGGGCTACCCGGGGACGCCGCGCACGCCCGCCACGATGAAGAGCGCGATGCTCACACCCATGCAAACGTACCCCAGCCGATTGAGCCGGCGCGCTCCTTCGGCTGTCACCAGACCACGTGCGTGGAGGACCGACGCGGCGAGCGAGAAGCCGGCGCCCAGGAGGGCGAGCGCCACGACAACAGGTCGAGTCAAGAGGACTTCCATCGCGCTCTCGCCGCGCGGCCGTAGTCCGGCCAGTCAGCTCCGGCTGGCGCGTTTCAGGTAGGCGTCGACGAAGTCCGCGGCCGCCTTGCTCCCCCGTGCGAACGAGCGCATCGCCTCGGCGTGCAGGATGGAGAGCGCCTGCTGCTTGTACTCATTCGCACGGTCGTTCTCCACGATGTCGGAAAGCTGGCGCGGCCGCGGCAGGTCCACTTCGACGACCGCGCGCACCTGCGTCGGGATATTCGACATGATGAGGATCCGGTCCGCGAGAAACACGGCCTCGTCGATGTCCGTCGTCACGAAGAAATTCGTGCGGCGGTTTTCCTCGTACAGGCGCGAGTAGTACTCCCACATCAGCTCCTTCGTCATCGCGTCGAGGCCGCGGAACGGCTCGTCTAGGATCATGACCTGCGGGTTGTTGATCATCGCGCGGGCAAGCTCCGCGCGGCGCTGCATGCCGCCCGAGAGCTGTCCCGGGTACTTGCCCCGGAAGTCCTGCAGCCCGACTTTCGCGAGCAGGAATTCCGCGAGTTCGAGCGTCTGCTTCGTGACCTCGCCGCGGGCGCGCGGGCCGAACATGATGTTGTCGTACGTGTTCATCCACGGATACAGGGCCGTCTCCTGGAACACGACCAGCCGGTCCCGGTTCGGACCGGTGATCGGTGCGCCGTCAAGCGCAATCGAGCCGGAGCTCGGCTTCTCGAAGCCGGCGAGCAGCCGGATGATGGTGCTCTTGCCGCAACCCGAGGGACCAATCATCACCGTGAGCTTGCCGCGCTCGATCGTGAACGAGCAGTCGCGCACGACGTCCTTGTGGAGCTGGACCGTCCCGTAGCTCCTGCTGACGTTGGAAACGACGATCTCGCCGGCCTCAATGGCCGGCCGCGTGCCTTCGGCTTGGTTCGTTTGATCCATCCCGTTACCTGACCCGTAGCCACGGGGTCACGAACTTTCCCAGCTTCCGCAATAGTTCACTCGAGACGAAGCCCGCGATGCCGATCGAGATCATGCCCACCACGATCTGCTCGTAGGAGCCGCCGACGTAGGAGTTCCAGATGAAGAAGCCGAGGCCACCACCGCCCTGGCCGCCGCCGCCGGAGATCATCTCGGCTGCGACCACCACTTCCCAGGTAATGCCCATCCCGACAGCGGAGCCGACAACGATCGAGGGGAGCGTGCCCGGCAGGATGATGCGGCGGAATATGTCCCAACTCGAAGAGCCCATGGCCCGTGCCGACTGGTAGTAGCGAACGTCGATCGACCGCGCGCCGCCCAGCACGTTGATCACGATCGTGTAGAACGCACCGAGAAATGTCACAAAGGCGATCGACAGCTCCTGGGTCGGCCAGAAGATGATCGAGGCAGGCACCCAGGCAAGTGGAGGGATGGGACGCAGCATCTCGAACGTGGGGAACCCGATGCCGTAGGCCGTCCGGCTCACTGCGAGCGCAAGGCCGAACGGAATGCCGACGACCATCGCAGCGATGAAGCCGGACATGACGCGCAGGATGCTCAAGTACCAGCTCTGCCAGTAGCCAGCCGAAGTGAGCACGACGAGCCATGTCTTGAGGACTTCGCTGGGAGCCGGCACCGCGCCGATCCATGGCAGGTAGTTCTTCTTGAATCCCATCGCGCCAAGCGCGTCGCGGACGGGTGCGAAGACGTCGGCGCCGAGCCAATGCCGGGAACGGGCGCCGAGCTCCCACAGGATCAGGAACATGACGATCGAGAAGACGCCACGGACGATCGACTTGCCCAGGCGGATGTTCGTCGCGCGTGTCATCCTAGCCTTCCTTCTCGCCGGCCTGGAACGCCTTCAACGCTTCTTCGTGAACCGCCTCGCTCGTCTCCTCGATCAACTCACGAAATCGCCGCGACGTAAGCACGCTGTAGTCGCGCGGGTGCGGAATGTCCACGGTCAGCACCTTCTTCGGCTTGCAGGGTCGGGTCGTCATGATCACCACTTTGTGACCGAGGAAGATCGCTTCCTCGAGGTCGTGGGTAATGAAGAAGATCGTGACCTTGTTCTTGTAGTAGATCTCGAGCAGCGCCTCGTGCATGACACTCTTGGTGAGCGAATCGAGCGCGCGATAAGGCTCGTCGAGCAGCAGCACCCGCGGGTCGTTCATGAGCGCGCGGACGATCTCGACTCGCCGGCGCATCCCCGAGGACACCTCGCCCGGATAGTTGTGCTCGACGCCGGAGACGCCGGCGTCGGCCATCATTGCGCGGCCCTTGTTGATCGCCTCCCGGCGTGCAAGCTTCCCCTGCATCACCGGGCCGAACACCACGTTCTCGAGATTCGTCTTCCAGGGGAAGAGCGCGCCGTTCTGGAATACGACGATGCGATCCGGACCCGGTTCGGCCTTGGGTTTCTCGGCGCTGCATAGCACCTCGCCATCGAGGACGATGCGGCCGGCGGTGATCTCGTGAAAACCCGCAATCGCGTTGAGCAGTGTCGTCTTGCCGCAGCCAGACGGGCCGACGATCATGCAGATCTCGCCCGCGCCGATGTCGAGCGAACAATGATCGACCGCCATGACCGCCGCGCCGTCGGGATCGTAGATCTTGACGACATCGTCGATGAGAATGCTGCCGCGGGCAAGCGAGGTCACGCCGTGCTGCAGATCCACGGTCAACCCCCGGAGAGCGCCAACTCGCGCACACGCCACTGCATCAGGTAATCGCCGGCAACGCGCACCAGCGCGCTCGTGATGTAGCCGACGAAGCCGAGCGTGATCATCCCGATCACGATGGTCGGGTAGCGCACCATCATGTAGGACGTGTTGATCACGTAGCCGAGCCCGTACTGGCCCGACACCATCTCGGCAGCCACGAGCGAGAACCACGACACCCCGATCGAGATCTGCAGCCCGGTGAAGATGAACGGCATCGCCCCCGGGACAATGACGTGGCGAAAGCTCTGCCACTTGCTCGCGCCGAGGCAGTCCGCTGCCCGGATGTAGGACTCGTCGATCGACTCGACGCCAAGCATGGTATTGAGCGCGGTCGCGAAGAACGACGCGAGAAAGGCGAGGTACACCACGGCCGATTCGGTGGCGACGAACATCACGATCGCAAGCGGCACCCACGCGAGAATCGGAATGGGCCGCAGCATCTCGAAGATTGGAAACACGTACTCCTTGAACTTGCGCGACCAACCGAGAAACAGCCCGAACGGCACGCCAAGCACCGTTGCGAGGAAAAACGCCTGCGCGACGCGCCAGACCGAGACGGCAATGTGATCGTAATACTCCGGCGTGTAGATGGAGAGGCCATAGGTCGGGTTGCGCGACACCCATTCCTTGACCACGGTCGTGATGCCGGGCATGTCGCGGAAGCGCGGCAACTCCCAGACTTCGACCGACAGGTACCAGAAGCCGAGGAAGAGCGAAAATCCGATGAGCATCAGGTACGGGCGCGGACTCGCGATCCAGCGCGACACGCGGTACATCGTCAGACCGAGGGCCGACATTTCCTCGGTGAGCGGCTGCCCGGTGAGCCGCCGGACTTGCGCGAGGAGTTCCGGAACCTGGAACTCCCTCTGGATCATGGTCGCGAAGCGCTCCATGACCGCACCACCTGCCACGGGGTCGGTCTCGAGGAGCTCGACCAGTTTCTCGGTATTGATCGCGATCACTTCGGACGGCTCGCGCGTTGTCGCAGTCGCAAGGCGCTTCGTGTGGCCGAGCAACAGTCCCGCCCAGCCGAACACGCCGCCCCGCGACATGCGCTTCAACGGATCCTGGGCCGTGATCTCCTCGGTGAAGACGTGCTCGATCCGGCCCGACACAGTGACGTAGATGTCGTCGGCAGCCTCGCCGGCGATGTAGACCCGGTCGCCGGCGTTGAAACGCAGGCGCCGGCCAAGTCCGGCGATCTTGCGCAGCAGGTCATCCGGCGCCTCGCGGAACGGCGTGGCGAGACGCAGGATCTCGAGATCGCTGTCGTGGGCAGCCTCGTTCACGGGCTGGCTCGGAGTGGCATCGGACATCGGCTGGCAGTTTTCTGCGTGTGGGAACCCCGCCGCTCCCCGGCAAACCCCGGGGGCATTCGGCTACGGCAACGAAGCACCCACCCGCTCGGCGAATGGGCACTCCGGCCGATCATTTCACTTCGGCGCCGACGCGTCCGGCAGCGCCTTGACGTCGCCGATCGGCGCCTTCAGTCCGCGCGCCTTCAGGATCTGCTCGGTGAACTCGGGCATGACCGCCTCGGGGCGCAGCGCTTCGGTGTTGATGCTCTTGATCGAGTACAGGAACGCAGAAGCCTTGGTGATCAACGCCCGCGCTTGCGGCGTAAAGGTGTACGCCAGGATCACGCGCGTCGGCGTGCCGCCGTCAGACGCAGGATAGTTGCCATAGAGCGAATACCACAGCGCCCGCTCGGAAAAGCCGGTCGTCTGCTCCTTGGCCATCTTGATGACTTCGGCGGCGTTCTTCGCGTCGGCCAGGAAGAGTTGCGCATCGAGCTCGGCTTCCAGCCACGCCTTGACCACGTCGGGACGCTGCTTGATGAGGTCGGCGCGCATCCCGAGAAACCCGCCATCGTTTTCGTCGACGCTCACACCCGAGGCGATGCGGCGCGCGAGGCCTTCCTGCACCAGCCGCGACGCGGTCGGTTCCCAGATCACCGCCGCATCGATCTTCCCGGCGCGGAAGTTCGACGTGATCACTTCGATATTCTGGTTGAGGTACTCCTTGGGATTGACGTTCTCCTTCTTGAAGGTTGCCTGCGCGAACCGGTCGGTACAGCTGCCTTTCGGCACAGCCACGATCTTGCCGTCCAGCCATTTGATCGCCGCCTTCGCATCCGCAAACTTCGGCGCGTCGTTGCGCGCAATGAAGATGTTGCACTGATCGAAGCCGAGGCCGAGCGTCGCGACGAGGCGCAGATCGGCGGTGTCGACCTTGGTCGTGGACACGATCGCCGGCATGTCGCCCATGTAGCCGACGTGTTGCTTGCCGGCCAGCATGTTGTTGACGATGATCGCGCCCTGCAGACCGATCTGGAAATCGACCTCGGAGCCCTTCGGAAGGTATTTTTCGTATAGCTTCTTGCCGCGCATCACCACGCCGGACCAGCTCTCGGTGTAGTACGGCTGATACCCGACCACCAGCTTGATCGGGGTGCCCGGCTTGCCATAATCGAGGTCTGCGGCATGTGCCAGGCCAGTCATCGCGACACAAGGTACCAGCGCCGCCAGCGCCCAGACGAACGGAAACTTTGCTCTCATTGCGTCCTCCTTTGATGGACTCGTTGCGACCACTTCTTGTACCACTTCGAACGGCTCGATGTATCGGCTTTCGGTGGCCGGAAAGCCGGCGTGTCGAGCCGGTGCCTGCATCAATTTGCCCCGGACGCCGCGAGGTATCGGGTGATGAGCGATGACAACCGGCGCATGACGAGAAATCCCGAGGCCGGATCCGATTCCAGCACGGCCAGCGCCTCGCGCCCGTTGATCCGCAACAGCACCGATCCCTCCAACGCCTTCGCGCTCGCGATCCGGCGCGGCTGACTGTCGAGAAGCGCGGCCCAGCCAAACACCTCCCCCTTGCGCAGCATGAATCCCGCGGGACTCGTCCGGTCGTCACGGCCGATCTGAAACTCGACCCGGCCGAGATCGAGCACGAAGAAATCGTCCGCCGGGTCGCCGATATTGTAGACGACCGCCCCCGGGTCGTATTCCTCGCGCCGCGCAAGAGCCGCGAGCTTCGTCAGCGTAGCCTCGGAGGCGCCCGCGAAGAGTGCTCCGACGTCGAGCGCGCTCTTCGACTCGACGTACACCGACCCGCCATCGATCGTCAGGTCGTACCGCTCCAGCGGAGCCTCGGCAAGCCCGATCGGCGCACCGGTCCGGATGTCCCATTGCCACAGGTGCATATGGCACGTGAGCGTCGCGCCGTCGTAGAGTCCTTCGCACAGTGCTACGTCCTGGTGCGGGCAGACCGCCTGATAGGCAAAGCAGTCATCACCCGCTCGGGCGACCAGCAGCTTCATCCCTCCCTCGGCTTCGCACTGTTTCATGCCGTTCGCCGGGATGTCGCGCAACTGACAGATCAGACTTCTCGCCATACCGGAGCGTACTCCTAGCTGAACTTGTCGTACCGGATGTTGTCGGCCGTGAGCTTGGCCTCCAACAGCAGCAAGCGGATCGCCGCATCGACCGCCGGGGGCGGACCGGCGAGGTACGCGCGCACGTCCCGGAATTTCCCCTGCATGCACCGTTGCGCGACTTCGTGCACGAGCCCGCGTTCGAACCTGAGACCCGCGTGCGCGGGTGCCACCACGAGCGGGACATCCTCGTCCGAGAGCGCGATGACCACGTCAAGGTGCCCGGGGAACTCGCGCTGGAGCGCCGCCAGCTCGTCGAGATAGAAAGCGTCCTGCATGGTCCGGATGCCGAAGTAGACGTCACCGCGGTATTGGCCGAAGTAGCGCTCCTGTCGAGCGCGGGAGAGGATCGACATCATGCCCGCGATGCCGCTGCCGCCCGCGATGCACAGGAGGTTCTTGCCGATGCCCGGATAGAACGTCGCCTTGCCGAGCGGGCCGATCATTTTCACCTGTGTTCCCTGCGGAGCACCGTCGAAGAGCCATTCGGAGAAACCGCCGCCAGGCTTGCGCTTCGCCACGAATTCGAGCCGATGCGCCTGGCGATCGAAGTTGACCATCGAGTAGCCCCGATAGCCGCGGACCGCGGGTACTTCGACCGCCATGAACTGTCCGGCATCGAAGTCCAGGGGACGTTCGAGCGCGATTTCGAACGACACGACGTCCCGCGTCAACGTGCGTGCGCTCGAGATGACGCCGGCGGCCGGCTCCGCCGTGCACGCACCAGGATCCATCGCATACACGAACGATGCGACCTCGATCGTGACATCGCCGGCCGCAGCGCACTGGCACATCAGAAACTCGCGCGGTCCCTTGAGGTATTTCGTCCCCGGAGCTTCGGGCCACCCATCCTCGATACGGCCATCGACGAGCCGCGCCTTGCACGTACCGCACGTTCCCGTGCCACACTCGTAGGGAAGGTCGACCCGCGAGCGAAGCCCTGCATATAGGATCTTCTCCCCGGGCGACGCCTCGAATTCGTAGGCGCGGTTACGGGCGTTGAGCTGAACGCGCACTGACGGTTCTTGCAGCGCTAGCGTCAGAACGGGATGTGGTAGCCGAAGCCGAGCAGACGTGTGTCGAGGCGCACGCTGCGGTCGGAGAGCTTCGCGCCGCCATCGTTCAGCTTGACGGTGTCGTGCAAGTGCCCGACCGCAAAGAGTTCGGTCGCGCCACCGTCGAGCGTGGTGCGAAACACCTGCACGGCACTTACGACCCGCGCGCTGTCCTGCGCGTCGTCGATGTCCACGGTGTAGACCGTCGCGTGCCGCGTGATCGGCGAGTGGTCGCTGTTGTGCTTCGGCAGGTTGCCAAAGAGCACCTCCATCCCGGCCCGGTCGTGTTCGAGCCACGTCATGTCCTTCTTGATCTCGGGACTGTACGTGGTGATGCGGTACCGGAAGGCCGGTTCACAAAGGTCGAGGAAGCCCTTCCAGTCCTTCGCGTCGAGCGCGAGGCAACTCCGGTAGACCAGTTCTTCCACGGCGTGACGCTGCTCGTAGGTCGACATGGGTCCTCCCTACGCGGCGGCGCGCGCCGGCGCCGGCTTGCCTTCGTGGAACGGGTCGTACGCGGGGCGGCCCATCCGCCTGCCCCATTCCGCGTAGTAGTGACGCATGCCGACCTCATCATGGATCGTGCTGTTTTCCTCGCGGCCCTGGATCACCCAGCGCGCGTCCGTGCCGCGCTTCATCGCTATGCCCTGGCCGTGCACGGCCAGCAGATCCTCGTGCAGGTTGCGGCCGAACGGCCCCCAGATCATGTTGTGATCGAAGATGCGCTTCGCGCGCTCTTCCGGTGTGTCGCGCTTGAGCCCAAGGCCACGGAACTCGATGATCACCTTGTCGGGCCCCAGCGGTACGACGGTGTCCATGCGCATCACCGAGGTGCGCAGGTTGTAGGTCATTCCGGGGAAGATATCGATCAGGATCCAGCCGCCGGGCGCCAATCCCGGCCAGCCGATGCGGTCCGTACCCGTCTGGTAGGCGTCGTACTTGATGCTCATCGAGCCGACCGACGCGTGGCCGTTCGGATAGCCTGTGTATTTGCGATCGAAGTACCCCGGCTGCATCATGCCGGTGATGCGATTGAAATAGTGCAAGAAGTCGTGATAGAACTCGCTGTTGGTGTCGTGCCACAGCTTGAAGTTGGTGTTCACGACGGATTTGTGGAAGTGGAACACTTCCATCGGCTCCTGCATCGTCGGCTCTAGGAGTTCGAGCGCCGGACCGATGAACTCCCGCAGCGTGGGTGCCGCATCGTCGAGATTCACCCAGACGAAGCCGCCGAAGCCGATTTCGCACTTGACCTCGCGCAGGCCGGCGTCCTCCTTGCGGAAACGGTCCTGGAAGCCCTGCTCCGCGCGCGAGATGTCGATGCAGCTGCCTTTCGTGTCGAACGACCACTGGTGGAAAATGCAGGTCATGCGCTTCGCGTTGCCCGACGGGTCGTAGAGGACGGCGTTGCCGCGGTGCGGGCAGATGTTGTAGAACGATCGCACTTTGCGGTCGTCGCCGCGCACGACGATGAGCGGGGCACCGGCCGGGTGCGTGAAGAGCCGGTAGTCGAAGTCGTTCGGTATTTCCGACTCGTGGCACGCGATGATCCAGGACGGCTTGAAGATCTTCTCCTTTTCTTCGCCGAAAATATCGGGATCGTTGTAGATGCGCGCATCGACGTAATGCGACGTCGGGAATTTGGGACGTGCTGCCCATTCAACTGCGTTTTTCGCCATGGGGCCTCCGTGCATGGATTTTGACAATATTCCACCGCTGGCGCACGTTTCGTGCCATTCGCTTGCGATGCGCTAACTGCTTATTTTGCAATCGTTCTGATGCGCGCTTGGTTCGGGTGCACCAACGCGACGTGTTTCCGCCGGAAACAGTCAGGCGCGACCGGACGCAAGGGCACAGTCAGTCTGCTCGGCCGGCGCAACGGGCCTGGCGTCATGCAAACGGGACGGCCCGACGGTCCCGTGATGTGACACCGGGCACCGCCGGGACGCGCAACGCCGCAATCGGTCTACATGCAATTGGTCATGCAGCGTACGGCATGGGTGTCGGGCCGGTCGTCGACGATGAAACCGTTGCGGTTTGGCATCTGCACCTTGGGCAACGAATTCTGGTCCATCACCTCGTCGGCCTTGATGAGGCCGTTCAGGTTCAGGATGTAGGCCGAGAGCGCGTAGATTTCGTTGTTCGCCAACGTCATCGGCTTGTCCATCGGCATCGCGCGGCGGATGTAGTCGAACAGGATCGGCGCATAGGGATACATGCTGCCCGGCGTGAGGACGCGCGCGTTGGTGGTGAATGAACCGATCCCGCCTACCATCGCGCCATAGACCGGTCCGCCCTTCGCATCCGCACCGTGACAGGCCGTGCATTTCGCGTCGTAGATCGCCTTGCCTTCCCCGGCCGTCCCGCGACCCGACGGCAGCCCGAGGCCGTCCGGGGCGCGGATATCGACGTTCCAAACGGCAATGTCCGCTTCGCTGATCGACTGGCCGAATGCCACGTCCGGACGCGCCGAGGGTGCTGCTGCGGCAGGCAACGTTGCGCAGCCGACGACGGCGGCTGCCAGACCCAGATACAGGTTACGCGATCGCATTTTTCACCTCCCCGGCGGCGCTCACGGACCATGGATGGATGGCATTGTGATGCTGGACGAACCCGGTGATCGCACGCGCTTTCTGGATGTCGGCGACCGTAGGCTGCACATAGCCCGTGGAATCGACCGCACGGCTCGCGATCTTCGCGGGGCCGCCGTCCCACTTCCACAGATAGCGGAACCGCGTGAGACATTTGTCGAGCACCGGTTCCTCCAGGCGAGCTTCCCGCCAGTTCTTGCCGCCGTCCAAGGTGACGTCGACGCCGGTGATCGTGCCGTTTCCCGACCACGCGAATCCCTGGATTTCGTAGACACCAGGACCCGTGAGCTTCATCCCGCCGGAGGGTCGCGTGATCACCGATTTGCACTCCATGACCATGCTGAACTGCCGCCACTTGCCGTTGGGCATCGGGTCGGTATACCGCGCCGTCTCGCTTCTGAAATGCCACGGCTGATCGCCGATCTTGATCCGGCGCAGCCATTTCACCGAAACGTTGCCCTCCCATCCCGGGACAAAAACCCGCAGCGGATAACCATTTTCCGGACGCAGCATTTCGCCGTTCGACCCATAGACGAGCATGACGTCGTTCAGCGACTTGTCCAGTGGCACCGAGCGGGTGTGGCTCGCGCCATCGGCGCCCTCGAACAGCAGCCATTTGGCGCCGGGCTGCACACCAGCCTCGTCGAGCAGCCACGATAGCGGGATTCCGGTCCATTGGCCGCCGGAGAGCAGGCCGTGCGTCTGCTGAACCGTGGTCGATGCATTCTTCAGCCAGTCGGTCAGGCCGTTCCCGGAGCACTCGAGGAAATAGAACTTCGAGACAGCCGGATACCGCATCAGGCTGTCCATCGTGAAGACGAGCGGCTGCTTGACCATGCCGTGGATAACGAGCTTGTGCGTCGCCGGATCGATGTCCGGCGTGCCCGCATGGTGCCGCTCGTAGATGAGGCCGTTCGGAGTGATGATGCCGAGCTGGTCTTGCAGCGGGGTCATGCTCCAGTCGGACCAGTTCTGGCGATTCTTGAGGATGTCGGTGCGGCGCCGCACAACATCCTTCTCGAACTTGGAGGGCATGCCATACGCCGCCGGCTCGATCGGCCGGCCCATTTCCTGCTCGGTGGCGGGAATGACCAACGGTGCGCCACGGGCGGCGGACGCCGCGCTTCCCGCGGCGATGGCACCGCCGGCGATTGCCGCGGTCCTGCGCAGAAAGCTGCGCCGGTCCAGCGAATTGAGCTGCGCGTCTTCTTCCTTGGACAACAACGTACGTTTCGGGACCGTGCGCAATCGGGTTTCAGATGACATGCCTCTCCTCCTTTGGTAATGAGCAGCTGCTGACGCCTGTTGCTGACGCTGACCTCTTCTTGTCTTCCGTTCCCGCGGGTATCCGATTCATGATCGCACGAAACGTGCCATGCAAGTTGGCGAATTAAACTTCTGTTTCGAGAGACATTTTTTTTAAGGCTGGGCGAACCGGCCCGGCGGGTGTTTCGCGGAGAAACGCGCGCGTTCCCTCCAGGCACGAAGTCCCGCACCGGGACGGGCAGACGCGCGCGGAAAGCGCCGCATCGAGCGCGGTTCGACGATCCGCCACGCGGGGTATTGAAAGACCCCGTCGCGGCCGTGCCGCTGGATCGCCGCGGACAGTCGCGCTAAACTGGTCGAAGGGTCGTGCTTTCGTGGCCGAACATGTGGAGCCGTCGATGAAAAGACTCGTGGTTTTGCTTCCGATGGTGTGGGCTGGCTATGCCGCGCCTCTTGGCGCCGACGACGGCGCGTCGGCCCGCGCGGTTTTCGCGCGGATCTGCATCCTCGAAGGGACCAAGCTCGGCTACCGTGCGGATGCGCTCAAGAAATATGTCGAATCCTGCGTGCATGCAAAATTGAAGGTGTTCGACGACGACATGGCCGACCCGGCTACCGCCAATCTGCCTATCTCCTGCTGACCGCGCCGACCTCGGCGGCCGAGCCTTGGCGCCCATGCTCGCCAAGGTCCTGCAGGAAGTAGCGTTGCGCCCGACACGTTACACTACGCCGACGGGCAACCGTCCACCCGGACGCCCCCCTACGAGGAGTCTACGTGACCGCACGCAACTGGCGGACGCCTGTCGTCGTGCTCGCCTGCGCCGGGGTGATTCTCCTTCTGTCCGTCGGCATGCGTCAGGGGTTCGGGCTCTTCCTTCGACCCATGACGATGGACCTGGGCTGGGGACGCGAAACGTTTGCGTTCGCCATTGCACTGCAGAATCTGATTTGGGGCGTTGCCCAGCCGTTCACCGGAATGGTCGCCGACCGGTTCGGCGCCGGGCGCGTGCTCGCGGCCGGAGGAGCATGTTATGCGGCCGGTCTCGTGCTCATGGCTTTCTCGACGACCGGTCTTGCCTTCGACGCGAGCGCCGGCGTCCTTGTCGGCCTGGGTTTGAGTGGTGCGAGCTACGGCGTGGTGTTAGGCGTGGTCGGGCGGCGTGCAGCGCCGGAGCGGCGCAGTGTAGCGCTTGGTATCGCCGGCGCCGGCGGTTCATTCGGTCAGTTCGCGATGCTGCCCGCGTCGCACGCGCTCATCGCACAATTCGGATGGCAGGAAGCGCTGCTCATTCTCGCCGTCTGCGCGTTTCTCATCATTCCACTCGGCTCGGCACTCGCCGGGCGACCGATGCGTACGGAAGGACGCGAGCAAACCGCCGGCGTGGCACTTCGGGAGGCGGGCGCACACCCGGGTTTCTGGCTGCTCACCTGGAGCCTGCTCGTCTGCGGCTTCCAGACGACGTTCATAATGGTCCATCTGCCCGCCTATCTCGTCGACCGCGGCGCGCCGGCCATCAGCGGGATGACCGCGCTCGCGATCATCGGGTTGCTCAACATCGTCGGCTCGTTTCTGGCAGGGTACCTTGGTGACATCTACAGCAAGAAATACCTGTTGAGCGGCATCTACGCCGTGCGCGCCATCGCGATTGCCGGTTTCGTGCTGCTTCCGTTGAGCAACGCGAGCATCTGGGCATTTGCCGCGATGATCGGATTCACGTGGCTCAGCCCCATTCCGCTCACAAATGCCCTGGTCGCGCAGATTTTCGGCGTGCAGTATCTTTCCACTCTGTTCAGCATTTCCTTTCTCGGGCATCAGCTGGGTGCGTTCTTCGGCGTCTGGCTGGGCGGCTACGTCTTCGACATGACCGGCGGCTATGCGGTGGTCTGGACATGCGCGCTGGCTGCGAGTGTGATCGCGGGTGTCGCCTGCCTGCCCATCGACGAGCGTGCGGTTGGGCTGCGTCATGCCATGAAGACGCACGGATGAGGACGGGGCGCGCAGGACAGCGGCAGGTTACTGCGGCCGAGACGACGGAGGCTGCACTGCCCCCGTTGCTCGAAGGATTGCCGGTGCCGCTGATGCTGCTCGGCCCGGCCGGCGACATCGCCTTTGCCAATGCCGCGATGCGCAGCCGCCTGCGGCATGGCGGTGCCGCGAAGACGCTCGCGATAGAAGCCCCCGAGTATGCCGCGTGTCTCGATTGGGACGGCCCGGGGACGCGTACCATCGACGTCGAGCGCGCCGCGTCCGGCGGCTGCCGTTGCGAGACCCTGCACGTGAGCCGCTCGCCGCTCGGAACCTGTGTCGCGGTTGTCGACCGGAACTGCGTGATGCCGTCCGCACCCGCCAATCCCCAGACCACGCGACTCGCGTCCCTCGGATTCATGATCGCCGGCGTCTGTCACGAGGTTGCGAACCCCCTCTCCGCGATCCATTCGATGGTCCAGATCCTCCAGTCGGGGCGCGGCGTCACGTCCAAGACGCTGGAGAAGGGCCTCGCCAACATCGCGGCCAACCTCTCGCGGGTTCTCGCGATCACGCGCCGGCTATCGAGCTTTTCGCGAGTGCCCGGCGAGCATTGCGTGCCGCTGAACATCGATGCCGCTGTCGACGAAGCGGTTGCCTTGCTTCGGCACCATCCGGTGGGCGCGACCGTCGCGTTTGCCTACCAGCACGCACCCGGCGCGATGGTGCTCGCCCGTCCGGGGCAATTGCAGCAGGTCATTTTCAACATTCTCCTCAATGCGGCGCAGGCCGTGGGGGGTTCCGGTGATGTCAGCGCGGTCGCCACCGTGACGCCGGTTGGCATGGTCGAACTTGCGATCCACGACACGGGACCGGGGATCGCGCCGGCGCATCTGAACCGGATATTCGAGCCGTTCTTCACGACGAAGGCAGACGACGAGGGCACCGGGCTCGGTCTTGCCATCAGCTACGAAATCGTGCATGAACTCGGCGGCGATCTTCGCGCGGCAAATGATCCGGTGACCGGCGGCGCCTGTTTCACGATGACGCTGCCGCTCTGTCGCGCGCGTGTGCCATGAGCACGGCGGCCACGTTGCGACGGGAACGCATCCTGGTCGTGGAAGACGACCTTGGCCTCGCCGAAGTCATCGAGATGCTGCTCACGGGCGAAGGGTTCCAGGTGGAGCGCAGCGCAGGCCTGCGCGCCGGTCTGCTCGCCGTCGCGGCGATCGACGTCGACCTGGTAGTAACCGACTTGCGCCTTCCGGATGGCACGGGACTCGAGGCCATCCGCGCGATCAAGGTAGCGAAACCCGAGGTCCCAATCATCCTGATGACCAGTTTCTCCTCGGTGGAGAGTGCGATCGACGCGCTGCGCAACGGCGCCGTCGACTACATCATCAAGCCGTTCGACAATGCCGAGTTCCTGCACGCTGTGGAGCGCGCGCTGAACGAACGGCGCATCAGCCGTGAAAACGCGATCCTGAAACGCCACCTGCGCAACGCGCACTCGTCGCACAGGATCATCGGCGAAAGCCCCGGCATCAAGCGCGTGCTCGATCTCGTGCGCAAGGTCGCACCCTCCGACGCGAACGTGCTGATCCAGGGCGAGAGCGGGACCGGCAAGGAGCTCGTCGCGCGCGGACTGCATTACGCGAGCCACCGGGCCGACGGACCGTTCGTCCCGATCAACTGCGCAGCCATTCCCCGCGATCTGCTCGAATCCGAGCTCTTCGGGCACGTGCGAGGCGCGTTCACCGGGGCGGTGGAGCCAAGCGAGGGGCTGATCCGCGAGGCGCACGGCGGAACCCTTCTGCTCGACGAAATTTCCGAGCTCGCGCCCCCGCTGCAGGTCAAGCTGTTGCGCGTTCTGCAGGACCGCATTGTCCGTCCGGTCGGCGGCAAACACGTGCACACGGTCGATGTGCGCTTCATCGCGGCGACCAACCGTGACCTCAAGGAGGCCATGGAACAGGGGCAGTTTCGCGAGGACCTGTACTACCGCCTCAACGTGATCGGCATTCAGGTGCCGCCGCTGCGCGAGCGCGGCAGCGACATCGTGCTGCTCGCTCGGCATTTCATCGATTTCCACGGCCGCAGGATGGGCAAGCGCATTCGCAAGATCGGTCCGGACCTCGAGGACTTCCTGTGCCAGTATCATTGGCCCGGCAACGTGCGCGAACTCGAGAACCTGATCGAGCGCGCGGTGATCCTCGCCGAATCCGACACGCTCGGCTGCACGGATTTCGCGGACGCACATGCGGCCTCGCCTATGCCGCCCTCGGCCGAAGTGAACGGCCGTCCGGCGTCGATCGAGGCCTACATCCGAGGCGTCGTCGAGCGTTTCCAGGACGTGCACAGTGACACCGAGTTGGCACGGATCCTCGGCATCGGTCGCAAGACGCTCTGGATGCGGCGGCGCGAATGGGGCTTGCAGCGCGGGCGCAGCGCCAAGGGCTGACACGCCTGGTGTTTCCGAGGGCACACGTGCCGGTTTCGTGCGGAAACGTAGCGACGTCGCAGCGGGTGATACCAGCGGCACGATCGCGCTAATTCGCTGATGCCGCAAGCTTCTTTGAATCGGCACAGGACTTGCTTTCGGTGCTTTCGATTGACTTGATTTTCCTAATGCAGGACTCCAGGAGGAAACGACGATGAGCCAAACGGCAACCGCCCCGGCGCGCAAGAAAGTTACGATCCCCACGTTGGTACAGAAGATGAAAAAAGGGGAACCGATCGTGCAGCTCGCGGTGTACGACTACGAAACGGCGATCGTCGCAGACCGCGTCGGAATCGACATCCTGTGCGTTTCCGACACTGGAGGCATGGTGCTGTTCGGACATGAGGACACGACGTCGGTCTCGTTCGAGGAAGTGATGTTCATGGCGCAGGCGGTGAAGCGTGGCTCGCGGTACGGCCTGCGGATGGTGGACATGCCGTACATGAGTTTCCATCTCTCCGCGCAGCAGGCGGTCGACAATGCGGCGAAATACGTCTCGCAGGGCGGCGCTGAAGTGATGAAGTGCGAGGGCAACCAGCACCACGCGAAATACATCGAGGCCATCGTCAAGGCCGGCATCCCGGTGCAGGGCCATATCGGGATCACGCCGATGCGCATGGCGCAGCTCGGCGGCTTTCAGGCGCAGGGCAAGACCGCGGAGCGCGCAAAGGAACTCGTGGACGACGCACTGGCGATGGTGGATGCCGGATGCTTCTCGATCATGTGCGAAGTGACGACCTCGGAAGTTTGCGAATACCTTGCCGAGACGCTGCCGGTCCCGGTGATCAGCCTCGGCGCCGGCAATCGCGCCCATGGCGTGCACATCATCGGCTCGGATCTCTTCCACCTCTACGAAAAGCACGTGCCGCGCCACTCGAAGATCTACGCCGATCTCGTTCCGATTCTCGAGAAGGGGCTCTCCGACTACCGGGACGAAGTGCGCTCGCGCGTCTATCCGGGCAAGGAGCACACGGTGTTCATGAAAGAGGACGAACTGGCGCGGTTCAGGGACCTCACCGGTTGGAAGAAGTGAAACCGGCGCTCCGCGTGGTCGGGGCGGCGGCCAGTGGCAACGTGCTTGCGCAGGCACCGTTTTTCGCCGGCTTGTCGACGGCGCAGCTGGCGGAAGTCGCCGCGTTGGGACGCATCGAGCGACACGCACAGGACAGCCAGATCTACGTGCTCGGTGATCCGGCGGACGATTTCTACGTGCTCGCCGAGGGCATGGTGCGGTTCACGCTCGGTCTCGGCAAGCGCTCGACTTCAGCCGGCGAGATCATCCGGCGCGGACAGATTTTCGGCTGGGCTGCGGTGGTCGAGAACGCGCGTACGCGCATCGCGACGGCATTCTGCCTTACCCCCTGCGAAGTCATCGCAATCGACGGCAAGCGGCTGATGGCGCTGATGGAGGCGGACCACAGCGTCGGCTACGCGATCACCAAAGAGCTTTCGATCCTGCTCACGAGCGAGCTCACCAGCTTCGCCGCGGGTTGATACGGGGAGCGCGCGCCTGGCCACCATCGGCTTGCTCGCGGCCATCGCGGTCGTTGTCGGCTTTCTCATCGGTTCGGTGGGCATCGGCGGAATCCTGCTGATTCCGGCGCTCACGGTACTTGGCGGCATGTCGATTCACGAGGCTGCCGCTACGGCGCTGTTCACCTTTCTATTCACCGGCATCGTCGGGTCGTGGCTGTTCCTGCGCCGCGGCAGCATCAGCTGGCGCATCACGCTCCCGGTCTGCGCCGGAGCGGTGCTTTTCGGCTACGTCGGCGCCTGGGCCAATTCGCGCATCGGCAGCGTCACGCTCGCCGCGATCATCGCCGTCGTCATCGTCGCCGCAGGCGTGTACATTCTCGCCACGCCGGAGCGCGAACAACACCGCCAGCGCGATGGCACCGCCCCCGGCGAGCGGACGCTGCTCGCGTTCGTCGGCGCGGGATCCGGCTTCGGCTCGGGGCTCACCGGCGCCGGCGGCCCGCTTTTCTCGGTGCCGATCATGGTGATGCTGGGATTCGCTCCGCTCGCGGCGATCGGCGCGAGCCAGGTGCTCCAGATCGTCGCCGCATTGTCCGGGTCGATCGGCAACCTCCAGTTCGGAGCGATCAACTTCGGTGCGGCATGGTGGGTCACGCTCGCCGAACTCGCCGGGGTCGTCCTCGGCGTTCGCCTCGCGCACGTCGTGAGCACGCGCGTCCTGCGCACAATGGCTGCAGGCACCTGCATCGTGGTCGGCCTGGCGATGCTCGTCCGGACGCTCCTGTGAGCGGCGGACTCGCCGCGTACTTCACCTGTCGCGGCATTGCGATGGCCGATGTGGCGCCCGGCACCCGCGCGCCGCGCCGGTTTTCCGAGCCCGCCATGGAGCACCTTGCAACGCGCCGGAGGGCGGGGCTGTTCGATTTCAGTTTCATGGGACAGTTCGAGATCGCGGGGCCCGACAGCCTAGCGTTCCTCGAGCGCTTGCAAACGCGCCGGATCGTCGACCTTCGCCCCGGGATGCTCTGCTACACGTTGCTCTGCGAAGACGACGGGCGCGTCTTCAACGATGCGACGGTCTGGCGGCTCGCCGACGACAGGTGTTGGATGTTCACCGGACGACGCACCGATTTCCAGTTCGTCGCTGCGAGCCGCGACGCGCTCGACGTCAGCCTCGATGACCTGTCGGGCCAGTGCGGGGTCATCGCGGTGCAGGGGCCGCGGAGCGCCGCGATCCTTTGCCGCGTGCTTGGCCGCGACGTCGTGGCCCCGCTACGTTACTTCCACTTTGCCGCCGTTCGCTGGAACGGGCTCGCCGCTCGGGTCGCGCGCCTTGGTTACAGTGGCGAAATCGGTTACGAAGTGGTCGTTCCGGCCGACCGCGCGGTGGACCTGTGGGCCGCAATCCTGGCGGCTGGTAAAGACGACGGCCTGTGCGAATGCGGATTCGAGTCCGCCGACAGCCTGCGCGTGGAGTCGGGATTCATGCTGTTCTCGCACGAACTTGCCGCCCGCCTCACGCCGTTCGAACTAGGGCTCGCGCGGCTCGTTTCGTTCGACGACCGGCCATTTCGTGGCCGCGGCGCCCTCCGGCCGCTACGTTGGGTCGAGCCCGAGCGCAGGATTTGCGGGATCGTGCCAGGACGTCACGCGTACTCCGCGTCCGGTTTGCCAAGAGCGCGCGTGACGAGCGAAGCGCACTCCCCGGTGTTCGGACGAACGGTCGCGCTCGGACTGGTGGAACGAGGTGCAACGGCGCCGGGCACGACCATCGCGCTCGACGACGGGCGAATCGGGCGCGTCGCACGACTGCCGTTCTACGATCCGGCCCGCACCCTTCCCCGCCGTGCGCCGACCGGATTGGATCAATCACGCAGCGCGTGAGTCCGTCCTGCGGGCGTGAACGCCACGTACGAATTCGTCCGTCTTCGGCGGGCAGTCCCGAAGCGCTCTAGATGCATCTAGCTCGGCGCCCCGAGCGAGGGAAATCGCAGCGGCTTCAGGAAATTCGCGCCGACGCACAGGCCAAGAATGTTCTTCAGCGCGTCGAATCGTGCGGCCGGGAACGCCGCATGCAACTCGGCGCCCGAGAACGGGCCATTCGTCCGGGCCTCGAGCCATTGGAACACCGGCAACGTCGCCGCGTTGATGTCCACCCGCGTTGCCCGCTGCGTCAGGCTGGCGGTGTGCCCGATGCGCACGGTAAGCGTATGCATTCCCTTCGTCTCGGCCGGCGTGAACTCGAAGTGCGCGAAGGGTGTGCGCTGGAACCTGGTTTCGACGCGGATCCGTTCCAGCCAGCGCTTCGGACTGGACGGCGACTCCAGAAGGTCCTCCGGCGTCAGTCGCGCGACGATCGTCGGCAACGCCGCCAGCAGGTCTTGCGCCCGAGCACGCGCGGCCTCGTAATTGCGGCCACTGCCGCCGGCGCCGTATAACGGCTCGCGCCAATCTTCATCCTGCAACAACAATGCGCGCAGCTGATCCAGCGCACACTGCAGTGCCGGCGTCGGGTCGACGCAGACGCTCAGCGACAGCGAGTCGTCGCTGGCCTCCGTGTAATGCCAAGTTCCGCGCGGCAGGAACGCCACCGAGCCCGGTTGCATTCGCGCAAGCTCGAACGTCGCCCGGCCTGGATCCGGGAACCCGCCACCAGCCTGCGGATAGAGATCGTCGTAATCGGGCCCTCCCGGCATGAATTGCCAGCCGACGGGACGGCGAATCTCCTGCATCGGTGCAAAATGAAATTGCTTGGTTCCATGCAGCTGAACCGAAATCACGTCCTGCGCATCGTAGTGGCAACGCAAACCGCCTTCGCGCGGCGCATTGAATGCGGTGATGCTAACCGAGCCTTCGTGCAGACCAAGTTCGGCCTCGAGCTGACGCAGGAATATTGGCGCACCAGGTACGCAATTGGCGATATCCAGGAACTGCAACGTCAGCCCCATATCCTGCAGCAGCGCGGCCGAGGCATCCGCGATCTGCACCATGCGTTCGCAACCGCCGCTGGTAAATCGCAGCTTGCCGTTGTATCGCTGCGCCAGCTCGATCGGACTGGACAAAATCTTGTCGAGCATCATGTCCGGCAGCCGCTCGCGCGGGCCATGCGTCACAAAGGCACGTCGAGGCCAGTATTCGTCGAGGAATTGCTCGGCGGAGCTGGGCGCCATCAGCGCAGTGAGCAGCGGGAATTCGCGTTCCACAGTTTCGACCTTTCCGTCAGTGCCTGGTCGTACCATCATCGCTTGCCTTTCATCTGCGCCTGGGCTTCACGCGCACGCGGGGACCAGCGGCTCTTGATGTAGGCCAGCACGTCCCAGATCTGTTGATCGGTGAGCGTGGTGCCAAACGCCGGCATGTCGCTCTGGTACCCCGGTGGCCCATAGGGCGGCGTGACACCGAACTTCGTGAGACCGAACAGGATATCGTCGGCGTGGTGCCACGTGTGTCCGGCGTCAGCGTGCGGCGGCGCCGGCATCCGGCCGCTCGGCAGGCGCGTGCGCCAATCCGGCTGACCTTCGAGGTTGCCGCCGTGGCACGAAGCGCAGTTGCCGTCGTAGATCGTCTTGCCGGTGGCGACCTGGCGGGGATTCGACGGGTCCGCCTTCATCGGCGCATCGGCGCCGCAGCCGGCAATGAACAAGGAGACGGTCATCACCGCGACCGAAAGAGCAATGGATCGCATTGCGATTCCTTTCCTGGGCGACGCCGAGGAAGACGGATCGATGGCGCAAGGCGTTTGCGACGAGACCACGGCGGCGACGTGAGGCCAGCGAGATAGCAGATGGGACGCCGCCTGCAATGGATCCAAAGGAATCAAATAACGTTCGTAACCTGCGGTTTTTCTGGTATTTTATCTGGCCGCACCAAGCGTACCCGGCGCGATCGCCACCCTCATGGTGCCGAGCTTGGCCAACGTGCACGAATGATCATGATAAACGGCATCCCCGTGACCGGCACCGGCCGACTGACCGAATTCGATCCCGGCGCTTTTCGCCGACTCACGACTTGGAATGGGGATCGAACCTGGGCGCGGGCTATCCGAACCGAACGGGATTCACGGCCCTGCGCATCGAGGCGAGGGGTGATCGCCGGTTTGACGCCATGGCTGGCCAACGACGCGCGATCACGCGACGCACGGCGAGGAAATCTCGGTCAGGGCAGCTTCACCCTGCGCAGCGCATCGGCAACGGCCTGCTGATCGAGCATTCGCACGTTGCCGGCATTGATCTGCGCGTACACGCCGGCGGGCGAGCGGCCGAGCGCGCCCGTCACGTTGCCGTCGTCGCGCTCGATCGTGCCGAGCATGCGCCAACCGGCCGGAACTTCTGTCGGATGGTAGCGGCGCCACGGGCCGCTAATATCGACAACATAGGTGGCCATCAGCCCCTCCGGTAGTCGGTGTTCCAACGCCAATAACTTTACGCCGGACCGCGCCGAACACACGCGCCGACCGTCTGGCGACTGCGCACGCTTGGCGTGCCAAACGTGGCCACAAACAACGAGCCCCGCCGCAGCGGGGCCCGTGCTGACGCGCAATCGGTTACTGCCTGCGGCGCGAGAAGCCGAGACCGGCGAGCGCGATGCCGAGCAGCGCGAGTGTCGCGGGTTCGGGGATGCTAGGGTATTCGTCAATCACGAATGTCCTCTATCGAGCAGCCTGCTGGGTCCATGCATTCGAGGACCTTAGCGATGAGTATTTCGTTGCCCGGGCCCAGGGCATCAAAGGTGAACGCGATGTTCGCGCCGTCAATAGTGAAGTCGAGGCCCGGAATTGGCGTTGACAAGAAATCAGAGAATATGCCGGGCACAAAAAAGCCATTGGTTTCAAACATCCCCAACCCCAGCCCGGCGTCAGAATGGTTTCGTGCCAGTCGCGCCACGCAGAACCGTCGCCGACAGTAATGAACTCAAACAGCCGGAAAAAATTGAGCGCCCGGAATGTACCTCGGCGGCCTCGGGTTCGGTGTCGATAGGTGGTTCGCCGGGTTCGCCGACCTCGAAGGGCAGGCATCTCTGCGCCAGACCCCGGCACCGGGGTCGGCGGTGATCGGTTCGTCAAGAGTGGTAATCCACCCCGGCCTCTAGGAATTCGGCCTTAGTGGTGATGGCGGGAACGCTCCCCGGCCCTATCGGTAAGGCCGAAGCCCATTGACTCAAGCCCAATCCAACGCCTAGCAAAACGATCGTGAGCAGGCGATTGACACGTTTCATGGTGGCTTCTCCGTCTCCGGAGGATCGCGCGGTCGTTCCGAAATATCCGAAGCAGTGAACGTGCCAGATGAAAACGTTGCGATAGATCAATGGTTTAGAGTTTTCCGAAAAATCCGAGTGTCAAATCGTTCGACACGAACATCCCTATCGGACGGGCGCGCGGGCGCCCAATTTGTCGCGCCAACGTCCATAGCCGATGATTCCATGGATGCCGACCAGACGGCTGTCGGGGTGGCGCGTGCCGGGCGCACCGACGCCGAACTCGAATCCCTGATGGCCGCGATCAATGGTGTCCCGCAGGTCGCGCGCGGTTCGTCGGCTCGGCGCGAATCTTCGGGTCGATGGAACGGTTCGCCGGACCTAGCGCAGACGTTCCGCGCCTTGTTTTTCTTGGCGTCCCCAGGGGGATTCGAACCCCCGTACTCACCGTGAAAGGGTGATGTCCTAGGCCTCTAGACGATGGGGACCCGGAGCGACCGCAAACCTGTTCCAGAAAACGCGGCTGGTTGGGTGGTGGAGGTAAGCGGGATCGAACCGCTGACCTCTTGCATGCCATGCAAGCGCTCTCCCAGCTGAGCTATACCCCCCGCGGCCAACATGAAATTATACGGGGGCGGAAGCCTCTTGTGCAATGCGAACGGGCCCGTCCGGGCACGCGGCAGCCCCTGTCGGATATCATCGCGCAGCCATGTCCGGCACGTCCCGCACGGACAACCTTCGCATTCGCATGCCCCTCCCCGCCACTCACGACGTCACCGCCGTAGATCTTTCCGGTCGCGTGATCATGGTCACCGGCGCCACGGGCGGGCTCGGAGCGCCGCTCGCTCTCGCCTGTGCCGCGCATGGCGCCACGGTCGTCCTGCACGGACGGGTCGTGCGCAAGCTCGAAGCGCTCTACGACGAAATCGTCGCAGCCGGGCATCCGCAACCGACGATCCTGCCGCTCGATCTCGCCACGGCGGCCGCCGAGGACTTCGGCACATGTCGCGAGCGCGATCCGCGCGCAACTCGGCCGGCTCGACGGCCTCGTGCACACGGCGGCCTTTCTCGGCTCGCTGGGGCCGGTCGAGCACCAATCGTTCGACGCATGGCAGAAGGTGCTGCGCATCAACCTGGCCGCGGCCATGGCATTGACCCGATCGACGCTGCCACTGCTGTCGGCCGCGCCCGACGCCAGCGTCATCTTCACGCTCGACGCGCGGGGCGAGGACCCGCGCGCTTACTGGGGGGCGTACGCGGCGGCGAAGGCGGGACTTGCCGCGCTGGCCGCGACATTGGCGGACGAATGGGAAAACCGCGCGAACCTGCGGGTCAACGCGGTCGTTCCGGGGCCGATGCGCTCGCCGCTGCGCGCGCTGACGCACCCTGGCGAGGATCGGTCCGCGCTACCGTTGCCGCAGGCGCTGGTGCCGCTCTATCTGCACCTCATCGGTACGCAGACCAAGGCGGAGAGCGGGATGCGCGTCGACGCTCAAGCGTGGCTCGCCGGTCAACCGGCATCCGCGCTGCTCGTCTCGCCGGCGACGTCGGGAACTCCGTAGCGCAGCACGACGCGAAGCCGCCGGAATTCGTCGCGCGGCAACGTATCGGGCAGCACGATGATCGCGCGCGCCGGACACCACCACGGCAGCCCGTCCTGCCGCCAGACGATGCACGTCAACCAGGCACCGACGTAGGAGTCGTCCAGAATCGCACCGGCGCGCGAGCGTCCATCGCGATCCGTCACCGTGATCCGGCGATCGATGCCGACGTGCAACAACGCCGGCAGGCCGCGTCCCGTGCAGCGCCACAGACCGCGCGCCAGCACCGCAAGAATGGCGGCGCCGCCGAACAGGAATGCAAGCAGTGGCAGCGGTAGCGAGACGAGCAGAAGCGACGCCAGCGCGCACCCGGTCACGATCGCCGCGCAACCGGTGCGCGACGGGCGGGGTTCGAGGCGCAGGCGCGGCGGCGGTCGCATCGCGGCACATTGCACACCACGGCGCCGATCGAGGCAATCGGCCGAACGGCCGAAATCAGGTCTTCTTCCCGGCGAGCAGCAGCCAGGTTGCCACGACCGTGTCAGGATTGAGGGAGATGCTTTCGATTCCCTGCGCGACGAGCCACTGCGCGAGGTCCGGATAATCCGACGGGCCCTGCCCGCAGATGCCGGCGTACTTGCCCGCCTTGCGGCACGCGGCGATCGCCATCGAAAGCATGGCCTTCACCGCGTCGTCGCGCTCGTCGAACGACGACGCGATGGCGCCACCCGCGTCGCGATCGACCGCGAGGGTCAGCTGCGTCATGTCGTTCGAGCCGATCGAAAATCCGTCGAAATGCTCGAGAAAGCGATCGGCCAGCAGCGCGTTCGACGGAATCTCGCACATCATGATGACGCGCAGGCCATTCTTTCCGCGCTCGAGGCCCTGCTCCTTCAATAGCGCCATCACCTGCTCGGCCTCGGCCAGCGTGCGCACGAACGGGATCATCACCTCGACGTTGGTGAACCCCATCTCGTCGCGGACCCGCTTCATCGCCGCACACTCCAGCGCGAAGCAGTCGTGAAACTCGGGCGCGATGTAGCGCGACGCGCCGCGAAATCCCAGCATCGGATTCTCTTCGTTCGGCTCGAA
The DNA here is from genome assembly GCA_963695725.1 of uncultured beta proteobacterium. Classification (GTDB taxonomy): domain Bacteria; phylum Pseudomonadota; class Gammaproteobacteria; order Burkholderiales; family Casimicrobiaceae; genus CAIWHR01. The sequence goes on from CAVOHM010000009.1 coordinate 422,961, forward strand.
GCGCTGGCCCCCGATGAGATTCGAGTACTCGTTGGACTTGAAATCGGAAAGCCGGACGATCACCTTCTTCGGCCAGAACGCGGCCGCGATCGTGGCAACACCTTCGGTGATCTTGGCGACATAGAATTCCGTCGGACTCGGATAGCCGCCGATGCGCGTTTGGATTTCGCGCTTGAGGTCGGCGGGCTGCTGCTCGAACTCGAGCAGCGCCTTCGGATGGATGCCGACGTTCTTGTTGATGATGAATTCCAGCCGCGCGAGGCCCACGCCTTCGTTCGGCAACTGGCAGAACTCGAACGCAAGCTCGGGATTGCCGACGTTCATCATGATCTTGGTCGGCGCCGGCGGCATCCGGTGCAGGGCGACGTCGATGACCTCGACGTCCAGGATCCCGGAGTAGACGTGGCCCGTGTCGCCGTCGGCACACGATACCGTCACCTGCGCTCCGTCCGCCAAGGCGCGCGTCGCGTCCTCGCACCCGACGACGGCGGGGATGCCGAGTTCGCGCGCGATGATTGCGGCGTGGCAGGTGCGCCCGCCGCGGTTCGTGACGATGGCCGCGGCGCGCTTCATCACCGGTTCCCAGTCGGGGTCCGTCATGTCCGCCACCAGCACGTCGCCGGCCTTGACGCGGTCCATCTCCGCCGCCGATTTGATAATGCGCACCGTGCCTTGCCCGATGCGCTGGCCGATCGCGCGGCCGCTCGCGAGCAGTTCGGATCGGGATTTCAAGCGATAACGGCGCAGGTTGCCGGCACCTTCCCGGGACTTGACCGTTTCCGGACGTGCCTGCAGGACATAGAGCTTGCCGTCGGCGCCATCACGTCCCCACTCGATGTCCATCGGCCGGCCGTAATGCTTTTCGATGGTGACCGCGTAGCGGGCGAGCTCGTGCGCCTCCGCGTCGGTGATCGAGAATTGTTGCCGGTCCTCGGCCGCGACATCCACGGTCGCGGTCGAATGGCCCGCTTTGAGGCCGTCGGCGAAGATCATCCGGATGGCCTTGGTCCCGACGCTCTTGCGCAGAATCGCGGGCCGCCCGAGATCGAGGTTCGGCTTGTACACGTAGAACTCGTCGGGATTCACCGCGCCCTGCACCACGGTCTCCCCGAGGCCGTACGACGCCGTGATGAACACGACCTGGTCGAAGCCGGACTCCGTGTCGATCGTGAACATCACCCCCGACGCGCCCAGGTCGCTTCGCACCATCCGCTGCACGCCCGCGGACAGCGCTACGTCGGCGTGCGCGAACCCTTGGTGAACGCGGTAGGCGATCGCACGATCGTTATAGAGGCTGGAGAACACTTCCCTTATCGCATGAAGTATGTTCTCCAGTCCATTGATATTAAGAAATGTTTCCTGCTGACCAGCAAACGAAGCTTCGGGCAGGTCCTCGGCGGTGGCCGACGACCGCACGGCCCAGGTCGCGTCCGGAGCGGCGTCCGCCAGCTTCCGGTACGCATCGGCGAGATCCGCGTTCAGCGCGCTCGGCAGAGGCGCCGCGGCGATCCATCCCCTGATCTCGCGGCCGGCGTCCGCCAGCGCAGCGACGTCGTCGACATCGAGCGCATCGAGACGCGCGGCAATGCGCGCTGCCAGATCGTTGTGGGCAAGGAACTCGCGGAATGCGAACGCGGTCGTCGCAAATCCACCAGGGACCCGAATTCCGGCGCCCGCGAGCTGGCTGATCATTTCGCCGAGCGACGCGTTCTTGCCGCCAACCCGGTCGACGTCGCTCATCCGCAGACGTTCGAAGGGGATAACCCGCGCCTGTTCGCTCATTCGTGGTCCGGCCTCGGTGGCTGGCGCGCGCCGCTGCGCCAGGCGATTTTTCGGGGAACGCGATTCTAGCGCGCTTTGCGATACGACTCGCGCACACCGCCAGAACGAGCCCATGCAAAAACCCGCCGTAGCGGGTTCCGAAAAAGAAACAGGGGCCAGGCTCAATTCCCAAAGTCCGTCATGGAGTAACAGAGCCACGCCAAATTACGAAGAATTGAGCCTGGCCCCTTTTTCCCCTTTTTCTTTACGAGAGCGCCGGCGCCCTGCAGCAGGGTCAGGACGAGTGGCTGCCGCCGCCAGGATGCCCGTCGGCAGGGAGCGGGAGATCGATCGGCTCCGCGGCGCCGGCCGGCTCGAGACCGGAATGCTGGTGCGGCGACGCCGAATCCGGTTGTCTGCCCTTCACGGCCCGTCGCAGCGTTCGATAGAGATCAGGATGCGATGACTTCAAATAACTGATGATCTCGAAATCGACGCGCTTGACCTGCGACAGATCGACCTGCTCGACGTGAACAAGGCGCAACAACTCGCGCACGGGCTTGGGCATTTCGCGGCCGCTTTCGTACCGGGAGCCGCCGCTCTGCGTGACGCCGATCTGCGTCCAGAACTGCTCCTGATTGAGTCCCAGCCGGCGCCGGATTTCGCGCGGATTGAGTACGCGGTCGAAAATCTTCATGGAATCGAGGTGGGTACCGGTTTCCCGATGCGCCGCCGTGGAAAGGGATGCTATACCAATGGCATATTCTGAGCAGACTATTGACGCGGACGCAAGCGCCGTCCATCCGGCTGACCCTGCCGCTCCTCATATTGTTGCGGATTCTGTCGCTCTGCCGCGCCCAAACGCAACCGAAACCCGGGGCTCAGCCCGATGTCCGTGCCGCAAGATACTCGTCGTAGGTGCCTGTGAAGTGAACGGGCCTGTGTGCGCCAAGCTCGATTACCTGTGTGGCGAGAGAGGACACGAACTGGCGATCGTGCGATACGACGATCAGCGTGCCCTGATAGAGCTCCAGCGCGAGATTGAGGGACTCGATCGATTCCATGTCCATGTGGTTGGTCGGCTCGTCCATCACCAGCACATTGGGACGGGTCAGCATCAGCTTGCCGTAGAGCATCCGGCCCTTTTCGCCGCCCGACAGAACGCGTACCGGCTTCTTGCCGTCGTCGCCCGTGAACAGCAGCCGGCCGAGCGTCGCGCGGACGATCTGCTCATCGTCGCCCTCCTGGGCCCATTGCCGCATCCAGTCGAATACCGTGATGTCGGATTCGAAGACCGCCGTCTGGTCCTGCATGAAGTAGCCGATGCTGGCCTTCTCGGCCCATTTGACGCTGCCGGCGTCGGGTGCGAGCTCGCCGATCAGCGTGCGCAGCAGCGTGGTCTTGCCGGCGCCGTTGGGCCCGACGATCGCAACGCGCTCGCCCGCCTCGATGATGAGGCTCACGCCGGCGAAAAGCTCGCGGGACTGACCCGGCCAGCCCTTGGCCAGGCGATCGATCTCGACCGCGTGGCGATGGAGCTTCTGCTTCGGGTCCACCTCGAAGCGAAGATACGGATTCTGCCGCGACGACGGCTTGACGTCCTCGATCCTGATCTTCTCGATCTGCCGCGCGCGCGAGGTCGCCTGCCGCGCCTTCGACTTGTTGGCGGAAAAGCGCCGGACGAATTCCTGCAAGTCCGCGATCTTCTCCTTCGCCTTCGCGTTTGCCGAGAGCACCTGCGCGCGCGCCTGCGTCGACGCGATCATGTAGTCGTCGTAGTTGCCGGGGTAGACGCGCAGGCTGCCGTAATCGAGGTCCGCCATGTGCGTGCAGACACTGTTGAGGAAGTGCCGGTCGTGCGAGATGATGAGCATCGTGCTCGAGCGTTCGTTCAGCACGTCTTCGAGCCAGCGAATCGAGTTGATATCGAGATTGTTGGTCGGTTCGTCCAGCAACAGGATGTCGGGATTGGCAAAGAGCGCCTGCGCGAGCAGCACGCGGAGCTTCCAGCCCGGCGCCACGGCGCTCATCGGGCCGTCGTGCAATGCCTGCGCGATGCCGATGCCCTGCAGCAATTCGGCAGCGCGCGCTTCCGCCGTGTACCCGTCCTGTTCGGCGAAGGTCGACTCGAGTTCCGCGGCGCGGACGTAATCCTCCTCGGTGGCGGCGGGATCCGCGTAGATCGCGTCCTTGTCCTGCTTGACCTGCCACATTTCCCGGTGGCCCATCAGGACGACATCGAGCACGCGCACGTCTTCATAGGCGAACTGGTCCTGCTCGAGCTTGCCCAGCCGTTCATGCGGATCGAGGGCGACGTTGCCGCCGGAGGGTTCGAGGTCGCCGCCCAGGATCCGGATCAACGTCGATTTGCCGCAGCCATTGGCACCGATGAGCCCGTATCGATTGCCATCGCCGAACTTGACGTTGATGTTTTCGAACAGGGGCTTCGCCCCGAACTGGATCGTGATGTTGGCGGCGGTAAGCATGGCGAATTGCGCTGGCGACGTCGCGGCGGAGAACGCGACGCGGAGAAAACCCGCTATTCTGCTAGAATCAAGCAGTTATCTCAAGCGATACACCGTCGCATGCCGCGTTTGAGCGGCATGGATGGCCGGCCGCTCTCCTTCGATGCCCCGCTACGACCTGCATTGTCACTCGACGCATTCCGACGGGCTGTTTGCACCGGCGGCCGTCGTCGCGCGCGCGGCGCTGCATGGTGTCGATGTGCTGGCGCTGACCGATCATGACGACATGGGCGGCATCCCCGAGGCACAGGAGGCAGCCCGTTCGGCGGGCATCAGGCTCATCTGCGGCGCAGAACTCTCCGTGTCGTGGGACGACATCACGATTCACATCCTCGCACTGGGAATCGATCCGGACAATTCGACCCTGACCGACGGCCTCACGGAGGTTCGCGCCGGGCGCGCCGACCGCGCGCGGCGCATCGCCGATTCGCTCGCCACGGCGGGAATCCATGGCGCGTACGAAGGCGCCCTGCAACACGTGACGAACGAGCGGCTCGTTTCGCGCACGCATTTCGCGCGCTTTCTCGTGGCGGCGGGCCATGCCCGGGAAATGAAGGATGTCTTTGGCCGCTACCTGACGCCCGGCAAGCCCGGCCACGTCGCCCACCACTGGGCGACGCTGTCGCAGGCCGTCGGCTGGATACACGCGGCCGGCGGCCAGGCCGCCATCGCGCACCCTGGCCGCTATCGCGCGAGTCCCAGCCGACTCCAGCGATTGCTGGCCGAGTTTCGGGATGTGGGCGGCGATGCGCTCGAAATCCTGTCGCCGTCGCATACGCCGGCGCAACACGTCGAGTTCGCCACGCATGCGCGTGTATTCGGATTTCGCGGCTCGTGCGGTTCCGATTGGCACGGCCCCGGCGAGAGCTGGATGGAACTTGGCGCGCTGCCCGATCTGCCGGTGGGAGTGGTGCCGGTCTGGCAGGACTGGTAGGCCGGCCTGACGTCTCGCGGCACGTACACGGCATGCCTTCCCATCGCACCGTTTTTTTCGTCTCCGATCGCACCGGCATCACGGCCGAGATCCTCGGCAACAGCCTGCTGTCGCAATTCGAGGAGATCGAGTTTCAACGACTGACGATTCCCTTTGTCGACTCCGTCGAGAAGATCGCCACCGTGATCGACCAGATCAACGAAACGGCCGTACGCGAGGGACGGCCGCCTATCGTATTCAGTTCGATCGTCGACGACGCGATGAGCGACACCGTGCGGCGCAACGCGAATGCACTGACGCTCGATCTGTTCCAGGCGTTCATCGCGCCACTCGAGACGGAACTCGGCGCCAAGAGCTCGCATGCCGCCGGGCGCACGCACGGCATCGCCAACAGCCACGAGTACTTCGCGCGGATGGATGCGATCAATTTCGCACAGACGCACGACGACGGTGCGGCGACGCGCGACCTCGCCCGGGCGCAGGTCATTCTGGTCGGCGTTTCGCGCTGTGGAAAGACGCCGACGTCGCTCTATCTGGCGTTGCAATTCGGCATCCGCGCGGCCAATTTTCCCCTCACGCCCGACGACTTCGCCGACCGTGCGCTGCCGGCGTCGATATTGCCGCACAGGGAGCGCTTGTTCGGGCTCACGATCGATCCGGACCGCCTGCACACGATCCGCGAGGAACGCCGCCCGCGCAGCAAGTATTCGGCATTGGAGAATTGCCGCTACGAGGTGCGCGAATGCGAGGGTCTGCTCGAGCGCGAGGGCATTCCCACGCTCGATACGACGGCGAAGTCGATCGAGGAGATCGCGACGACGATCAGCTATCGTGCGAAGCTCCGCCGCCACGCTTTTTAGAATCGTTCGCCAAGCGGGCTGCGCAGCGCGGATCGCCGGCACCCATCCGCGACCATGATCGTCGTCTTCGGCTCGATCAATCTCGACCTCGTCGCCCGCGTCGCGCGGCTCCCGCTGCCCGGTGAGACGCTCGCCGGCCTTTCATTCGCAATGCTGCCGGGAGGCAAGGGCGCCAACCAGGCGCTGGCCGCGCGCCGTGCGGGCGCCGCCGTCGCGATGGCCGGCGCAACCGGGACCGATCCATTTGCCGCGACGGCACTTTCCGGACTGGTAGCCGCCGGTGTCGACAGGGCGTGGGTCCGGGATGATGCCGCGGCAACGGGCGTCGCGCTGATTCACGTCGATGCCGACGGCCAGAACGCGATCACCGTGATTGCCGGCGCGAATGCAAAGGCGCGGGGAGAGATCATTCCCGACGCGGCACTCGGACCCCGATCCACGCTGCTGCTCCAACTCGAAGTTCCCGTCGACGCGGTCTGCGACCTTGCATTGCGCGGGCGGCGGTGCGGCGCCCGCGTGGTCCTGAATGCCGCGCCGGCACGCGCGTTGCCGGAGGCGCTCCTCGCCGCGGTGGACGTGCTGATCGTCAACGCGATCGAGGCGGCCACACTCGCCGACGCAGTTGCGCTGTCTTCCACACCGGAGGCTTTCGCGACTGCGTTCCATCGTCGTCACGCCTGCGCGGTGCTTGTGACGCTCGGGCCGCGCGGCGTGGTCGCCGCCATCGATGGAATGCTCTACTCTTTGTTGGCGCCGGCCGTGGACGTCATCGACACCACGGGCGCGGGCGATGCGTTCTGCGGGGCACTGGCGGCGGCCCTCGATCGACGCGAGACCTGGCCGCGTGCGATCGCCGAGGGCGTTGCCGCAGGATCGCTCGCCTGCACTGTCGTGGGCGCGCAACCGTCATTGCCGGGAATCTCTGCGATCAAGCAGCTGGCCACGACGACCGAGCGGAACCTGACGTCCCGACCGCTGGCTTGATCGCGCTTACGAGAAGGTCTCGCGCCGTCCCTTCGCCGCGGTCTGCTGCCTGACACATTCGAACAGACAGACGGCGGCGGCGGCCGCGGCATTGAGCGACTCGACACGGCCGGGCATCGGGATTGTGACGCGCTGCGTCGCCTGAACGGCAAGATCGGCCGAGACTCCGGCGCCCTCGTTGCCGATGGCGAGCGCGACGCGTCCCGCAAGCGGTGCCGCGAACAGGGGACTTCCACCAGCAGCCACCGCGGCAACCACATCGCCGCCTGCCGCGCGAAAGGTCCGTGCCCACTCCGGCAGGTCGACGTCCTCGTGGATGTCGACGCAGAAATGCGCGCCCTGCCCTGCACGCAGGACTTTGGGCGACCATGCGAATGCGCAGTGCGTCGACAGCAGCACCTGGGCCACGCCCGCGGCTGCGGCGGAGCGCAGCATCGAGCCGACATTGCCGGGATCCTGCACATCGTCCAGCAGCAGGCAGAAATCGGCAAAGGCAGCAAGCGCGGGCCGCGGCGTGGCGACGACCGCAAGCACGCTCACGCTTGCCGGCAGCGAGGCGACCGCGGCGAGTAGCGACGCCGGGACGACCAGCGTTCTCTCCGCATGGCGTGCGACCAGCGTCCGGATGGCGGGAACCGCCAGCGCATCCTCGGTGACGATCAGCGTTTCGGGCGCACCGTGGCGCTCGATGTAGACTCGCGATGACGTGTTCGCCTTCGAGCACGCACTTGCCGGTCTTGCGTCGCTCTCGCGAGGACGCCACGAGCGCAGCGGCTTCCCGCAACCGCGGATTCTGGCTCGAGGTTACGCGCTGCACGATCGATGCTTGCGTCGGTTCGCGTGCGATCGCCAGGTTCGACGAGGGGCGTCCGCGCCGGTCAACGCTTCTCGGCGGGTCGCGCCGCGGGGCGAATCGGCAACGATTGCATCGCGCCCGCTGTTCCTGCAGCGGCTGCCGGCGATTTCTCGCCGCCCTGCTGCTGGCGCGGCTGAACCTGAAAGAAGACCTCGTCCTGCTTCACCATGCCGAGTTCGGACCGCGCGCGCTCCTCGATCGCCTCGAAGCCGGTCTTCAAATCGCGCACGTCGGCGTCGAGCGCATCGTTGCGCAGCTTGAGCTTCGCGTTGGCATCCCGTTGCGCCGCGAGCTGGCGATCGAACTCGCGCACCTGGAGCCATCCCCCCTTGCCGAGCCACATCGGATACTGCAGACGCGGCGATGAGGGCGATGAACGGGAGAGCGAGCCAGCGCACGGCGATCTACGTGTCAGACTGGAAGAAGGCCCCGCGGCCCGGATAGCTCGCCGCGTCGCCGAGGTCCTCCTCGATGCGCAGCAGCTGGTTGTACTTGGCGATGCGATCGGAGCGCGACAGCGAACCGGTCTTGATCTGGCCGGCATTGGTGCCGACGGCGATGTCGGCGATGATGCTGTCCTCGGTTTCGCCCGAGCGATGCGAGATCACCGCGGTGTAGCCGGCGCGATTGGCCATCGTGATCGCCGCGAACGTCTCGGACAGCGTGCCGATCTGGTTGATCTTGACCAGGATCGAATTGGCGACGCCCTTGGCGATTCCCTGCTTCAGGATCTTCGTGTTGGTGACGAAGATGTCGTCGCCGACGAGCTGCACCTTGCGGCCCAGGCGATCGGTCAGGAGCTTCCAGCCGTCCCAGTCGTTCTCCGACATGCCGTCCTCGATGCTGATGATCGGATACTTGTCGCACCAGGCGGCGAGACAGTCGACCATCTGCGATCGGCGTCAGCTTGACGTCTCCGCGTCGAGGTTGTAGACGCCGTCGTCGTAGATACTCGCTCGCGGCGCAGTCGAGCGCCAGCGCGATGTCGGTGCCCGGCGTGTAACCCGCCTTGTCGATCGCTTCGATGAGCAACTGCAGCGCCGCCTCGTTGCTCGGCAGGTTGGGCGCGAAACCGCCTTCATCGCCGACGGTGGTCGGCATTCCGCGCTCGTCGATGATCTTCTTCAGCGTATGGAATACTTCGGCGCCATAGCGCAGCGCCTCGCGAAACGACGGTGCGCCGAGCGGCACCAGCATGAATTCCTGCAGGTCGATGGCGTTGTTCGCGTGCGCGCCGCCGTTGATGACGTTCATCAGCGGCACGGGCAGCTGCATCTCGCCGGCGCCGCCAAGGTAGCGGTACAGCGGCAGCGACGATTCGTCGGCCGCGGCCTTGGCCACGGCGCAGGACACCGCCAGCATGTGCGTTGGCGCCCAGGCGCGACTTGTTCTCGGTGCCGTCGAGATCGATCAGCGTCTTGTCGATGAAGCACTGCTCGCTGGCGTCGAGGCCGAGGATCGCCTCGCAGATTTCGGTGTTGACGTTCTCGACGGCGCGCAGCACACCCTTGCCGGCGTAGCGCGCGGCATCGCCGTCGCGCAGTTCGATCGCCTCCTTCGATCCGGTGGAAGCGCCGGAGGGCACCGCGGCGCGACCCGAAACGCCCGATTCGAGTACGACATCCGCCTCGATGGTTGGATTGCCGCGGGAATCGAGAATCTCGCGGGCGATGACATCGACAATGGCGCTCATGGTTTTCCGGAAAAAAGAAGTTGGAGGTCAGGAAGAGAAATGGACGAAGCCGAATCGCCTGCGGTCAGACGGCCGTCGTTTCCATCAGGTCGTTCTCGGGGAAGCCGGCACGCTTCACGGTCGCATCGAGTTCCACGAGCGTCTCGAGCAACGCGCGCATGCGCGCCAGCGGCCACGAATTGGGGCCGTCGGAAAGTGCCTTGTCCGGATCCGGATGCGTTTCCATGAAGACGCCGGCGACACCCGCTGCGACGGCGGCACGCGCCAGCACCGGCACGAACTCGCGCCGGCCTCCGCTTGCGCTCCCAAGGCCGCCTGGCAACTGAACCGAATGCGTGGCATCGAACACGACCGGACAGCCGGTGCCGCGCATGATCGCGAGGCTCCTCATGTCCGACACGAGATTGTGGTAGCCGAACGACGCGCCACGCTCGCAGACCATGATGTTGTCCGCGCCGCTCGCGGCCTTTGCCTTCGCTACGACCTGCCGCATGTCCTCGGGTGCCAGGAACTGGCCCTTCTTGATGTTGACCGGCTTGCCGGCCCCCGCCACTGCCGGATGAAATCGGTCTGCCGGCACAGGAACGCCGGCGTCTGCAGCACGTCGACCACGGCCGCCACCTCGCGGCACGTCGGCTGCTTCGTGGACGTCGGTCAGCACCGGAACGCCGATCTGGCGCTTCACCTCGGCCAGGATGGACAGCCCCTCGGACTTGCCCGGACCGCGGAAAGCCGCGCCCGAGCTGCGGTTGGCCTTGTCGTAGGACGACTTGAAGATGAACGGCATGCCGATGCGTGCACAGATTTCCTTCAGCGCTCCGGCGACATCGATCTGCAATTGGCGGGATTCGACAACGCACGGTCCGGCGATCAGAAAGAGCGGCCGGTCGAGCCCGACGTCATGGCCACAGAGCTTCATAGGCGCGTATGACCGTTACGATTGACGCCACCAGCTCGGCGATGGCGTCGCTGTCGGTACCGCTGTGCGCCTTGCGCTGGCGCAGGAGCGCAGCCCCCACGAATCCGATGAACAGCGGGTGACCGCGGCGCGGGTTGGACGTGAATTCCGGGTGGAACTGGCAGCCGAAGAACCAGGGATGCTGTGGCAACTCGATCATCTCGCACAGGTCGCCCGCCGTTGCGCTGCGGGCGCGCGCACCGACCACGAGGCCGGCCGCTTCGAGGCGCGGCAGATAGTGGTTGTTCACCTCGTAGCGATGGCGGTGCCGCTCGGCTACGGTGGTCGCGCCGTAGATCCGGTGTGCAAGCGAGTCCGGCACGACATCGCACGGCTGCGCGCCCAGGCGCATGGTCCCGCCGAGGTCGGAGTCGACCGCGCGCTTCTCGATGGAGCCGTCGCGGTTCTGCCATTCGGTGATCAGCGCGACGACCGGATGCGGGGTGTCCGGGTCGAACTCGGTGCTGTTGGCGTCAGCGAGACCGGCCTTGTCGCGCGCAAACTCGATCACGGCGAGCTGCATGCCGAGGCAGATGCCCGAGATACGGCATGCCAGGTTCTCGCGCGCGTAGCGGATCGCCGCGATCTTGCCTTCGACGCCGCGCTTGCCGAAGCCGCCCGGCACGAGGATCGCGTCCATCCCGGCGAGCGCAGTCGATGCCTTCGCGCTCGACGTCCTCCGAGTCGACGTAGTGGATGTGCACCTTGCTCCGCGTGTGGATGCCCGCGTGAATCAGCGCCTCGGACAGCGACTTGTACGACTCGGTCAGGTCGACGTACTTGCCGACCATCGCGATGTGCACCTGCGTGCTTCGGGATGCTCGAGCGCGTCGACCAGCGATTCCACGACGAGAGGTCGGCGGGCGGCGGCTCCATCTGCAGCTTCTTGCAGACGATGACGTCGAGCCCTTCGGCGTGCAGCGCGCCGGGAATCTTGTAGATCGAATCGGCGTCGAGCGCCGGGATCACCGCCTCGGGCGGGACGTTGGTGAAGAGCGCGATCTTGCGCCGGTCGCCGTCGGGCAGCGGCCGGTCGGCGCGACAGAGCACGACGTCGGGCTGGATGCCGATCTCGCGCAGTTCCTTGACCGAGTGCTGCGTCGGCTTCGTCTTCATCTCGCCGGCCGACGCGATGTAGGGCACCAGCGTCAGATGGATGTAGCAGACGTTCTCGCGGCCCGAGCGTGATGCCCATCTGCCGGATCGCCTCCAGGAAAGGCAGCGACTCGATGTCGCCGACGGTGCCGCCGACCTCGACCATCGCGACTTCGGCCTCGTGCGCATGCGGCGCCAGCGACGATCCAGCTCTTGATCTCGTCGGTGATGTGCGGGATCACCTGCACGGTGCCGCCGAGGTAGTCGCCGCGGCGTTCCTTGCGGATCACGCTCTCGTAGATCTGGCCGGTGGTGAAATTGTTGCGCCGGCCCATCTTGACGTCGGTGAAGCGCTCGTAGTGGCCGAGATCGAGGTCGGTCTCGGCGCCGTCGTCGGTGACGAAGACCTCGCCGTGCTGGAACGGACTCATCGTTCCAGGATCGACGTTGATGTACGGATCGAGCTTGAGATGGGTGACGCGGACGCCGCGCGAGGCGAGAATCGCGGCCAGCGAGGCGGCGGCGATTCCCTTCCCAAGCGAGGAAACGACGCCGCCGGTCACGAAGACGAACTTGGTCATGGGCGACAAGTTCCGGAAATCCGCATTCTACCGGACGTCCTCGGCGCCGACAATCGCGCTTTGGCCGTCAATGCCAACGACCGCGCGGATCGCGCATCAGGCACCTTCGCGGACCACTCGCGCCGCCCGTACTTCCGGCGCGCCGCCGCCGCTCATTGCCTGCCGTCGAGCGCGAGATCGAGGCGGCGCCTTACCTCGTCACTGCCGAGCACCGCAAGAACGGCATCGATCGCGGGTGTCTCCCGCGTGCCGCAGACGATCACGCGCATCGCCATCATCACTTGCCCTGGTTTGAGCGAGTGGCGCGCCGCGGCCCCCTTCATCGCCGCGCCGAGCGCCTCGCGGGTCCATGGCAGGTCGCGAAACTCCGTGCGCAGTTCCGCCAGCGCTTCGCGCTTCGCGGCATCCGCGATCTCCGCCATGCGATCCGGCGATGCCTGCGGCCTCTGGTAGAGGTAGTGTGCGGCGTCGGCCATCTCGGCAAGCGTCGCGACGCGGTCGCGGAGCAGGATCGCCTACCGCGCCAGGTGGAGGCCCCGCCGCCGGATCGAAGCCCGCCCGCTCCAGGTACGGCACGAGCTTGCGCCCGAGATCGTCCGCCGACAGGCGTTTCATGTGTTCCTGATTGAGCCATCGGAGCTTGTCGGCGTTGAAGCGCGACGGTGCGGCGCTGATGGCGGCAAGATCGAACCATGCGACGAATTCGTCGCGCGTGAACACCTCGTCGTCGCCGTGCGCCCAGCCGAGGCGTGCCAGGAAATTGAGCATCGCTTCCGGCAGATAGCCCAACGCCTCGTACTGCATGACGCCTACCGCGCCGTGACGCTTGGACAGCTTCTGGCCGTCCTCGCCCAGCACCGTCGGCACGTGCGCGTAGACGGGGGGCTGCGCACCCAGCGCGCGGATGATGTTGATCTGCCGCGGCGTATTGTTGACGTGATCGTCGCCACGGACGACGTCCGTGATCCGCATGTCGAGGTCGTCGACGACGACGCAGAAATTGTAGGTCGGCGTGCCGTCAGGCCGCGCCAGCACCAGGTCGTCCAGCTCCGCGTTCGCGATTTCGATGCGGCCCTTGATGCGGTCGTCCCAGACCACGCTCCCGGCCAGCGGATTGTGGAAGCGGATCACCGGTGCCACGCCCGCCGGCGGCGACTTGCCGACGGCGTTCTCGGGCCGCCAGCGGCCGTCGTAGCGCGGCTTCTCGCCGCGGGCGAGTTGCGCCGCACGCAGAAGGTCGAGTTCCGCCGGCGGCATGTAGCAGCGGTAGGCCAACCCGCGCTCCAGCATCTCGTCCAACACGGCGCGATAGCGATCCATCCGCCGCATCTGGTAGAACGGGCCCTCGTCGTAGTCGAGTCCCAGCCAGGCCATCGCGTCGAGGATCGCCTGCACGGCTTCGGGCGTCGAACGCGCGACGTCGGTGTCCTCGATGCGCAGGATGAAGGTACCGGCGTGCCGTCTTGCGTAGGCCCATGCGAACAAAGCGGTGCGCGCGCCACCCAAGTGCAGGAAGCCGGTCGGGCTCGGGGCGAAACGGGTGCGAATGATCAGGCATCGGCTATCAGTGAGAACGCGCGCGCCCAACGAAGGTCGAGCGTCGTCGGCGTCGCGGGATTGGGCGGTTCGTCGACGATCGCCATGGCGCCGGGAGTGTGACCATGCGCCCAGAACCGCGCGACCCGGCGCGCCTCGGCCTCGTTGGCATTGACCGGGAACGTGTCGTAGTTGCGGCCACCCGGATGGGACGACGTGATAGGTGCAGCCACCGAGCGCCGCTGCCCGCCCAGGAATCGACCAGATCGAACACGAGCGGCGCATGCACCCCGATCGTCGGATGCAGCGCCGGACGGCGGATTCCACGCGCGAAAGCGTACGCCGGCGACGTATTCGCCGGGAATTCCGGTCGCCGCCAGCGGCAGCGCGCGGCCGTTGCAGGCGACACGATGGCGCGTGCCCGGTCATGCCCGACGACCTTGACCTGCAAGCCGCTCGACCGACGAGTCGACATAGCGCGCGGTGCCGGTTGCCGCCCACCTCCTCGCCCAGCACGTGCCAGGGCTCGATCGCCTGCCGCAATTCGATCGTGACGCCGTCGTAGGTCACGGTGCCGAAGCGCGGAAAGCGAAATTCGACGAACGGATCGAACCAATTCTGCTCGAACGGATAGCCGCACGCGGCCGAGATCAGCGACGACGTCGCGGATGTCTGCGGTCGACGAAATGCGGCAGCAGCCAGCGGTCGTGCAGCGCCGTGCCCCAGCGCACCAGCGCGCCGCGGTAGGGCGTCGCGCCAGAAACGCGCGACCAGCGCGCGCAGCAGCAGCATCTGCACCGCGCTCATCCGCGCAGTGCGGCGGCATCTCGAAGGCGCGGAATTCGAGCAGTCCGAGCCGGCCGGTCGGCAGAATCCGGCGAATACAGCTTGTCGATCGAGAATTCGGCGCGATGCGTATTGCCGGTGAGATCGGTGAGCAGATGGCGCAGCAGCCGGTCGACGAGCCATGGTCCGGACGATCCGTCGCCCGTCGACCGCTGCCGATCCAGTTGCTGAAATGCGATTTCGAGCTCGTAGAGACGATCGTCGCGCGCTTCGTCGACCCGCGGCGCCTGACTCGTCGGGCCGATGAAGATGCCCGAGAACAGGTACGACAGCGCCGGATGATTCTGCCAGTAGGTGATGAGGCTCTGCAGCAGATCCGGGCGTCGCAGCAGCGGGCTGTCGGATGCGCGTCGCTCCGCCCAGCGTGACGTGATTGCCGCCGCCGGTGCCGGTATGGCGGCCGTCGAGCCTGAACTTCTCGGTCGACAGCCGCGCGAGCCGCGCCTCCTCGTACAGCGTGTCGATCGTGGCGACCAGTTCGTCGCCACGATGCGGCCGGATGGATGTTGACCTCGATCACCCCCGGATCGGGCGTGACCGTTGAGCACCCTGACCCGTGGATCGCGTGGCGGCGGGTAGCCCTCGACCACCACCGGCGTTGCGCATTCGGCCGCTACATCCTCGATGGCCGCCAGCAGCGCGACGTAGTCGTCGAGCCGCGTGAGCGGCGGCATGAACACGCAGAGGTGACCGCCGCGCACTTCCACGCAAAGTGCCGTCTTGACGACGTCCTTCGGCGCGACCGCAGCGGATCCGGACGCGAGCCGCTCGCGGTGCGGGGCCAATGCCGCGGGATCCGGCAGATCCCCGCGCGGCGCAAAGGGATCGACCGGAGGATCAAGCTCGACTTCACCGGGCATTACGTCGGGCAGCGAAGCGAGCGGCAGGCGCGTGCCCAGCGGGGAGTCGGCCGGAACCGCGTAGAGGCGTTCACGCTTCAGCGGCCACGGGCTGCTGCGCCACGACGGCACCACGCTGCCTTCCGTCGCGATCGCGCGCAGCGGCAGGACAAACCCCGCCGGCCGGTCCAATCCCCGCTGCAGGAGCCGCGCGAGCCGCGCCCGTTCGTCCTGCCGCGTGAGATCGGCTTCGAGCGGATCGACATTGACCGGCAGCGCCGCCTCCGCTACGAGTAGAGCAGGCATATCCTCGAACGCCGTGATGACGAGCGCCGCATCGAGTCCCAACCGTTCGGCCAGGCGGCACGCAAAACGCCGCGCGTCCGGAATATCCGCCGTGCCCGCTGCGCGCGCGTCGGCGAGCAGTGCCGGGTTGCGCCACAGCGGTTTGCCGTCCGTGCGCCACCATATCCCCAGCGCCCAGCGCGGCAGCGGCTCGCCCGGATACCACTTGCCCTGGCCGGTGTGCAAGAAACCGCCGTTGGCGAAGCGCGCGGCAAGCCGGCGCAGCAAGCGATTCGGCCAGCTCGCGTTTCTTCGGCGACATCGCCGTGTGATTCCACTCCGGCCCGTCCATGTCGTCGATCGACACGAACGTGGGTTCACCGCCCTTGTGTCAGGCGTACGTCGTGCGCGAGAAAGTCGCGGTCGACCTGCCGACCCAGATCGCATGATCGCCGCCCATTGCACATCGGAATAGGGCTTGGTGACCCGCGGGTCCTCGTGCACGCGTGTCAGGTGCATCGCGAACGAGAATTCGACATTGCAGACATCAGTGGCGCCGATCACCGGCGCCGCATTGCCCGGATCGGCGGTGCAGGCGAGCGGGATGTGCCCCTCGCCCGCGAGCAGCCCGGACGTCGGGTCGAGTCCGATCCAGCCCGCGCCCGGCAGAAATACCTCCGCCCAGGCGTGCAGGTCGGTGAAATCGCGTTCCGGCCCCGCGGGCCCGTCGAGCGGCTTCACGTCGGCGACGAGTTGGATCAGGTACCCCGAGGCGAATCGCGCGGCGAGGCCCAGGTGCCGCAGTGATCTGCACGAGCAGCCAGCCGGTGTCGCGGCAGGATCCCTGCGCCTGGGCCAGCGTCTCGTCGGGCGATTGCACGCCAGGCTCCATCCGCACCAGATAGTTGACTTCACTCTGCAGCCGCTGGTTCAGCCGTACCAGCAGGTCGACGGTTTTTTCTCCGGGATGGATCGTCGGCCGGAAGCGGTCGAGCCACGCGGAAAGAAGAGGACCGGCCGGTTCGGTTTCGAGAAACGGAATGAGTTCCTTTGCGAGCGCGGGCGCGTAACGAAATGGAAAAAACTCGGCGTACGGCTCGACGAAGAAGTCGAATGGATTGAGCACCGACATGTCGGCGGTGAGGTCGACGACGATGTCGAGCGCCGCGGCCGGCTCGGTAAACACCAACCGCGCGACCCAGTTACCGTACGGGTCTTGTTGCCAGTTCAGGAAGTACCGATCGGGCGTTACGTTCAGCGAGTAACCGAGGATCGGCGTCCGGCAGTGGGGAGCGGGCCGCAGCCGGATTTCGTGCGGCGCGAGACCGACGTTGCGGTCGAAGCGATACGTGGTGCGGTGCTGGAGGGCGACGCGTATGGCCATCAGGTCCAGTCGGGGTTCGGCAACTGGGCGAAGACGCTGGCGCAATCCATCGCCCCACTGGCGGTGAACCATCTGGTAATAAGGATCGTCTTCGTCGATGCGGCGCTGCATGCCGATCCTCAGCGCGTCGGATTCGTAGACGACCAGATCGATCGGCAGGCCGACCGAGATGTTCGAGCGCATCGTCGAGTCGAACGAGACGATCGTGCACTTGGTGGCGTCCACGAGCGACGAGCGGCGATTGATCACGCGATCGATGATCGGCTTGCCGTACTTGGTCTCGCCGCTCTGGAAATAGCACGTTTCTGCGGTCGCCTCGATGAAATTGCCCTCGCCGTAGACGTTGAACAGGCGCGGCGGCTCGCCGCGAATCTGGCCGCCGACGAGGAAACTGGCGATTGGCGTCGATGTTGCTCTGCACCAGAAACGGGCCGTCACGGGTCTTGGCTTCGCGCAGTGCGTCGCCGATCAGCCGCGCCACGTCGAACATCGACGCGGCGTTCGAAAGATGCAACGCAGTGTCGCCGGTGCGCGCCCGGTTATCGAGCGTGTTCAAGCGCATTCTGCGTGATCGACAGGTTGCCCGACGACAGCGTGACGATGACGCGCTCGCCGTCGTTGGCGAACGATCCGCAATTTGGAGAAACGAGCGATCTGGTCGACGCCGGCATTGGTGCGCGAATCGGACGCAAACATCATTCCCGCTTCCAGGGACATGGCAACGCAATAGGTCATTGCAGCGATTCGAACCGAAAAGGTGCGGATTTTAACCGATCCGCGCGCGGACCCGGCACATACGGCGCGGCGTCGCCAGGCGGGCTATTCCGGCACCAGGAAGTGCCGGCTGATCTCATTGCCAAGCACGGACATCCGCTCGAGGAAATCCATCAGGTATTCGTGCAGCCCGAAATCGATGATGTCGTCGGTGCGGCCGAAATGCAGCTGCGCGTGCAGTTCGCCCGCGGCGCGCTCGATCTCGTGCGTGTGCTCGTCGCAGAGCCGCTCCAGCGTCTCGTAGATGAAATTCATGCAGGCGTGCAGCGAGCGTGGCATGTCGTCACGGAGGATCAGCAGCTCGGCGACTCGCCGCGGCGTGATCACGTCGCTGTAGATCTTGCGGTACGCCTCGAACCCGGACAACGAGCGCAGCAATGCCCCCCACTGATAGTAGTCGACCGCGCCGCCGACGTCGGCCGCGCTCGGCAGCAGCGTGTGATATTTGACGTCGAGAATGCGCGCCGTGTTGTCGGCTCGCTCCAGATGCGTGCCGAGGCGAATGAAATGATAGGCGTCATCGCGCAGCAACGTGCCGAAGGTCACGCCGCGAAACAGGTGCGAGCGCATCTTGACCCAGTCCAGGAACTCCGAAACCCCGCCGCTCTCGATCCGCGCATAGTCGTAGTTCGCGCACGTCGAGCCACGCCGAATTCAGGTCTTCGTACATTTCCGAGGTGATCGCGCCGCGCACCGAGCGCGCCGATTCGCGCGCCGCGCGCAGGCAGCAGAAGATCGACGACGGATTGCCGGCATCGAGGGTCATGAAACGCAGCACATTTTCGGCGGAGAGCACCGGAGTGCTGGGCGTAAAAGTCGGTGGCGAGGCCCGAGGTGACGAGGGGAACGGCCCACGGCTCGGCCCACGCGAGGCCGGGTTCGATCACTTCGTAGGGCAGGAGCGACATCCGGTACGTGACGTCGAGCATGCGCGCCGTGTTCTCGGCGCGCTCGATGTGGCGGGCCATCCAGAACAGTTCGTTGGCGGTGCGGCAGAGCATTGGTATGGATTCTTCAGGTGGCGAGCACCCAGGTGTCCTTGGTGCCGCCGCCCTGCGACGAATTGACGACCAGGGATCCCTCGCGCAGCGCGACCCGGGTTAGCCCGCCGGGCACGAGGCTCACGCGCTTGCCCGACAGCACATACGGCCGGAGATCGACGTGGCGCGGGGCGAGGCCCGCTTCCACAAATGTCGGGCACGTCGACAGCGCGAGGGTCGGCTGCGCGATGTACTTGTCCGGCGCCGCCAGTATCCGCTTGCGGAACGCGTCCAGCTCGGCGGCGTCCGCGGCCGGGCCGATCAGCATCCCGTAGCCGCCCGCCCCATGCGTTTCCTTGACAACGAGCTCCGCGAGGTGGGCGAGCGTGTAGTCGAGATCGTCTTGCCGGTGCAGGAGGTAGGTCGGAACATTCGCGAGGATCGGTTCCTCGGAAAGGTAGAAACGGATCATCTCGGGCACGTACGGATAGATCGACTTGTCGTCCGCCACTCCGGTGCCGATCGCATTCGCGAGCGTGACCCGACCCGCGCGATAAGCGGCAAAAAGACCCGGGACGCCCAGCATCGAGTCGGCGCGGAAAACGTGCGGATCGAGAAAATCATCATCGACACGACGATAGATCACGTGCACTCGCTCCGGCCCGTGGGTCGTTCGCATGTACACGGTGTCGTTCTGGACGAAAAGGTCCGGTCCTTCGACCAGCTCGACGCCCATCTGCTGCGCGAGGAACGCGTGCTCGAAATAGGCCGAGTTGTGCGCGCCCGGCGTCAGCACGGCCACCGTCGGCCGTTCCTCACCCGCCGGCGCGAGCCCGCGCAGGTTTTCCAGCAAAAGGTCCGGATAATGCTGGACCGGGCGTATACGCTGCGTCGCAAAGAGCTCGGGAAAAAGCCGCATCATCATCTTGCGGTTCTCGAGCATGTAGGAGACGCCGGATGGAACGCGCAGATTGTCCTCGAGGACGTAGAACTCGCCTTCACCGGCGCGGACGACGTCGATGCCCGCAATGTGGGCGTAGATGCCGCCCGGTACGTCGATGCCCTGCATTTCCCTTCGGTACTGTGCATTGGAAAGCACCCGCTCCGGCGGCACGATGCCGGCCTTCAGGATCGCCTGCTCGTGGTAGACGTCACGCAGGAATTCGTTCAGGGCCTGCACGCGCTGTTTCAAACCGCGGTCGAGCACTTTCCATTCGTCCGCCGAAATGATCCTGGGCACCAGGTCGAACGGAATCAGCCGTTCCGCGCCCTTCTGCTCGCCGTAGACCGCGAACGTGATTCCGACACGGTGGAACGCCCGTTCGGCTTCCTCGCGCTTCTGGGCTATCCGGTCGGGCGGCGTGCGCTCGAGCCACCCGGAAAACCCCTGGTATGCCGGTCGGATTTCCCCCTCCGAGGACCGCATTTCATCGTAGGCGGGGGCGGACATGAAATATTTCTCTGGGGGGGCTGGGGAAGCGAAATCGGGTCGCAAATCGCGGGCTTTGCGGAAAATCGCACGGCCGGCCCTAAGCTTACCGTTTTATCCACAGGACGGCCAACGGGCGGCATTCCGGCCGGGAGGTATTGTCCGCGATCGACCGGCTATTTTTGTCCAGGACATGCTACTACAACGAGCAATCTTGCGTTTGACCCCCGTCTCGGGGGCGTGGTTAAATCGCGGCTCCTGTCTGGGTTCGCGGGGCGGTTAGCTCAGCGGTAGAGCACCGCCTTCACACGGCGGGGGTCACTGGTTCGAACCCAGTACCGCCCACCACATGAACCAAGGGGTTACGCGCAAACGTAACCCCTATTTTTTTGCCCGTTGCGCGAAAATGGCGACGTCCGCCCGGCGCACGTTCGCTATCGAGGCCCCATGATCAAATCCGACACTTTGCTCGACGTCGACGCGCTGGTGTTCGACGCGTACGGCACGCTGTTCGACGTGCATTCGGTGACGGCACTGGCCGAAACTCTGGCGCCCGGGCACGGCACCGCGCTTTCGCAGCTCTGGCGTACGAAACAGCTGGAATACACGTGGCTCACCAGTCTGATGACGACGCCGGAATTTCCGCGCCGGGACTTCGCCGCGGTGACGGCACAGGCGTTGGACTATGCGCTCGCCGCGCTCGGCATCGACCTCGGTTCCGATGCGCGGAATCGATTGCAGGGCGCCTACCTCACCCTCGCACCGTTTCCCGACGTTGCGGCAGCGCTGGCGCAGCTCGCCCCGCGGCCACGCTGGATCCTGTCGAACGGTACGCTTGCGATGCTCGAACCGCTGGTGAAGCACACGGGCCTCGACGCCCATCTCGATGGCGTCCTGTCGGTGGACGCCGCCGACATCTACAAGCCGAGCCCGCGCGTCTATCGGCTCGCCGCGGACCGGTTGGGATTGCCGCCGGCGCGAATCGGCTTCGTATCGTCGAACGGCTGGGACGCGGTCGGGGCGAAGGCCTTTGGATTCACGGCATTCTGGATCAATCGCGGCGGCGCGCCGATCGACCGCCACGGCCCGGCGCCGGATCGCGTCATCTCGACCCTCGCCGATCTGCCGCGCCTGCTATCGAGCGCGATCTCCTGAGCGGAATCCGATATCCGTGAATCGTCCGGGCATGGCCACGGCACATACGCATCTGCGCACGGATTGCTCGCCCTGGGACCGAGCCCTACGCTTCGTGGTAACGTCCAGCATGGCGCAATCTGGCGGCACTGACAGCGAACTTCCCGAAAGTTTGCCGGCGGTTCTCCGTGAACGTAAGGGGGCCGCGCGCCATCGCGTCGACCGGTTGCTGCAGGCAGCCATGGCACGGTTCCTGTTGCCGCGCACCAGCGACGGCCCCCAGGCGATAAGGATGCGCAGCTTCCTCATCGCCGCGGGTACGGCGCTGCTGGTGATGGGCCTGCTCTTCGCGTGCCACATCCAGGGAAGCCTGCCGCGCGATGCGTTCCTCGCAATTGCGGCGGCATCCGCGCTGGCCATCGTCGCGTTTTTCGTCGTGTTTCGCACGGGGATCAATCAGCGCGCGGCCGACCCCAGCCTGACGGTGCCGCAGATGGCCGTTGCCACGGCCATTGTCCTGTTTGCCGAGTATTCGTCCAACGCCGGCGCCATCGGCGTCTACGCCGTTGTCCTGACGATGATCTTCCTGTTCGGCGTTCTGCGCCTTCGAACCCGGCAGATGCTGTTCTTCGCCGCATTCATGCTGGCTGCCCACGCCGCCGTCCTCATGCTGCGCTGGCGGTTCAAGCCCGAGGCGCAGGACGTGAGCGAGCACGTCCTGCAATGGGTGGTGCTCGCCGTGACGCTGCCTTGGTTTGCGTTGATGGGCGGCTACATCAGCGCGCTGCGCGAGCAGCTGCGCCAGAGCAACCTCGCGCAGCGCAACGCGCTGCAAACGATCAAGGCGAGCGAGTCCCGGCTGGCGGAAGCGCAGCGCATCGGCGGGCTCGGCAGCTGGACCTTCGACGTGGCGCAACGGGTTGCCGTATGGTCGCCCGAGGCCTACCGGGTCTTCGGCATGGAACCGGGCGCACCGATTCCGCGTGGCGACGCGTTTCTGCAAATCGTCCACCCTGGTGATCGCCAGACCTACCTCGATCTCATCCGGCCGGCGCTCGATCAAGGTCGCGGCTTCGACAGCCAGTACCGCATCGTGCTGCCGGGGGGAATCGTCCGCTGGCTGCATGTCGTCGGGGAGCCCGTGGTCGGCGCCGACGGGAAGACCACGCTACTGCGCGGCACCGTCATGGACATCACGGCACGCAAGGTCCAGGAAGACGCCGTCAAGTCGGCGCGCGACCAGGCGGCGGCGGCACAGGGCTTTGCTGATCGACGCCATCGAAAGCCTTACCGAAGCCTTCGCGCTGTTCGACGCGGAGGATCGACTGACGCTGTGCAATCGCCGCTATGCGCAGCTCTTCACGGACCTGGGAGGCTTCGACGACATCGAAGGGTTGACCTTCGCGGACCTGGTGCGCGCTTCGGTGAAAAAAGGCGAAGTCATCCCGCCTGAATTCGCGGGCGATGTGGAGGCCTGGGTGAAGCATCGCGTCGCCGAGCACCGCAACCCAGGTCCGGAACCCCGGCTGCTCGAAATCGCCGGCGGGCGCTGGCTGCAGGTGACCGAGCGGCGCACGCCAGACGGTGGGATCGTGGGCGTGCGCAGCGATGTCACCCACCAGAAGCAGATGGAGCAACGGCTCGCGATGGAGCATGCCGTCGCAAGCCTGCTGGCCGACGGGGAATCCGTGGCCGCGACGATCCCGAAGGTCATCGCCACGATCTGCGAAACGCTCGGATGGGACTGTGGCGCCTGCTGGAAGATGGACGGCAATGACAGCATGCTTCGCTGCGTCAACACGTGGAGCGTCGACGACGGCGCCGTGAGGGACTTCAGCGCATCCAATTCCCAGCGGAGCTTTGCGCCGGAATCGAAGGGATTCATGCGACGCATCTGGGCCGCCGGCCGGCCCATATGGATCGCCGATATTTCCACCGAGCCTGGTTTTCAGCGGGCCGATGCGGCGGCCAAGGCCGGGCTGCATGGCGCGTTCGGATTTCCGATACGAATCGGATCCGAGGTGGTCGGCGTCCTGGAGTTCTTCGTTCGCCATGCGCGAGAACCCGATCCGGCGCTGCTCCGGGTCCTCGACTCGATGGGATTGCAGATCGGTCACTTTTTTGCGCGCATGGCCACACAGGACGAGCTGCAACGCCTTGCCCATTACGATGGCCTGACGGGATTGCCCAATCGCAGTCTGTTCAGCGAACTGCTGTCCCGGATGATGGCGCGAGCCGAACGCAATGCCACGCGCGTTGCCATCATGTTCATCGACCTCGATGGCTTCAAGCAGATCAACGACAAGCACGGGCACGATGCCGGCGATCGTCTGCTCATTCTGTTCACGCAGCGCCTGCGTGATTCACTGCGCAAATCGGATACCTTCGCGCGCCATGTTGCCGCCGGCACGGCGGCGCGCCTGGGCGGCGACGAATTCGTCGTGTTGATCGATGATGTCGCCAACCCGATGGACCTTCCCATCGTCGCGCAACGAATTTGCGCTGCCGCCGTGGTGCCGTTCGACCTTGGCGGCGCCGAGGGGCGGGTCAGCGCGAGCATCGGCATCGCCGTCTATCCGGATGACGGCCAGGATGTCGACAACCTGATCAAGGCGGCCGACGGCGCGATGTACGACGCCAAGCAGTCGGGCAAGAATGCCTATCGCTTTTGCACCCCGCCGGTGCCGCCAAGCTCCCCACCCGTCTGACGGCGTTACGTGTCGGCGCCAGGCGGCGTCAGGAAATCGAGGGTCGCGCCCGCGTCGTCGGCCCCTGCACGGCACACAAGGCATTGTCGTCGTCGACCACGCGACGCGAGCGAGCCGAGCCCGGTGGAAAATCCAGCAGAGGCGTAACGCTGCGGGCGTCGAGCAGAGCTCCCATCGCTTCGGGCTCGACGGGGTGGCCAAACAGATAGCCCTGGCCGATGTCGCATTGGCTGCCGCGCAGCAAGCCTGCCTGCTCCTCGGTCTCGATTCCTTCCACGGTAACCTTCAGCCGCAAATGGTGCGCCATCGCGATGATCGCCCGCACGACGCCGACGGCGTCGGGATCGGTGCCGATGTCGTGGATGAAGGTCTTGTCGATCTTTACCTTGTCGACGGGAAACCGACGCAGATAACTGAGGCTCGAATAGCCGGTGCCGAAATCGTCGACGGCGAGTGTGATGCCGATCGCCTTCAGTTCCCGAAGCACACGAATGAACGATTCCGCGCCGTCCATGACCAGCGTTTCGGTCAGCTCGACCTCCAGGAAGCGGGCTTCCAGTCCCGTCTGCGCCAGCGCGCTTCGAATGTATTCGACCACGCCACCCTGCCGAATCTGCAACGGCGACACGTTGACCGCAACAAAGAGATCGGTGTGGCCACGGCCATGCCATTGCGCGAGCTGAGCGCATGCTTCGTCAATGGCCCATTGACCGATCGGCACGATCAGCTCGGTTTCCTCGGCAAGGGCTATGAATTCCGCGGGCGCCAATAGTCCACGCGCCGGATGTTGCCAGCGAATCAGAGCCTCGACGCCGACGATGCGGCGGGAGTTCAGCGCGATTTCGGGCTGGTAGTGGAGCCGGAATTCCTTGCGCGCGATCGCTTCGCGCAGATCCCGCTCCAGAGCAAGCCGGTGCGACGCCCGCGTATTGAACTCTGCGGTGTGGAAATGGACGCGGTTTCGTCCCCGCTTGCGCGCGCGCTTCGCGGCGGTTTCGGCATTTTCCAGAAGGGTATTGGCGGCGTCGCCATCGTCGGGATAGAAGGAGATCCCGAAGCTACCCGTGATGTGAACGTCGTCCCCGTTCACGGTGTAAGGAATCGCGATTTCGCGGGCAATATCGCTCACCACGAGATTGGCGGCGTTCACCGTCGCCAGGTTTGACAAAACGATCCCGAACTTGTCGCCCTCGAGCCGCCCGAGTGTATCACCCGTGCGGATGCACGCCTGCAAACGCTGCGTCAGCAGGACCAGCAACTGGTCCCCGCCGCCATGACCGAGGCTCGCATTGACATCCCGGAAGCGGTCGACGTTGAGCACCGCGACGGCGACAAAGGACTTGCTGCGCAGACTCTGTGTCAGTGTCAGCGCGAGACGGTCGCAGAAGAGACTGCGGTTCGGAAGACTCGTCAGCGCATCGAATTGGGCACGATAGGCAAATCGCTCGGCCATGACATTGCGATCGATCGCGCTTGCCAGCGTGTTGGCGATGCTTTGGAGATAATCGATGCTTTCCCGAGCAAAGCGGCTGGCGTCGCGCGAATACGCACACAACAGGCCGTGGACGCCTTCGGCGCCGCCGATGCGGATGCTGGCGCCGCTTCGCATGCCGTGCCGCGCCATGATCTTCGGCACGGCGAATCTGATCTCTTGCGCAACGTCGGCGATGATCAATGCTTCGCTCCCATCGAGAGCCAAGCGGTTCTGAGTTCCGGGAGCGAGATCGACAATATCCGAGTCCATCCACTCTTCGTCCATGCCTGATCCGGCCTTGAGGACCAGCGCGGGCGGCTCCGGTGTGAACTGCAGGATATTGCAATGCTCCACGTCGAGACCGTCACGGATGGCGCTCACGGCCATATCGCAGAGGTCATCGAGTTGCGTGCAGGCCAATATGCCCTGACTGAAGGCCGCTATCAGCCCCTGTTGCCTCGCCTTGTCCCGGATCGCCTGTTCGACCCGCTTCAACTCGCTGATGTCGTTCGACACGCCGACCAATCCGATGACCACGCCTTGCGCATCGTGCACCGTCGCCAGCGTGAGGTGGACGGGAAACGTGGTCCCGTCGCGCCGGCGCCCCTCGACTTCTCCGCGCCAGGCGTGGCCTCTCTCGACGCTCCGCATGGCGGCGAACCCCGCCTCACGACTGGCGACCGTTCGGACCGTGTCGAATACGTTGCGCCCCCACGCCTCCTCTGCGGGCCAGCCGTATAGCTGTTCGGCAGCGGAGTTCATGTACGTGATATTCGCGTCGGTGTCGCAGGCGATCACCGCGTCGCCGACCGTTTCGAGCAACTGGGCCTGAAACCGCAGCTTGTCTTCGGCGCGCTTGCGTTCGGTAATGTCGGTATTGGTCCCGCTCATTCGCAACGGTTGGCCGCCGGCGTCGCGTGCGATCACCCGCCCGCGGCTCAGAATCCATTTCCAGCCACCGTCCTCCAATTTCACCCGGTGCTCGACCGAGTAGCTCGGCAATTTACCCTTGATGACCGCGTCCGCGGCGCCGGCGACGGCGTACCGGTCGTCCGGATGTACGAGCGCAAACAGGTCGGCGACCGTGGTGCGTGTGTCCTCCGCCGATTTGCCAAGGTACCCTGCCCAACTCTTGCTCAGCCAAACCTCGTTCGTGCGCAGATCGGTCTCCCATACCGTAACCTGCGAGCCCTCGAGTGCGATCTCGAGACGAAGCTTTGCCTTCCGGAGCGCAGCGTCCGCCTCCTGACGGAGGATTGCGATCGCCGCCATGTGCGTGGCGTTGGCGATGAGCCACCGGTGCGACGCGGTAGCTTGAAACGGCTGGCGGTAGTAAACGGCAAACGTGCCGAGCACTCTGGAGCGCGAATCACAGATGGGTGTGGACCAGCAGGCGCGCAGCCCGTGGCGCAGCGCCAGGTCGCGGTAATCGGACCAGAGGGGGTCCGTCGCAATGTCCTCGACGAATACCTGCGCGCGCCGGTAGGCCGCAGTACCGCACGAGCCGACGCTCTCGCCAATCGCTACGCCGTCGATCGCTCGGACATACTCTTCGGGCAGGCTGGGTGCGGCGCCATGTCCAAGGTGCAAACCGTCTGTGTCCAGCAGAAGCACCGAGCAGAGCATGCCCGGGGACTGCGATTCGAGAACTTGCATCAGCGCGGTGAGCGTCTGCTCGAGCGGCGCGTCCTGCGCGATCATTTCGAGCACCTGCTTCTCGCCGTTCAGAAGCGATTCCCGCAGCTTACCCTCGGCCGAGTCGGGCGCGACCCCCGCGTAACCGCCTACGTTACCTTGCCGGTCAAATGCGGGCTCGCCGTGGTTCGACACTTTATCCACGCGTTGCTGCCGTTTCATTGGGCCCGAAAGGTAGAGAAGCGGCGCAGATGCGGCAGTTGCCGCCCTGGATTGGCGACCCGGAGGCCCAAAACCATTTCCATTGGCGACGTGTTGCGCTCCTGGACCCGCTCATACGTGCCACGTATTTCCCTGCCTAGGGTCGAGAATTGATACAACGCGCATCCTCCAATCCTCCAGGACGTGAACGCCGGAACGGCATGGCGCCTACGATTTTCCCCTGCTCCTTCAAGCGGAAGGGATCGGCGACGACGCCAACCGTATCCGGCTTCCGAGCCCGGCGCGGACCGTCAAATTATCAATAATGACGGCTTTAAAGCAATTCTGAGTGCCTATGCACCAATCCAGGCGGGAGCGGCGCCGGCCTCGATGTTCGATCCGTTCAGGGCATGTACTGGCCGCCGTTGACTTCGATCACCTGGCCCGTCACGTAGCCGGACAGCGCATCCGACGCGAGATAGAGCAGGGTTCCCGCGCATTCGTCGGGGCTGCCCAGCCGATTCATCGGGATGGTGCCCTGCATCGCCTCCAGCTGCTCGGCGGTCGAATAGCGATCGTGGAACGGGGTCGTGATGACGCCCGGCGAAAGGGCGTTCACGCGAATGCCGTCGCCGACCACCTCCTTCGCCCACCCGTGCGTCACCGCCGAGACGAAGCCCTTGGCGCCGGCATAGAGGATCGCCCCGCCGCCGCCGCCGTGCCGCGCCGCGATCGAGGTGACGTTGATCACGTTGCCCGATTTCTGCCGGCGCATCATGGGGATCACTTCGCGCATGAAGAGCGCGACCTGCGTGCAGTTGAGCGAGAGCACGCGATCGATGTGCTCGGTCGTGTAGTCCTCGATCTTCACGCGCCCGAGCATCCCGCCGGCGTTGTTGATCAGCACGTCGATCCGGCCAAATGCCGCGGTGGCCTCGCGCACGATGCGCTTCACGTCGGCCTCGACCATGACGTCGCCGTGAACCAGCGCGGCCTCGCCACCAGCCTTCTTGATCGCCGCGACGACTCCTTCCGCCGCTTCGCGGCTCGCGTTGTAATGCACGACGACCTTGCACCCTTCGCCGGCGAACGCCCGCGCGGCGGCGGCGCCGATGCCGGTCGAGGCGCCAGTAACCAGGACTACTTTGCCCTTGAGATCCGAAATCATGCCTTGCTCCCCCTCGTTGAATTGTGATTGCTGCGCCCGAATCGTGACCGCAGCGCGTCAAACCTGCCGCGCGGCGCGGCGAAAGGCGAATGAGCGGCAGTTTACGCGATGCGGCGACGATCTGTACGCGACGCCCGGCCGGTGCGGCATGCGTGGATCGCTGCAACGAGCGCCTTGATCGCCTGCGGCCGGGGAAAGCTCCTGCGATACGCCAGTGCGACGCGACGCTTGGGCCGCGGCCGCGCGAACGGAATCGCAACCACGAGCTGGCTGTGGTACCTGGGCGTCAACGCATCGCGCGGCAGCACGGACACGCCCAGCCCGGAGGCGACCATGTTGCGCACCGTTTCGAGCGAACTCGTGCGCGTCACGTGCGCTTCGGCGCTGTTCAACTCGGGGCAGGCATCGAGCACCTGGTCGCGAAAGCAGTGGCCGACGTTGAGCAGGATCGGACGGGCTCGCGGCGAACTCGTCCGCCCGAATCGACTTGCGCTTCGCCCACTTGTGACCGACCGGAACCACGACCTCGAACGGCTCCTCGTACAGGAACTCGGTGACGACGCCGGGCGGCGCGAACGGCAGCGCCAGAACCGCCGCGTCGATGCGCCCGGATTTCAGCGCCGCTTCCAGATGTCTCGGTGAGGTTTTCCTCGAGATCGAGCGGCATCTGCGGCGCGCGGGCCTGCAACGCGGGAATGAGGTCGGGCAAGAGGTACGGCGCCACCGTATAGATGACGCCGAGCCGGAGCGTGCCGGCCAGCTGGTTGCGGCCGGTCTGCGCAATCTCCCGGATCTGCGCCGCCTCCTCGAGCACCTTCTGCGCCTGCTCGACGACACGCTCGCCGACCGGCGTGACCGTTATCTCGCTCTTGCCCCGCTCGAACAGCCGGGCGCCAAGCTCTTGCTCGAGCTTCTGGATCGCGACGGACAGCGCGGGCTGGCTCACGAAGCAGCGTTGCGCGGCGCGACCGAAATTTCGCTCGCGCGCGAGGGCGACGAGATAGCGCAGCTCGTTCAGCGTCATCCGCCGTTCCGGGCCGCGCGCTCCCGCAGGAACGCCGCGAAGTCGTCGGCCAATTCCGGATGCTTCAGCCCGTAATCGACCGTGGCTTCGAGATAGCCGAGCTTGCTCCCGCAGTCGTAGCGGCGGCCCTCGAACGCGTAGGCAAGAACGCGCTGTTCGGCGATGAGCCTGGCAATGCCGTCGGTCAGCTGGATCTCCCCGCCTGCACCAACAGGCATCGTGCGCAGATGATGGAAGATGCGCGCCGTCAGCACGTACCGGCCGACCACCGCGAGCGTCGACGCCGTCGTGCCCGGCTTCGGCTTTTCGACGATGCGCTCGATCGGCGCCCAGCGTCCGCCCATAGTCCCGGCCTCGACGATGCCGTAGCTGCCGGTGTCCGTGGCCGCCACGGTCATCACGCCGATGACCGAGCAATCCTCGCGCGCCGCGACCTCCGCCATCTGTGCCATGACGGGCACCTTCGCATCGATCAGATCGTCGGCGAGCAGCACCGCGAATGGCTCCTCGCCGACGACCGGAGCCGCGCACAGCACCGCGTGCCCGAGCCCGAGCGCTTCCGTCTGCCGGATGTAGATGCAATTGATGCCGCGTGGCGTCGCCGCTTGCACGGTTTCGAGCAGCG
This sequence comes from uncultured beta proteobacterium, assembly GCA_963695725.1. Classification (GTDB taxonomy): domain Bacteria; phylum Pseudomonadota; class Gammaproteobacteria; order Burkholderiales; family Casimicrobiaceae; genus CAIWHR01. Next base: position 453,250 of record CAVOHM010000009.1, read on the forward strand.
CCGTCTTGTTGCGCGCTTCGAGTTCGGTTTCGAGCTCGTACGCCTTGTCGAAGTGGTCCTCGATCGATCGCTTGTTGCGCCCCGTGATGAAGATCATGTCGGTGATGCCGGCCGCAGCGGCTTCCTCGACGGCATACTGGATCAGCGGCTTGTCGACGACCGGCAGCATTTCCTTCGGGCTCGCCTTCGTCGCCGGCAGGAACCGGGTACCGAGGCCAGCCACCGGGAAGACGGCTTTCGTGATCTTGCGCATCGCCATGCTCCTCGTCGCTGGTCGGGCTTCTACGTTCGCGCGGATCCGTGCGCGATCATTTGCAGCAATTCCGTCTCATCCAGGACGGGGACGCCAAGTTCCTGCGCCTTCGCGAGCTTGCTTCCGGCATCGGCGCCGGCGACCAGATAGCTCGTCTTCTTCGACACGCTGGCCGCGACCTTGCCGCCTTCGGCTTCGATTTTCGCCTTCGCGTCCTCGCGCGCGAGGCCCGGCAATGTCCCCGTCAGCACGAACGTGAGACCGGCCAGGCGTCCCGCCGACGCGCGCTCCGGCGCGCTCTCTCGCCAATGCACGCCCGCGGCGCGCAGTGCTGCGATCACGTCGCGGTTGTGCCGTTCCGCAATGAACCGAACGATGCTTTCGGCCAGTACGGGTCCGACGTCCCGCACGTCGAGCAACGCCGCGAGATCCGCCGCGAGAATCGCGTCGAGATTGCCGAAATGTCGCGCGAGATCCCTGGCCGTCGCTTCGCCCACGTGGCGGATGCCCAAGCCGAAGATGAATCGTGCGAGCGTCGTAGCCTTGCTCTTCTCGATCGCAGCGATGACATTGGCCGCCGATTTCCCGGCCATGCGCTCGAGCCCGGCCAGTTGCGCGACGTCGAGTGCGTAGACGTCCGCCGGCGTCCGGACGAGACCGGCATCGACCAGCTGGTCGACGAGCTTCTCGCCCAGTCCTTCGATGTCGACGGCGCGTCGGCTCGCGAAATGCAGCAACGCCTGCTTGCGCTGCGCGGGACAGACGAGCCCGCCCGTGCAACGCGCAATCGCTTCGTCCGGAAGGCGGACGATCGCCGAGTCGCATTGCGGGCAACGCGCCGGCAGCGCAAACGGGCGGGCACCCGCCGGCCGCTTGGCCATGATCACGCGCACGACCTCGGGTATCACGTCCCCTGCCCGGCGCACGATCACGGTATCCCCGACGCGGACGTCCTTGCGCCGCACCTCGTCTTCGTTGTGCAGCGTGGCATTGGTCACCGTCGCGCCGCCGACGAACACCGGCATGAGCCGCGCCACGGGCGTGATGGCGCCCGTACGGCCGACCTGCACGTCGATGCCGACCACCTCGGTGGACATCTCCTCCGCGGGAAATTTGTGCGCAACCGCCCAGCGGGGCTCGCGCGTCACGAATCCCAGCGCATCCTGCGACGCGAGCGCATTGACCTTGTAGACGACGCCGTCGATCTCGAACGGCAGGCTCGCCCTGCGCGCAGCCACCCGTTCGTAAAATGCCGCCAATTGTTCTGCCCCGCGCGCGACGCGCCGATCCGCATTGACCGGAATGCCGAACGCTTCGAGGGCGTCGAGCAATGCGCTCTGGGTCTCCGGGCGAGCGAAACCCTTCGTTTCGCCCAAGCCGTAGGCGAAAAACTGCAGTGGGCGCTGCGCCGTCATCGCCGGATCGATCTGCCGCACGGCGCCCGCCGCCGTATTGCGCGGATTGATGAAGAGCTTGCCGCCGGCCGCCTGCTGCCGGGCATTCAATGCGGCGAAGGCGCGCCGCGACATGTAGACCTCGCCGCGCACCTCGAGCACCGCCGGCGAATGCGCGCCGCGCAACCGACGCGGAATGTCGCGGATGGTGAGAATGTTCGGCGTGACATCTTCGCCGACCTCGCCGTCGCCACGGGTCGCGGCCACCTTGATGCGGCCGTCCTCGTAGCGGATGCTGATCGCGAGACCGTCGAATTTGTACTCGGCCGTGTATTCCACGGGCGGTGCGTCGGGAGCAAGCCCGAGATCGCGCCGCACGCGTGCGTCGAATTTGGCCGCCGCGCCGGATGTCGTATCGGTCTCCGTTCGAATCGACAGCATCGGGACGACGTGCCTGACTGGCGCAAAATCCGTGCGCGGCGCGCCACCCACGCGCTGTGTCGGGGAATCGGACGTCGTCAGTTCCGGGTATTGCGTCTCGAGCGCCTGCAACTCGCGGAACAGCGCGTCGTACTCGGCGTCGGTGATGCTGGGAGCGTCGAGGACGTAATAGCGATGATCGTGTTGTGCGATCGCGCTCCGGAGGGCGGCGACTCTCGCCACAGCGGAGGGCGGCGCGCCGCCATCACGATCGCGGGAAGGCGCAGCAGCCACGATCGAATGCTCCGCGATCGGGCCGACCGCGGTTTCAGCCACCGAACAGCGCCAGCGCGCGCGGGCTGCCGGGCTCGATGTGGACTTCGCGCAGCGCCGTCGCGGTGCTTCGCACCTGCTCGCGAATGGCATTGAGTGCGGCGTCGTCGAGCGGGCGCCGGTTATCGTCGACGAGCGTCGCATCGAGCTTTTGCGCCATGTGCTTCGCGGCGAGCTTCATCTGGTCGTACACACGTACGGGTTCTCCCACACGCGGAACGTCGAGCAGAAACACCGCGCCCGGCGTCGACGTCACCCGGAGCGTATCGGCGGTAAAGGGCTCCGAGCGGTAATTCTGCAACGCATACAGCACCGATCCCGTATCCTCCTGGACCCAATCGAATCGCCCGCCCTCGGCGAGACGAAACCCCGCCGCCTCGGCGATGCCGCGCAGGCGCGTGCCGGGAACCATCGCGCCGTCGGCCTTGAGCACCGTGATTCCGATCTGCACATCGAGATCCGCGCAGATGCGATCGAGCGCCTCGGCGCGCGCCACCTCCGCGGCGATATCCGGCGCCGCCAGCGCCGCCGGGAGCGCAGCGGCCATGTCGGCCAACGCGCGAACCGAAGCCTCGAGCAAAGGCGCGGTCGCAGCACCCGCTCGATTGGCGAGCAGCAGGCACGCCGCGAACTCTACGAACTCGCCCACCGTGTCCGATTTCAGGATCTGCCAGGGCAGCTCCGGCCCGCGCCGCCCGAACCAGCGCAACGGTCGACCCAATCGGGCATGCAATCCTGCCGCCAGCGCCCCGGCGGAAATGGGTCGGGCCGGCTGCAACGTCACGATGCACTCGATATCCGGATCCGGCTGCGGCGAATGGCGCCCGTTCGCCGTTGCGCCAACGCCCGCGGCGATGCCACCCGCAGGCCGCAACGGCGCCGGAGGTACGGATTCGTCAGCCGCTATCGCAGAAGCTATCCGGGCATGTATTTCGAGCGGAGGTTCGTAGCCGGCGTCGTCCTGCCCGTCGCCGTCAGGGCCGGCGCGACGCGCGTTTTCGGGCGGCGCACTCGCCGCCTGACCCGGAACGATCGACGGCTCGATCCGGGACGTTGCCTCCGCGCGCCGCGAATCCAGGGGAGCGCCGCCGTCATCGTGTCGCGGCGAAAACGCCTCCTTGATCCGGCGTCGAACGCGCCGCTCCTGCAGCCAGTTGTAGACGATCACCGCGCCGACGAGGACAACGCCAGCGACAATGAGGCCGATTTGCAGCGAAGTCATGCGTTAGGAACCTGTGGGCATCTCGGACGCGCCGCGCTCCCGTGCGAATGGCGTTGCGGACTACGGCGCATGACGCCGATTATAGCGCGCGCAATCGCCCCGGACGCCTGCGAAGACGGCAACGGCGAGGCGCTATGCCTTGGCGGCCGCCCGGTCGGGGCGTTGCCGTACGCTCAGGCGGCCCCGGTGGCCGCGAGTTCGAGCGCCTCAGCGATGTCGACCGCGACCACGCGCGAAATTCCCGGCTCGGGCATCGTGATGCCGATCAGCTGACTCGCCATTTCCATCGTGATCTTGTTATGCGAGATGAACAGGAACTGGGTCCCGCGCGCCATGTCCTGCACCATCCGGCAAAACCGGTCGGTGTTCGGATCGTCGAGCGGTGCGTCGACCTCGTCCAACAGGCAGAACGGCGCCGGATTGAGCTGAAACAACGCGAACACGAGCGAAATGGCGGTGAGCGCCTTCTCGCCGCCCGATAGCAGGTGGATCGACGTATTGCGCTTGCCAGGAGGCTGCGCGACGACCTGCACGCCGGAATCGAGGATTTCCTCGCCGGTCAGCACGAGTTGCGCCTGCCCGCCTCCGAACAGCACCGGAAATAGCTTCGCGAAGTTCTCGTTGACGGTGTCGAAGGTCTGCTGCAGGAGCTGCCGGGACTCGCGATCGATCTGGCGGATCGCAGTCTCGAGTGTCGCCATCGCCTCGGTGAGATCGGCGGACTGCGCGTCGAGGTACTCCTTGCGCTCGGTCGCGATCCCGAGTTCGTCGAGCGCGGCGAGGTTGACGGCGCCGAGGTCGGCGATCGCGCCGTGCAGTCGCTCGATTTCCACCGGCAGTCCGGATTTGTTGCCGAACGCCTTGAGCGCGTCAGGCAGCGCCGCGACGTCGGCATGCGCTTCGGCCAGCTGCTCGGCAAACTGCTGCTCGGCGAGCGCAACGGCCTGCTCCTTCAGTCGCATCTCCTCGATTTTGCGCGCGCGCGGGCTCGAGTTTCTGGTCGGCGGCAAGGCGCGCCTCTTCGGCAGCGCGCAGTTCCGCGCCCAGACCTTCGATCCGATCGCGCGCGGATGCCAGCGCCTGCTCGGCGTCGCCACGCGCCGCCAGCTGCCGCTGCAACGCTTCCTCGACCGGCGTCCAGTCGATCGCCGCGTGCTCCGACGGTGAGTTGCGCCAGCAAGACCGCGCTGCTGCGCGGTCTGGGCTGCGAGCGCTGCCTCGCGCCGCTCGAGTTCGGCGATCCGCTCGCGGCAGCTGCGCTCGGCGAATCCCGCTTCCTGCGCCTCGCGCTCGGCGGCGCGCACGTGTTCGCGTGCCGCGCGCGAGCTCGACGTCGGCTTCGTGCTGCGCGTGCCGGGCGCGGTCGCGCTCCGCCACCTCGTCGTGCAGCTGCAACTGCGCATCGGTCAGTTCGCGTGCGAGCGCTTCGCCGTGCGCCTCTTCGGCGCTTGCCTGCGCAGCGATGTCGGCGAGTTCGGTGACGATCTCCGCGCGGCGCTTTTCCGCCGTCTCGGCGGCCTGCCTCAGTTGCAGGAGCTCGAGATCGAGGTCGTGGCAGCGTCGCTGCTGCGACGAAACGGCCATGCTATCGGCGTGGTAGCGCCTCTGCGTCGTTTCGAGATCGGCTTCGACGGCGTCAAGCGCCGCGCGGGCGACCTGTGCACGCTGGCGAACGCCGCCGATCGCGCGCTCGAGTTCGCCCAGTTCGCGCTGCCGCGCGAGCACGCCGTGCAAATCGTTGTCGGGCGGCAAAAAAATGGATCGACTGCGCGGTGACAAGATGCCCCTCGCGCGTGACGAACGACTCGCCGACGGCAAGGCTCTCGCGGTCGGCAAGCGCGGCCGCGACGATCGGTCACGGCAACGGACGCCGTGCAAGCCAATCGGCCAGCAAACGCGCAATTTCCGGGCGTACCGAACGAACCCGCGCGAGCAGCGTGTCGCCGTCGCCGCCGTCATCCGGAATTCGCGTCGGGCGCGGGTACGTAGAGCGCGACGCGCGGCGGACCGCCCTTTGCATCGGCACCGCCTGCGAGCCAGCCGAGTACGGCGTCGAGCCGCTCGAGCTCGACCGCGTCGAGCCGCTCGCGCAGCACCGCTTCGAGGGCATCCTCCCATCCGGGTTCGATGTCGAGTCCCTGCCACAGGCGGCGGGCGTGCGCGAGGTTGTGGTCGACAAGCCACTGCGCACTGTCCTTGCCCTGCCCGATCTTTGCCTGCAGCGCGGCAAGCGCCTGCGATCGTGCCTCGAGGTCGGCGAGTTTGCGCCCTGCCTCCTGGGCCGCATCGCTGGCCGCGCGCTGGCGATCCTGCAGCCCCTGCACCGCCTCGCGCAGCGCGGTGAGTCCCGCCTGCTTTCGATGCGAGGTCCGCGGTCTCCTGCCGCAGCTGTTCGTCCACCTCGGCAATCTTGCCGGTCACTGGCGCACCCAGGTCCGCGAGATCCCCCTGCAGGCGCTCCCGGCGAGGCGCGAGTTGCGCGAGCAGGTGCGCGACATTTTCGCGCTCGGTTTCGATCACCCGCATGGCCTGCTCGACGAGCGCGATCCGCTGCTGCACGGCGGCGAACACCGCCGCGGCCGCCGCTACCGCCTGCTCGCGCGCCGGCACCACGCCAATTGCATCGCGCTCGTCGTCGCCGGTGCGTTCCCGCGCCGCGACCGCATCCGCGATGGCCTTCTCGATGGTGGCGCGGTCAGTCTGCAATGCGGACTCCTGGCCCGCGAGCGCGCCGATCTGCTCGGTCAGCTGGGCGACCTGCTGCGTGATCCGGGTTTCGCTTTCGCGCGCGAAGGCGAGCTGCTGCTCCAGCCGCGTCACCTCGGCGTTCGCTTCGTAGAACCCGCCCTGCCGCTCGTGCAAGCGCGTCGCCGGCGGCGTAATGATCGGCGCGCAGCGCCTCGAGCTTCGCCTCCGCGGCGCGCACATCTGCCTGCAGGCCTCGAAGGCGACCGTGAGGCTCGCGATCTCCGATCGCATGGCGCTCGCGGGCATCGGACCGCGTCCTGCTGCTTCGCGAACCACAGCAGGTGTTGCGACAGCTGGAGACGGGTCTCGTAGCTCGCGGATACTCGGCGGCGACCTGCGCCTGCTGCTCGAGCGCGTCCAGCTGGTGGCCGAGCTCGATGCGGATGTCCTCGACACGCGACAGGTTCTCGCGCGTGTCCGACGAGCCGGCCTTCGGTTTCCTTGCGCCGTTCCTTGTACTTGGAAACGCCGGCGGCTTCCTCGAGGAAGATCGCGCAGTTCCTCGGGCTTGGCCTCGATCACGCGCGAGATCATTCCCTGCTCGATGATCGCGTAGGCGCGCGGGCCCGAGCCCGTGCCGAGGAACAGGTCGTGGATGTCGCGGCGGCGTACCGGGATGTTGTTGATGTAGTACGAGCGAATCCTCGTCGCGCGTCAGCACGCGCTTGATCGATAGCTCGGCGTACTGGCCCCACTGGCCGCCGATGCGGCCCGCGCTGTTGTCGAAGATGCAGCTCGACCGACGCGCGGCCCACGGGCTTGCGCTCGCCGGCGCCGTTGAAGATGACGTCCTGCATCGATTCGCCGCGCAGCGCCGACGCCCGCGATTCGCCGAGCACCCAGCGCACGGCGTCGATGACGTTCGACTTGCCGCAACCGTTGGGCCCGACGATTCCCACGAGCTGGCCGGGGGTTGCGATGGCGGTAGGATCGACGAACGACTTGAACCCGGCGAGCTTGATTTGGGTGAGGCGCACTGGGACCTGGGACGGTTAATTGCGGGCGGGCAGGCGAAGGCCCCGTGCCGAGGCGAAATCGTGTTCGCCCGTGTCGATCACGACGACGCAAAAACTCAAATTATAGCCGATCCTCTTCGACTGCGTGGCAGGCGACTTCGCCGTCGCCGCGTGCCGGTTTCAGCATCGGAGCTTCGCTCCGGCAGCGCTCGGCCGCATGCGGACAGCGCGGATGAAATGCACATCCGGTCGGCGGGTCCAGCGGATTGGGCACCTCGCCCGCAACGGCGATGCGCGCCCGTCCGGTCATCGCGAGGTCGGGCACGGCGTCGAGCAGCATGCGCGTGTACGGATGCTGCGGCGTGGCGAAGACGTGTCGGGTGGGGGCGAGTTCCGCAATGCGGCCAAGGTACATCACGCCGACGCGATCCGCGATATGGTGAATGACGGCGAGGTTGTGCGAGATGAACAGGTACGTGAGACCGAGCCGCTGCTGCAGATCGCGCATCAGGTTCAGCACCTGCGCCTGCACCGAGACGTCGAGCGCCGACGTCGGTTCGTCGCAGACAAGGAAGCGCGGCTCGGTGGACAATGCGCGCGCGATTGAAATGCGTTGCCGCTGGCCGCCGGAAAACTGGTGCGGGTACTTCACCCCGTCGGCAGCAGAAAGCCCCACCTGCGTCAGCAGCTCCGCCACGCGCGACGCGGTCGCGGCAGGCGTCGTGCCGGGCGCGCGGGCCAGAATCGGCTCCGCGATGACGTCGGCGACACGCCAGCGCGGGTTGAGGCTTGCGTAGGGATCCTGGAAGATCATCTGCATGCCGCGCCGCGCCGCGCGCTGCGCCGCGCCGTCGATCGCGCCGTTACCTGCCAGCACCGCGCCGTCGAATTCGATCGTGCCACGCGTCGGGGCGTACAACCCGACGATCATCCGCGCCACCGTCGACTTGCCGCATCCCGACTCGCCGACGAGTCCGACCGTTTCGCCCTGCGCAACCGCCAGATTGACGCCGTCGACCGCCTTCAACCACGCGCGCGGTTTGCGCTCGAGCACGCGATCGAGCCACGGCGGCGACACATCGAACGTCCGCGCGACATCCGTCAGCTTGAGCAGCGTCTGCCACGCGGTCAGGCCTCCCGCCGGGCCGTCCCAAGGGAGGCCTTGCTCCCCGTTGGAGGGCAGCGAACGCAGTGAGCGTGGGGGCACATCAGGTCGACGGCTACCCAGCACGCGGCGCGCGTTGCGCCTACCGGAAGGAGTTCCGGTCGGTCCTGCCGGCACCGCGCGATTGCGCGTGCACACCGCGGATGGAACGCGCAACCGTCCGGAACCGAATCGAGCCGCGGCATCACGCCATCGATTTGCAGGAGACGGCTCTTTTCCGCGACGATCGACGGAATCGATCCCATGAGTCCGACCGTATAGGGATGCGCCGGGCGATGGATGACGTCGCCAACCGGCCCGATCTCGATGATGCGTCCCGCATACATCACGGCGACGCGGTCTGCCGTCTCGGCGATCACGCCCATGTCGTGCGTGATCAGCATCACCGCCGTGCCATGTTCGCGGCACAGTCGCTTCAGAAGTTCGATGATCTGCGCCTGGATCGAGACATCCAGGGCGGTCGTGGGCTCATCGGCGATGACGAGCCGCGGTTGCGCGGCGAGCGCCAGCGCGATCACGACCCGTTGCCGCATGCCGCCGGAGAACTGGTGCGGATAGTGGTCGAAACGGCGTGCCGCGGCGGGGATTCCGACTTCGTCGAGCAGCTCGATTGCCCGGTCGCGCGCCGCGCCGGGCGAGAGCGGCGAGGTGCGTCTCGATCGTCTCGACCAGCTGCCGGCCGATCGTATGGAGCGGACTGAGCGAGGTCAGCGGATCCTGGAATATGGCGCCGATCTCGCGTCCACGAACCCGGCGCATGGCCTCGTACGGCAGATTGTCGATACGCCGTCCGGAGAGCCGGATTTCGCCACCCGCGATACGACCGGGCGGGTCGATGAGGCCGATGATCGCCGCGCCCGTCAGCGACTTTCCCGCACCGGATTCGCCGACCACGCCCAGGATTTCCCCGGGCGCGATGTCGAACGAGATGTCGTGGACCGCCCGCAATGTGCCATGGCGGGTGGGGAACTCGACGCGCAATGCCGAGACCGCGAGGAGCGGCCCGGCGGCGCTGGTCGACGCAGCCAGCGCTGCGCCGACAGTCATCGGTACACGGGCCGGCGTATCGCCGCCGGTGTCATGCCTTGCAGCCGGCGATGTCCCAGACGTAGTCGATGACGGGCTTCCACTCGGGCCCGACGTTGTTCTGGTATTGCGCGTTCACGTAATACCGCTTGCAGGGCTGTGCGTCGATCACCAGGTTGGCACGTCCCCCGCCGTCGAGCCATCCCGGATCCGTGCCGCGTAACGTCAGCTCGCGCCGGCCGGGTTCGACCTTGACCACCGCGCCGGACAGCGGGCTCTTGTCGTCGACCCGTTCGATGATGGCCGGACGACGATACTCTACGGTCTGGGACCACTTCTGACCGGTCACTTCGCTCCAGGTAGGACCCCACGTCTGGCAACCGGCAAGCAGGAGCGGCAGCGACAAAAACAAAAGCGATTTGTTCATGACAGATCTCCTCATCGTGGTCCCTTGACTCCCCTTCATCGCAGCTTCGGATTGAGCGCGTCGCGCATCCAGTCGCCGAGCAGGTTGATCGCGAGCACCATGATCACCAGTGTAGCGCCAGGAAAGATCGTTATCCACCACTCGCCCGAAAACAGGAAGTCGTTGCCAACCCGAATCAGCGTGCCGAGCGAAGGCTCCGTCGGCGGTACCCCTACGCCTAGGAAGGACAAGGTCGCCTCGGTGATGACCGCCGTGGCGATGTTGATCGTCGCCAGCACCAGCACTGGACCGAGAACATTCGGGAGAAGGTGGCGGCGCATGATGCCGAGCGGTGAGATGCCGATCACGCGCGCGGCCTGCACGTACTCCTTGTTCTTCTCGACCATCGTCGAGCCACGGACAGTTCGCGCGTATTGCACCCAATTGGCGGCGCCGATCGCGAAGATCAGCACGAACAGCGCGACGCTCGAATGCGCATCGCGCGGCAGCATCGCCCGCGCGACGCCGTCGATCAGCAACGCGATCAGGATCGCGGGGAACGACAGCTGGACATCGGCCACGCGCATGATGAAGGCATCGAGCTTCCCGCCCACGTAGCCGGCGATGAGCCCGAGCGCGACACCGAAAACGATCGCCAGCCCGACGGCCGCCAGACCGACGACGAGCGAGATGCGCGTGCCGAACATGATGGCCGAGAGCACGTCGCGGCCCTGGTCGTCCGTGCCGAGCACGTACCCGGCCTTGCTTCCCTCGAGCCATGCCGGAGGCGCGAGGGCGTCCTGCAGATTAAGCGTCTTGAGATCGAAGGGATTATGCGGAGCAAGCCAGGGCGCGAAAAGCGCCGCGGCAAGACAGATGAAAAGCACGAGCGCGGAGACCATCGCCACCGGAGAGTGTCGAAAACTGTATCCGACGTCGCTGTGCCACGCCGCCGCCAGCCGTGTGGTCGGACGCCGCAACGACGCAGGGCCGGCAAGGGAAGACGGGGGGGTCATGTTCCAGTCAACAGTACCGCGAGGGCGATTATTGCGCTGCGTTGCGTCATGCCGAGTATCCCATGGCGGTTCCGGGCGTTTGCCCGTCAGGCGGGCGGTCCCGCGAGCCGCGCGATGGCCGACAGTGCCGCGGCACGCGCCTGCACGACCACCTGCTCCTTCCAGTCGTCGGCGTCGACGTAGAACGCGTCGCGCATCTGCTGACCGATCGACTCCCGCAGCGCGGCGGGTGCCTCCGGATGATTGTGCAGCCAATGGTCGGCGCGCAGCGCCTCCAACACCTCCCGCAGCGCAAGGGTCCCGTACTCGAGCGCGATCGCCGCGAATTCGGCGTTCGGACACTCGTCGTAGCCGGCGCTCGTGACGAAGCCGCCGATCGGCGCCGATGTCGACGAACCGTCGTAGAACGAGGTGACTTCCGCGCCCCACCAGCTTCGCGCGCGCGCCAGATCGGCGGGGTGATCGCGGCCGGCGTAGATCTTTTCGCCATGCCCGCGCGGCCCGAGCGCGGTGTGAAAATCGATCCACGCGACGCGCCGCCGGCCGGACGCATGGCGCTGCAACACCATACGCACGATCCGATTGCTCCACGCGGCGCGCGTGCCGCCGAAAAAAAGTCCGTCGGAAAACGCATACTGGCCGCCGGTGAGGGCCGCCTGGTACGCCTGCGCGCCATGCGCAGCGACGTACGCCGCGATCGCCGCCTCGTTTTCCGGCGACGGCGGCCAGCGGTCGGGAATGAGCAGCGGGTGAATTTGCGCATACGCCGCATTCACGGGTATCGGCGCCGTGAAATCGCGAAAGTTCCGGTTGAGGTCGATGTTGTCCTCGTTGACCCGGCGGCCATACGAAAAGCCGTGCGGATTGACGGCGTGCACGAAGAGCACCGCGACACGCGCCTCCTGCGCGGCAGCCATGACAACGTCGTCGCCCATGAGTCCGATTTGCGCGCCCGACCCGCAATAGCCTTCGATGCCGTGGGTCGCCGAGGTCAGCACCAGCACGCCATCTGCGGCGGCCAGATCTGCCAGCACGACATCCAGCGCGAGCGTTTCGCCGTCGATCCCGCGAAACCCGGGAAGCACGTGGCTTTCCACGACGAGACCGCGTGCTCCGGCCGCCGCGACGAACTTGCGGCGGGCCTCGGCGTAGCTGTGCGAAAACGGCAGTCTGGAATCCATCTGGACAGGAGGCGTCGTTGCGCCCGTGCTATCGCGCGAGCGGCATGGCCGACTCGGCGAGCGCGGCGAGATAGCCGGCACCCAGCGGGATGACCGCATCGTTGAAATCGTAGGTGCTGCTGTGGATGAAACATCCGCCCTCGGCGCCACCCTGCCCCAGGCGCGCGAACGCGCCGGGCTTCGCCCGCAGCATGAACGAGAAATCCTCGGCGCCCATCGACGGGTCGAGATTGCGCACGACGTTCTCGCGGCCAACCAGGGTCTCGGCAACGTTCGCCGGCGAACGTGGCCTCGCGGTCGTGGTTGATCGTCGCCGGGTAGACGCGTTCGTACTTGAGTCTTGCCGTCGCCCCGAACGCCGCCGCGATCGACGGCACGAGCTCGCCCAACCGGCGCTCGATCATGTCCTGTGTCGCCGGCCGGAACGTGCGCACGGTGCCGACGAGGGTTGCATGCGCGGGGATCACGCTCATTGCGCCCGGATTCCCGGCGTGCATCGCGCAAAGGCTCACCACGCCGGTGTCGATGGGGCTCACGTTGCGGGCGACGATCGACTGCACCGCCGTGATGATGTGGCCCGCGACGAGCACGGGATCGATCGCCACGTGCGGATGCGCGCCATGACCCCCGCGTCCGTCGATCGTGATCTCGATGCGGTCGGCCGCAGCCATCGCCGGGCCCGGCGTGATGCCGATGCGCCCGGCCGGCAAACCGGGCCAGTTGTGCAGCGCGAACACCTCGTCCGCCGGGAAACGCACGAAGAGTCCATCGTCGATCATGGCTTTCGCACCGGCGTGGCCCTCCTCCCCCGGCTGGAAGATGAGGTACGCCGTGCCGTCGAAATTGCGCGTCTCGTGCAGGTAACGCGCAGCCGCGAGCAGCATCGTCGTGTGTCCATCGTGGCCGCAGCCGTGCATCCGGCCGTCGTAACGCGATTTGTGCGCGAACTCGTTTTCCTCCTGCATCGGCAGCGCGTCCATGTCGGCACGCAGGCCGATGGCACGGCCGCGGGTGTCCGCCCGGCCGCGAACCACCGCAACGACACCGGTCTTGCCGATTCCGGCGTGGTGCTCGATTCCGAGTGCCGCGAGTCGTTCGCAGACGATTTTCGCGGTTCGGTGCTCCTCGAAGCCCAGCTCCGGATGCATGTGCAGGTCGCGGCGCACGGCCGTGAATTCGGCGTGCCAGCCGGCGATGTGCCGAACGGGATCTTTCATCGATGTCCTCAATGCGCGGCCTCGCGTTCGATGCGCAGGCGCGGGTCCACCGCGTAATAGAGCAGGTCGACGACGAGGTTGATGAAGACGAACACCAGCGCGATCAGGCAAAGGTAGGCGGCCATCACCGGGACGTCGGCGAAATTGATCGCCTGGATGAACAGGAGCCCCATGCCCGGCCACTGGAACACCGTTTCAGTGACGATCGCGAACGCGATGATCCCGCCGAGCTGGAGCCCCGTGATCGTGATCACGGGCACCAGCGTGTTCTTGAGCGCATGGCCGAAATGGATCGCGCGGTCGTTGAGTCCGCGCGCACGGGCGAACTTGATGTAATCGGTGCGCAGCACCTCGAGCATCTCCGCGCGCACCAGCCGCATGACCAGCGTCATCTGGAAGAGCGACAGCGTGATCGACGGCAGGATCAGCGCCTTCAGTCCGCTCTTGGTGAAGAGGCCGGTCGTCCACCAGCCGAACGCCACCGTCTCGCCGCGACCGAACGACGGCAGCCAGCCCAGGAACACCGCGAAGATCAGGATCAGCAGAATGCCGATCAGAAAGGTCGGCAGGCTGACGCCGACGAGCGACCCGGCGAGCAGGAACTGCGCAAGCCACGTGTCGCGGCGCAACGCGGTGTAGACGCCGAGCGGGATGCCCAGCGCGAGCGCAAGGATCGCGGCGGCCGCCGACAATTCGAGCGTTGCGGGCAGCCGTTCCTTGAGGAGCGTGGACACGGATCGGCCTTGGCGCAGCGAAACTCCGAATTCGCCCTGCACCGCGTTGCCCACGAAGCGGCCGAATTGCACGACCGACGGCTGATCGAGGCCGAGATCGGCCCGAAGGCGCGCCCGTTCTTCGAGCGTCGCGTCCTGGCCCACCATGAAGCTGATCGGGTCGCCGGTGTAATTGAAGAGGCCGAAGGCGATGAACGCGACCACCGCCATGACGGCGGCCGATTGCAGGACACGGCGAAGAACGAAGGCGAGCAAGCGGGGCGGGCGTGTCTCGGCTGGAAGGTGCCGAACCGTCCGGATCAAGCGCATACATGATGCGCCGGCCGATAATGCCCAAAGCCCCGCGGAGCGTCAATGCCGCAAGAAAAGCGCGGGCGGCTCGGTCCGGCAGCGACCGGACAAAGTGTGGTTCAATACCGCCTCCGGCCGGCACCGGCGCTGTTACCATCGCGGCATCGCCGGCGCGGCGGCCGGCCGCCGGTCTGCGACTGCCAACTCCGCGATGCTACGCTTTCTCCTGACCCGTATCAGTCTCGTCATTCCGACGTTCATCGGCATGACGCTGCTCGCGTTCTTCCTGATCCGCCTGGTGCCGGGCGATCCGATCGAGACCCTGGCCGGCGAGCGCGGCATCGACCCCGCGCGCCACGCCGCGCTGCTCAAGGAATACGGCCTGGACCGGCCGGTGCTGGTGCAGTACGGCATCTACATCGGCCGCGTGCTGCACGGCGACCTCGGCAAGTCGATGATCACGCAGGCGCCGGTGCTGCGACGAGTTCCTGGCGCTGTTTCCGGCCACGATCGAGCTGGCGACTCTGCGCGATCCTGTTCGCGCTGCTGCATCGGCATTCCGGCCGGCATGCTGGCGGCGGTCCAGCGCAACTCGGTGTTCGACCACGGCGTGATGGGCGTCTCGCTCACCGGCTATTCGATGCCGATCTTCTGGTGGGGGCTGCTGCTGATCCTGCTGTTCTCGGTGCAGCTCGGCTGGACGCCGGTGTCGGGCCGCATCGCCGTGCAGTACTTCATCGAACCGGTGACCGGCTTCCTGCTGATCGACGCGCTGCTGTCCGGCGACAAGGGCGCCTTCTGGTCCGCGGTGTCGCACCTGATCCTGCCGACCATCGTGCTCGGCACCAATCCGCTGGCGGTCATCGCGCGCATGACGCGCTCGGCGATGCTCGAGGTGCTGGGCGAGGACTACATCCGCACCGCGCGCGCCAAGGGCCTGTCGAACCTGCGCGTGGTCGCGCTGCATGCGTTGCGCAACGCGCTGATCCCGGTGGTCACGGTGATCGGCCTGCAGGTCGGCGTGCTGTTCACCGGCGCCATCCTGACCGAGACCATCTTCTCCTGGCCCGGCGTCGGCAAGTGGCTGATCGAGGCCATCAACCGGCGCGACTACCCGGTGCTGCAGGGCGGCATGCTGCTGCTCGGCGCGATGGTGATGATGGTCAACCTGCTGGTCGACATCACCTACGGCATCATCAATCCGCGCATCCGGCACGCAGCGATGAGCGACCGCACGAGCATGACGCACCGCAGTGCCGTGCAGACGGCCAGCGCCGCCACGGCCGCTGCGCGAGTTCTGGAGCTACTTCAGCGCCAACCAGGGCGCGGTGGCCGGCCTGGTGATCGTCGTCGCTGCTGCTGCTGGTGGCCGCTGTTCGCGCACCTGGCTCGCGCCCTACCCGCCCGACCTGACCAACAGCGCCGTGTTCCTGCAAGCCGCCGGCCTGGCAGGCAGGGCGGCTCGCTGGGCGTATCCGCTGGGCACCGACGCCATCGGCCGCGACATCCTGTCGCGCCTGATCCACGGCGCGCGCCTGTCGCTGGTCGATCGGCATCGCCGTGGTGGCGCTGTCGGTCGTGGTCGGCATCGTGCTCGGCCTGGTCGCCGGTTACTTCCGCGGCGTCACCGAGATCGCGATCATGCGGCTGATGGACATCATCCTGACGCTGCCCAGCCTGCTGCTGGCGATCGTCATCGTCGCCATCCTCGGGCCCGGGCATGATGAACGCGATGCTGGCGGTGGCGGTCGTGGTGCTGCCGCACTACGTGCGCATCACGCGCGCGGCGGTGATCATCGGAGACGTCCAAGGACTACGTCACCGCGGCGCGCATGAACGGCGCCGGCCGGCTGCGCCTGATGTTCAACGAAGTGCTGCCCAACTGCGCCGCGCCGCTGATCGTGCAGGCCTCGCTCGGCATGTCCACCGCGATTCTCGACGCCGCCGCGCTGGGCTTTCTCGGCCTGGGCGCGCAGCCGCCGTCGCCCGAGTGGGGCACGATGCTGGCCGACGCGCGCGAGTTCGTGCTGCGCGCCTGGTGGGTGGTGACCTTCCCCGGCCTGATGATCCTGATCACCGTGCTGGCGTTCAACCTGCTGGGCGACGGGCTGCGCGACGCGCTCGACCCGAAGCTGAAGCGCTGAAGCCGCTGACCGATGCCGCTGCTCGAAATCGAAGACCTGCACGTCGAGTTCCCGTCCGCAGGACGCGCGTCCTGCACGCGGTCGACGGCGTGAGCCTGACGCTCGACGAAGGCGAGGTGCTGGGCATCGTCGGCGAGTCGGGCTCGGGCAAGAGCGTCACGATGCTGGCGCTGATGGGCCTGGTCGCCTTCCCCGGCCGCGTGCGGGCGCGACCGGCTGCGCTTCGCCGGCCACGACCTGCTGAGCCTGTCGCGACGCGCGAGCGCCGCGCAGCTGATCGGCAAGGACGTGGCGATGATCTTCCAGGAGCCGACCACCAGCCTGAACCCCTGCTTCACGATCGGCTTTCAGCTGGCCGAAACGCTGCAAGCTGCACCTCGGGCATGGACCGCAAGGCCGCGCGGCGCCGCGCCGATCGAACTGCTGGAGCAGGTCGGCATTCCGGCGCGCGGCGAGCCGCCTCAACGACTTCCCGCACCAGATGTCGGGCGGCATGAACCAGCGCGTGATGATCGCCATGGCGATCGCCTGCAACCCGCGGCTGCTGATCGCCGACGAGCCGACCACCGCGCTCGACGTGACCATCCAGGCGCAGATCCTGGACCTGCTGCGCGGCCTGCAGAAGGAGCG
Source organism: uncultured beta proteobacterium (assembly GCA_963695725.1). GTDB lineage: Bacteria > Pseudomonadota > Gammaproteobacteria > Burkholderiales > Casimicrobiaceae > CAIWHR01. The sequence continues at coordinate 470,386 of CAVOHM010000009.1, forward strand.
CGGCATGGCGCTGGTGCTGATCACGCACAACATGGGCGTGGTGGCCGAGATGGCGCAGCGCGTCGCCGTGATGTACGCCGGCCAGGTGATGGAGGAGCGCGCGCGCCGACGCGCTGTTCGCCGCGCCGCAGCACCCCTACACCGAGGCGCTGCTGGCGGCGATGCCCGAGCGCAGCGACGGCGAGCCGCGCCTGGCCACCATTCCCGGCGTGGTGCCCGGGCTTGTACGACCGGCCCGCCGGCTGCCTGTTTGCGCCGCGCTGCAGCTACGCCGACCGATCGTCTGCCGCGCAGCGCCCGGCGCTGCGCGCATGGCAGGACGGGCAGGTGCGCTGCCACTACCCGCTGGGCGATGCCGCAACGCGAAGCGCATCGCGCGCGACGCCGGACGAGCTGCCACGGATGAGTGCCGGCGCATGCCGATCGAGCGTGACGCCGGCGACGCCCGTCGTCGCGGCGCGCGACCTGCGGCAGGTCTACGCGATCCGCCGCGGCCTGTTCCGCGAGCCCGCCCAGCTGCAGGCCGTCGGCGGCGTGTCGTTCTCGATCGCAGCCGGCACGCACGCTGGCCGTGGTCGGCGAGTCCGGCTGCGGCAAGTCGACGCTGGCGCGCATGGTCTCGCTGATCGAGACGCCCACCGCGGGCGAGCTCGCGCCTCGGCGGCGTCGACGCGGTCAACGCCAGCCGGCCGAACGCAAGCGCGCTTGCGCCAGGTCGGTGCAGACTGGTGTTCCAGAACCCCTACGGCTCGCTCAATCCGCGCAAGAAGATCGGCGCGATCCTCGAAGCGCCGCTGGAGATCAACACCGACCTGCCGACGCCGAGCGCGCCGAGCAGGCGCGCGGCGATGCTCGCCAAGGTCGGCCTGCGCCCCGAGCACTACGACCGCTACCCGCACATGTTCTCGGGCGGCCAGCGCCAGCGCATCGCGATCGCGCGCGCGCTGATGCTCGAACCCGGCGCTGGTGGTGGCCGACGAACCGGTGTCGGCGCTGGACGTCTCGGTCCAGGCGCAGGTGCTGAACCTGCTGGCCGACCTGCAGGCACGAGCTCGGGCTGGCCTACCTGTTCATCTCGCACGACCTCGGCGTGGTGCGCCACATCGCCCACGACGTGCTGGTGATGTACCTGGGCCTGGCGATGGAGCAGGGCCCCAAGAAGCGCATCTTCGCGCGGCCGCTGCACCCGTACACCCAGGCGCTGCTGGCGTCGACGCCCGGCATGGCCGGCGTCGCCCGGGCCGAGCGCATCGTGCTGAAGGGCGAGCTGCCGTCGCCGCTCAACCCGCCCAGCCGGTTGCGTGTTCTCGACCCGCTGCCCGCATGCGATCGAGCGCTGCCGCGCCGAGCGCCCGGTGCTGCGCGCCGCTCGACGGCCGCCAGGTGGCCTGCCATCTCGCCGAACAGCTTCGCCGAACCGGCCGTACTGCCGGCCCGACCGCGATACGCAGCTGCACTCGCCAGCGTCAGTCCACAGGAGACGACCCATGACGAAGCTCCGTATCCGCACTCGCCGTGCCCGGCAGCCCGCGCGCCGCTTGTCGTCGCGCTGGCGCTGCCCGCCATGCTGGCTGGCCGCCGGCGCTCGGCCAAGACGCTGGTGTACTGCTCCGAAGGCAGCCCGGAGAACTTCTACCCCGGCATCAACACCACCGGCACGTCGTTCGACGCCAACAGCCAGATCTACAGCCGCATCGTCGACTTCGAGCGCGGCGGCACCACCGTCGTGCCGGGCCTGGCCGAGACGCTGGGACATCTCGCCCGACGGCAAGGACTACACCTTCCACCTGCGCAAGGGCGTGAAGTGGCACAGCCAACAAGAACTTCAAGCCGACGCGCGACTTCAACGCCGACGACATCATCTTCACGATCGAGCGCCAGTGGAAGGAGAGCGAACCCGTACTTCAAGGTCACCAGCTCCGAACCACTCGTACTTCAACGACATGGGCATGCCCAAGCTGATCAAGTCGGTCGACAAGGTCGACGACTACACGGTCAAGATCACGCTGAACAAGCCCGAGGCGCCGTTCCTGTCCAACCTGGCGATGGAATACGCCGGCGTCCAGTCGAAGGAATACGCCGACGCGATGCTGAAGGCCGGCACGCCGGAGAAGATCGACCAGGAGCCGATCGGCACCGGTCCGTTCTACCTGGTGCAGTACCAGAAGGACGCGATCATCCGCTACAAGGCGTTCCCGCAGTACTGGGGCGGCAAGGCCAAGATCGACGACCTGATCTTCTCGATCACGCCCGACGCGTCGGTGCGCTGGGCCAAGCTGCAGAAGGGCGAATGCCATGTGATGCCCTACCCCAACCCGGCCGATCTGGACGCGATCCGCAAGGACCCGAACGTGCAGGTGCTGGAGCAGCCTGGCCTGAACGTCGGCTACCTGGCCTACAACACGCACCAAGAAGCCGTTCGACGACGTGCGCGTGCGCAAGGCCATCAACATGGCGATCAACAAGAAGGCCATCATCGACGCGGTCTACCTGACCACCGGCGTCGCGGCGAAGAACCCGATTCCGCCGACGATGTGGTCGTACAACAAGGCGATCAAGGACGACGCGTTCGATCCGGCGGCCGCCAAGAAGCTGCTGGCCGAAGCCGGCTATCCCAACGGCTTCGACCACCGACCTGTGGGCCATGCCGGTGCAGCGCCCGTACAACCCCAACGCCAAGCGCATCGCCGAGTTGATGCAGGCCGACCTGGCCAAGATCGGCGTCAAGGCCGAGATCAAGAGCTTCGAGTGGGGCGAGTACCGCAAGCGCATGCAGGCCGGCGAGCACCAGATGGGCATGCTGGGCTGGACCGGTGACAACGGCGACCCGGACAACTTCCTGCACACGCTGCTGGGCTGCGACGCGGCCAAGACCAACGGCAGCAACGTCGCCAAGTTCTGCTACCAGCCGTTCGAGGACCTGGTGCAGAAGGCCAAGACCGTGTCCGACGCAGACGGAGCGCACCAAGCTCTACGAGAAGGCGCAGGTGATCTTCAAGGAGCAGGCGCCGTGGTTCACGATCGCGCACGCGGTGCAGCTGAAGCCGGTGCGCAAGGAAGTGATCGACTTCAAGCTGAGCCCGTTCGGCCGCCACACGTTCTACGGCGTGGACATCAAGGAGTAAGGTTGCGATCGCCGGCACGCCGCCGGACCATCGGTAACACGCCCTGTGCGCGCGTTGCGCCCACGGGGCGTTTTCCTTGCGACTCTACCGCTTTATCTCGCGCGCCCGCCGCGTCGCATAAAGGCAGATGCCGCTGGCAACCGCAACATTGAGGCTCCCGACGGTGCCGGAGAGCGGGATGCCGACCAGCCGGTCGCAATGCTCGCGCGTCAGGCGCCGCAACCCGGCGCCTTCGGCACCAAGAACCCATGCCACCGGCCCGCTCACGTCCGCGTCGAACAGGCTTTCGGCCCCGACCGCAGCACCAAGGATCCAGATGCCTCTGGCCTTCAGCTCGCGCAGTGCACGCGCGAGATTGGTGACCGTGACGAGCGGAACCGTGTCGGCCGCGCCGCTGGCCGCCTTGGCCCCGGCGGCAGTAAGACCCACGGCCCTGTCCTTCGGGACGATCACGGCGTGCGCGCCGAACGCATCGGCATTGCGCAAGCAGGCTCCGAGATTGTGCGGATCGGTGACGCCGTCGAGTATCAGCAGCAGCGCGGGCTCGGTCAGCGTCTCCAGCACATCGTCGAGCGTGACGTGCGGCATCGTGGCGTCGACGATCGCGACGATACCCTGATGCCGGTCGCTGCCGGCGAGTTCTGTCAGCTGCGCATCGTCCGTCGCGTGAATCGGACACCGTGCCGCCTCGGCCCGGGCCACGAGGTCGCGCATGCGCACGTCGCGGCGCGATGCTGCGAGATGGATCGCGCGTACCGATTCCGGATGCTGGCGCAGGCGGGCGGTCACCGCATGAAAGCCGAAAAGGGGACGGGTTGCGGACATGGGACCGTTGCGCATCGAGGCGCTGCTTGTGGCGCGGCGCCAGGATGTTGTCCCGAGCCGGTTACCGAGATGCGGCAATTTTACCGGCTTCCTCGCGCGCTGCCGATTGTTCCGCGAGGAACGCCGCGTTGCCCGGCGCTTTTTCGAGGGCCCGGGCGAACGCGTCCGCCGCCTCGGCGTATCGTTTCATCTGGACGTAGCTTCGCGCAAGCAGCGCCCAATCTTCGGCGGAACCGTCTTTATCCTTCAGGCGCTGTGCAAGCCGCGCCGCTGCGACATCGATGGCCGGCGCAGCGGGGCCAGACGTGGCGACGCTCGGTGCGCCGGGCGCGAATGACCCCGCCGCTCCGGTAGCGTCGACCGGACGATGCTTCGGCCGCGGCTCTCCGGGACAAGTAGGTGTACAAACCGGCGGCCGTGAAAGCAACGGACACAATCGAAACTGCGATCGCGACCTGAACACGCTTCCGCTCCGCCGTCATGGGTGCCCTTAGATGTCCAGACGCCAACCGATATAGTAAAACCAGCGCGTGACGTCGTCGACTATCACCGCACTCCTCGCCCGCGAGCGCTCGAGATCGCCCTCAGTCTCGATCCAGAACCGATCCTTCACACGCCACGTGAACCGTATCCCGGGCGTCACTCGCGTCAGGGTGTACCCCTGCGGGTTGGATTGCCGGTACCACCTCAGCATTGGCTCGACGACGATATCCTGCCACGGCGTGACGCGATAGTCGAAGCTCGCCTGTTGCGCGTCGTACGACTTGGCCGTCAGCCAGCTCGCGTTGACTACCAGGATGTCCTGCCATTTCGTGAATCCACTGCCAATGACCTGGACGTTGTAGGTATTGATGTTCCCCGTTGCAGGTACGGCGGGCAACGTAGGGGTCGCTTGCGTTCCGCTCAGTCTCGACAGGCGATAGTCCAGCCCGACCTGCCAGTTCGGTGAGATCTGCTGCGTGACGCCGAAAAAAGCCACGCGCGAGACGGGCGTCACGGCTTTCGCCAGATCGCGCGTCGCGGACAGCCCCAGTCGATCGACCAGCGTATCGATCGACGCCCGTGGGTCGCTGACCAGCGCATTGGTGAGCTGTAGCGTCGGCGAGCGGCGGTAGTCGAAGAGGGCGCTTAAGCCAGTGCCGGTTGTGAATTGCCAGTTGCCCTGAACGATGGCGACGTTCGTGGCACGGAAAGTCGGATCGTAGTCAAAAAACGAGTAAACGCTCCGTTCGGAATCGAAGTACCGAATCTCGCCTCCAAGGCCGACGCGGTCCTCGATGCTCCCCACCATCTGACGTATCGCGAAGATGTTGCCGTTCCAATGTTCGCCGAGAGTGTCGGCGTCGACGCTAGCGCCATAGAACGTCTTGGTCGTGCCGTAACCCGTGTCGACGGGCTGCCCCGCGACGCCGTTGACACGCCAATTGCGGGCGAAACCCCAGCTGGCGATCGCACCATCGAACAGGCCAAGCACGCCATTGCTCGTGGCCTGCTGGCGTCCAAACCGGCCAAACAGTTGTGCCGGCTGGTACATCGTCTCGAAGTACATTGCCGCCAGGCGATTGTCGTTGGTGCCGTTCTTAAGGAAATTGGACGCATAGGAATCGCGCACGACCACCCTGTTGTCCCAGATGGCGTCACGGAACCGCGCCGTGAGATCGGCGTTGGTGATGAGTTGCGACTGGTCAGTGCCCGACAACGTGGCTGTGTCGATCGTGGTTGCGTTGGTCGCCGGCGTATTGATCGTGGTGGTGGTCTGCGTACGCGACTGTCCGCCGTAGTAATACTGGGACACGCTGCCCCAATAGTTCGGGGCTTCACGGCGTACCGGAGTGGCCGCCGAACCCTCCGGAATGGCCGCCAGCGCCGCGAGACGTTGCGATACGCGTGCGGTACCCGGGGAGTCCGGATACAGCTTCAGGTACAGCTCGAATTCGGCTTTGGCCTTTGCCGATTCGCCGAGTTGCAACCGCGCGACGCCGATCATTTCCTGCGCTTCCTGCGTCCACGGGTTGGGCGGAAGGTTGAGAAGGCGATTCAGCACGCCTACGGCAGGCTCGTATTCGCCGCCCGCCATCGCGACCCGGGCCTGATTGGCCAATGCGGCGGCAGTGCGCTCGACCTCGGTTTGCGGAGCCACGGCCACCTCCGCGGAAGTCAGACCGAGTTCCTGCAGTGCGCGAGAACCGGGGCGCGCGATCTGTTCTTCCGAAAGCGGCACCAGCACGATAATGGTTCGGCCGTCTTCGGGGCGCAGCTGGAATTTCACTCTGGAACCGAACGCGATGTCGAGTCGCCGCTGCAGTCCCGGTAGCTGCGCCGGATACGTAACGACCAAGCCGGGCAGCAGCTTGTTGGGTGGAGGACGGCGCTGCTCTTCCTGAAACGACACCGACGCCGCATCGCGGGCGGTTATCTGAAAATAGACCTGCACCAGATTGGCGTCGTTCACCGGAACATGCCGAAGGTATTGAATCAGCGCACCAAAACGAATTCGAACAACCGCGTTGGTGCCATCGCTGGTGACGTCGACCGAGTCGATGAGCTGGGCCGACACGTCGGCGGCTATCCAGAGCAGCGCGCTCAGAAGCATTGTGGCGAGCCGGCAAATCGAGCGCCGCGGCGACGTCGTCCTATGCCGACCATCTAACCTGCAACGCAGTGTGCCGATTGAAGTCATGTGCCGTCTGTCGCGCCGTCAGAAGCCGCCGTCGGTGGGGCGATGCTTGCCGGTCTTCGATTTCTTGACCGCCGTTTGCTGCAGATTCGTGTACTCGTGACAGGCGCCGCTGCAATCACGCAGTTCGGTTGCCGTGTAGAGGACGCGTGGCGCGGCGACTTTCACATGGGCGTCGGGCTTGAAGGCATTCGCGTGGCAGCCCGCGCAATCGGGCTTGAACGCGGCGGCCTTCCACACCACCACTTCATTGTTCGTCGTATGGCAGCTTGCGCACTTGATGCCGCCGGAATGCGGCCTGAATCCTGGCGAAACATGTCTGTAGGCGGGCAATGGGATCCATGCCGTCGTGCGATGGCACGCATCGCAGGAGCGTGCGCTGACGAAATGGCCGGACGACTTGCCCTTCGCGCTCGTGCCGTTATGGCAGGTCGCGCAACTGTTCGGTGCGACACCGGTGTGCGTGAACGTTGCGGGCAACCACGCAGTGGGGCGGTGACAAGTGTCGCAAGACGCCACCGTCATCAGGTGTCTGGCGGGCTTGCCCGGCGCCGTCCCACCGTTGTGACAGGTCGCGCAACTTCCCGGCACTACCGATACATGCCTTGCCAACGACAATCCAGGGCCGGAGAGTCCCGGTCGCCGTTGCGTGATGTCTGGCGCCGGCGAGTAGGGATTGCCGGGAATCGGAACAACTGGACTCGCAGTCAAAGGACTCTGCGACGTTGTGCTTGCCGACGGGTGGCCCGTAGCGGCGGCTATGGAGGAATCGGCGCCGATCCGGGTGGCACTCGGAGCGATGCGATCGGTGTCGGGTTGGCGTACCGCTGGCGCGTGTGGTCGATTTCCGGATACGTTCGGTGCGACCTGAGTGGGCGCCGGTAACACCAATGCGGGAATTGTGGGTGCAAGCGATCGGGTTCCCGATACGTCCGGTGCGATTTGAGCGGGCGCCGGTGATGCCAAGACAGGAACTGTAGCGGCGAGTGTTGTTGCCTGTTGTGGGACGACCATTTGTGGAGCGAGCGCTGCGGGGGACCGTCCGTTCGCGACGCCGACCGGCGGCGCGCCCGCCTGCGACGCGTGTGCCGGAAGTGCCAACGGACTCGCACTCGGACCGCGATCCCAGGAGATGCCCTTGTTGTGGCAGGTCTCGCACGCGGCCGTTGTTTGCGGGTGATCCTTGGGCTTGGTCTTTACCCCCGGGTACGTTCCGCCGTGGCAGTTCGCACACCCGGTGGTGATGCCCGTATGATTCATCGACCAACTGGCAAACGTGGTTGTACTCTTGTGGCAAAGGTTGCAAGCTGCCGTCGTCGGAATGTGAGTCGCTGTGCTGGGTTTGGTCTTGATGGACACCCCGGTGAAGCTCTTGCCGGTGTCGTGACAGCTCGCGCACGGCGTACTGCTCACTACGGAATGGATCATCGGCGTGCCCGGACCAAACGCAATGGTCGAGGCGTGGCAGGCCACACAATCCGCCGTGGTCGGGATGTGACCCGTCCCCTGCGGCTTCGGCGTCACCCCGGTGAACACAATGCCCGTCGCACTCGCCGCGTGGCAGGTGGTGCAGCCAGTCGTGATCCCGGCGTGATTCATCACCCCGGGCACCAGACTGTTCGGATTGGTGTGGCACAGCGTGCACGCCCCATTGGTGGGGATGTGGTTCGCCGGCTTGCCCCCCGTCACCCCGATCGCAAAGGACACCGTCGAGCTGTGGCAGGTCGCACAATCGGCCGATGTCGCCAGGTGCCCTGCCCCCTGCGGCTTCGGCGTCACGCCCGCAAACACCTTGCCCGCAGCGCCCACCGCGTGGCACGTCGTGCAGCCACTGGTGATCCCACTGTGGTTCATCGCCGTGCCGGCGAAACTGGTGAAGTTGCTCGCCGTGTGACAGCTCTCGCAGGTCGCCGTGGTCGGCAGGTGGTTCGTCGGCTTGGTCTTGACCGTCACGCCGGTAAAGCTCTTGCCGGTGTCGTGACAGGTCGCGCAGCCGCTGCTGATCCCGGCGTGATTCATCGCTGTGCCCGGACCGAATGTGGTGGTGCTCTTGTGACAGCTCGCGCAATCCGCCGTGGTCGGGATGTGACCCGTCCCCTGCGGCTTCGGCGTCACGCCCGCAAACACCTTGCCCGCAGCGCCCGCCGCGTGGCAGGTGGTGCAGCCAGTCGTGATCCCGGCGTGATTCATCACCCCCGGCACCAGACTGTTCGGATTGGTGTGGCACAGCGTGCACGCCCCATTGGTGGGGATGTGGTTCGCCGGCTTGCCCCCCGTCACCCCGATCGCAAAGGACACCGTCGAGCTGTGGCAGGTCGCACAATCGGCCGATGTCGCCAGGTGCCCTGCCCCCTGCGGCTTCGGCGTCACGCCCGCAAACACCTTGCCCGCAGCGCCCACCGCGTGGCACGTCGTGCAGCCACTGGTGATCCCACTGTGGTTCATCGCCGTGCCGGCGAAACTGGTGAAGTTGCTCGCCGTGTGACAGCTCTCGCAGGTCGCCGTGGTCGGCAGGTGGTTCGTCGGCTTGGTCTTGATGGTCACGCCGGTAAAGCTCTTGCCGGTGTCGTGACAGGTCGCGCAGCCGCTGCTGATCCCGGCGTGATTCATCGCTGTGCCCGGACCGAATGTGGTGGTGCTCTTGTGACAGCTCGCGCAATCGGCCGTGGTCGGGATATGACCCGTCCCCTGCGGCTTCGGTGTCACGCCCGCAAACACCTTGCCCGCAGCGCCCACCGCGTGGCAGGTGGTGCAGCCAGTCGTGATCCCGGCGTGATTCATCACCCCGGGCACCAGACTGTTCGGATTGGTGTGGCACAGCGTGCACGCCCCATTGGTGGGGATGTGGTTCGCCGGCTTGCCCCCCGTCACCCCGATCGCAAAGGACACCGTCGAGCTGTGGCAGGTCGCACAATCGGCCGATGTCGCCAGGTGCCCTGCCCCCTGCGGCTTCGGTGTCACGCCCGCAAACACCTTGCCCGCAGCGCCCACCGCGTGGCACGTCGTGCAGCCACTGGTGATTCCACTGTGATTCATCGCCGTGCCGGCGAAACTGGTGAAGTTGCTCGCCGTGTGACAGCTCTCGCAGGTCGCCGTGGTCGGCAGGTGGTTCGTCGGCTTGGTCTTGACCGTCACGCCGGTAAAGCTCTTGCCGGTGTCGTGACAGGTCGCGCAGCCGCTGCTGATCCCGGCGTGATTCATCGCTGTGCCCGGACCGAATGTGGTGGTGCTCTTGTGACAGCTCGCGCAATCGGCCGTGGTCGGGATGTGGCCCGTCCCCTGCGGCTTCGGCGTCACCCCGGTGAACGCAATGCCCGTCGCACTCGCCGCGTGGCAGGTGGTGCAGCCAGTCGTGATCCCGGCGTGATTCATCACCCCCGGCACCAGACTGTTCGGATTGGTGTGGCACAGCGTGCACGCCCCATTGGTGGGGATGTGGTTCGCCGGCTTGCCCCCCGTCACCCCGATCGCAAAGGACACCGTCGAGGTGTGGCAGGTCGCACAATCGGCCGATGTCGCCAGGTGCCCTGCCCCCTGCGGCTTCGGTGTCACGCCCGCAAACACCTTGCCCGCAGCGCCCACCGCGTGGCACGTCGTGCAGCCACTGGTGATTCCACTGTGATTCATCGCCGTGCCGGCGAAACTGGTGAAGTTGCTCGCCGTGTGACAGCTCTCGCAGGTCGCCGTGGTCGGCAGGTGGTTCGTCGGCTTGGTCTTGACCGTCACGCCGGTAAAGCTCTTGCCGGTGTCGTGACAGGTCGCGCAGCCGCTGCTGATCCCGGCGTGATTCATCGCTGTGCCCGGACCGAATGTGGTGGTGCTCTTGTGACAGCTCGCGCAATCGGCCGTGGTCGGGATGTGACCCGTCCCCTGCGGCTTCGGCGTCACCCCGGTGAACGCAATGCCGGTCGCACTCGCCGCGTGGCAGGTGGTGCAGCCAGTCGTGATCCCGGCGTGATTCATCACCCCGGGCACCAGACTGTTCGGATTGGTGTGGCACAGCGTGCACGCCCCATTGGTGGGGATGTGGTTCGCCGGCTTGCCCCCCGTCACCCCGATCGCAAAGGACACCGTCGAGGTGTGGCAGGTCGCGCAATCGGCCGTGGTCGCCAGGTGGCCCTGCCCCCTGCGGCTTCGGCGTCACGCCCGCAAACACCTTGCCCGCAGCGCCCACCGCGTGGCACGTCGTGCAGCCACTGGTGATCCCACTGTGGTTCATCGCCGTGCCGGCGAAACTGGTGAAGTTGCTCGCCGTGTGACAGCTCTCGCAGGTCGCCGTGGTCGGCAGGTGGTTCGTCGGCTTGGTCTTGACCGTCACGCCGGTAAAGCTCTTGCCGGTGTCGTGACAGGTCGCGCAGCCGCTGCTGATCCCGGCGTGGTTCATCGCTGTGCCCGGACCGAATGTGGTGGTGCTCTTGTGACAGCTCGCGCAATCCGCCGTGGTCGGGATGTGACCCGTCCCCTGCGGCTTCGGCGTCACCCCGGTGAACGCAATGCCCGTCGCACTCGCCGCGTGGCAGGTGGTGCAGCCAGTCGTGATCCCGGCGTGATTCATCACCCCCGGCACCAGACTGTTCGGATTGGTGTGGCACAGCGTGCACGCCCCATTGGTGGGGATGTGGTTTGCCGGCTTGCCCCCCGTCACCCCGATCGCAAAGGACACCGTCGAGGTGTGGCAGGTCGCACAATCGGCCGTGGTCGCCAGGTGCCCTGCCCCCTGCGGCTTCGGCGTCACCGCCCCGAATGCAATTCCCGTTGCTCCGTTCCCGTGACACGTCGCACAGCCTGATGTAATTCCGGCGTGGTTCATCGTCGCGGACTTGAACGCCGTTGCGCTGACGTGGCACACCGTGCAGGCCTGACTGGTGGGGATGTGGCTCGCCGACTTGGCAACACCCACGCTGAACGATGTCGTGGAACTGTGACAGGCCGCACATTCGCCAGTCGCCGGGTGGTTGGGGTTCTGGGCGGAAGTCGGCCGTGTCACCGTTGTGACCCCTAGCCAGACTTTGCCGGCCTCGTGACACGTAGCGCACGCCACACCGGCCACGGCGGCGTGGTTCATGGCGGTCCCGCTGAACTTTGCCGTTGTGTGACAGGCGTCACACGACTTGGTCGTCGGAATATGATTCGACGGCGCGCCACGGACACCGTTGCCGTTATGACAGCTGGCGCATGCTCCCGCCGTGACCGCGCTGTGGTTGAACGTTGCCGGTATCCATCCGGTTGTCCGGTGGCAACTGTCGCACGACGCCGACGTCACCATGTGATCGGTCCGTTTCCCCGTGGCGATCGTGCCGTTGTGGCAGCTGGCACATGTGCCCGCTCGAATGCGGCTGTGGTCGAAAGTCGCTCCAGCCCAGACCGCGGTTCGGTGGCAGGAGTCGCAAGATTCCGACGTCACGATGTGGGTCAGCGGCTTGCCTCGTGCTTTCGATCCGTTGTGGCACGACGCGCAGGAACCAGGGAGCACGCCACTGTGATCGAACAGCGTTCCGGTAAAACTTACGGTGCTGTGGCAGACGCTGCATGGCTGCGTGACCGGAGAGTGCGAAGCCGACATCGTTACCGCGTTGAAACGGCTGCCGGCTCCGTGACAGATCTCGCACGCCTTGGGAGTGCCCTTCAAGATGCCGCGCACATGACAGTCCGCACAGCGCGTCGATTCGTGCGCGCCGGTCAGCGGAAATCCCGTCGCAAGATGTTGCGCGAGTGCCGCCGGAGCGCGGCTGGCCGTCTGTGCAGCGGCCTCCCCAATCCCGACGGCCAACGCGATCGCCATGAGGATTGCGGCAGCCATTCCGCCGGCAACACGATACCGATCTGCGCAACTTCCTGCGACGCCGGAGCCCAATCTCACGAACGAGGCTCCGCATTGCCGCCGGCGAACCTGGACCACGTCCGGACAGAGCTCTTTCGGCCGAGCGACTTGATCTCACGCCACGTGCGAGTCTCGTGGCAACGATCGCACTGCAACCCGAACTGCCCGCCATGGGCATCCTCGGTCCGATGACACGCGATGCAGGTCGCTGCCAGGGGCGCGACCTTGATGCCGGACACCTTATGGCACGCGACACACGCAGCTTCGCGATGCGCCCCCGCCAGAACGAATCGTGTTCGCCTGGCGTGGTCGAAGTCCCAGATTTTCCAGTCGCGCGCGTTATGACATGACGCGCAATCGATGCCGAGCATCCTTTTGTGCTTGTCTCCTTTCTCGTGACAGCCGACGCATTCCCGCGTCGCATCCTTGAACGCAGGCGTCGCGTGACAGGACTTGCAATCGACGCGAACGTGGCGCCCCAGCAGCGGGAAGCGGGACTTGTTGTGATCAATGCGAACCGTCTTCTTCCAGTCGACGGAATCGTGGCACTGCTCGCATTGCCTCCCAAGCTGTTCGCGGTGTTTGTCGTCCTTCCGGTGGCAACCCTGGCAATCGGTACCAAGCTTTTCCTGGTAGAGGTATTTCGTGTGGCAGCTGTCGCATTTCACCTGCGCATGCTTGCCCGTCAACGCGTACTTTGTGTCGCGGTCGTGCCGGAATACGACATCGCGCCAGGTCTTCTCGGTATGGCAACTTGCGCACTTGTTCCCATACCGCTCCTTGTGCGTGTCGTCCTTGCGGTGGCAATCGACGCAGCCTTGCGCCGTGCCCCGGTAGCTCTTCGGATCGCGGTGGCAGTCCCTGCATTCGACGTCGCGATGCTTCCCGTGCAGCTTGAATGCGGACAAGTCATGGTCGAACTTCGCTTCGCGCCAGTTTCTTTCCGTGTGACAGTCGCCACAGGCGGCACCAAGGGTCGCGTTGTGCTTGTCGTCAGCCTTGTGGCACGCGATGCAATTCGTCGGCAGACTTTCGCGGAGGGAGGCGGCCGTGTGGCAGCTTTCGCACTTTGCGACCCGATGCTTTCCCCGCAGCGTGTACTTGGTGTCGCGGTCGTGTTGAAACGCGCCGACGTCGCGCCAGTCTTTGGCCGTATGGCAGCCTTCACACTTGTCGCCGAGCCTGCCGCGGTGCTGTTTGTCGTCCTTGCGATGGCAGCTGGCACAGTTGGCCGCCGTGTCCTTGAATACGTTGTCGGCATGACAGTCCTTGCACGCGACGTTCGCGTGCTTGAGCTTCAGCGCGAACCGCGTCTTGCCATGGTCGTAGCGAGCATCCTTCCAGGTGAACTCCGTGTGACAGTCCGTGCACTCCGCGCCGAGCCCGCCCTTGTGCTTGTCGTCCTTGCGATGACAACCGACGCAGGTACCGGGTGCCTCGCGATGTTTCTTTCCCGCGACGTGGCAGTTCCGGCATGCCACCCGCGGGTGTGCGCCCGCAAGCGCGAAGTCGGTTTTCGCGTGATCGAACGCCTTTTCGTCGATCCGGACAATGTTCACGTCACGACCCTTGTGGTCGGTATGGCAGTCGCGGCACGCTTCGGGCTTCAGACGGCCGTGGTAGCCTCGTTTCACCCGCATGTCGTGCGCGACTTCTTTGTGACAGTCGAGGCACAGTCCATCCTGGGCCGCCTTGTTGAACTTGACGTGGCAGTTCGCGCATTCCGTCTCGTATTTCGCGTGCCCCGCGATGACCTTTCCGGGCATCAACACGTCCTCGAGCGACTGCGCGCCGGCGATCGCCCCAAACCACGCCGCCGCAAAGCCGATCAGAAGGCGCCATCGCCCGACCCTCATGCCCGCCCGCGATCAATACATGTGCACCGCGACCACATGAGCGATCGCGGACAGGACCATCATGAAAACGAGCGGCACGTGCAGCACGTGCCACCAGGAGAAGAGGCGTTCGAACGCGCCGAATTGGGCGACGCGTTGAGCCGCGCGCAAGTGGGCTGCAATCAGCGCGCTGCGGCTGGCGATCCGGCGGGCGAGCTTGTCTGCCGGCCAGCCTTCCGTGACCGCACGGCGACCGAGAGCACGCGCGGCCTCGGCTTTGCACCAGCGTCGCGCCAGCATTGCGCGGAGCCCCAGGGTCATCAGGCGCAGCGGATGACCGAGGCCAGCCTGTCCGGTAGCGTCCGCGAGGCGCGCAAACTCGGAGAGCCGTTCCTCGACGGGCGGCACGAACGCGAGCTTCGAACGTACCGCGGCCGAATCCATCCCTGCATGCGCTCGCAATTCCGCCAATGTTGCGCGGCGGCCATAAAGCCCGTGGTGGATGCGGCCATAGAGATACCGACCGAACAGCCCGCTGGTCGCGACCATTGCCATGGACGTAAAGGCGATCGTCGCGTTGATCGATCCGAATGCCAGCGTCGAATGGAGGATGATGGCCAACGGGCCGAGCACGCCCAGCGTCATGTGCAACGCAAACCAGAAGCGCGACGACCCGACCTCGCGCATCGCGTGCCACCGCTTGCGCAGCGGATAGACGAATAGCGCGAGCATCGCCGTTCCACCGGCAACACCCAGCCAGTAGCCGAGATCGGATTCGGCCGTGTACCAGCCCGAGCGCGCGATGGCGGTGGCCACGGCAACGAGGACGCCGACCCCGGCCAGAAGCAGTATTTCGCGCCGCCCCGGACGGCGGTGCGCGCGAGTTGTTCGCGCATGGTGCGGCGTCGCCGCTGCCCCCGTTCCCGTTACGGTGGTGAACGGTGCCGTCGCTGCAGATGAACCGTTTGGCATGGATTGCACTCGCTGTCGCGTGATTCGTCTTCTTTGACATTGGTAGCGCGAGCGTTGCCCCGCGATACCTGCACCGTGGTTCGCTACCCGTTACACTCCGCAGTTCGACGCCCCGTTCGTGCCACGGCGGCGTCCCTCGGTGCGAACATGTCCGACTTTTCTGCAATTGCAATTGCGCTCTATGCATTGCCGCTTGCCGGCATCGTGTTGATCTACGTGCTGCGCCGGAACCGTGCCGAACGCCGCAATCGGCAAGCGCTGACCGCTGCCGTCGCCGCGGGTCTTGCGGAGCCCGTCTCGCTGCATCCGGTCGTAGATCCGGTGCTGTGCATCGGCTCGGCGACGTGCGTGAATGGCTGCCCTGAACAGGCGCTGGGCATCATCGGCGGGAAGGCGCAACTGACCAATCCGGCGCTTTGCATCGGACACGGCGCGTGCGCGGCGTCGTGCCCGGTCGCGGCCATCACGCTCGTCTTTGGGTCCGAGCGCCGGGGCGTCGACATACCGCTCGTAAATCCCAATTTCGAGACCAACATCCCCGGCCTGTTCATCGCCGGCGAACTCGGGGGAATGGGCCTGATCCGGAAAGCATCCGAGCAGGGCATGCAGGCGATGCGATCCATCGCCAAGCGACCGAAATCTTCGGCGCCACTCGACGTCGTGATCGTGGGAGCCGGACCAGCCGGGCTTGCCGCGGGGCTGGGAGCGGTCGAGCAGAGACTGCGATATCGACTGATCGAGCAGGAATCCGATCTCGGCGGCGCCATCTTCCACTACCCACGCAACAAGATCGCCATGACGGCACCCGTCGATCTTCCGGTCGTCGGGCGCGTGCAATTCAACGACGTGAGCAAAGAGACCCTGCTCGGCTTCTGGCAAGACATCGTGACGCGCGCACCGTTGACGATAGACTTCGGGACCCGGATGGAAAACATCGTTGCCGAAAGTGGCGGCTACCGTGTCGAGACCACGGCCGGTGCGCTGCACGCCGGCGCAGTCGTGCTGGCGATTGGCCGTCGCGGCACGCCGCGGAAACTCGGAGTGCCGGGGGAGGAACTGCCGAAGGTCGTGTACCGGTTGATCGAGGCCGAACAGTACCGCGGGCAACGGGTGCTGATCGTGGGCGGAGGCGACAGCGCGCTTGAAGCGGCGCTTGCCTGCGCGGCGCAGCCGGAAACGCGGGTTACGCTCGTTTACCGCGGCGATGCGTTCAATCGCGTAAAGCCGAAGAATCGTGAGCAGCTCGAGGACAGCCGCCGTGCGCAAACGATCGATGTGCGCCTGCGCACTGACGTCGCGCGCATCCTTGCCGACCGTGTGGAATTGAGCAGCGACGGTGCCGCATTCGTGGTCGAGAACGATGCGGTCATCGTTCAAGCGGGCGGCGTCCTGCCAAGTTCGCTGCTGCGGGAGATCGGCGTTACCGTCGAAACCAAATACGGCACGGCATAGTGGTGTCGGTGCCGGTGAGGTAACTCCGTCGCATCGGATCGAAGCGGGCAACGGATACCTGGCAGGCGTACCGGATGCCCGACGGGACAACGATTTCACGTCTTGCCCGTTTGCGCGCCAATCTGCAGAACCGCGAACCCGGGCTTTCCCCCAACCAATGGCGCGTGTTCGACGACCGCCTCGTTTCCCGGAAATAGAACCGTCGCGCACGGGTTTCCCTCGTTCCCGCAGCCTGGTCGGCCGCACCGTTTATGTGGGACAGTTTCCCACTTATTTTTGAATTATGCAAGTGGCATTTATGCCTTGTGCATATTGCACTGCGTTTTACGAAAATGCGACTGATCCCTATCTTTTGTCATTATGATTTGACATTTATCACATCTTTTCACCCGGTTTTGTCCATTTTCGCAATATCTTTTGTGCGATATATCGCTTCATGCCATGAAGTGTTTATGTGCGCAATACAGTAAACTATCGTTCAAGATACTGTTACTGTCTGAACCATGTCTTTAAATTGATATGGGCGGCCCCTATCGGCGACGTCCGGATCTGATAAAGCTCCGGTAGCCGCGACGCCATCCGAAGCACGACAAAAGTGCTCGGATTCGTGCGAGCTGAAAACCAACGCTCGATCGCCGGGGCGTCCGCTTGAACGCGGGCCAGTCGCCGTCGCGGCGGAGTTGACTTGGGGACGGGCGCCGTTAGCCCGACCGGAATCGAGACGGCCGGCGCCAACCGCTTTGGCGCACATGTCTCCAGGGACGCCATTACAACCGGCGGCCTAGCGCACTCGCTGCCGCAGGGTGTGCTTGCGCGTCGGCAGGCGCGTCTGCAGCCTGCCGCAGAAATTCAATCGAACGACACTTTCTTCGCGACCAGAATCTCGCCGTCCAACCGGCCTTCGACCTCGACGTGGCGGCCATTCGCGAGGTTGGCTGCACTGCCATGTTCGAATGTTGCTGTCGACGCGTCGATCCGACGCGACGCAACGGTAAAGTCCGATATCGACACGAAGCTCGTGATCACGCCCTTGACGCTGACCTCGGTTTGTTCCGGCGCATCCTTGATTTCGATCTTCGTTGCGCGTAATACGCCCCCGACGAGCGTGCCAACGACACCGACCTTGCGACCATAGACGAGATTGGCCGACGTGCCGTTCGCAATGGTCGCCGCCGATGCATCGACGGACTGGCCAGCGACTTTGAAATTCGCCACGGAAAGGAAATCCGTGATGGAGCCTTCGACCTCGAGCTTGGGCGCGGAAGGCGGACTCGTGAATACGAGCTTGCTCGCGACGAGCACGCCACCCGTCATGGCGCCGGCGACACTGACCTGGCGTCCATTCGCGAGATCGCTCGCCACGCCGCCTTCGAAGAGCGCCTGCATGGCATCCACCTGTTGTCCTGCCACCTTGAATCGAGCCTGCGAAACGTACTCGGTGATCGCCCCTTGTACGGTGCTCGACGACGGCGGAATCGCGTCGCCGTCCTCGAACTCGACCACAATCGCCAGCACGATGTCACCGGCCTGCACGCCCTCGACCTCGACGCGTCGCCCGTCGCGGAGGTCCGCGGCGACGCCATCCTCGAACCTGGCCGAGCCCGCGTTGACCTTGATTCCACCCACCTTGAAACTCGCGACAGACACGAAGTCGGTAACCGTGCCTTCGACCTTGGTGGCTGGCGCAGTATCCTCCGGCGCCGATGCGTCGAGGCGCACGATGCGCGTGGCAACGATGCCAGCCGCGTTTCGCGTTGCGTAAACCAACAGTCGATCGCCGACGCGAATGGAAGGCAGGCTGAAATCGCGCAAGGCCAACGCGCTCCGATCCTCGAATTGCGCATTCGCCGGCACGCTGAAGCGCTGTCCGCCGAGCACGATTGCCGCAGCCTCGACAACCTCGACCTTGGCGTCCAGCACGATCTCGGCTGCGTGTTCGATTTCGATCTTCGCGGCAACGACGATTCCTTGGGTGAGCTGGCCTTCGATCTCTACCTTGGCACCGTTAGCAAGGGCCGCAGTCGTGCCGCCCGTCAACGTCGCGACACGCCCATCGACGGATTGCCCGTTCACCCGGAAGCTCCCGAGATTCACGAAGTCGGTGATGACTCCTTCGATCTCCACCTTCGAGTTCTCCGTCCCCGGCACCGACGTCGAAACGAGGCGAATTTCCGATGCGACGACCGCACCGCTGGCGTTTGTCATCGTGGTGTGCACTTCGGCCACGACGCCGTTCATGAGCCCCGGTGGCAGGAACGCAGCGCCAACCTGCGAGTAATCAACTTCCTGGGCGCCGATCGCGAACGTCTTCGCGAGCGAATTGAATGCGGAGACGGCGCCGGTGACTTCGAGTGGCGCGCCGGGGAAGATCGTCGGACGGATTTCGACGCGCGTCGCAAGCAGATCCCCGGCCGCGCCGCGAAAACCACTGACTTCGACATATTGGTTGAGCAGCGTATCGAATGTTCCCCCGGCGAACACGGTGAGATGGTCGGTCCGGACGCGCTGGCCCAGAACCGTGAACGCGCGCGCTGCACCATCGACGCCACTGACCACACCCTTCACCTCCGTTCGCGCATCGACGGAAGTGGCGATTGCGCTCCCGTCGGGCTGCAACTGTCCCTGCACGGTCACGACCAACCCGAGCTTGAGGTCCGCTTCGGATGCGGGAAGACCATTGACGCGCACCGTTGCGGTCAAGGTCGTGAATCGCACACCGTTGACCGTGACGCTCCCGATTGCGGAAA
Organism: uncultured beta proteobacterium; assembly: GCA_963695725.1. GTDB lineage: Bacteria > Pseudomonadota > Gammaproteobacteria > Burkholderiales > Casimicrobiaceae > CAIWHR01. Next base: position 489,840 of record CAVOHM010000009.1, read on the forward strand.
TGGCTCCGACGGAACTGATCGAAATGCCGGTTCCCACGATGCCTCCGCTGGCAAGCTGTCCGCCGCCACCGCATGCCGCGAGCGCCAGGGTTGCGAGCCCGAGCGTCGCGTGCAGCAGCCACTTGCCAGGACATTTCGTCGCCAATGTCGTCATCCTTTGCTACTCCTGTTTCTTTTCCGGGACGCCCCGTTCGGCACTACGGTGGCCGGTGGCTGTGGGACGGGTTCCGCGTAGAAATACACGCCGAGACGCATCCGCATCCGCTGTGCGGGCGCGGGTGGGTCACTCGCCTCAAGTGCCATGCCTTCGCTGTTGATTTCCTGCAGCGCGTGCATGGACAGTTCCTCCGATTTCCCTATCAGTCGCGCGACAGCCGCGGGAGACAGTTCGTCGTAGTAGACGCTGCGCTCGAGCCACGCGGGCTTGTGCCCACCCAGGTTGTCGACGGCCGCCGCAATGTGATCGTGCAGGGCCTCGCCGAAATAGTAGGCATGTGCATCCAGTTCCTTGCCGGGAATGAACCCGCGCGCGACGAGCCGCACGCGATCGTCGGCATCGATCTCCACTACGCCCAGACGTATCAATTCGTCCAACACCGAACGCGGTCGCACGTTCTTGCTCACTTTTTCGACAAGCGCCGCGAAGGACCCCGCCCCACCCTTGTGCGGCGTACGCGGCAGCGGACACGGCGCGCCATCCGGTCCTAGGTACGCTGGGTCGCTTAGCCACCGCGCAACGATCCGGGTGCCCAATGTCAAAGCCGACGCCGGGGCAATTTCCGGATCGCGTTCGTTGCGAAGCCGACGCACATCCTTGCGATGAACGCCGGTCAACAACGTGACCCTGCTATCGGTCAGAGACCGGCCGCCCAGACCGAACTCCTTTGTCGCCGTTTCCACATAGATCACTTTGAGGACGTCGGTCAGATACGGATAGGTAATTCCACTGCGCAGCAAAAGCCGCACAACCGGATGGAGCAATCGACGCAGCGCTGACACGACCGACGAGCGCGGCGCCAGCGGCAGCGGTTCTGCGCCCTCACCTGTTCTCGCCGGGGGTCTTCGCGGATCCACCGCCACCTTTCAGCTGCTAACCGTAGTTATGTACGGAACTCGTCGTGGGAAATTTTCCCACTCTCTGTACACCAACACAAGATGCGTCTCAAACGGACGTCACTCCCGGCATCCGGAATGCGCGCGATGGTTCACGCTTTTTCCTCGCTACGACCGCTACGCTGGCGCTGACTCGCCGTTGGCGCGCTACGCGATCGTTGCGTTCGCTACGCCGCCGGTTTGCCTGTGGGCGGTGACACTTCCTTACCAACGAACATCCCATGCTAGTGTAGCTAGGTAATGCGCACCTGCGCGCTTTTGTCCCTGTGACCAGAACCTGCGACCGATGACCGGAGACCTGCGACAACTCGTCGAGGGCGTATTGCTGGTGATCGCCACGCTGTTGCCGATCGTCAATCCGTTCGGCGGCGCGCCGGTCTTCCTTGCGATGACCGCCGACTGCACGGCGGCGCTTCGCGCAACGCTGGCGCAGAAGATCGCAATCAATGCGTTCATCCTGCTGCTGGCGTCGTTGTTCATCGGCACGTACGTGCTGGAGTTCTTCGGGCTTTCCGTTCCGATCGTTCAGGTCGCCGGTGGCATCGTCGTGTGCGCGAACGCGTGGATGCTGCTGCGGGCGGAAAACGCGACGCCGAAGATTCCCGACTCGACACCCGCCGCGGCCGAGATCGCGAGCCGGGCCTTCTACCCGCTGACCATGCCGCTGACCGTCGGACCGGGCACGATTTCGGTGGCAATCACGATCGGCGCGCACCATCCGCAAAGCGTGCGAACGCTGCTCGTGAACGGTGTCGCCGATGTGGCCGGTGCGGCATTGATCGCCGCAACGGTGTTCGTCTGCTATCGCTATGCCGACCGGATGCTGCGCGTGCTGGGCGACACAGGAACGAGCGTGCTGATCCGGCTGTCGGCCTTCATCCTGTTGTGCATCGGCGTGCAGATTTTCTGGACCGGCGCTTCGGCGTTGCTGGGGACGTTGCCCGCGGCTGCCGCGCGATGATCCGCACGGGCATCCGGCCCTGCGATGCAGTTCGTCGCCACGCGCTGGATCGGATATAATTATAGGTTGGCCGAGGCAGGCGAGGGAACCAGCTCGCGCATCGCGCCGATTCGTTCATGTGCCGGTGTAGCTCAGTTGGTAGAGCAGCGCATTCGTAATGCGAAGGTCGAGGGTTCGACTCCTTCCACCGGCACCATCACTGCAGGGTACCAAGGCAACTTCCCCCTGCCGTAGATTTCAGGTGCGTTCGTGGCAAATGCGATCGGCAGCCGGAATCATGATCGCCACCACGCATCACGAGCACGATGTGTTCGTTCCGGCGGCGATCATCGCGGTCGAGTCTCGGCGGTCATGCCTGCGTGACGACGCAAGGAATCCGGCGTATGCTCGCGCCGTCGCTGTCGGCCTGGCAATGGAGGCCACATGCACCACGTCCCTCCGTGGAACCGGTTCAAGCGCGTAACGCTCGGGGTCTTGGCATTCTGGGCCGCCATGACCGCGCTGGCGGATTCCGGGTCCCCACCGCGGCCGCCCACGCTCGACCCGCCTGCGCTTACCGCGGCGCCCACCGCGCCCGGATTCGCCGCGGCCGCGCCGGCCGCATTGGCTCCCTACAGTCACGGCGAGCCGACCGCGGAAGAACAATTCATGCTCGAGTTCATCAATCGGGCGCGCGCCAATCCCGGTGCGGAGGGTTTGCGCCTGAAAGCAACCATGGATGCCGACATTCTCAGCGCCTATGCGTTCTTCCACGTCGATCTCGACATGTTGGTCGCAGACTTCGCCGGTTATCCGGCGCGTCCTCCCCTGGCTTTCAACGCGAACCTCATCGCCGCCGCCCGCGGCCACAGCCAGGACATGGCCGACCACGATTTTCAGGGCCATACGGGAAGCAGCGGCTCGAGCTTCACCGATCGACTCGCCAGCGCCGGTTACACGGGCTGGAACGCGGCGGCGGAGAATGTCTATGCGTACACGGAGAGCGTGCCGCACGGTCATGCCGGGTTCGTGGTCGACTGGGGCGTGCCGAGCCTCGGGCATCGGCAGAACATCATGAATTTCGCCGCCGGCCCGGTTTATACGGAGATCGGCATTGGAATCATCGGCGAGGTTTCGAACATCACCGCGGTCGGCCCGCTGGTGGTCACCGAGGATTTCGGCTCGCGCAACGGTCAGCTCTTCGTGGTCGGCGTGGTCTACCGGGACAACGACCTCGACGGGTTCTACAGCCCCGGCGAAGGGATCGGCGGCATCACCGTGACCACCAGTCAGGGCAACTTCGCGTCTACCTCCGCGTCGGGCGGCTATGCCATTCCGTTGACCGGCAGCGCCGGAAACATCACCGTGCGCGCCGAAGGTGCCGCGCTCGGTATGATGCAGGAGTATCAGGTTGCCCTCGCCGGCACGAACGTCAAAGTCGATTTCATTGCGGGCATGATGGGCGACCAGACGATTGCGTTCCTGGCGCTCGTCGACCGGACCCTCGGCAGTGCGCCCTTCCTCCTGTCGGCCGCCGCCACGTCCGGACTGCCGGTCAGTTTCACGTCACTGACCGCTCTGGTCTGTACGGTCAACGGGAACACGGTCACGCTGGTTGCCGTGGGAACCTGCACGCTCCGCGCGAGCCAGCCAGGCGATTCGAACTGGAACGCCGCGATGCCCGTGGACCAGAGCTTCAGCGTCGTGCCGATGGGATCGAGCCTGCTGAGCGTGCTGGTCCTGGGCACCGGCATCGGCACCGTCACCAGCGACCTGCCGGGCATTCTCTGTGGCGCAGATTGCAGCGAGAACTACGGTAACGGGTCCAGCGTTATGCTGACCGCCACGCCGTTCGCCGGCTCGGCTTTCGGCGCGTGGACGGGCGCGTGCGGCGGCACCGGAGGTTGCGTCGTCAGCATGATCGCCGCAAGGAACGTCACGGCGACGTTCGTCTACCTCGGCAGCGTTTACTCCTGGGACTACGTGCAGAAGTCGTACGTCGCCTACTATGGCCGCCCGGCAGATCCGCCGGGCCAGGCCTATTGGGCGACACGCATGGATCTTGAAGGCCAGTCGCTCGATGCCATCATCGGGGCGTTTGGCAACTCCGACGAGTTCAACCGCCGCTACGGCGGACTGAGCTTCGCGGATCTCGTGACCAGGATCTACCAGCAGACGCTGGGACGCGATCCCGACCCCGCCGGGCTCGCCTTCTACGTGGGCGAACTCCTGGCGGGCCGGCGGACGTTGCAGTCGATCACGCTGGATGTGCTGAACGGCGCGACAACGCCGCCGGATTCGACCGTGGTGGCGAACAAGCTCGTCGTCGCCGCGTACTACACGGCGAAAGTGGCAGCCGGCTGCCTCTACGGCACGGAACAGCAAGGTGTGGACAGTCTCACCAGCGTGACGGCCGATCCGGCAACAGTTACGGCGGCCAAGGCGGCGATCGACGCCCGGTGCGGGCCGTAGGCGGAGCACACAAGAAATCGGGCCGACAGCGCCTGTTCAGGGGATCCCGAGATACACACGCAGAGTTACGACCGGGATGCCCTTGAAGGTCTCGAGGGCGAGCAAAGCCTTGTCGCCCGTCACGATCGCTTTCGCATCTCCAGCGATAGCACACTCGAGAATCCGGTTGTCAGGGTCATCCTTTACGACGTGGAGCTTGCGCTTCGGCGCAACCACCAAAGCGAGTTCAGAGATGAAGACGGCGACGTGCGCGAGTTCCTCTGCGTCGCGTGCGAACTTGTGGCTGAGTACCGCGAGGAGCTCGTCGACGATGGCCTTGGACATTACCAGCTGATCGGTTCCCGCGACGACGCGCCCGAGGGCGGCGTCGCCTCGACCACCGGGGAACACCAAGGCGGACACCAGGATGTTAGTGTCGAACACGACGCGCATGTGCAGTTTGCCCGGAGCACCGGGACGGAGCGGTCAGTTGCCCAGATAACGTGCAAGATCCTTTTCCGTGAGAATTCCCTTCTCACGGGCCTTGCGGCTCCAGAAGGCCTGCATGCCGCGCAATTCCATCAGGCGCCGCTCGATGCCTGCTTGGCGCAGCGCGTCCTGAATGACGCCGCTCAACGTCTTGCCCTCGGCTTGCGCCAAGGCTTCCGCCTGCTGCGCGAGATCGGCGGGCAGCGAAATGGTCTTCTTGACGGCGTTGCTCACCGGAGATCCTTGGTGGCTATGGTATGAATAAATCATACTCCTGAGGGAGACCGGTCGCAACTCGACGTCGCACGGCACCTGCAGCTTTGAGGCAATCGAACACATGGCGCCCAGAGTACCTGTCTGGCGCTCGAACACGCCCCATCCATCCGGATGAGGCGCCGGTCGCGCTCCGTTTTCCAAATTGATGGGTCGCCAAGTGGTCCCCCGAGGATCCGGCGCTCATTGCCTGCGCCAAGACGGACAATGGCGTGCAATTTGTGCCACGCCGCCAATGGCAGACTGAAGCTGGTAGGCTTCCCCATAGCCGTGCACGCACGGCGCCAACGAGCACGGACGTCGAGTCATCTCGATCGACACTTTACCGCCAGCCCTTGGATCACGGTATGCCTCAATGCCCCAATTGCCACGACCCGATGACTTCGCTGCTGGTCGAGGCGTTCGCGACCCTGCGCCCCATCGAGATTACCGCGTGCGCCCCGTGCAATTTGTTCTGGTTCGACAAGTGGGAAAGCATTCGCCTCACGCCGAAGGCCGTGCTCGAGCTGTTCAAGTACATAGGCGAGGCCGGACGTGCGCGCAAGACGTTTGCGTCGATCTTCAAGTGTCCGTTGTGCTCGGTCGCGCTCGCTCTGACCCACGATCTGCAGCGGACCACGCGATTCACGTACTGGCGCTGCCGCAATGGCCATGGGCAGCTCACCACGTTCCACCAGTTCCTGCGCGAGAAGAACTTCATTCGCGCGCCCTCGCCCGCCGAACTCGCCAGGCTACGCAACACGGTGCGTCAGGTAACGTGCTCGCAATGCGGCGCGCCCGTCGACCTCGCCACCGACAGCGCATGCACGCACTGCGGCGCGGCCGTCGCGCTGATCGACCCGGACGGCGTGGCGAAGGCCCTGCACGAACTGGCCGCCGGCGCGTCGGCGCCTGCCGCCACCGATCCGGACGCGATGCGCAAGACCCTCAGCGACGCCCAGATCGATGCGATCTTCGATCTGGAACGCATGAATCGCAGAGAAGGCGACGACGACCTCGTGGTGATCGGCGCGGCGGCGATCGGGGCATTGATCGCAGGTCTTATCGCGCCACGATGATCAACTAACAGGCAGCGGGCGCGATCCGAATGACGAAGGATCAGAAAGCGCTTTGTTCACCGGCTGCGAAGTCTTGAATGTCCCGGCCCTGCGTTTCGAATATGCCACCCGTTGCGGCCTGCGCGTCGGAACCTCGGCGACTCCAACGCCGGGCTCTCGACGACGAACCAAGCGCAATGGACGGGGCCCCAAATTGGGGCCCCGTTTTCGCAGCGCCTATCCCCGATTTCGAGACCGAAAAACCGATCACCAGTCTTGATGCTGGGTCCAGGAAGGTTATCGGCGCTACGGCGCCAAGAAGAGCAACGCCTCGGTAGCCTTGGTGGCCCCGCCGCGGGCACCGCTTCCACGATCGCCGTTGGTGATCAGCATCAGCCCCCGCTCCGGCGTATTGCCAAGGAACGGGCCAAAGTCGTATACAGCCAAGCCCGCGGCGTCGTTAGTCTTGCCAGGGACGTCGTTCGGTACGCCATAGTACTGTTCGCCCAGCGGGGTGACGGTCAGACCCCCCAACGAAATCCCCCGGGCCACCATAGTAGAAGTCCTGCGCTTCCACGGCCATGTTGACGTTGCGTCGACAGCAGATCGCTACCTGTCAGCCCGACCTGCTCGGCACAGATGTAGGAGCGCGGTATTGCCCGTGTTCATCGAGTGCTCGGCAAAGAAGAACGCGGACGCTGCACCCGTCTGCAGGTTCACCGCCCAAGCCAATTGGCGGCCATCGGTAATGGTGTTCAGTCCGGAAGCGTCGCGATTGAGCACCACATAGTCGTCAACGCCGTCCTGGTTCGTATCCAGATACACCATGATGGCTCACGGGCAGCAGGTGTTGTTGCCGTTCCCAGGTGTTGATGGCAAAGGCCCACAGGAACGACGCGCTGGCGGAGCAGAATCCCGCCGGTACCGGGAAGGTATTGATACCGACCGCACGGATATCGGGTGTCGGCGACTGCCCACCCAAAGCGCCTTCCGGAATATCGGGGCTGACCGCCAGCAACGCGTAGGCATCGTTCTGCGCCATACCCACACCGGTGTTGTTCAGACCGATCACCTGCGGGAACGAACCGGGAACGATGGAGGCTGTAGAGGGCGTGACCCGCGCATCTTTGCGGGGCAGCACATGCCAGGCCAGATTGATTGGGTGTTGCCCGTCATTCAGCACCAAATAGCCATCGTACTCGTTGAGCGTCAGCACACTGGGATTGGCGCCATTGCTGCCGGAGTTCATGCTAGTTTCCGCGCAGCTTCGAACCATCGATGGTCAGGGTGACGTCGAAATACGTGTATTTTCCCAACCCGGGTTTGACGACCACCTGCGACGGGGCGCTGACGGTCACCGCGCCATTTGCGGCATCGTTGGCGAAGCGGAAGCTTGGGGTTACGGTATACGTATGGTTTTTGTTGTCGAGGTTGCGGATTTGCACCGTCTTGGTGATCGTCACCACATTGTCCGCGACATCGACAAAACCGAACCCAAGGGCTCCCGTCGGCACATCCCTGTCCCACGCCACTATCGGAGCCGAAAGGGCGCGGTCGACTCTCACCTCGCCACCTCCGATACGGGTGATCGGGGCAAGGGCACCTGTCAATGCGTCATTGACGATATTCGTTTCGCCATTGTTCATCAACAGCGCTTTCACCTCGACCGGTTTCAGGCCGAGCCCAAGGGCCTTTCCGGGAGGTGTGCCGTTGCCGGTGGTCTTGGTGCCGCCAAACCCTTCGAGCAACAAGGCAGCTGAACCGGCCACCATTGGCGCGGCGCCAGAGGTTCCCCCAAAGGGTCCCTCCCCCGTGCCGGTACCATAGATCGCGGAAACCGACGCGCCGGGGGCGCCGATTTCCGGCTTGATCAAGGTTGTGTTTTCGTGTTGCGGCCCACGCGAAGAGCTACCCACCATGGTTCCCACCAAGGGGATTCCAACGACCGGATCGAACGTGACAGCCGTGCTCGGCAGACCGGTCTTCAATTTGTTGGCGTTGGTTTGGCTGACCATATAGCCAGGAATGTTTATCGGCCGGTCCCCGCCATCTCCGCCTTCAAATGGATCACCGGGGGCAATGAGGCCAATGAGGCCAATCAATCCTCCGGCATCAGCGATGTTTTTGATCTTCAGCGTGAAATTGCACGCACCTCGATCGACGAGAACGATTTTCCCGGTGAGGGAGACAGGGGCAAAGCTCGCACAACCATTGAGGTTGCCACCCGCACCGTTGCCATACACAACAGGTCCCGAAATGATCGCTGTCAACGGAGACGACCATGGTTGAAAAACCGCGGGATAGCTACCCGAGATCGAAGCTGGAGCCGTTACCTGCATCAACGGCAGGAAGGCGCTCGGGACGCTCGTCTGGGCGACGGAGAGGGCCGTCACGGCCGCACCGGGCGTGCCCGTCACGTAAGGCTTATCGGACCCGTTTCCGGCGGAGGCCACCGTCAGAATGCCAAGAGCGGTGGCGTTGTCTACCGCGGCAGAGAGGTCGTCGTCAAATGGCTGCCCGTAGCTGGAGCCAAGAGACATGTTGATGATGTCGACCCGATCCTTGACTTTGCCATCGCCATTGGGATCCGCGGCGAATTCCATGCCCTGGATCAGGGCGATGCCCGAACACGCCGTTGAAACCTTTGAACACACCCCTACCGCAAACAGGCTCGCGCCGGGTGCAACCCCACCGGTGCCACCGATGATGTGAGCCACATGCGTGCCGTGACCGGCGCCATTGCCCTTATCGAGCGGGTCGGGATCGGGGGCAAGAGGGGGCGATCCATCGGCGCCTGTCCACGCTTCACCGACGAAATCAAAACCGCCGACCACCTTGGCCGTCGGAAACGTTCCGGACTCAATGATGGCGGGGTCGTTTGCGTTGAATTGCGCCACGCTGCCGGAACCGCCCAGCGCGGCGTGGGTGTAGTCAATGCCGCTATCGAGCACGGCTACTATAATGCCCTTTCCGGTGACGCCCTTCGCTTGCACGGCTGTGGCACCGATGTAGGGCACGGTCTCGGAAAGATCGATCTGGTAATCCCCGACGGGGGCAATGCGCACTACCCGCGGGTCGCGCGCCAGTTGTGGCAACGCAGACGCATCCACCTCGACAAAGACCGCATTCAGCACCAACTGAACCTGACCGAGCACGCGAGCCGTCGGGTCGACCGTGCGCGCATATTGCAGGAACGCGTCTTGTTGAGCCCTCGCCGCGTTCTTGGCTGCTGCCTCGTCCTTGCCTTTTGAAAAGGCAACCGCGCCTGATTCAGCCGAGAGACGGATGATGACCTTGTTCGCTCCATTCGCACCAACCAGGGAACGATCAAGTACATTCGCAGAGACGCCACCCACGGCAACCGGCGTCTCCAACCGGAGTGCTCCGACGCTGGCAGGCAACACGCGGCCGGCAAATCGATCCGCTGCACGGACTTGGGCAAGAGCGGCAGAACCCCCGGATACAACCAATACCAACGCCATCAAACCGTAAAGAACGTTGCGTTTCATAACGTAGTTCTCCTCTTATTTTGTCCCGCGCGCGTCTTCTCGTTAGGCAATGCAGCGGGAGCAGGTCGATGGCGATCGTTGCAATTCCGGGGGAGGTAGTGCGCGAGAGATTGCCCCCAACAATTTCCCGATCTGCACTGTCCCGTAGGACCCGTCCAGCGTCCCGCAGGACACTTGATCGGCGCGCAGTGGCGCGACTTTGCTCTCCACGAAGTTCGATGTCAAGCCATCCTTCCAGCCGTCGTTTGCGGCGTTCGAAAGAGAGCGATTCTCATCAAACCGTCCCGGTGTGGCATCGTGACGGATCTCGATTGTTCACTACAAATCCTTGCCTCAAACAGCTTCCAATCCACTGCGCGGTCAGTTTTTCCTGCACCGAATTCTGCGCGAGCCGCGCCGCGAGACCGGGGAAGTCGACGCGATCGATCGGCTGGTCCTGGTTGAAGCACGAGAATACGTAGCTGATGGCGCCCGACACCGGGTCGCGGTGCGGCTGCAGACACTGCGCGCAGATCTCCTTCATCATGCACTGCATCGGTGAATTGATCGACGCGAACGCGCGATGCCCGGGCTTGAGATACGCCGCCAGCATCGTGTGCCGCGCGGCGCCGACCGCCGCCATCATGCTGTCCGAGCCGATCGCCATGATGCGGTCGCAGTCGGTGAACGGAATCGGCTGCGCGCCCAGCGCACCGGTGGCGTAGGCCGTCATCGCCTCGACGATGTTGCCGACGAAGGCGCGATCCATCGGCCGCGTCGCAGCGAAGCCCGGCGCCTCGTCGCAGCACCAGACGACGACATCGGCCGCGGCTTCGATCTCGGCGACCTTGTAGCGGTCGATCCTCTTCTTGTAGCCTGCGAAGTAAAGCACCTTCGATCCCGCGCGGCGAAACGCCTGTCCGATCGAGAAGAGCACCGCATTGCCGAGGCCGCCGCCGGCGAGCACGACGGTTTCGTTGCCGGCGATCTCCGTCGGGCGCGCCGGTCGGACCCATCAGCACCACAGGTTCGCCGGGCTTCAGCAACGCGCAAAGGTCGGACGAGCCTCCCATCTCCAGCACGATCGTCGAAACGAGACCGCGTTCGCGGTCGACCCAGGCGCCGGTGAGCGCCAGTCCTTCCATCGTGAGGCACGTGCCGTCGACGACGGGCGCCAGCGTCTCGTAATTCTGCAGGCGGTAGAACTGCCCGGGCTGGAAGCGCCGTGCGGCCGCCGGCGCGCGGATCGACGACTTCGACGATCGTCGGCGTCAGTCGTTCGACCCGGACGACGGTGGCGCGCAGATCGCGGTTCAGCCGATCGAAGAATGCCGCATCGGTCGCGCTCGACGCCGGCGCCACGCGCGCCAGCATGCGCGAGACGATCGGATAGCCCTGCTTGGCGCTCGCCATCGCCTTGACCACGTTGCCGGAGAACGACGGATGCAGGTCGCCGAAGAAGCTCGTCGCGCGGCCATCGGCACGAATGTCGGTGAGCACCGCAGGCTTCTCGGGCTTGGCGAGACCCTTGACGGGGCGTGACCGGATTCGCCCTCCTCGTCCAGCAGCTGGAAATACTTGCCGTCCAGATGGAAATATGTCGCGTCCTCACGCGCAAGTACCGTGTTGGGCTGCGTGCCGGCGGCAACAAGGATGGTGCGCGCCGGCAACGACGTCTGCGCGAATTCGTGCCAGACGCCGTCGCCGTCGTTGTGATGCTGCGACACGCGCAGCGCACACGCGTGGCCATGCGCGTCGACTTCCACGGCGAGCGGCGTCAGTCCTTCGGCGAAACGAATGCCCTCCTCCAGCGCTTTTTCGATCTCTTCGTGATTGAGCGTGTACGACGGGCTGTCGATCAGTCGCCGGCGATACGCGATCGTCACGCCGCCCCACGCATGCAGCAGCTCGACAATCCGCGCGGTTCACGGTCCTCGCGCATCGCCGCCGCGCGTTCGTCGCGGATCGCGCGGCGCATGCGCCAGGAATTCCTCGGCGATCGGCCGCTCTTCGGCGGTCCATGTGTTCTCGACCGCATCGCGCCCTTCCGCCGCGACGAGCGCCTCGTAGCGCGCCAGGAACTTCTCGACCTGCACCGGGTAATACGCAAGCGCTTCGGTCGCCGTGTCGATCGCGGTTAGGCCGCCGCCGACGACAACCACCGGCAGCCGCAGCTGCATGTTGGCGATGGAATCTCGACTTCGCCGCACCGGTCAGCTGTAGCGCCATCAGGAAGTCGGACGCCGTGCGCACGCCGGTCGCAAGGCCGTTCGGCAATTCGAGCACCGTGGGCTTGCCGGCCCCCGCGGCGAGCGCGACGTGATCGAAGCCCATGTGCGAACGCACCCTCGGCATCGAGCGTGCCGCCGAAGCGCACGCCGCCGAAGAGCGCAAAGCGATCGCGGCGTTCGAGCAGGAGCCGTATCACCTTCAGGAAATTCTTGTCCCAGCGCACGGTGATGCCGTACTCGGCCACACCGCCGAAGCCGGCCATCACGCGGTCGTCCAGCGGCTCATTCAATGTCGATGCGTCGCGAATCGGCGCAAACGGCGCGCGCTCGCCGGTAACCGCGACACCCGACAGCGCCGGCGGCAGCGGCTCGATCTTGAGTCCGTCGATGCCGACGATCGCATGGCCGTCATTCAGCAGGTGGTGCGCCAGCGTGAATCCCGCCGGTCCCATGCCGACGATAAGCACGCGCTTGCCCGTGCGCGGCGCGAGGAGCCGGACGACGGAGGTCGAGCGGATTCCAGCGCGTGAGCAGCGAATAGATTTCGAAGCCCCACGGCAGCGCGAGCACGTCCTTCAGGATCCGGGTCTCCGCCTGCGGAATGTCGACGGGTCGGTCTTCTGATAGATGCATGACTTCATGCAGTCGTTGCAGATCCGGTGCCCGGTGCCGGCCACCAGCGGATTGTCGACGCAGATCACCGCCAGCGCCGCGAGCGGCCAGCCCTCGGCACGGAGCTTGTGGAATTCCGAGATCTTCTCCTCGAGCGGGCAGCCGGCGAGCGTGACGCCGAAGACGCTTTTCTTGAATGGATTCTCGGGCGGCGTTACGCCAGCAATCTTCTTCTCGAAGCAGACCGCGCGCGCACGAGTCCTTGCCCTGCTCGTGGCACCAGATGCAGTAGTGCGAATGATCGAGCGCGCCGACGAGGTCGATCCCATGATCCGTGAGCGCGAAACCGTCGCGCCGGCGGACGCGGTCTCGCCCGGACTTCCAGGCGTCGACATCGTTGGTGCGGATCTGCGCCAGCGGGACGAGCGCCATGACGTCGAGCTTGCGCGGCGCGCGGAAGAGCACACCACCCTTGTGCATGGCGCGACCCTCTGCCGTGTGCGCCGCCCAGGCAGCGTAGCGCAGCGCGATGTCGAGATTGCTGGCATTCGCCGCTTCGTCCTGCTGCCAACGGGTCACCGCGTTGGCAAATCCGAGTTCGGTGAACGGCGCCTCCAGCGCGCGTTCCAGCTCATTCCGCAAGGCGGCCCCGTCGAAGCTCGGCGGCAGTCTCTGCCCGGTGCATGTTCATCGCCTTGCGCTGGACGAAGAGCCGCTTGACCGCGAAGATCGGCGCGAGCTCGTGGTGCTTCGCTTCCAACGCCCGCACGTCGGCCACGATGCCGAACAGCGCCGCGAGAAAATCCTCGAGATGCGGTCCCAGCGCGATCAGCAGTTCCGACTCCGCCTTTCGTTCCAGCACCTCGGGGTTCGCACGCGCCGTCGACAGGCGCGCCGCCAGCGCCACGTCCGCCGCAGCGAGATGCGCGGCGAACAACGCACTCACACGCGCCGCGCCTTCGACCGAATACAGGTCGGCAAACGCGAGGCCATGCGGGAGCGAAAGGGTCGGCGTGGGGTTGGCGTGCATGGAATGAAGGACGGCGTGCGGCGACGATTCCTTGCGTCCGCGGACGGCGGGAAGCGCAGGCAAAACATGCAATTTTACCGTCTCCTGCCTGCCCCGCGCATGCCCATGCGTGCCTAGCGGGAATACCCGCCACCCGTTCTGCCCCGTCGCGTAGGACAATGGAGGCTTGGGACGCCCTCTTGGAGTCGTCATGAATCGCATTCGCCGCATTGCCCGCGTTGCCGCTGTGGTCGCCCTCGCCGCCGCTCCGTTGTCCGTACCGGCGCAGCCGGTCCGGATCGGAGAGCTCAACAGCTACAAGGTCTTTCCGGCGTTCCTCGAGCCCTACAAGAAGGGCATGGAGCTGGCGTTAGGCGAGATCAACGCGGCCGGCGGCGTGCTCGGGCGGCCACTCGAGATCGTGTCGCGCGACGACAACGGCAATCCCGGCGACGCCGTGCGCGTGGCCGAGGAACTCATCGCGCGCGAAAAGGTCGTGATGCTGATGGGAACGTTTGCCTCGAACGTTGGCCTCGCCGTGTCCGATCTCGCGAAGCAGCGCAGGGTGCTGTTTCTTGCCTCCGAGCCACTCACCGACAAGATGGTCTGGGAGAGCGGGAACCGATACACGTTCCGCTTGCGCGCGTCGACGTACATGCAGACAGCCATGCTGGCGCCCGAGGCGGCGAAGCTCGGCAAGAAGCGCTGGGCGATCGTCTATCCCAATTACGAATACGGGCAGTCGGCCACCGCCGCATTCAAGCAGCAGATGATCGCCCAGCAGGCAGGCGGAATCGAGTTCGTCGAGCAGGCCGTGCCGCTCGGCAAGATCGATGCTGGGCCGGTCGTCCAGGCGCTGCAGGACGCGAAGCCCGACGCGATCTTCTCGTCGCTGTTCGGCGCGGACCTCGCGCGATTCGTCCGCGAAGGCGAACTGCGCGGTCTCTTCAAAGGGCGGCCTGTCTTCAACCTGCTCGGCGGCGAACCGGAATACCTCGATCCGCTGAAGGACGAGGCGCCGGTAGGCTGGTGGGTCACCGGCTATCCCTGGTACGCGATCGAGACGCCCGCGCACAAGCGTTTCCGCGACGCCTATCAGGCGAAATTCAACGACTATCCGCGCCTGGGTTCCGTCGTCGGCTACAGCGCCGTGAAAGCCGCGGCCGCCGCGATCCGGAGAGCGGGATCGACCGACACCGAGAAGCTCATCGCGGCGATGAGCGGACTTAGCTTCGAGTCGCCGTTCGGCAAGGTCAGTTTTCGCGCGCTCGACCACCAGTCGACGATGGGTGCGTACGTCGGCCGCACCGCCGTCAAGGACGGCAAAGGCGTCATGGTCGACTGGCGCTACGCCGACGGCAGCGGCTACCTGCCTTCCGACGAAACGGTGCGCCGACTGCGCCCGACGCAGTGACCGATAGTGTGGCGCGACCGGATCGGCGTCAGAAGCCGAATGCCGATTGCGCGACTGGAGCAAAGCTCATCCGATGCGCGGGGCATGGCCCGTGCCGCGCGAGCGCCGCCAGGTGCTCGGGCGTTCCGTAGCCCCGGTTGTGCGCGAATCCGTACATCGGATACCGGCCGTCGAGTTCCACCAGCATCGCGTCGCGCGCGGTCTTGGCGAGGATCGACGCTGCGGAGATGACCGCGACGTCGCGGTCGCCCTTGACGATCGCGCGCGCCACGCATGCGAGATCAGGACAGCGGTTGCCGTCGATCCAGGCCTCGCGCGGCATGACGGGAAGCCCGTCGAACGCGCGCCGCATCGCGAGCATCGTCGCCTGCAGGATGTTGAGCGCGTCGATCTCGACCACGTCCGCCTCCCCCACCGACCACGCCAGCGCGCGCGTGCGGATTTCGACGACGAGGCGATCGCGCTGACGCTCGGACAGCAGTTTCGAGTCGCGCAGGCCGGCGATCGGCCGCTCGGGGTCGAGGATCACCGCCGCCGCGACCACCGGTCCGGCAAGGGGACCGCGTCCGGCCTCGTCGATGCCGGCGACGAGCCGCACGGGTCGAGCCGTCAACACGCGATGCCCGCCGCGCGCAACTCAGTCGCGACCGCCTCTGCAGCGAGGCCCCCGGTGTCGGCCGACAGCGATGCCGCAAATCCCGCGAACAGCGCCTCGAGACGACGTCGCGTCACCGTGTCGTCGTATAGGTTGGCCGCCGCCTGCGCGAGATTGTCGGCCGTCGCATCGTCCTGCAGAAGCTCCGGCACGACGAATTTTCCGGCGAGGACGTTGGGCAGTCCGACCCAGGGCAGCAACAGCTTGCCCTCGAGAATGCGCGCCGTCAGCGCATTGACGCGATAGAAGATCACGTGCGGACACCGCGCGAGCGCCGCTTCGAGGGTCGCGGTGCCGGAGGCCACGAGAGCGACGTCGGCAGCGCGCAGCGCGTCGGTGGCGTGCCCATAGAGCAGCGTCAGCGGCAAGTGGTCGAGTCCGAGGCGGTGCATCGCGGTCTCGAAGCGGTCGCGCGTCGGTCGCGTTGCGAGCGGCACGAGAAAACGCGCGTCCGGCCGCATGCAGTGCAGTGCCGCCGCCGCGTTGAGCACGAGGTCGCCGTGCATCTCGAGCTCCGACGCCCGGCTTCCGGGCAATAGCGCGAAGACGGGTTGCGTGGTGCCGAGTTTCAACTGCTCGCGCGCTTCGCGCCGCGTCCCCAACACGGCCGCATGCGCGGCGAGAGGATGCCCGACGAACGTCACCGGAACTCCGGCCGACTCGTAGAGTGGCGGCTCGAACGGGAACAGCGCCAGCATCCGGTGCACCGATCGTCCGATCGTCCGCACGCGTCCGCGGCGCCACGCCCAGACCGAGGGACTGACGAAATGCACGGTGCGAACGCCGGCGCGTTTCAGCCTGGCTTCGAGGCCAAGATTGAAGTCCGGGGCGTCGACCCCGACAAACAGCGGCACACCCTCGGACTTGAGCCGCCGAAAGAGCGCACGGCGGAGCGCCACGAGCTGCGGGAATGCGCGCCAACACCTCGACCAGCCCCCGCACGGCGAGCATCTCGAGCGGATACCACACCTCGCAGCCCGGCCGCTTCCATGCGCGGCCCCGCAATGCCGACGAAACGGGCCTGCGGCAAGCGCGCGCGCACGGCGTCGATCAGCGTGGCGGCAAGGGCATCGCCGGAGGCTTCGCCGGCGACAATGCCGATCGTCACGCGTTCGGAGCGCGAGGCAGCGGCATCCATCGCGGGCGGCCAGGTCAGCGGATGATGCCGCGTCCGGCCACGGCAAGGAAATCCACCAGCGGGCCCAGGGCCGCCGCCGTCCTGGCCGCCGCCGCAATCGCGGTCCTGGCGTCGTCGAGCGTGTGTCCCTCGCGATAAAGCGACTTGTACGCGCGGCGCACGGCCAGGATGTCCTCGGCGGCGAAGCCACGCCGCCGCAGGCCTTCGCTGTTGATGCCGCGCGGAGTGGCCGGGTAGCCCGCGGCCATCACGAAGGGCGGCACGTCGTTCAACACGATCCCGCCGGCCGCGATCATCGCGTGCGCGCCGACCCGGCAGAACTGGTGCACGCCGGAATAGGCGCCCATCACAACCCAGTCGCCGATGTGGACGTGGCCCGCGAGTTGCGCGTTGTTCGAAAACGTCGTCCAATCTCCGACGACGCAGTCGTGTGCCACGTGCGTATACGCGAGAAACAAGTTGCCGTTGCCGATCTTTGTGTCGCCCCGGTCCTGCGCGGTGCCCGCGTTGACCGTCATGAATTCGCGAAAGACGTTGTCGTCGCCAATCGTCGTCGTCGTCGGCTCGCCGCCATACTTGCGGTCCTGCGGAATGTCGCCGATCGACGAGAACTGAAACAGGCGGTTGCGCTCGCCGAGGTGCGTGCGGCCGGTGACAACGACGTGCGGTCCGATGGCGGTGCCCGCGCCAACGCGTACGCCGGCGCCGACGATCGAATAGGCGCCGACCTCGACATCGGCGGCGAGTTCGGCTTTCGCGTCGACCAGCGCCGTCGCATGGATTCGCGGCATTGGATCAGTGCCCGCCTGGGTCCGGCATGCGCATCGCCGCCATCAGATTCGCCTCGGCGACGATTTCACCGTCAACCTTGGCCCGTACCGCAAACTTGCCGATCCCGCGCACCAGGCGCTGCACCTCGGATTCGAGCTGCAGCTGGTCACCCGGCCGCACCTGCCGCCGGAAGCGCGCATCGTCGATTCCAGCGAAGAAAATGAGCGACCCATCACCGGGCGTCCGACCAGAAATCTTCCACGCCAGGATTGATGCGATCTGCGCAAGCGCCTCGATCACGAGCACCGCGGGCATCACCGGATAATTCGGAAAGTGACCCGACGAAAAACGGTTCGTTCATGGTCACGTTCTTGTAGCCGCGAATCGACTTCCCTGTCACGAGCGCGGTGACGCGATCGACCAGGAGGAACGGATAGCGGTGTGGCAGATACCGCATGATCTCGGCGATGTCCATGCTGCCATTGTCCGTTGCGTTCATCGCTCCCCCTTGCTTTCACTACTCGCATCCACGGGAACGTCACCCGCCTTTGCCTCCAGCCGGCGCAGGCGCCGCTGGAGATCCGGCAAGCGACGAAATATGGATTGGACCTGCCGCCACTGACCATGCGGCATCGCCGGATAGGTTCCCGTGTAGACCCCGGGCGCCGTGATCGATTGCGCAACCTGTGTCGCGCCCGAAATGATGACGTCGTCGCAGATATCGAGGTGCCCGCCGATCATCGCGGCGCCGCCAATCTTGCAGTTTCTTCCGATCCGCGTGCTCCCCGCGATTCCGACACAACCGGCGATGGCCGTATGCGCGCCGATCCGGCAGTTGTGGCCGATCTGAATCTGGTTGTCGAGCTTGACGTCGTCTTCGATCACCGTGTCGTCGATCGCGCCGCGGTCGATCGTCGTGTTGGCGCCGATCTCCGCAATCCGCGCCGATCACGACGCGCCCGATCTGCGGAATCTTCAACCAGACGCCGTTCTCCTCCGCCATGCCGAAGCCGTCGGCACCGATCACGACGCCAGAATGCAGGATGCAGCGCGGACCCACGCTGCAGCGATCGTAGATCGTCACGTTGGCATGGAGGATAACGTCGTCTCCAATTGACGCGCCGTGCCGACGACGCTGCCGGCGCCGATGCGCGCACGCTCGCCGATCGTGGCGCCCGCACCGATGACGGCATAGGGGCCGATTTCGGCACTCGCGGCGATCTGTGCGCCGCGGAGCAACGATCGCCGAAGGGTGGACGCCCGCCGCGGCAGCGGGCCCGGCGTGGAGAATGGCCGCCACTTTGGCGTAGATCGCGTAGGGATTGGGACCGACGAGCTTCGGCAACGCCGTCTTGTCCGCCATTTCCGGCGCCACGATCACCGCGACAGCACGGGTCGCTGCGAGCTTGGCCCGGTATTTTGGGTTGGCGAGGAAGGCGATCGCGCCAGCGCCCGCCGATTCCAGCGTTGCCACGCGCGCGACCGATACGGTGCCGTCGCCCTCGAGCAAAGCCCCCGTATGCAGGGCCAATTCGGCAAGTGAAAGCGGCACGGCCCGGACGATGTTGATGGTCGCCGGCGGCGGCGCGCAAGGCGGGCGGGTCTCTCGCGCGCCTACTTGTCGGCGAGCGCCTTGATCACCTTGTCGGTGATGTCGATGCTTCTGGCTCGCGAAGACCACCGGATCCTGCAGGATCAGATCGAATTTTTCGGCCTCGGCGATCTGCTGGATGACCTTGTTCGCGCGCTCCTGCACGCTCGCCAGCTCCTCGTTGCGCCGCAGGTTGAGGTCCTCGCGAAACTCGCGCTGCCCGCGCTGCAGATCGCGCGACAGGTTGGCGAGGTCGCGTTCCTTGTTGCGGCGCTCGGTCTCCGACATCGTGGCGCCGTCCTTGTCGAGAGCCGCCTGCAGATCGCGCACCTGCTTGCTCAGCTTCTGGACGTCGGCATCACGCGCGGCGAATTCGCTTCTCCAGCTTCTGCTGCGCGCGCTTCGCCGGCGCGGCTTCGCGAAACAGGCGCTCGGTGTTGACGAAGCCGATCTTGTAGTCGGCGGCGGCGGCCACTCCCACGCCGAGCGCAAGAATCGCGGCTCCGCCGAGGAGGCGCGTGCAAAGCGATAGGTGCTGCTTTTCAATTGGTTCTCCTGCCTATTCAGTCTCAGAACACGGAACCGACCTGGAATTGGAATTTCTGGATCCGGTCACCGGTGCGCACCTTGAACGGGATGCCATAGCTGAACTTCAACGGTCCCATCGGCGAGTTCCATGCGAGTCCCACGCCGTACGAGAAGCGGAACTTCTCGGCTTCATTTTCGGCCGCACGGAACGCGCCACAGACTTCGGCAGTGACAATGGTAGGGTCACAGGGTTGGGCCAAAGGGATGCCGTAGATCTGCCCCGCATCGACGAACACGCTCGCGCGCACCGATTTGTCCCCCTTCAGCAGTCGGATAGAACAATTCGGCGTTGCCGACGATCTTGCGCTTGCCGCCCAGTGTGTTGCCGTAGATGTCCCGTGGACCGAGGGACGCCGTGTCGTAGCCGCGCACCGAACCGACGCCACCGGCATAGAACGCCTTGTAGAACGGCAGCGGCTTACCGGAGTACCCGTCGCGTAGCCGACGTCACCGCGCAGCATCAGCACGTAATCACCATAGATCGGCCAGAACGACTGGTTCAGGTACTTCGCCTTGTAATACGAAAGGTCGACGATCGGAAGCCCCACCTCGACGCCGGCTACCTGCAGGATCCGCCCGCGTAGGATAGAGGATGTCGTCGCGGGTGTCACGCGCCCAGCCCAGGCTGGTGACGATGCTGTTGGTGACATATCCGAACTCTCTGACATACAGGAAGTACGAGGGCGGACTGGTCTCGTATAGCGTCAAACTCGTGTGATCGAGACGCGAAACCGAAGTTGATCGTGTCGGTTTCCGAGATCGGGATGCCGTAGGCCACCGCTCCGCCGAGCGTCTCCGACTGGTAGGGCGCGACGGTGAGGGACGTCGAGTCGAGTGTGCGCTGTGTAGACCTCCAGCGTGCGCGAGACGCCGTCGACGGTCCAGTACGGCTCGGTGAACGTCACCGCGATGTTGCGATTGACCTTGCTGGTGTTGATCCCGGCGGTCAGCGAATTGCCGGACTGCCGAAGATGTTCTGCTGCGACACCGACGCGTTGAACACGATCCCGTCCGAGCTCGAGTAGCCGACGCCGGCGAGGAGGTTGCCGGTGCTCTTTCGACGACCGTGAGCTCGACGTCGACCTGGTCCACGGTGCCGGGCACCGGAGGCGTTTCGATGTTGACGTCGCTCGAAGTAGCCGAGGCGCCGGACGCGGATCTTCGAGCGTTCGATGCGGGCGCCGTCGTACCAGGCGCTCTCCAGCTGGCGGAATCTCGCGCCGGATCACCTCGTCGCGCGTCTTCACGTTGCCGTTGATGTTGATCTTTCGTACGTAGACACGGCGGCCCGGGTCGACGAAGATGGTGAACGCCACGTGCGTTTTTCCTGGTTGATCTCGGGAACCGCGTTGACGTTGGCGAACGCGTAGCCTTCCGTGCCAAGGCGATCGCTGATCGCCTTCACGCTGGCCTGCAACCGTTCGCGCGAGAACACTTCGCCCACCCGCATCTGCACGAGCGGCACGCAGTTCGGGCTGCCGGAATCGCCAGGTCGCCGCCCAGCTGGATCGCCGAGACGGTGTACCGCGGACCTTCGGTGATATTGATCGTGATGAAGATGTCTTCCTTGTCCGGAGTGATCGAGACCTGCGTCGAGTCGATATTGAATTCGAGATAGCCGCGGTTCTGGTAGAAGCTGCGCAGCGTCTCGAGGTCCGCCGACAGTTTCTGCTTCGAGTACTGGTCGTTCTTCGTGTACCACGTGGTCCAGCCGGGCGTCGTGAGCGTCATCAGGCCGAGGAGTTCGCTCTCGCTGTAGTCCTTGTCGCCCACGATGTTGATCCGCGCGATCTTCGACGCATCGCCCTCCTCGATCGTAAGTTGATGGCGACCCGGTTGCGCTCCTGAGGCGTAACGGTCACCTGACCTTCGCCGCGTAACGGCCGCGCGCGAGTACTGGCGCTTGATCTCCTGTTCCGCGCGCTCGAGCGCCGAGCGGTCGAAGATGCGCGCTTCGGCGATTCCGATTTCCTTCAGCGCTTTTTTCAGCGTTTCGGTGTCGAACTCCTTGTTGCCGGAGATGTCGACTCGGCTGATCGTCGGGCGTTCCTGGACCACGACCAGAAGCACGCCATCCTGCACCTCGAGCCGCACGTCGCGAAAGAAGCCGGTGGCGAACAGCGCCTTGACCGCAAGCGCCGCTCTTTTCGTCGTCGAGGGTTTCGCCGACCTTGATCGGAAGATACGAAAAGACCGTGCCCGCCTCGGTTCGCTGCACGCCCTCGACGCGAATGTCCTTGACCACGAACGGCGTGAACGCCCACGCGAGATTGGCGACTGCGACGAGCGCGAGCGCTATCAGCCTTTCAAAACAGTCGGGAGACGTCATTGAAAAGCGCCAGCGCCATCAACACCGCGAGCATGGCCATGCCGATGCGTTGACCGACCTCGAAGGCGCGGTCGGAGACGGGACTGCCTTTGATGATTTCAGCGAAATAATACAGCAAATGTCCGCCATCCAACAGCGGAACCGGGAGTAGGTTGAGTACGCCGAGGCTGATGCTGATCAGCGCGAGATATCCGACGAAAACCAGCATGCCCGCCTGCGCCGACTGGCCGGCGAAGTCGGCCATCGTGATCGGACCGCTGATGTTCTTGAGCGAAGCTTCACCGATCAGGATTCGCCCCAGCATCCGCAGCGTGAACACCGAGAGTTCCCACGTCTTGCGTGCGCCCTGGACTACCGCGTCGACCGGACCGTAGCGGACCGTCACCGCAAGCCGGTCCGCGAAAACCGGATCCACCTTGAGCCGGATTCCGGCAATCCCGACTTTGCGTCCCGCCTGCTCCGCGACGTCCGTGACGACCGCAACCTCCCGTTCGGAACCGTTACGGCTGATCCGGAACGTCACCGCGGCGCCGGGTCGCGCGTTCGTCTTTGCGGCAACCTCCGCCGGGGAGCGAATCGCCGCCCCATCGATCGCAAGGATTCGATCTCCGGCGCGAAGTCCCGCCAGCGCCGCGGGCTTGCCAGGCAGCGCCTCGTCGATGAGCGGCGCGCCGAGATCGGTGCGAAACCCGAGCGTCGGCATGAAATTGCCTTCCCAATCCGTGCCTGTAAGCGGCGCCAGCGACACGATTCGCCGCAAAGCGCGCGCCATCCGGACGCTCGACCTCGATCGTGATGTCGGCGGCACCCGATGCGCGCAGCAAGCGCCACCGCAGATCCTGCCAGCTTCGAACCGGCTCACCGTCGGCAGCGACGACGAGGTCCCCACCGCGGATGCCGGCCATTGCGGCCGGAGCTATCCGGGGGAGGTTCCGTGAGCAGCGCGCGCTGTGCGGGCACGCCGGCCATATAGGTGCCCGAAAACAGAAGCACCGCAAGCAACAGGTTCGCCATGGGTCCGGCGGCGACGATGGCGATTCGCTTCCAGACACTTTGCCGGTTGAAGGCGCGGGCGAGATCGTTCGCCGCGACGTCGCCCTCGCGCTCGTCGGCCATCTTCACGTAGCCCCCGAGGGGTACCGCCGAAACGGCCCATTCGGTGCGGTCGGGGCCGAAGCGGCGCGACCAGATGACGCGTCCGAAGCCGACCGAAAAGCGCAGCACCTTGACCCGGCACCAGCGCGCCACCCAGTAATGGCCGAGTTCGTGGAATACCACGAGGACGCCCAGCACGACGAGGAACGCGAAAAGCTTGGTAATGGTATCCATCATGCCGCCATCGGGAGTTTGAGCCACGCGCGCGTCACAGCGCGCGCTTCGGCATCGGCAGCCAGAGCGTCTTCGAGCGCCTGCACAGGTCGCGCCGGCAACCGGACGAGCGCCTCGGCGCACGCGGGCGCAATATCGGTGTAACGGATGCGACCCGCCAGAAACGCGGCGACGGCGACTTCGTTCGCGGCGTTGAGCACCGCAGGCGCCGTGCCGCCCGCACCCAGCGCGCCGAACGCGAGCCCGATGCAGGGGAAGCGTTCATGGTCGGGCGCCTCGAACGTCAGCGCCCCATGGCGAACAAGTTCGAGTGCCGGAACCCCGGCATCGACGCGGTCGGGGAACGCGAGCGCCTGCGCGATCGGAGTGCGCATGTCGGGATTGCCGAGCTGGGCGAGCATCGATCCATCAACGTATTCGACCAGCGAATGGATGACGCTCTGCGGATGCACGACGACCTCGATTCGCTCCCGTGGCACGCCAAACAGCCAATGCGCCTCGATCATCTCGAGACCCTTGTTCATCATGGTCGCAGAGTCTACGCTGATCTTGCGCCCCATCACCCAGTTGGGATGCGCGCAGGCTTCGTCTGCTGTCACCGACGCGAGTTCGGCGAGCGGCCGCGTCCGGAACGGTCCGCCGGACGCCGTGAGGAGTATCCGGCGCACGCCTGACTCCACCGGGTTGCGCGCATAGCGCGACGGAAGGCACTGGAAGATCGCATTGTGCTCGCTGTCAATCGGAAGCAGCGTAGCGCCGCCCCGTTCGACCGCCGCCATGAACGCGGCACCGCCGATGACGAGCGCTTCCTTGTTCGCGAGCAGGATCCGCTTGCCGGCGCTAGCGGCCGCCATCGTCGGCTGCAAACCTGCGGCCCCGACGATGGCCGCGACGACCGTATCCGCCTCCGCCAACGTCGCGGCGGCGCAAAGGCCCGCCGCGCCCGCGAGCACACGCGTCGGAAGTCCGGCTCCCGCCAGCACTTTCTCCAGCCTGCGCGCCGCGTCCGGTTCCGAAACCGCGGCGACGTCGGGTCGATGCCGCAGGCACAGCTGCGCCAGCTTTTCCCATTGGCCATTCGCGGTGAGCGCCGCAACCCCGAACCTGTCGGGATGGCGGGCAACGACATCGAGGACCGAATCGCCGATCGACCCGGTCGCGCCCAGCACGCTGATCAGTCGCCGCGTCATCGCAGATACGCGAGCGCCAGCAGCGCCGCCGCCGGCATCGCCGGCAGCAGGGCATCGATGCGATCGAGGATGCCGCCGTGCCCGGGAAGCAGGCGTGCCGCTGTCCTTTACGCCCGCGTTGCGCTTCAGCAGCGACTCGCAACAGGTCGCCCACGACCGAAAGCGCCGCGAGTGCGAGCGCGAGCCCGATCCAGACGAGGACCGCCAATGGCGACACCGCGCCGGCAAATCCGCCCGCTGCGGCAAGCGGGACGATGGCAAGCGCGTAGATCGCGACCGCGGCGAGGCCGCCGTAGACGCCCTCCCAGGTTTTCCCGGGGCTCACCTTCGGCGCGAGTTTGCGCCGGCCGAACGCGCGGCCCGCGAAATACGCCGCGGTATCCGCGATCCAGACGATCGCCATCGCCGCAAGCACGAGCCAGGGCGAACGTGCCTGCAACTGCACGATCGCCACCCATGCGCCGATCAACACGATCCAGCCCGCGACTGCCAACGGAAGCGGCGAGGCCGGCTTCCACCGGGTCGCGAGCCAGGGCACCGCGACCAATAGCCAGAAGAGCGTCGCGAGGCCGCAGACCGCGAGCACGATGCCATCCGGCCATCCGAACGCGAAGCCGGCGAGGGGACCGATGAGGAGATTGATGCCGATCAGCAACGTACCGACGACAAACATCCACCAGACCTCGCGCCGATACCCGGCAAGGTCGGCCCATTCGGTCGCGGCGAGGACGATTACGGCGAGTGTTACCGCACCCCACCCAAGCGGAGGCAGCAGGAACAGTGCGGCCAGGACCAGCGGAATCAGTATGGCCGCAGTGAGGATGCGCGTGGCGAGCATTCCCGATGACGGCTCACGCGCCGTGCGTCGCCTGAACCTGTTCACTGGTCCGGCCGAAGCGACGCTCGCGCCGCCGATACCATTCGATCGCATCGTCAAGCGCTGTCGCGTCGAAGTCGGGCCACAACTTGTCGGTGAAGTAGAGCTCCGTGTAGGCCAGTTGCCACAGCAGGAAATTCGAGACGCGCTGCTCGCCGCCGGTCCGGATGAAAAGGTCCGGCTCCGGCGCGTACGCCATCGCCAGGAACGGCTCCAGCACTTCCGGGCGAAATTCCGCATTGTCGTGTACGGCGTCCGGGTGCAGCGCGAAATACCGGCGCGCCGCCTGGCCGATGTCCCAACGCCCGCCATAATTCGCGGCGACGGTCAGCGTGAGCCGCGTGTGCGCAGCGGTCAGCGCTTCGCCGGCCGCGATCAGCTCGCGGATACGCGGCGATCGAAGCACCGACAGGTCGCCGACGACCTTGAAGCGGATCCCGTTCGTCGTGCAGCTTGGCGACCTCCTGCTCCAGCGCGCGCAGGAACAGCTCCATCAGGATCGAGACCTCGTCCGGCGGACGCCTCCAGTTCTCGCTGGAGAACGCGAACAACGTCAGATATTCGACGTTGCGCTCCACGCAGGCGCGGACGATCGTCACGCACCGTCTCCACGCCCCGGCGGTGGCCGGCGACGCGGGGCAGCGCGCGCTGCTTCGCCCAGCGCCCGTTGCCGTCCATGATGATCGCCACGTGGCGCGGCACGCCGGAGGACGCGGGGATATCGCGGGTGGAACTCGGAAACATGGGCGACGGGCAGCCGGTGAAACAACGGGGGTCGTGTCCGGCGGCGCCGCGTCAGATCGCCATCAGGTCGGTTTCCTTGGCCGCGAGGACCTTGTCGATCTCGGCGATGATAGCGGTCGGTGAGCTTCTGGACGTCCGTCTGCGCATGGCGCTCGTCGTCCTCGGCCACCGCGTTGTCCTTGAGCAGCTTCTTCAGGTGGTCGTTGGCGTCCCGCCGGATGTTGCGCACCGCGATCCGGGCATCCTCGGCCTCGTGCCTGACCACCTTGATCAGCTCCTGCGCCGTTCCTCGGTGAGCGCCGGCATCGGCACCCGGATGACATCGCCGGACGGTCGCAGGATTGAGACCCAGGTCGGAATCGCGGATCGCCTTCTCGATGACCGGGATCATCTTCTTCTCCCACGGCTGCACGGTGATCGTGCGCGCGTCGGCCAGCGTGACGTTCCCGCGACCTGGCTGATGCGGCATCGGCGAGCCGTAGTAGTCGACCTGGATGTGGTCGAGCAGACCGGTGTGCGCGCGCCCGGTGCGAATCTTGCCAGATCGTGCTTCAGCGCCTCGACCGATTTCTGCATCTTCTGCTCGGCGGATTTCTTGATGTCAGCGATGATCATGGTTTTCCCGTAATCGGACGGAGCGTCGGCGGCGCGAAGCTCCGGCGCCTAGCAATGCACCAGCGTGCCTTCGTCTTCGCCCAGCACGACACGTTTCAGCGCGCCCGGGAACGAAGATCGAGAACACCTTGAGCAGCATGTTCTGGTCGCGGCACAGCGCGAGCGCGGTGCGCGTCCATCACCTTGCAGATTCTTGACGATCGCCTCGTCGAAGGTGAGATCGGCGTAGCGGCGCGCCGTCGCGTCCTTCTTCGGGTCGGCGGTGTAGACGCCGTCGACCTTGGTCGCCTTGAGCACGATGTCGACGCCCATCTCGCGCCCGCGCAGCGCCGCGGCCGTATCGGTCGTGAAGAACGGATTGCCGGTGCCGGCGGCGAAGATGACGACCTGGCGCTTCCTCGAGGTGACGCAACGCCCGGCCGCGAATGTAGGGCTCCGCGACCTGGTCGATGCGCAGGGCCGACTGCACGCGCGACTCCACGTCGGCGCGGCGCAGCGCATCCTGCAGCGCCAGCGCGTTCATCAGCGTCGCGAGCATGCCCATGTAGTCGGCGGTGGCTCGATCCATCCCGGCGGCACCGGGCGCGACGCCGCGAAAGATGTTGCCGCCGCCGATCACGACCGCGATTTCGACGCCGAGCCGCGCACCTCGGCGATCTCGGCGACGATGCGATCGATCATCTCGCGGTTGATCCCGTAGGCGATCCTCGCCCATCAGGGCCTCGCCCGACAGCTTGAGCAGGATGCGCCGATAGGCGGGCTCGCGCGTTGCCGCGGGGACCGCGGCAACGGGGACGGCAACGGCGGCTGGCTTTGCAGTCATGGCGGCGAGCTCCGTTCGGTTCGGGGCGGGATCGTCGGCGACAGCGCGTTACACCTTGGTCATCGCGGCAACCTCGGCCGCAAAGTCGTCCTTCTTCTTCTCGATGCCTTCGCCTACGACGAAGAGAACGAAGTCGTTGACCGTGGCGCCCTGCGCCTTGACCAGTTGCCCGACCGTTTCCTTGCCGTCGCCCTTGACGAACGGTTGGGCGAGCAGCGTGACCTCGGCCAGGAACTTCGCGACGGCGCCCTCGACCATTTTTTCGACGATGTTCGGCGGCTTTCCCGAATCGGCGGCGCGCGCGACAGCGATCGCCCGCTCCTTTGCCACGATGTCGGGCGCCACCTGCTCCTTGCTCACGGCCATCGGCTTGCTCGCGGCCACGTGCATCGCCAGATCCTTGCCGAGCGTGTCCTGGCCACCCGTGAGGTCCACCAGCACACCGATCCGGTTGCCATGCACGTACGACGCCAGACGCCCCGCAGCGCTCTTTCGCGCAAAGCGGCGAAGCGACAGGTTTTCACCGATCTTCTGCACGAGCGCGACCCGGCGCGCCTCGACGGTCTCGCCGGACGCAAGCGACCGCGCGCCGAGCGCGGCGAGGTCCTTCGGATCGTCGCGCGCGATGATCTGCGCGACCTCGGCTGCGAACGCGCGAAAGTCGTCGTTCTTGGCGACGAAGTCGGTTTCGCAGTTGACCTCGACCATCGCCGCCGTCTTCGCGTCCGGCGCCACATGCAAGCCGATCACGCCTTCCGCCGCAATGCGGCTGGCAGCCTTCGACGCCTTGGCACCGCTCCGGATTCGAAGCAACTCCTCGGCCTTCGCGGGATCACCCGCGGCCTCGGTCAGCGCCTTCTTGCATTCCATCATGCCCAGCCCGGTTCGCTGGCGCAGATCCATCACCATGCTTGCGGCAATTTCCGCCATTTCGTTGCTCCAATGCTTTCCTGGTGGTGCGCGACGGATCCGGTGGACCGCGCAGCGCCTCGGGCACCTCGCCCTTCCCGCGCCATCCCGCCGGAGACCGGCGCGGACGCGGGCGGTAGCGTCAGGATCGTTCCCCTACGCCGGCGCGTCGCTCGCCACCTCGACGAACTCTTCCCCGGCTTCCACGATTTCCTGGATGACGTCGCTCCGGCCTTCGACGATGGCGTCGGCGACGCCGCGCGCATACAGGCGGATCGCGCGGCTCGAATCGTCGTTGCCGGGAATCACGTGCGCGATGCCGATCGGCGAATGATTGGTATCGACCACCGCGACGATCGGTATTCCGAGCTTCATCGCTTCGGTGATCGCGATCTTGTGGTACCCGACGTCGATCACGAACAATGCGTCGGGCAGGCCGTTCATGTCCTTGATGCCGCCCAGGCTCTTGTTGAGCTTGTCCATCTCGCGCTGCATCGTCAACGCCTCGCGCTTGTTCATCTTCTCGAACGTGCCGTCCTGCGCCATCTGTTCGAGGTCCTTCAGGCGCTTGGTCGACGCCTTGACGGTCTTGAAGTTGGTCAGCATGCCGCCGAGCCAGCGGGCGTCGACGTACGGCATGCTGCAGCGGCGGGCTTCCTCGGCGACGATGTCGCGCGCCTGGCGCTTGGTGCCCACGAAGAGGATCGTTCCCTTGTTCGCGGCCAGCTGGCGGATGAACTTCATCGCATCCTGGTACAGCTGCATCGTCTTTTCGAGGTTGACGATGTGGATCTTGTTGCGCTGGCCGAAGATGTACTCGGCCATCTTCGGGTTCCAGTAACGCGTCTGGTGGCCGAAATGAACTCCGGCTTCCAGCATTTGGCGCATCGTGACGGACATTTCCGTGCTCCTTCAGGGTTGGACCACGACCCGCCGTCGGCTCGAACCAGTCACCGGTTGTCAGCCAGGTCGGGTTCGGGCACCCTGAGGTGCGCGGGTCTGCGAATTTGCCCGCGCGGACCGCCGATCGCGCGAAATGCACGAAAGACGCCGGCAGGGCAGCTAACTTTATATTCTAGCACGGAAATCCCATAATGGGCGAATCCGGGAACAGCGCCGCACTTGTCCCCGTACCCTCGACGATGTCACGTCCAGCCATGGCGAACCCCACTGCCGCGAACTCCGGCCCCGACGAACACGCTCGCCTGGCCGCGCGCGACGGCGCCGTCTTCTGCGACCTCGCGTCGCTTCGTGTGCTGGCGATCGACGGAGCCGATGCTGCGACGTTTCTGCACGGCCAATTCTCATGCGATGTGAAGGGGCTCCTGCCCGGGACCTGCCGCTACGGAAGCTTCAATTCTCCCAAAGGCCGGATGCTCGCGAATTTCGTCCTCTGGCGGAAACCGGCGAACGGCGAACGGTATGCCATCCTGCTTCCGGACGACATCGCCGAGCCGGTCGCCAAGCGGCTTCGCATGTACATCCTGCGCTCGAAGGCAACCGTGACCGACATCTCGGCCGACACGATCCGACTGGGCGTCGGCGGGCCTGCCGCGCCCGCCGCCATCGAAGCCGCGCTGGGAACACTCCCCGCGCCACAGGAAGCGCGTCAGATCGGACGAGCGACGGTGCTGGGACTGCGGGGCCCGCGCTTCGTCGTCCTGGCACCGAACGAGGACGCCGGGGCGTTGCGCGCGAAACTCGCCAGTCACGCGACAGCGGCCGGATACGATGTCTGGCGCTGGCTGACTCTCCGTGCAGGTGTCCCGATCATCACCGCCGCCACTCAGGATGCGTTCGTCGCGCAGGCAGCCAACTGGGACGTTCTCGGCGGTGTCGATTTTCAGAAGGGCTGCTACACCGGACAGGAAATCATCGCGCGAACGCAATATCTCGGCCGGCTCAAGGAGCGGACTTTCCTGTTCCACGCGGACCTGCCGGACGTCGCCCCCGGTGACAGGATCTTCAGTTCGGCGTTCGACGACCAGCCGTGCGGCACCGTCGTCAACGCGGCGGCGGCACCCGGGGGCGGAAGCGATCTCATCGCGGTGCTGCAGATTGCTGCGGCGGAACGTGGCGACGCGCGTCTCGGCGCGCCGGACGGTCCGCCACTGTCCGCCCTTGCGCTTCCGTACGCCATTCCGGCCGCGATACCGCCGCGTGGACGCGAGCGCTGACCGGACCCGCGTGGCCATTCGTACGGAAACGACGTTCACGTGTGGTTTCGGTTCGCAAAACGGGTCGCGGCCATCAGCGCGTGACCTCGAGATCTCGCGGTCACGCTATACCATCGCCGCATGTGCCTCGCGCTGATCGCCTTCGCCGCGCACCCGCGCTATCGGCTCGTCGTCGCGGCGAATCGTGACGAGTTCCATGCGCGTCCGGCCGCGCGGGCGGCATGGTGGGACGAAGGCATACTTGCCGGGCGCGACTTGAAGGAACGCGGAACCTGGCTCGGCGTCAACCGGCAAGGGCGCTTTGCGTTCGTCACCAACGTGCGCGAGCCATCACGCCACAATCCCGGAGCGCCCTCGCGCGGCGCGCTCGTGCCCCGGCTTCTTCTCGGGAATGCGGCGCCAGCGGTGTCGCTTCCTGCGATCGTTGCGGCAAGCGTCCAGTACAACGGATTCAACCTGGTCGCGGGAAACGCCGCGGAATTGCATTGGGGCTCGAACCGCGCGGCGGCGCCGGCCACACTCGCGCCCGGGATCTACGGCGTGTCGAACCACCTGCTCGATACGCCGTGGCCGAAGGTCGAGCGCACCAGGATCGCGTTCGCGCATTGGTGCGCCAATGGCGACGACACGGACGAAATCGGTCCCGTCTTTGCGCTGCTGCGCGATACCGAGCGCGCGCCGGACGCCGCACTCCCCGCCACCGGCGTTTCGCTCGACTGGGAACGAATGCTGTCGTCGCCTTTCATCATCAGTCCGGATTACGGCACGCGCTGCTCGACTGTCGTGACGATCGGCCATCGCGGCGATGTCCGCCTGGTCGAGCGCAGTTTCGATCCGGCGGGAAACGCCGTCGGGGACGTCGACTACCGCTTTGCGCTACCGGAGAATGACGACGCCACGCCGGAATGACGATAGTCGGTGAAGACGAATCGCGCCTGTCTGTCGCGCACGGTCAGCGCGCAATGCCCGCCGACGGGCAGCGTCAGTTTTTCCGGAACGTGCCCGAACGGAAATCCCGTGTAGATGTGCACACCGAGTTCGGCGCGGAAGTGCGCGACCATCGCCGCGGCGTCGTAGCCGTTGTCGTTCGGACCCAGTTCGTAACCGTTGAACGTGCCGAGCAGTACCGCACGCTGCCGCGACAGGATGCCGGCGAAGTGAAGCTGGTAGAGCATGCGTTCGATCCGGTACGGGTGCTCGCCGGTGTCTTCGAGAAAGAGAATGCCATGGTCCACGCGCGGCAGATGCGGCGTGCCCACGAGGTGCGCAAGGAGCGCCAGGTTGCCACCCCACAGCGTCCCCTCGCCGGCGGCATCGGGACCGTCGAGCGCGCACGCCACCTCGTAGTGATCGTTGCCAAGCAGGCCCCAGCAATGGTCGAGTGTGAATGCCGACGGCGTCGCTGCGCCAAAATCGGCCGCGGCCATGGGGCCCGCGAACGTGATCATTCCGGCGTGCGCCAGAGCGGCGAGCTGGAACGCCGTGAAGTCGCTGTGGCCCAGCCAACGCTTGTTCGTCGCGGCTAGCGCGGCGAAATCGATGCGATCGAGGAGCCGCGACCAGCCGTAACCACCGCGCGCGGCAATGGCGAGCTCGACCCGGGGATCGTCCGCCATCCGGCCAATCGCCGCGAGTCGGGCATCGTCGGTTGCGGCATACCGCTGCCAGCGCGTCGTGCACGTCGGGTCGACGACGACGCGATGACCGAGTGCCGACAATCGCGCCACCGCGCGTTCCAGCGCCGCGGGGTTCGTGACGAAGCCCGCTGGCGCGTAAAGGCCGATGCCGTAGCAATCTTCCATCACGATCGCGGTCTCATCGCCGTTCGTCGAAAAATCGGGTGAGGAGTTCGCCGCACTCACCGGCGCGCACGCCGGCGGTGACCGTTGCATGGTGGTTGAGGCGCGCCTCGGCGAAAAGGTCGACCACCGATCCGCATGCACCGGTCTTCGGATCGCACGCGCCGAACACGACGCGCCCGATCCGGGCCTGAAGGATCGCCCCGGCACACATCGCGCACGGCTCGATGGTCACGTAGAGATCGCAGCCCGGAAGGCGATAGTTGTGAAGCGCGCGGCCGGCATCGCGCAGCGCCGCAATCTCCGCGTGCGCCGTCGGGTCGTTGCCGGCGATCGGCGCGTTGCCGCCGCGTCCGACGATGGCGCCCTCCTTGACGACGACCGCGCCCACCGGGACCTCACCCCGCGCACCCGCCGCCCGTGCCAGCGCAAGCGCCTCGGCCATCCAGTGGTCGTCGTCATCCTGCATGCTTGAACGCAGTCGGAATCGGCCCCGCTGCGCAGAGGCGACGCGTGTAGAGGTCGAAATGGCTCAACACAAGGTTCGGAGCGGATTGCACGCGGTGATTGTACGCAGAAAGCGCCGCGCGCATCAGCTTGCTCCGTGGCGGGACGACGCCCTATAATGGATGCGCGTTCGGGGATTTCCACAGACTCCCCGCCAGACGAATTCCGTCCAAGCTCTGTTCGACCGCGTCGCTCCGGTGCGGAGGGCTCATGTGCGGATTCCCGATCTGTCATCTCCCCAGGTGCCTGCCCCTGTTCACAACGCGCGATTCACTGCGGCCGCCCCGCCGTATCGCCGTGTTTCACCCCGAGCAAGGATCCGGCGGCGCACGCCTTCGATTCGCCGCGCGTGGGAGCCAGCGATGACGTCCCGGGCCCGTCGGGAACCCGCGCTGCTGCTGTCGCGCACAGACATCGCGGAACTGATGACGCGGACCGATTTTCTCGACGCCGTCGAGGCGGCGTTCCGGGCGCTTGCCGACGGTGCGGCCCAGCAGCCGTCCCCTATGCATATCTCAGGATTCGATGGCGGATTCCACGCGGATCTGGGCGAGATCGTGACGGGTCGCAAGTCAGGACGCGTCAGCGCGACCGAAATCACGATATTCGATTCAACGGGCATCGCCGTGCAGGACGCGGCAAGCGCCGCCTGGATCTACGAACGAGCGCGAGCCCGGGGCGTGGGCATTCCAATGACTTTCGACAACACTGCCCAGGGATGATCGGAGACGGGATATGACGGAACTCGAATCGGCCGGACAATCGGGCGCGGTCCGGATCACACCGGTGACCAAGGAGAGCCTCCCTTCGTGGCTCGAAGCGAATCCCGGGCATCGGGACTGGCTTGACCGCGTGGGCTTCAGGGCCCATCCAGGGAGCTTTGCCTTTCTGCCCGCGGCTCCGGGAAATCCAATGCGCCTGCTGGCCGCGCCGATGAACGGCGCGGCGATATGGGCGTTCGCTGCATTGCCGATGACGTTGCCCGAAGGCTGCTACGCGTTCGACTTCGATGGCAAGGTCCCCGCGACCAGGACCGTACAGGACTGGATGCTGGGCTGCGCGCTTGCCAGCTATCGATTCACGCGGTACCACGCGCCGAAACGCGGACCCGCCACGATCCTGTGGCCCGAGGCGGTCGAGCGGGGCGACGTCGACCCGCTGACACGCGCGGTCGAGCGAACGCGCGACCTGATCAACACGCCGGCCGACGACATGGGCCCGCAAGAACTCGAGGATGCGGTGCGTGGCATCGCCGCCGAAACTGGTGCCAGCGTCCGCACCTTCGCGGGCGCGGGACTTCTGGAAAACAATTTTCCCGCCATTCACATGGTGGGACGCGCGAGCAACCGGGCGCCGCGGCTGATCGATCTCACCTGGGGAAACGCGGCCGACCCCAAGGTGACCCTGGTCGGCAAAGGCGTGTGCTTCGATACCGGCGGCCTCGATATCAAGGCGCACGACCCCATGCTGGAAATGAAGAAGGACATGGGCGGCGCGGCCATCATGCTCGGCCTTGCCGGCGCGCTCATCGCCGCGAACCTGCCGATCCGCCTGCGGCTCCTGATTCCGGCCGTGGACAACGCCATTGCCGGTAACGCCATGCGGCCGCGCGACATCGTCCGCATGCGCAACGGAAAATCAGTCGAGATCCGCAACACCGACGCCGAGGGCCGCCTCGTACTGGGCGATGCCCTCGCCGAAGCCGATTCCGAGGCACCCGATCTGCTCGTCGACTGCGCCACGCTCACGGGGGCCGCCAGGGTTGCGCTCGGGACCGAGCTGGGGGCCCTGTTTTGCGACGACGACGGCGCCGCCGATGCGCTGGTTCGGCTGTCGCGCGACGTGGGGGACCCGTTGTGGCGCCTGCCGATCTGGCGCGACTACCGCCCGCAGATCACCGGCACCATCAGCGACCTCGCCAACGTCGCCAAGGGCAACTTCGGCGGCGCGATCGTCGCGGCGGTGTTCCTTGCGGAGTTCGTGTCCCGCGCGCGCCTCTGGATGCACGTCGACATCTACGCGGCCAACGCGAGTTCCCGGCCAGGACGCCCCGAAGGCGGCGAGGCCACGGGCCTGCGCGCGCTCTACGCGTTCATCCGCGAACGTTACTCCCGGTAATCGGAAGGCGAAACCGCTGCTGCCCGCTGACGGCAATGCCCGGATCGTGGCCGCTGCGGACGGCGCTCGCGCGCTCTATGCGCACGTTTCCGGCGGAGCGGTGCCCGCCAAGGACCAAGCGGAGCAGTTGTACGCCGCGGCGCGCCTTCAGTTGAGCTGCCACAACGCAAGGTTGAGCACGCAAGCGAACGCCACCCACGCGGCGTAAGGGGCGAGCAGCCATCCCGCCAATCGATCAATGCGCCAGAACAGGACGGCGTTGACGATAATTGCCGCGAACAGAAACACGATCCCCACGAGCGCGAGGCCGATCATCCGGGCCCCGAAGAAGTGTAACGACCACGAGAGACTGAGCGCCAGTTGCGCAGCGTACATCGCCATTGCCGCACGGGCGCCGGCAAGACCATGACTGCGCCATACGCGCCATCCCGCCAGCGCGATCATCAGATAGAGCGAGGTCCAGACCGGGGCAAACACCCAGTCGGGCGGATTGAAAACCGGCTTCTGCAGCGTCCGATACCACGTGTCGACGCTTTGCGCGGTGACCCAGCCGCCGATCGCCGAGACGGCCAGGCAAAGCGCCACGAACGCGCCCAAGCCGAGCAGATCGTGGCCACGCGTGCGCACCGTTCCCCGCGTTCGATCGGTCATGGCGCTCTCACGCTCGCGTATCGATCGAGGGTGCGCTGCCGGGCCGCCTCGTGACGCACGACCGGCGCCGGGTAATCAAGACCGAGCACGCATCCGCACGCCCGCTGATCCAGCGGGGTCATCTCCCAGGGCGCATGCACCCTCGCGTCGGGTACTCGCGCGAGTTCCGGCAGCCAGCGGCGAATGTACGCGCCCACGGGATCGAAGCGGCGCGACTGCGTCACGGGATTGAAGATGCGGAACCACGGCTGCGCGTCGCAGCCGGTTGAGGCGGACCATTGCCAACCACCATTATTGGCAGCCAGATCGTAATCGAGCAGCTTGTTGGCGAAGTAGCGTTCGCCACGACGCCAGTCAACGCCCAGATCCTTCACGAGAAACGATGCCGTCACCATGCGCAGCCGATTGTGCATCGCGCCGGTCGCGTTCAGCTCGCGCATCGCGGCATCGACGAGCGGGTAGCCAGTGCGCCCCTCGCGCCAGGCCTGAAAACCCGCCTCGTCGTCTTCCCATCGCAGCGCGTCGTACTCGCGCCGGAACGCGTGGTCGACCACTTCCGGGTGCGCGGCAAGGACCGCGAAGTAGAACTCCCGCCAGATAAGTTCCGCAAGCCAGGTCTCGGCCCCGGCGCCGCGCCGCAATCGCGCATGGCGCACCAGTTCGCGGATCGACACCGTCCCGAAGCGCAAATGCACCGACAGGCGCGAGGTCGCGTCGAGCGCCGGAGCATCGCGCTGCGTGGCGTACTTGGCGAGACGTTTCCTGAAAGCGGCCCAGAGTTGCGCGCCACCGTGCATGCCGGCCGGCAAGGCAGGTTCCGCCCGCTCGAATCCGAGATCCGCGAGCGAGGGCGTGGGCCCCACCGCAGAAACCGCGAAGCGCGAGCTTCCTGCGTCGATGTCGTGCGGGGCGACGTGTCGAGCTTGGAGCCGCGCCAGCCACGCCTTCCGGTACGGGGTGAACACGGAAAACGCGCCGCCCGCGCGCGTGCGCACCTCGCCGAGTTCGAAGATCACCTGGTCCTTGCACATACGAAAAACGATTCCCGCATCGCGCAGACGTTGCTCGACCTCGGCATCGCGCGCAATCGCCTGCGGCTCGTAGTCGCGGTTTGCGTAGACCGCGGCCACGTCGAGTTGCGCCGCAAGTCGCGGAATGTCGTCCCGCGCACGCCCATGCAGCACATGGAGCCCGCCGCCGCGCGCCTCGAGCGCCGCGCGCAGTTCCACCACGCTGTCCCAAAGGAACGTCACCCTGCGATCCGTGCGCGTGTCCAGCAGGCCGATGATCTCGGTATCAAAGATGAACCCGCAGTGCACGGCGCGGTGCGCCTCGAGCGCAGCGCGCAGCGCGGCATGGTCGAAATCCCGCAGGTCGCGGCGAAACCACACGAGGGCGCTTTCCCCGGGGCTTGAATGAGAAGGATTGTATAAATGTCGCATATATATTTCTTGACAAGGTACCACAGATTGTATAACTTTTGCATCACTATTAATATAGTCCCTGTACAACCTGATGACAAGCTTTGTCGCCGAGCAGCTCCCGATTCGCACCATCGCCTCGATCACGGGGGTGAACGCGATAACGCTGCGCGCCTGGGAGCGGCGCTACGGACTCATCCGGCCGCTGCGCACGCCCAAGGGCCACCGCCTCTACACGCATCAGCATGTCGAGCTGATCCGTCGCGTGCTGGCGCTTATGGAACGGGGCGTGCCGATCAGCCGGGTGCGTGAACTCCTCGAGGCGGAGCCGGTCGCACCGCGCGTTGCTCGTGGGAGCGGACCCTGGGCCGAGTACCTCGTGCGCATGGCCGCGGCGATCGCGCGCTTCGACGAACCAGAGCTCGACCGCATTTACGACGAGGCGCTTTCCGTGCACCCGATTGAAATCGTCACGCGGCAGGTGCTCCTTCCCTTGCTTGTCCACTTGGGGGACCGCTGGCGGGATCTGCCAGGGGCGATCGCCGAGGAGCACTTCTTCGCGACGCACCTGCGCAGCAAGCTCGGCGCACGGTTGCAGCATCGCATGCGCTACGCAACGCGCCCGCGCCTTCTCGCCGCCTGCGCGCCAGGCGAGCAGCACGAGTTCGGGCTGCTGTTGTTTGCGCTCGAAGCACAAATTGCCGGGATGCGCACCGTGCTGCTCGGCGCGGACACGCCCCTCGAAGACGTCGCCGTTGTGCGGCAGCGCTCGGACTGTGACGCGATCGTCATTTCCTCGTCCGTGGATCCTGCGCCTGGACTGCTTGAGCGCGGGCTGCCCAAGCTCGTGCGGCAGGCAGGCGTGCCCGTTTTCGTGGGAGGCACGACCTCGCAGCGCTACCGGTCGGCCGTCACGTCCGCCGGGGCCATTGCCCTCGGCACCGAACTCGAAGACGGCGTGCGCCTCATCACCGCGACGCTCAATCCCAAGGAACCTGAAAGGTGAGCGGAGCCACGCGACGTGCCATCAACCGGGTCGGGCGGAGACTTGTCCCCGATGCCGTCATACGCGCCGGAATCCGCTGCCTATGCGAACGGCGCCGGAAGGAGATCGCCGCGGCCGCCGACGCGCCGTGGCCGTTGGATTTGCTGTCCTTCTACAGCCCGATCGCTGCGGCGACGAGCGTTCGCAATTCGCGTTGCAGCTTGCCGCGCACCGACGCGTACGCGCGGCTGCGAATGAGGTTCTTCAGTTCGTACGGATCGCGGTCGAGGTCGTAGAGCTCGTCGAGTTCGCCCGCGCGGCCGCGGTTGACCCAGTGGATGTACTTGTGGCGGTCGGTGCGCACCGCCTTGTACGTCATGCCGACGAGCCACGGCATCGCCTGCTCGGCCCAGTACTCGACGAGGAACGACTTGCGCCAGCGCTGCGCGCTTGCCGGTGAACAGCGGCAGCAGCGATCGCCCCTGGATCTGCGGTCCCGGACGTGCCGCCGGCGAGGTCGATCAGCGTCGGCGCGATGTCCTGGCAGATGACGAGCTCGCGCCGCCGCGAGCCCGCCTTCACCTTGCGCGGATAGCGGACGACGAAGGGCGACCGGATGCCGTCTTCGTAGGCGAAGCGGCGTTCCGGACCGAGCGCGTGCTCGCCGAAGAAGTAGCCGTTGTCGCCGAGAAACACGATGAAGGTGTCGTCGAGTTTGCCCTGGCGCTCGAGCACCTCGAGGATGGCGCCGATGCCCTTCGTCGACCGAGGCCATCATGCGCGCGCGCTGCCGGATCTCCTCCTGCTCGCCCGCATGGAGCGCCGACAGGATCGCCCGCGCGCGCTCCGAGTCCTTGAGGCCCAGGCACTCGGCCCAGGCCGGCTTCTGCCGGATCACCTCGGCGGCCGGCAGCATGTTCGGCGACGGCGGGAACATCGCGCCGCGGTACAGGTCGCGGTGGCGCTCGGCGGCGATGTAGCCGCCCTCCGCGGATATGCGCAGCGTGCCGTCCGCGGCCTGCTCGGCGTCCGGATGCACCGCCTTGTGCGCGAAGAACAGCGAGAACGGTTTCGCTCGCTTGCGCTCGAGGAATTCGACCGCTAGCTCGTTCATGATGTCGGTGATGTAGCCCTGGTGCGGGACGTACCGGCCCTCGTGATTGAGCGTCGGATTCACGAGTCTGCCGTGGCCGTCATAGCTCACCCAGGTGTCGTAACCAGGCCGCGGCATGCCGTCGTTGCCCATGTGCCACTTGCCGATGTGCGCGGTCTCGTAGCCGAGCCTCCGCAGCTCGAGATGGTAGTTCGGCAGCCGGTGGCTCATCGCGTCGCGCGCGACGTTGTCGATGATGCCGTGTCGGCTCGCGTACTGGCCGGTGACGATCGACGCGCGATTGGGCGAGCAGATCGGCGTCGTGTGAAACGCGCGCTCGAACAGCGCGCCCTCAGCGCGCGAGCCGGTCGACGTTCGGCGTGCGCATGTACGGGTGACCGCCCGCGCCGAACTCGTCGTAGCGCAGGTCGTCGATCAGGATGACCAGGAAATTGGGCTTCATCAGAACCGGAAATTGCGATGGCGCCAGGCGACGCCGGATCAGACTATCACGAGTCCACTCGATCGGTCCGGCGATGGGACCACTTCAGGAGATCTCGAAAGACCCTACTCCCACTCGATCGTCGCCGGCGGCTTGCCGGAGATGTCGTACACGACGCGATTGATGCCGCGCACTTCGTTGATGATCCGGCTCGAGACTTTCGCCAGCAGTTCGTAGGGCAGCGGCGCCCAGTGCGCCGTCATGAAGTCGGTGGTCTGCACCGCACGCAACGCGACGACGTGCTCATAGGTGCGGCCGTCGCCCATCACGCCAACCGAGCGGACCGGCAGGAAGACGGCGAACGCCTGCGCGGTCAGGTCGTACCAGGTCGCGCCATTGGCATCGCGCGCGAGCCGGAGCTCGTCGATGAAGATCGCATCGGCGCGACGCAACAGATCCGCGTGCTCGCGGGTGACCGCGCCCAGGATGCGCACACCGAGGCCGGGGCCCGGGAACGGATGGCGATAGACCATCTCGCGCGGCAGGCCGAGCGCCTGTCCGAGTTCGCGCACTTCGTCCTTGAAAAGTTCCCGCAGCGGCTCGAGAAGCTTCAGATGCAACGTGTCGGGGAGACCGCCCACGTTGTGGTGCGATTTGATCGTATGCGCTTTCTTGGTCTTGGCGCCTGCCGACTCGATGACGTCGGGGTAGATCGTGCCCTGCGCGAGCCATTTCGCCGCGGTCCCGCGTTCCGCGAGCTTGGCGGATTCGCGCTGGAACACGTCGACAAAAAGCCGCCCGATGATCCGCCGCTTCCGCTCGGGATCGTCGACACCCTGAAGCGCCGCGTACATCTCGTCGGCGGCGTCGACGTGGACCACGCGAACGCCCAGATTGCGGGCAAAGGTATCGAGCACTTGCGCCGCCTCGTCCTGGCGCAGCAACCCATGATCGACGAACACGCAAGTGAGCTGGTCGCCGATTGCCCGGTGGATGAGCGCGGCCGCGACCGACGAATCGACACCGCCGGAAAGGCCGAGGATGACCTCGTCGGTTCCGACCTGCTCGCGGACGCCGGCGACGGCCTCGGCGACATAGTCGGTCATGTTCCAGTCCTGCGCGCAGCCGCAGATGTCGTGCGCAAAACGCGCCAGGATCGCAGCGCCCTGCTTCGTGTGCGTGACCTCGGGGTGGAACTGCACGGCGTAGAAGCCGCGCCTCGCGTCCGCCATCGCCGCGATCGCGCATGCGTCGCTGCTTGCTATCGCGCTGAACCCGGGTGGCAGCGCGGTGACCTTGTCGCCATGGCTCATCCAGACGTCGAGCAGACCATGGCCTTCGGCGTTGCGGCGGTCTTCGATGCCGCTGAAGAGCTTGGAGTGCCCGCGCGCCCGAACTTCCGCGTAGCCGAATTCGCGCACACGGCCAGGCTCGACCGCGCCACCCAGCTGCGCCGCCATCGTCTGCATGCCGTAGCAGATGCCGAGCACGGGCACACCCTGCACCCAAACCGCCTCCGGCGCGCGCGGCGTATCGCCCTCGGTCACGCTGTTCGGCCCGCCCGACAGGATGATGCCCTTCGGCGCATAGCTCTGGACGAAGTCGTCACCGACATCGTATGGATGGATCTCGCAGTAGACGTGCGTCTCGCGGAGCCGGCGCGCGATGAGCTGCGTGTACTGCGCGCCGAAATCGAGGATCAGGATCCGGGAATGGGAGGGAGCGGCCATCAGCGGACGAAAGCGATTCGCAGAGTCATCGGAGGGTCAAAGAAGACGTGCGACATTGGCATAGGAACCCGATGAAAAGCGTCGCGAGGAGGCCGGGATGCGCGGCGCAAGCGCGCGAGGGACCGGAATGTACTTCAAACGTACATGAGGATCCCGAGCGCGGTTGCAACAAAGCAGGCCGGCCCCGCAGCAGCTTTGCGCGGGTTCCGATCATTCGACGCGGTAGTTGGGGGCTTCCTTGACGATCTGCACGTCGTGCACATGCGATTCGCGAATCCCGGCTGACGTGATTTCCACGAATTCGGCCCGCGTGCGGAACTCGTCGATCGTCGCGCAGCCGCAATAGCCCATGGCCGCGCGCAGGCCGCCCATCAACTGGTGGATCACCGCGGAAAGCGCACCTTTGTACGGGACCCGGCCTTCGATGCCTTGTGGCACGAGCCGCTCGGCGGCGCCCTCGCCTTCGGCATCCTGGAAATAGCGATCGGAACTCCCCTGTTGCATGGCGCCCAGGGAACCCATGCCGCGGTAGCTCTTGTAGGAACGGCCCTGGTAGAGCTCGGTCTCGCCGGGAGCTTCTTCGGTACCGGCGAAGAGGCTGCCCATCATGACCGAGGCTGCTCCGGCCGCCAGCGCCTTTGCGATGTCGCCGGAATAGCGGATGCCGCCGTCTGCGATGACCGGAATTCCGGCGCGTGCCACGCCATCGAGCGCAAACTGAATGGCCGAAATCTGCGGCACGCCGACGCCGGCCACGATGCGCGTCGTGCAGATCGACCCCGGGCCAACCCCCACTTTCACGGCGTCGGCGCCGTGCTCGGCGAGAGCCTTCGCGCCGTCCGCTGTCGCGACATTGCCACCGACGATCTGTACGTTCGGATAGCGGGTCCTGATCCACCGCACGCGGTCGAGGACCGCCTGTGAATGTCCATGCGACGTATCGACGACGATGACGTCGACGCCCGCATTGACCAGCGCCTCGACGCGTTCCTCGGTGTCGCCCCCTGTGCCCACCGCCGCGCCCACACGCAGGCGACCGAGCTCGTCCTTCGCCGCGAGCGGGTGCTCGGTGGACTTCAGGATGTCCTTGACGGTGATGAGGCCGCGCAGCTCCATGGCATCGTTGACGACCAGCACGCGCTCGAGCCGGTGCTGGTGCATCAGCGCCTTGGCGCGCTCGAGGTCGGTGCCTTCCGGGACCGTGACGAGCCGGTCGCCTCGGGTCATGATGCTTGCGGCGGGCTGGTCGAGATTCGTCTCGAACCGGAGATCGCGGTTAGTCACGATCCCGACGACGCGATGGCCATCGACGACGGGCAATCCGGAAATGCGGTGCTGCCGGGTCAACGCGAGAACCTCACGCACCGACATCGTCGGCGGAATCGTGATCGGATCCTTGACGACACCGCTTTCGAACCGCTTGACCTTCGCGACTTCGGCCGCTTGCCGCGCCGGCGGCATGTTCTTGTGCACTACACCCAATCCGCCTTCCTGCGCGATGGCGATGGCGAGACGGGTTTCGGTCACCGTGTCCATCGCCGCGGAAAGCAGCGGAATGTTGAGCGCGATGCTGCCGGTGAGGCGGGTTTTCAGGCTGACATCGCCGGGAACAACCAGGGAATGCGCGGGAACGAGCAGGACGTCGTCGAACGTCAGTGCTTTCCGGGCGGCACGCATGTGACTTTCTCCTACGCGCAAAAACGGATTATACCCGCGTCGGCGGGACCCGAAAACTCCCTGCGCGTTCGCCAATGAGACAGAACCGGCGCCGCGAACCGGCAAAATGGCCGT
This sequence comes from uncultured beta proteobacterium, assembly GCA_963695725.1. Classification (GTDB taxonomy): domain Bacteria; phylum Pseudomonadota; class Gammaproteobacteria; order Burkholderiales; family Casimicrobiaceae; genus CAIWHR01. The sequence goes on from CAVOHM010000009.1 coordinate 533,170, forward strand.
TCGGGTTTGACGCGCGATGGCCGTTGGATTACCTTGCCAATGTCATAAAATGTGGTGAGGTGCCCATGCTCCCCGTTGCGGCGACACGCCTAGATTCGCGCATTTGCCAATCCAACTCCGTACGAATGCCGGCGCTCGGGCGCGCGGCGGCGTGCGCCGGGATCTTCGGCGCTGCGCTCCTCTTGCTCACAGCCTCGGCGCAGGCCACGACCTACAAGTGGGTCGACGCGAACGGCCGGATCGTCTACTCCGACCAGCGGCCGACGGGAAACTTCAAGGTGGAGGAAATCAATGCGCCCCCGCCACCCGCCAATCCGAATGCGGCGAGGGAGTTTGCGGAAAAGGAGGCGGAAATCCTGAAGCGCCGGCAGCAGCGCAACGATCAGGAGAGCAAAGCGGCCAAAGCGCGCGTCGAGGCCAACACGAAACGCGAACAGTGCGACAAGATCCAGGGACAGATCCACACGCTGGCGCAATCCGATCAGATCGTCATCTACACCACCAATGCAAAAGGCGAACGCATGCCCATGGACAACGCCGCCCGCGTCAGAGAGCGCCAGCAGCTGGAAGTGTGGTTCCGGGGAAACTGCGTCGGCTAGCGGATCGAAACCGTACCGGCTGGCCGGTCACTTCTTCTCGAGGTTCGCCTGGTTGACCTCGACCTTGGCCTTTGCCTTTAGCGTATTGACGTACGCGTCGAACACCTCCCGATTCTGCAGCTCGCTGATCCTGGCGCGTGCCGCCGCGATCTTTCCCGGATCGACTTCCGGCGGCAGAATCACCTTCAGCAGCCGGTAGATCGCAAACCCGCCGCCCTCGCCTGCCGTTCCGATGTACGACGGCACCTTAGTCGCGTCGGCCTGGAAAATCCGCGTCATGGCCTCGTTGCCGAAACCCGGCTGCGGTCGATTTCGCGCCAGGAGCACCGGCTTCGAGAACGCGATCCCCGCGTCCCGATCGCTCTTGCCCTGCTCCAGCAACGCAAGCTTTTCGCGCCCCGCCTTTTGCGCAAGGGCGTCGGCTGACTGCCGCACGAGCAGGCGGCGAATTTCATCCTTGACCTCGTCGTAGGCGCGCACCGAGGCCGGCTTGTATTCGATGATGCGACCCGCCATCATCGAACCGTTGCCCACTTCCACGGCGTCGGTGTTGCGTTTGGCGGCGATCGACTCGGGCGAGAACAGCGCCTGCACGAATTTCGCGCTGCCCAGGGCGATCTGTTGCGCCTGCGGCCGCGTGGCGAGCGGCGACGTCTGGATCGTCAGGCCCAAGGCCTTCGCGACTGGCGCGAACGTGTCGGCCTGTTCATACACGAGATTCTGAAACTGGTCGGCCGCCGTCGCAAATTTCTGCCCGACCTTCTGCCTCCGGAGGTCGGCTTCGATCTGCGCCTTCACTTCGTCGAAGGACCGCGCTTTCTCCGGCGTCACGGCCAGCAGGTGGATCACATGCCAGCCGAAATCACTCTGTACCGGGCCCTTGATCTCACCGGGCTTCATCGCAAACACCGCGTCGTCGAACGCCTTGACCATCGTGCCGCGCGGGTTGCTGCCGAGATCTCCGCCCTGCGCGGCCGAGCCCGGATCCTGCGAACGCGCTTTCGCCAGTTCCGCGAACTTCCCGGGATTCGCCTTCGCCTGCGCAGCAAGCTCTTCGGCCGTTTTCTTCGCCGCCGCGCGTTCGGCGTCGCTCGCGTCGGGCTTCACCGCGATCAGGATGTGCGCAGCCTGCCGCTGCTCCTCCTGACGGTAGGTCTTCGCCGCGCTCTCGTATTGCCCGCGGATCGCTTCCGGCGTCACGGCAACCTGTGCCAGCAACGCATCCTGGGTGAGCACGACGTATTCGAACTTCGCCTCCTCGGGCGTCTTGAAAGCGGCCGGATTGGCGTCGTAGTACGCCTTGACCTGCGCATCGTCTACCTTCACGTCCTTGACGAACGCCTCGGGCTCGACAATGGCAGCCTCGACCTCGCGCTGCTGCTCGACGAGATTCACGAATGCGACGCCCGACGCCTTCGGCACGATGCCACCACGCGCGATGGGATCGATGATGCGTTCGGCGAGGATCTGCCGGCGCATGCCTTCCTCGAACTGCGGCTCCGCGATGCCGGCCTGGCGCAGGAGGTTCTTGTAGACGTCGAGCGAAAACCGGTCGCCCGCACGGAACCTGGGGTCGGCGGCGATCTTGTCGAAGACCTCGTTGTTCGAAACCCGGAAGTGGAGGTCGACGCTCTTCTTCTCGACAAGGCGCTCGCGCACCAGTTGCTGCAGCAGATTGAATCGCACCTCGGGGTTGTCGAAGATCGCCGGGTCGGCGCCTTGCGCGCTCCGTCGCAGCTGATCCTGCTGATCGCGGATGGCCTGGGCAAATTCGTCCGCCGTGATCCTGCCGCCGTCGAACCTGGCAATTTCGTCGACGTTTCCGCTGCTGCGAAAATAATAATCGACGCCGAAAAATGCGAACGGGATCATGATGAGCGCAATGATGAACTGCGCGATCCGCTTGTGTTTATGAACGAGGTCATACATCGCCTGGGTCCCATCCTGAGGGCCCGCGCGGCGAGCCGCGCGACGCCTGGTGCGAAACGCGACCGGCACCGGCTGCCGACCGACCGGCACGCGCAAAGCGCGGCCGGATGCGAAAAGGGCGAACTCGCGTTCGCCCTTCATATTGGCGGAGTGGACGGGACTCGAACCCGCGACCCCCGGCGTGACAGGCCGGTATTCTAACCAACTGAACTACCACTCCCGCGAAGCCGGTCCGCGCCCGCTTCCCCTCTGCATCTGGTGGGTGCTGACGGGATCGAACCGCCGACATTCGCCTTGTAAGGGCGACGCTCTACCGGCTGAGCTAAGCACCCTCGCCGCCTCGGGTTTGCGAAGTACAAGCCGGCCGAGCGCAACGTGCAACAAGCGGGTCAGTTTACGCATCCTTCAGCGCTTTGCCAGCCCGGAACTTCGGCACTTTTGCCGCGCGGATCCTGATGGCGGCGCCGGTGCGCGGATTGCGGCCCTGCCGCGCGGTGCGCTCGACCGACATAGAACGAACCGAAGCCCACCAGCGTGACGATGTCGCCTTTCTTGAGCGAGCCCTTGATGGCATTCACCGTGGCGTCCAGCGCACGTCCGGCCGCGGCCTTGGAAATGTCGGCATGCCGCGCGATGGCATCGATCAGTTCGGATTTGTTCACGTACGTCCCCTTTCCGTATGGTAGGGCCTGTTCACACTATGTCTACAAGCGCGAACGGGTGGCGTGACGGGCGCCAGATGCAAGGCGCGCGACGAATTGTCATAGACCCGGCGTCTTTGCGCAGGAGCGCGACGCAGAGTGGCGCACCAAGGCGCCCGTTCCCTTCGGGTTGCGGCGAGAAATCGGCCCTGCGCTTCGTTGCAAAGCCTCGCCGGGCTCCCGGCGCCGCCTGCGTTTTGCGCCTCGCCGCAGGGCCGTTTGCGCTCGCAACGCGTCTTGCAGACATAGCGCTCGCGACAGGCCCTAGTGCTTGATGAGCGCGGGCTTCTCGTCTGCCGCGACGACGGGAGGCAACCGCTGCGGCATCGGCCGCCGGTTCCGGCAGTGGGGTCGGCTGCCGTTCGAGCGCCGCTTCCAGCACCTGCTCGATCCAGCGCACCGGGACGGATGTCGAGGCGATTCTTGATCTCGTCCGGAATCTCGGCCAGGTCCTTGACGTTCTCTTCCGGGATCAGCACGGTCTTGATGCCGCCGCGTCCAGCCGCGAGCAGCTTCTCCTTGAGGCCGCCGATCGGCAGCACTTCGCCGCGCAGCGTGATCTCGCCGGTCATCGCCACGTCGCAGCGCACGGGAATGCCGGTGAGGATCGACACGATCGCCGTGCACGATCGCGCCGCCCGCCGACGGGCCGTCCTTCGGGCGTCGCGCCTTCCGGCAGGTGGATGTGCAGGTCGGTCTTCTGATAGAAATCCGGCGCGATGCCCGAGCTGCCTTCGACCGGTGCCGCACTACCGACAGCGCCGCCGCGATCGACTCGTTCATCACGTCGCCGAGCTTGCCGGTCGTCGTCGTCTTGCCCTTGCCCGGCAGCGCGACCGCCTCGATCGTCAGCAGGTCGCCGCCGACCTCGGTCCAGGCGAGCCCGGTGACCTGGCCCACCTGATTCTTCTTCTCGGCGATGCCGTAGGTGAAGCGGCGCACGCCGAGGTACTTGTCGAGGTTCTTGCGCACTGACGTCGACGGGCCCCTTCGCGGTGCGCGCCTTGCCTTCGCTCTGCCTGCAGCAGCAGCGCCTTGACGACCTTGCGGCAGATCTTGCTGATGTCGCGCTCGAGGCTGCGCACGCCCGCCTCGCGCGTGTAGTAGCGGACGATGTCGCGCAGCGCGCTTTCGGCCACGTGAAGTTCCTCGGGCTTGATGCCGTTGTTCTTGATCTGCTTGGGCAGCAGGTACTGCTTCGCGATGGCGATCTTCTCGTCCTCGGTGTAGCCCGAGAGTCGGATCACCTCCATCCGGTCGAGCAGCGGCGCCGGAATGTTCATCGTGTTGGCGGTCGCCACGAACATCACGTCGGACAGGTCGTATTCGACCTCGACGTAATGATCGATGAACGTGTCTGTTCTGCTCCGGATCGAGCACTTCGAGCAGCGCCGACGACGGGTCGCCGCGGAAGTCCATGCCCCATCTTGTCGACCTCGTCGAGCAGGAACAGCGGATTGCGCACGCCGACCTTGCGTCATGTTCTGCAGGATCTTGCCCGGCATCGAGCCGATGTAGGTGCGCCGATGGCCGCGGATCTCCGCCTCGTCGCGGACGCCGCCGAGGCACATGCGGACGAACTTGCGGCCCGTCGCCTTGGCCACCGACTGCCCGAGCGAGGTCTTGCCCACGCCGGGCGGCCCGACCAGACAGAGGATCGGCGCCTTCAGCCGGTCCACGCGCTGCTGCACCGCGAGGTACTCGACGATGCGCTCCTTGACCTTCTCGAGGCCGTAGTGGTCGGCGTCGAGAACCTTGACCGCAACGGCCAGGTCCTTGCTGATCTTGCTCTTCTTGCTCCAGGGCAGCGCGAGCAGCGTGTCGATGAAATTGCGCACGACGGTCGCCTCCGCCGACATCGGCGACATCATCTTGAGCTTCTTGAACTCGCCGAGCGCCTTGGCTTCGGCCTCCTTCGACATCCTGGCGGCCTTGATCTTCTTTTCCATCTCGTCGAGATCGGCGTTCTCGTCGCCCTCGCCCAGCTCCTTCTGGATCGCCTTGACCTGCTCGTTGAGGTAGTACTCGCGCTGACTCTTCTCCATCTGGCGCTTGACGCGGCCACGGATGCGCTTCTCGACCTGAAGGATGTCGACCTCGCCTTCGAGCAGGCCCAGCAGATGCTCGAGTCGCTTGCAACGGCTCGCCATTTCGAGAATTTGCTGCTTCTGCTCGAGCTTCAGCGGCAGGTGCGCCGCGATGGCATCGGCGAGCCGGCCACCGTCGTCGATCCCGGTCATCGATGTCAGGATCTCGGGCGGGATCTTCTTGTTGAGCTTGACGTACTGATCGAACTGCGCGAGCAACGCGCGGCGCATCGCCTCGACCTCGTGTGGCCTCGCCGGAGTCCCCGGCGAGTGTCGCCGCCTGGGCCGACAGGAATTCTCCTTCGTCGACGACCCGCACGACCGACGACCGGTGCGCGCCTTCGACCAGCACCTTGACCGTGCCGTCGGGCAGTTTGAGCATCTGCAGCACGGTGGCCACGCTACCCGATCTCGTACAGGTCGTCGGAACCCGGGTCGTCCTTCGCGGCGGACTTCTGCGCGACGAGCAGAATGTGCTTGCCCGAGTCCATCGCCACGTCGAGCGCCTTGATCGATTTCGGACGACCGACGAACAACGGGATCACCATGTGCGGAAACACGACAACGTCGCGCAGCGGCAGCAGGGGCAGCGAAGCGGCGTCGGACGAAGGCGCCGAGGCGGGCGATGGTGTGGTGGAGGGATCGGTGGCCATACAAGCCTCGCAAGAGATATATGTGACGGAAAATGGGGCCGGTCGGCGATGCTGTCAAGTCGACCGCGAACAATTCGAAAAAAACACTATGCTGCCATGGGGTTAACGATCGGGGTTACGCCACTGCCCGGTCGATTTCGGTCGATCCCGGGCGCCCATGACACGGGGACACGCGTCGTGTCATGGGACCCGCGCATGGCGCATGCGCCGGGCGCAGCGATCAACTGTGCGCCGACGCGACCTTCGGCGAATCGGCGAACAGCAGCAGCGGCTTGCCGGCATTGGTGATCGTGCCTTCGTCGACGATCACGCTCGCGAGATTGCTATGCGACGGCAGGTCGTACATCACGTCGAGCAGCACCTGCTCGAGAATCGAACGCAAGCCACGGGCGCCGGTCTTGCGCGCAAGGGCCTTGCCGGCAATCGCGCGCAACGCTCCGTCGCGAATCTCCAGCTCGACACCCTCCATCCGGAACATCTTCTGGTACTGCTTGGTAAGCGCGTTCTTCGGCTCGACCAGGATCTGGATCAGCGCCGCCTCGTCGAGCTCGTCGAGCGTTGCCACCACGGGCAGTCGGCCGACGAACTCGGGAATCAGACCGAACTTGATCAGGTCCTCGGGCTCGCATTCGCGCAGCAGCGCGCCGATGTCCTTGCGATCGTCGGGGCTCGTCACTTCGGCTCCGAACCCGATGCCCGTCTTCGCGGTGCGCTGCCGGATGATCTTTTCGAGGCCGTCGAACGCACCGCCGCAGACGAAGAGGATGTTGGTCGTGTCGACCTGCACGAATTCCTGGTTCGGGTGCTTGCGGCCACCCTGCGGCGGCACCGACGCGATCGTGCCCTCGATCAGCTTGAGCAGCGCCTGCTGCACGCCTTCGCCGGAAACATCGCGGGTGATGGACGGGTTGTCGCTCTTGCGCGAGATCTTGTCGATTTCGTCGATGTAGACGATGCCGCGCTGCGCCTTTTCGATGTCGTAATCGCACTTCTGCAGCAGTTTCTGGATGATGTTCTCGACGTCCTCGCCGACGTACCCGGCCTCGGTCAGCGTCGTCGCGTCCGCGATGACGAAGGGCACATCGAGCAACCGCGCGAGCGTCTGCGCGAGCAAGCGTCTTGCCGGATCCGGTCGGGCCGATCAGCAGGATGTTGACTTTTCGCGAGTTCGACCTCGTCGTCCTTGCTCCCGGTCTCCAGGCGCTTGTAGTGGTTGTAGACCGCGACGGAAAGGATCTTCTTGGCCAGATCCTGGCCGATCACGTACTGGTCGAGAATGTCGCGAATCTCATGCGGCGTCGGGAGCTTGTTCTTGTCCGCGCGGGCCGTCTCGGCCGTTGTGCCTTCCTCGCGGATGATGTCGTTGCAAAGCTCGATGCATTCGTCGCAGATGAACACCGACGGGCCCGCGATGAGCTTTCGCACCTCGTGCTGGCTCTTGCCGCAGAAGGAACAATAGAGCAGCTTGTCGCCGGTGGACTTGTCGGCCATCAGTAGAGTGGTGCGGCTCGAATGTCGAAAAGGGGGTCGCAGGACGACTTTACGCGCCCTGGGCACGCTTCTGCAAGACCTGGTCCACGATTCCATACGCTTTGGCCTGGTCGGCAGTGAGAAAATTGTCACGGTCGTGGTCGCGCTCGACCTGCTCCGGCGTGCGTCCCGTGAACCCCGCCATCTGGTCGATGAACCGCCGCTTGAGGTCGATCACGAACTGCGCGTGGCGTTCGATGTCGGATACCTGGCCCTGGAAGCCGCCCGACGGCTGATGAATCAGCACGGTGGAATTGGGCAGCGCAAAGCGCTTGCCCTTGGCGCCGGCCGCTAGCAGGAACGCGCCCATCGACGCCGCCATGCCGATGCAGGTCGTCGACACGTCCGGCCGGACGAACTGCATGGTGTCGAAGACGGCCATTCCCGCCGACACGGATCCGCCCGGCGAATTGATGTAGAAATTGATGTCCTTGTCCGGATTCTCCGACTCGAGGAACAGCATCTGCGCGACGATGAGGTTCGCCGTGGTTTCGGTGACCGGCCCGACGAGGAAGATTACCCGCTCCTTCAGCAGGCGCGAGTAGATGTCGTACGCGCGCTCGCCGCGTCCGCTCTGCTCGATCACCATGGGGATCAGCCCCAAGCCCATCGGTTCGTCCATCTTGGCCTCGTCGTTCGATTCCACGGGAATCATTGTAGTGGGATTGACAGTGTCGATCACGGCACGGCGACCAGCGGCGCAAAATTCGGCGCGACCGGTGCAACGTTTGCGGGCCCGCGCCGTGTCGGCTACGAGCTGTTCGCTACGCCGGTGCCCGGGTCGTCTCCATCAATTCGGCAAACGACGCCGCCTTGTCCACGACCTTTGCACGGGCGAGCGCCCATGTCACGACATTGTGTTCGACGGCAAGCGCTTCGAAGTCGCCCAGCCGCTCCGGTTTCTCGTAATGCCAGCGCACGACCGCCTCCGGTTGTTCGTACGTCTGCGCTGCCTCCTGCACGAGCGCCTTGACCTGCTCCGGTTTCGCGCCGAGCCCCTGCGCTCGCACGACCTCCGACAGGATCAGCCCGAGCGCCACGCGACCCTCGGCGCCCGCGCGAAACATGTCCGGCACGAGCTTGATGTCCTCGGCCTTCATGCCCCGCTCCCGCATGTCGGCGGCCATTCGCTGCGCCATCTTCTGCGCTTCGATCTCGACGAGCGATTTCGGGAGCACGACGTCGGCTTTCTGCCGAAGCGCGGCAAAAACCTGTTCCTTAACCTTCGTGTCGATCTTGCGCTTGAGTTCGAGTTTCAGATTGGAAGCGATCTCCTTGTTGAGATCGTCGACGCTGCCGCTCGGAACACCGAATGCCCGCACGAAGTCGGCATCGACCTCGGGCAGGATACCCGCCTCGACGCTCTTCACCGTCAGCGCGAACTCGGCCAGCTTCCCAGCGACGTCCTTGCCATGATAATCGTCGGGAAACGTAAGCGGAAACGTCACAGTCTCGCCCGCTGCCTTTCCGCTGACGGCGGCCTCGAACTCGGGCAGCATCCTTCCCTCGCCCAGGACGATGCCGAAATCGCTCGCCTGCCCGCCGGGAAAAGCGACGCCATCGATCGTTCCGCTGAAATCGACGACGACGCGATCACCCGCCGCGGCCGCACGGGCAACGCGTTCGTACCGCGTGCGTTGTTTGCGCAGCATGCCGATCGTGTGACCGACGTCGTCCGCGGCGACTTCCGCCTGCGGCCGCTCGATGGTGACGTCGGACAGGTCGCCGAGCTTGACGTCCGGATAGATCTCGAAAATCGCCGAGAACTCCAGCAGATCCGGCGCCGCAGCCTCGGCCTTGGGCTCGATCCGCGGATTTCCCGCAATGCGCAGGTTCTGTTCGCGGATCGCGTCGGCGAACGTGGTCTTCACGGCATCGGAGATGACATCCGAGCGCACCTGCGGTCCGTATTGCTGGGCAACCATCTTGAGCGGCACCTTGCCGGGCCGGAATCCGGGCACCTTGACGTTCTTCGCCATGCGTGCCAGCCGCTGCGCGATCTCGCGCTCGATCTCGGCCACCGGCACCGACATGGTCAGCCTGCGCTCGAGCTCGCCGAGGGTCTCCAGACTGGTTTGCATACGCGTCGAATCCTTGCTAATGTGAATCGATGGTGCGAAAGGGGGGACTCGAACCCCCACGGGCTGCCCCGCTGGAACCTAAATCCAGTGCGTCTACCAATTCCGCCACTTTCGCAGCCGCTTTCGCCAAACGGGTCATTATAGCGGATTCAGGGGCGGGACGCCAGGTAAACGCCCTGCGCCAGCCTCTCCTTTTCCGACGATATGTAGTCCTTTCGGCGCATTGCGCCCGATTTCGCGTGTCTGTTGCCCATTACGAAAACTTTCCCGTTGCGTCGCTGCTCCTGCCGCGGGCGTTGCGCCCGGCCGTCGTCGCCATCTACCAGTTCGCGCGAACGGCCGACGACTTCGCGGACGAAGGCGATGTCGCGCCCGAAGCGCGACTGGCCGCGCTCGATCGCTACGAACATGCACTCGACGCGCTCGCAGCGGGCTCGCCCCCCGCCGAGCCGCCCTTTCCGCAACTCGCCGCGGCGGTCGCGCGCCACGGCCTGCCGCTCGCGCCGTTCCGCGACCTGTTGTCGGCCTTCCGGCAGGACGTGTCGACGACGCGATATCCCACGTTCGAACTGGTGCTCGATTATTGCCGCCGCTCCGCCAATCCTGTCGGCCGGCTCATGCTCCGCCTCTATGCAGCGGAAACCACCGCGAACGGCGTCGCCAGCGACGCGATCTGCACGGCGCTCCAGCTCGTCAACTTCTGGCAGGACATCGCCGCCGACTGGAAGCGCGGACGCGTGTACCTGCCCGGCGCCGACCTCGTCCGCTTCGGCGTCACCGAGGCGCACATCGCCGACGCGCGATGCGATTCGGCCTGGCGGGCGCTTATCGCGTTCGAGTCGGCGCGCACGCGCGCCCTCCTCGAATCGGGACGCCCGCTTGCCCGGGCGCTGCCGTGGCGGATCGGCCTCGAGCTGTCCGGTGTCCTCGCCGGCGCCCATCGCATTCTGGACGGCATCGAGCGCACCGGTGGCGACGTGTTCCGCCACCGCCCGAAACTGTCACGCGCCGACTGGGCCGGCGTTGCGCGCGACGCACTGTTCCCTCCCCGCCGCCATCGCCTTGCGCACTCCGAAGGCATCGCGTGACACCTGACGAATACTGCCAGCAGAAAACGGCCAGGAGCGGCACGAGCTTCTATTACAGCTTCCTGTTCCTGCCGCCGGAACGCCGGCGCGCGATCACGGCGCTCTACGCGTTCTGCCGCGAGGTCGACGACATCGTCGACGAGGTTTCCGATCCAGAGATCGCGCGCACGAAGCTCGCGTGGTGGCGGCGCGAAGTCGAGGCTATTTTCCGCGGCACGCCGCAGCATCCGGTCGCGCTCGCGTTGCAGCCGGTGGTCGCGGCGCTCAAGCTGCCCGAAGCGCATTTCCAGACGGTGATCGACGGCATGACCATGGATCTCGAGCGCAGCCGCTACCTCGACTTTGCGGAACTCGAGCGCTATTGCCACTGCGTCGCCGGAGTCGTCGGGCTGTTGTCGGCCGAGATATTCGGCTACGCGAATCCGGCGACCCGCCAGTACGCGCGCGACCTCGGCATCGCCTTCCAGCTCACGAACATCGTCCGCGATGTCGGCGAGGACGCCCGCCGCGGTCGAATCTACCTGCCGCAGGACGACCTCGCGCGCCATGGCGTTGCGGCGACGTCGTTGCTGAAGCAAGAAAAGAGCGCCGCGCTGGTCACGCTTATGGCCGAGCAGGTGGCGCGCGCGCGCCTCTGGCATCGGCGGGCCATCGAGGAACTTCCGGCCGAGGACCGGCGAACCCAGCGGCCGGGGCTCATCATGGCCGCCATCTACCGCGCGTTGCTGGATGAGATCGAACGGGATGGTTATCGCGTGCTCGAGCATCGGATCAAGCTGACGCCGCTGCGCAAGCTCTGGATCGCCTGGACGACCGCGCGCCGTGATTGATGGCACGTCGGCGCACGTCGCCGTCATCGGCGGCGGCTGGGCAGGATGCGCCGCGGCGGTGACCCTTGCCGCAGCGGGCATCCCGGTCGCGCTGCTCGAGCAGGCCACGACACTCGGCGGCCGCGCGCGCAGGGTGGAACGCGACGGCTTCGCCTTTGACAATGGCCAGCACCTCATGCTCGGCGCGTACCGCGACACGCTCGCGCTTCTGGCGGCCGTGCACGGCGCCGACGGCGCCCGTGCGCTGTTCCATCGATTGCCGCTGACGCTGCGCCCGTTCGGTGCGAGCGCGCCGGGCCGGCTCGAACTCGTGGCGTGGCGCGCACCGGCCCCACTGCACCTAGCCGGTGGACTGCTGTCGGCGCGCGGGTTGAACTGGCGCGAGCGGATGGGATTGCTCGGCGAAATGCGGCGCGTCGTGCGTTCGGAGTTCCGCAGCGAGGCGGGGGAAACCGTCGCCCAGTGCTTTGCCCGAATGCCGCGCCGCGCCTTCGCGGCCGTCTGCGCACCGCTTTGCCTCGCCGCACTGAACACGGCGCCGGAACGTGCGTCGGCGCGGATTTTCGCAAACGTGCTTCGTGCCGTATTCACGGGCAACGCCCGCCACAGCGATTTCCTCATTCCCACCGTCGATCTATCGGCGTGCTTTCCGGATGCCGCAGCGCGGTTCATCGCCGCACGCGCCGGCACCGTGCGAACGGGCATCACGGTGCGCGGAATCGAGCGCGCCGGCGACGTTATCGAGCTGCGCATCGGAACCCGCGTGGAGACGTTCGCGGCGGTCGTGGTCGCCGTCGCGCCGCACCAGCTTGCGGCGACGGTCGGCGAAGCGGCAGCGGCGGACGCCGTGTGGCGCGCGCCTCTCGCGGCGGTCGGCGCGTTCGCCTACGAATCGATCACGACGATCTATCTTGGTTTCGCCGGGGCGATCGCCTTCGGCGCACCGATGCTGCGACTCGACGACGCGCCAGGACAATGGGCGTTCGACCGCAGCGCCGCACTCGATGGCGCAACGGCGACGGACACGCGAAGCCTGATCGCGGTCGTGATCAGCGCCGGAGGCGCGCACGACACGCTCGATCACGGGACGCTTGCGGCACGCGTCGAAGCGCAGCTGCGCCGGCTCGCGCCGGACCTCCCTGCGCTCGTCTTCTCGCGCGTCATCGCGGAGCGGCGCGCAACCTATGCCTGCACACCCGATCTCGTCCGCCCGCCTGGCGGACGCGTTCATCCCGGCGTCTACCTCGCGGGCGATTACACGGATCCCGAGCTTCCGGCCACGCTCGAGGCCGCGGCGCGAAGCGGCGTCGCCGCGGCCCGGGCGCTCATCGCCGACTGCGCAACAGGCGCTGCTGCTCGCGGTTCCACTCGCGCTCCTTGACCGTCGCGCGCTTGTCGTATTGCTTCTTGCCCTTGGCGAGCCCGAGATCGAGCTTGATCCGGCCCTTGCTGTAGTGCAGGTTGAGCGGCACGAGCGTGTATCCCGCGCGTTCGACCTGGCCGACGAGGCGATTGATTTCCCTGCGATGCAGCAGCAGCTTGCGTGTGCGCGTCGGGTCCGCAACCACGTGCGTCGACGCGGAGACGAGCGGCGTGATGTGCGCTCCGATCAGCGCAATTTCGCCGCCCTTCACGATCACGTACGCTTCCTTGATCTGCGCGCGGCCGGCACGGATGGCCTTCACTTCCCAGCCGGCGAGCGCAACGCCGGCCTCGAACTTCTCCTCGATGAAGTAGTCGTGATAGGCTTTTCTGTTCTCGACGATACTCATGACCCTGCCCATCGCACCCCACCCAGGTCGCGCATCTTAGCAGGCCGATGCGGATCCCTTCATGAGCCCGCCGGTGCCACGATCATGCGACGCGTGAGGAAGTCGGTGCTGGTGCCGTTTGCCGCGACCGAGATGTTCGAACTCGTCGACCGCATCGACCTCTATCCGCAGTTTCTGCCCTGGTGCAGCGGCACGCACGCGCTCGAGACGCGCGCCGACGGCAAGACCGCGCGCATCGACATCGACTACCACGGGGTCCGGGCGCATTTCACCACCGACAACGTCAATCAGGCCGGAACGTCCATCGTGATCACGCTGCGCGACGGGCCCTTTCGTCATCTGCACGGCGAGTGGAACTTTACCCCGCTCGCAGCGGATGCCTGCAAGGTCGAATTCGCGCTCGCCTACGAATTCGCGACCCACGTTCTCGAGAGGGCCGTCGGACCCGTATTCGGACACATCGCGAACACGTTCATCGACGCCTTCGTGCGCCGGGCCGAAGCGCTCCATCGGAGCGGCGCTTGATCGTCACCGTCGTCTGGGCGACGCCGCTCGTCCAGGACGTCGTCGCCGTGGAACTGGCGGAGGGCGCGACCATCGCCGATGCCGTTGGCCAGTCCGGACTCGTCATGCAGTACGGACTCGACCCGGCGACGCTTGGGTACGCGCTCTTTGGCGTTCGCAGGGTGGCGAACGCGCAGCTTGCGGATGGGGACCGCGTCGAAATCACGCGCGCCCTCGCGGCCGATCCCAAGGCGGCACGGGCTCGGCGCGCGCACACCCGAACATTAGGTGCAAAGGCGCGGCCGAAGGGGCGTGGCCGGACCGAATAGGTGCCGGGTGCTTGCCGGGCGCCGCGGAATCCCGGACAATGCCGCGGTGCAAAAACGCCGCCTCTTCCGCTGCCACGTCGCCGCGCTGCTCACCGCGTGCGCGAGCATGGTGACGCCGGTCGCTTTCGCGCAGGAAACTCCGGTCCGTTCGTTCACGGACGCCGCGGCATCGACGGTCAAGGATGCGGCCGAATCTGCCGTGCATTCGGCGCAGGATCTCGCCTCCACCGCGATGGATCTCATCGGCATCCGGTACAAATGGGGTGGCAACACGCCGGAGTCCGGTCTTGACTGCAGCGGACTCGTCCGCTACGTATTCCAGCAGGTGACCGGCGTTACGCTGCCGCGCACCGCGAAGGACATCAGCCAGGTTGGCGCAAAGGTCGCCGCGACCGATCTGCAGCCCGGCGACCTCGTGTTCTTCAACACGCGACGCTTTGCGTTCTCGCACGTCGGCATCTACCTTGGGGATAACCAGTTCGTCCACGCGCCGCGGCGCGGGCGCGAAGTCGAAGTCGCGACGCTCGATTCGAATTTCTGGCAACGCAGATTCAATGGCGCGCGCCGACTGGCCGGCGTTCTGCCCAATCTCATTCCTCCGATCGTCGGCACGGCAGTGGCCGCACGCGCCGCTGCCGATGCCGATCTCGGAAAATGGCGTGCAGCCCTAGGGAAACTCGGGTGCGCTCGTCGTACCGTTATTGCCCGCCGGCGCGCCGCAGCCGGTCGACGATGTCCGGCTCCTTGCCCTTCCGGGCCCAGTCGAGTGCGCTCGCGCCGCTTTCGTTGCGATGATTGACGGCGGCGCCGCGCGCGACGAGGAGATTCACCGTCGACACGCGTCCCTCGCGGGCGGCCATCATCAGCGCCGTCGTGCCATTCGGTGACGCCGCGTCGATATTGGCGCCCTCGACCAGCAGGTACCGCACGATCTCGTCGTGGCCGCCGGTCGCGGCGTAAATCAGCGCGGTCCAGCCGGATTGATTCACGTCGGCGCCACCTGCCCGGAGCGCCTTGACGAGGCCCGCATGGCCGCCCAGCGCTGCCACCATCAGCGCACTGTCGCCGAAGGCATTGCGCGCATTGACGTTGGCGCGTGACGCGAGCAGGAGTTCCACCGTGGCCGTATTGCCGGCACGCACCGCGATGACGAGCGCCGGATCCCCGTTGCGATCCGCGGTATCGGGATCGATGCCCGACGCGAGGAGACGCTTCACCTCCTGGACCCGATCGTTGGCAACCGCAGCCAGAAAATCCCTTTGCAATGTCTGGGCCGGCGCCGCAACGCAAAACATGGCGGCGGCCAGCGCCGCGACCACGATGCGCAGCCATCGGCAGCATTCAGCGCGCATGGGAACCTTCCGCGGCGCCGATGCCGAACAAGCGGAAGAAGTTCGACGTGGTCACGCGCGCGATTTCTTCCTGCGGCAATCCCCGCAGGCGCGCGATCTCGGCCGCGACCTGCGGCACATAGGCGGGCTGATTGCGCTTCCCGCGGAATGGCACCGGCGCAAGGTACGGTGAATCGGTCTCGATCAGCATCCGGTCGAGCGGAACGCGCCGCGCAACGTCCTTGAGGTCGTGCGCGTTCCTGAATGTGACGATCCCGGAAAACGAAATGTAAAAACCCTGGTCGAGCGCGGCGCGGGCAACGTCCCAGGATTCCGTGAAGCAATGCATCACGCCTCCGGCGTCGCCCGCATTCTCGGCCCGCATGATCGCGAGCGTGTCTACCGCCGCGGCCCGGGTGTGGACGACGAGTGGCTTGCGGGCCTCGCGCGCGGCGCGAATGTGGACACGGAACCGGTCGCGCTGCCAGCCCAAGTCACCGGTGAGGCGAAAATAGTCGAGCCCCGTCTCGCCGATCGCCACCACCCTCGGCTGCGCGGCGAGCGCGACCAGGGTCTCGACCGTGGGCTCAGGCGTGCCCTCCGAGTCGGGATGCACGCCGACGGTCGCATACAGGTTGGGATGCGCCATGGCCAGCGCGTGCACCGCGGGCCAATCCGGCAGATTCACGGCGATGCACAGCGCGTGCGTGACCTTGGCCGCGGCCATCGCCTCGAGCAGCGCCGGCAAGTCGGCGGCGAACTCCGGGAAATCGAGATGGCAATGCGAATCGACGTACATCGGAGAATTCGTATCGGCAATCGCGGCGCCCTAAGGTCGAGCGGCGCGGGACCGGGGGGCACCACGGGACGTGGCGCGCGGAAATCACATCGTGTGCGTGGGGCGGACGCGACGCCAGCGTTTCACCCAGGATCTGTTCGATCGTCGCGCGTGCGTTGGCACCCGTCTCGTCCTGCGTGAACTGGACGCCGATACCCTGCGTCCGGTTGCCCTGTACCCCTTCGGGCGTGATCCAGACGACCTTGCCCTGCACGGCAACCCGATTCGGGTCGTCCATCAGGGAAAGCAGCATGAAGACTTCTTCGCCGAGCTGATACTGGCGCGACGTCGGGATGAAGATCCCACCGCCCTTGAGGAACGGCATGTAGGCGGCGTACAGAGCCGCCCGCTCGCGGATGTTGAGCGAAAGCACGCCGGGGCGCGCACCGCCGCGCCGCCGCGCGGCACGATACCGATCGGTTTGTTTTCCGCCATCGTCAGAACAGTGCCCGGTAATCCAGCAGCGCGGCCTCGGCCACTAGGCGCGGTTGCAGCGGGTGCGCGAGCATCGCGCGCTGCCGCAGCAACGAGCGATGATAGCGAAACAACGCGATGGGCGCCACCTGCGCCGCCAGCCGCTGCAACACCTCCGCGGCGTCCGGGTTTTGCCGCGCCGCATCGCCGGCCGCGATACGCGCGAGGTCGGCGGTCCATCCGATCAGCCATTCCAGCGCATGCGCGAGCCGTGCCTTGCGCTCGTCCTTTCCCCCCGCATCAATGGTTGCCGCGAGCGCCGGCACGGACAAGCGCTCCGGTTCTCCGAGTGCCGCGAGCCAGGCGTGGCGCACGGCCTGTACCGCCGGATCGGCATGCGCCAGTGCACGGAGCGGCGCGCCGGCCGCCTGTGCGAGCGCCAGGTCGGGGGCCGCGATGCGCTGGGACGCGAGCCAGGCGCGCGCCGCGTCCGGCCCGGGCACTGGTGCTGCAAACCGGCGACAGCGCGAAAGAATGGTCGCCGGCAGGCGCCCGGGCTGGTCCGAAACCAGGATCAGATACGTTCCCGGCGGCGGCTCCTCGAGCGTCTTCAGGAGCGCGTTTGCCGCCGCGGCGTTCATTCGCTCGGCCGGTGCAATGACGGCGACCTTGGCGCGCTGGCGATGGCTGGTGAGCTGCGCGAATTCGCTCAGCGCGCGCACACGATCGATGCCGATCGTTTCCACCGGTGCGAGGGCATCTTCGTCCGGATCGACCACGAGCAGCTCGAGGCGCATCAGGTCCGGGTGCTGTCCCGCGATCGCGTAACCGCAATCCGCACATTCGCCGCAGGCGAGGCCGTCCTCGCGCGGCGCGGCGCACAACAGACCCTGCGCGAAGTTGAGCGCAAGCGCGTGTTTGCCGATGCCGCGCGGTCCGTGGACGAGCAACGCATGCGGCCAATCCGCGCGCCGCGCCAGGTACGCGCGCGCCGCATCGACCTGCCAGGGCAGCAGCGGCAACCACGGCAGCCGCACGGGTTCAACCGTCGGCTCGCCTGCCACCGCTATACCTCCAGCGCAGCGAGGTGCATCTCGATCTCGGCCCGAACAACAGACAGCGGCCGCGCGCTGTCGATGATCCGGAACCGGTTCGGCGCAAGGGCCGCGCGATCGAGATACGCATTGCGTACGCGTTCGAAAAAGGCGCCCGCCTCGCGCTCGAACTTGTCGAGCGCACGACCGGCGATCGCAGCGTCGTCGAGGCGCGCGCGCGAGACCTCCGGTGGGACGTCGAACAGGAACGTGGCATCGGGCTGGCAATCGCCGTGTATCCATTGCTCGAGTTCGCGGATCCGCGCGAACGGCACCCCATGGCCACCGCCCTGATAGGCGTAGGTCGCGTCGGTAAAGCGGTCACAGACGACCCAGTCGCCGCGGGCGAGTGCGGGCCGGATCACGATTTCGACGTGCTCGCGCCGGGCGGCGAACATCAATAGCGCCTCGCTGTCGCACGTCATCGCCTCGTGCAACAGCAGCTCGCGCAATTTTTCGCCCAGCGCCGTGCCGCCGGGCTCGCGCGTCGAAACGACTTTGTGCCCGCGCGTCGCGATGCGCTCGGCGAGCCAGGCGGCGTGCGTGCTCTTGCCCGCACCGTCGATGCCTTCGAGTGTGATGAAGCGGCCGCGGGGAAGTGTCATGACAGTGGAAACCAGGCGAAGATCGACCGCATCAGGGGCCACGCGTCGACAGGATCTCAGCGTCGCCCGAGTTGGAATCTTGCCACGGCGCGATTGTGATCGGTGAGGTTCGCCGAAAATTCGCTGGTGCCATCGCCGCGCGCAACGAAGTAGAGATAGGGGGTCTGGGGTGGATTGACGGCCGCCTCGAGCGCAGCCTGGCCAGGCAATGCGATCGGCGTGGGCGGCAAACCGTCGCGCGTGTACGTGTTGTACGCGGTGTCCGCCTCGAGGTCGCGCTTGCGCAGATTGCCGTCGAACCGGGCGCCGAGCCCGTAGATCACCGTCGGATCGGATTGCAGCCGCATGCCGAGCCGCAGCCGGTTGACGAACACGGAAGCGATCAGCGGCCGATCGGCCGCGCGTGCCGTCTCCTTCTCGACGATCGACGCCAGGATCAACACGGCGTACGGATCCTTGAGCGGCGTATCGGTGGCGCGTCGTTGCCACGCCGCGTCGAGTCGCTTGCGCATGAGACGGTGGGCTCGCGCGAGGAGCGCGAAATCCGCGGACCCGGCCGCAAAGAAATAGGTGTCGGGAAAGAACCAGCCCTCGGGGTTCGCGTCCGGCAACCCGATGCGGCGCGCCAGCTCCGCGTCGGGCAGGTCGAGCACGGTCTTGACGATTGCCGGATTGGCGGCAAGCGTCCGGGTGAAATCGGCAAAGGTCCCGCCTTCGACAACGGTGAGCGCATTCTCGGTGACGTCACCCTGCGTCAGCTTGTCGAGCAGGCGCGGCAGCGTGGTGCCCGCGCTGATCTCGTAATTCCCCGCCTTGATCGACCGATCGGCCTCCCTGAGGCGAGCGAGCACGATGAGCGGGAATTCCATCGGCAAAACGCCGGCGCTGACGAGATCGCGCGCCACCGACTTGAGGCTCGCGCCAGGTTTGACGTCGAAGGAAAATGGGGCGGACGGCAATGCCAGCGGCTGCACGATCCACCAGCCCATCGCGCCGGCGAGCATCGCCGCCACGACACCGGCCGCTGCCACGATGCGGACAATCGAGCGGAGCATTCGGGGCATGGTGACAGTTGGAAGCCGTGGCGTGGCACGGGCAGCAACCCGTCCATACCGCCGGATTATAATCGCCGAATGAAGACCGCCTCGGGACGGCGCACGATCGATTCCGGTTTCACGCTGATCGAGGTGCTGGTCGTCATCGTGATTCTCGGCATTCTTGCCGCGCTGGTCGTCCCGCGCGTGCTCGAGCGGCCCGACGAAGCGCGCGTCATCGCGGCGAAGAGCGATATTGCCGGCATCCTCGCGGCGCTGAAACTCTATCGCCTCGACAATCAGCGTTATCCCACCGCCGAACAGGGCCTGGCTGCATTGAGCACGCGACCGACGTTGCCGCCACCGCCGCCCAACTGGAAACCGAACGGCTACCTCGATCGCCTGCCCAAGGATCCCTGGGGCCAACCCTACCAGTACCTCAATCCGGGACTGCGCGGCGAGATCGACGTCTACAGCTTTGGCGCGGACGGCCAGCCAGGGGGAACAGGAATCGACGCCGACATCGGATCATGGGATCTCTGATGTCCCGGCGCGCCGCCCGGGGGTTCACGCTGCTCGAGATCCTGGTCGTCGTGGTCGTCATCGGAATCGCGTCCGGCATCGCCTTCGTCAATATTGGCGGTGACGAGCGCCGTCGAACCGAGCGCGAAGCGACGCGTCTCGCCGGTGCCCTCGAGCACGCGGCCGCGCTCGCGCAATGGAAGAGCGAAATGTTGGGCGTGTCGGCCGACGGCAGCGTCTATCGATTCTGGCGCCGCGGCGCCGACGGGCGCTGGATCGTGCTCGACGATGACGATGTCCTCGCGCCGCGCGTACTGCCCGCCGATTTCACGATCCGGCTCGCGTCGTATGCGGGTGCTCCCGTCGCCGGGGACGTCGTCCTCCCGTTCCGCCCCAGCGGACGCAACGAACCCTACGCGCTCCTGCTCGCCTCCTCCGCATGGTCCCTTGTCGTCGCCGGCGATCCGCTGAACCGCGTGCAAGTCGCGGCGCACGCGGCTTTACGCTAGTCGAGATACTCGTAGCGCTCGCCGTGCTCGCGGTTGCGCTGGCCGCGGGAATGCGCGCGGTCGCGCAATCGGCCGACGGCGCGACGCTGTTGAAGCAGCGCACGCTCGCGTTGTGGATCGCGCAGAACCGGCTCGCCGCGGCGCAACTCGAATCGCCGTGGCCCGCCCTTGGCCAGCGCGACGGCGCCGCCGATCAGGCCAACACGAATTTCGTGTGGCGCGAGACGGTGTCGGGGACGCCCAACCCGGCCTTCCGCAAGATCGAGATCGTCGTCGCCGATCGCGCGGAACCCGGGTACGTGCTCGCCCGCCTCTTGGGTTACCTCGGACAGCCGCCGGAACGATGACGCCGCGACGCGCTGGCTTTACGCTGATCGAACTGCTGATCGCACTGGCAATCCTCGCGCTCGTCGCCACACTCGGCTACCGCGCGCTCGCCGCGCTCACCGACAGCGAGGCGAAACTCGCCGCCGAAGCGGTCCACTGGCGCCATCTCGACGCGCTGTTCGCACGGATCGAGGCCGATGCGCGTGGCGCGCTCCCCCGCGACGTCCGGACCGGCACGGGCTCGGAACCAGCGTGGATCGGCGATACCGACGCTTCGGGCGATGCGCGGCTGCGATTTTCGCGCGCCGGGCCGGAATTCGGTGCCGAACCCGGGAGTGCCGGCCAACGCATCGGCTATCGGTTGCGCAACGGTTCCGTCGAAGTGCTCTACTGGCCGTTCCTCGATCAGCCGGACACGATCCAGCCCGAGACCTATGCGCTGGTCGGCGACGTCGCGCGGTTTCGTGTGGCCTACCTCGACGCCCGCGGCGCGTGGCGCGAAAGTTGGCCGATGCCGGGCGATCCGGCGATTCCCCGAGCGATTCGGGTCGTGCTGACGCTCGTCGGTGGCGAGAGCATCGAACGATGGCTGGCCTTGCGATGATGCGCATGCGCGGTGCGGCGATCGTGCTGGCGATGTTGATCGCGGCACTCGCCGCCGCCGTTGCGGTCACGGTGTTCGCCGATCAGCAACGTTGGAGCAGGACCGTGGAACACCGCCGCGACCAGGTCCAGGCGCAGGCGCTGGCCATGGCCGGCGTGCAGTGGGCAAGACAGATCCTCGAGGACGACGCGCGCCGGTCGGAGACCGACCACCTGGGCGAGCCCTGGGCTGTGACGCTGCCGCCGATCCCGATCGAGAACGGCGAAATCCGCGGCACCATCGTCGATGCGCAGGGTTTGCTCAATATCAACGGGCTCGCCGCTGCTGCAACATCCGCCACGCACGAACGCTCGCGCCTGGCAGCGCTTTTCGCCCAACGGGGGATGCCGCCCGCGGCGCTTGCGGTGATGGCCGACTGGATCGACCGCGACAGCGCGGCGCGCGAATCGGGCGCCGAAGATGCGTACTACCTCGCCCAGCCGGTGCCGCGTCTTGCCGCCAACGCGCCGGTCCTTCGCGTGGCCGAACTGGGTGTCGTCAAAGACATGACGCCGCGGTCTCTGTCGGCGGTTCTGCCGTTTCTCGCGGCCCTGCCGGCCGGCACACCCGTGAATGTCAACACCGCGCCGCGTGAAGTACTCGCTGCGATCGTCGACAACGTCGCCGGGGACCAACTCGATGCGCTGGTCGCCGCAAGGGTGCGCAAGCCATTCGCGAGCATCGCCGATTTCCGGGACCGGTTACCCGATGGCGCCGTGCTCGCGAGCAACATCGGGCTGTCGGTCGCGAGCAGTTACTTCTATGTGACGATCGAAGCGCTGCAGGGTACGACGCTGGCGCGCGCCCGCTCGCTCCTGCACCGCAGCAGCGGCGGCCGACCGTCGATCGTGTGGCAGATCGTCGAGTAAACTACAGCGATGATGGCGTCATTCGGGATTTCGGCATGACGGTCTTGCGCGTCCGGCTTGCGGCGCCACCCGCCGCGGCGCGTGCCGACGCGTGGGCGCTCTTCGACGGCGCGGGCACATGCGTGCGCACCGGACAGGATGTTCCTGCGGCCTGGCCGAACGCGGACCGGGTCGAGATCGTGCTCGCCGCTTCGCAACTGCGCATCGCGAGCGTCGCCTTGCCGCCGATGCCGGCATCGCGTGTCGCCGGGGCCGCGCGTTTTGCGCTCGACGATCAACTGGCGGGGCCCAACGACGCGCATCATGTCGCCGTTTCGACGCAGGCACGCGATGGTCGCGTGCGCACCATTATCGTCGCGCGGTCCCTGCTGGCAGCCATCGCTGCCGGTTCCGCCAAAGTCACGCGAATCGTGGCCGAGTCCGACCTCGCGCTTCCGACGGCCGGATGGACCTGGTGCGCGAGCGTCAAGGACACCGCCGGCTTTGTCCGGCGCCCGGATGGCAGTGCGTTTCCCGTCGATGCCCCGGGGACGGACGGCGTGCTTCCCATCGAACTCAACCTGGCGCTGGCACAGGCCCAGCGCGACGGCAACACGCCCGCTCACGTTCGTGTCGATGCCCCATTTCCGGACGCTGCGTTCGCACGGTGGCAACACGAAACCGGCGTGGTCTTTCTGCGCGGCACGCCGTGGCGATGGGAGGCCGCTCCGGCCGCCGCTTACTCCGGCGCCATCGATCTCATGCCCCGGACAGCCGACGCCGACGCCACCACGCCGCGGATTCGTCCGGGACGTCTCTTCGCACCCGCTCTGGTTCTCGCCGGTGCCGCGCTCGCGCTGCAGCTCGCCGCCGCCGTTGGGGAATGGGCATCGCTGCGCTACGACGCGTGGCGCGCCGCGCGCGAATGGACAGCCGTTGCCTTGGCCGCCGGCGTCGGCTCCGAAGACGCCGCGTCGCCCCCCGCGGCCCGCGCGGCACTCGCGCGGCGTTACGCGGACGTGCGACACGCGCACGGTCTTTCCGCGCCCGGCGACGCCCTGTCGCTGCTCGCGCGCGCCGCTCCCGCATTGTCGATTCTGCCAGCAGACGCCGTGAAAAGTGCCACCTATGCCGATGGGCATTGGACACTCGAACTTGCACTGGCACATGCAGCAACTATCGGTGATCTCGACGCGCGGATGCGCGGCGCGGGCGTGCCCGCGCTCATGGCGACGTCCGCGGCCGGGACTCGCGTACGAATCGGCGGGCTGTGAGCGCAAAATCGTTCCAGGTGTTCGGCGTGCCGACCCCCTTGGCTAACTGGTCGGCGGCCAGATCGCCGGCCGAGCGCCGCATCGTGGCGGCAATCGTGTTGGTCGTCGTTGCCGCCCTCATCTGGGTAGGTCTTTGGCAACCGCTGGTTCGGGACACGAGCGCGTTGCGGGTCGCACAGTCCGCTAACGCCACCGCACTCCTTCAGGCGCGGGAAATGGCCAAAGAAATCGGCGTCCTCGCACGCGACTCGGCGCCCGCCGCGCCTTCGGACGCGCGCGCTGGTCTTGAGCGCATCCTCGTGCAGCAGAACCTGCGTGGCGCGGCGACACAGGTGGAGTGGCACGACGGCCGTGCGCACATCGTCTTTGCCGCGGTCGATTACGCCGCGTTGATCACGGCGCTCGAAGCCATCCAACGCGACGTCCGCCTGCGCGCCGTGGAGGCAACGCTGACGGCACGCATCGAACCGGGCACGGTGCGCGCGGACGTCACGCTCGCACGCTGAAGGCGCCGATGGCATCCCGGCGGCGCGCGTTCGTCCTTTTCGCGATGGTCGCCATTGCCGTCGCGGTCGAAGCCGCGTGGCTTGCGCCCGCGACACTCCTCGACCCCTATGCTGCCCGCGCGAGCGGCGGGGTCCTGCGCGTTGCCGACGCGGAAGGAACGGTTTGGCATGGGCGTGGGAACGTCGTCGCGGGAACGGCACGAATCCCCGTCGCGTGGCGTGTCGGATTCTGGCCACTGTTGCAAGGCGTGCTTCGCGTCGACGTGACATCCGGCACCCGCGCGGAGACGCCGCGCGCGACGATCACCATCAGCGCGGACACGCTTTCGTTCGCTGACGTCGACGTCACGGTTCCGGCCCGGATCTTATCGGCGGCGCTCGGCCAGGCGGCCGTCGCCGCGGTGGACGGCGACATCCACGCCACCGCCGCGAACTTCGCATGGAAGCCGCATGCAAGCCGGGGCGAAGCGCGCATCGCCTGGCGCGCGGCGCGCATGGCTTTCGTCGGCACCGGTGCGCCGCTTGCTTTGGGTGAAGTGCGGACGACACTGACAGCCGATGGCGATCTGCTCTCCGGCTCCGTCACCAACGACGGCGGCGATCTGGCGCTGCGCGGCGAATGGTCGATCCGCACCCAGGACCAACTGCGCGTTGCGTTGCACGTGACGCCGCGGCACGCGGGCCACGACGAACTCGCACGGGTGCTTGCCACCATCGGTACCGCGGACGGTGCCGGCTGGCGCATCGACTGGCACGCGCCGCTGCAATGACACGCCGACGGCGCGCGACACCAACTCCGGCGCGCCGCGCTGCAGCGAGCAACCTGAACCACGCGCCGCAGGCACCTGCGCGCCTCGCGGGCATCGATGCACTGCGCGGTTGCGCGCTGTGCCTGATGTTCGTCTACCACTTCGCGTTCGACCTGCGCTTCTACAACGTCATTGCCGCCGACTTCGAGCACGGCGCCTTCTGGCTCGGACTGCGGGCGATCATCGTCAGCGCATTCCTGTTGCTCGTCGGCATCGGTCTGGTGCTCGCCGACCGCGCGGGCACGACGCCTGCCCAATTCTGGCGGCGAATCGGCATCATCGCGGCTTGCGCCCTCGCGGTGAGCGTCGCGAGCTGGGTCGCATTTCCGCGCTCGTTCATCCGTTTCGGCATCCTGCACGGCATCGCCGTCGCATCGTTGCTGGCCTGGCCCGTCGTGCGCCGGCCTCGATTGGCGCTCGGCATCGGCTGCGCCGTCATCGTGGCCGGGCTCGTTGTGTCGCATCCCGCGTTCGACGCCGCTGCCCTGTCGTGGATCGGGTTCGTGACGACCAAACCCGCGACCGAGGACTATGTGCCGCTCGCGCCTTGGGCCGGCGTCGTGTTTGTCGGGATCGCTGCGGGACATCGGCTGGCACATGGCGGCTTCCGGGCGCTAGCACCACTCGACGCCGCGCCGTCCTGGCTGGGCTGGCTGGGACGGCACAGCCTCGCCGTCTACATGGTTCACCAGCCCGTCCTTCTGGGCGTTCTTTGGCTGGTGATTGGCCGTTGACACGACCACCGTCACGATCGAGCCCGATCAAGGGATGACGCCAGATACGCATCGCGCCGCTGGTCGTCCGCATCGGAAGGGGCGCGCGGCGCTTGGACCGAAACGGCCCGTTCCGCTATAATTCGCCGCTTGCAGGCGCGTAGCTCAGCTGGTTAGAGCACCACCTTGACATGGTGGGGGTCGTTGGTTCGAGTCCAATCGCGCCTACCAGTCGCTTGGCTTCGCCGCAACGCACTGTTCGATCGAAGGGCATGGTTATGACACCGCGAACGCGCAGGGAACCCTCATAGAGAACGCGAGTTCGCACGTCGTCTGCTAATGGAAAGGTGCGGCTCGTCCGCACTTTTTTTTGGTGGGTTCCGAAACGGCATTCCGGTGGCAGCGTCGTGCACTGCCCGTTTCCGGAAACCCGTGCCCGACCCCGAAGGAAATGCCATGCCGAACATCACGCTGCCCGATGGCTCCGTCAAAGCCTTCGCTGCCCCTGTCACCGTTGCCGAAGTGGCCGCCGCGATCGGTCCCGGCCTCGCCAAGGCTGCGCTCGCGGGCAAGGTCGACGGAACCGTCGTCGACACGTCGTACCGGATCGAGCGCGACGCGTCCGTCGCGATCGTCACCGACAAGGACGCCGCCGGCCTGGACGTGCTGCGCCACTCGACCGCGCACCTGCTGGCCTATGCGGTGAAGGAACTCTTTCCCGACGCGCAGGTGACGATCGGACCGGTGATCGAGGACGGCTTCTACTACGATTTCTCGTACCGGCGCCCGTTCACGCCCGATGATCTCGCCGCCATCGAGAAAAAGATGGCGGAGCTCGCACAGAAGGACGAGCCCGTTACGCGGCGGTTGATGGCGCGCGACGCGGCCGTCGCGTACTTCAAGGCGCTGGGCGAGCACTACAAGGCCGAAATCATCGCGTCGATTCCGGCGGAACAGGACATCTCGCTCTACGCCGAAGGGAAGTTCACCGACCTCTGCCGCGGGCCGCACGTGCCGTCGACCGGCAAGCTCAAGGTCTTCAAGCTCATGAAGGTCGCGGGCGCGTACTGGCGTGGGGATTCGAAGAACGAGATGTTGCAGCGTATCTACGGCACCGCGTGGGCGAACAAGGATGATCTCGACGCCTACTTGACGCGCATCGAGGAGGCCGAAAAGCGCGATCACCGGCGGCTCGGCCGGCAGCTCGATCTCTTTCACCTGCAGGACGAAGCGCCGGGGATGGTGTTCTGGCATCCCAAGGGCTGGTCCATCTGGCAGGAAGTCGAGCAGTACATGCGGCGCGTCTATCAGGACAACGGCTACCAGGAGGTGCGTTGCCCGCAGATCCTCGATCGATCGCTCTGGGAAAAATCGGGGCATTGGGAGAATTTCAAGGAAAACATGTTCACGACCGAGTCGGAAACGCGCGACTACGCGGTCAAGCCCATGAACTGCCCCGGTCACGTCGAAATCTTCAATTCCGACCTGCGCAGCTACCGTGACCTGCCGCTGCGTTATGGCGAATTCGGCGCTTGCCATCGCAACGAGCCGTCTGGAGCGTTGCACGGCATCATGCGCGTGCGCGGGTTTACGCAGGACGACGGCCACATTTTCTGCACCGAGGCACAGATCCAGCCCGAAGTCGTCGCGTTCAACACGCTCGCGCTGGCGGTCTATCGGGATTTCGGCTTTGAAGGGGTGGTCATCAAGATCGCCCTGCGGCCGGAGAAGCGCCTTGGCACCGACGCGCAGTGGGACCGGGCGGAAGACGCCCTGCGCGGCGCCCTGTCGGCCTGTGGCGCCGAATGGACGGAGCTTCCCGGCGAGGGCGCCTTCTACGGCCCCAAGATCGAGTATCACCTGAAGGACTCCATCGGCCGATCCTGGCAGTGCGGCACGATGCAGGTCGATTTTCAGATGCCGGGCCGCCTCGAGGCCGAGTACGTGGACCAGGACGACACCCGCAAGGTCCCGGTGATGCTGCACCGGGCGATCGTCGGTTCGCTCGAGCGGTTCATCGGGATCCTGATCGAGAACTACGCGGGGGCCCTGCCCTCTCTGGCTCTCGCCAGTTCAGGCGGTCGTCCTCACCATCACCGACCGGCAGGCCGGGTATGCCAGGGAGGTCGAGGCGCGGCTCCGGGCCGCCGGCCTTCGCGTCCGGGCTGATTTGCGTAATGAGAAAATAACCTATAAAATTCGCGAACATAGCCTGCAGAAGTTGCCGTACCAGCTGATCGTCGGCGACAAGGAGATGCAGGCTTTACAGGTGGCCGTGCGAACCCGCGGCGGCGAGGATCTGGGGGCGATGCCCATGGAGACCTTGCTCGCGCGCCTCCGCGAGGAGGTTGCGGCGCGTCACTAGCGTGGCGCGGCGTGGGAGGCACGGTCTCGTCTTTTGTTCACTTGGAGAATGCGACAATAGCCCAGGACAGAGCACAGCGGATCAACGGTGAGATCAACGCCCCCGAAATTCGCTTGGTAGGAGAAGAAGGCGAGCAGCTTGGCGTCGTTCCGTTGGCGGAGGCCGTGGCCAAGGCCGAGGCGGCGGAACTCGATCTCGTGGAGATCGCGCCGATGGCCAATCCCCCGGTTTGTCGCATCATGGATTACGGCAAGTTCAAGTACCGCGAGGCCAAGAAGCAACACGAGGCCAGGCTCAAGCTCAAGCAGATCCAGGTCAAGGAAGTCAAGTTCCGGCCGGGAACGGACGAGGGCGACTACCAGATCAAGTTGCGGAACCTGATCCGTTTCCTGGGCGAAGGCGACAAGGCGAAGATCACGCTGCGTTTCCGCGGCCGGGAGATGGCGCACCAGGAGTTCGGCGTGCGGTTGCTGGAACGGATCCGCAACGACCTCGAACCGCACTGCGTGGTCGAATCGTTGCCGCGAATGGAGGGTCGGCAGATGGTGATGCTGCTGGCCCCGAAAAAAGTGGTACCCAAGGTTCATCACCCGACGAAGCCCGAAGCCGGTAACGAAAGTCTCTCGCGCCGGAGAGCACCGCCATGGGCAGCAAATAAGGGACGAAGTCATGCCCAAGATGAAGACGAAGAGCGAGCGCCAAGAAGCGCTTCCGCGTCCGCGGTAACGGTAGCGTGAAACGCTCGAAGGCGTTCAAGCGCCACATCCTCACCAAGAAGACGACCAAGAACAAGCGGCACCTGCGCGGCACGACCGGGATCCACAGCACCAATGCGGATTCGGTCAAAGCCATGCTGCCGTACGCGTAACGGGACAAGACCATGCCAAGAGTCAAACGTGGGGTGACCGCCAAGCGCGCGGCACAAGAAAGTTCTGGCGCAGGCAAAGGGATTTCGCGGCCGGCGTAACGCCGTCTACCGGATCGCCAAGGAAGCGGTGATGAAGGCCGGGCAGTACGCCTATCGCGACCGCCGCCTGAAGAAGCGCGATTTTCGCGCGCTGTGGATCGCCCGGATCAATGCGGCGGTTCGCGAGCTGGGCATGACCTACAGCGTATTCATGAACGGCCTTAGAAAGTCGTCGATCGAGATCGACCGGAAGGTGCTTGCGGATCTCGCTGTGCACGACAAGGTCGCGTTTGCCAAGATCGCGGAGCAGGCCAAAGCCTCTCTGGCCTGATCGAACCGTGCAGAAAAGAGGGAGGCAAAGCGCCTCCCTTTTTTTTTCCGGAGCTTGCCTGCCGGGCAGCAAACCGACGACGAACGGAAATTGGAAATTTGATGGACGAACTCGATCGCATCGTCTCCGCTGCAGCAGCCGATTTTGCCGCGTGCGACGATCCCGCCGCACTGGAAAACCGCAAGGCAAAGTATCTCGGCAAGGCCGGCGCGCTGACCGAGCAGCTGAAAGCGCTCGGCAAGCTTCCGGCAGCCGAACGCCCGGCAGTCGGCGCGCGCGATCAACGAGGCGAAAGCGGCGATCGAAGCGGCACTTGCCGCCCGGCGCGAGGCGCTCGCCAATGCGCGGCTCGCCGCCGCAGCTCGCGGCCGACGCCCTCGACGTGTCCCTGCCCGGTCGGGGCATGGAAGCCGGTACGTTGCATCCGGTCACGCGCACGCTCGAGCGAATCGAGACGTTGTTTCGCTCGCTGGGCTTTGCCGTGGCCGACGGGCCGGAGATCGAGGACGATTTCCACAATTTCACCGCGCTCAACACGCCCGAGAATCATCCGGCGCGATCGATGCACGACACGTTCTACGTCGAGGGCGGCATACGTGTTGCGCACCCATACGTCGCCGGTGCAGGTGCGCTACATGGAAACGCACGCACCGCCGATCAAGATCATCGCTCCGGGCCGCGTGTATCCGCGTCGACAGCGACGCCACGCATTCGCCGATGTTCCACCAGGTGGAAGGACTCTGGATCGACGAAAGCGTCTCGTTCGCCGACCTGAAGGGCGTGTTCACCGAGTTCCTGCGCAACTTCTTCGAGCGCGACGATCTCAAGGTGCGGTTCCGCCCGTCGTTCTTTCCGTTCACCGAACCTTCGGCCGAGATCGACATGAGCTTCGGCGACGGCTGGCTGGAGATCTCCGGCGCGGGCCAGGTCCATCCGAATGTCCTGCAGGGCGGTCAACATCGATCCGGAAAAGTATCAGGGCTTCGCTTTCGGCATGGGTGCCGACCGCCTGGCGATGCTGCGCTATGGCGTCAACGACCTGCGCCAGTTCTACGAGAACGACCTGCGCTTCCTGCGCCAGTTCGCGTAAGGCGGATGTTGCTCCCGATGCTCACTTCGTTCGCTTCCCCCCAGGGGCCAGCGCCCTTCGGGCGCCCGCTGAGGACTCCCGATGAAATTCTCCGAACACTGGCTGCGCACGATGGTCGATCCCGCACTCGACACGGCCGGCTTGTGCGAACGACTGACGATGGCGGGACTCGAAGTCGAGTCGGTAGCGCCGGTGGCCCCGCCCTTCACCGGGGTCGTGGCGGCACGAATCGAGATGGTCGAGCCCCACCCGAACGCCGATCGCCTGCGCGTCTGCCAGGTCGACATCGGCGCGGCCGAGCGGTTGACCATCGTCTGCGGCGCACCCAACGCCGCGCCCGGCATGAAGGTCCCCTGTGCGACCGTCGGTGCGCAACTTCCGAACGGACATCGCGATCGCGCAAGACGGCCATGCGCGGCGTCGAATCGCATGGCATGCTGTGTTCGGCCAGCGAGCTTGGCATCGACGCCGACGGCTCCGGTCTGCTCGCGCTTCCGGCGGAAACGAAGGTAGGAACCGACGTCCGCGACGCGCTGGCGCTCGACGACGCGCTGATCACGCTCAAGATCACGCCGAACCGCGCCGACTGCCTGTCGGTCCTCGGCATCGCGCGGGACGTCGCAGCGATCACCGGTGCGTCACTCGTGCCACCGGCCGATCTTCCGGCGCCGGTCACGAGCCACGCTGAGCGCGCCGTCCGGATCGAGGACGCCGTCGCGTGTCCGCGCTTCGTTTCGCGCGTCATCGAAGGCATCGATGCCAAGGCGCCGTCCCCGGCGTGGATGCGGGAACGCCTGGAGCGCAGCGGAATCCGCTCGATCTCCGCGGTAGTCGACATTACCAATTACGTCATGCTCGAACTGGGCCAGCCGCTGCACGCCTACGACGATCGGCTGCTGGACGGCACGATCGTCGTGCGCTTCGCGCGGGAGGGCGAGAAACTCACGCTGTTCAACGAGCAGACGCTCGATCTCGAGCCCGATCTGCTGCTCGTAACCGACGAGAGAAAGCCGCTCGGGCTCGCCGGCATCATGGGCGGCGAGCACTCGGGCATCAGCGACGACGACGACGACCGTGTCTGCTCGAAGGCGCGTTCTGGAATCCGGCCGTCATCCAGGGCAAGATCGCGACGCCTCGGTTTCGCGAGCGACGCCGGGTACCGCTTCGAACGCGGCGTCGATTTCTCCGGTTGCGCCCGCGCCGTCGAGCGCGCCACGCAGCTGATCCTTGCCTCTGCGGCGGTCATGCGGGTCCGATCAGCGATGTTACGGGCACCCCTGCCACAAGTCGCGCCGGTGCGCGTTCGACCCGCGCGGATCGCTCGCCTTCTGGGCATTGCCGTGTCCCACCGAAATCATCGCGACGCTGTTCCGCCGGCTCGGTTTCGCGTTCACGCGCGCCGGTGAGGATTTTCGGGTCACGCCTCCGTCCTTTCGCTTCGACCTCGCGATCGAGGAAGATTTCGTCGAGGAAATCGCCCGGCTCTACGGGTTCGACGCCATTCCGGCCGTGGCGTCCGCGCATATGCAGACCATGCTTCCGGACCCCGAGGCGGGTGGGTCCGCCATCGGCGTCAAGCGGCGACTCGTCGCCCGCGGCTGGCAGGAGGCGATCACCTTCAGTTTTGTGAATTCCGCGTGGGAGTCGGCTCTGTTTCCCGCGCGCGATGAAAAAACCGCGCCGATCGCGGTTCGCAATCCGATCGCCGCGCATCTCGATGTGATGCGCACGACGCTTGCCGGAGGACTTCTCGACGTGCTGTGCACGAACCTCACGCGAAAGCAGGAGCGCGTCCGGGTGTTCGAGGCGGGCAGGTGTTTCCTTCGCGCCGGCCCGGGATGCGACCAACCCGTCCGCCTCGGTGGCCTCGCGTATGGGGACGCGTTGCCCGAGCAATGGGGCAGCCCGGCTCGTGCCGTCGACTTGTTCGACGTCAAGGCGGATCTGGAGGCGTTGGTGGCGCCGCGTATCCTGACGACCGAGCGGTCGCCCCAGGCGATGCTCCACCCCGGACGCGCCGCTCGGTTACTCGTCGACGGATCCCCGGTCGGCTGGCTCGGCGAACTGCATCCGCGGGTTGCCAAGGCGTTCGAGCTTCCGCGCGCCCCGATCCTGTTCGAGCTCGATCTGGCGCCTCTGTTGGCCGGTGCCATACCTGCCGCCCGGCCGATGTCCAAACTGCCGATCGTCCGCCGCGACATGGCCGTGATCGTCGCCGAGAGCGTTCCCGCGCAAGAGGTCCTGGCCGCGCTCCACGCCGCCAAATCGGCGCAAGTCGATGCCATACGGCATCTTCGATGTCTATCGCGGGGCCGGAATCGGGCCCGGAAAGAAAAGCCTTGCGATTCTGGTGCTTATGCAGGATACTGAACGTACTTTGACCGACGCGGATATCGATGCTAGCGTGGCAAGTTGCTGCAGGTACTCGTCGCGCGGTTCGATGCAACGCTCCGCCAGTAGGATCCCCGATGACGCTCACGAAAGCCGAATTGGCCGATCTGCTCTTCGAGCAGCTGGGCCTCAACAAGCGCGAAGCCAAGGACATGGTCGAGCACTTCTTCGAGGAAATCCGAATCGCGTTGGAGCGTGGAGACAGCGTGAAGCTTTCCGGCTTCGGCAACTTTCAGCTGCGCGAAAAGCCGCAGCGCCCCGGGCGCAATCCGAAGACCGGCGAAGAGATACCCGATCACCGCCCGGCGCGTGGTGACCTTTCACGCCAGCCAGAAGCTGAAGGCCATGGTCGAAGCTGCGAACCATGCCGGATCACAGCCGAGTTAAGACCGAACTGCCACCAATCCCCGCCAAACGGTATTTCACCATCGGCGAGGTAAGTGACCTGTGTGCGGTGAAACCGCACGTGCTTCGCTATTGGGAGCAGGAGTTCACGCAGTTGAAGCCGGTCAAGCGCCGCGGCAATCGACGCTATTACCAGCATCACGAAGTGCTGCTGATCCGTCGCATCCGCGATCTGCTCTACGAACAGGGATTCACCATCAACGGTGCGCGCCACCGGCTCGAATCCGAAATCGCAGCCCCGGCGCAGGCAGCCGCAGAATCCGAATGGGTGCTCAAACGTGGCGGCCATCGTCGTGCCGCAAACGTCGATGTCCACGCACGGCCGGGCTTCGCCGACGCAAATGCGCCTGATCCCGTCGAAATTCGTCAGGAGCTGGAGGAAATACGGCAACTTCTGGGCCACGACAGTTGATCCCGGCGGTATAATGGTCCGATTACGGTCGGGGCGTAGCGCAGCCTGGTAGCGCACCTGCATGGGGTGCAGGGGGTCGGAAGTTCGAATCTTCTCGCCCCGACCACAACCTATGGGCCGACTCGGTCAGACCGAGTCGGCCTTTTGTGTTTTGGGATTCCCGAATCACGACATCGGAGGCACCCCACTAGGCCCGGTCCACCGGCTGGGACGCGCCCGCGCAAACGATCTCCTGGCACCGGACTGTGCACAGAGCGGGCACGGCGGATCCGACGGCATAAGTATTGCTTTGACGCTGTGCTTCGAGTCATTTCCCGGATCACGCGTCAGCCGGAAGGGAATACATGTCCGCCTTGCCAGTCTCGTTCCGCCCCCAGCGCCGGGGTCGATTTCGGAACTCGCCCTCGCGCGGGCGCAGCGCAATACGGTTCTGATCATCGACGACCTCTTCAGCAGCCGGTTGCTGATCGCCGAGATCGTCCGCCAGATCGACCGCGAAGCTGAACCTCGAGCTGTTCGACACGCCGACCCGCGCGCTGGAATATCGCGCGGCAACAACCGCGTCGACATCGTCCTCACCGACTACAAACTGCCGGAATTCGACGGCATCGAGCTCGTGAAGCAAGTCCGCGGGCTCGCGACACTGCGTCGACGTTCCGATCGTCGTCATCACGGTCGTCGACGACCGGCAAGATCCGCTACGACGCGCTCGAAGCCGGCGCGACCGACTTCCTGATCAAGCCGCTCGACGAGCACGAGACGCGCGCTCGCTGCGCCAATCTGCTCGAACTGCGCCGACACAAGATCGTCCTGTCCGATCAGGCGCGTGTACTGCAATACCAGGTCGACACGTCGGTGTCCGAGATTCACGAACGCGAACTCGAGACACTGGCCAAGCTGGCGAAGGCCGGCGAGTTCCGCGACAAGACGACCGGCAATCACCTGATGCGCATGGCTAGGTACTCCGGCGCTCATCGGCGCAAACCTCGGCCTGGGCGCGCGACATGGTGCACGTGATCGAAGTGGCCGCGCCCATGCACGACATCGGCAAGATCGGCATTCCCGATTCCGTGCTGCTCAAGGAGGGGCCGCTAGTCCGCGCCGAGATCGAAGTGATGCGGACGCATCCGCGAATCGGCTACGACATCCTCAAGGGCAGTCCGTCGAAGTATCTGTCGATGGGCGCGATCATCGCGCTCGGCCACCACGAGAAGTTCGACGGCTCGGGCTATCCGAACGGACTGCACGGCGACGACATTCCGATTGTCGCTCGGGTTGTTGCCGTTGCCGACGTATTCGACGCGCTCGTGAGCGAACGGCCTTACAAGCACGCATGGCCGATCAACGAGGGAATCGATTTCCTGAAGTCACAACGCAATAAGCACTTCGATCCGAAATGCGTCGATGCGTTCTTGGCGGACCGGACGAGGATTGAGGCGATATATACAGAACTTCGCGACTAAATATCGACCGACACGAACTACTTCGTTAGATACTCTCTTCCCTGTCAAGCGTTTTCTTTGGCGATCTTGAAGAACTTTTTGCCGTCGAAATCCTGATCGTGCTTGAGCATGCCCCAGATGGCGTGCAGCAATTTGCGCATCACCGCGACCACCGCCTGCATCGGTTTCTTGCCGGCCGCGACGAGTTTGTCGTAGAAGGCTTTGACGTTGGGGTCGTGCTGAATGGCGACCAACGCGGGCATGTAGAGCGCGGCGCGCAGGTGGCGGTTGCCGACTTTGCTGATGCGCCGAGGGCGATGAACCGAGGTGCCCGAATCATAGGGGCGCGGATCGAGCCCGGCATGGGCCACCCACTGCGGCGCGGCGAGATCGTCCGGGAGTACCAGCAGTTCGCCCAACAAGCGCATCGCGGAGGCTTCGGCGATGCCTTTGGTCGAGACCAGGTGGGCGAGCTTGGCGGCCAGAGCGGGCGCGCCACGGACCAGTTTCAAGCCGTTGTCGTGCATGCGCTCGACGCGCCGTTCCAAGTGATGGATATTGACCTCGATGTCATGGGCAATCGCATCGGCACTGGCTCCGGCAAACTCCGAAGCGTGGCGGCGATTCTTCTCCCGCGTGAGCTCGGTGTTGAGCTGCACGATGCGGCGGTTGATCGCCTGCAGCTCCAGGACCTCAGAGGTCGGCGGTTGCCACGTGACAAACGGCATCCGTTCGAGATAGTCCAGAATGCCGCCGGCGTCCACGGCGTCGGTCTTGGCCCGCTGCATGCATGCCCGGGTGAAATCCTTGATCGCCCGCGGGTTGACCACCATCACTTCCACGCTCTTGGCATGGTGCAGGGCGAGCGCGAACTCCAAACTGTAAATCCCGATTGCTTCCAGACAGACCCGCGTCGGGTGGCCACCTTTGGTCGCCCAGCGAATGAATTTCTTGTGCCCGGCCGCCGTGTTCGCAAACCTCGCCAGCGGCTGCCGTTGCCCCGCGCGCTGCATCGCGCACACCAGCTCTTCCGAATCCACATCGACCCCGACCTGAGTGACTTGCTTCATGGTGGCTCCCGTACTACGCTGAACTCCGGTTCCCCCGACCTTGCACCCTTGCGAAACCGACCTTGTGATGCAGACTCTCGCGTCTGTGATACTCCACGGTATTGGCAAAGAAGGCGGGGGGCCGATCTAACGAACAAGGTCCAAGCCTAAGGCCACAGCGGCCTCCCCGGAGAAACCATAGTTTCCGCCGTCCAAAGCGAGCACGGCAAATCGCTCAATTCCAATATACAAGGCTAAGACGGCAAGTCGCCATCGCCGAAGCTAATAAAACCAGAAACCATGGCCTCGGCCCCAAAAGCGCGGTGCAACCACTAATCATCAGAACGATATTTGGCCATCTTTGATCGCGCGCGCGACGGCTTCTTGGCGGTTCGCAACCGCCAACTTAGAGCGAATTGAATCAAAGTGATATTGGACCGTTCGGGAGCAAATTCCCAATTTGAATCCGATGTCGTCCGTGTTCAATCCACGCGCCGCAAGTGTCAGACATTCCCTTTCGCGATTACTAAGTGGCCTTCCAGTGAAGCGCGACTGGATTCCCTGACGCAGAATTGCCTTCATAAATAATTCATGAAAGTAATGCGCAAAGAGCACGATGTCCCCAAGGTTGCGAGCAACCGCCAGGCGCCTTGGTTCATCAAATTCCGCAATCGCTGAATTCAGCGCAACTATTACGCGCGTTCCCACTTCGTCGCCCAATGGGACACAGACGCCGCTCGCAATTCCATATTTCATTGCGTCGTCGAGAAACGCCTCAGTTTTCACGCCCCCCCCGCGGACGGAACGTTGATCCCATACGAGCGGAAGCGTGCTATCCCACAACAAAAGTACTCGTGGATCGACCTCGATGTAAGCCATCTGGTCATATCGTGTAACCCATTCAGCCGGCGCGGTTGTAAACACAAACATTCGGCTTTCATGATCAGGCCGAAGACTAGTGCACATTCCATACATGAAGGTGTCAAAACCAAAACTTCGCGTAATCGACTGAATCACGGGGCGCAAATCCTCGCCGTTCTCCGCCGCCTTTACCAGTGGGGCAACTATCGCAGGCATGAATCCCCACGAAGCAATCTTTGCCTGACCAAGAATAAGTGACTGCAGCATTGTCCGCTCCTCCTTCGCATTGGTTTCATGCATTTGGGGGCTTGCCGAACCATGAGGCACCCCTCTGGGACCACGTGCTCGGATGTAAGAGGTTTTCGGGAATTCCTTATCGCCGATCGCCGAGACAATCGACCTTTGATGCACCCAAAACAATCAATAGTCTTCGGTTATTCTTGCTGACGCGCGAATTCAATTAAAGCCGAGCCAAGTGAAAAGCTTGCGCCAAAACCGACTAACAGTGCCGTCTGCCCAGGCAGCGCGCGCCCACTTCGGGCAAGTTGATCAAGCAGCAATGGAATGCTCGCGCTCGACGTATTTCCTGTTTCCGCGAACGATGCACACAGTTGCGCAGGGTTAATACCAGTTTTTTCGCATGCAGGAATGAGTATTCGAGTGAGATTTGCCTGGTGCGGAATAAGCCAGTCTATCGTAACGCCTTCGGCTTGGTACCGTTGAATCTCTTCGATCAATATTCGCGTGGCGCCGATTGCTACTGGAGGACCAGACATAAACCAGCGCGTCGCCACAGGGACATCCGAGGACAATTGCGCCGCATGCATCCCGCTGCCTTTGATCATGCCGATCGATTCTGAATCGACCATCGAACTCGCACGCACAGCACGTACGGTGGCAATTCCCGTCGTGCCACGCCCGAGCAACACGCCAGCGGCTGCATCTCCGAACAACGTACTTGTACCAAAAGCGATTGGATCGTAGGCAATGCACCTAGAAGAAAACTCGATGGCCAAACACGCGACACGCCGATACCCCAACGCGCGCATGGTGCTTACGCCAATCGTGATCGCATACATGAAACCCGTACAAGCATTGCTACCAACGTCCAGCACAAACGGCGCACCAAGGTCCGAATGCATGTTCCTCGCAGCTGCCAAGATTTGCTGTGAGAGACCCGGAAAACCCTGCGTGCTGGAAGACGAGACAATCAAAGCATCGAGGGATCCCCAGGCATCTTCAGGGAGCAAACGAGTCAACAATTCCAAGCCTATTTCTAACGGAGATTCGCTAGCGGAGAAAAAGCGGCGCGCGCGCAGTCCTGTTTTCCTTTCGATTAGCTCTGATCGCTCGCGCGTCTTAGCGACGATATCGGCAGCAGCTTCATCGTCTATACGAACACCCGCAATAAGCAGTTCACCTATCTCTTGATTGGAGACTACTCGATCCGGGATCGTACTCGCGGTACGAAGAATTGAAATATCGTTCGGCAATATCGCACCCATTACACGGCTGATGTCGCGTCCAACGTTCGATATCGTTGAGTGGTCGAAACGAAAACAGCGAACGGATCTCCAACCGCACCTACGGGACCCCAGTAGCGCGTTGAAGATCGATTTTGCGCACTATGTTCCAGAATATTGCCAATGACAATGAACGAATTGGTGTTTCCCAAACTTCTGGTCTGCCTACGCGGCTAGAAGGGTCACGCAACTCTTGGGTACCGGCGAATTGAACGTACGCTAGGCCTAGACCACGCCGTACGAATTGGGGGGCGACTAGGCACTCGCCCGATCCGGGTCCGCCTGCCTTCGGACAATGCAACATCGCCCATCACGTCCACTGGCAAGTATTCGGGAATCCACTGCCCATTCGCAATTAGGCCGACAGCCGAACGTTCGAGCAATCCAATCCTGGTAAGCCGCAATTCGATGGCAAGTGTCTTGGACAAATGCTATACGTCACATGCCTACCACACGCGACCCACAGCACTATCCCTTCGATTGCGGGACTTGTCGATTACTATATGTGGTGGGTTCGTGGGTCCTTTCGCTGGATTCATCGTAGATTGCCTGTGCGAATACGCAGCCAATTTTCTGATATGAAAGACATTTCGGATCAGAAAATAGTTGTAAGTCACAGCATGTTCACGGTAACCTACGATCGACCAATGCGTTTGGCGTTTTTTTTTGAATCTGACTCGGTGATTGAAGGCGGGTTAGGTGCGAATACATTGATATGACTAATGCGTTACGGTTCTCGCACGATCCGTAGCAACGCAATTTGTCACTCGTTTAGGCACTCGTCCAATTTCCTGCTCAAAGAGATCTACCTGATGAACGTAGTAAGCGATGTTCGAGCGGCCCAGCGACCGCGCTATGAGCAACTCGAAACGCATTTCGAGCCGGAAACTGGTGTTTACTGGGCCATCATGAACCCAGTACCGCGTCCGAGTTTCGGAGCAAAGCTACTTACTGATCTTCGCACGTTTATCAATGACATTATTCAGTCACGAGGGCAACTGTACGACTCCGGCGCAATGCGCGCCATCAACTACGCGGTCCTTGCCTCTAAGGTACCGGGAGTCTTCAATCTTGGTGGCGATCTTTCACTTTTTCGCGATGCGATCCTCAATCACGACCGGATACAGCTGGAGAAATACGCAGAAATGTGCGTTGATGATTTGTATCCTTGGAACCGCAATTTCGATTTGCCGGTCACAACGATATCGTTGGTCCAAGGGACTGCCCTCGGCGGTGGATTTGAGGCGGCGCTTGCAAGCTCGATCGTAGTCGCCGAGGAGTCGTGCAAAATGGGGTTTCCAGAAGTGTTGTTCAACCTATTTCCGGGGATGGGCGCCTACAGTTTTCTGCAGCGCAAGGTTGGGCGACGCATTACGGAGGAGCTCATTCTCGGCGGAAATACATACACGGCGCGGCAACTTTATGACATGGGAATTGTTGACGTGATTACCGCAGATGGAACGGGAGAAGCGGCCGTCGCAAGCTACGTCCGAAAGCACGGACGCGGCAGCAACGGCCGGCGAGCATTCGAACGGGTTCGCCGCGACTTTGAGGCTGTCACAAAGGAAGAGTTACTTCACATCACCGGCGTGTGGGTCGAGGCGGCGATGCACCTAAGTGAGAGGGATTTGCGCATGATGGATCGCCTCATTCGAGCCCAGGAGCGAGGAAGCGTTGCCAACCTTGTTCATCGAGGCGAGTCGTCGCCGCGACTCAATGCCGTAGGTGCAAACGACTAAAGTTAATGTGCAGATCTACTCGGTCGGATTCCACCGCCGCGGTGCAACTAAAGCCTATTGCGCGGATGACTGTTTCTGTTGCACTCGGCTTACTATGTGGGCGTCGAGTGCTGCATAAGTGCGCTGAGTAATTCGAAGCAATTCCTGCGTCAAAGCCACGGATTTGAGGCGCAGCGTCTCAGGCGACGAATTTTCCAATTGAATTGCAAACTGGACCCAAAGTCCCGCGCCGACGCTTCCGGCCGCGCCTTTCAAGGCATGCGCGGCGTTGCCTACATCTTCGTACTTGCGCTGTGATAGTGCGCCAACAATTTTTTCTACTAGCTGCGCGCAATCGCTCCGAACGCCCCGGAGGAGCCGCTCTTCAAATGTTGGGTCTCGCGACAAATTTGCGAGTTCCGCGATCACACTTCTGTTGATTGGTTCGACTTCAATGGAGGCAGGAGATAGCCGCTCATCGGGCGTTCCGGATTCAAATGAAGAGAACTCATCCGCACGATCCGCAAGATTTCGATCGATAGCGTCCAATAGGAAGGATGCGCGCACCGGCTTTTGGACAAACTCCGCAGCCCCTGCGGCATGGCATTGCTCCATTATCTCGGCGGTAACGTTTGCGGAAAGTATAAGAATCGGAATGGGATTGATCGCAGTAAAGCGATACATTTTCAGAGCCTCAAGTCCGCTGACCACCGGCATCGACAAGTCAAATAATGCGATGTCAAAGTCTCCCCGCTCTAAGACATCAAGCGCTTCTTCGCCATTGTTTGCTATCGTTGCAAAGTGACCACCGCTCTCAAGAATCAATCGCGTTACGCGCTGGTTTGTCGCATTGTCTTCAGCTACGAGGATCCGAGCCCCACGAATTCGTGATGGCTTTGAGATACCTCCGCTCGTCGCCGCGTGTATCGACGTAGGCAACTTTCGGCTAGCCGCTAGATCATCCACGAGATCAACTCCTCGTGGCTCCGCGTAGGACAATGGCAACTCCACCCAGAACGTACTTCCAACACCAACTTCGCTTTTCACTCCTAGACGGCCACCCATTAGCGTGACGAGCTGACGCGCAATAGTTGTACCTAATCCAGTTCCACCATATACGCGAGTTACCGAGTCATCGGCTTGCGCGAAGGGTTCAAAAATGGTGGCAAGTTTGTCGTCGGGAATTCCAATTCCCGTATCCTGAACTTCAAGTAGCACCACGGCCCCGTCGGGGGTCTCGGATAAGGTTCGACCACTGAGGGTGACTCCGCCATGCTCGGTAAATTTCACGGCGTTAGCCAGGAGATTTAGCAAGACTTGCCGCAAGTGATGCGGATCCCCCGCGTACCAGCGTCCGACCAACGGATCAATGTTTATTGATATCGCTAATCCTTTGTAACGGCCCTGTGGCGCAATGACCTTTACGCTATTGTTAAGAAGCTTGCCAAGATCAAAGGCGCGCGTCTCAATCTGGACACGACCTGCCTCAATCTTTGCCGCATCCAATACATCTTCAACTTGTGCTAGCGCCAGCTGGCTTGCGTTTGCCAACGTTTCGACGATTTCTTGCTGAGCTTCGTTTAAGGTCGTTTCGCGCAGGAGGTCGGCCATTGCAATTACGCCATTTAGCGGCGTTCGCATTTCGTGGCTGACATTTGCCAAAAACCTTCCCTTCGCTTTGTTGGCCTCGTCGGCACGCTTTTTCGCCTCAGTAATTCGCTCAGCAAGTACGCCAACATAGAAGGGTAGAACGAGAAGTGCGATCAATATTCCGATGCCAACGGGGATATTGGCGGAGCCAGAACGGAGATGCGTAGAGAACGACTAGGAAGCCAGCAATTGATAGCCCTTGTGACACACGGAGATAAAATCGACCATAACGAAAACCATTGCCAAACGTTACGAAAAGGTAAATGCCAGTGACAAACGCGCCCGCCTCGCCCGCTATGAGTAAGTAGACGGTATTCCCGGCGTTATCGGCAAAGATGCCAAACAGACGACGGGCTGTCACGTTTCCCCTGCCAGCGAGCACGAAGCTCATTAGTGCGATGGCAAAAAGAAAAAAAACAATGGCAAACCAGAGCGCTCCAAATTCGACATCGGACAGCGGATCACCAATATGCGCATCTATCCCGATATAGAGCATCACCAACGCCGGGATCACGACGCGAAGTAGCGCTTGTTCCAATTCCGACCGTGGCGCATCCTTGAACGACCTCACCAAACGGCTATGCCATTGCAGGACATGATTGTGTCCAGGCAGGTGGATAGGTATGGCAGCGCGCATTTTTTGGGTTGTACCGCCGGCGGAGGCCGTGCTACCTACGAACCATCGATAGTCAATATGCCGACGGATGCCGTCTTGTGACGCTCAACGGCAGTGCCAGAACCGCCACCTACTGACCTTTCCCAGAACAGCGCACCTTGGCGCCGATCAGCATGTTCAGTACAGCAAATGACGTGCCAAGATAGCGTGAATAGTCCGCGCTCGTTTCGGACCATTCTTTTCGACGGGAAATTAGACCCACTTCCTATGCGTGGCCCTAGTGGGCAAGGGTCGAGCTATCGCCAATACGCCTACCTGCCGCAAACTTGTTCAAGTTGTTCTATCGGCCACAGGCGGCACGAATGTCGTTTGATTTTGCAGGTATCGTAAGACGAGTGGCCAAAGCAAAGTCTCCGCGCTACGGCGAAAGAAGCCAAAATGCCCGATCTTTGACATTCCCA
Organism: uncultured beta proteobacterium; assembly: GCA_963695725.1. Classification (GTDB taxonomy): domain Bacteria; phylum Pseudomonadota; class Gammaproteobacteria; order Burkholderiales; family Casimicrobiaceae; genus CAIWHR01. Next base: position 575,961 of record CAVOHM010000009.1, read on the forward strand.
CTTGGCTGGGGATGATCGACAATGTCGTGGTGCGCAAACCAGGTAGCGCGTCTAGAAGACGTTGGGTGCCTGCTTTCGTTGCAAACGCATCATCCGAAAAGCCTACGGTAAGTACATCTCCGTTGACTTTCTGGTACCGGGAAATCATCACTCTCGCACGCGCGGCGTCCGGATCTGTAGATTCTGGTCGCAGATCACGGCTGATTCTAGCTGCCCATTGCAAAGCGACTCCTGCGGGGATGTCTTCCCCAAGACCAAGAATACGCGCAGGAAAATATCCAAGGACACGGGTCAAGATAGGCATCACGCCGTGCCACAAGATCGCCATAGGTATCCGATATCTGGGCAAATAGTCACCGACGTACCCCGTATGCGCACAGAGGAACACAAATCGGGAGATCTCACCAACGTTCGGCGCCCCAACTGTCAATAACGTACCAATGCTATGCGACATACCAACCAGCTCTGCCGTTGGGTAGCGGTATCGCAAGTAGGCTATCGCACCACCACAATCCAATTCACTCCAGTCTTCGGCGAAGGCACCAAAGCCTCGAAGTTGCGATGGTCGCGACGCACCAATTCCTCGGTAGTCATAAACGAGCACCGGAACATCATTTGCGGCAAGGTAACGGGCGAATCGCGCATAGCGTGCGGCCGGAATACCGCCACCACAGCTGAACAACACTACAGTTGGCGGGTTAGCGGAACCTGGACGACCGAAATGCGTGGCGCCCAAAAGATATCCGTCCAACGCAGCAACGCGTACCGCCGTCGAGATTACAGCGTCGGAATCGGATGCTATTGGTTGATGGACCACGGCATCAAAGGAAGTTGGTTTCGCGCCCAGGTTCCGGCCAAGCGTCCCGCCGTACACACTTGGCGAATTCAACGATTACCGCGGGGTTCACGACCTCGACTTACTCAGCAGTCACTAATATAGGCTACGGAAGGAGCGCGGAGGAATGAGCGCACGAGTTTGGGATCGCGTCGAATCGCTCGGAGGTCGGCGTCAATGCGCGACTGCAGTTGATCGCCCTGGCACAGCGGCTTCTTGGCCGTGCCGGTACGCTTCATTTGGTCCACACCAGCGCATCGGGATCGAGCTCCGGCGCGTAACCGGGCAGATAATGCAACTCCAACTTGCCCTGCAGCGCGGCAACATAGTTGCGCACCACCGGCCCTTTGTGCGCCGGCAGGCTGTCCAGAATCAGCGTCAGCGGCTTCTTGCGCTGCTTCATCAGCCGCTTGAGATAGTCGACAAACAGCGCGGCGTTGAGCGCTCCTTGGAAGGTGACATACCAGAAGGCGCCGCGAGCATTGACCGCGGAGGCGGCCGACATCGATTGGCGCTGGCCGGGCACGGCGACCACCGGGGTTTGGCCCTGCACGCCCAGGTCCGGCCTTGCACGCCATCGGCGCGGAAACCGGACTCATCCCAAAAGTAGATCTCGGCGCCACGGGCCTTGGCGTCCTTCGCCAGGCGCGGATAGGTCTCGTGTTGCCACCGCGCAATGGCTTCCGGATCACGTTGGTAGGCCCGCTGCAGCGGCTTCTGCGGCGTCAAGCCCAGCTTCGCCAGCAACTTCCCGACCGCCGTGACCCCGAGCTTCACCCCGAACTCGCGCTCGATCAACTCGCCGACGATCTTTCGCGTCCACAAGGCAAAGTCGAAACCGTATTGCCGCGGGTCCTTGCCGTTGATCCAGCGATGCACCTGCCGCTCCTGCGCCGACGTCAACGTCCGTGGTCGCCCCGTCGCCTTGCGCGAGGACAGCGCCCGAAGACCCTTACCGCGTCCACGCTCGCCGCGCGCAGCCACTTGTAGATCGTCGTCCGGCAAAACCCATACGACGCGATCACCGTGCTCGGGTCCTCGCCCTCGCGCACCCGCTCCACGGCCGTGCGACGAATCTCCTCCAACGTCCGGTGATCCAATGTGCGGCCATCGCGCTTCATCTCTTCAGTATAGACAATGTCGCGCATCATACAAGGACGCTGTAGACTAACTTAAGGACGGTTTAGTAATCAAGTTTCCGAGATCAGCACCGACGCTCAACCACGCCACCTGCGTACCTGATTACGAACGTCGTACCGTCAACCAATTTCAGCCACGTAAACCGGGCTGAATTAGATGTTCAAACAACCGGGGACACCCGTTCCCATCGGCTACACCCTGCCCCAACCCCCGTTCCTTAGCCCCTCCACCGGCCGAAAGGTCGCCTTGTACGCCATCTTCCGGCTCTCGGCGATCCAGTAGCCAAGGTAAAGGTACGGTAGTCCCAAGGCGCGGCACCGCGCGATCTGCCAAAGGACGTTATAGGTTCCGAAGCTGGCGCCACGGACGCCCGGCTCGAAAAACGCGTATACGGAGGACAGTCCGTCCGCCAATCGGTCGATCAGCGCGACCATCCGAAGCACGGCGCCCTCTCGAAACTCGATTAGCTCGGTCGAAACATTGCTATGGAGAAGGAAGTGCTGGTACTGCTCGCGACTGTCCTGGTCCATTCCGCCGCCGGAATGTCGAAATCGCTGATAACGCAAGTACAGCGCGTAATGTTCGGCATCGTACGTTAACTTATGCCTTCTTGCCTCTAACATTGAGTGCGTCCTGGCACATTTGCGTTGGGTACGATTGGGCTGAAAGTCATCAACCGGGATGCGCACAGGCACGCACGCTTGGCAGCGGTCGCAATGCGGGCGGTAGGTGAATCCGCCGCTGCGGCGAAAACCCAGGCGGACAAGATGTCCGTAGACATTGGCGTCGATCAGATGGCCGGGCGTGGCGACCTGGGACCGGGCAACCCGTTCGGGCAGGTAACTACAAGGGTATGGTGCCGTCGCATAGAACTGCAGCGACGCCAAAGGGAGGTCGTTCAGTTTGGTCATGCCACGTGGTTCGAACCCGCTGCCGGTGCCCAAGGGTGATCTGGCCCGTTCGAATGTATCAGCGCCGCTACCCGGGCGGCAAACTCGCGCCGGGGTATGGGTCGGGCGCCAAAGGACGCCAGATGCGCCGTTTCCTGCTGGCAATCGATCATTGGGGAGCCGTTCGCACGGAGGATTTCCACCAAGTGGACGAGCGCGATCTTTGAGGCGTCCGGTTCATCCGCGAACATCGATTCCCCGAAAAACATCCGTCCGATCGCAACCCCATAGAGGCCACCGATAAGTCTGCCATCTCGCCAGGCCTCCACCGAGTGCGCGTTGCCGAGTTCGTGAAGCGCAGTATAAGCGTCGACGATCGCAGGGGTAATCCACGTTCCGGCTTGACCACGCCTACGCACGTTCGCGCACGCCGCGATCACCGTGCGGAAATCCGAATCCACGCGAATTTCGGCCGGGCGCTGCTTCATCCGCTTGCGCAGCGAACGGGCAACCCGGAATTCTTCGACGAACAGCACCATCCGTGGGTCGGGGCTCCACCATAGGACTGGCTGGTCTCCGCTGTACCAGGGGAAGATGCCCCGTCCGTAGGCATCGAGCAACCGACGCGGGGTAAGGTCGCCGCTTGCCGCAAGCAACCCGTTGGGCTCGGCCAGCGCCGCTTCGAGCGGCGGAAACGGTGTATCGGGTCCAAGCCATGGGATCACGCGACGATTCTGCCACGGCCACGCCCGGCCACGCGCATCCGTTGGCAAATCACGCGGACCCTGCACATGCCGACCGATAGGCCGGTACACGTTCGACATCCCGCCGGGCAGCGATATCGCCGCCGCGATGACGGTCCTGGCTTCGGCATGCGTTCGATAAGTCGTGCCGAGGACATGCAGCGGACACGCCGGGCAGGTTGCGATGACATGCCCGCGCATCGATAATCCGCAGGAACACCACCCGCATTGCGCCGATGCAACGTGCCCTCCTCCGCTGCCCGTGGGCCGACGGCAGCGCACTGTACGCGACCTACCACGATCGAGAGTGGGGTGTGCCCGTGCACGATGACCGGGTTTTCTTCGAATTCCTGATTCTCGAAGGCGCACAGGCGGGGCTTTCGTGGTCGACAATCCTGAATAAACGCGACGGCTACCGCGCCGCGTTCGCCGCATTCGACCCGCAGCAGGTGGCGCGTTTCAATGCCCAAACGATCGCGCAGCTCATGTTGAACGCGGCCATTGTTCGCAATCGACTGAAGATCGAGAGCGCGGTGGCGAACGCCCGCGCGTTTCTCGCCGTGCAGCGGGAATTCGGCACCTTCGATCGCTACGTGTGGGCGTTTGTCGGCGCCAGGTCCGTATGCAACCGGCGTCGCACGCTCGCCGCGGTCCCGGCTCGCACCGCGCAGTCGGACACGCTGTCGAAGGATCTTCGGAAGCGCGGCTTTCGGTTTGTCGGATCGACCATCGTCTACGCGTTCATGCAGGCGACGGGACTCGTCAACGACCATCTCGTCGCCTGCCCGCGCTGGACCGAAGTTCAGGATGCTGCGTTGCGGTGACCGAACCAGCGCGATCGGCGATCGCGATCCGGTAAAATGGCCGTTGCGCCCCGGTAGCTCAGTGGATAGAGCACGCCCCTCCTAAGGGCGGGGTCGCAGGTTCGATTCCTGCCCGGGGCGCCAGCCATTGCGAGGCGCTATGCAAGCTTATGAACTCCTCGTCGCCTCGCTGCTTTAGCGCGAGGGGTTCTGGGTTCGCCAGTCCTTCAAAGTAGAGCTAACCCCCGAGGACAAAAAGCGCATCCGTCGCCCCTCTTCGCCGCGGTGGGAGATCGATCTGCTCGCCTATCGCCCCCGCGACAATCAACTCCGTGTGGTCGAGTGTAAGAGCTACTTCGACTCGCGCGGGGTGAAGGCTGACGATCTCACCGGCGGGAACGCCCAGAATACCCGGTACAAGCTCTTCGTCGATCCGGTTCTGCGCGAGACGGTTCTAGCCCGGCTGCGTGGTCAGCTTTATGACGCCAAGTCCCTCCCGGCTGAGGCCGCGATCGTCCTCTGTTTGGCAGCAGGCCGGGTGGCCTCTGCAAAGGATCGCGGCCGGATCCAAGCTCATTTTGATCAACAAGGCTGGCTGTTTCCCGATGTGCAGTGGGCACAGACCGGGCTGCGCGCCTTGGCGAAGGGCGGCTACGACAACTCCATAGCGGCTGTGGCCGCAAAGTTACTCTGTCCATTGCTGCCCAGCGATGACGCCAGCAAACGTTAGCCAGAGACGATTGGAGCGCCCGATGATCGAAGAGCAGACCGCCGCACTATCCCTCAGGGCCGCCTATGGATTCGGAGCGAGCCATGGACTTGAACGCGAGGTCGCAGCAATACGCGACATGCCGATCGAGTGGGAATCCTCGTACACGTCGTCATCGCGGCGCGGTTATATCGTCGATTTGTTTGAACAGCGCGGACTCTTGCATGCATTCAAGGCATCACAATGGGCGCTCGGAAACACACCAGCAGGCGAAATCAAGATTCGCCGTTACCGGAAAATTAGGCAGCAATACGAGGACTTTCTTGCTGGACGAGGACCCGAAGTTCGAGATGACGATGGTGGGGGTCAAGAAGACGACGAAGACCAACACTTTGCCTCGGAAGCAAACCTCCGCGATTACCTGACGAAGAATCCTGGCCGAATCGAAGCGGGGTTACAGCTCTATACATCGGAAGGGCAATCCGGCGTCGAATACGGCATTGACGGAGGCTTCATCGATTTGTTGTTGGTCGATCGTGAAAAGCGTTTCGTCGTGATCGAACTCAAGGTCGGGCGTGGTCGCAACAGGACCGTCGGGCAATTGTTGTATTACATGGGCTGGGTAGATAAGCATCTCGGCAAAGTGCCCTGCCGGGCGATGATCATTGCAAAGGAAATCTCCGATGATCTCAAGATTGCGGTGCAACGAGTGCTCGATGTTTCCCTGCATCAGGTGCTCACTTAGCGTTTCGGTTCAACTTGTGCCGGTCGCGCGCCCGCCCTGCTGCTTGCCCACACCGGGCCGATGCTGCGCACGGGCCGCGTCGAGCGAATCTATTGAACCGGGGCTGACGGCTCCGCGGTACCGCCCACGGCCCGGCGCTTCGGCTTGACCAGGATAGCGGCCAGCGCCGGCAACACGAAAATCGCGCCGAGCATGTTCACGATGAACATGAACGCGAGCAGCACGCCCATGTCGGCCTGGAACTTGAGCGCCGAGAAGGCCCAGGTGCCCACGCCGATGCCCATGGTCAGCGCGGTGAACACCGCGGCGGTGCCGCGGCTGCGCAGCGCCTGATAGAACGCGTCGCGCAATCCTTCGCCTCTGTTTTCCTGGTAGTGTTTCATCCTCTCATACAGGTAGATGCCGTAATCGACACCGACGCCGACGCCAAGCGCGATCACCGGCAGCGTGGACACCTTGAGACCGATGCCGAGGGTCGCCATCAGCGCATTGCACAGGATCGAAACGAGCATGAGCGGCAGAATGATGCACAGCACCGCTTCCCACGACCAGAACGTGAGGAAGCAGAGCAGCGTGATCGCGCCGAACAGCGCCAGCAGCATGGTCACTTCGGCCGCGTCGACCGCCTCGTTGGTGGCCGCCATCACGCCTACGTTGCCGCTTGCGAGCTTGAACTCGATCTGCGGCGTGCTGTTATTGCTGGCGAAATCCTTCACCTCACGCACGATGTGGGCGATCGTCGTGCCCTGGTGATCACGCGTGAAGACCAGTACCTGCATTGCACTGCAATCGGTGTTGAGGAGCCCGGTGGCCGTGTCTATCGGTGTCACCGATTGCGCGAGCACGTCGGGGTTGCGCGACAACGCGCGCCAATTGAGGCTGCCCTCGTTCCAGCCCGAGCTGACCACCTTGGCCACGCCCGGGAGCGCGAGCACCGATTGGACGCCGGCAACATTGCGCATGTAGAACTCGAAGCGGTCGATGGCATCCATGATCCCGGAGTTCGTGCACGCGCCGTCGACGCCCTTGGTCTGCACGATGACCGAAAGCACGTCGACCCCGATCGAGAAGTTGTCGACGATCGCCGCGTTGTCGCGGTTGTAGCGCGAATCATCGTGCAGCTCGGGGATGCCCTTGCCGAGGTCGCCGGTCTTGACGCCACGCGCCTTCCAGGTGCCGACGCCCAGCACGAACGCCGCGACGAGCAGCGCCACCACGGCGAAGCGGGGCTCGGCCAATGCGGAGACCGTGCGCCACGTGCGATCGAGGTCGACCACGGGCTTCGCCGGCACCGGATCCGCGGGCAGGTACGAGAGCAGAACAGGCAGCAGGACCTTGTTGGTCAGGATCATGAGTGCGACGCCGAGGCTGGCCGTGATGCCGAGCTCGCGGACGATGTCGATCTTGATCTGCATGATCACGAGAAAGCCGAGCGCGTTGGTGATAAGCGCCACCGAACCGGGGATGAACAGCTTGAGGAAGGCATTGAGGGCCGCTGTCCGGCCGTCGCGGCCTATCTCCGTCTGGTGTTTCCAGACATTGGTCATCTGCACGGCATGGCTGACGCCGATCGAGAAGATCAGGAACGGCACGAGAATCGACATCGGGTCGATGCCGAAACCGAGCAACGGCAGCAACCCTAGCAGCCAGACCACCGGCATCAGTGCACAGACGAGCGCAAGGACCGTGAGCGGGACCGAACGCTTGTAGGCGTACAGGAGAACCGTCGTGATGACGAAGGCGAGGGCGAAGAACGCGAGCACGCCGATGGCGCCGTCGGTGATGTCGCCGACCGCCTTCGCAAAACCGATGATGTGGACATCGATCCCGTCGCTCTCGTACTTGCTGCGCACCGCCTCGAGCTTCGCTGCGACGGCGCCGTAGTTCAACCGGTCCCCGGAGACCGGATCGACCTCGAGCAGGTCGGCGCGGATCAATGCACCCCGGAAATCGTTCGCGACCAGGCGGCCGACGGTACCCGACTTGAACACGTTCCGCCGCACGATCTCGAGATCCTCCGGCGTGCCGCGGAACGTTGCCGGCACCACGTTGCCCCCGCTGAAGCCCTCCTCGACGACCTCGATGAAGCGGACGTTGGGGGTAAACAGCGAGGTCACGGTCGCCCGGTCGACGCCGGGAATGAAGAACACGTCGTCGGTCGCGCCCTTCAGCGCGCGCATGAACTGGGGCGTGTAGATATCGCCGCCCTCGCCTTTGACACGCAGCGCCACGAGCACGCGGTTGGCGCCGCCGAAGGTCTTCTGGTACTCGGTGAAGGTGCGCATGTACTCGTGCTGCAGCGGCACCATCTTGTTGAAGCCGGCATCGACCTTGAGCTGCGTCGCCGAGTAGGCGAGGAGCATCGTGACCACCGCGAAGAAGGCGAGCAGCACGCGGCGCAGCAACGGGCTTGCGTACGCCTGGACCAGGCGCACCAGATTGGACAGGTCCAAGGCCATCGAACGCCCTCGGGTCGCCGCGGCGGAGGCTAGCCGCCCGCTTCCAGGCGCATCGCGCCACCCTCGCCGACGAGGACGCGCACGCCGGAAGGCAGAGACAGTGCGGCGGCGAGCGCCTCGCCGTTCGCGGTCTTGCGGGCGGTGAAGCTCCTGCCGCGGTCACGGCTTTCGAGCAGCATCCCCTCGCGGCCGACGAGGAGCACGCCATCGTCGGGCAGCAGTGTGCCGCCCATCAAACTCGCCTGGGATTGGATAGAGCTCACTTGATTCCATCCGTCGCCGTCGGAATTCGAGCGGAAGACGTTGCCGCGCAAACCGAAAGCAATCCAGCTTCTATCCGCCACACGCAGGACGCCGAAGTACGAGCCCTTGTACGGCAGGTTCAACGGCGTCCACGTTCGGCCGGCATCCAGGGAGCGGATCATCAGCCCGGACTCGCCGACGAGAATGAGCTTGCCGTCGGCGCCGCCCGCGAGCGAGTTGAAATGCCGGTCACCTTCGAGAATCGTTTCCGCCCGCCAACTCTTGCCGCCATCGGCGGTCCGGTAAAAAGAACCGTAGGCGCCCACGGCAATGCCGTGGTCCGCGTTCTCGAACCAGAGGGCGAACAGGGGCTTCTGTTCGTCCGGCGCCGCGTGCACCTGCAGCCACGTCTCGCCGGCATCCTCGGTCCGCAGGATCACCGCGTCGTGGCCGACCGCGAACCCGCGCCTGGCGTCGACAAAATACACCGAGGTGAGCGTGGCATTCGTTGGAGATTTCGCGAAACGCCATGTGCGTCCCTCATCGTCGGACAGAACGATGGATCCGCGTTCGCCTACCGCTATGACGCGCTTGCCGGCCGCGGTGACGCCCAGCAACAGCAACCGCGAGGCGCTCGCCGCCGTGGCCGGGAACACCGGCAGCGGCCGCGGCGCAAAGGCAAACGCGGCAGCACCGAACACCACGAGAAACGCGACCAGGCCGACGACCTTGTTCATGGGACAGTTTCCCTCGTCCGCGACGTGTGCGCTGCGCGCCGTGCCACCCCCTGCAGATCGCGCCGGCCGTGCGATGGCCCCCGGCGGCCAACGATCGCAGCAGCTGCACAACCGTCGCTCCTGCACGGCAGCGCCGCTGCGGCGTCCAACCCAGGTCTCGGGCGAACCGAGGTCGTCCGCATGCTGTGAACTTGCGCCCGGAAGCTGGCGGCCGGACGCGGCCTCGCAGGATTTCCGGTGTAGCGCGGCTCAGCGCGTGCCGACGCCGCGCAGGCCGGCCGGAGTGAAATCGGCCTTGTCGCGCTTGATCTTCTCGTACACCTTGGGCTCTTCGTTGCGGATGCCCATCGCCAGGTAGCGCGCCGACTGCAGGTCGTGGTGCACCTCGACCGTACCGTAGAGCATCGGTATGTCGTAGAAATTGATCGAATGCTGCTCGGACACGCGCCACAGCTCATTGCGTGCGTCGTACTTGTCGGTGACCGCGATCGACCAGCTGTCCTCGTCGATGTAGAAGACGCGCTTCTTGTAGATGTGATTGGTCCCCTCCTTCAACGTCGCCTCGACGACCCACACGCGGTGCAGTTCGTAGCGCGCCAGGTCGGGGTTGACATGGCTCGGTTTCAAAACGTCCGCGACCTTCACTTCGTTGCCGGAGATCTTGTAGGAGTTGTACGGTATGTACATCTCCTGCTTGCCGACGAGCTTCCAGTTGTAGCGATCGGTGGCGCCGTTGTACATCTGGAAATCGTCGCTGGTGCGCAGACCGTCCGAGGCCGTGCCCGGATTGTCGTAGGCGACCTGCGGCGCCAGCCGGACACGCCGCTGGCCGGGGTTGTAGGTCCAGGCGCTGCGCGGTTCCTTCACCTGGTCGACGGTCTCGTCCACCAGCAGGATCTGACCGGCGAGACGCGCCGGCCCGGTGACCGTCTGCAGGAAATAGGCGAGCTTGTTGTCCTCCCGGTCCTTGACGGGCTTGCTGAGGTTGCCATAGTTGAAGTCGTACTCGTAGTCGAAGTTCACCATCGTGTAGGTGCCCTCGCGCGTGACCGCCGCCTGGCCCCACCTCATCGCGTAGGTGTCGCCGCGGTAGCGCAGCGTCGAGTTCCAGATCGCCTCGAGGCCGTCCTTGGGCGCCGGGAAGGGAATGCCGCCCTTCGTGCCGGTGACGCCGTTGCCGCCGGGCGCGAGCTTGGCGGTTGCGGCATTGGCCACCGTTTCGTCGTAGACACCCTTCGGGTAGGAGGCGCTGCGTCGCGTCGGGTAGACGTTCATTTTCCAGGTCGGATATTTCTTCAACAGGGCGATCTGGCCGGGCGAGAGCTGATTCCTGTACTGCTCCGCATTAGCCGCGGTAATCGTGAGGAGGATCCTGTCAGCCTTGAACGGATCGGGATAATGGCCGGTGCTCTGGAAGCCGGCGATCGGCTTGGTGAGGCCACCGTCGTAGGCGGGGATGGTGCCGGCGGCATTGCCAGCCACCTCGGCCCCGAGCGGGGTCCTGTTCTGCGCCAGAACCGGCACTGCGAACGCAAGCGCGAGAACCGTTGCAATGACGCCAACGCCTGTTCTGCTCATCAATGCTCTCCTCATGTCGTTCGGTTCGCGATCAGAACGAATAGCTCACGTTGATCGACAGGAAATCGCGGTCCTTGAGATAATTCGAACCGCTGGCGTAGCTCGCGGTCTGGCCGGGCGGCAGGGCGCCGGAGGCTAGGCTCGGCGAATCGGTCCCCGCGAAGGTGTTGCCGCCGAAGAACATCGTGTAAGCGATGTCGGCCTGCCACTTCTGCAGGTAGACGAACCCCAGGCCGAGCGTCAGTGCCTTGACACCCTCGTTGAAAGTCGGACCGACGCCGTCGACGTCATGGGCAAAGGCGATGCGCGGCGAGAGCGTCCCGCCGTCCACCACGCCGTCGTAGTCGAGCCGGCCTACCAGGCGATAGCCCCAGGAGTTCTTGGTCGCGAAGCAGTTGGTCGAGACCGAATTGTAAGCACTGGTGGTGCTCGAACCAGGTTGCGGCAGGTGACACCCCGGCCCCGCGAACTTGAGGTTGCTCGGCAGGTCGAGATGCGTGTACCCGATCTCGCCAACCGTGACCAGCTGATTGGCATTGAAAGTCGGGCCGAACGCCTTGGTTGCAGTCGCTTGCAACTGGTGCATGTTCACTCTGCGGTAACCCGGCAACTCGGTGCCGTAGGGGACCCCCGCCGCACTCACCGGGTTGGTGCTCGTCAGCTGGTTGGCGAGCCCGAGCGCGGCGAGAAGCAGTTCAGCGGACGGCAGTTGGATTGGCTGGTTGCTGCGAAAGGAGTACTCGCCCTGCAGCGCAATGCCGCCCGGCCCCGCAGTATTGAAACTCAGGCCCCAGAGCTTGATGTCCTCGGGGTACTCGACAAAATAGGTGCCGGCTCGTCCAGCCGCACTGGCGCACGCGCCGTTCGTCGCATTCAGCGCCGACAGCGCCGTCGCATTGGCGACACCGCCGACGATCGGCGCCAGCTTGGCGACGTTGGCCGGCGTATGCAACGCGCCAAAGGTGGGAACGTCGATGGCCATGCACGCCGGATTGCCGTTGGCGAATGCAGGAATGCCGGCGGCAGTCAGCGCCCCGGCCTGCGCTGGCGACAGGTTGTTCGATATCGTCTGCGCCGCGGTGACGCCACCGCGATAACCCGACACGTAGGGCGTTCGGCTGTGGTAGTTGATATGGTAGAGGCCGATTTCGGTGTTGTTGTGCTGCGGCAGCAAATAGCGCAACGCGATCGCATACTCGCCCCCGTTGCTGGGTTCGCTATTTTCCGAGCGCGGCGCCACCAGCTGTCCGTTGGTGTTCACCGGGAAGATGCCGGCAGGGTTATGCTGGTCATTGCGGCGGCCGAAACCGGTATACGCGATGATGCCGTCCGTGCCGACGAAATCGTTGGTGCTGAAGTAGACGCCGCGGCCGTCGATCTTGGTCTTCTTCCACTTCGCCAACCAAGCCGCCTCGAGCGACAGCTCGTCGGTGATCTCCAGCTGGGCCCAGATCATCGGCGTCGGGGTCAAAGCCTCCTTCAATTCGGCGCCGGGAACGCGGAACCTGCCGACATTGATCGGATTGAGTACGTTGATGCCGTTCAGGATGAACGTGCTCTCGCCCCAGCTCACGACCTGGTTGCCGACACGGACGAAAAGTCCGCGCCCGCCGACGTCGAACTTGCCGTACCCGTAGAGGTCGAGCAACTCGGCTTCCGAATCCTTGAAGTCGTATGCCGTCGTGCCGGGGACGCCGTTCTTGCTGGCCGCGGCCCAGTCATAAAAATAGGTGCCGCGCGCGAAGAGGCCGAAATTGCGGTACTTGATCGACAGGTCCGACGTCGCCTTGGCGGCCAGCGCGACGTTCTCGCCCTTCTTGTAGTTCAGGTCACCGTCGTCCGCGTTCGGGTCGCGCGACGTCCCGCCGTTGGTGATCGCGAGCAGGCTTGAATCCCGGCTCTGCATCCGCCAGAGGGCGCCGAAAGAGACCGTGGTGTCGAGATAGCCCGACACCTCGCCGCTTTCGCTCTTGAACTCGAAGGCCTGCGCAGGTGTCGATAAGGCCGCCACCATAGTCGCGGCGAGCAAGCCCGCGTGCCCCCGAAAGCCGGACTTCCGACTCGTCTTGTGCATGGTACCGCTCTCCCTCGAATGGAACATCGAAGTAGTCCTTTTCCGGCCTGCGGCCCAAGTCTGCCGGCGCGCGCATGCTATGCATCCATCATTGCTTGTCCAAGCTACGCGGTCAAGCCCGGAGCATGTCTCGGCACGCCTGCCGCAATGGGAAAACAACAGTCAAGACCCGGTCCGGGTTTTGCCCGACACGCCCGCGGCCGGTCCCGGGCAACGCCGATTGATGGCGTCGCGAGCGAACTGGGAGGCGTTCGCGAGTACGCGAGAACATCCGCAGGATGACCGCGTCTCATTGGTTGCGTGCGTCCTGCCGGGATGGCCGGACCATGGTGCATTTCTGCAATGCAGGCCGGGTAGGGCATTGCTGCCAAGGAGGCCAAGAAAGGTGAAGGGCCGGGTGTCAGACGCCCGGCCCTTCGGCAGTCGCCTGCCTGGGGGAGCAGCCGACGCCGGGGAAAACGCTGCGGTCAGCCTGCTTTTCGCCCACCCGCAGGTCGTGGCGAACCGGCTCGAACGCCGTCCTTTGCTCGCGGACTCCGTGCACCAGGATCGGGGCCGAACCACCGGTCGCCGCCATCGGGGCAACGGGACGGGGAGTCGCGTCGATGCACGATTCGGTGCCGACCGACCCCAATTGCGCCGGCAATACGGCCAGGCCGAGCGTGAGCGCCGGCAGGGAGATGGCGGCGAGCGAGATGGCGACGCGGGGCAACGCGGGTTGGTAGCGGTTCATGATGGGCTCCTGTTCCGGTTTCGTGACGGATAGCCATTTCAACGGCGCGAACTTGATAGTGGTCGGGTTGGTGGTGCGGGTCAAACGTGGATTTTCGGCGGCGATGGGCTGCTCCGCGCGCTTGTCGTCGGACTTGCGCGCGGGTGCCGACGCTAAGGTGGCCGCGCGCGGGCAGGCGGGCGGGGGCGATGCGCGGCGGCATGGTGGGTTCGCCGAGATGGTCGAGGATGTCGCGCACGGTCGGGCCGTCGGTGATGAAGGCGATGATCCTCATCGCGCCCCCGCAGTCGGGGCACACCAGCGGAAAAACCTCGTAGATGCGGGCGAGCAGCAGCGCCCCGGGGTAGCGAGCGGCGCGACGGTGCGCCGGTTCGGTGGCGGGCTCCTGGTTGGGGGCGGGTGGCGCGGTGGTTGCCCCCGGGCGCGAGGGCGGTGAGCGCAGCGCGCAGGGGCGCGTTGGGGGCGAGGACGCCGAAATAGCGATGGCGGTGAAGGCGCGGCGGGGGCACCAGCGCGGCGAGGCGGGCGAGCCGCTCGAGTGGGGTCAGGCACTGCGGGGCACTACCGCCGGGGCCCGGTTTCAGGGAGTCGTAGACGAGGTGCTCGGGATCGAGCTCGCGCAGCCGATCCAAAGCGAAGGGTGGCCGGGCGCAATAGCGCAGCAGCCGCAGGCACCCGGCGCGGTCAGCGGCCTCGATGGCAGACCACAGGAACTTCACGATCGCCACCGACGTGCAGGTCTATTTCTGCGATCCGCGCAGCCCGTGGCAGCGCGGCAGCAACGAAAACACCAACGGCCTGCTGCGTCAGTACTTTCCCAAAGGAACTGATGTCTCAGGCTACTCCCAGGCATTCTTGAACAAAATCGCATTGCGCCTGAATCAACGCCCGAAGAAGACCTTGGGATTTGAAACGCCTGCCGATCGACTAAGCGCGGTGTTGCAATGACCGGTTGAACCCGCCGCCGACAGCGCCCGTTGACGGGCGTCGGCTGAACGTCCGCTCCCGCGGCATTGCTGCTGTTGGCTGCGTGAAGCTCAACGGCAGCAACCGGACCGGGCGGCCGGGCGCCGTCGTCCGCGCGCTCCCCGGAGTCAGCGCACCGGCGACGCCCGGGTCGAACGACTCGCGATCCGCCGGCCCTGCACCCGGCGCAGCAGCGTGAACGCGATGGTCAGGTTAAGGAGGTTCCAGGCGATCCCGTTCACGAACGCGGCGTCGTACGAGCCGGTGAGATCGAAGATCTTGCCCGACATCCAGCCGCCGAGCGCCATGCCGAGCAGCGTGAACATGAGCACGGTGCCCACGCGCGCGCCCGCCTCGGCAGGCGCGAAATGCTCGCGGACGATGATCGCGTAGGAGGGCACGATGCCGCCCTGGAACAGGCCGAACAGCGCGGAAATCACGTAAAGCGATACCAACCCGTCGAACGGCAGGAACAACACGAGTGCGAGGCCCTGCAAGGCCGAGCCGAGCAGCAGCGTGCGCAGGCCGCCGATGTGATCGCAGACCCAGCCCGAGACGAGCCGGCTCACGATGCCGAAGCCCAGCATCAACGCGAGCATTTCGGCGCCGCGTGCCACCCCGTAGCCGAGGTCTCCGCAATACGCGACGATGTGGACCTGCGGCATCGACATCGCGACACAGCACGCGAGCCCGGCGACGCACAGCACGGCTTGCGCGGTGTTTGGCCTCAGGCCGAAGGGACGGCTCGATGCCGTCGTCGCAACGGCGCCCTCGGCCACCACCGCGACGATCGGCGGTCGCTGCCGCATCAGCAACGCCAGCAGGAGCATCGTCACCATCGAGAACACGCCGATCCCCAGGTAGGTGACGCGCCAACCGGCGGTCTGCACGAAGTGCTGCACGATCGGCGGCCAGATCGCGCCGGCCAAATAGTTGCCGCTCGCGCACACGGCGACCGCGATTCCGCGCCGCCGGTCGAACCAGAGCGACGTGTCGGCGATCAGCGGGGCGAACACCGCCGAGCTACCGAAGAGGCCCAGCAGCACGCCGTGCGCGAGCGCAAAGGTCCACACGCTGCCTGCCGCCGACGCCAGACTGAAGCCGGTGCCGATGCTGACCGCGCCGATCAGGAGCGGAATCATGACGCCGAAGCGGTCTGCGAGGCGGCCCATCAGCATGCCGCCCAGCCCGAAGCCGATCATGAGCAACGTGTACGGGAGCGATGCATCGGCGCGGGAGACGCCGAACTCGGCCTGCGCGGTCGGCAGCACCACGACCACAATGTACATCGCGCCGTTGCCGATGGTCATGAGCGCCAGCGCGACGACGAGGCGCAGCGCGGCGTAGGGGGAGTCGGGTGCAGGCGTCGTCATGGCAATGGAGGAGGCGATCCAGAGGCCGCGCCGATGCCGCCGGCGGTTGGCAAAGTGCGCCATTGTGACATCGGCGCGCGGGTCGCAGGCTCGCGGCGCCGGCCTCTATAATCGGGCAGGTCAAGCGGCGGGCCAGGCCCGGGGAGCGGACAAGAGAGTCTTGGCAACCCTCGGGTTTGGCGAGGGACGTCACGTCGACGTCGCAGCCGGAAGTCAGAAAGAGGTCCGCGTCATCCGCGCTCGGCGCCAACAGGCGCGTGTCCACTTAAATGACGTGAAACTCCATGCAGCACAGTCGACCACGAAATCTGGGTACCTTGCTGTTCTTGCGATCAAACAGGAGTTCCGAGGAAAACAAGGGAATCGCGTTGAACTGCCCCAGATCCAACTCCTAAGGGGCAGGTCGGACGTTCGATTCGTCTTCGGGGCGCCCGTTCCGAATTCGCGGCCTGATTCCAATTCGCGCATAGTCCCGCCCGATCAGGCGATCGATTCGCGCACGAAATGCGCCGGAGCGCCGCACCACAGCGACCGGCCGCGACGGGTAACGCGCCCTGCTACAGCGTGACTGCCGGATTGAGCGTATAGCGTCCGGTCACCGCCGCCTCGCCGAGGACATGCCCCGCCATGGCTGCGCGGACTTCCGACCCGGCAAAGATGCCTGCCATCGCAAGGCGCGGCACGTCGAGCGCGTACAGCGTAAACACGTAGCGATGCGGCAGTTCGTCATTCCATGGCGGGCACGGCCCGTCGTAGCCGAAGTAATTGCCGGCCATCTCCGGGTCGCCGGCAAACCAGCCCGTGTAATCGTTGGTTCCCTGCCGCGCACCGCGCGGCGCGTGCGGCCCGGGTTTTCCGCGTTCCGTAACGCCATCCGAGAATTCACCGCGCGCGATCGCCGGCGCATCGGCCGGGAGGTCGACGAGCACCCAGTGGAAGAAATCCACGCGCGGGAGTGAAGCGGGGACGATCCGGCCCTCCTTGTTGACGTCGTCGCCGCGCGACGGCACGTCGGGATCGCAGCACAGGAGTGCCAACGATCGGGTCCCCGCAGGCAAGCCGCTCCAGCGCAAATCGGGATTGCGATTGGCCGAAAGCTTCACGTGCGTCTTGGCGTCCATTGCGCCGAACGCGAATTCCGGCGGGATGATCCCATCGTTCGGAAACGCCGATGTCGGAGTTCCATTGCATGCTCCTCAGCCGTTTTTCCAATGGGGCGGAACCGTGACATCGAAATAGGCGAGCCCCTCGATCCGCGCTTTCCACGCCGCGATTTCCGGCGTGAGCATGCCGTCGGCGTCGAGGTCGGGCAATTTCAATTCGCAGCGTTTCAGGAGCGCGACCAACGGATAGAGCGCGAAGTCGGCCGCGGAGAGCGGGCCGGCGAGAAACTCGCCGCGCATCGCTTTCGTAAACAAGGCGACCTCTTCGACGACCGCACTTCCGGCCCCTGGCAATCTCCGCCGGATCGCGCTCGTCCGGCTTCTTGCCGAACGCCTGTGTCGTCAGAGGGTCGATCGCTTCGTCGAAGTACGCGTCGACTTCCATGATCAGGCGACGCACGAGCGACCGCGTCCGAACGTCACCGGGAAACAGCGGCGCGCCGGTGGCCGGATATGCTTCGTCGAGGTACTCGACGATCGCATTGGATTCGTAGAGGACGAAATCCGCGTCGACGAGCACCGGGACCCGATGCCGGGGATTGAGCGCAAGAAATTCGGGCTTGCGCGTATCGCCGGCGGCGAACGAAAGAACCTTTCGTTCGTATGCGAGCGCCTTGTGCTCCAGCGCGAGTTGCACGCGCCATGCGTAGGGAGACCCGGAGCCGTAATAGAGAACTCGAGACATAGTCTGTTCCGATGCGTGTGGAATGGATGGGATCCCGGCCTGAATCAGGATTTCCGCCGGGCCGGTGCCGGCGTGTCTGGCGCCGGCGACTGCGCGCCACGCAACGCCTCGAGCGACGCCTTCTGCAATTCCATGGTCCTGATGCTCAATTGCATCAGGTTGAGGCTCATCTGCAGCCAGCCTTCGATGACCTTCAATTCGTCGATCTTCCGCTCGAGTTCGGCGGGATCGAGCGTCGCGAACATCGCCGCCGGATGCGGGAAGGGCAAGTTGCCGACGGCACCGGCAAACCCGGGTGCCATACCCGGCGCGCCGGCAGGTGCGCCGGGCACACCGAAGCCGGGTACCGGAACGCCGAACGGATTCCACATTTTCTGCATGAATTCCGCGATGTCGTTGAGCGATCCGCCCGCATCCTGTTTTTTCTCGTCCGCCATGCTCCACCCTTTCGCGCTAGCTGCGGCGCCCGGTACGGCACCGGTGTACCCAGGAACCTCCGAGCGGACCTGCTGCATCGACACGAAACCCGTTCAGAGGATTCCCAATCGTACCGCGTCCGCCCGGCGTCCGTACGTCGCGATCAGCCAGACACCGCGAACCCGAGCGATCTTCTGGAGCGGAGTGTCTCGCACCGTATGTCAGGCGTCTTAGACCTTCCGCCGGGTTCGGCCGCGACCGTCGATTGTTGGCCCACGTCTTGCTTAACCTGTCCTGAAGATCCGGCAGGTGTCGGGATCGCTGCTTTCGGCTGTCGAAACACGACCATAACTGCCCTACCATGTCCATCTATCGCCGGACCGACCGGGTTCCGCTCAACGATCTCGCAGTCACTGCGGAGATCCGGCCTTCGAGCGTGCCGCCGCGCGTCGACCAGGACTGGACTGACCGGCGGGCATCGGATCCCGCAAACGCGCTGCTCAAGCCCACCATCGTCTGGGCGTCCCGGCTGCCGCCACAAGCGCAGCCGAAGGCCCTGATGGCGCAATATCCACGAATCGCCAATCTGATCGCGGTGATGTGGCAGGACCCCAATTCGTTGCGCCGCTACCTTGACGACCTGCTGGTCGACAAGCGCGGCAATCGCCAAGGATTCTCTGCCGACATTCTGCGTGATATTTTCGAACTGCGCGCCTACTTCGACGAATTGCACACCGAGACTTCCCGCCCCTGGGAGGTAATGAACAACGACGAGTGAGATTCGGTGCCGGGACTCAACGGCGAACCGGACCGGCGGCAACCCCGGTGCGACCGGATAGGTAATCCGCTATCATCGCCCTTCATGATGGACATTCGCGCAATCCTGCGGGCGCGGCTCGACGCGGCCGTGGGAAGCGAGCAGGTCCTGACCGATCCGGCCGACATCGCGCCTCACGTGTCCGACTGGCGTGGCCGATATCACGGACGCGCGCTTGCCGTCGTTCGTCCCGGCAGCACGGATCAAGTGGCCGCGATCGTGCGCGCCTGCGCTGACCTCCGGGTACCCATCGTGCCGCAAGGCGGCAACACGGGCCAGTGCGGCGGCGCGACCCCGGACGAGCAAGGCGACGCAGATCGTGCTTTCGCTCGCCAGAATGAACCGCATTCGCGCCCTCGACCCCGCCAACGCGACGCTCACCGCCGAGGCCGGCGTGCCGCTGGCTGCCGTCCAGAAAGCGGCCACGGACCAGGGCCTGATGTTTCCGCTGTCGCTCGCGCGCAGAAGGCAGCTGCACGATCGGCGGCAATCTGTCGACCAATGCCGGCGGGCATGCCGTCCTGCGCTTCGGAAATACGCGCGAACTGGTCCTCGGGATCGAAGTCGTGCTCGCCGACGGACGGATCTGGGACGGCCTGCGCGGGCTGCGCAAGGACAATACGGGATACGATCTGAAGCAGCTCTTCATCGGCGCCGAGGGAACGTTGGGCGTCGTCACGGCCGCGGTGCTGAAGCTCTACCCCGCGCCCAAGGCGCGCGTCACGGCGCTCGCCGCGTTGCCGGACGTCGCGAGGCGGTTCGTCTGCTCTCCGATCTCCGGCAAGTTCTGGGCGACAGACTCACCGGCTTCGAATTGATGTCCGCCCATTCGCTGGCGCTGTCGCGCAAGCATCGGCCGGCGCTGCCTGACCCTTGTCCCGGAAGTCCGTGGTATGCGTTGCTGCAGGTCGACGACAGCGCGATCGACTCGCCGGTTTCGGCGCAGCTCGAAGGCGCGCTCGATGCCGCACTCGAATCGGGCGTCGTGCGGCGACGCGACGATCGCCCAGTCGGGCGATCAGGCGCGCGCGCTGTGGGCACTGCGGGAGAACATCGCCGAAGCGCAGCGCCGCGACGGCCCCAACATCAAGCACGACATCTCGCTTCCGGTCTCGGTGGTCGCGCGTTTCGTCGACGAAGCCTGCGCCGCAGTTGCTGCGGCGTTGCCTGGCGTGCGTTTGGTGATCTTCGGCCACCTTGGCGATGGCAACCTGCACTACAACCTCGCCGCGCCGGAAGGTGTCGCACCGAGCGTGTTTCTCGCGAACACGGCGCGCGCGAACCGGGTCGTTCACGACATCGTCGCTGCGCATGGCGGGAGCATCAGCGCCGAGCATGGGATCGGCCAGCAGAAACGCGACGAACTCGTCCGGTACAAGAGCGCGGTCGAGATCGATCTGATGCGTACCGTGAAGGCCGCGCTCGACCCTGCCGGAATCCTCAATCCCGGAAAGATCTTCCATTCGATACTATGACCAAGATACTGCTCTGGGTCGTCGTCATCTTCGTCTTGCTGTTCGGGCTGCGGCTCTTGAACGTCGCCAAAGCGAAGCGGCGCGCCGGTCCGTCGGCCTCCGGCGTGCCGCCCGCTCCCGCGGCGGAAACGATGGTGCGCTGTGCCCGATGTGGCATCTACCTGCCGCAAAAGGATGCGCTTCGGGGTCCGGAAGGTCTGACCTGTGGCGACCCGGCCTGCGCGCAGCCACGGTGACGCGATTGTGCGCATCCCAGCCTTGATGGCAACACCGTCCCTCACGCCGCCGATCGAGCAAGCTCCGCTGCCGCTTGCGCAGTCGGAATCGAGCCGCCGGATCCTGTGGATCGTCGGCATCTACCGCGCCGTCTGTGGTGCTGCGCTGCTCGGAACCGCGATCCTGCTCGACCTCAGGGTACTCGGCATCTCGGCGCCGAATGCCTTTCTGACGGCATCCGCGGTCTACTTCATCTTCGGGCTCGCCACGTTCTGGATGGTCCAGCGCGACACGCTGCCCATGACGCTTGCCGCAAGCTCGTCTCGGCGCTTCTGACCGGCGATGTGTTCTTCCATCGCCATGGTGATGATCGCCGGCGGCGGCACGGGCGGGTCGTTGCCGATCCTGCTCTTCCCGCAACTGGCGGCAAGCGGCTGGCTGCTGCGCACGCAGACGGCGTTCTTCCATGCCGCGATCGCAAGCTTCGTCCTGCTCGGACTCGACATCTGGCGCCTGCTCGAGGGTCGCGTCGGCGGCGCGCAGCCATTTCAGACCGGGCCTCATCGGCTTCGGCTATTTCGCGACGGTCGGCATCGCCGTCGCGCTCGGGCGCTACACGAAGGCGTCGGAGGAACTCGCCACCCAGCGCGGCATCGACGTCGCGAACCTCGAGCAGGTCAACCGGCTGATCATCCAGGACATGCAGGACGGCGTGCTCGTCGTCGACCTCAACGGTGTCGTGCGCGGCCACAACGCGCAGGTCACGCCGCTGCTCGGCGGATTCGGCCGCATGCGCGGCGGCATGCGACTCGCCGAATTCAGTTCGACGCTGCACGACTACTGGCGCCGCTGGCAGGAGGACTACACGGAGACATTGCCGCCGTTCAAGGTCGAGTCCACGCAACGTCTTCTGCGCGTGCGCCTCGTGCGCATCGGCTCGGGACTGAACGGCGGCACCCTGATCTATCTCGAGGATCTGGGGCGGGCCCAGAACGAAGCGCAGCAGATGAAACTCGCAGCGCTCGGCCGGCTGACGGCGTCGATCGCGCACGAGGTGCGCAATCCGCTGTCGGCCATCAACCAGGCCGCGCAGCTGCTCGAGGAGGACGGCGCCATTCCACCGGCGGGTGGACGATTGCTCGGCATGATCCGCAACAACGCCAAGCGGATCGATCGCATCGTCGGCGAGGTGCTGCAACTCAACCGCCGCGACCGGCAGCAACCGGAGACCATCGTCCTGGGCGAATTCATGCACATCGCTGCTCGACGAGATCGTCCAGGCCGAGCACGTGCCGCCGAGCGCCGTCATCATACTGATCCCGAGCGACGTTCGCGTCATCTTCGACCGTGGCCATCTGAACCAGATTGTCTGGAATCTCGTGCGCAATGCATGGCAGCACTGCCAGAAGAAGGAAGGCAGCATCCGCATTGCCGCTCGCCCGGGGTACATGGGTGATGCGATAATCTGCGAGCTTGCCGATGACGGGCCCGGCATCCCCGGCGAGCTGCGCAGCCAGATCTTCGAGCCGTTCTTCACGACGCGACCGGGCGGTACGGGCCTCGGCCTCTACATCGCCCGCGAGCTCGCCGACTCGAATGGCGCGGCGCTGGAACTCCTGCCCGGGGACCCGGGGCCCATTTCCGCATGACGCTGAAGCGCGATTTCAATCCGGCGTAGCGAACCGAAGAGGAAAGCCATGTCCAGAAGAATCCCGCGGCCAGCCCAGAGTTCTCCTGGTCGACGACGAGCCCGACCTGCTCGAGTTGCTGGAACTCACTCTCTCGCGCATGGGGCTCGACACCACCCGGGCCGAGACCGTGGCCGAAGCTTTTGCGCTGCTCGAGGCCGAATCGTTCGACCTTTGCCTCACCGACATGCGGCTGCCGGACGGCGCGGGCCTGCGCGTCGTCGAGCACATCAACCAGAAGGGCCTCGACCGTCCCGGTGGCGGTGATCACCGCCTACGGCAGCGCGGAAAACGCGGTCGCCGCGCTCAAGGCCGGCGCCTTCGATTACCTGGCGAAGCCCGTCGCGCTCGAACAGCTGCGCGCGCTCGTCAAGCAGGCGCTCAAGGTGCCGGAAAAGCTGCCGCCGCCATCCGGGTACAGCCTGCTCGGCGAATCGCCGGCGATGCTGCACGTGCGCGATCTGATCGAGCGGCTCGCGAAAAGCCAGGCGCCGGTTTTCGTCAACGGCGAATCGGGCAGCGGCAAGGAACTCGCGGCCCGGATGATCCACTGCCGGCGGCGCGCGTGCCGAACAGCCGTTCGTCGCCGTCAACTGCGGCGCGATTCCCGAAAACCTGATGGAGAGCGAGTTCTTCGGCTATCGAAAAGGAGCGTTCACCGGCGCCGAAACCGATCGCGACGGCTTCTTCCAGGCCGCGAACGGCGGGACGCTGTTCCTCGACGAGGTCGCGGACCTGCCGCTGCAGATGCAGGTCAAGCTGCTGCGCGCGATCCAGGAAAAGAAGGTGCGCAAGGTCGGCTCGACGCAGGAGGAACGCGGTCGACGTGCGGATCATCAGCGCGACCCACAAGAAACTCGCGGCACTGGTCGACAGCGGCGAATTCCGGCAGGATCTGTACTATCGGCTGCACGTGATCGAGCTCGCGATGCCGAGCTTGCGCGACATGCGTGAGGACATTCCGTTGATCGCCAACGCGATTTTGGCCAGGCTATCGCGCGGGAACCCGCGCGAGACTCGATCCGGAATCGCGTCGCGGCGCTGGAGCACTACCCGTTTCCAGGCAACGTGCGCGAACTCGAGAACGTGCTCGAGCGCGGCCTGTCGCTCGCCGCCGACCCGCAGCGACATCAGCGCCGAGGACCTGCATCTGACGCCCGTCGCCGAGGAATCGGAGTTCGTCGTGACCGCGGGCGACAAGTGGCCGCTCCAGGATTATCTCGATCGCGTCGAACGTGCGGCCATCAACGAGGCGCTGGAAAAGACCCGGTACAACCGCACGGCCGCCGCAAAATTGCTGGGCATCACGTTTCGCGCCATGCGCTACCGGATGGAGCGGCTGGGGATCAAGTAGCGGCTGACGCGACGGGGCAACCGGAATGAGTGCCTCGCGCAGGCGTCTTGCCGTCGACGAGCGCGGTTACGCGAATCTGGCACGGCAGGTTCGTTCGCCAAACCACGATCCGCGACCGGCAGATACCGCGATCACGCTGCTCGTCGTGCATGGCATCGCGTTGCCGCCCGGAAGCTTTGGCGGCGACGGCATCACGCAGCTGTTCACCAATCGCCTCGATCCGCGAGCACACCCCTACTACGCGGAGATTGCGCACATGCGGGTTTCGGCGCACTTCCTGATCCGGCGGCACGGCGAGCTGCTCCAGTATGTAGGCTGCCTCGACCGCGCCTGGCACGCCGGCGTGTCGGAATGGAAGGGCCGCGACCATTGCAACGATTTTTCCATCGGAATCGAGCTCGAGGGGGCGGATGACACCGCCTACGCCGCGGCACAGTACACGATGCTCGCACGCGTGATCCGCGCCCTTCGCCGCGCGTACCCGATCGCTGACGTCGTCGGCCACTGCGACGTCGCACCGGGGCGAAAGACCGATCCTGGGCCCGCATTCGACTGGGCGCGCCTGCACCGTCTCATAGCACCGCGGACCGCGTAGGAAGCTCGGCGGCGGGCTGCAACGCGCCTGCAGCGCCACGCGGGCAACCCGGGCGGCAGCTGCGGGCAGACCCCGGGAATGCCGCTGACAGGGTACAATGGTCGGTTATGCAACTTCTCGTCGATTTCTTTCCGCTGGTGCTGTTTTTCGCCGCGTACCTGTGGGGCGGCATTTTTGTCGCCACGAGTGTCGCCATCGTCGCGTCGATCGTGCAGATCGCCTGGATCCACTGGAAGCACGGGCGCGCCGGGGTCACGCACTGGCTGTCGCTGGTGATCATCGTCGTCTTCGGCGGCGCGACGCTGGCGCTGCAGGACAAGACATTCATCATGTGGAAGCCTACCGTGCTCTATGCGCTTTTCGGCACGATTCTCGCCGTCGGCAAGCTGGCATTCGGCCGTGACCTGCTCGCGTACCTGATGAAGGGTGTCGCCCTGCCCGCGCCCGTCTGGTCGCGCCTCACGTGGGCATGGGTGGCGTTCTTTGCCTTCATGGGCGTCGCCAACTGGTATGTGGCGTTTCACTACTCCGAGCAGACCTGGGTTCTGTACAAGGTCTGGGGTGGCATCGGGCTCTTCCTCGTTTTCGCGCTGGCGCAGGGCGTTTGGCTGTCGCGCTACGCGAACGAGGAGGCCGCTTGAACAGCGCCGATGTTCCGGCGATGCTGCGCGCCCGCCTTGCGCCCCTCGCGCCGGCGATGCTCGAAATTCGCGACGACAGCGCCGCCCACGTCGGGCACGCCGGGGCGGCGGCGGGCGGCGGGCACTTTTCTCTGGTGATCGTGTCGAAAATGTTTTCCGGATTGCCGCGCCTGGAGCGCCACCAGCGGGTCCTGCGCGAAGTTGCCGATCTCGTGCCGCACCCGATTCACGCGCTCTCGATCAAGGCGCTGACCCCAGAAGAATTCTCTCCCCAACCCTGAAGGAATGCCTACGATGAACCGCTTGTCGATCACCGTTGCCGCCATGGCGGCGCTCACCATGCTTGCCGGAGTCCCTGTCCACGCGCAGGACAAGGCCGCGCCCACCAAGAGTCCGGCGGCAGCGCCGGCCGCGCCCAAAGAACTCTATCCCAAGGTCTACTTCGACTTCCTGCTGAAGGAGCGCCTGGCGCAGGGTCAGCCGGACTCGCCGGAATTGCGCAATGCGATACGCGAGGAGCTCAATACGCGCGAGCTTCTCGTTCGCGAGGCAAAGAAGAAGGGCGTCGACAAGAACGCCGAAGTGAAGAATCAGATCGACCTGGCGGCGCAGACCGTGCTGGTCCGCGCCTATGTGGGTGACTGGATCAAGGCCAATCCGATCGCGGACGCGGCGCTCCGGACGGAATATGAAGCGATCAAATCCAAGATGGGCGACAAGGAGTACAAGGTGCGTCACATCCTCGTGGAAAAGGAGGACGAGGCGAAGGAGATCATCGTCGAGCTGCAGAAGGGCGGCAAATTCGAGAAGCTCGCCGAGCGCTCGAAAGATTCCGGCTCCAAGGCCAACGGTGGCGATCTCGACTGGAACGCGCCGGGCAACTTCGTCAAGCCATTCTCCGATGCGATGACCAAGCTGCCGAAAGGCAAATTCACCGCGCAACCGGTGCAGACCCAGTTCGGCTGGCACGTAATCGAAGTCACCGATATCCGTGACGCCAAGATTCCGAGCTTTGAGGAAGTGAGGCCGCAGTTGCTGCAACGCCTGCAAGCCCAGCATCTGGACAGCTACTTCAAGGAACTCCGCGCGAAAGGCGGGTTGTAATTTCGGCCGGCGCGACACGCGGAAACCGACGCGCCGCACGTTTGATAGAGGGCAGGCCACGCGCCTGCCCTCGTTTTTTTTGGTTGCGCGGCGGGCGAATCCACTGCCGCGGTTCCAGAGTTGGGTGCTATTCTAAGGACGCACTGCGGCAGCGGCGCAGCGACGGGTGGATGGTCACCGCCGAATCATCAGCGATCAGCAAGCAGGGAGAATCTCATGGCGGCCGTGCGCAGCCCCAAGGATTTCGTTGCCGGTCTATTGTTCATCGCCGTCGGCATCGCCGCGATCGCGATTGCGACAAATTACGCGCTTGGGACCGCGGCCCGGATGGGGCCCGGCTATTTTCCGCGCATCCTGGGCATCCTGATGATTGCCCTCGGCGCGATTCTCGCGTTGCGGTCGCTGCGCTTCACCGGAAAGCCGCTCCCGGGATGGAAATGGCGACCCGTACTCGTCGTCCTCGGGAGCGTCGTGATATTCGGCCTCATCGTCAACCGCGTGGGTCTCGTGCTCTCGACGATCCTGCTGATCGTGATGTCGAGTTCGGCCAGTCACGAGTTCCGGCCCAGGGAAGCCCTGATCAGCGGGCTGATCCTCGCGGTACTCTCGGTGGGCGTCTTCGTGATGGGGCTCAAGATGCAGATCGGGATCTGGCCCGGCGCCAACTGAGGTAGACGCCTTGGATCTGCTGGGCCATCTTGCACTGGGGTTCGGCGTCGCGCTGACGCCGGTCAATCTTCTCTACGCGCTGATTGGCGTCGTGCTCGGCACGCTGATCGGCGTGCTGCCCGGCATCGGCCCGGTCGCCGACGATCGCGATGCTGCTGCCGATCACGTATGCGCTGCCGCCGGTGTCCGCACTGATCATGCTCGCCGGCATCTACTACGGCGCGCAGTACGGCGGCTCGACGACGTCGATCCTGGTCAACATGCCGGGCGAGTCGTCGTCGGTCGTCACCTGCCTCGACGGTTACCAGATGGCGCGCAAAGGCCAGGCCGGCGCGGCGCTCACCGTGGCCGCCCTCGGCTCGTTCTTCGCCGGCACGGTGGCGACGATCCTCGTGGCCGCTGTGGCGACACCGTTGTCCGAGCTCGCGCTCAAGTTCGGACCAGCCGAGTATTTCTCGCTGATGGTGCTGGGGCTGATCGGTGCCGTCGTGCTGGCGCACGGGTCGCTGCTCAAGGCCATCGCAATGATCATCCTCGGCCTCCTGCTCGGGATCGTCGGTACCGACGTCAATTCCGGCGTCGCGCGCTTTGCATTCGGCGTTCCCGAACTCACCGACGGCATCGGCGTCGTGACGGTGGCGATGGGCCTCTTCGGCTTCGCCGAGATCATCGTCAATCTCGAATCCACCGAAAAGCGCGAAATGATCGCCGCCAGAATCAAGGGGTTCTGGCTCACCCGCGACCAGTTTCGCAAGGCGCTGGCCGGCGGTGCTGCGCGGAACGGGCCTCGGCTCGGTCCTGGGCATGCTCCCCGGCGGCGGCGCCATGCTGTCGGCATTCGCCTCCTACACGGTCGAGAAGAAGATTGCCAAGGACCCGAGCGAGTTCGGCAAGGGCGCGATTCAAGGCGTGGCCGGACCCGAGTCGGCCAACAACGCCGGCGCGCAGACTTCGTTCATCCCGCTGCTCACGCTCGGCATCCCCGAGCAACGCGGTGATGGCGCTGATGGTCGGCGCGATGACGATCCACAACATCCAGCCGGGTCCGCAGGTGATGACGTCCAACCCTCCGCTCTTCTGGGGATTGATTGCGTCGATGTGGATCGGCAATCTGATGCTGGTCGTGCTCAACCTGCCGTTGATCGGCATGTGGGTCAAGCTGCTGCAGGTGCCCTACCGATTGCTCTATCCGGCGATCCTGCTGTTCTGCTGCGATCGGCGTCTACAGCATCAACAACAACATATTCGATGTCACGCTGACCGTGTTTTTCGGCCTGATCGGCACCATTTTCGTCAAGCTCGAGTGCGAGCCTGCGCCGCTGCTGCTGGGTTTCGTGCTCGGTCCGATGATGGAGGAAAACCTGCGCCGGGCGCTGCTGCTTTCGCGTGGCGACGCCGACGGTGTTCTTCACGCGTCCGCTGTCACTCGTGATGCTGCTGATGGCGGCCGGTCTGGTGCTGTCGATCGTGCTTCCGACATTCCGCAAGACGCGCGAAGTGGCATTTCAGGAAGAATGACGTGAGAATGAACGCAATAATCCGCTGCGCCGCCATTCCTGCTTGCGCCGGCATCCCTGGAAACTGAAAGCAACCGACTTGGCGGAACGATGGATTTCAACTGGAGTCTGCCCTACCCGTCACGCCGTCAGCCGGTTCTTGCCCGGAACGCGGTCGCCACGTCGCAACCGCTCGCGGCGCAGGCCGGAATCGCAATGCTTCAGCGCGGCGGCAATGCCGTCGACGCTGCGCTCGCGACGGCAATCGCCCTGACGGTCGTCGAACCCTGCAGCAATGGCATCGGCAGCGACCTCTTTGCGCTTCTCTGGGACGGTCGCGAGCTGATTGGACTCAACGCTTCCGGGCGGGCGCCGTGGCGGTGACGCCGCAACGCTACGCCGGCCAGGAGGAATTTCCGCAGCGAGGCTGGGAGGCCGTCACCATTCCCGGCGCCGTATCGGCATGGGCGGCGCTATCGCAGCGATTCGGCGCGCTGCCTTTCGCCGACTTGTTCGCGCCGGCGATTCGCTATGCGCGGGATGGCTATGCGGTGTCGCCGATCGTTGCCGAAAAATGGGCCGCGGCCGAAAAGGTTTTGCCGCACGACCTCGGGTTTGCGGAACACTTTCTGCCGCGCGGCCGAGCGCCTGCCGCGGGCGAAGTGTTTCGCTGTCCGGCATGGCGGCGTCACTCGAAAGCATCGCCGCTACGCGCGGCAATGCCTTTTATCGTGGCGAACTGGCGCACGCGATGGTGGCGCATGCGCAAGGCGAACGGCGCGCTCGCACACGCTGGCCGATTTTGCGGAGCACACAATCGACTGGGTGACAACCGATCGGCCTCGATTACGCCGCAACCACCGTGCACGAAATTCCGCCCAACGGCCAGGGCATCGCGGCGCTGATGGCACTCGGCATCCTGCGCGCGTTCGACCTGCCATCGCTGGCGCCGGATTCCGTTGCAAGCCAGCACCTGCAGATCGAGGCGATGAAACTCGCATTCGCCGATGCCTATCGGTACGTCAGCGACCCGCGAACGATGATGCTCACGCCATCGGAACTGCTCGATCCCGACTATCTCGCGGCGCGGGCGCGATTGATCGATCCGAAACGGGCGCAGGATTTCGGGCCCGGCGATCCACCGCGAGGCGGCACCGTGTACCTCGCCGCGGCGGACGCAGCAAGGCATGCTGGTTTCGCATGATCCAGTCGAACTACATGGGATTCGGCTCGGGCGTCGTCGTGCCCGGCACCGGCATCAGCCTGCAGAATCGCGGCGCCGGGTTTTCGCTGGTGGCGGGACACCCGAACGAGATCGACGGTGGCAAGCGGCCGTTCCATACGATCATTCCAGGTTTTCTCACCCGCGATGGAGCGCCATTGGCGGCGTTCGGCGTGATGGGCGGTGCGATCCAGCCACCGGGACATCGTGCAGACGCATGGTTCGGCTGCTGACGTACGGGATGAATCCGCAGGCTGCACTCGATGCGCCCAGGTGGAAATTGAATGGCGGCATCTCGGTCGATCTCGAGAGTGCCGCCGCCCCGGAGCTTCGTGCCGGTCTGATCGAGCTCGGACACGAGTTGGATGCGGTGGCCGATTCGTACATGGATTTCGGCGCCGGGCAGATCATCGTGCGCGCCGACGGCGGCTACGTGGCCGCTTCCGATCCCCGCCGCGACGGCCAGGCTGTTGGCTATTAGGTCATCGTGCCCGGTCCAACACCTGCTGCCGCAATCTCCAGCAGGCCGCCGCGGCTGCGCAACACTGGAGCCCATCCAAATCTCGCGGCCAGAACAACAAAGCCGTCGCGCCGCGCAATCTATTTTGAGATGGGTTCCAGCCTTGCCTTGCGCGCCGAGAGCGGAAGCAACTCCGGCAGCTCGATACGCCGGCGACCGGGCTCCGGCGCAGCGAGCGGCGCGGTCGCGCGCATGGTGGCGAAACTGCGGCGCGTGAGTTCGCGGTAGCTCGCCGTTCCTTCCGCCTTCCAGGCGAGTTCTTCGTCGGTCAACGGACGCAGCACGCGTGCCGGCACGCCCGCGACCAGCATTCGCGGGGGAACGATCATCTCGGATTTCACGAACGCCAGCGCCGCGACGACAGCCGACTCGCCGATCACCGCATTGTCGTTGACGACGGCGTTCATGCCGACGAGCGCGTTGCGCTTCACGGTACAGCCGTGGAGGATGGCGCCATGGCCGATGTGTCCCGCTTCTTCTACGACGGTTTCGTTGCCGGGATACGCGTGCAGGATGCAGTTGTCCTGCACATTCGCCCCCGCCCGGATGTCGAGCCGGCCGAAATCCCCGCGCAGGCAAGCGCCAGGGCCGATGTAGCAGTCGGGCCCGACGATCACGTCGCCGATCAGCACCGCCGTCGGATGCACATAGGCCGTCGGATCCACTACCGGGATGGCACCGTCAATCGCCCACACGGTCAACGTCATTCTGATTTCCCGTCACGCATCCTGAAGTCCTCCGGTGATCGTCGCCGGCATGCCGCATCCGCGATCACTGCAGCCATGCCCGTGCATTGCGAAACATCCGCATCCACGGCGAATCCTCGCCCCAGCCGTCCGGATGCCACGACATCTGCACGGTGCGAAAGACGCGCTCCGGATGCGGCATCAGGATCGTATAGCGGCCATCGGCAGTGGTGAGTCCCGTGACACCGCCCGGCGAACCATTGACATTGCAAGGATACGCTTCCGTCGCTCGTCCTAGATTATCGGCGAAGCGCAGCGCAACCAGCGGCTGCGCCGCGATGCGCTGGTCGGCGTCGCGAAACTCGGCAAAGCCCTCGCCGTGCGCGGTGGCGACAGGAATCCGGCTGCCTTCCATGTTCCGGAAAAACAGCGACGGCGAACGCTGCACTTCGAGCAGAACGAAACGCGCCTCGAACTGCTCCGATTGGTTGCGCACGAAGTGCGGCCAATGCGCGGTTCCGGGAATGAGCTCGGACAGATTGCTCATCATCTGGCAGCCGTTGCACACACCGAGCGCGAACGTGTCATCGCGCGCGAAAAACGCCGCGAAGTCGTCGCGCGCCCGGGCATTGAACAGAATCGACTTGGCCCAGCCTTCTCCCGCGCCCAGCACGTCGCCGTACGAGAAGCCGCCGCAGGCCACGAAGGCGCGAAAGTCCCGCAGCGAACGGCGGCCGGCAAGGATGTCGGTCATGTGGACATCGATCGCGGCGAATCCCGCGCGATCGAACGCCGCCGCCATCTCGACCTGTCCGTTGACGCCCTGCTCGCGCAGGATCGCGATCGCCGGCCGCGGCCGCGCCGCGACGTACGGCGCCGCAACGTCCTCGGCAGGGTCGAACGTGAGCACGGGCGAGAGGCCCGGATCCGTCGTATCGAGAATCCGCGCGTACTCCTGGTCGGCGCGCTCCGGATTGTCGCGCAGGCGCTGCAGCTCGTGCGTCGTCGCCGACCACGCGCGCTGGAGGTCGATGCGCCGTTCGTCGAGGATGGATTCGCCATTCACCACGATGGCGATCCGGTCGTGCGGCGCCGGCGCACCGAGCACGCGGACGGCAAGTCCCGCCGCTTCGAGACACGCGACGACAGCTGGCTTGTCGGCAATGCGCACCTGCACGACGGCACCGGCTTCCTCGGCGAACAACACCGCAAGCGGGTCGCGGCCAACGGTGCCGAGCGTGATGTCGAGGCCGCACCGCGACGCAAACGCCAATTCGCAAAGCGTTGCGAATACGCCGCCGTCGCCGATGTCGTGATAGGCGAGCAGCCGGCGTTCCGCGGCCAAGGTCTGAATCGAAGCGAAGAACGCCGCAAGCGGCGCAGCGTCGTCGAGATCAGGCGTAACGTCGCCGAACTGGCCGTAGACCTGTGCCAGCGCCGATCCACCGAGACGCGACTGCCCCATGCCGAGATCGATCCAGATGAGAACGGTCTTTCCATGATCGAGCCGCAGCAGCGGTGTCAGCGTGCTTCTGACGTCCCGAACCGGAGCAAACGCCGTGACGATCAGCGACACCGGTGCCGTGACGGCCTTGTCGCGTCCATCGTCGCGCCACGTCGTGCGCATCGACATCGAGTCCTTGCCGACGGGAATGCTGATCCCGAGCGCGGGGCAGAGCTCCATCGCCACCGCGCGCACGGCGTCGTACAGCGCAGCGTCCTCGCCAGGATGCCCCGCCGGCGCCATCCAGTTGGCGGAAAGCTTGATGTCGGAGAGTCGCGCGATGCCGGCCGCCGCGATGTTGGTAATGGCCTCGGCGACGGCAATCCGGCCGGAGGCTGCCGCGTCGATCAGCGCAAGCGGCGTGCGCTCGCCGATGGCCATCGCTTCCCCAGCGTAGCCAACGAAGTCCATCAATGTCACCGCGACGTCCGCGACGGGAACCTGCCATGGGCCGACCATTGGATCGCGCGCGCACAGCCCGCCCACGGTACGGTCGCCGATCGTGACGAGAAAGGTCTTGTCGGCAACTGCGGGGAACTGCAGCACCCGGTACGCGGCCTCCCGGGCGGTGATGCCGGCAAGATCGACCGGCCGCAATTTGCGCACGACATGTTGCACGTCTCGCGTCATCTGCGGCGGCTTGCCGAAGAGCACGTCAAGGTCCATGTCGACCGGCGTCGTACCGAAATGCGGATCGGCCACGACCAGCCGTTCGCGCGCAGTCGCCGTTCCGACGACGGCAAACGGACAGCGTTCGCGCTCGCAGATGGCGGCGAATCGAGCGCGGTCGTCCGCGCGAATGGCAAGCACGTAGCGCTCCTGCGCCTCGTTGCACCAGATCTCGCGCGGAGCCATTCCCGGCTCCTCGGACGGCAACAGGCGCAAGTCGAAGATGGCGCCGGCGCCGCCGCCGTGAACCAGTTCCGGAAACGCGTTCGACAGCCCTCCCGCACCGACATCGTGGATCGACAGGATCGGATTGTCCACGCCCAACTGCCAGCAGCGGTCGATAACCTCCTGCGCGCGGCGCTGAATTTCCGCATTGCCGCGCTGGACCGAGTCAAAATCGAGATCGGTGGTATTGGCACCGGTCGCCATCGACGACGCGGCTCCGCCTCCCAGCCCGATCAGCATCCCCGGACCGCCGAGATGGATCAGCAATGCACCCTCGGGTATCCCGTGCTTCCCGGTGTGCTCCGCGCGGATGTTGCCGAGGCCGCCGGCGACCATGATCGGCTTGTGATAGCCGCGCACTTCACCCGCGATTTCCTGTTCGAATGTGCGGAAATATCCCAGCAGATTCGGGCGTCCGAATTCGTTGTTGAACGATGCTCCGCCGATAGGTCCTTCGAGCATGATCTCGAGCGCGGACGCGATGCGCTTGGGCTTGCCGTCGTGGCTTTCCCACGGTTGCGGCAACCCCGGCAGGCGCAGGTGCGACACCGTGAATCCGGTCAGTCCCGCTTTCGGCTTCGCGCCTCGCCCCGTCGCGCCCTCGTCGCGAATCTCGCCGCCCGAGCCCGTCGCGGCGCCCGGAAACGGCGCGATCGCCGTCGGGTGATTGTGCGTCTCGACCTTCATCAGAATCTGTGTAGCTTCCACATGCGCCGCATAGCGACCATCCGGTCCCGGATAAAAGCGGTGTGCCCTGGTGCCTTCGATGATCGCCGCGTTGTCGGCATAGGCGACGACCGTTCCCCGCGGGCTCACTGCATGCGTGTGGCGAATCATCGCAAACAGGCTGCGCTGCTGCTCGACCCCGTCGATCGACCAGCGCGCATTGAAAATCTTGTGCCGGCAGTGCTCGGAGTTCGCCTGGGCGAACATCATCAGCTCCACATCCGTCGGATCCCGGCTCATGCCGTGGAATGCTGCGGCCAGGTAATCGATCTCGTCGGGCGCCAACGCGAGCCCAAGTGCCACGTTTGCCTCCTCGATGGCCGCGCGGCCGTCGGCCAGAAGTGCAATCGTGGCGAGAGGCCTCCTGGGGAAATGCGCAAACAGTGCCTGCGCGTCGTCCAGCCGCGGCAGCACCGCCTCGGTCATCCGGTCATGCAGGAACGGGACAAGCGCCGCGCGATCCGCAGCGCAAAGCGGCGCACCGCTTCGCGTCTCGAGGCGAAAACCCACGCCACGCTCCACACGCACGACCGGGGCGAGACCGCAGTTCTGCGCGATGTCCGTCGCCTTCGACGACCATGGCGAGAGTGTTCCCGGACGCGGCACGACCAGGAAGAATTCACCGCGATCGACGCCCGCCGCGTCGTGCGCGCCGTAGGTCAGCAGCCGCTCGAGTGTCGCCCGCTCCGCGGGCGTGAGCTCACGTTCGACTTCGACAAAATGCCAGTAGTCGGCCGAGATCGAAACGACGGCGTGATCCGGTCGCGAAGCCGCGAATGCTCTGCCGAGCTTGGCCACGCGAAACGGCGACAGCGCATGGCGCCCGCGCAGCGTTAGGAATTGCGACATGTCCGGCGCAAGGGACGTAAACGGGAATTATACGCGCCCGTCGCGCGTGCGCAGCCCCACACGCAAACGGACGTGCTATTGCGCGGCGGGAAAGAAGAGCTGCTCGCCGTTGACTTTGTACTCCGCTATCCGGTGCTGGCCGGCGGCGGACGTGATCCAGTTGATGAGGTCGATCGCCCCCTGGAAATTGGCGCCCGGGTGACGCTGCGGATTGACAGCGATGATCCCGTACGGATTGAACATCCGCGAGTCGCCGGCAACGAGAATCGCGAGGCCGATCCGCGACTGGTAGGCCCCATAAGTCGCGCGATCCGTGAGCGTATAGGCGCGCTTTTCGGCTGCCATCGTGAGCACTTCGCCCATGCCGAGCCCCGCGGACACGTACCAGGCTCCCTGGGGCGTCACGCCCAGCGCCTTCCAGTACGATTTTTCCATCTGGTCGGTACCCGAGTTATCCCCCCGCGATATGAACGGCGCGCCGGACGCCTGCAACTTCTGCATCGCCTCCAGCACGTTCTTCATTCCCTTCACGCCCGCGGGGTCGCCGTCCGGACCGACGATGACGAAATCGTTGTACATCACGTCGCGGCGGCTCACGCCGTGCCCTTCGGCGACGAACTTGTCCTCGGCCTGGCGCGCGTGGACGAACACGACGTCGACGTCGCCATTCTTCCCGATTTCCAGAGCCTTGCCCGTGCCGACCGCGATCACGCGAACCTTGCAGCGGCACTTAGCCTCGAACGGCGGCAGCAGGAACGACAGGAGCCCCGATGCTTCGGTACTGGTCGTTGTCGACATCCGAATGTCGGGCGCGGCCAGCGTCGGTGCCGCCCAGACAGTGGCAGCAACGGCCATGACAATCCCGCGACCGACCGCTTTGAAGTTGCGCATTCGTGGGAGCGCGACCCGCGAATGGGGTCGGCGCCTCAAGTGGTCGAGTTTCAAGTTTACACCGAACCGTCGACGCGCCGTCCCGGAGCGGGGCGTGACCAGTGACCCTGGTCCTATAATGGTTCCCATGAACCTTGTCCCGATCTTCCGCACGCCGGAATTGCGGCGCATCGAGGCCGCAGCCCGCGGGCAACCGTTGATGGAGCGCGCCGGAATGGCTGCCGCCGATGTCGCCCGGAACATGATCGGCGAACGCGGCGGATCGGTACTCGTGCTGGCAGGGCCCGGCAATAACGGCGGTGACGCATTTGTGGTGGCGCGCCTGCTGCGCGAGACTTTCTTCGACGTGACGGTCGTGTTTTGTGGTGACGAAGTGCGTCTTCCGTCCGACGCGGCGAATGCCTATCGCGCGTTCATCGGCGCGGGAGGCACGACCGTAACCGGCGTTCCCTCGGGGTGGCATGGATCGCTCCTCGTCGACGGCCTGTTCGGCATTGGTCTCACGCGACCGCCATCCGCCGCATATGCATCGCTGGTCGAATGGGCCAACGGTTCAGGTGTGCCGATTCTCGCGCTCGACGTTCCCAGCGGACTCGATGCCGAGACCGGCGTCGCGCATCGTCCCGCGATCCGTGCGACGGCGACCGCGACATTCATCGCATTGAAGCCCGGGTTGCTGACGGCCGACGGTACGGACCTCTGCGGCAATGTGTCCGTCCATGCGCTCGGTCTCGATCCCGAAGCGGCGGCTCCAGCGACGGCCCGCCGGCTCGACTGGTCGGCTCTCGCCGTCGATCTGCCGGACGTGCTGATGCGAAGGGCCCGCAACGTGCACAAGGGCACCTTCGGCACGCTCGCGATCATCGGCGGCGCCGATGGCATGGTGGGTGCCCCGCTGCTGGCCGGCCGGGCCGCGCTTCACGCCGGCGCGGGCAAGGTGTGGATCGGATTCGCTGCCGAGGATCGCCCTGCCGTGGACTGGGGCCAGCCGGAACTGATGTTGCGGGCGGCCGATCAGGTTGTGGCTTTGGGAGCGACCGCGATGGTCTGCGGTCCCGGGCTAGGCATGGCTCCTGCGGCGAAGACGCTCGTGGCGCGGGCCATCGGTGAGCGCGTGCCGCTCGTGCTCGACGCCGACGCGCTCAACGCCATTGCCGCGGATCCGGCGCTCATTGCGGCCGTGGCCAAGCGCGAGTCGCCGACGATCGCGACGCCGCATCCTGCCGAAGCCGGTCGATTGCTTGGCACCACCAGCACATCCGTACAGTCGGACCGGCTGGGTGCGGCGCAGGCGCTCGCGACCAGACTGAAATCAGCCGTCGTCGTCAAGGGCGCGGGCAGCGTTCTCGCCTATCCGGACGGAACCTGGGACATCAACGCCAGCGGCAATCCGGGACTCGCCAGCGCCGGCACGGGCGACGTGCTCGCCGGATTCGCCGGCGCGTTCCTGGCGCAGGGCATCGACGCGAAGACCGCGCTGCGCCTCGCCGTGTGCCTGCATGGCGCGGCGGCGGATGCCTGCGTGCACGACGGCCGCGGCCCGGTGGGCCTGACCGCGGCCGAACTCGCGCCTGCGGCGCGGACGCTGCTCAACTTGCGTTAGGGCCTGTTCACACTATGTCTGCAAAACGCGTTGCGAGCGAAAACGACCCTGAGCGAGGCGCAAAACGTAGGCGGGCCGGGAGCCCGGCGAGGCTTTGCAACGAAGCGCAGGGCCGTTTCTCGCCGCAACCCGAAGGGAACGGGCGCCTTGGGGCGCCACTCTGCGTTGCGCTTCTCGCAAAGACGCCCGGTCTATGCTTCGTCGCGCGCCTTGATTGGCGCCCCATGCCACCCGTTCGCGCTTGTAGACATAGTGTGAACAGGCCCTAGGGCAGCAGGACCGTCGCGCCGGTCGTCGCACGCGACTCGAGCGCACGGTGCGCGTCGGCTGCATCCTTGAGTGCAAACTTCTGGCGCGGCTCGCTGACGATCTTTCCCGACTGCACGAGGCCGAACATCTCGTCGGCCATCGCCGTCAGGTCCGACCGCTTCGCCGCATAGGTGACAAGTGTGGGGCGGGTCGCGAAGAGCGAGCCTTTCTGCGTCAGCAGCAATACGTCGAATGGCGGAACCGGGCCGGACGCGTTGCCGAAGCTCACCCAAAGTCCACGCGGCGAAACACAATCGAGCGACGCCGGAAACGTGTCCTTGCCGACGCCATCGTAGACGACCGGCACGCCCTTGCCTCCCGTCAGCTCCTTCACGCGTTCGACGAAATTCTCGCGCGAATAGACGATCGTGTGCACGCAGCCGTTCGCCTTCGCGAGCGCGGCCTTTTCGTCGGAGCCCACGGTGCCGATCATCGTCACGCCGAGTGCGCGCGCCCACTGGCACGCGATCAGACCGACGCCGCCGGCAGCCGCATGAAAGAGCATCGTGTCGCCCGCCTTGAGTTTGAACGTCTGCCGGAAGAGATACTGCACGGTAAGGCCCTTCAGCATCAAGGTTGCGGCGACCTGTTCCGAAACGCCTTCCGGCAGCTTCACCAGACGATCGGCCGGCATGACTCGCGCCTCGCTGTAGGACCCGAGCGGCCCACCGCAATAGGCGACGCGATCGCCGGGCTTCACCCAATCGACTCCCGCCCCGACCGCCTCCACGGTGCCGGCCGCCTCGGTGCCAAGGCCGCTCGGCAATGCAACCTTGTAAAGGCCGCTGCGATGGTACGTGTCGATGTAGTTGACGCCTACCGCGGCGTGCCGGACGCGTGCCTCGCCGGGGCCGGGATCGCCGACCGCGATCTCGTCCCAACGCATCTTTTCCGGGCCTCCGACTTCATGAATTCGAATGGCACGTGGCATGGGGATCTCCTTAGCGTTGGGAAATGAAAACAGCAATCACGTGACGAACGCGCGAAACGTCGCGATTCCAGCGACGGTCAGCACGAGCGAACCAACAAGGTGCGCAAGCGCAAGCGTGCCGCCGGTCCAATATTCGCCTCGCAGCAATAACTGCGTGACCTCCGACGAAAACGTCGAAAAAGTCGTGAGGCCGCCAAGAACGCCCGTGATCGCGAACAACCGAACTTCCGGCGCCAGATCGTGCCGCGCGGCGAAGAATGCGATGGCGAAACCGACGAGATAACCACCGACCAGGTTGGCCGCCAGCGTGCCGAGCGGAAAATGCGGCAGCCGCGGATTGAGCCACGTCGACAGCCCCCAGCGCAACCAGGCGCCGAGCGCTGCGCCGGTACCCACGGCCACGATGCCTCCGAACATCGGGTGATTATAAGGGCCGATCCGGGCCCGCGGCATTACCGGACGAATGTGTCGACGTAATCGGCGCCGAGGCCGACGGCGGCATAGTGACGGCGGCACATTTCGATTTTGGTGAACACGTCCTCGTAACCGATCGTGCCGCCGTCCGCGTCAAGATAGATCATCGCGCCGCTGATGTTGAAGAACGTGATCATCTCGGGGCAGTCCGCGGGCACCGTCAGCGTGTGGATTTCGCCCGGCGGTTCGTAGACGAAGCTTCCTTCTTCGGCGATCCAGTCGTGCTCGAGATATTTCCAGCGGCCCTTGATCACGTAGCCGGTGACCAGCATCGGATGCCGGTGCCGGTGCAGGACACCCGATTTCCTGACGCGGAGGAGGTTGCACCAGCCACCGGTGACCGTGTTCAGCAGCAGAGGCCGAAACCATACGTCCGCCGCCTGCGGAACCCATACACGTTCGTCGTCCGGGACCGCCAATACCGCGAGATCGGGCCGGATGCCAGCCGCCCGCATGCCGGCCGAGGCGTTCACTGGGTACCATCCGTGATGGTCGCCTTGAGCGCGGCGATCTCGGCATTGGCCGTGTTGCCGTGGGGCAAGGGACGATGCGCCCGTCGATACCAGTACTTGGCGTTTTCGAGGTCGCCTTCGATGAGATGAACGATCCCGTGCGCCCAGCAACCCAGCGACGACGCGTCCTTCTGCACCAGCACGTGCGCGGCTTTCCATTCGCCGGCTTCGAGGTGGCGCACCGCCTTGGCAATCGGAGCCTTTTCCATCGGTTCCCCCCAGCCTCACGTGACGAGATAGCCCCCGTCCACCGGCATGATCGCGCCGGTGATGAAAGACGCTGCCGGCGAACACAGGAACACGACCGTTCCCGCGATGTCCTCCGGTTTCCCCCAGCGTCCGAGCGGCGTGCGCGCAAGTATCGCCGCGCTGCGCCCTGCATCGTCCTGCAACGCCTGCGTCAACGGGGTCTCGACCCAGCCCGGCGCAACGGCGTTGACGCGGATTCTATCCGCTGCGTACGCAATTGCCAGCGATTTCGTGAGCTGCGCGACGCCACCCTTGCTCGCACTATAGCCGGGGACGAGGCCTCCACCAAGATACGAGAGCACCGAGGCGGTGTTGACGATGCATCCCCCGGTCTGCGCCAGCAGCGGCCGGACCGCCGCGCAAAGGCGCATCGTGCCGGTCAGATTCACGTCGAGCACGTCGGCAAAGACTTCGGGGTCGTGCTCGGCACCGCGACGAATGATCCCGGCACAATTCACCAGAATGTCGAGCCGCGGCATTTCCCTGGTCAGCGCCGAGATCGCGGCCGCATCGCGCACGTCGAGCACGTCGGCCCCGCGACAACGGAACGCCGGTTGCGAACGCGCCGCCTCCGCTTCGGCGGGCGTCGCACCGGTGACGGTGACCACAGCGCCGCACGCCGCAAGCGCATCGGCGATCGCCGCACCGATACCGCTCGTACCCCCGGATACCAACGCAACCCTGCCCGCCAGGAGATCGTCGCGGAACGTGGCGACGATCATGCGCCGGTTCCAAGCAGGGCACGCACGGCCGCGTCGCGTGGCAGCGGCGCGACCGCGCCGAATCCGGTCGTCGCCAGCGCCGCCGCCGCGTTCGCATAGCGGGCCGCCGCGACCGGCTCGTCGCCCGCCAGCATGCGCGCCGCAAAGGCGCCATCGAAACAGTCGCCCGCGCCGGTGGCATCCACCGCGTCGACCCGATGGCCCGCGATTCGCTCCACCCGCCTCCCGTCGGAAACAATGGCGCCCTCGCGTCCGCATTTGAGCACCGCCACCGGCACACCCAGTCCGTGACACCAATCGAGAATCGCGATCGGATCGTCGTGACCGGAGAGCGTCTTGACGTCGTCGAGGCTAGGCAGAAACCAGTCGCATTGCGCCGCCGTCGCGGCGATGACGGCACGCGCCCGAGGCAATGGCCAGAGCTTCAGGCGGAGATTCGGATCGTACGAAATGTGCGCACCTGCTGCGGCCGCCGTTTCGATGCCCGCGAATACGGCGTCGCAGGCGCAGGCGCTGATCGCCTGGCTGATGCCGGAAACGTGCAATATGCGGGCACTTCGCAGCACGTCGCCCGGCAACGTCGCCGGCTCCAGCCGGGACGCCGCCGACCCGGCGCGCAGGTAGGAAAACTCGTGCCCATTCGGCCCGTGCGTAACGAAGTAGACACCAGTCGGCGCCAAGGCGTCCGTCGCCACACCGCGCGTGTCCACGGCCTCTTCCGCCCAAAGTGCAAGGAGCGCCCGCCCGAACGCGTCGTCGCCGACGCGGGTGACGTAACTGACGCGCGCACCCAGACGCGCCGCAGCGATTGCCATGTTGGATGTATCGCCGCCGAAGCCGCGAACGTAGCTTGCCGGATCTTCCGCCCGCGTTGCGTTGAATTCGACCATCGCCTCGCCGATGGCGACGATCGCCGGCGCGTCGCGCAGGGCGGCCGTCATCGTGCACCAGTTCCGGTTGACGCTCGCTTCGGCAACGCGCGAAACCCCGCCGCGTACGCGGACGCCGACTGCGCGACGTCCGCCGCCGTCATGCCCGGCACATAGAGGTTGGATCCGGTGCCGAACCCGTTCGCGCCGGCAGCCCAGTAGGGTGCCATGTTGTCGGGCCGGATGCCGCCGACGGGAAACACCAGCGTGTCACGCGGCAGCACCGCGCGCCACGCCTTCAGTGCCGACGCGGGCAACTGGTCGGCCGGAAACATCTTGAGGCCATCGGCGCCCGCGTCGAGCGCAGCAAACGCTTCCGTCGGTGTCGCCACGCCCGGAACGCAAACCATCTGTTGCCGTTTCGCCTCGCGGATCACGGCGGTGTCGCCATGGGGCATCACGATCAGGCGCCCGCCCGCAGACTTGACGCGCGTCACATCGTCGGCGTGAATGACTGTGCCGGCACCGACGAGGCAGCCCTCACCAAACTGCTCCGCCAGAACGCGGATCGAATCGAATGGCCGAGGCGAATTGAGCGGCACTTCGAGGATCGCAAAGCCATGCGCCACCAGCGCCGCGCCAACCGCCGGAATTTCCTCGGGCGATATGCCGCGCAGCACGGCGATCAACGGGAGCGGATCGAGAAATTGCGCGAGAAGATTAGTCGTCACAAGCGACTTTGTCGTCATGAAAGAAGTCCTGCATGTTGCGCGATGCGAAAGAGTCCATGCGCTGCTGCGGCCGCGGGCCCCGGCTCCGC
Source organism: uncultured beta proteobacterium (assembly GCA_963695725.1). Classification (GTDB taxonomy): domain Bacteria; phylum Pseudomonadota; class Gammaproteobacteria; order Burkholderiales; family Casimicrobiaceae; genus CAIWHR01. The sequence continues at coordinate 618,090 of CAVOHM010000009.1, forward strand.
TCGTACACCTGTTTCCGCCAGCGCATGGACGTACCGGGCGACAATCGCGTCGTCGCCAATCACCCGGACATCCGTGCCGGCCGCGCCCCTGGCGTGCGCCCAGCTACGTGCTGCGCGGATTTCGTCGCCGATCAAGACGCCCGAAAGCCAATCGTTGACCTCTTCCGGTTCCAGCGCGCCGGCAAGCGCCAGCGTGCGTGCGCCGAAGATGGCGTGCGCGAGTCCGTCGCCGGTGCAACCGCGCGCGACGCCGCGAGCGAACGCCGGCCCATGCGCGGATTCCTTGTCCGGGCCGGCCTTCGCCATCCGGCCGAGAATGCTGTGCTCGCGCAGAACGGCGTACAGCTCGCCCGTCATGTACGTGGCGAATTCGATCATGCGTCCGCGCTCGACGATCGCCCATTTGCTGTGCGTTCCGGGCAAGACCGCCAGCACGCGCTCGTCATCGGCGTGGAGCGCTCCGGCGAGCTGCGTCTCCTCGCCGCGCATCACGTCGGGGACGCCGGACGCGTCGACGCAGCGGGCGCCCGGAACGATCGCGAGTTCGCCGCCCGGGGTTTTCGCCAGCGCGCGGGCGAGCCCGGCGAGATCCATCGGGCAGTCGACATAGGGCGCCTCGATCCAGCCCTGCCGACTTCCGATCATCCCGCATGCGATCCGAGGCGCTGCCTCGTCGCGCCAATCCGCGAGCAGCGTGTCGAGCGCGGCGCCGAAGCGGCCGTCGCGCAGCGTTCCTATGCCGAGCGGCGCACTGCGCGTCGCGCATACCTCGCCCGCAGCGTCGAGACGATACACGCGCGCCGAAGTGGTTCCCCAGTCGAGCGCGATCAAGGCGGTTCGGCAAGTTTCATTCACGGCCCGCGACGGTAGCCGACGGCGGGAATCGGGTCAAGCGACGGCATGAACGGCCGCGATCGCTCGATAGGCCTACCGGCGCTCAGGCGGCGGGATCCCCCGGCGCACGCCATCGCGCGGCGGCGTCATCGTCGCTCGCACGTGCCTCGACCCAGCGCGCGCCTTCGGGCGTGTCTTCCTTCTTCCAGAACGGGGCGCGGGTCTTGAGATAGTCGATGATGAATTCGCATGCGGCGAAGGCATCGCCACGATGTGCGCTCGTGACGCCGACGAGGACAATCTGGTCCGCCGGTTGCAACGCCCCCACCCGGTGGATGACGAGCGCGTCGGCAATCGGCCATCGCGCCTTCGCGTCGTCGATGATCGCGGCGAGCGCCTTTTCGGTCATGCCTGGGTAATGCTCGAGTGTCATCGTCGCGACGGACGCGTCCGCATTGACATCGCGCACGGTGCCAACGAACGCCGCCACCGCGCCCACTGAGCGGTCGCCTCCGCGCAGGGCCGCCAGCTCGCGGCCTACGTCGAAGTCGTCGGTCTGGACTCGCACCGTCATGCGTACTCGGGATCGCTCAACCGCCGGTTACCGGCGGAAAGAGTGCAACCTCGTCGCCCGGACGGACCGGCGTATCGGCATCCGCGAGGTCGTGGTTGACGGCAATGCGTACGGCGCGTCCTGGCGCCAGCTCGACTGCCCAGGCGCCGCCGCGCGCCGCAAGCCAGGCGCGCAGCGATCCGACGGTGGTCACACCGTTCGGCACGTCGACCCGCTCCGCCGCCATGCCGAAGGCTTCACGCAGCCGGGCGAGGTAGACGAGCGAGCAGGAGGCAGCGATGTTGTCGCGCATAGTGGAAAATCGATGAGCCCGACGCGCGATGCCCGGGCGGATTCCGGAGGAAAGTCTGACGCGGGACGGGACGCTCGCCCTTCCCCGCGCTCAGAACCGCAGCTGGACGCCGAAGCTGACCTGGTCCGTCTCGGGCAGGCTGGTTCCGATATCCCCGGCAAAGCGACCGAACCGGGCATACTCGACGCGCAGACCGAGCGCCGAATTCATGGCGTAACGAAGCCCGAGGCCTACGTTGACGCCCTCACGGAGCCGCCGGCTATCCAGGCCGACCGGCGCCGCCGCGCCCACGACCGGCATGGTTTCGCTCTGGCCGTAACCCACGCGGCCGTATAACGCCAACGCCCGGTAGAACGTCCAGCTCGTGAACACGTCGACATTCCAGCTACGCGTCGGCAACTGGCCCAGGCCGGCGTTCGATCCAAAATTCAGTCCGACCCCGCGACGACTGCCGGCAACGTCCGGCCGCAGCGCGTATTGGTCGACGGAATTGAAGGACGCTTCAACGGCGACGTCATTGCGCCAGCGGTACCCGCCAAACACGAGCGCTCGGGCCGACGTGTCGTCGGTGGTCGGCGCCACGAAACGATTCCAGACGGAGCTGGCGGGGCCGAGCGTCACGCCCGACCCCTCGGTCGCGCCGTCGCGCATCGAAACGCCGCCGTAGAATCCCGCCAACGTGGCCGCAACTCGATCATCGGCATGCGCGGGAGCCGCGATGCCAACTGCAAGTAAAATCGAGATAACTGCAGCAGTACGTTGACTTTTCACGATTTATTGCTTCTAGATTCAACAGCGAAACGCGCGATATTCCTGATTTTTCACCGGTTTTCCGAGCCAGAAACGCGCAATTCCATACATTTCGGCATCGGTTTTCCGTGTAAGTTCAAGTTACTCGCGGCATCAGTTGAAGTCAATTGCCGAGCAGACCAGCGGTAGCTCGAGTGGCAACAAATGTTGCGACGGCGTCAAAATCGGACAGCGCAAACACCGGCAATCGGTCGGTGGTGCCAGGGGGCAGCGCCTGCGGGCTGTCGGTGGCAATCCCGAGGATCCGCGGGTCTCTGGGGTGCAGCAGCGGCTTGCCCACTTCGGCACGCCAGATCTCGAGCTTGGGGATCGGGTACGCCTTGTAGCCTTCGATCAGCGCAAGGTCGCACGGCGACAGCCGCTGCAACGCGGTCTCGAGCGAGAGTTCCGGCTCGCCGCGCAATTCGTGCATCAGGGCCCAGCGCGTCCCCGACGTGACGAGAACCTCGCTGCAGCCGGCGTGCCGATGGCGATACGAGTCCTTTCCCGGCTGGTCGAACTCGAACCGGTGATGCGCATGCTTGATGAGCGAGACGGCGAGACCCTGTCGGACGAGCCGCGGAATGACCTGCTCGATCAGCGTCGTCTTGCCGCTGCCGGACCAGCCGGCGAATCCGAATATGCGCATGGCTTCTGCGATCCCGTTTGCCTTGGGCCGGAGCGAATAGAAGCCCGCATTGTACCGGCCGCATGACGCGCGGGCCGCCATTCGACACGGCGGCATCCGAGGGGATAAGCTCTCCAGCCGGCCGGATCTTTCCACCTACCTCCCCTGACGATGGCTCGCAAGCATCTACCCGTCCCCGCCTCGGCATCGATGCCGGCGCACAAAGCCTCCGGCCTCATCGAACGCGTGATCGCCGACGTACCGCTGCCGCGCACGCACGCCGCCGGGAATCCGGCGCCCATTGCCGACCGGATCGCGCGCGACGCCGCGCGGAACGCGGCGCTCGTGTCGGCATCGCTGGCGCTTCCGCCAGGGCCGCTCGGCATGCTGACCGTGCTGCCGGATCTCTTCGTCATCTGGAAAATCCAGCGCCAGCTGGTCGCCGACATTTTCGCGTTGCACGGACGCACGGTCGAACTGACGCGGACGCACATGCTGTACTGTCTTTTCCGCCACATGGCGAGCCAGGTCGTGCGCGACGTGGTCGTGCGTGCCGGCGAGCGCGCGATCGTGCGTCAGCTATCGTCCCATGCGCTGAAGTCGATGCTGGGATCGCTCGGACTTACCGTGACGCAGCGGGTCGCCGGCAGTTCGGCGAGCCGATGGGTGCCGCTCGCCGGCGCTGCCGCGGTCGGCGCTTACGCCTACTGGGACACGCTGCAGGTCGCGAGGACGGCGCGAAACGTGCTTGCAACGACGCGGCGATCGCCGGCATTCGAGACTCCGGCGGAGATCGCGACGCCCGACATCTGACCATGTGCGGCCGCTACGAACTGCACAGTCATCCGGCCGCAATCGCGCTTGCGTTCGGCCTCGCGCATCCGCCCGATGTTTCGGCGCGCTACAACATCGCGCCGACCACGGACGTTCCGATCGTGCGCGTCAACGCCGATGGGCAGCGCGAACTCGTGCGCGTGCGCTGGGGCCTGGTCCCGCGCTGGGCAAAGGACCCGTCCATCGGCGTGCGAATGATCAACGCCCGCGGCGAGACGATCGCCGACAAGCCGTCGTTTCGCATGTCGTATCGCCGGCACCGCTGCCTGCTTCCGGCCGACGGCTTCTACGAGTGGCAGGCGCCGCCGCCGGGTGCCGGCGAGCACGCGCGCAAGCAGCCGCTGCACATCGGCATGGCCGATGGAGCGCTCTTCGCCCTCGCGGGCCTGTACGAGCGCTGGCGCAGCGAGGACGACAGCGTGCTCGACACCTGCACGATCGTGACGACCGAAGCCAACACTCTCGTCAAGCCGATCCACGAGCGGATGCCGTTGATCGTCGCGCCTGCCGACTACGAACGCTGGCTCGATCCGGCAAACGCGGATGTTGCCGACCTGATCGTGCCCTATCCCGCCGCCGCGATGGCGTATTACCCGGTGTCGCCCCGCGTCAACAGCGTGCGCCACGATGATGCGTCGCTGCTCGACCGCGTCGACCCGGTCATCGGCGAGGACAGTGCCGATCACGAACCGCCACCGCACATTCCCGGAGCAGGAGTCGCTGTTCTGACGAGCGCTGCGCCGGTCCGATGGACCGCGCGGTCAGCTGCCCCGGTACGTCGAATAGCTGTAGGGGGAGACCAGCAGCGGCACGTGATAATGCGCTGCGGCATCCGCCACGCCGAAGTCGAGCGTAACCTCGTCGACGAACGCCGGTTGCGCTACCCGCACGCCCTGCCCGGCAAAATAGGATCCCGCCGAGAACACGAGCCGGTATATGCCGGCCGTGAACGCCCCGGCATCGAGCAGAGGCACGTCGCAGCGGCCGTCGGCGTTGGTCGTGACCTCCTTGACCATCGCGTAATCCGCGCCATCCTTCCGGTACAGCCGGACGCGCATCCCGGCGCCCGGCTTGCCATGTGCGGTGTCGAGCACGTGCGTCGTCAATTTTCCCATCGCGTTACCCCCGTTCGCGGGTGCACCTACCCGTTGCACCCGACTACCAACCGTCACCCTTGAATCCTATACTTCTCCGGTTGCGCCCGAATATTGCGGGCTTGTTATACCGCATTTATGGGAATCATGAGGCATCGCTTCGGCACGGATGCAATGCGAGCCGCGCATCGCTGTCGCGGCTTCCGTTTCCGAGGGTGCGGCAAACGGAAGCGGTCGCAGGCAGAATCGCGGCGCGGCACAAAGGACGCGGAAGAGCATGACACTTGCGGAAATCAATCGCAGCACACCATCCGCATTCGCCGCGGCGCTCGGCGAGATTTTCGAGCACTCGCCGTGGGTGGCCGAACGCGCGTGCGCGGCACGACCGTTCGCGAGCATCGCCGCGTTGCATGGTGCCATGGTGGCGGCTGTCCACGCCGCGCCTGCCGACATGCAGCTCGCGCTCATTCGCGCGCATCCGGAACTCGCGGGCAAGGCCGCCGTCCGCGGCGAACTGACCGCCGACTCAACGAAGGAGCAGTCGGGCGCCGGCCTCGACCAATGCACGGCGGAGGAGTTCGCCCGCCTCACCGCGCTCAACGCCGCCTACATCGGGAAGTTCGGCTTTCCGTTCATCCTTGCCGTCAAAGGCTACGATCGCGCGGGCATCCTGCGCGAGTTCGCGCGGCGCGTCGAACGCGACCGGGACGCCGAATTCGATGAAGCGCTGGCGCAGATCGCCCGGATCGCGCGGTTCAGGCTCGACACCCTCATCACCGGGTGAACGTCATTGGCGCAGGGGGTCGCGCCCTGCCCCGCCTCGTAGCGACGCGCGAGGGCCGATCACGTTACGGCGAGAACCGGCTCGCAGCGAATCTCCGTCCGGACCGAATTGGCGATGAAGCACTCTTCGTGCGCCCGATGATGGAGCGCTCGCAGTTCGTCCTCGCTCGGCTTGCGCTCGCCCGAAAATGCAACCTCCGGGCGTAACGTCACCCGCGATACGAATTCCTTGCCGTCGGCGTTCTTCGCCATGACGCCCTCGGCGCAATCCGTGTAGCGATCGACGCAGAACTTCCGCTTGGCCGCGATCGCGAGAAACCAGAGCATGTGGCAGCTCGCGATCGACGCGACGAACATCTCCTCGGGATCGACCGCCGTCGGATCGGCGTAGGGCAAAGGCACCACGTGCGGCGACGACGATCCCGGCAGCTCGACGCCACCATCGAACCGGATCATGTGCCGCCTGCTGTAGTGGCTCCCCAGGAAATCCTGATCGCCGCGCAGCCACGCTATGTCCGCCGTGTAGCCTGCCATCGCCCGCCCCTGAAATGTTCGATTCTGCGTGCCGTCGATCATACCGGGCCGGCACCCTCCTGCCGGCAACTTCGGGCACTCGCCATTTGCCACAGCCCGCCTGTAGACTAGCAGCCGATCTGCCCGACATCCATGTCCATACCGGCGGCGGTGGCAAGGCTGCCGGTATCTTCGAGTGCATCCGGGTTGGGGAATCTCCGCCGCAAATCCAACTGTCAGAGTGATCCATGCCGGCCGCGCCAGCCAGGAAGAAAGCCCGGAAATCTTCGCCCGGGTCGAAAAAGCCCCTGGCCGGCCATGCTGTTGCGCCGCAGTCGAAACCGCCGATTCCCACAGCCAAGGAGGTCGGCGACCTGGCGTGGGCCGGCCAGCATGTCAAGGCCATCGAACGGGCCACAGTTGCGTTGGCCGCGTCCGGTCTGAGCGTCGCCGCCCGACTCGATCTCCTTGACCTGCGCGCGGAAAGCCACATCGCGCAGGGCGACCTCGGCCGCGCAAGCAAAGATGCCGCGGCGATGCTGGGTCTTGCCAAGACCGCAAAGACGCTGGCGTTTACTGCGCAGGCGTTGAACCGCAAGGCACTGGTGCAGATCCGGCAGGGCGATTCCAAGGGTGCAGTCGCGACGGCCACCGCCGCCCTGAAAGCCGCGCGCCAATGCAGGCAAGCGCCGACAACGGCGATGACCCTCTCCCACCTGTCCGAAACGCAATGGCGCGAAGACCTGACCGAACAGGCCATTCAGAATGCGGCCAAGGCTGCCGAACTCTTTCGGACACTGGGCGACGCTTCGGGTGAAGGGCGCGCCCTGTGGTCGCTCTCCGCCGCGTACAGCAACCTGGGACGTGCCGGCGAGGCTGACAAAGTGGCCAGTGACGCGCTGGAACTGTGCAAGAGATCCGGCGACCTGTACGGCATGGGCAATGCGCGCAACCTGCTCACGATCAACGAGGCGAATCTCGCCACCCGTTTGAAGCTGTTCAATCAGGCGCTCGCCGATTTCGAAGCAGCCGGCTACGTCGAGCGCCAAGGCGTCATCACGGCGAACCTGGGCATTGCCTATAGCCAACTCGGACTGTATCGGCGCGCCCGCCGACTGGCGCTCAAGGCCGACGAAACTTACCGGCGCATGGGGGCACGTGCCAATCTGTGGTATGTCCTGGACTCGCTCGCCGACGCGGAACTCGCGATGGGGCGGCTGGACAGCGCGCGCGCCTACGTCGATGAGATGGCTGCGATCGAGGACGACCTTGCCACACCATTCACTGCCGGCACCGTGGCGCTGGCCAAGGGCCGCCTTGCCATGGTCTGCGGCAACTCCGCGACAGCGTTGCGGCACTTCGAAAGCGCGTTCAGGAGCATGCACGACACCGATCGCGTCGCGTCGGAAATCGATGCACTCGCTTCGATCGGACAGGCTCACTTGGCGCTGGGCAAGCCGCGCGCCGCTCTGACCGCCACGCGCCGCGCCACCGAATTGCATCGCGCGCATGATCTGGCGGCGCTCGACGGGATGTCGAATCCATTGACATGGTGGCGGCACAGTCAGGCGCTGCAGGCCAACAAGCAGGCGCCAGCCGCCCGCGAGGCGCTCGAAATGGCGTATCAATTCATGCGAAAGGGGATTGCAAACCTCGGCGATGAAGGTTTGCGCCGCAACTACCTGAACAAGATCGAGATGCACCGCGAGATCGTCCATGCGTGGTTGCGGGACGCGCGCAAACGCCACCTGTCGCTGGAAAGACGGACCGCGCATCTGGCGGGCGAAGCAAACCTGCGCGAGCCGTTCGAACGGCTGGTGGATACCGGGTTGCGCCTGAACGAACTGCGCAGTGTGGACGAGCTGCATGAATTCCTTATCGACGAAGCCACCGAGCTATCCGGCGCCGAGCGCGTGTTGCTGGTGCTGGAGACTCCGGAAGGATCGCGGCTGGCAGGCTCGCTCGTGCCGCGCGGCGAGGACGCGTCGGGGCTGTTGCAGCAAGTCACGCCCGCGCTGTTGGAGGTGCACCGTATGCGCGCGGTGAGCCTGACCTACAGCCCAGATGGCGCAGCGGAACTCGATCAACGCTCCCGCATCATCGCGCCGCTGATCGCCCAGCGCCAGCTGCTGGGTTACCTGTACGCCGATCTCGACGGCGCATTCGGTCGCTTCCGCGAATCCGACCGCGACCTTCTGGGCATGCTCGCGAGCCAGGCCGCCGTGGCGCTTGACAACGCGCAGTGGTCGCAGGGCCTCGAGCAGAAGGTGGCCGAACGCACCGAAGAGCTGCAGGCATCGAATGCCGTCATCGAGCAACGCGCGAACGAACTCGCCATCATCAACAGTGTGCAGTCGGGGCTCGCCGCGCAACTCGACATCCAGGCCATCTTCGATCTCGTCGGCGACAAGGTGCGCGACACGTTCAACGCGCAGGGGGTGGGCATCACCACCTACGACCGCAAGACCAATCTGGTCCACTACCGCTACATCGTGCAGAAAGGGAGAAGACTCTACGCGGATCCCGATCCACTCGGCGACGGAGGCTTCGGTCCTCTCGTCATGCGCACGCGTCAGCCTCTTATGATCAACGAGAATTTGCCAGCCCGCGCCGCTGCAGTGGGTTCGCACGTCGTAGGTGGCGGCGAAATGAGCAAGTCGGGCATCTGGGTGCCGCTCGTCGTCGGTGACCAAGCGCGTGGCGCGATCTCGATCCAGAACGTCGACCGTGAAAACGCGTTCAGCGATTCTGACCTTCGCCTGCTCGTCACGCTTGCCGGCAGCCTCAGCGTCGCCTTCGAGAATGCCCGCCTCTTCGACGAGACGCAGCGCTTGCTGAAGGAAACCGAGCAGCGCGCAGCGGAACTGGCGGTGATCAACCGGATTCAGGAAGGCATGGCCGCGGAACTCGACTTCCAGGCCATCGTCGATCTGGTCGGCGACAAGCTGCGCGAGGTCCTGCGGACCGAGGACATCGGCATTCGCTGGTTCGATGCCGAATCTCGCCGTGTTCGCTACCTGTACGAGTACGAGCATGGCGTGCGGCTGAATATTTCGGAGCGGGATGCCAGCGACCGGTGGGAGAAGCTCACCGAAAACCGCCATCCGCAGGTACTGAACACTGTCGCCGAACAATTGGCTGCCGGTATGAAGGTACTTCCTGGTACTGACCGGGCGTTGTCCACTATGACAGTCCCGATTCTCGGCGGCGACCGCGTGCTGGGCCGAATCATTCTGGAAGACCACACGCGCGAAGGCGCCTACGGCGAGTCCGAAGTGCGGCTCTTGAGCACCGTCGCCGCGAGCATGGGCGTCGCACTGGAGAACGCTCGCCTCTTCGACGAGACGCAGCGGCTGTTCAAGGAGAGCGAGCAGCGCGCGGCGGAACTCGCGATCATCAACAGCGTGCAGGAAGGGCTCGCTGCACAGCTCGACTTCCAGGCGATCATCGATCTCGTCGGCGACAAGATCTGCGAGATATTCGGCACAAAGGACATGTCGATCGCCCTGTACGATCGGGCAAGCAACGTGGTGACGATGCCGTATTACCTGGAGCATGGCGAGCGTTTCCCGATCGAGCCGGTCGGAGGTGGTGGAAAGGGATTCACCGCGCATGTCATCAGGACCCGCCAGCCACTGGTGATCAACAAGGATCTGCTGCGGCGTGGGAAGGAGCTTGGCTCGACGTTGATCGGTGATGCCGACGCAGATGACATTGCACAGAGCTACGCCGGTGTACCCATTTTGAAAGGCGAGGAGGCGGTCGGCGTCGTCGCGCTCTATGGCGAAACAGAGAACGCTTTCAGCGACTCCGACGTGCGCCTGTTGACCACGCTGTCCAATTCGATGACGGTCGCCCTCGAGAACGCGCGGCTCTTCGACGAGACGCAGCGCCTGTTCAAGGCCGAGCAGCAGCGTGCCGCCGAACTGGCCATCATCAACAGCGTGCAGCAGGCGCTCGCCGCAGAACTCAACATGCAGGGGATCTACGACGCGGTCGGCGACAAGATCCGCGAGATCTTCAATCAGACGGACCTCGGCATTCGCATCTACGACCCGCAGACGAATCTGATCCACTATCCGTACGTCTACGAGGACGGGCAGCGGATCGAGATCGATTCCAACCCGTTGCGGGAGCGAGGCTTTGCCGCGCACGTCCTGCGCACGCGCGAAACACTCGTCGTCAACGAGAACATGCATGAGGCTGACCAGAAGTACGGCAGCTACACGATCCCTGGCACGCAGGACGAGAAGGCGGCGGTATACGTGCCGCTCGTGGTCGGAGACCAGGCGCGCGGGCTCATCAGCCTCACCGATATGGAGCGCGAAAACGCGTTCAGCGACTCCGACGTTCGCCTGTTGCAGACGCTCGCCAACACGATGAGCGTGGCACTGGAAAACGCTCGCCTGTTCGATGAGACGCAACGCCTGTTCAAGGAGAGCGAGCAGCGCGCAGCGGAGCTCGCGATCATCAACAGCGTGCAGCAGGCGCTCGCCGCCGAACTCAACATGCAGGGCATCTACGACGCGGTCGGCGACAAGATCCGCGAGATCTTCCACCAAGCCGACGTAGGCATCCGGATCTACGACCCGCAGACCAATCTGGTCCACTTTCCGTATATGTACGAAAACGGCAAGCCGATTACCATTGCGTCGGCGCCGCTTCCCGAACGTGGATTCGGCCCACACGTTCTGCGCACGCGGGAAACGCTGGTCATCAACGAGAACATGGCCGGCGTCGTAGAACAATATGGCAGTTTCACGATCCCAGGCACCAAGATGGAAATGTCGTTGGTGATGGTGCCGCTCGTGGCGGGCGATCAGGCGCGCGGCATGATTGCCCTCGTTGGACATGGACCGCGAACACGCGTTCAGCCCTTCGGACGTGCGCCTGCTGCAGACGCTCGCCAACGCGATGAGCGTGGCTCTGGAAAACGCCCGCCTGTTCGACGAGACGCAGCGCCTGTTCAAGGAGAGCGAACAGCGCGCCGCGGAACTCGCCATCATCAACGGCGTGCAGGCAGCACTCGCCGCCGAGCTCAACATGCAGGAGATCTACGACGCGGTCGGCGACAAGATCCGCGAGATCTTCAATCACGCCGATATCGGTATTCGCGTCTACGACCCGCAGACGAACCTGATCCACTATCCGTATGCCTACGAGAACGGGCGCCGCCTTTTCATCCCATCCAATCCGCTCACCAACAAGGGTTTTGCCGCGCACGTCCTGTCCACCCGCGAGTCGATAGTCATCAACCGGAACATGATGCAGGAGATGGCGAAGTACGGCAGCTTCACGTTGCCCGGCACGCAGACGGAAAAATCGGCGATCTTCGTCCCCCTGCTGACGGGCGACCAGGCGCGCGGTCTGATCGAACTGGGCGACATGGAGCGGGAAGACGCATTCAGCGACTCGGACGTTCGGCTGCTGCAAACACTCGCCAACAGCATGAGCGTGGCGCTGGAAAACGCCCGCCTCTTCGACGAGACGCAGCGCCGCTCGAGGGAGACTGCGGCGCTGGCCGAGGTGGGGCGCGACATTTCTTCCACGCTCGACCTGCCCACCGTGATGGACCGGATTGCCCGGCATGCGAAAGACCTGATCAACGCGGACAACAGCGCCATTTTCCTGCCGGATCCTGGCGGCAAGACCTACCGCGCCATCGTTGCAATCGGCGACATTGCCGAAGCGCTCCAGACCACGGTGATCGAGGTGGGCTCCGGCATCATCGGCAGTCTTGTGCAAAGCGGCCAGGCCGAATTCATCAACGAAACCGGTTCCGACCCGCGGGCGCTTCAGATCGAGGGCACGCCAAAGCTGGACCAGGAGCAGGAGCGGCTGATGGTGGCGCCGCTCATGGCGGGCAAGATTGTGAAGGGCGTGATGGCTGTCTGGCGTACCGCAGGCCAGCCGTTTGCCGCGAATGACCTGGAATTCCTCGTAGGCCTGTCGCTGCAGGCGACCGTAGCGATCGAGAATGCCCGCCTCTTTGCGGAGTCGCAACAACGCGCTGCGGAATTGGCCACGATCAATACGGTGTCGCAGCAACTCGGCAGCAAGCTGGAGCTGGCCGAACTCCTTGACCTCGTCGGCGAGCAGATTCGCACGGTGTTCAAGGCCGACCTCGCCTATGTCGCCCTGCTCGAGCCCGTGAGCGGCATCATTCACTTCCCCTACCAATACGGCGAATCGGAATACCGGCCGTTGAAGTACGGCGAAGGACTCACGAGCAAGATCATTCAGAGCGGCAAGGCGCTGATCATCAACAGCCAGACGGACCGGAACACGCTCCAGCTCGGCACGAACATCGTCGGCCGGCAGGCGCTGTCGTACCTTGGCGTGCCGATCAGCGTAGGTGACACCTGCCTCGGCGTGATCAGCGTCCAGAGCACGCATACCGAGGGTGCGTACGGCGCCGATGACGAGCGCCTCCTGTCCACGATCGCGGCCAACGTCGGCGCCGCCCTGCAAAACGCGCGGCTCTTCAACGAGACGAGAGACGCGCTGGAGCGGCAGACCGCCACGTCCGACGTGCTGGAGGCGATCAGCGGTTCGATGGCCGACCCGAAGCCGGTGTTCCACGAGATATTGCAAAGCTGCCAGCGCCTCTTCAAGGGCAGCCAGGTCGGCATCGCCCTGATCGGTGACGATGGCTTGATGCACTTCGACGAGCATCTTGGCGAAATCAGCAAAGCGAACCCGAAGGCGAGGCGAGCGGACGAGCTCATCCGGGCGCAATTCCCCCGGCCGATCGAAAAGTCCATTCATGGCTACGCGATCCAGAAGCGCAGCGTTCTGCACTATCCGGACGTCCTCCATGGTCCGGACGTGCCGGAAGGCCTGCGCCGCACGGCCGAACTCATAGGCAATTATTCGATCCTTCTCGCGCCCATGTTGTGGGAGGACCGGGGAATCGGCGCGCTTCAGGTCGTGCGCATGCCGCCCGTCGCGTTTTCCGACAAAGACATCGGCCTGCTCAAGACTTTCGCCGATCAGGCGGTGATCGCCATACAAAATGCGCGGCTTTTCAACGAAACCCAGGAGGCGCTGAGCCACCAGACAGCGACCGCCGACATCCTGCGCGTGATCAGCGGTTCGCCGACCGACGTGCAACCCGTATTCGACGCGATCGTCGACACGGCCGTACGGCTGCTCGCCTGCGACATGGCGATTGTGCTGCGCTGCGATCGCAACACTTACTCGCCGGCTGCAGGCGCCACCTCGGGCGGCAGGCTTTCGGACATGGGGCCTTCGAACCTGCCCGTCGATCCGCGCGCCAATTTTCCGTCGCGCGCGATCGTGGAAAAGACGATGCTGCACCTGCCGGATTGGTCGACCATCGAACTGCCCGACCATGAAGCCCACATTCGCACGATCCTGGGCGTGAATTCGGCGCTCTACCTGCCTCTAGTGCGCGAAGGCGAATGCATCGGCGTACTGACTCTGGCGCGCAACCGCGTGGGCGCGTTCGGTGGGAAGGAAATCGCGCTGGCGGAATCCTTCCGCGACCAGGCCGTGATCGCCATCGAGAACGTTCGCCTCTTCAACGAGACGAGGGAGGCGCTGGAGCAACAGACGGCCACCGCCGACGTGCTGCAGGTCATCAGCGGCTCGGTGGCCGACACGGCGCCGGTGTTCGACAAGATACTCGACAGCTGCCAGCACCTGTTCGCCACCGAACAGATGGGCATTTTTCTGGTCGGCGACGACGGTCATGTGCATGCGGCCGCGTGGCGCGGGTCGGCGATCGAAGCGATCGCTCGCACTTTTCCCAAGCCGCTCGAACAAACGATGACCGCGCACGTGATACGCGAGCGTCGCACCATCCACATTCCCGACACGGCCGCGATGGCTGACCCGCCACCCTCCGTGCGCAGGGTGGTCGAGCTTTCCGGACATGCATCGATTGCATGGGCGCCGATGCTCTGGGAAGACCGCGGCGTCGGGTCGATCTCCGTCATGCGCCAGCCCCCCAAGGCGTTCTCCGACAAGGAACTCGCGCTGCTCAAGACGTTTGGCGACCAAGCGGTGATCGCGATCCAGAACTCGCGCCTCTTCAACGAAACGACGGAGGCGCTGGAGCGCCAGACCGCGACGGCGGAGATCCTGAAGGTCATCAGCAGTTCGCCGACCGACACGCAGCCGGTGTTCGATGCGATCGTGCGGAGTGCCGCTCAGCTGTTCGGACGCAAGGCCGCGCTCCGCACTGTGGAGGTCGAAGGGCTGCGGCGCCGAGCGAGAAGCTACGCCGCGAACGACGAGTTCCACGGCGCCGAGGTGATGCCGATCGACCGTGACAGTCTCGTCGGCCGGGCCGTGCTCGAATGTCGGGCGCTGCAGGACGCTGACACACATTCGCCCGCGGCCTCAACGTATGTACGCGAACATGTCGATCGTCTGGCCTTTCGGGCGATCGCCTCCGCGCCGCTCGTGCGCGATGGAGTGGCCATTGGCGTTATCTCGGTGTCGTCCCCGGAACCGGGGGCGATGTCGGACAAACAGATGGCGCTGCTCGCCACGTTCGCGGACCAAGCCGTGATCGCGATCCAGAACGTGCGATTGTTCAACGAGACCAAGGAAGCCCGCGCCGCCGCGGAGGCAGCCAACGAGGCCAAGAGCTCGTTCCTTGCGACGATGAGCCACGAGATCCGCACGCCGATGAATGCGGTGATCGGCATGAGCGGCCTGCTGCTAGACACGAAGCTCGACACCGAGCAGCACGACTACGTCTCGACCATACGCGACTCGGGCGACGCGCTGCTCACGATCATCAACGACATCCTGGACTTCTCGAAGATCGAGGCCGGGCGCATGGATATCGAGGCGCAGCCCTTCGATCTGCGCGACTGCGTGGAATCCGCGCTCGACCTCGTCAGTACGCGCGCCATGGAAAAGCATCTCGACATCGCCTATGTCTTCGAGGGCGACGTCCCGCCTGCGATCAGCGGCGACGTGACCCGGTTGCGCCAGATCATGCTGAACCTCCTTTCCAATGCGGTGAAGTTCACCGAGAAGGGCGAGGTGGTCGTCTCGGTGACCGCGAAACCCATCGCTACGGAGCAGGTGGAGTTGACGTTTGCAGTGCGCGACACGGGCATCGGATTATCGGTCGAAGGCATGAGCCGATTGTTCCAGTCGTTCTCGCAGGCCGATTCGTCGACCACCCGCAAGTACGGCGGCACGGGGCTGGGACTTGCCATCAGCAGACGCCTCTCCGAATTGATGGGCGGACGCATGTGGGCACAGAGCGATGGACCCGGCAAAGGGGCCACGTTCTCCTTCAACATCAAGGTGCCGATTGCAAAGCTGCCGCCGTCACGATCGCGCGATTTCGTCGGCGCACAGCCGGAGCTGGAGGGCAAGCGGGTGCTTGTCGTCGACGACAATGCGACGAACCGGCGTGTGCTCGCGCTGCAGACTGCCAAGTGGGGCATGCAATCGCGCGCGACCGAATCCCCGCTCGAGGCGGTGCGCTGGCTCGAAGCAGGTGAAGCATTCGACCTTGCGATCCTCGACATGCACATGCCGGAAATGGACGGCCTGGCGCTGGCCCGGCGACTGCGCGAAGTCAGCGCCAAGCTGCCGCTCGTGCTCTTCAGCTCGCTCGGCAGGCGCGAAGCCGGCGACACCGAAAAGCTGTTTGGCGCCTACCTGGCAAAGCCGATCCGCCAATCGCAGCTGTTCGACACGCTGGTGAGTCTGCTCGTAGCGGACTCCGCGCCGAAGCCGGCGGCGGAACCTGCCAAGTCGCAGATCGATCCGACGATGGCCGCACGGCATCCGCTGCGCATCCTGCTGGCGGAGGACAACGTCGTCAACCAGAAGCTGGCGCTGCGCATCCTGCAGCAGATGGGCTACCGCGCCGACCTCGCGTCGAACGGATTGGAAGCCGTCGAATCGCGTGGCGCGCCAGACCTACGATGTGATCCTGATGGACGTGCAGATGCCCGAGATGGACGGCCTGGAAGCCTCGCGGCGCATCACCGCGAAGTGGCCCGCCGGCGAACGCCCGCGCATCGTCGCGATGACTGCCAACGCGATGCAGGGCGACCGCGAGATGTGCCTCGCCGCGGGGATGGACGACTACGTGACCAAGCCGATCCGCGTCGATCGATTGGTGGAAGCGCTGACTCAGGTTGCCACAAGGGGGGACCACTAGGATGAAACGACCCCCACGCTCGCGTTGCTCGCTGCCCCCAGAGGTGGCGGGTCAGTCCCTTGGGACGGCCCCGCGGGACTGATGAAACGACCCCCACGCTCGCGTTGCTCGCTGCCCCCCGAGGGGACTGGTCAGTCCCTTGGGACGGCCCGGCGGGACTGATGAAACGACCCCCACGCTCGCGTTGCTCGCTGCCCCCCGAGGGGGCGGGTCAGTCCCTTGGGACGGCCCGGCGGGACTGACATGGACACGCAGCAAATCGCCGACCTGGCCTGGGCCGGTCAACACGAACGAGCCATCGCGGCTGCGACCGACGCGCTCAAGCGCAAGACCCTCGTCGCCGACGAGCGCATGTCGTTGCTGGATCTGCGCGCCGAGAGCTACATCGCAGTCGGCGACCTGAAGCGCGCCGCAGCCGACGCGCGCGCGATGAAGGCGCTCGCCAGGCGCGAAGGAAGCGCCGCGCTGAAGGCGCGCGAGCGGTGCTGCAAGACGCTGGTGCTGGTTCGACAGGGCGAGATGCGCGCCGCCATAGCCAGTGCCACGACCGCACTCCAAGCAGCGCGCAAGAGCCGCCGCCCCGAACTCGAAGCGCTGAGCCTTTGGCGCCTTGCGGCCGCACAGATTGGAGGCCGGATCGATCTCGATGCCGCCCTACGGAATGCCGCACGCGCAGTTGACGCCTTCGCAGCGTTGGGCGACACCGTCCAGCAGGGCCGTGCGTTGCAGACGAAAGGCAGCGTCTACTGGACCTTGGATCAGAACCTCAAGAGCGCGCAGTGCTCGGCGGAGGCGCTTGCACTGGCACGGCGCTGCGGCGACCATTTCGGGATAGGCTCCGCGATCAATTCGATCGCCATCGTCGAGACCGATCTCGCCGCTGGGCTGCGTCTGTACAGCCAGGCACTCGACGCGTACAAATCGGGGGGCTATGTGCTTGGCCAGGCGATGGCCACCGGCAACCTCGGGGCCAGCTATGCCGATCTGGGCCTGTACCGGCGAGCGCGGCGCCTCTCGCTCGATGCCGCCGATATCTGCCGCCGCGCCGGCGCGAAGACTCCCTTATTGGTGTCGACCTGGAACCTCGCCGAATGGGCGTTCCAGGCCGGATCGCTCGACGACGCCCGCGCCTTCGCTTCGGAGGCCGCCGCGCTGACGCGCACGCTGCGGGACAAGCGTTTCTCGGCGCATATTTCCATCGCCGACGGCTGGCTCGCGATGCGCGAAGGCCGTGCTCGCCGACGCCGCGCGCCGTTTCGAGCGCGCCGTGAGGCAGGCCGAATCCCTCGAGGCCTCGACGCAACTTCAAACGCTGACCGAAGCCGCGCGGGCGCATCTCGCCGCGGGACGCCCCGCCGTGGCTCTGGCCGCAACGAATCGCGCGGCCCGAATTCACCGCACCCTCGATTTCGCTCCGCTCGACTCGATGAACGCGGCGGCGCTGTGGTGGCGCCACTGCCAGGCGTTGCGCGCCAGCGGCAAAGCCAAACTGGCGGACGCGGCGTTGGAGCGCGCGCGGCGATTGCTGCTCGCGCGCATCGCGGGCCTCAACGACGAAGGGCTGCGCCGCAATTATCTCAACAAGCGCGAAGAGAATCGCGAAATCGTCCTCGCGTGGCTCGCGCATGCGCGCGAGCGCAAGCTGCCGAAGACGCAGCGCGAAGCGCATCTGGCCGGCAAGGTCAGCGCGGGTGAGCCTTTCGAGCGGCTGGTGGACGCCGGGCTGCGCCTCAACGAGATCAAGACGGAGGCCGACCTGCATGAATTTCTGGTCGACGAGGTGACCGAGCTTTCCGGTGCAGAACGCGTGCTGCTGGTGCTGGAAGCGCCCGACGCGACGCAGGGCCTCACCATCGCCGGTTCGCTGTTGCCGCAGGGCGAAGACGAGCACGCGCTTTTGCAATCCGTCGCGCCGTGGTTGCTGGAAGCGCGCCGCAACCGCGCCGCGAGCCTGCGTCACGGGCCCGAAGGCACGCAGAATATCGAACAGCGCAGCCACCTGATCGTTCCGCTGATCGTGCAGCGCGAGCTCCTGGGCTACGTCTACGCCGACATCGACGGCGCTTTCGGCCGCTTTCACGACGGCGACCGCGACCTCCTGGCCATGCTGGCGTCCCAGGCCGCCGTGGCGCTCGCCAACGTGCGCTTTGCCGCGGGACTGGAGCGCAAGGTCGACGAGCGAACCGCCGAGCTCGCGCAGCGCGCCGGCGAGCTGACCATCATCAACAGCATCCAGCAGGGCATCGCGGCGGAACTCAATTTTCAGGCCATCGTCGATCTGGTGGGCGACAAGCTGCGCGAGGTGCTGCAGACCGAGGACATCGGCATCCGTCTCGTCGACCAGACGACCGGCATGGTCCATTACCTGTATGAGTTCGAGCACGGGAAGCGCTTGCAGCTGCCGGCCGCATTGCCCACCGCCGGAGGTCCCAGCCACAAAATGCGCGAGACCCGCACCCCGATCGTCTACAACACGCGGGCCGAGCTCGCGGCGTCCGGGAGTCAGCGTGGTGCCCGGCACCGACCACGCACATTCCGTTGTCTTTGTCCCGATTTTCTCCGGCGACCGGATGACGGGATCGCTGCTGCTCGAGAACCACGAACGCGAGTACGCCTATGGGGAAACCGAGATCCGCTTGCTGACCACCGTGGCGTCGAGCATGGGCGTGGCACTCGAGAACGCGCGCCTCTTCGACGAAACGCAGCGACTGTTAAAGGAGACCGAACAGCGCGCCGCCGAGATGGCGGTCATCAACAGTATTCAGCAGGGAATCGCGGCGGAACTCAATTTTCAGGCCATCGTCGACCTGGTCGGCGACAAGCTGCGCGAGGTGCTGAAGAGCGAGGACATCGGCATCGTCTGGATCGAGCACGCGACGCGAACGGTGAAAAACCTTTACGTCATCGAGCATGGTGCCCGATTGCACCTCGCCGACGAGGTGATCGAGTCGGACGACCGATGGGAAAGCGATTTGCGCACGGCGAGTGCCGCTCGTCCTCAACTCTGTGGCTGAACAGGACGCCTTCGGAGTGACGACGGTCCCTGGCACCGATCAGGCGCTTTCCTCCGTGACCGTCCCCGTCGTGGTCGGCGACCGGCGAGTCGGCGGGATCAACATGGAGAACCACGAACGCGAGCAGGCCTTCGGTGACTCCGAAGTCCGACTGCTCACCACCGTCGCATCGAGCATGGGTGTGGCGCTGGAGAACGCGCGGTTGTTCGAAGAAATCCAGCGCCGCACGCGCGAGAGCGCCGCGCTCGCCGAGGTGGGCCGTGACATCTCGTCCACACTGGACCTGCCCACGGTGATGGACCGCATCGCGCACCATGCGAAGGAACTGCTCGCCGCCGATTACAGCGCGATCTTTCTGCCCGAGGGCGCAGCGGAGGGTGGCACGCAGACTTTCCGCGCCATCGTTGCGGAGGGCGCGATCGCAGCGCAGCTGACGGATATGGCGATTCGCCCCGGCATCGGCATCATCGGCGGCATCATCGCGAGCGGCCGCGCCGAGTTCGTCAACGATCCCAACAATGACTCGCGCGCGATGCAGGTCGCCGGCACGGAGAAGCATAGCGAAGAGCGGCTGATGGTGGCGCCGCTGCGCGCCGGCAAGACGGTGAAGGGCGCAATGGCGGTGTGGCGTAATGCGGGCCGCCCATTTCAGGACAGCGAGCTCGAATTCCTGGTCGGCCTGTCATTGGCCGCCGTGGTGGCGATGGAGAACGCGCGCCTGTTTGCGGTGTCTCAGCAGCGCGCGGCCGAGCTCGACACGGTGAACACCGTATCGCGCGAACTCGCGGGCAAGCTCGATCTGTCGGCGCTGATCGGGCTCGTGGGCGAGCAGATCCGAGAGCTCTTCAAGCCCGACATCGCTTATGTGGCATTGCTCGATCGCGCCACCGACATGATTCACTTCCCTTATCGGCACGGCGACGTCAGCGTGTCGCGCCGGCATGGCGAGGGGCTCACCAGCAAAATCATCGACACTGGAGAGGCACTGCTGCTCAACAGCGACGTGGGTGCCCAGACAGAGGCCCTGGGCGCCCGGCGCCTCGGCAAGCAGGCGTTGTCCTACCTGGGCGTGCCGATCACTGTGGATGGACGGGCCGAGGGCGTGATCAGTGCGCAAAGCACCGAGCGCGAAGGGGTCTACGACGCCGACGATCAGCGGCTGCTGGAAACCATCGCCGCCAACGTCGGCGTAGCCTTGCGCAATGCGCGCCTTTTTGCCGAGGCACAGGAGGCGCGCGCACAGGCCGAATCCGCCAACGAGGCCAAGAGCTCGTTCCTCGCCACGATGAGCCACGAAATACGCACGCCGATGAATGCGGTGATCGGCATGAGCGGGCTCCTGCTCGACACGCCACTGAACGACGAACAGCGCGACTACGCGGCCACGATCCGCGATTCCGGCGACGCCCTCCTCACCATCATCAACGACATCCTCGACTTCTCGAAGATCGAGGCCGGACGCATGGACATCGAGGTGCACCCCTTCGATCTGCGCGAGTGCGTCGAGTCGGCGCTCGACCTCGTGGGCACGCGCGCGGCGCAGAAGCAGCTGGATCTCGCCTACCTGTTCGAGGGCGACGTGCCACCCGCCGTGAGTGGCGACGTGACGCGGCTGCGGCAAGTCCTGCTCAACCTGCTTGCCAACGCCATCAAGTTCACGGAGCGCGGCGAAGTCGTGCTGACGGTGACGGCGGCCGTGACAGGCAACATGGCCGAGATCACCTTTGCCGTGCGCGACACCGGCATCGGCTTGTCCGCCGAGGCGATCGGCCGGCTCTTCCGGAAATTCAGCCAGGCCGACGCGTCCACCACGCGCAAGTACGGGGGCACCGGTCTGGGGCTCGCCATCAGCAAGCGGCTGACCGAATTGATGGGCGGCACGATGCGGGTGGAGAGCGTCGGGCCCGGCCACGGGTCCACGTTCCGCTTCACGATCAAGGCGCCGACCGCCGCGCTTCCCGCACAGGGCCGCCGCGAGATCATCGGCACGCAATCCATGCTCGAGGGAAGGCGCGTGCTGGTGGTGGACGACAATGCCACCAACCGCCGCGTGCTGGGCCTGCAGGCAGCAAAATGGGGAATGGTGCCCCGGGACACCGAGTCGCCCGAGGAGGCACTGCGCTGGATCACCGAGGATCAGGCGTTCGACCTCGCCATCCTGGACATGCACATGCCGCAGACAGACGGGCTTACGCTGGCGCGCCAGATCCGCGAGAAAAATTCCAAACTGCCGCTGGTGCTGTTCAGCTCGCTCGGACGCAAGGAGGTCGGCGATACCGGGGGACTGTTTGCCGCCTATCTCGCGAAGCCGCTGCGGCAAAGCCAGTTGTTCGACACGCTGGTGACGATCCTCGGGCACGTGGCGGCGCCAAAAGCCACCCCTGCGGCCAAGCCGAGAATGGACCCGGCCATGGCGAGCCGCCATCCACTGCGCATCCTGCTGGCGGAGGACAATGCGGTCAATCAGAAGCTGGCGCTGCGCATCCTGCAGCAGATGGGCTATCGCGCGGACCTCGCGTCGAACGGCATCGAGGCCATCGAGTCGGTGGCACGCCAGACGTACGACGTCGTGCTGATGGATGTGCAGATGCCGGAAATGGACGGGCTCGAGGCGACGCGGCAGATCACCGCAAAGTGGTCGCCCGGCGCGCGGCCGCGCATCGTCGCGATGACGGCAAACGCGATGCAGGGAGATCGCGAAATGTGCCTTGATGCCGGCATGGACGACTACCTGACCAAGCCGATCCGTGTGGATCAGCTGGTCGAGGCGCTCTATCAGGTGGCAGCGCGGGATGCCGGCTGACCTGGCGAAAAATCGTTCGCCGACGGCACGGCCGGCGCGCCGTCGGACACGTGCCGCCGCGCCACACGTTTCGGCTGCCGACGCCGTCGCGACTGCGCGCGATCTCGCCTGGGTAGGCCAACATACACGGGCCATCGACGTCGCGACGACTGCGTTGGTGGAAGCGGAACACGTTGAGCTACGATTGGCGCTGCTCGACGTGCGCGCAGAAAGCCTGGTAGCGCAAGGCGAGATGACGCGCGCGCGCCAGGATGCCGACGAAATGGTGGCTATCGCCGCGAATCACGGATCGGCGACATATGCGGCGCAAGCGTTCAATTGCCTCTCTATGGTGCAACGGCTATCCGGCGAAGAGGAAGCCGCCGTCGCAACCGCCACCCGCGGAGTGGCGGCAGCTCGACGCAGCCGGAAGGTGACGCTGATAGCCCACAGCCTGCTTCGGCACGCCGAAGCGGGGGGCCGCGCACGCGTTGACGTGAAAGCGGCCCTTGAGAACGCACGCGCCGCCGAGCGCCTGTACCGCGAGCTCGGCGATACGGCCAGACGCGGTCGGGCGTTCCATGCCGCGTCGATTGCGCACTTTCACCTCGGACAGGCTGCCCACAGTGAACGGGCCGCCGCCAAGGCGTTGGCGCTGGCGCGCACCGCTGCCGACCGACTCGGCGAGGGTGGCGCATTGAACATGTTGTACCGGATGCACGACGACCACGCGACCCAGCTGCGCGGGCTGCGCGAGGCACTTGCGGCGTATGAGGCAGCCGGGAATGTCGAGCGGCAGGCGGGGATCCTCAACAATCTTTGTCTGGCCTACGCCCCGTTGGGTCTGCACCAGCACGCGCGCCGGATGATGCTGCAGGCGCTGCAGATCTTTCGCCGGATCCACGCTACCAGTTCCGTGGTGAACGGATTACTGATTCTAGGGGTGATCGAAGGGCGCCTTGGCGACATCGCGGCATATCAGCGATGCGTCGAGGACGCCTCGACGCTGAACGCGACGCTCTCCGTCCGATTTTTCGACCCAACGATCGTGATAACTCGCGGGCGAATCGCGATGGCGACTGGTGACGTCGCAGCCGCGGTGCCGCTGCTCGAGGAAGGCGTCCGCGGCGTGTCCGGCCGGGCCGAGACCAGCTACGAGATCGGTTTCCTCACATGGCTGGGCGAAGCGCATCTGCGCACCGGCAACGCGGTTTCGGCACTCGTCGCTACGACCCTGGCCACCGACCTGTATCGCGCCCGCGAACGACGTGGATTGGATATCATGTTGTCGCCAGCGGGAGTGTGGTGGTGGCACCACCGTGCGCTGTGCGCGAATGGGAAAGACGCGCAAGCGCGCGAAGCGCTCGATTCGGCCTATCGCGTGATGCTCGAAGGCATCGGCACGCTCTCCGACGAGGGCCTGCGGCGCAGCTATCTCAACAAGATCGACTCGCATCGCGCGATCGTGCAAGCCTGGATTGCGCATGCTCGCCAGCGGCGGTTTTCCGCCAAACGGCGCAACGCGCACCTCGCCGGCGAAGCCGATCTGCGCGCGCCGTTCGAGCGCTTGGTCGACACCGGGATGCGCCTCAACGAAATGCGCAGCGCCGGGGATATGCACGAGTTCCTGGTCGACGAGGTCACCGAGCTGTCCGGCGCCGAGCGCGTGCTGCTGGTGCTCGATGCGCCTGATGGCGCCGTCGTCGCTTCGTCCCTGATGCCGGCAGGTGAAGACGCGTCGAGTTTGTTGAACGCGATCGCGCCCTGGCTCGACGAAGCGCGCCGGACGCATGCGACCGCTCTGCGTCATTTGCCGGACGGCGTGGACGAGCTCGACCAGCGCTCGCACCTCGTCGCGCCGCTGATCGCGCAGCAGCGGCTGTTGGGCTTCGTCTACGCGGACATCGACGGCGCCTTCGGACGTTTCCACGATACCGATCGCGACCTCATCGGCATGCTGGCGGCACAGGCCGCGGTGGCGCTGGACAACGCACAGTGGTCGCAGGGCCTTGAGCGCAAGGTGGCCAAGCGCACGGCCGAGCTGGAAGCGTCCAATGCGCGCACCGAGCAGCGGGCCGCCGAACTCGCGCTGATCAACAGCATTCAGGACGGCATGGCCGCCGAGCTCGACTTCCAGGCCATCGTCGATCTCGTCGGCGACAAGCTGGTCAAGCTCTTCGCGACCGACACGCTTGTCATAGCCTGGCAGGACGAGGCCGCGGGCCTCCTACACCTGCCGTACGGCGTTGAACGGGGCCAGCGGGTTCACGTGCCGTCCGCAAGGATCGCGGACGTTCTGACTGGCCGGCGCTGCCATGCCATCCTCCTCGGGCACCAGCCGCTGATCTGGCACAACCAGGACGACTACCGGGCGCTGGAGATTGCCGTGGCCGAGGGCACCAACATGAGCCGCTCCGGCGTGGCCGTGCCGATCTTCGCTAGCGACCGGCTGCTCGGGTTCATGTCGGTCGAAAACATGGAACGCGATAACGCTTTCGGCGACGCCGACGTGCGTCTCTTGTCCACTGTGGCCGCCAGCATGGGCGTCGCGCTGGAAAATGCCCGCCTCTTCGACGAGACGCAGCGCCTGCTGAAGGAAACCGAGCAACGCAACGCCGAGCTGGCGGTGATCAACAGCATCCAGGATGGCATGGTCAAGGAGCTGAATTTCCAGGCCATCGTCGATCTGGTCGGCGATACGCTGCGCGACCTGTTCGGCACCAGCATGGGCATCTTCTGGCTGGACGAGCCGAACGGGCTGATTCACTACCCGTACGCCTACGAGCATGGCCAGCGGCTCCAGATACCACCCATGTCCCTGGCGACCATTGCGATCGGCCGGCGCTGGTACGACGACATTGTCGCGCGCAAGGCGGTGATCTGGCACAACCGGGACGAATACCGGGCGATGGAACTCTTTCTCGTCGAGGGCACCGACATGAGCCGGTCCGGCATACTCGCCCCCATCGTTGCCGGCGATCGGTTGCTGGGCATGCTCGATCTGGAGAACCATGACCGCGACAATGCCTACGGGGACGCCGACGTGCGCCTCCTTTCCACCATCGCCGCGAGCATGGGCGTCGCGCTGGAGAACGCACGCCTCTTCGACGAGACGCAGCGCAACGCGCGCGAGTCGTCCGCACTCGCAGAGGTCGGGCGCGACCTGTCTTCGTCGCTGGATCTCGCCACGGTGATGGACCGGATTGCCGGTCACGCGAAGGACCTGCTGCACGCCGGCAACAGTGCGATCTTCGTGCCGGATCCGGGAACCGCGACTTACCGTGCGATTGTCGCGGTCGGCGACGTGGCCGACGCGATCAAGGCCACCGTGATCAAAGGTGGCGTTGGCATCATCGGCAGCATCGTACAAAGCGGCCAACCCGAACTCGTCAACGACGCAGGAGCCGATCCGCGCGGCGTGCAGATACCCGGTACCGCGCCCCAGCAGGACGAGCGCCTGATGGTGGTGCCGCTCGTCGCCGATGGCGCAGTGGAAGGTGCGATGGCGGTCTGGCGCTCGGGAGGACATCCGTTCGACGACCGCGACCTGCAATTCCTCGCCGGGCTTGCGCGGCAGGCGATGGTCGCCCTGCGCAACGCGCGGCTCTTCGACGAGACCAGGCAGGCGCTGGAGCAGCAGACGGCGACGGCCGAGATCCTTCGCGTGATCAGCGAGTCGCCAACCGACGTGCAACCAGTGCTGGATGCAGTGGCGGAGCGCGCCCTCGAACTATGCGGCGCCGCGCAATCGGTGATCGCGCTCGTCGACGGCAGCAATATTCGATTTGTTTCGGGTTACGGCAACACCGCGAACGCTGTTGGCGAGGCCGTGCTGCTCGATCGCGGCCTAGTGATCGGTCGCGCCATCATGGACCGCACCCTTATCCATGTCGACGATCTCGCCGCCGAAATGGAAACTGAATTCCCTGTCGGCCTCCAGATGCAAAGGCGAATTGGTCATCGCACGACGCTCGCCGTGCCACTGCTGCGCGAGGGTGAGGCGATTGGCGCGATCGCTCTGTGGCGCATGGAGAAACTGCCGTTCACGGACAAGCAACAGACGCTCGTGCGGACGTTTGCCGACCAAGCCGTGATTGCGATCGAAAACGTGCGATTGTTCAACGAGGCGCGAGTGGCCCGCGCCGCCGCCGAGGCGGCCAACGAAGCCAAGAGCTCGTTCCTCGCGACGATGAGCCACGAGATCCGCACGCCGATGAACGCCGTTATCGGCATGAGCGGCCTGCTGCTCGACACGCCGCTCGATCCCGAGCAGCACGATTACGCGGCCACCATCCGCGACTCCGGCGACGCGCTCCTGACCATCATCAACGACATCCTCGACTTCTCCAAGATCGAGGCCGGGCGCATGGACATCGAGGCGCAGCCCTTCGATCTGCGCGAATGCGTCGAGTCGGCACTCGACCTCGTCACCACCCGCGCGGTCGAGAAGCATCTCGACACCGCGTACGTGTTCGAAGGCGACGTTCCTCCGGCCATCGTCGGCGACGTGACGCGCCTGCGCCAGATCATTCTCAATCTGCTCTCCAATGCGGTGAAGTTCACCGAGCGCGGCGAAGTCGTGCTCACGGTGACTGCGGCGCCCGCAACCGACGGGCAAGCCGAGCTGACGTTCGCGGTGCACGACAGCGGCATCGGATTGTCCGCCGAAGGCATGCGCCGCTTGTTCCAGTCGTTTTCGCAGGCCGATTCGTCGACGACGCGCAAGTATGGCGGCACCGGGTTGGGGCTGGCGATCAGCAAGCGTCTCGCCGAGCTGATGGGGGGCCGCATGTGGGCGCATAGCGACGGCCCGGGCAAGGGGTCGACGTTTTCGTTCACGATCCATGCGCCGACCGCGCAGATACAGCCCGCCCAGTCGCGCGACTTCATCGGTGCGCAACCCGAGTTGCAGGGCAAGCGGCTGCTCGT
This sequence comes from uncultured beta proteobacterium, assembly GCA_963695725.1. Lineage (GTDB taxonomy): Bacteria > Pseudomonadota > Gammaproteobacteria > Burkholderiales > Casimicrobiaceae > CAIWHR01. The sequence continues at coordinate 645,315 of CAVOHM010000009.1, forward strand.
CGTCGATGACAACGCGACCAACCGCCGTGTGCTCGCCCTGCAGACTGCCAAATGGGGCATGCAGTCGCGCGCCACCGAATCGCCGCAGGAAGCGCTGCGCTGGATCGAAGCGGGCGAAGCATTCGACCTCGCGATCCTCGACATGCACATGCCGGAGATGGACGGCGTCGCGCTGGCCCGGCAGATCCGCGAGCGCCGTGCCGCGCTGCAGCTGGTGCTGTTCAGCTCGCTGGGCCGGCGCGAGGCGGGCGACGCCGACAAGCTTTTCGACGCCTTCCTCGGCAAGCCGATCCACCAGTCGCAGCTCTTCGATACGCTGGTCGGATTGCTGGCTGGGGACACCGCGCCGAAGGCCACCGTCGCGCCGGCCAAGTCCCGCCTCGATCCCGCCATGGCGGCGCGGCATCCGCTGCGCATCCTGCTGGCCGAGGACAACGTCGTCAACCAGAAGCTCGCGCTTCGATTGCTGCAGCAGATGGGCTACCGGGCGGATCTCGCGTCGAACGGCAAGGAAGCCGTCGAGTCGGTGCAGCGGCAGACGTATGATGTGGTGCTGATGGATGTGCAGATGCCGGAGATGGACGGGCTGGAGGCGACGCGCCAGATCTGCGCGCGCTGGAAGCCGCAGGCGCGGCCGCGCATCGTCGCGATGACGGCGAACGCGATGCAGGGCGACCGCGAGATGTGCCTCGACGCCGGGATGGACGACTACCTTACCAAGCCGATCCGCGTCGAACGCCTCGTCGAGGCGCTGAACCTGGTGGCTGCACGCGAAGGACGATGAGATGACCGAACCGACGATCGATCGAGCCACGTTTGACGAACTCCGGGAAACCGCCGGCGCGGATTTCATCACGGAGCTGGTCGACACGTTCCTCGCCGAGGCACCAGGAATGCTGGACGAACTGCGACGCGCCTTTGCCAAACGCGAGGCCGACGCGTTCCGGCGCGCCGCGCATTCGCTCAAATCCAACGCCAATACTTTCGGCGCGAAAACACTGGGCACGATGGCCAAAGACCTGGAGCTGGGCGGACTCGCGCCCGTCGTAGAGTGCGCCGGACAGTCCATCGAGGCGCTGGCGCAGGAACTTTCCCGCGTGACCGCGACGCTGACGGAGCTGCGCGATGCGTGACACCCGATTGGAGCCCGCCCGGTTGCTCGTGGTCGACGACAACAAGGTCAACCGCCTGCTCCTGACGCGCAGCCTCGAACTGCAGGGACACCGCGTCGCGTCTGCCGAGAACGGCCGCGTCGCGCTCGAGATGCTGCGGCGGGAGAACTTCGACCTGATGCTGCTCGACATGGAAATGCCGGAGATGGACGGCTTTCAGGTGTTGGAACAGCTCGCCGGCGATCTCGCGCTGCGCGATCTTCCGGTCATCGTCACGTCATCGCTCGAAGGCATCGGGAGCGTGGTGCGCTGCATCGAGCTGGGCGCCGAGGATTACCTCAACAAGCCGGTCAACCCGGTACTGCTGAAGGCGCGCCTGGGCGCGAGCCTGGAAAAGAAGCGCCTGCGCGACCAGCAGAAGGAATGGATGCGCCGCTTCGCCACGCGCGAGGTGGCGCAGGATCTGCAGCAATCCGGTTTCGCGCTCGGGGGGAAACGCGTGCACGGGGCCGTGCTGTTTTCCGACATCCGCCGCTTCACCTCGATTGCCGAAACGCAGCCGCCCGAGGAAACGATCGAGCTCCTCAACACGTACTACACGCTGATGTTCGACGCGATCAGCAGCCATGGCGGCATCGTGGGCATGATGGCCGGAGATGGACTGATGGCCATTTTCGGCGCGCCGCTGCCAATGCCAGACCCTTGCGGCGGTGCCGTGCGCACGGCGCTGGATATGATCGAAACGATGGATCTGTTCAACGTCGAGCGGGTTGCCGCCGACAAGCCGGAGATCAAGATCGGCATCGGCATCGCGTCGGGCGAAATGGTCGCCGGGTATGCCGGCACCAACGAACGCGCGACCTACACCTGCATCGGCGACACGGTCAATCTCGCGTCACGGCTCGAGGCTCACACCAAAGAGGCCGCGCGCCCGATACTGATCGACAGCGCGACGCGCGCGGCGCTCGGCGATCGCGTCCAGGTGGAGCAGCTCGGCCCCGTTTCGATCCGGGGCAAGGCAGCGACGGTCGACGTGTTTGCGGTAGGACTCGGGCAAAAGGTCTGATTGCCCGATTCGGCGGGACGGCCGCCAATGGGACGGCGGCTGTCGATGCTTGCGCCGCCTTAGAGTTCAGCCGGCCGACGGCACCTCCGGCGCCGTGCACACGCGGTCCCGGCCCTCCTGCTTGGCGCGATAGAGTTGCTGGTCCGCGGCCTTGAGCAGATCGGCGGCGTTCTTGCCATGCATCGGATACATCGCGACGCCGAACGAGGCGGTTGGCGCCGGCAGCGTCTGCCCCAGATGCGTGAGATTGGTATCCCGGATCGCGTTGCGAAGGTGCTCGGCCCGACCGCGCGCGCAATCCATGTTCGCTTCGGAGAGCACGACGGCGAGTTCCTCACCGCCGTACCGGCACGCGATGTCGGATGGACGGATGGCCTTCATGATGGCGCGCCCCACCGCACCCAGAACGAAATCCCCGGCGTCGTGTCCGTACTTTTCGTTGAAGCGCTTGAAATGGTCGATGTCGATCATCACGATGGATACCGGCTTGCCACTGCGTTCTGCCCGGTGCAGTTCGCGATTGAGGGCATCCTCTAGGTAGCGCCGGTTGTACAGACCGGTCAGCCCGTCGCGCAGCGCCATCTCGCGCAGCGCGTCGCGCAACTTGAGGTTCGCCAATGCCGGGCCGACGCGGTCGATCATCGCGCGCAGACGCTGCTCGACGTCCCGCGCAGGGCGTCCGGTGCGCGCGTTGACATCCAACGTCATGTGCAGCAGGCCAAGTACCTGCCCCTGCCCCTGGACCGGCATGCAGACATAGCTCTCGGGATCGTCGTGCGTGTGGCGGCAGCGAATCGTTCCCTTGCGCGGAACAAAATGCGGCGTGCCGAGCCGCAGCGCCCAGCATTCGTCCGGCGGCAGGGTTGGATGCGCCGCGCGCTCGCCTCCCCACGAGGTGACATGCTCGAGTAGATCGCGCGATTCGCGATAAATGAAAAGCGACCCCGACGCGTCCGGAAACAGCTGCGCGCCGGTTTCGCGCACGACCGCATAGGCCTCGGCCCGCTGGGTGCACGCCTGAAGGAGTTCGGCCATCCGCGACAGCGCTTCGCCGTCGCGATGGAACGATTCGAGTTGCCGGACCGTGGCCGCCATCGCCTGGTGGTCGCGGCGCATTTTCTCGTCGGCCTCGCGCCGGGCGGCAACTTCACGGGTCAGTTTCCGATTGGCGTCGCGAATGGCCGCCAGCCGGGTTTCGAGTGTCGCTTGCGCCGCGCGCAGCGCCTCTTCCGTGCGATGCAGCGTGGTGACGTCGCGCGCCACCGTGATCTCGCCGATGAGCTTGCCTTGCGCGTCGAACAGCGGCGTCGTCTTGAGCGCAACACGGACGAGTTCCCCGTTCTTGCGTCGCCGCTCCGTCGAGGACGACGTCGGCGTTCCCGCGCGAATGCGGGCGAGAATCCTGGCGTAGTCTGCCTCGGAAAGGTCGGCGGCGTGCAGCTTGCGGAGTGGTTGGCCGACGGCTTCCTCTTTCGAAAAGCCGTACAAGGCGGTCGCTTCGCGGTTCCAGTAGGTGACGACGGCGTCGAGGTCCTTGACGAGGACCGCTTCGCCGGTCTGTTCGAGGACCTGCTCGAGTTCTCGCAGCCGCACGTCCAATGCCGCGGTCCCGGTGGTCGCGACCACCTGCCCGGCCGGATCGGACGCGCGCCGGCGCGACGAAGCTGGCCGGGGACGGCCTGGCTGCCGCTGATCCGAAACACCTGCGTCGAACGCCGTCACAACCGCATCCTGCGACATGGCGACTCTCCTGCGTTTCCACGAATGCCGCGCTGGGCGCGCGCTGGGATCGCCTAGGTACAATGGCTGGTCCGGCAGATGCAAATTTCATGCCAACGAACCGGCCGGGCCGGTGATGCCCTGGCAGACGGGCGAATGCTGGAGAGTAAGATAAGCCGCGTTTCGAGATGCCTGGAGAACCCAATGATCACTCGCCTGGCGGCATTTCTTGCCGCTGCTGCGCTATCCACGCTCACGTACGCCCAGGGTCGCGCGAGTGATGCACTCGACCGATTTCATCGTGCCGTCGTCAGCGCGGATCGCGCGCTCGCCGAATCGGTTTTGGCCGCCGACGTGCAGATCTTCGAATCCGGATTCGTGGAACGGTCTCGCGACGAGTATCTGTCGCATCATTTCGAAGCCGATGCTGGATTTGCGAAGGCCGTCACGCGGAAAGTGACGGCCCACCGCGTCGAGTCCGCGGGCAACATGGCGCTCGTGATGGATGAAACAGAAACGAGCGGCAGTTACGACGGTCAGCCGATCCGCCTGATCGGTACCGAGACCGCGGTGCTAAAGCGGGACGGCGACCATTGGAAAATCGTGCATTTGCATTGGTCGTCGCGCAAGCCGAAGCCGTGACGTTCGGGGCATTTCGCGCCAGGCATATTCGCCGCGCGCACGACGCCTCAATCCGGTTGCGCCCACGCCGCCGACGCTACGACCCGCGAAACTGCCGCCTGCGCAGGAGCAAATACGCCGCAGGGATCACGAGCATCGAAAGCAGCGGCGCCGTGATCATCCCGCCGACCATCGGTGCTGCGATCCTCTGCATCACTTCCGCGCCGGTGCCATCGCTGATCATGATGGGCAGGAGGCCCGCCATGATCACTGCGACCGTCATCGCCTTCGGCCGCACGCGCAACACGGCGCCCTCCTCGATCGCATCGCGGAGGGCGGCTTCGGATGGCGGTGCATCGGTGGCAAGATGCGCTTCCCAGGCATTGCGCAGGTAGATCAGCATCACGACGCCGAATTCAGCTGAAACGCCAGCCAGAGCAATGAAACCCACGGCGGTCGCCACGGATGTCGAGTAGCCGAGAAGCCACAGCAGCCAGTAGCCGCCGACCAGCGCGAACGGCACCGCGAGCATGATCGTCAGCGCCTCGTCGAGCCGGCGAAACGCAAGGTAGAGCAGCACGAAGATCACGAGCAGCGTAAACGGCACGACATAGGCAAGCCGCGCCTTGGCACGTTCCAGATACTCGAACTGCCCCGACCACGACAGCGAATACCCGGCCGGCAGCTTGACTTCGCGCGCGACGACGACCTGCAGGTCGCGCACCACCGACACGAGATCGCGCCCGCGCGCATCGACGTACACCCAGCCGGACAGCCGCGCGTTCTCCGTGCGGAGCATCGGGGGCCCGTCGACGATGCGGACCGTCGCCACCGCCGCGAGCGGAATCTGCGCGCCCATCTCGGTGACAATCGGGAGCATCCGGATCGCGTCGACCGAATCGCGCAGCTCGCGCGGGTAACGGACACTGATCGGGAAGCGCGCCAGACCCTCGACGGTCTCGCCGATGTTCTCGCCACCGACCGCCGCGGCGATCACATCCTGGATTTCGACGATGTTGAGTCCGTAGCGCGCGGCCGCGACGCGATCGATCGTGACATCGATGTACCGCCCGCCCTCGAGTCGCTCGGCCAGCGCCGACGTAACCCCGGGGACGTTCTGCACCGCCTGCTCCACCGCTCGCGTGACGCGATTGACTTCCGCAAGATCCGGTCCGGCGACCTTGATCCCGATCGGACTCTTGATGCCGGTCGCGAGCATGTCGATGCGATTGCGGATCGGCGGTACCCAGATGTTGGACAAGCCGGGAACGCGCACCGCACGGTCGAGTTCTTCGACGAGCTTCCCCGGCGTCATCCCCGGTCGCCACTCGCCGCGCGGCTTGAACTGGATCGTGGTCTCGATCATTTCGAGCGGCGCGGGGTCGGTCGCGGTCTCGGCACGGCCGATCTTGCCGAACACCCGACTCACCTCGGGAATCTGGCGGATCATCTTGTTCGTCTGTTGCAACAGTTCGCCCGCCTTGCCGGCGGACAGCCCCGGCAGCGCCGTCGGCATGTACAGCAGATCGCCCTCGTCGAGCGGCGGCATGAATTCGCCACCCAGCTTCATGACGGGGTACGCCGTCGCCGCCAGCGCCAGCGCGGCGAGCAGGAGCGTCGTCTTGGGCCAGCGCAGGGCCGCGCGCAACTGCGGGCGGTACGCTGCGATCAGCCAGCGATTGATCGGATTCGCGTTCTCGGCCGGAATACGTCCGCGAATCACGTAACCCATCAGCACCGGCACGAGTGTGACGGAGAGCCCCGCGGCCGCGGCCATCGCGTAGGTCTTTGTGAACGCGAGCGGCTTGAACAGCCGGCCCTCTTGCGCCTCGAGCGCGAATACCGGCACGAACGACAGCGTGATGATCAGCAGGCTGAAGAACAGCGCAGGGCCGACTTCGACCGATGCCTCGACGATCAACCGCCAACGTTCCTCGGCGGTCGGCTCGGGTGGCCGCGCGGAATCGACCGGTGCCGGCTGCGCCTGGCGCCATGCCTCGAGTTTCTTGTGCGCGTTCTCGATCATCACGATCGCAGCGTCGACCATCGCGCCGATCGCAATCGCAATCCCGCCCAGCGACATGATGTCGGCGTTCACACCTTGCCAGCGCATCACGGCAAATGCGGCGAGCACTCCAAGCGGAAGCGACACGACGGCGACGAGCGCCGAGCGCAAATGCAGCAGGAACGCCAGGCATACGATTGCCACGACCGCGAACTCCTGGATGAGCTTGTCGCGCAGATGCGCCACCGCCCGCTCAATCAGCGCGGATCGATCGTAGGTTTCGACGATTTCCACGCCTTCGGGCAGGCCAGGCTTCAGCTGCTCGAGCTTCACCTTCACCGCCTGTATCGTCTGCCACGCATTCTTGCCCGAGCGCAAGATAACGATGCCCCCGACAACCTCGCCCTCGCCGTCGAGTTCGGCGATGCCGCGGCGCATCTCCGGTCCGAGTTGGATGCGTGCGACGTCGCCCAGCAGCACCGGCGTTCCGCTGTCGGTCACCTTGACCGGAATGCGGCGAAAGTCCTCCAGGGTGCGGATGTATCCCCTGACGCGCACCATGTACTCGGCCTCGGACAGTTCCAGCACCGAACCGCCAAACTCGCGATTGGCGCCGCGGATTGCCGCGACGACCTTCGTCACCGGCAGGTTGTAGGCCTTGAGGCGCGCCGGGTCGAGCACGATCTGGTACTGCTTGACCATTCCGCCTACCGTCGCAACTTCCGCGACGTTGGGCAGCGCCTTCAGTTCGTACTTGAGAAACCAGTCCTGCAGCGCACGCAGTTGCGCGAGGTCGTGCCGCCCGCTGCGGTCGACGAGCGCGTATTCGTAGATCCACCCCACGCCCGTCGCATCGGGTCCCAGCGATGGATTCACCCCCGGGGGGAGACGCCGCCCCTGCACCTGGCTCAGGTACTCGAGCACGCGGGAGCGCGCCCAGTATTGATCGGTGCCGTCCTCGAACAGCACGTAGACGAACGAGTCGCCAAAGAACGAGTAGCCGCGCACGACCTTCGCACCCGGCACCGACAGCATCGTCGTCGTGAGCGGATACGTCACCTGGTCCTCGACGATCTGCGGCGCCTGTCCTGGATACGTCGTGCGAATGATGACCTGCGTGTCCGAAAGATCGGGAATCGCATCGAGCGGCGTCGTCAGCACGGCCCACACGCCGGCCGCGGCGACGAAAACCGCAGCCAACAGCACAAGGAAGCGATTGGCGACCGACCAGCGGATCAGTGCCGCAATCACTTGCCGCCGCCGGCGGGCACGATCGACGTAAGCTGCATGTCGCCCTGCGGCGTCACGACGAATTGGAACTTGACGTTGGTGCCGGACTTCACATCTTTCGGAACGCCACCCTTCGGGGCCTTGTACGCCATCGTCATCGCCCCCATGCCGATCGATGGAATCGGTCCGTGCTTGATCACGATTTCATCGCCCAGCGAACGCACCACGCCCTCGGCCTTGTGCACGGCTACCGGGGCCGGCGGGGCCGCCATCTTGTGGCCAGCGTGCGGATCGGCCGCCTGCGCGACCATGAGATTGCCTGCCTCACCGCTGGCCGCGATCCGCGTCAGCGCCCCCTTGAGATTCGCTTCCGAATCGACAAGGAACTGGCCGGATACCACGACGCGCTGTCCCACGGCGAGACCCGAACGGATCTCGGCAAGATCACCGCTTTCACGCCCGACCTCGACCGCAACGGGCTGGAACCTGCCCCCGCCCGCGTCGACGATAACGACGTCCCGCTTGCCCGTGCGGATCACGGCTTCGGCCGGTACGACTACGCCAGGTCTTGCCGTTGCGCCGGCAAACGCGATCGTCGCGTACATCCCCGGCTTGAGTGCACCGCCGGGATTCGCGAGCACGATGCGCGCGCGCACGGTGCGGGTCGCCGCATTCACTTCGGGCAGGAAGGCACCGACGTTGCCCTTGAACGTCCTGTCCGGATAACCTGCGGCACGCGCCTCCACCGGCGCGCCCACGCGGACCAATCCCGCCTGCGCCTCGGGGACTTCCGCCGTGACCCAGACCGTGCCGATCCCGGCGAGCTTGAACAGCGTCATGCCGGGCACGACCGCCATGCCGTCGCGCGCGCCGATTTCCCAGACAATGCCGGCCTGCGGCGCCGTTACCGTCACGCGGGCCGAAGGCCGGCCCTCGCGTTCGATGCGCGCGATCTCGGCGTCGGGCACGCCGAGCAGGGAAAGGCGCTGCCGCGCGGCATCGACGAGCGCCGCGGCCCCGGGCTGCGCGCTCGCCTTGAGCACAAGCAATTCTTCCTCGGCGGCAAGCCAGTCGGGGACGTAGAGATCGACCAGAGGCGCTCCGGTGGCGACGACATCGTATTGCGCGCGCACGTGGAGCTTCTCGACATAGCCAGGGCTGCGCGCCTGAACCGCGACGATCCCGCGCTCGTCGATGCTGACCGCGCCTACGGCCGCAAATCCGGACTCGAGTGTGCCTTCGCGGGCTTCGACCGCGCGCATGCCGAAGTTCTGGACGAGCCGCGGGCTGATCGAAACCTGTCCCTCGTCGACCGCTGTATCGGCATAGACGGGAACGAGTTCCATGTCCATGAAGGGGCTCCGGCCCGGTTTGTCGAATTTCTGTCCGGGAACCATCGGGTCGTGCCAGTAGAGCACTTTGCGCCGGGCGGCATCGACCTCCGCAACCGGGGTCGCCGCTGCCGCGCTTGCCTTCGCCGCGACCGGCACCGGCGCATGGCCGACGCCGTACCAATAACCTGCGCCTGCCGCAACCGCGGCAACGACGATAACGGCAAGGATGGACACGACACCGGCCCCACGCTCGTTTGCGAATTCTGTCTTCATGATTTCTCCGTGACGGGCACTACGAAATTGAGCCAGGCCCAAGCCCTGGCCGCGGATTGTTCCTGCTGCACAACGGCGAGCTTCGCGTCGAGTTCGGCGCGGCGGGCGTCAAGCACTGCAGCGAGCGTTCCGGTGCCGCCGCGATAGGCCGCGAGTGCCGCGTCGCGCCGCTGTACCGTGAGCGGCAGCATCTCGTCGCGGATGCGCGCCGCTTGAGTCCGTGCCGCGTCCCATTCCGCATGCATCGATTCGACTTCGGCCCGTCGCATGCGCAGCGTGTCCTCGCGCATTTCGCGCGCCGCGTCGAGCTCCTTCAGGCGCGCCGCATGCTCGCGGTCCTGGCGTGTTCCGCGCGACACCGGGAGGTCGATCGAAACCATCAGCGAGATCATGTTCGAATACATCGGGCCGCGAACCGCATACGACACTTCGGCGCTCCAGTCCGGCAGCCGCGATGCGCGCGCGACGTCGGCAGCGGCGGCCGCCACCGATTCCTGCGCACGCGCAAGGCGAATCTCCGGCTGCGCCTCGATGTCGGCAAGCCGCGCAGGATCGAATGGCAGCCGCGCGATGTCGGGCGCATCGCCCAGCGGGCGATCGGCGGCTGTCCCGACGTAACGCGCAAGCGCAATGCGAGCGCGCTTCGTCTGCAGCGCGGCTTCGGTGGCCCGATTGCGGAGTTCGACCACGGCCGCCTGCGCCGCAATGACATCGGTCTGCGGTGCCTTGCCGGCGCGATAAGCCCCTGCGGCGGTCACTACCACCAGTTCCGCTTCGGCAATCTGGTCGGCGACCACCCGTTCCGTGTCGGCGGCATAGCGGCTTGTGAGCCAGGCCGTTGCGGCTTCGCGCTTGACCGCGAGCGTCGAGACCTCGATCACGGCAACGCCGCGATCGGCATCGCGCAGCGCTCGCTGCGATCTGAGCTTGCGTTTCTCCTCGCGCGGAAATTCCTGCATCACGCCAATGCGCCCCATTGTCATGAAATCGCGGGTGAGCGACCAGGCATCAGGGCCGCCGGTAGGCACGTTCTCGACACCAACCTTGAGCTTCGGATCCGGCAGTTCACCGGCCGGCCCGGCCATCTCGCGCGCGGCATCGACCATCGCGCGCTGCGACTCAATCTGCGGCGACTGGGCGACGGCCATCCGCAGCGTGTCGGCCAGCGACAGCGGTGGGTCGATCGCCCCAACGCGTTCCGCGAACGTCAGCACGGCGATCGCCATGGCGAGCGCGCACGCACGGCGACGGCGATCCGCGACCGCGGTCCCGGGCACAGCAAAGAATGACAACATGGAGCCTCCACGAACGCATTGTCGAGCCGGCGCGCGACGCGGCCGGCGTCAGGCGAGCGTGGGGATCAGATCAGCAGGCGGCAGAACCGGAGTGTCAGCGGCGGTGCGCCTTGCAGCGCTGCAAATGGCGTCCTGGCCGCGACGTCGACCAGCGCGAACGGCGCGAGGGCGAAGGTCGGCACGGGCAGTGCCATGGGCGCCAGCTGCGGCAAGTCCGGCGACGCCGGAAGCGTCACGCTGTCGGTGCAATGGGCCTTGCACACGTTGGTCTGCGTGCGTGCCGGCGCCGTGACCATGTCGCTGCATGGATGGAGCGCAACAGCGTCGGCCGGCGCACCCTGCACCGTCACGGGCAACGCCGCGGAGCCGCGTACCGGACAGGCATGGGCGATCACCGCGAACTGGCCGAAAGCCAAGGCGATGATCGCCAGACGCGCGACAAGACGGCGAAGCGGCTTGCTCCTCATACGCGACGATCCTACGCGAGTGCGCAAGGCCGAACAAGGAGCCGGCTTGATCGGCGTCAACACCGGGCGCCGGTCGGACTGGCAGGGCCGGAACCCGCGAATCGCTTCAGCGCCGGAAAAGGTACTCGAGCGCCTTGCCCAGGTCGTCGGCCCCGGACTGCGCATTGCTGCTGCTCGCCGGCGAGGCATGGGCAGGTTTCGCCGACGGCGCCGGACCTTTGCCAAGCGCGATGTCGCAGGCGCCCGCGCCACCGCCGCCCTGTGCGATGACCGACTCGCCGAGCAACGACAAGCCACCGGTTCCGATGGCTGCGCCGATGCGGGCGAGCGTCGCAGCGGAGGCCGTCGCGTCGATGGTGACGGCCGGTGCGGCAAACGGGCCGCGAAACCGGACGAGTTCGGCGATCTGCGGAATCTCGATCGGAATGCCCTGCCGGATCCGCGGGCGAATCGCGAGATCCAGCGTCTCGGTCCTGAAGTCGAGCGTTCCGGTCATCGCGACGTCGATCTCTTTGGTTTCCATCGCGATCGAACGGTCGACGTGCGCGATGCCGTTGGCCAGCGGCAGGCGGATGACCGCGCAATGGACCTCGGTGGTCGGGTTGGCGGCACGGAACGGATTGACCGCCTGCGCGAGCCGATCGAAGGCCAACGCGGGATCGAGCTTGGCATTGACGAATGTCGCCGGCCCGGCCACGGCCCGTACGTGGCCGTTGATCCCGCTCATCCATTGGTGCGGCGAATCGCCACGCATCGTCACATCGACGACTACGTTTGTCTTGCCGCCCCGCGTTTCGCGCGCCACGCCCGCAGCGGCCAGCAGCGCGGCGAGGGCCAGTTCGCGGCCTTGCGCGCGCAATGCAATCAGCGGCGTCCGTCCGCGCGTTGCGTCGACGGTGAGCGCACCGGAAATTGTGCCTCCGTAGACCGTGGCGTGGACTGCGGGCGCGTCGAGTTTCCCATCGTGCAACGTAAACCGCGCCCCGACGCGTTCGAGGGTGCGGCCGCCGGGCAGCGTCAGCCGGTCGATCGCCACCTCGCCGTTCACGTCGCGCGCACGCAACAGGTCGAACGAAACCGGAGCCTCGGGGAACACGAAGCGCGATGACCCTCCTCCGCTCGCCGCCGGCACCGTCGACGTCGATGTCGAAGGTGCCGGCAAGTCTCCGACATCGAGCGCCGACGACGCGAGCTTGACGGTCCACGTGGCTTTCGCTCCGACGTTCTGGATATCCACCGTTCCCTTGATGGCGCTACTACCGAAGGTGACATCGATGTCCTGCAATTCGATGCGATCGTCGGCCCGACGTACTTTAACCGCGACCGCGAGTTTGCGTCCCGCGATTTCGCCTTTCACAGCCACGGCGAATGGCATGCTTGGCTTGGCCAGCGTTGCGGGCGACCCCAGCTTTCCGGCCAGTGCCACGGCGGTGCCGTCGACCTTGCCGCGGAAATCCGCGGCGATCGGAGACTGCACATCCCGCACCGAGAGCGCCAGCGCATCGATCGCGATCCGGGTCACTACGCCCGTGGCGCCGTCGCGATAGGTGAGCTCGCCGCGTGTGATCGCGAGGTTGCCGATGGCGAAGGCGCCCGTGCTCGAACCGGCTCCAGACGCGGCAGCGGAATCCGACGCTGCGCCCATATCCCAGTTGCCTCGCCCATCGCGATTCGTTTCAAGCGCAATGGTCGGCTCGACCAGTTCGAGACGGACAAGTTCGACGTTGCGGCGCAACAGTGGCAGCAGAGCGACCTCGAACTCGACACGTTTCGCCGCGACGAGGTTCGGCGCTACGCCTCCTGGCGCGTTCCCGACGCGAACGTCGTTGAGGACGAGCTTCGGCACGAGACCTAGCTTGAGATCGATACCGCCGCCGATCGTGATGTCACGCCCCGTCACCGCCCTGATGCGGGCCTGCAACGGACCCACCAGCTCATTGGGGTCGACGGCCCAGACCGCGATGCCGATGCCGGCCAACACCAGCAGCACAAGGCCGCCGGCATACGCAAGAATGAGGAAGAGGGGCCGCACCCGGCCAATTCTAGCGCGGCGACGGCAACTGCGTGCGCCGGAAGGACGGGGGAGCTACCCCATTCGGGCGTTGAACGCGTCGAGCGCAGCGCTCCCGGGAACGAGTTCCGCGTCGGAAAGCGCATTGAGCGGAACGGCAACCGTGTTCTGCGCGTCGTGCAGGTCGGTGGGATCGTCCTCGACGTAGAGGAGCCCCGTGACGACTTCGCCCTTGGCCCGATGGGCCTCGAGGTAGGCGAGCGCGGCCACTTTGTCGCGCGGGTCGTACTCGTCGTGCAGTTTGCGCAGGCGAATGGCGCCCCCGTCGTGCAGCACCACGTTTTCGACCCCACCCGCCGGCACCTCGGCAGTGATCGGCTCGCGCAGCGGCATGAAGTCAAGTCGGTTCACGGCCTCGTTGTGCGCGCGCACGTAGTCGTAGCTCTTGGTCGAACCCGGGTGATTGTTGAACGCGACGCAAGGCGAGACGACGTCGATGAAGGCGACACCCTTGTGTTCGACCGCAGCCTTGATCAGCGGCACGAGCTGCCCCTTGTCCCCCGAAAAGCCGCGCGCGACGTACGTTGCGCCCAGCACCAGCGCAAGCTGAACGAGGTCGATGGGCTCGTCGCTGTTGACCGCACCGCGCTTGGCCTTCGATCCCTTGTCGGCCGTGGCCGAGAACTGGCCCTTGGTCAAGCCGTACACGCCGTTGTTCTCGACGATATAGACCATGTTGACGCCCCGTCGCATGACATGCGCGAACTGGCCGAGGCCGATCGACGCCGAATCGCCGTCGCCGGAAACACCAAGGTAGATGAGATCGCGGTTGGCGAGCGCCGCCCCCGTGGCCACCGACGGCATCCGGCCGTGAACGGTATTGAACCCGTGCCCCGCGCTCAGGAAGTACGTCGGCGTCTTCGACGAACAGCCGATGCCCGACAGCTTCGCCACCCGATGCGGCGCGATGGCGAGTTCGAAGAACGCCTGGATGATCGCGGCCGAGATCGAATCGTGCCCGCAGCCGGCACACAGGGTCGACACTGCTCCCTCGTAGTCGCGCCGCGTGAGTCCGAGCGCATTGGTCGGCAGTCCGGGATGACGGAGTTTAGGCTTGGTGAGATAGGTCATTCGGGCAGCCTGGCAAGGAAACGACACACGACGTCCGCGCTTCGTCCGGAACGTGCGAATGGGCCTGTGTCGTGCGCCCGGATCATCGCGCCACCTTGCGCAATGGCGTCACGTTGAACAGGCGAGCCTTCTCGGCGATCTCGCGGGTGACGAAGCGTTCGGTCAGCGGGTTGCCATCGTAATGCAGGATCGCAATCAGCTTTTCCGGATCGATGCCGCATTCGTTGACCAGCAGCATTCTGAGCTGCGCATCGCGATTCTGCTCGACGACGAACACGTGATCGTGCTCCGCGATGAACTCGTGCACCGCATCGGCGAACGGGAACGCGCGTATGCGCATCTGGTCGAGGTGGATGCCCTCCTTCGCGAGCGCTGCCAGCGACTCGGCCATGGCAGCACCCGTGGAGCCGAACCAGATGGCACCGGCCCGCGCCGTCTGCGTCGCGCGCCGGATCAGCCGGCGCCGGCACGAGCGCCTTCGCGGTTTCGAACTTGCGCAACAGACGCTGCATGTTGTCGACGTACGCGTTGCCGTCCTCCGTGTACCGTGCATAGCGATCCTTCGACGTGCCGCGCGTAAAGTATCCGCCGCGTTTCGGATGTGCGCCGGGATACGTGCGATACGGGATGCCGTCGCCGTCCACGTCGAGATAGCGTCCGAAATCCTTCCCCGCTTCAAGCGCTTCGGACGGCATGACCTTGCCGCGGTCGAGCCGCTGCTTGTCGTCCCAGACGAAGGGCTCGGTGAGCCAGTCCTGCATCCCGATATCGAGATCCATCATCACGAACACCGGCGTCTGCAGCCGATCGGCGAGATCGAACGCCTGCGCGCCCATCTCGAAACATTCCTTCGGATCCTCGGGAAACAGCAGCACGTGTTTGGTGTCGCCATGCGATGCGTATGCGGCGATCAGAAGGTCGGCCTGCTGCGTCTTCGTCGGCATCCCGGTCGACGGGCTGCCGCGTTGCACGTCGAAGATCACCGCCGGAATCTCGGCGAAGTACGCGAGCCCGATGAACTCCTGCATCAGCGAAACGCCGGGCCCCGACGTCGCGGTGAACGAGCGGGCGCCGTTCCAGGCGCCGCCGATCACGATTCCGATCGACGCGAGCTCGTCCTCGGCCTGGACGAACGCGTAACGGTTCCGGCCGGATTCCCGATCGACGCGATACCGCTGGCAATGCTGCGCGAACGCCTCGGCGAGCGACGACGACGGCGTGATCGGGTACCACGCGCAGACCGTCGCGCCGCCGTATACGGCACCAAGCGCCGCCGCATTGTTGCCGTCGACGAAGATTCGTTTGCCGACGTTGTCGCGTCGTTCGATCCTGAGGCCGATCGGCTTGAAATTCGCCGCCGCGTAGTCGAAACCGAGCCGGAATGCCTTGCGGTTGGACTCCTGCAGCGGCTGCTTTCCCTTGTACTGTTCGGTGAGCAGCGCTTCGACGACCTCGGGTTCTATAGCGAGCAGCCCCGCGAGCGCGCCGAGGTAGATGATGTTCTTGAAGAGTTGCCGCTGGCGGGGATCCGTGTACGTCGCGTTGCAGATCTCCATCAAAGGCATCGCGATGACCGTGACGTCCTCGCGGAACTTCGACGGCGGCAGCGACTTGGTCGAGTCGTAGAACAGGTAGCCGCCGGGCTCGATTTCGATGACGTCCTCGTTCCACGTCTCCGGGTTCATCGCCACCATCA
Source organism: uncultured beta proteobacterium (assembly GCA_963695725.1). Lineage (GTDB taxonomy): Bacteria > Pseudomonadota > Gammaproteobacteria > Burkholderiales > Casimicrobiaceae > CAIWHR01. The sequence goes on from CAVOHM010000009.1 coordinate 661,275, forward strand.
GGTCGACGCCGCCGCGCCGGCCGCGCCAGCCGGCCTCGACGACACGCACTTCGTACCAGGTCGGCAGGCCCTGGATATTGGACGGGAAGATGTTCCGCGCCGCGACCGGAACGCCCATCTTCAACACCGCCTTCGCGAACAGGCCGTTCGCGGACGCCGAGCCCGAGCCGTTGACGTTGGCGAACTTGACGACGAAATCGTTGACGCGAGCGATCGGCTTCATCGAAATCAGTGAGCGTGGGGGTCGTTCATCCTAATCGGCCGCCTGTGGCACCGGCCGCGGCGCCGCCACCGATGCGGGGCGCCGCGTCTCGCCGGCGTGCGCCATCACCAGCAGGAACTTCTGCATGTCCCAGGCACCCGTCGGGCAACGCTCGGCGCAGAGCCCGCAATGCAGGCAGACGTCCTCGTCCTTCGCCATGATCCGGCCGGTTTTGAGTGCGGCGGACACATAGAGATCCTGCGTGCGGTTCAACGCCGGCGCGGTGAGCCGCGGGCGCAGCTCAGCCTCGTCGCCATTCTCGGTGAACGTGATGCAATCCATCGGGCAGATGTCGACGCAGGCATCGCACTCGATGCACAGCTTGTCGTTGAACACCGTCTGCACGTCGCAATTGAGGCACCGCTGCGTCTCCGCATAGGCGAGCCTCAGGTCGAAGCCCAGTTCGACCTCGACGCGAATGTCCGCGAGCGCAATCACCTTGTCCTTCAGCGGCACCCGGTGACGCTTCTCGGGCGTGATCGCGTTGTCGTAGCTCCACTCGTGAATGCCCATCTTCTGCGAAAACAGGTTCACGTGCGGCGGCGGCCGCTGCCTGATGTCTTCGCCGCGACAGAACCGGTCGATCGATATCGCCGCGTCATGGCCATGCGCCACCGCCCAGATGATGTTCTTCGGACCGAACGCGGCGTCGCCACCGAAGAACACGTCGGGACGCGTCGACGCCATCGTCGCCTTGTCGACGACCGGCATGCCCCACTCATCGAACTCGATGCCGATGTCGCGCTCGATCCACTGGAACGCGTTTTCCTGGCCGATCGCCACGAGCACGTCGTCGCAGGCGAAGTGCACGTCGGGCTCGCCGGTGGGCACCAACTGCCGGCGACCCTTGGAATCTTTTTTGGCCGCGACCTTTTCAAAGGTTACGCCGGTCAGGCGGCCGGCCTCGTGCGTGATCGCCTTGGGCACGAGGAAGTTGTGGATCGGGATGCCTTCGTGTGCCGCATCCTCCTTTTCCCACGGCGACGCCTTCATCTCGTCGAATCCGGAGCGCACGACCACCTGCACCTCTTCGCCGCCAAGGCGTTTCGCGCTGCGACAGCAATCCATCGCCGTGTTTCCGCCGCCCAGCACCACGACGCGTTTGCCGATTTTCGTCGTGTGGCCGAACGAGACGCTCGACAGCCAGTCGATGCCGATGTGAATGTTCGCCGCCGCTTCCTTGCGTCCCGGGACATCGATGTCGCGTCCGCGCGGCGCGCCGCTGCCGACGAAAACGGCATCCCAGCCTTCGGCCACGAGCGCGCCGAGACTCTCGATCCATTTTCCGGCGCGAAACTCCACGCCCAGATCGAGCACGTAACCGACTTCTTCATCGATCACCGATTCGGGCAGTCTGAACCTGGGAATCTGCGAGCGAATCATTCCACCGGCACGGTCGTCGCCATCGAACACGACGCACTGGTAGCCAAGCGGCGCCAGATCGCGGGCGACGGTCAGCGATGCCGGTCCCGCGCCGACGAGCGCAATGCGCTTGCCATTCGACTTCGCGGCCGGGCGCGGGAGCCGGGAGCGGATGTCCTCCTTGTAATCGGCGGCGACCCGCTTCAACCGGCAGATCGCGACCGGCTCCGGCTTGATCTTCCTGGTGTCCCCACCCTCCTCGACGCGACCACGGCGGCACGCCGGCTCGCAGGGGCGGTCACAGGTCCGTCCGAGAATGCCCGGAAAGACGTTCGACTCCCAATTGACGAGGTAGGCGTCGCCGTAGCGACCCGCCGCGATCAATCGGATGTATTCGGGAACGGCGGTGTGGGCCGGGCAGGCCCATTGACAGTCGACGACCTTGTGGAAATAGTCGGGGTGCGCGATATCCGTCGGCTTCAAGCACTCGTCTCCAATTGGCACGGCCGGCGGCTGTCGCAGCGTTGCGCTCGCCGCATTGCGTTCGGTCCGAACCCTAGCTCCGCTGCCCGCGATGCTACGCCTGCGCGCCGTGCGAGGAAAGTCGCGCGCGGCGAACGCGCCATTACCCCGCATGGACTGTGGTTTTTTGAACGACAGATCGGCCACGCAATGCGGAGGCGGCTGTTGACGACAGCGCGCACGCCGCCGCGATCTGACGAGCGCCGGAACAACGGCGCCCGATCCCGCGCGGGACTACCGGAACGCTTCGGCCCGCTGCATCAGCTCGCGCATTGCCGGATCGTCCGGGTTGCGCGGCTTGCCGGGATGAATGATCGACACCTGGCAACTCTCGGCAGCTTCTACCAGCTGCGCATAAGTGCCGGCATCGATGTTCGCGATGTAGGCTTGCTTGTTCTCGTTGTAGGCGAACATCTTGGCGTTGATATTCGTGCACTCGTTGCACGTCGTGCAGCGGGCCGATTCTATGTACGGCTCGTCGGGAGAGCGCTCGGAAACGGCCTCGGACGCCGCGGGAGATGCCGCTGCGACCACCGGTTGGGCGGGCCCGGACACGCCGGCGGGAACTTCCGCCTCTTGTCGCATCGCGCGCTCGCGCGCGAGCAAACGCTCGGCGTGCGAATTGTGGATGCCGCCCAGCTCCTGCAGGCTGTGCCACTGGTCACGGCAGCGGCGAGCTTCGCGCAGCAGCTTCTCGTCGACAATAACCCTTTGCACGACATTGTCGTTATCCACCATCAACAGGCACGGGACCTTGTCCGGCACGCCGCCGGCCGGGTGTTCCAGGTTATCGGCGACCGAGTGCATCCTGGCGCTCCACTGCAAACGTGGAACGCGGGCGAAGTGGCGCGCACAGCGCCGATCGCAGGCGGCAAAGTCGACCAGCGTGAAGGCGAGGTCGTCCGAGATCCGCTGATGGGCATCGTCCTCGTACGTGAAATCGTGTATGGGCCAGTTGCGGTCTGCCTGCGGATTGGCCGCGAGATCGAAACGCGATGCCCAGTCGCCACCGGCCGACGGGTCGTAGGTGAATGCCGGAAACGCACGCGATTCCATCGCCGCGGCCGCGACCAGATAAGGCGGGAGATCCCCGGCCTCGCCATTCGCGCCCGAGAACACGCTGAACAGGGCCGGTCCGGGATAATTGAGGCCGCGCAGGATCGGATCGCGGTACTGGAACAGATGCGAGCCCGTCGCCTGCAACACGTAGACATCGTTGAGGCCGAGGACCATGTTGGCCAGCGACCGGCTTCGCGTGCCCAAGCCGACGTGCCCGTCGCCGACCTGCGATTCGTCGAGGATGTCGTCGGTCTGCACCAGGACCTTCATGGGGAGCCCGGCCGAGAGAATTTCCATCAGCGTCGCATGCTCGACCGGATCGAGCGTGGCGGCGTTCACGCAGACGAGGTAGTCGGGAAACAGTGCCCGTTGATGCGGATCGACTTCGTCGGCGCCGAAATCCTCGAAGAACCGATCGTGTTTCGCATCGCGATACTCACCCGCGATTTCGAGTTCGGCGATCGCGATCGCCTGCGCGAACGCGGTGACCTGGGGAAGCCGTTGCCGGTACGCGGTGAGAGCCGCCGCGCAGTTGTCGAAGGCAAAGCAATACGGTTGCGAGCCGTGGTCACGCGGGTCCCGCACCGCGAAAAAGCGCTGTGCGCCGAGCACGCCGAGCACCCGCTCGATGCGCTGCCGGCGCGTCGGCGGCATCGCCCCGCCCGCTTTGGTCGCGCCGAGCATGCGCGACATCGCGCCAAAGTCGAAATCATCCGCGTGCACGCCGCCGATCGAAGCCCGGAGACTGTCCGGGCTGCGGCCCGCGTCCGAACGCACGAAGTCCGCCCGCAGGATGTCGGAAAGCGAAAGGCACAGTCGATCGACGAACGCAGTGAAAAGGCGCTCCTTCTCGCGTTGGACCCTGCGCCACGCGTGGCCGACCAGGCGTCCGGAGAGCCCGGCGTCGCAATCGACGACCTTGCCGTCGATCGCAAGGGCGGCGCGGGCCCGGCCGAGGCTCTTCTGCAGCGCCGCGTCGGGCGAGGTGGCAAGACGTCGCGACGCCTCATCCCAGAGCGTCGCGAGCGATCCGGATTTTCCAGCCGCCACGAGCGTGCGTATCTCCCGCTCGAGCCGCAACACGTGTCGGGCCATGCGCTCGGCATCGGCGTCGTGCGCGAACCCGTGGAGAATGTCGTCGACGATGCCCGACAGCGCCGCCACGAACGGCTTCCCGGCGCCGCTCTCCGCCAGCACCAGCGGATAGTCGTAGCGCAGGCGCGAGAGGTCCCGGTAGCGTGCGAGGAGAGCGGGCCGCAGGTCGAGCCGGTCGACGGGTTCGAGACCGGCGCCGGGCGCCCGGCCCGTCAGGTGGAATGCGACGTGGGTCTGCAGTTCTGCGTCCATGTGTCCGTCAGCCGGCTGCGCCGTCGGTTTGCAGTCGTGGCTGCGTGTGGTTGGCGCGCGCCACGACCCGCTCCCTCAGTTCGCCGGCCGTGCCGCCTCCCCGGCCTGCCGGGGCCAGATCGTGAACTTGTCGAACTCCGCTTCGAGGCCCCGCCTGATCAACCCCGGCGTCCGCAGCGCCGTGGGCGCGCGCAGGTCCTCGTAGCAGGGAACTTCCGGGTTCCGGTACAGGATGCCCACGGGAATCGGGTCCGTGGCGGAGGCGATTTCGCGCGCACGATCGAGGTTCGCCGGATCGTGGCATTCCTGGTTCGTGTAGACCTTCGCCAGTCCCGGGCTGACGCCGATGCCGTGCTCATGGTGCAACAGCTTGACCCTTTTCGGATCGTGCAGCCACGGCTCGAACAGCTTCGGCAGCCACTCCGGGCACCGCTGGACGATGCGCACGAACGAGAAACCCTTGTGCCGGTAGGCCGCTTTCACGATGTCGTACAGGATTTCGGGAATCCAATCGACGGCCTGTGCGACGAAGGAGACGTTCTGCACGCCGAGCGTCACGGTCAGCGGGAGTAGCCCCTCCAGGTAGCTGCCGCGCGGTGTCGTGTTGCTCTTGGTTCCTCGCGGCGACGTCGGCGATGCCTGCATCTTGGTCAACCCGTAGATCTGGTTGTCGTGCAGGAACACCGTCATGTTCATGTTGTAGCGAATCGCGTGAATCCAGTGCGCCGCCCCGATGCTGCAGCAATCGCCGTCACCGGTATTGACGAACACGTGCAGGTCGGGCCGGGCGAGCCGCACGCCCTCGGCGATCGGGAGTGCCCGGCCATGGATGCCGTGGAAGCCGTAGGTCTTCATGTAATGCGGAAAGCGGCTCGAGCAGCCGATACCGGAGACAAAAACGGTCTTTTCCGGGCGCAGTTGCTCGTCGCGGCAAAGCCGCTGCACGGCGGCCAGGATCGCGTTGTCGCCGCAGCCGCTGCACCAGCGCGGCACGCCACTCTGGTAGTCCTCGAGATCAAAGCGCTCCTCGTAGAGCCGGATCATGCATTCGGTGGCGGCAGTGGGCATCGTGACGGCCTTTCTAGTTTTTCAGCTTGTCGCGGACCAGTTGGCAGATCGTCGCGGGTTTGATGGGTCGGCCCCGGACTTCGCTCCAGCAATCGACGTCGACCAGATAACGCGCGCGCAGCAGCATCGCGAGCGCCGAGTAGCGACGATTGGTCTCGTCGATGATCTCCTCGCCGGGGCGATCGCTCCAGTTGGTTTCGATCGTCATGACCCGGCGGAATCGCGCCATGATTTCCTTGATGCCGGGCGGCAGCGGCTGCAGGAAGCGCAGGTGCAGCGACGACACCTGCACGCCCTCGGCGTTCATCCGTTCGACGGCCTCCTCGATCGTTCCCTTCGTGCTGCCCCACCCTATCAGCAACAGATCGCCGTCGGGTTTCCCGAATACCGACGGGGCCTTCAACGACTTCTGGAATGCCGCAAGTTTGAGACTGCGTGCGCGCAGACTCTCTTCGTTGATCTCCGGATCGTAGGCGACGTGGCTCGAGCGGTCGTGCGCGAGACCGGTCACCGTGTGCATCCCGTTGGGCTGACCGGGAATGAAGCGGCGCGCGAGGCCCGTCACCGGGTCCCAGTCGTACGGTTTCGCACCTGCGGGGATCGGGCTCTGGTCCACCGGCGGCGCGACCCAGTCCTCGCTGAAGTTCGGCCGCGCAATCGGCGTCTGCGACGTGGCAAGGCTCGCGTCGGACAACACGATCACCACCATGTTGAACGTTTCGGCGATCTTGCGCGCCGTGATGATCGAGTAGAAACAGTCGTCGATCGTCGCCGCCGCCATCACGACCTTGGGGGCGTCGCCGTGGCTGCCGAACATCGCGGTCAGGAGATCGCCCTGCTCCGCCTTCGTCGGCTGGCCGGTACTGGGCCCCCCGCGCTGGACGTTGACGACGACCAGCGGAATCTCCGCCATCACCGCCAATCCGATGGCTTCCTGCTTCAGCGAATAACCCGGACCCGACGTGATCGTCACCGTGCATTTGCTCGCGTAGGAAGCGCCGATCGCAAAGGCGCAGGCGGCGATCTCGTCCTCCGCCTGGTGCACGACGCCGCCGACTTTCTCGAACGCATCGGACAGGTAATGCGATGCCGACGTCGCCGGCGTGATCGGGTACATCGCGCAGATTTCCATTCCCGACGCGAGCACGCCGAGCGCCAGCGCCGTGTTGCCGTTGACAACGATCTGCGGCTCGGTCGCCCGTTGCGCCGGAATCGTGAACTTGACGTCGAGATTCGCATCCGCCCAGGCGAAACCGGCATCGAGCAGCTTGACGTTGGACTCGATCACGGCGAGCGCCTTCTTGCCGAAGGTCAGCGCGATCTGCTCGCGCGCAAGCTCGAGGTCAAGGCTGTACAGGTTGCACAGCATGCCCAGCGCGAACATGTTCTTGCCGCGGCGCGCGTCGGCGACGAACGCCCGGCATTCGCGCTCCATCGGCACTTCGATGACATCGTACCCGGCCTCGACGAGACGCTCGTACGTCTCGACGTACGCGTCGGCGATCTTCGGGTCGGCGTCGCTGCGCCACATGCTTTCCAGCAGGATCGTGCAACCGGGCTTGAGCTCGCCGGCCCGCACGCGGCCGAGCAGCACCTGCTCGTTCAGCGCGACGACGAGGTCCGTTTCGTCGCCGCCGTTGGTGACCCGACGCGCCCCGAGCCGGATCCGGTTGCCGCTGGCCCCCGCCACGCTGCGCGCCGGCGGCCGGATCTCGGCGGGAATGATCTCGTCCGTCCACACGCCGTTGCCCATGCGCGCGGCGATCGCGCCCAGCGCCTGGCCGCAACGCTGCGCCCCCTCGCCCGAATCGCTGATCACCTCGACGACATGATGCGTAAGCGTGGTCACGGTCTTCCGGCGCGCGGCCGGACGAGCGCTGAAATCCGGCGGCGTGTCGGCTTTCTGGAAGCGGAGGGTGCTTTCGGTCATGGTTGCGCCGTGGCCTGTGTCATGCGGACGCGCACGAAGTTGCGCTCGTTGCGATCGATGCCGAACAACCGGCCCGCGCTGCCCGCGCCTTCGCCGAGATAGGGCGTGTCCGCGTCGCGCAAACCGAGGTACTTCTTCATGCTGCGCGCCGCCTTGCGGCCCGCGCCCATCGCCTCGATGACGGTGGCGGCACCCGTGACGATGTCGCCGCCGGCGAAAACACCGGCAACCGATGTCGCGAGGCTTGCGTCCGTATCGATGTATCCGCGCTTGTTGAGCCGCAGTTTCGACGTCTGCCCCATGATCGGATTGGCGTTCGTGCCGATTGCGAACACGACCATGTCCGTTTCGAATTCGTACTCGCTGTCGGCGACCGGCACCGGCCGGCGGCGGCCCGACGCATCCGGCTCGCCGAGTTCCATCCGTATGCACCGCATGCCGCGCACACCACCCTTGCCGTCGTCGAGAATGGCCACCGGTGCCGTGAGCCAATGAAACGCGACGCCCTCCTCCTCCGCGTGATGAACCTCCTCGGACCGGGCCGGGCATTCGTTGCGACTGCGGCGGTAGATGCAGTGAACCGCCTCCGCGCCCAGCCGAAGGCACACACGCATCGCGTCCATCGCCGTGTTGCCGGCACCGACGACCGCGACGTGGCGTCCCAGCGGGATCGGCGTGTCGAAGCTGGGAAATTCCTTCGCGCGCATCAGGTTACAGCGCGTCAGGAGCTCGTTGGCGGACAACACGCCGTTCAACGAATCGCCGGGGATGCCGAGCATCGCCGGATAGCCGGCGCCCGTGCCGATGAACACGGCGTCGAAGCGCAGCTCGTCGATCATCTGCTCGATCGTGAACAGGCGCCCGACCAGTGTGTTGCACTCGAATTTGACGCCCAGTTTTTCGAGATTGCGGATTTCCGCATCGATCACTTCATTGGGCAGCCGGAAATCGGGAATGCCATAGCGCAGGACACCACCCGGTTGATGGAACGCCTCGTAGACCGTCACATCGCAGCCCGCCTTGGCCATGTCGGCCGCACAGGCCATCCCCGCCGGCCCGGACCCCACGATACCGATCCGGAAGTCGACGGGCTCGATGTACGGGACGTTGGTCCAGTGCTCCGCGATGGCCCTGTCGCCGACCCATCGCTCGAGCCGCCCGATGGCAACCGGTTCGAGCGTAGCGCCGACCGTGCAGACGCCTTCGCACTGGTTCTCCTGCGGACAGACCCGGCCACACACGGCGGGCAGCAGATTGGTGGCGGTGATGACGTCGTACGCGCCGCGATAGTCCTTTTCGCCGAGCTTCTGGATGAAGCCGGGGATGTCGATGCCCACGGGGCAGCCGGCGATGCAGGGTTGGTCCGGGCACAGCAGGCAGCGCTCCGCTTCGCGCTGCGCGTCCTCGAGCTCGTAGCCGCACGCCACTTCGGCAAAATTCCGCGCACGAACGCGAGGCTCCTGTTCGCGCATCGGCGTGCGCTGCTGCGGGATCGTGCGGATCGTCTTCTTTTTCGTGGCCACGGCGGGGTTAGTGTCGGCCTGTCAATACCGTTCGGAATCCATCGGCGGCTCCTCGGTGGGCGCCGGCCGCGGCATCATCAGGCGGCAGGAATCGGACCAGCGGCCGAGCGCAGCCCGTTCCTCCTCCGTAAAGCGCTTGAGCCGCGTCATCAGGTCGTCGAAATCGACCTGATGCGCATCGAAGTCGGGGCCATCGACACAGGCGAACTTCACCTCGTTGCCGATCTTCACACGGCAGCCGCCGCACATCCCGGTGCCATCGACCATCAACGGATTGAGGCTCACCATGGTCTTGATCCGATGCGGACGCGTGGCCTCGGCACAGCCTTTCATCATGATCGGCGGGCCGATGGCGACGCACTCGTCGATATCCGGGTGCTGCTCGATGGCCCAGCGGATCCCCGCGGCGACCGTTCCCTTGATGCCCGCCGAACCGTCGTCGGTGCAGAGAATGAAATCGTCGCAGCAGGACTTGAACTTGTCGTTCCAGAACACCAGTTCCTTCGTTCTGAACCCGACAACGCCGATCACGTACGCGCCGCTTTCCTTGAACGCTCGCGCCTGCGGATAGATCGGTGCAACCCCCAGCCCGCCGCCGACGCACAGCACCTTCTTCACCTTGCCGATCGGGCTCGGAATCCCCATCGGGCCGACGACCGCGTGCAGCGAGGTCCCGACCTTGCAGCTTTGCTGCATCTCGCGGGTGGTCTTGCCGACCGCCTGGATCACCAGCGTGACGGTGCCGCTGCTACGATCGAAATCCGCGATGGTCAGCGGGATCCGTTCGCCCTCCGCGTGCGACATCACGATGACGAACTGGCCCGGCCGGGCGGCCTTTGCCATCATCGGATGGCGGACTTCGAGCATGTACGTGACGTCGGAGTAGTCCTCGCGGGCGACGATCTCGAAACTGGACATCCTTGGCGTCCTCGATGCTGGCGAACGTACTGATCGCGCATTCGTGCCGATCTGCGTTCCGATCGCACGTGCCATGACAATCGATGCTACGCCCGCCCCCCATGTCCGGAAAGGACACACGACGCCAACCTTGATCTGCGTCAACCGGTAAAATGCGGGCTTTGCACTGGCCCGGTCACCCGGTATGCGACCGAGGCGGCATGTCCCGTTTTCATACGTTTCCAGGATTTCGATGAACGCTCCCGATGTCGCGCCGCTTCGCCTGACGCAGTTCAGTCACGGCGGGGGTTGCGGATGCAAGATCGCGCCCGCGTTGCTGCAGCAGATCCTCGGCAATCTCGGTGCAGCCGCGCTCCCGAGAGGACTGCTGGTCGGCATCGCGACATCCGACGACGCGGCCGTGTACCAGTTGAACGATCGACAGGCGGTCGTCGCCACGACCGACTTCTTCATGCCGATCGTCGACGACCCGTACGACTTCGGCAGGATCGCGGCGACGAACGCGATCTCCGATATCTATGCGATGGGCGCGACGCCGCTATTCGCGCTCGCGCTGGTCGGCATGCCGGTCGACAAGCTGCCGGTCGACACGATCCGGCGCATTCTCGCCGGTGGCGACGCCATCTGCGCTGCCGCGGGTATTCCGATTGCAGGCGGCCACACGATCGATTCTGTGGAGCCGATTTACGGGCTCGTCGTCATCGGCCTCGTCGACCCGAAGCATCTGAAGCGCAACGCCGGCGCATTGCCGGGCGATCAGCTCGTGCTCGGCAAGCCGCTCGGAATCGGCATCTACAGCGCGGCGCTGAAACAGGACCTTCTTCCGCCCGAAGGCTACACAGCGATGCTCGCCGGCACGACCCAGCTCAATATTCCGGGCATCGCGTTAGGCACGATGCCGTCCGTGCACGCGCTGACCGACGTCACCGGTTTCGGCCTGCTGGGCCACCTGCTCGAGATCTGCCGCGCGTCGCATGCCGGTGCGACGATCGATTTCGCGCGCGTTCCACTGTATCCGGGCGTGCTCGAACTCGCGGGCGCGGGCCTGATCACCGGCGCGTCGGCACGCAATTGGGCGGGTTGCGCGGACGCCGTCACGCTGACGCGGCCGGGCAACGATGTCGAACGCGCTTTGCTGACCGATCCACAGACATCGGGCGGTTTGCTGGTCGCATGCGCGGCAGATGCCGTCGATTCCGTTCTTGCCCTGTTCCGGGATCAGGGTTTCGCGCGAGCCGACGCGATCGGCAGCGTCACGACCGGAGCACCGCGCATCGTCGTGCGGTGACGGAACATCGCGACCGCTGATTGCGCGCCTGACGACTCCGCAACCCGTCGCGTTTCGGTGGTCGCGACGCACGCCGCGTTCGGTCTTTATCCTGCGTCCGAATTCCGACTGACCGACGGCCGATGCACGGACTGTCCGACGATCCCGCAGGCGCTCTGGTATTTCCGGCAGGAAACGATCGCCGTCCCGAAGCCGGAGTCGCCCATCGCGTCCTTCGCCACCGGCGTATCCGTCGCCGACGATCTGCGCGGCTGGCTCATAGACCGCGATCCGATCGCTGCGCCCGAATATCCGCCGCTCGTCTGGGTCGCCGCGCCGGATGTCATCGCGGGCGCGCAGTTGTCCGCGGACGCGACGGAAGTCAACTTTTCCGGTGGATTGCTGCACGCGTCGCTCGTCCCGAAGATCGCGCTCAATCGCTCGTACTTCGACGACTCGTCGGCAGCGTTCCATTGCTCCCGGACCATCAAGATTCGGGGACAGATTGCCGACGGGTCAATCGTCATTCGCACGGTATGGCCCGAAGACTTCCGGCTAGATCCCGCTCCGGCGGCGCAACCGCTTGCTACGAATACGCCTAGAACGCTGGCGCTGCGCGCGCTGATGCGCTCCGAGCCTGCGGGCGGCGCGACGAGTCCTTTCGCCGTGTCGACACTGTGGCAACGCGACACCGCACGCGACCCAGTGCCGCCGGGACGTGCGGTGCTGGGAATCATGGTGAACGGGGCGCAGGGCGACGACGACGAGGCGCACGCCGGCCACTTCGCGCTCGTCACCGGTCGCACGCGAGAGGACGGCGCGATCGGCGACTGGCTGGTCAACAATTTCTACACGCTCGACAGCGAAAGCGAGAAGGGCATCCTGGCTGCGCCGGTTCCGCTCGACAACTATCTCGCGGATCTCAACAGCGGCCAGGGCTGGTACCGGCCCTCGCACATGCTGGTCGCGATTCTCGCCGACGACAGGGCACCCGCGCTCGTCCAGGCGGCGCTGAACCGCGTCTACAACCAGTTCTGGCGGCACCAGCTGGCGTACCGCCACGCGACGATGAATTGCACCGGCATCAGCGTGGATGTCCTGCGCTCGCTCGGCTGGGACGTTCCGGCACGCGGCCCTACGAGCCGAATGATCGCGGCGTTCGGCTTTCCCTTCTTCGCCGTGAAGGAACGATCGATCGCCAAGGCCTGCGTCGCCTTCGATTACCTGACCGAAGACCAGACGCGCCTCATGCCGGCGGCCGCGTTCGAGGAGGCCGGCGCGAACCTCCTATCGCTTTGCGCCGACGCGTCGGGCGGCACTCCGCAGTTCGGTCCACTGGCGCAGATGCTGGCCACCGACACCGAGGCCATCGTTTTCGTCCGGTTTCCCCAGTTCCCGTCGAGCCGCGTGTTCGGCGATGCCCCTGCAGTCACACCTTGGGAATTCCATGCGCGCGTACCGGCCGAGCCGGGGCTGATGCAGATCGTCCCTGTCCCTCCCCGGCCGTTTCCGGCGGAACTGCGCGACCCCGACCTGTTGCCGGCCAGGCGTCCGCGTTCCGATTACGCGGCGATGTTCTGGGGCATTCTGCTTCTCGTCGGCATCCCGATTTTTCTCTATCGGCAGTGGGAGCGGTGGCGGGCGCGGGGCCGGGCCTAGGCGCCACAGCTACCATTTCCGAGTCGGATCTCGCCCTGCCCGACATCTCGCCCGCGGCCTGCCTTGACATTGCCTTATATTTCGATATTATTGGAAACATGGAATCTGAAGAAGCGGTAACCGCGCTTGGCGCACTGGCTCACGAGCACCGATTGGCGGTGTTCCGGCTGCTGCTGGCGCACGCGCCGACGGGACTGCCGGCCGGCGCGATAAGTGAACGGCTCGAACTCGCCCCGGCCACCTTATCGTTTCATCTGAAGGAACTGGCGCGCACGGGACTCGTTTCTGCGCGGCCGGATGGACGTTTCATATGGTATCGCGCCGACCTTGCGACGATGAACGGCCTCGTCGCCTACCTGACCGAAAACTGCTGCCGCGCGCAGGATACGGTCGCCTGCTGCGTTCCAGCCGCCCCGAAACCGCGCATCGTCGCGCGGATCCGACAGGAGAACCTCGCATGAAACGCTTTCACGTACACCTCAGTGTGGAAGATCTCGCCCGCAACATTGATTTCTATTCCCACCTTTTTGGCGCCGAACCAACGGTGCGCAAGGCTGACTACGCCAAATGGATGCTTGACGATCCGCGCGTCAATTTCGCGATCTCGCAGCGCGGCCATTCGACGGGCGTGAATCATCTCGGGCTGCAGGTCGAATCCGACACCGAACTCGCCGCAATGCGCAAGCGATTCGAGGCCGCCGATGCCGGGGCGACCGTCGCGGAACTGGGCGCAAACTGCTGCTACGCGAAATCGGACAAGCACTGGGTGAGCGATCCCCAGGGTATTGCCTGGGAGGCATTCCATACGCTCGACGCCATTCCCGTATTCGGTGACGACGGTGCGCAAGCCGCCCAGGCGAGTTCGTGCTGCACGCCTGCGGCGGCGCAGGCGGCGGGCGCGAGCGAGCGTGGAATTCCGGCGACCGCACAAGGGGACACGACGTGCTGCGTACGCCCCGCACCCGGGGCGACCCGTGCCTGCTGCGGCTGATATCGGCGGCAACGGCGCGGTCAGGTGATGCAGCCCGTCGTGAACGTACTGTTTCTGTGCACGGGCAACTCCGCGCGCAGCATCCTCGCCGAGGCGCTGCTTAACCACCTTGGCGGCGGACGCTATCGGGCGTTCAGCGCCGGCAGTCGTCCCGTCGGCCGCGTGAACCCGTTGGCGTTCGACTGCCTGCGGGATCGCGGGCTCTCGCCATCGGGCCTGCGCAGCAAGGGTTGGGAGGAGTTCGCGAACGCAGGCGCGCCCGCGATGGACCTCGTGATCACGGTCTGCGACAACGCGGCCGGCGAAACCTGCCCAGTTTGGCCCGGACACCCGATGACCGCGCACTGGGGCGTCCCCGACCCGGCGGCCGCCGAGGGAACCGACGCATTGAAGCGCGCCGCCTTTGCCGCAGCCGCAAATGCGCTCGAAGACCGCATCCGCCGCCTTGTCGCGCTTCCGATCGCCTCGATCGATCGCGCCGCCGCCCTGCGTGCGGTACGCGGGATCGCGGACTCGGCAGGATGAGCGACTCCGGCTCGGGCGCGCCCTCTGCCGCCGGCATCGGTTTCTTCGAGCGCTGGCTCACCGCATGGGTCGGACTTTGCATCGTCGCCGGAATCGCATTGGGCCAATGGTTCCCGGCACCGGTCAAGGCACTGGGTGAACTCGAAATCGCGCGCGTCAACCTCCCGGTAGGGGCGCTCATCTGGGTGATGATCGTCCCGATGCTGATACGCATCGACTTCGGCGCGCTGCGCCAGGTGACCCAGCACTGGCGCGGCATAGGGGTCACCCTGTTCGTCAACTGGGCGGTAAAGCCGTTCTCCATGGCGCTACTTGCGTGGGTATTCGTTCGCCACGTCTTCGCGCCGTGGCTTCCGGCGGAGCAATTGGACAGCTATGTTGCCGGACTCATCCTGCTCGCCGCAGCGCCGTGCACCGCGATGGTATTCGTCTGGAGTAATCTGGCGCGCGGCGATCCGTACTTCACGTTGTCGCAGGTGGCGCTCAACGATCTCATCATGGTCTTCGCGTTCGCGCCGATCGTTGGCCTGCTCCTCGGATTGTCGTCCATCAGTGTGCCGTGGGACACGCTGTTCGTGTCCGTCATTCTCTACATCGTCGTGCCGCTTGCGATCGCGCAACTCGCCCGGCGCGCACTACTCGCCCGCGGGCCACAAGCGCTCGCCGTCGCACTCCACCGCATGCAACCATGGTCGATCACGGCTCTGCTCGCGACACTCGTTCTCCTGTTCGCGTTCCAGGGCGGTCCGCTGCTTCGCCAACCCCTGGTGATCGCGATGCTGGCAGTCCCGATCGTGATCCAGGTGACGGCGATTGCCGCATTCACCTATTGGCTCGACCGCGCGCTTTGCGTCGCGCACCGCGTCGCGGGGCCGTCCGCCCTGATCGGGGCCTCCAACTTCTTCGAACTTGCTGTGGCGACGGCGATCAGCCTCTTCGGCATCGAATCCGGAGCAGCACTCGCGACGGTGGTCGGCGTATTGGTGGAGGTGCCTGTCATGCTCGCGGTCGTGCGCGTCGTCAACGCCACTCGCGGCTGGTATCAACGCGCCGGTGCGGCGTGATCCGGTCGTGGACCTGCCCGGGGGCCGCGTCAATTCCCGCCGCGCTTGCGCAGGTCCGCCCTTAGCGCCATCCGGTAGGCGACGAGTGCCGCGATACCCACACAGGCCAACGCGTACAGCGACAGCGTGCGCGCCGGATCGATCGCGAAGACGAGCGTCAACGCGAGCGGTGCGATGGCCTTCGCCGCAAATTGCGGCCGCGCGAGCCGGCCAAGCAGCGCGCCGAATTGCCGGTGACCGAATAATTCTCCAGGCACGGTGCCGCGGACGATCGTCATCACGCCGTTGCTCCAGCCGTAGAGTACGGCGAACGCCAGCGCCGTGATCCAGACGCCGCGCACCTGCGTCAGTACGAGCAGCGCGAGCGCGAACAATCCGAACGCCAGCGTACCCACGGCGAGCGTGCGCACGTGGCGGCTGAACGTGAACTCCGCGACGCGTCCTGCGACCTGCATAGGCCCGATGAGCGACGAGACGAGCACCGCATCGCGCGCGGTCAGCCCCGAGGATGTGAGCAACCCGATCACGTGCGCCGAGAGCGCCGACGACAGGAACGATGCCATGGCGAGGGCCGTCGCCAGCCAGACGAATACGCCGCGGTAACGGGGCCGGTTTGGCGTGATCGCCGCCGGCGCCGGCGCGACATGCGGTACCGTGCCCGGACCACTCGGCAGCACCCACAGATGCAGCGGCACGCACACGCAGAGGTTCAATGCCGCGTAGACACCAAACGTCGCGCGCCAGCCATACGCATCGAGCAGGAACTGCGACAGCGGCCAGAATACCGTGCTGGCAAAACCGCCGAAGAGCGTCAAGGCCGTCACGGCCTTGCGGTACACGGGACCGGAAATCCCGTGCAACGTCGCAAACGCCGGATCGTAGAGGCAGCCGGCCATCGCCAATCCCACCAGCGCATATCCTGCCATCAGGCTCACCGTCCCCTGCGCCATCGCGAGCACAGCGAGCGCAAGCGCGCCCAGCGCGGAGCCGCCTGTCAGCGTGAATCGCCCGCCGCGGGCGTCGACCAGCCGGCCGGCGGCCGGTGCCGCCAGCCCGGACACGAAGAGACCGACGGTGAAACTCCCGAACACCGCGATGTCGCCAAGACCGAGGTCGCGCCGGATCGCCGCCGCAAGCACGGCGATCGGATAGTAAAGGCTGCCCCAGGAAATGATCTGCGCAATGCCGAGCACGGGCACGACCCAGCGCAGCCGCAGCGGCGCGCGGCGCGACGACTCAGGCGGTGAATTCGGCATTCCGGAAGGCGCGCGTGTCACATCCGCCGTCCGTGCGCGGCGCGTCGAGAGAGGTCATGGGTGCGGTTGGTACGTGGAAACGTTGATCGTACCGCAGCTCGCGAGCCAATACCGATGGGAAGCGTGTTTTCGCGTTCGCGCATCGGCCCTGATAGAATCGGCGCGCCTCGCGGCCTCGCGTTGAGGCATCCCCGTATGCGCCGCCTTTTTCTGCTGACCATTCCGTTTGCGCTTGCCGCGTGCGCTACCGCCGGGTCGGGGGGGCCCGTGCTCCCGGGATTGGTCAACGCGCCTCCTCCACCAATCGGGACGAGCGAGGATCCCCTGCCTCTCGGCGTGGTCTGGTGGTGGCAGAGTAGCGAGATGAGCGATGGTGCGCATCTCGTGCCTGACGCGCCTGGGCGTTATACGCTGGAGTTCCGGCCCGGCGGAACTGTGAACGTCCGTGCCGACTGCAATCGCGGCAGCGCCAGCTATGTGCGCGACGGCAATGCGCTCGAAATCGGACCGATTGCGCTGACACGAATGGCGTGTCCCTCGGGCTCGCGCGACGCCGACTTTCTCAAGGGACTCGGCGCGGTATCCGGGCAACTGCTTCGCGGCAGCGATCTCGTGCTGACGCTCAAGGCGGATTCGGGCTCGATGCGCTTCACGTCGCCACGGCCGTAACCCAAGCGCGTTCTCCGCGCGAATGTTCAGTTCGCTGCTCTGAACCAGCGCCTGCGCGCCACTATCGCGCGGCCGGCAACAGACCCTCGTTGCGCAGCGACGCGAGGATCACGTCGGCAAAGCCGGGCGCATCCTTCTGCATGCTCGACGGGTTGAACGTTTCGGAGGTCGCGCTCCAGACGATGCGCTGGCTCCGGACGTCGAAGAGCGTCGTCTCGACCACCGCGGTCTGGGTCTGCGTGACTTGCGGATAGGCATACCAGCCGGAGTAGAAACCGTACCAGCCGAAGCGCGGGCCCGGCGCCATCGCGGGCCAGACGTTGGTCTGCGTGTCGATGCCGAGGAGACGCGCCATCAGCATGCCGTCGGCTCCCGACGCCGCCACCGCCGCCGCGAGCACGGCTTCGTCGGCCGGCCCGTCGTTCGCGAGGAACTGCCAAGCCGGAACGGCGTCCACGCCGCCGGCCTTGAGCTTTGCGACCAGGACGTCCTCGAGGACACGGCGGGCCGTCACGTCCCGCGCGGAAAGACCGATCGCGAAGATCCGCTTGAACGCCCCGCCCCTGTAATTCGGGTCTTTCCACACGGTCTGCAGCGTCGTCGACGCACAGCCCGCGACAAGCCATGCGCCCACCGCGAGCGCGAGCCAGCGCGCGACGGCCGCAGGGAACGCGCGACAAACGTGTGGCGCCGCGTGCGTGCGCAATGGTCTCACCGGTGCTTGAACGCGGGCTTGCGTTTTTCGACAAACGCCCGCATCCCTTCCTTCTGGTCGTCTAGCGCGAACGTCGAATGGAACTCGCGCCGCTCGAACAACAGGCCATCGGAGAGCGACGACTCGTACGCGCGATTGATCGCCTCCTTGATCTTCAGCACGACCGGCAGCGAGAAACTCGCGATCTTTTCGGCCACCGCCAACGCTTCCGCCTCCAGCCGGTCGGCGGCCACGACGCGCGCGACGAGTCCGCTGCGTTCGGCTTCGGCAGCATCGATCATCCGGCCGGTCAGGCACCAGTCCATCGCTTTCGCCTTGCCGACCGCGCGCGGCAGCCGCTGCGTCCCTCCCATCCCCGGCATCGTGCCGATCGTGACCTCGGGCTGGCCGAATTTCGCCGTGTCCGCGGCGATGATCATGTCGCAGGCCATCGCGAGTTCGCAGCCGCCGCCGAGCGCGTAACCCGCGACCGCGGCGATCACCGGCTTGCGCACGTAACGCACGTGCTCCCAATCCTTCGTGATGTAGTTGTCGTGCAGCACCTTCTGGTAACTCCAGTCGGCCATCGCGCCAATGTCGGCACCCGCAGCAAAGGCCTTCTCGTTGCCGGCGATGACGATCGCGGAAATCGCGTCGTCCGCGTCGAACCGCTCGAGCGCGTCTTTCAATTCGACGGCCAGTGCATCGTTCAACGCGTTCATGCGCTGCGGCCGGTTGAGGCGGATGAGACCGACGCGATCGCGGGTCTCGACGAGTATGTTCTGGTAGGTCATCCCGTGCTCCCGATTGCGCACCCGCGACACAGGAATTGCGCCCGGGGCTGTTGTTACCCTTGCCGTCGCATCACGCCGGTTTCACCTTCCAGCTGTCGACATATGCGCGATTTTCGACGCCGTCGGGCAGCGGCGCCACCTCCAGCGGAAAGCGCGTGTCGATCATGACCGCGTATTCGTCGGTTTCCTTGCGGGCGTGCTTGGCGCCGATCTGGAAGGCCTTCGGGTGCGGGCCGTGCGTGAAGCCGCACGGATGGAGCGTGACCATCCCGGGTTTGATGTTGTCGCGGCTGAAGAACTCGCCGCGATGATAGAAGATCACCTCGTCGTAGTCGTCGTTGTTGTGATAGAACGGAACCTTCAGCGCGCCGGGATCCGACTCGATCGGCCGCGGCGCGAACGTGCAGACGAGGAAATTGCGGCCGACGAACGTCGTGTGCGCCGACGGCGGAAGATGATAGCGATGGCTCATCAGCGGCCGGATGTCGCGGACGTTCACCCGCACGACACACAGGTCGCCGTGCCAGCCGACCGCATCCAGCGGATTGAACGCGAACTCGATCGTCGAGAGCTTGCCGACACGCTTCACCACGACCCGCCATGGGTCGTCCGTCTGTTGCGCGCGAAACTCCGCATCCATCACCGGCACATCGAGAATCGCGGGATCGAAGATCGCGTGCGGACCCAGAATGCCCTTTTCCGGTATCGTGTACGTACCCTCGGTGCACTCGATCAGCAGCATCGTCGTCGGGGCGGACGGCGCGATGCGCCACATTCCCCCGCGCGGGATCACGATGTAGTCGCCGTCCCGGTAGGTGAGACGGCCCCAGTCGCAAAAGAATTCGCCCGCGCCGTCGTGAATGAACAGCAATTCGTCGCCGTCCTGGTTGCGCACGAGGCGATCCATGACCCGGCTGGTTTTCCAGTGACGGATCCTGACGTCGCCGTTATGCATGAATGGCGTCGCGTCCCACGGCGAATCACCCGCCGCCGGCAACAGATTGAGATCGTAGGCGTGCGGATTGAGTGCGCCTGTAAAGGTGTCCCACGCCGTCGGCGGATGCTTGTGGTGGAAATGCGCAGCCGGGCCGAAGAAGCCCTCCTTGCCCATTTCGCGCTCGAACGTGCCGGTTGGCAGGTCGGCGTGCGCCTGGCGGCTGTGCGTGCCGTCGGCGCGCGGAAAACGGATGTAGTGCTTCATGCGGCTCCTCGTCGGGATTCCGGGGCAACCGCAAATGGCTGGCGCCGCCCCGAACGATCTACTATTCTGAAGCGATTGCCCGCTTTCGACAAATCGCGGCGGATTTCCGTTTGACACCATGCCGCGAAGGAATACGAGCGTGAGCGTCCCGACATTCGATCTGGCCGACTGCACCGCCACGGAGCTTGTGCACCTGTATCGGACCGGGCAAGCCTCCCCGGTCGAAGCGACGCAGGCCGTTCTGACGCGCATCGCCGAATGTGACGCAACGCTCAATGCGTTCTGCATCGTCGACGCGGAGCGCGCGCTGGCAGCGGCAAAGGCGTCCGAAGCGCGATGGCAGAAGGATGCGCCGACGACGGACCTCCTCGATGGCGTTCCGGTGTCGATCAAGGATCTGCTCCTTACGAGAGGCTGGCCGACGTTGCGCGGCTCGCGCACCATCGATCCCAGGCAGCCGTGGGACGTCGATGCTCCCGTCACGGCCCGCTTGCGCGAGGCGGGCGCCGTGCTGCTCGGCAAGACGAACACGCCCGAATTCGGCATCAAGGGCACGACCGACAGTTGGCTCACAGGCATCACCCGCAACCCGTGGAACCCGAAGATGACGCCGGGCGGATCCTCCGGCGGTGCTGCCGCGGCCGTCGCGTCGGGGATGGGGCCGCTGGCGGTAGGCACCGACGGCGCGGGCTCGATCCGCATTCCGTCGGCGTTTTGCGGCATCCCGGGACTGAAGCCATCGTTCGGCCGCGTGCCGGCGTTTCCGCTCTCGCCGTTCGGCACCGTCGCGCACGTCGGGCCGCACGCGCGCAGTGTCGAAGACCTCGCGTTGATGCTGACGGTGATCAGCCGGCCGGACGTGCGTGACTGGACGTCGTTGCCGCACGATCCGCGCGACTACCGGGCCGGTCTCGCCGACGGCGTGCGCGGCCTGCGTATCGCATTTTCGCCCGACCTCGGTTACGTGAGGAATGTCGATCCCGAAATCGCGACGTCGGTGCGCAAGGCGGCGGAGTCGTTTGCGGCGCTGGGCGCGCGTGTCGTGGAAACGGCGCCGGGATTCGCCAATCCCGAGGAGATCACAGCCAAGTTCTGGTACGTCGGCGCGTTGACGGTGCTCGGCAACATGACGGCGGAACAGGCGGCGCTCACCGACCCGTTGTTGCGCTGGCAGGCCGACCAGGGGCGCAAGGTCACGGTACCGGAGTTGCAGAAACTGACGCTGCGGCGCGGCGAACTCGGCACGTTGATGCGCCAGTTCCACCAGCGCTACGACCTGCTGCTCACCCCGGGCTTGTCGGTGCCGGCGTTCGAAGCGAAGGCAACCGACGAGTGGGCGCTCGGACTCGACACGTTCCTGGGCTGGACGCCGTTTTCGTATCCGTTCAACCTGACGCAGCAGCCAGCCGCCGTCGTGCCCTGCGGTCTCACGCGATCCGGCCTGCCGATATCGCTGCAGATCGTCGGCCCGATGCACGCCGACGCGCTGGTGCTGCGCGCAGCTCGCGCCTACGAGTCGACACGCGATTGGAGTTTGCCGGTTCGCATGCGGGACCTCCGGTCCGTCAAAGTCTGAGCCAGAGCCGAAGCGAACTTTCGACCGCTTGCATCTGCGCCGGGCCTAACCGGCCGATACGCTTACCGATTCGATCGCGCCGTAACGTCTGCACCTTGTCGACCATCACCTGGGATGACCGCACGAGCCCGGTCGCGCGCGAGGCCTTCACGGCGATCCTGAAAAGCGGCGCATCGACCAGCGTGGATGTGACGGGGCAGATCGTCAGGCTCGCGTGCGTCGCGTTGAAGAGATCCGACTGGACGATCAGCGCCGGGCGCGGCTTGCCGTAATCGCCGGCCGCCACCGAGAGCACGACGTCGCCACGCCGCAGGGTCAGCGTTGCGGCGTCCATCCGGTGTCGTCGGACGCCATGTCGACAATCGCAATGCCGCTCGCCAGCAGCGACTGCCGCCGGGCCTCGTCGACATTGTTGTCTAGATAGCCGCGGATCGCCTCGCGGGCCAGTTCGCTTTTCGGCCGGCCGGTGGCACGGGCCAGTCGCTCCAGCCGTCCTTCGAGGTCCGGCTCCAAACGTATGCCGAGCACAAGCGCCTCCGAAAACGTTGTTTAACACGTGTTAAACATTATCGCGCACGCCCGGCCCGATGTCCATCGGTCTATTGGCCGATTGTCTATTGGCCGATCAAAAGCCGCGGTCATGCCCGCCGTCCCAGTTGGCACGGTGTCCCTGTCCCGACTGTGTCCGCGCTCACTGTCCTTATGCGATCGTGCTTCCACACGCTGGAACGTGCTTCAGGACCCGTCGCATCGCGCCGCCTTCGACCGTCCTCGTTGCGACCGATGGCGCAGACTTGCGCAAACCGGCAACGATCCGCACACTGTGCGTCGCATTTCTCGGGTAAATGTATACGCGCGCCGCGCCTCTTGGCTCGCCGCCATCCCTATGACGGAGCAACCGGAATGACCGACGATTTCGCGGCCCTGCAGGCGCGGCACCTGATGCAGTGCTGGTCCGCACAACGCGATTACAAGCCGCTTGCGGTTGAACGTGCGGAAGGCTGCTGGATCCACACCACCGACGGGCGGCGCATCTTCGACCTGCGCAGCGCGCACGAGTGCATCAACCTCGGCTTTCGCCATCCGAAGGTGCTCTCGGCGATGCGCGCGCAGATGGAGAAGGTCGTCTACGTCACCGACGACTTCGCGACCGAGCCCACGGCGAAGCTCGCGCGTCGACTTGCTGAACTCGCCCCCGGCAGCCCCGACAAGCGTGTCTACTTCTGCCAGTCGGGCGCAGCGGCGATCGAGGCGGCGATCAAGGGCGCGCGGCAGCATCGCTACGTGGCGGCGTTCGGGGAGCACGCAGCCCGCACCGACGCGCCCCAGCAGTATCCGTATCCGTACAAGATCATCTCGCGCTACCGCTCGTGGCACGGCGCCACCGCGGGCGCGTCGTCGGCGAGCGGCGACCCGCGCCGCTGGTTTCTCGAACCATTGACGGCGCCGGGGATCGTGTTCGCGCCCGATGCGGACGCCTACCGCTCGCCGTTCGGCGAAGGTCGCGCGGCAACCGACGCGAACCTGCGCTACCTCGACTACCTGATCGAGCACGAAGGCGGCAACAACAAGGTCGCCGCGATGCTGGTCGAAACGATCGTCGGCTCCAACGGCATCATTCCGCCGCCGGAAGGCTACCTTCCGGGACTGCGCGCGCTCTGCGACCGCTGGGGGATCCTGCTGATCGTCGACGAGACGATGACGGGAATGGGACGCACCGGCCGGATGTTTGCCTTCGAACACTACGGGATCGAGCCCGACATCATCGTGCTCGGCAAGGCGCTCGGCGTCTATTGTCCGATGGCGGCGACGATCTTCTCGGAGAAGGTGGCCCGCACATTCGACGATCACATCTTCGGCCACGGCCAGAGCTTCTCGGGCCACGCGCTCGGCGCGGCGGCAGCGCTCGCCAGCATCGACGTGCTCTTCGACGACGGCCTGCTCGAGCGCACGCGCGAGCTGGGCGACTATCTTGGCGGGAAGTTGCGCGCGCTGGCCGAACGACATCCGTGCGTCGGCGACGTGCGCGGGCTTGGGCTCTTCTGGACGCTCGAACTCGTCCGCGATCGCGCGACGAAGGAGCCGCTGCGCCGCGCGACCGAGAAATACGAGCGCACGATCGTCAAGGATGTGTCGGAATACCTGTTCCGCGAGCGCGACATCTACGTGCCGTCGGACAAGTTCGGGCTCTGGATCGTCCCTCCCCTGGTCGTCACCCGCGACGAACTCGACTGGGTGTGCGCAGCGCTCGACGACGCGCTTGCGCTCGCCGACCGCTGGGCGGAAGCCGGCGCGGCAAGCAACGGGTAAACGCGCAGCGAAGTTTCGGGCGGCGCCTCAGCCCGCGTCTGCGTCGCGCAATCCGTCGCGCGCAGCCGCCATCGCGGCTTCCAGCACCCCGGCGTCCCCGATGTGATTGGCGAGAAGCAGCACGAGCTTCGCGTTGACGATCGCGCTTTCCTCGTCCGATAGTCCCCGGTGCGTCGCGATCAGCCGCTCGTAGAAGACGTCCGGCGCGGCAAGATTCGGTTCCGTGTTGAGCGTGGCCATGTCGTCCTCGTTACGGGTTGCACGTCGCACGCGCGATCGCCGCGCGCACGCTCGGCAGATCGAACTCGCGCCAGCGGGCGCACACGTGCTGGTCGGGGCGCAGCAGATAGACCGTGCCCGCCCTGGCGTCGTAGCGCTTCGCTGCGTTCCCTTGCGCGTCCTCGATCATCGTCGCGCCAGCGGTCGGCTTGCCGCCCAGCTGCACGACCTGGCAGGCTATCCGGTCACGCGCCAGCGCGGCGACGCCGAACGGCCCGACGGCATCGCCGAATCCGAGCAGCGTGAAGTCACCGCCGACGTACCCCAGCAGCCAGTCGCCGGAAGGTCCCTTGACCGGAGCGTCGGCCGCAGGCGAACCGGGGATCATCGCTCCGGGACCGTGCGCAAAATCCGGGTCGCGGTCAGCCGTGTTGAGCGGCGAATCGGCAAGGATCGCCGGTACCGAGAGCCGCCCGCTGTTGACCAGCCGCCGCGCGAACGCGTGCGTCTTCGCGAGTCCCAGCACCGCGTCGCGAAACGTGCGCGAGACGTTGCTCTTCGGCGTGATGAAGTCCGTCGAGCGCGTCGAATTGAGGATGTTCTCGTCGGCGGCGCGCGTGCGCTCGACGTCGTAGCTGTCGAGCAGCCGCTCCGGCGCGCTGCCTTTGAGCACCAGATCGAGTTTCCAGACGAGGTTGTCGGCATCCTGGATGCCGCTGTTCGCGCCCCTGGCTCCGAATGGCGACACGACGTGCGCGGCGTCGCCCGCGAAAAGCACCCGGCCGTGGCGAAAGCGCTGCATCCGACGGCACTGGAAGGTGTAGACGCTCGCCCATTCGATCTCGAAATCGGCATGGTCGCCGAGCATGGCCCGCAGCCGCGGCAGGATGCGTTCGGGTTTTCTTTCCTCGTCAGGATCGGCGTCCCAGCCCAGCTGGAAATCGATGCGCCAGACGTCGTCGGCCTGCCGGTGCAGCAGCGCCGATTGGTTCGGATGAAACGGCGGGTCGAACCAGAACCAGCGTTCGGTCGGAAAATCGGATTTCATGTGAATGTCCGCGATCAGGAACCGGTCGCGGAACACCTGTCCTTCCCAATCGAGGGATAACATTTGCCGCACGGCGCTGCGCGAGCCGTCGGCGGCGATCAGCCAGTCGCAGCAGAACGTGTATTCACCATCCGGCGTGGCCACCGTCAGGTCGACGCCATCGGCACGCGGCGCAACGCCGACGAGCTTGTTCTCCCACCTGAGCTCGACTGCCGCGAGCGCTTGTGCGCGTTCGACCAGATACTCCTCGAACCAATACTGCTGGAGATTGACGAACGCCGGGCGACGGTGGCCCGGCTCCGGCAGGAGATCGAAGCGGTAGACGAGCTCGTCGCGGAAGAACACCTTGCCGACGTTCCAGCCGATGCCCTTGTCGACGACGGGCTGCCCGCAGCCGAGCCGATCGAGGATCTCCAGTGCGCGCTTGGCGTAGCAGATCGCGCGCGATCCGACCGACACGGTGCGGTCCTCGTCGAGCACCACCACCGGAATGCCGCGCTGGCCGAGATCGATCGCGGCCGCCAGACCGACCGGCCCGGCGCCCACGATCACGACCGGTCGCTTCGCGCCCGGCGTGTCGAACTCCGCCGGACGCGCATAGAGATAGACGGGGTTCGTGTACGTCTTCATAGGCCATTGCCGCGGCAGGCGCCGCGCGCAGCGTAGCAACCCGTGGCGTGACGTTCAGCCCTCAAGCGCTTTCCACATTTCCTTGTCGCGCTGGGCCGTCCAGATGCCTGGGATCGGGATATTGCGTCGCCTCGTCATAGGCGCGCGTCACGTCGAACGGCAGGCAATGGTCGAAGATCACCCAGTGGCCGAATTTCGGCTTCAGCGTCGCGTAGGTTTCCCGGTACACGCTGTTGAGGTCCTTACCCGCCTCCACGCCACGCTTCACCGCTTCGAACATCTCGCTCACGAACCGGCGCGTGCCGTCGAGGCCGGCCTTGACGGCCTCGCGCGTCATGAGCGCCGCGCCGCGCCCCGGCACGAGCTTCGCGGGATTGAGCGCCGCGAGGTTGTCGAGCGTGTCCGGCCAATCGGCGAGATACGCGTCTCCCGTGTAGGGCGTCGCGTCGTACTCGACCAGGTCGCCGGAGAACAGGATCTTCTCCTGCGGCAGCCAGACCACCGTGTCGCCCTTCGTGTGGCCACGGCCCAGCTGCATGATCTCGACCTGCAGCTTGCCCAGCCAGAGCGTGAGGCGTTTCTTGAACACCAGGTTGGGCCACGTGAGTCCCGGCACCGATTCGACGGCCTGGAACAGGCGCGGGAAGCGCTCGATCTCGCTCTTCATGTCCTGCTCGCCCCGCTCGACGATGAGATCGTAGGTGTCGCGGCTGGCGATGATGTGCTCGGCCTTGTACGCGGCAGCGCCCAGCACGCGCACGGCGTGGTAGTGCGAGAGCACCACGTAGCGGATCGGCTTGTCGGTCACCGCGCGGATGCGCCGGATGACGTCCTGCGCCATCACGGGGGTGGCCTGCGTGTCGATCACCATCACCGCGTTGTCGCCGACGACGATGCCGGTGTTGGGGTCGCCTTCGGCCGTGTAGGCGTACGCGTGGTCGGACAGCTTGTCGAAGCTGACCTTCTTCTCGACCAGGTCGGCCTGCGACGCGAACTTCTTTTCAGTCATCGTGATTCCTCGGCGAAAATGGCGCGCAGCCATTGGCGCGGCAAAAGGGGAATGGTAGCCGATACGTCGGCCGCGTAGCAAAAGGGGCAAGGCGCAATGACGCAACGGGCAAATGGGAAAATAGGGGCCAGGCTCGATTACTCAATTGAGGAAAATTGGGCCAAGGCTCGATTACTCAATTGGGAAAAGGGCCAGCGTCAAATCGAAACGAAGGCTGCAAAATCGAGCCTGGCCACTTTTCCCGTTTTCCTGCCTTTTCCCGTCACGAAGATTTCCGCATCCACAGCACCGGCTGCGGCTTCACAGGTCGCGGCAGCGCGCCGTGACGGATGAGCGCCGCATCGAATGCCGCCCCGCCCTCGTCGTCGAGCGCCGCCATGCGCGCGTCGCGAACAGCGGTCGCGCGCTCTGCCACCGACATCCCCGTTGCGCGCGCGACGACCTGGTCGAGAATGTGCTGCAGATTCTCCTTGCCCCGCGCGTTGGTCGCACCGTAGCCTTTGACGAGGCGGCCGCACAGCGCAATCTCGTGCGCGAGCGGCCAATCCTCGCGCGCCGCGTTCGCGATGGCATCAAGCCAGTGCTCGATGGCGGCCTGTTCCTGCCCGAAGCGCGCGCCGATCCGCCGCAGCCGTTTCAAACGCGCCAGTACGCGCAACGCGAGGAGACCCGCGACGCTGTCGGTGCGAAGCGCAAGCGCAATCGACGGCGCGCTCTTGCCGTGGGCGATGCGCCGGCGCTCCCACGCTTGCAATCGCCGCGCGAGCGATGCCGGCAATAGCGCGGCGAATTCGGGCACGCCCGGCCTGAAATAATCGACGATGCGAACGACGTCGCCGTCGGCCGCGCCCACTTCACGCCGGACGCGCGCGAATCGGCCGGCGCGCGACTTGAGATCGGCGACGCGAACGATATCGTCGAATGCCATCCACAGCGCGAGAAAGCGCGCGGTCTCCCGCGTCAGCGCGATATCCGTGCGCCTCGTGCGGATCGGAACAACGCTCAAGATCAAGCACGACGGCAACGCGCCGCAAGTACAGATCGGCGTACCTGCCGTCCTGAAACTCGAGCACCCGATCGTATCCTCTCGTCACGACGTCCCGCGCCAGTTCGGGAAATGCCTCGATCAGCGTCGCCGAATTCGCATCGGGTAATTGCCGCGCCGGGGTCGTCGTCGTTTCCACGCGACCTGCGATCACCGTCGCGTCGGGTGCCGCTTCCGTGTGCTGCACCGCATCCCAGCCGCGCGCGAATCCGGCGAGACTCGCTTCGGCGCCGCGACCGGATGCACGAATCACGGCCTCGAATTGCTCGCGCGTGAAAGGAAGCAGGCCGGATGCCGCGATCGCTCCGAACATCACCGCGCTCACCACCGTTCCCGCCGCGCGGGCGATCTTGTCCATGTCGAGCGGTGCGAATCTGCGGCTGTAACAACGCGCAACCTCCAGCAAGCGCTCGGAATCGAAGCGACCATCGCCGAGGGGCATCTTCTCGGCGGTGGTCAGCGTGCGGCTGACCGAGGTGACGAGGCAGGTTCGGTCGGGGCTGACCATGCCGCTTTGCGCGCTGCGCACCGCTTCGAGCAACTCGGACGCCACGAGAAGATCGATGCAGCCGGGCACCGGCAACAGACTCAACACCGGCGACCGGCCGCCGAGCGACGCGACGGGCTCGGGCCAGACCTCGACATAGTACGTCGTGGCGCCGGTGCGCTGCGCCACACCGGGAATCGACGTGCTTTGCACCGGATAGCCTGCGTCGTCGGCGACGGCGACGAGCCATTCGGCCAGCACGCCGCCGCCCTCTCCCCCCAGGGCTGCAATCAGGATCGTGATCGGTTTCGTCATCGCGGGTTCCGTTTGCCTAACCCAAACTATGCCGGCTGGAACAGCCCGATCACCGCTCGCCGCAGCCCGGCGACCCAACGGTCGCGTCGATGGGGATTCCGGATGACCTCGCCGCGATAGAACGATGGACACAGCGACGCCGCATGCGCGTTCTCGCCGCAGAGGCCGCATCCGACGCAGCCGTCCTCCACCGTCGCGACGGGATCCACCTTGAGCGGATCCGAACTGGCCTTCAGCGAAAGCGTCGGGCAGCCGGAGATGCGGATGCACGAATGGTCGCCGGAGCACACATCCTCGTCGACACCGTACTTGACGCGAACCGTGCGTCTGCCAGTTCGCGCCAGATCGGCAACCCACGGCTTGACGCGGCGCTGGCGCTCGAGCTGGCATTCGCCTTCGGCGACGATCACCTTGAGACCGGCAAAATCGGTGGCGAACGCCTCGTGCAGCGTGCGCCGCATGGCGCCGACGTCGTAACTGTCGATGGAACGCAGCCACTGCACGCCGATGCCGGAGAGCGTTCGCTCGATCGCGCGGTTGGTGTGAACCAGGCTCTGGCGCTTGTCCAGCGCTTCGGCCTTGCGTGCGTCGTCCGGCGTCGAGATGATCGACTGCGTGCCCGTCGCCGACGTGTAGCCGTTCTTTAGGATGATCAGCACCGCGTCGTCGCCGTTGAAGAGCGCCGACTGCACGCCGGACAGCAAACCGTTGTGCCAGAAGCCGCCGTCGCCCATGATCGCGAGCGTGCGGCGGCTCATCACCGGCGACACGCCAGCGCGGCTCGCGAGGCTCATCCCGTAACCGAGGATCGTGTGCCCGGACGAAAACGGCGCGAACGACGCGAACGAGTGGCAGCCGATGTCGGCGGCGATGTGCAGGCGGCCGATGTCCTGCTGCAGCAGCTTGAGGGCAGCGAACACCGGTCGCTCGGGACATCCGACGCAAAACTGCGGCGGGCGGGCCGGCAGCGGCGCGCCCAGCCGCGCCGCGACAGCCTCGCGGCGTGCCGCGTTTGCGGCGAGCCACGCCTGCCCGGTTGCGAGCGGCACGTCGGGCGCGTGCTGGCCGATGAACGCCGCGAGTCCCTGCGCGATCACTTCCACGGTGTATTCGCCGGCCATCGCCAGCATGTCCTTGCCGTGAATCCGCGTATTGACGTCCTGCCGGCGCAGGATCGCCATGATTTCCTGCTCGATGAATTCGGGCTGGCCTTCCTCGATGACCAGCACCGCGCGCTTGCCGAGGCAGAAGTCCTTGATCTCGTCCCCCACCAGCGGACAGGTGACGTTCAGCACCAGCATCGACAAGCGCACCTCCGCCAAAGGCGTCGGCAAGTCCCAGCTGCTGCAGCGCGCGGACGAGGGAGTTGTACAGCCCACCCTGCACGACGAGACCGAGGTCGTCCCGCACGCCGGCGAACACCTCGTTCAGGTGATGCTCGACGACGTAGCGCCGCGCCGCCGGCAGCCGCTCCGCGCTCTTGAGCTTTTCATGCAGGTACGTCGACGGCGGATGCGACAGCCGCGTATAGTCGAACGGCGCGGGATGCTCGGCTGGGTGCTTCGCCGACAGCGCCGGCGCCACGTTGTCCTTGCACACAAAACTGCCCCGCACATGGCAGGCGCGGATGCGAAGCTGGAGCATCACCGGCGTGTTGGACGCCTCCGACAACGCGAAGCCCTCTTCCACCATCCGCGCCATATGCGCGAGATCGGGCCGCGGATCGAGCAGGATCAGCGACGATTTCAGCGCAAACGCGCAGGTTCGCTCCTGCACCACGCTCGCGCCCTCGCCGTAGTCCTCGCCGATGACGATCAGCGCGCCGCCGACCACGCCCGGCGACGCGAGATTGGAGAGCGCGTCGGCTGCGACATTGGTGCCGACGATCGATTTCCAGGTCACGGCACCGCGCAGCGGGTAATGGATGGATGCGCCCAGCATGGCCGCCGCAGACGCCTCGTTGGCGCAGGCTTCGACCCGCACGCCGAGTTCGGCGAGGTAGTCCTTCGCCTGCACCAGAACGTCCATCAGATGCGACACCGGCGCACCCTGGTAGCCGCCGACGTATGCGACGCCCGACTGCAGCAGCGCCTTGGTGATGGCGAGTATGCCCTCGCCACGAAAGACCTCGCCTTCGCCCTGTCGCAGTGCCTTCACTTCCCGCGTGAACGAAATTTCCATGCGGCCCCCTCGACCTACGCCCGCTATCGCGCCAATCTATTCCTAGCGGTATTTCTTGTCCATGTCACACTATTGATATGCATTATGAACACAATGAATATGGACACGACGTCGCCCTCGACCTGCTTCGCAGCCTGCCTGCGGCGTACACGTGGCCTGGAGCTGATGGGTGGCCGCATCGGCGGCATCGGTGAGCAATCGAGCCGGGACCCTTCTTAAACCCGTTCGATGACAAGTGCGATCCCCTGCCCGACGCCGATGCACATCGTCGCAAGCGCGTAGCGCCCGCGCGTGCGCTCGAGCTGGTACAGCGCGGTCGTCGCGAGCCGCGCGCCAGACGCGCCGAGCGGATGGCCGAGCGCGATCGCGCCACCGTTGGGATTCACGTGCGCGGCGTCATCTGGCAATCCCAGCATCCGGGTCACCGCGAGCGCCTGCGCGGCGAACGCCTCGTTCAGCTCGATCACGCCGATGTCGGAAAGTCTCAATCCGGTCCGCGCGAGAAGCTTCTGCGTCGCCGGTCCGGGTCCGATGCCCATGATCCGGGGCGCCACGCCCGCGGTAGCCGCGCCGACGATCCGCGCACGTGGCTTCAGACCGTGCTTCGCCGCGGCCGCTTCGCTCGCGACCAGCAGCGCGCACGCGCCGTCGTTCACACCGGAGGCGTTGCCGGCGGTGACGGTGCCGTCGGGCTTGACGATGCCCTTGAGTTTCGCAAGCGACTCGATACTGGTCGAGCGCGGATGTTCGTCGCGATCGACGACAACCGGATCGCCTCTTTTCTGCGGCACCGGCACGCCGATGATCTCCTGCGCAAGCACGCCGTTCGCCTGCGCGGCCAGCGCGCGCGACTGCGAGCGCAGCGCGAACGCATCCTGATCGGCGCGCGCGATCCCATAATCGGCCGCGACGTTTTCGGCCGTTTCGGGCATCGAGTCGATCCCGAACTTCGCCTTCAGCAGCGGATTGACGAAGCGCCAGCCGATCGTCGTGTCCTCGATTTTCGCCGCCCGCGAGAAGGCGCTGTCGGCCTTCGCCAGCACGAACGGCGCCCGGCTCATGCTCTCGACGCCCCCGGCGATCGCCAGCCCCGCTTCACCCGCCCGGATCGTCCGCGCCGCCAGCGCCAGCGCATCGAGGCCGGAACCGCACAACCGGTTGACCGTCGCGGCCGGAACATCGACCGGCAATCCCGCCAGGAGCGCGGCCATGCGCGCCACGTTGCGATTGTCCTCGCCCGCCTGGTTGGCGCAGCCGTAGAACACGTCGTCGACGGCGGCCCAGTCGACATCCGGATGGCGGTCGATCAGCGCCCGGATCGGGATCGCCCCGAGATCGTCGGTGCGCACGGTCGCAAGCGCGCCGCCGTAGCGTCCAATCGGCGTGCGGATCGCGTCACAAATGAAGGCGTGGGTCACGGGAACTCGCTTGCGGTTGGCATTGGTGAACGCAGCGCGCAGCCATTTCTTCCACGGGCCTTACTTCGGTCGCTTGTCGACGACGCGCTTGGCCTTGCCGAGCGATCGCTCGATCGTGCCCGGGGCGACGACCCGCACCTCCGCGGTCACGCCGATCAGACGACTTGACCATGTGCGCAAGCCGGGCGCCCGCGGCGTCGCCATCGGCGGCACCGAAGGCCGGCGCGCGCTCGACCAGCACGGCCATCTCGTCGAGATTCTTCGGCCGCGTGATCTCGAGCTGGTAGTGCGGCACGAGTTCGGGCTCCTTCAGGATCAGCTCCTCGACCTGGGTCGGGAACACGTTGACGCCGCGGATGATCAGCATGTCGTCGGAGCGGCCGGTGATCTTCTCGATCCGCGCATCGACCGCGCCGTCGGCGGCAGGAGCCGCGTCAGGTCGCGCGTGCGATAGCGGATCATCGGCAGCGCCTCCTTGGTGAGCGACGTGAACACGAGCTCGCCCTTCTCGCCGTCGGGCAGCACCTCGCCCGTTTCCGGATCGACGATCTCCGGATAGAAGTGGTCCTCCCAGATCGTGAGCCCGTCCTTGGTCTCGATGCACTCCTGCGCGACGCCTGGACCGATCACCTCGGACAGCCCGTAGATGTCGATCGCGTCGATGTCGACCTTCGCCTCGATGGCGGTGCGCATCGCCGGCGTCCACGGCTCCGCGCCGAAGATGCCGATCCGGAGTGATGACTCGCGCGGATTCGATGCCCTGACCGCTCCATCTCCTCGGCGATCGCCAGCATGTACGACGGCGTCACCATGATGATGTCCGGCTTGAAATCCTGGATGAGCTGCACCTGCCGCTCGGTCATGCCCGCCCGACATCGGGATCACCGTGCAGCCGAGCTTCTCGGCGCCGTAGTGCGCACCGAGCCCGCCGGTGAACAGGCCGTAGCCGTACGCGACGTGGATGATGTCGCCGCGGCGGCCGCCCGCCGCGCGGATCGAGCGCGCCATCACCGTCGCCCACGTGTCGATGTCCTTCCCCGTGTAGCCGACGACCGTCGGCTTGCCGGTCGTGCCCGGACGACGCGTGGATCCGCGCACGACCTCCTCGCGCGGAACCGCGAACATGCCGAACGGATAGTTGTCGCGCAGGTCCTTCTTCGCGGTGAACGGAAACTTCGCGAGGTCCGCAAGCTTCCCGAGGTCGCGCGGATGCACGCCGGCGGCGTCGAACTTGCGCCGGTAGTGCGGCACATGATCGTAGGCATGCGTGCAGCGACCAGCGAAGCCGCTCGAGCTGCAGCGCCTTGCAACTCCTTGGCTGTCGCGGTCTCGATGGGCTCGAGCTCGCCGGGACTTGGGTGTTTGACGGGCATGCCTTCCTCCTATTCGTCGATCAGGTGACCCTTGATCCGGTAGCTCTTGCCGCGGAAGAGTGCAACAGTCTCGCCGCGCTGATTCGCGACCTCGACGTCGTAGACGCCGGTTCGTCCCGCCAGCTGCCGTTCGTGCGCCCGCGCGGTCAGCTCGTCGCCCGCACGCGCCGGCGCCGTGAAGTCGATCGCGCAGCCCGAGGCGACCGTATTCAGATTGTAGCTGTTGCAGGCGTAGGCGAACGCGCTGTCGGCCAGCGTGAAGATGAGCCCCCCGTGGCAGATGTCGTGGCCGTTCAACATGTCGGCCCGCACCGTCATCGCAAGCTCGGCGTAGCCGGGACCGACGTGCGCGATGCGGATGCCCAGCGCCTTTGTCGCCGTGTCGCGCACATACATCGATGCGGCGACGCGCTCGGCCAGCGTGCGCGCGTCGGCCGTCGTCATCGCCGGATGATGTTCACCCACGCAGCAGTCCTCCGGTCGCCGCGCGCCGCGCGACCAGCGGGGAAATGCGGTAGCGGTCCTCGCCATAGTGCGCGGCAAGATTGGCCAACGCGTCGCGGACCGTTGCCACGCCGATCGCATCCGCCCATGCGAGCGGCCCGACAGGATAGTTGACGCCTTTCCGCATGGCGACGTCGATCGCTTCAGGCGAGGCAACGCCCTGGACGACGGCGTCCGCGGCTTCGTTCGCGAGCATCGCGACGATGCGCAGCACCACCAGTCCGGCAACATCGTCGAGACGCGAGACCGCGATGCCGGCGGCCTGCAGCACGCCGATGCCCGCCGCATACGCCGCATCGCCACAGGTATCGGCGCGCGCGACCGCAAGCCGTGTCGCCGCCCGATAGTCCTGCGCGAGGTCGAACAATACGAGGTCGCGCACGCCGCAATCGGCAACGCGCCGCGTTGCCGTCCGCCCGTCGGTAAGCGCGAGCCATGTTCCCCCCGCGCTACCCGGCACATGGAAAGCCCCGGCAGGAAAGCGCGAGTCGGCGCGCGCGCGCTCGACCGTCACGCCGCGCTCCGCCATGCGATCCGCGAGGGCGGCCGCGCAGCCGAGTTCACCATGCACGGTCACCTGCCCCGGCGGTGGCCGCGTCGCCTCGGTCTGCGGCTCCGGTTTCGTGACGCCCGGCGTGTAATCGTAGAAGCCGCGTCCTGCCTTGCGGCCGATGAAGCCCGCCGCCACCACGCTCCTGCTGCAGGACCGACGGCGCATAGCGAGGATCATGGAAGTATGCATCCCAGACGCTTTTCGTCACCGCGAGGTTCACGTCGAGCCCGATCAGGTCGATCAGTTCGAACGGTCCCATGCGAAAGCCGCCAGCCATCGCGAATCACGGCATCGATCGTGGCGGGGTCGGCGGCACGCTCGGCTAAGAGCCGCAGCGCTTCCGAGTAATACGGGCGCGCGCAGCGATTGACGAGGAAGCCCGGCGTCGACGCCACTTGCACCGGCGTCTTGCCCCACGCCAGCGCCGTCGCATACGCGGTTTCGGCCACCGCGGCCGATGTCGCGAGACCGGTCACGATCTCGACCAACGGCAGCAGCGGCACCGGATTGAAGAAATGCATCCCCACGACCCGGTCGGGGTGCTTCATCCCGGCGGCGAGCGCCGTGATCGACAGCGACGATGTATTCGACGCGAGGATGCAGTCCGCGGTCACCACGTTTTCCACGCGCTGCAAGAGTTCGCGCTTGGCGGCCAGGTCCTCGACGACGGCCTCGACGACCAGCTGCGCGACGCAGACGTCGGGCAGCGCGACGACGGTCGCGATCCGCGCGACCGCGGCGTCGGCATCGGCTCGCGCCATCCGGTCCTTCGCCACGAGCCGGTCAAGGGCCGTCGCGATGCCAGCCTTCGCGGCGTCCCCGGCACCCAGGCGCGTGTCGTGCAACAGGACGCGATGGCCGTAGCATCGCGGCGATCTGCGCGATGCCGGCGCCCATCGTCCCGGCGCCTATGACGGCGACGATGGAGCCCGGAGGCAGCGCTGCGGTCATGTCGGCAACGGCATCAGCGGCCGGAAAAGCGCGGCGGCCTCTTGGCGGTGAACGCGGCCACGCCTTCCCGATAGTCGTCACCATTGCCCAGCACACGCTGCAGGTCGCGTTCGAGATCGAGCTGCGCGGCGCAGCGAATTGCCGGCGGGACGCCTGCAGCGCTCCTTGATCGCGGCCAGACCGCGCGTGGGCGCCTGCGCCAGATTGCCCAGCAGCTTGTCGACGACGGCCGGCAGCTCGGCATCGTCGACGCATTGCCAGATCAGCCCCCATTGCGCCGCCTGCTCGGCCGGCAGCTTGTCGCCGAGAAGCGAAAGGCCCAGCGCGCGCGCACTACCGACCAGGCGCGGCAGGAAGTACGTGCCGCCACAATCCGGGAGGAGTCCGATCTTGCAGAATGCCTGGATGAAGCTCGCCGATTTCGCGGCGATCACGATATCGCAGGCGAGCGCCAGGTTCGCCCCCGCGCCTGCGGCGACGCCGTTGACGGCGCAGACGACCGGCAGCGGCAGTGCGCGCAACGCGAGCACGAGCGGCTTGTAGTTGCGCTCGATCGATGCCCCGAGGTCGACCGGTTCGCCGCCGGGCGCGACGGCGCGATCGCCGAGATCCTGGCCCGCGCAGAAGCCGCGACCCGCGCCGGTCAGGAGCAGCACGCGAACCGAACGATCGGCCTTTACTCTTTCGAGCGCGTCGCGCACCTCGGCGTGCATCGCATCGTGGAAGCTGTTGAGCCGGTCGGGACGGTTGAGCGTGAGCCGCGCGATGCCGGCGTCGATGGTGAACAGGATGCTTTCGTAATTCATCCGTACTCCTTCAGTGCCCGCCCGGCCGCCCGAAGGGCACTGACTGCCCCCGCGGGGGGCAGCGAGCGAAGCGAGCGTGGGGGCCGTTCATCTCACACGTGGAGGCGATGCTGCACGACGCGGAAGCGCGACGCGACGAACGCGGCGTCGGTCAGCGCCGCGTTGGCCGCCGGGTTGGCGCCGGTGCCGTGATAATCCGAAAACGCCGCCGACTGGTTGACGAACACGCCGCCCGTCAGATTGATCGAAAGCGCGACGCCCGCATCCGCCGCGACCTCGATCGCCTGCGCGATGGTCTCGGGCCGGCGCGCATAGACCGACAACGTCAGCGCGCCGTGCGCCTTCGCCGCATCGCGCGCGATCGCGAGACTCTCGTCGGTCGAGTCCGTCGCGATCACGAACGCGATCGGCCCGAACCACTCGGCCAGGTACCGCTCGCGCTCCGCGGCCGCGAGCTTGACGATGAGCGGCGTGCGTATCCTGGCGCCAGGGTAAAGCGGGTGCGCGATCGTCTGCGTGTCGAGCACGATGGACCCGAGCGTGCGCGCCTCTTCCAGCCGCGCCATGACGCCATCGTCTGACCACCGCGCCGAGAATCTCGACCGCGCGCGCGGGATCGCCGAGAAGTTTCTGCACAGCCTCCGCGATGCCAGCGGCGACTTGATCGAAGCTGAGACGACCATCGGCCACTTCGATGCCGTCTTTCGGCACGTAGATGTTCTGCGGCGCCGTGCACATCTGCCCGGTGTAGAGCGCCAGCGAAAATGCGATGTTGCGGGCGACGCTCCTGAAATCATCGGCCGAATCGACGACGATCTGGTTGACGCCGGATTTCTCGGTGTAGACCTGCGCCTGCCGCGCATGCGCCTCCAGCCAGTTGCCGTTGGCCGCGCTACCGGTAAAGTCGATCAGCCCGACGTCGGGCCGCAACGCGAGCTTCGGCGCGACGTCGTCGCCGGCCTCGTGCGCAACCAGCGTGACGACATTGGGATCGAATCCGGCCTCGGCCAGCACTTCGCGCGCGATCCGGACGGTGAGCGCCAGCGGCAGGATCGCCGCCGGATGCGGCTTGACGACGACGGCGTTGCCGGTGGCGAGGTCGGCGAAGAAGCCGGGATAGCCGTTCCACGTCGGAAATGTGCAGCAGCCGATCACGAGGCCGATGCCGCGCGGCACGATGCGGAAATGCTTTTCCATCCGCAGCGGCTCGTTCTTGCCCTGCGGCTTCTCCCAGAGCGCCTTGGCCGGGATGCTTCTTCATTTCGTCCCACGCATACGCGACCGCTTCGAGCCCGCGGTCCTGCGCGTGCGGGCCGCCGGCCTGGAACGCCATCATGAACGCCTGACCTGTCGTGTGCATCACGGCGTTGGCAAAGAGGAAACTCTGCCGGTTGATCCGATCGAGGATCTCCGCGCAGACGCCCACCCACGCCTCGGGACCCGCCTGCCGCCACGCGCGTTGCGCCGCTGCGATCGCTGCGAACAATGCTTCGGGATCGGCCTTGGGATACGTGATACCCAGCGGAAATCCGTACGGCGACACCTCGCGGCCAACCTGCCCGATCGTGCCCGGCTGGACAAGCGCGAACGGCTTGTTCACGAGCGCGTCGAACGCTGCCTTGCCGGCGTCCGCCGCGCCCTCGCCGTAGACCTTCGGGCTCGGCGATTCCGAATACGCGCTCCAGTACCCGCGCTCCGCGATGGCAGTGAGCGCGCGATCGAGCGTGGCGCGTGGCGTTCGAACAACGGATGCGGCACGGGAACTCCTTCGGCGTTCGTCGTCGGCAAGACGGTAGTGTACTGAATCCGACCCGTCAGGCCGACTGATCGTAATCGACGGCCACCTTGTCGGTGACCGGATGGCTCTGGCACGTGAGCACGAAGCCGCGGGCGACTTCGTAGTCTTCGAGCGCGAAGTTGACGTCCATGTCGACCTCTCCTGCGGTGAGCTTCGCGCGGCAGGTCGAGCACACGCCGCTCTTGCACGAATAAGGAATCTCGACCCCCGCCTTGAGACCCGCTTCGAGGATGCTCTCCCTGCCCTTTTCGAACGTGAAGATTCGGGTGGCACCGTCCAGCACGACCGTGACCTCGCACTCGGTGTGCCCGGGCTCCGCCGGTTTCACGATCCTGTGTTCGTGCCGGGGAATGCTGGTCGCGAAGCGCTCGATCCTGATTTTCGCCTCGGGAAAGTTGCGCG
This sequence comes from uncultured beta proteobacterium, assembly GCA_963695725.1. Lineage (GTDB taxonomy): Bacteria > Pseudomonadota > Gammaproteobacteria > Burkholderiales > Casimicrobiaceae > CAIWHR01. The sequence continues at coordinate 700,011 of CAVOHM010000009.1, forward strand.
CCTTCAGCGCATCCGCGATCGCGCGCATCATGCCGTCCGGCCCGCAGACGAACACGGCGTCGACATCGGTCGAGATCGAGCCAATGCGTGAGCAGCGCGTCGGCCTTGGCCCGGTCGATCCTGCCGTGCAGCAGTTCGATGTCCTGCGCCTCGCGCGAGAGCACGTGGACCAGGTTGAAGCGCGTGAGGTGCGTGTCCTTCAGCGCTGCGAGCTCTTCCTTGAACATCACGGTGCCCGACGCGCGATTGCCGTAGAACAGCGTGAAATGGGACTGCGGCTCGACGGCAAGCGTCGTCTTGGCGATCGAGAGCAGCGGCGTGATCCCGCTGCCGGCGGCGAAACCGGCGTAGTGCTTGCGGTTGTCTGCGGCCAGCGGCACGCTGAAATGCCCCAGCGGCGGCATCACGTCGAGCGTGTCACCCGCTTTCAGCGTCTCGTTCGCCCAGGCCGAAAACACGCCGCCCGGGATTGCGCTTGACCGCGATGCGCAGGATGCCGTCCTGCTCGCCGGAACAGATCGAATAGGAGCGGCGCACGTCCTGTCCGCCGATATCCGCGCGCAACGTCAGGTGCTGGCCGGCCACGAAGCGAAACGGCTCCGCCAGCGCCTCGGGAACGGCGAACGTGATCGCGACGGCGTCGCGCGTCTCGCGCTCGACGCTCGCGACCCGAAGCCGGTGGAATTTGCTCATTCGAGTCAGCCTAGTGCGGCTTGAAATAGTCGAAGGGCTCGAGACAGGCGAGGCAGCGGTAGTGCGCCTTGCAGGCAGTCGAGCCGAACTGCGAGAGCAACTGCGTCTGCGGCGACCCGCAGCGCGGGCACGGCGACCGTGGCGCCGGCACGGCGCAGCGGACTGATTCCGGCAACATCGATCGCCGCCGGCGCGCGCGCGCCGTCGGGCGGCGCGATGCCGTAGTCACGCAGCCGGCGCTTGGCGTCCGGCGTCATCCAGTCGGTCGTCCAGGCCGGCGCAAGCCTCGTTTCGATCCGGGTGCGCGCGACGCCCGCCCCCGCGAGCGCTGTCGCCGATCGACGTCATGATGAGCTCGGTTGCCGGGCAACCGGAATAGGTCGGCGTGACGGTGACGACGAGCAACTCCGGGTCCGACGCGTCCCACTCGACACCGCGCAGAATGCCGAGATCGACGACGGAAACAACGGGGATCTCGGGATCCGGCACGCCGGCCAGTACCCGCCAGACGTCGCCGAGCGATGGCCGCGACGCTCGCCGGAGCAATGTTCACCACTGCGCTCCGGGATGCGCGCGCTGCAGGACCTGCATCTCGGCGAGGAGATGCCCCAGATGCTCGGTGTGCACGCCGCGCTTTCCGCCCTGTTGCATGAACGCGACCTCGGGTGTCGTGATCGTCGCCGCCGCGAACACCGCGTCGACATGCTGGCGCCACGGTGCCGCAAGCGAGCGCACGTCGGCCGCGATCCCGGCTTCGACGAGCGCGCATTCGATCGCGTCCGCCGTGAACATCTCGCCCGTGTACATCCACATGTCGTCGATCGCCGCCTGCATCTTCGCGTGCGATTCGTCCGTGCCGTCACCCAGGCGGATCACCCAGTCGCCCGAGCGCTCGACGTGATAGGCGGCTTCCTTCGCCGCCTTGGCGGCTATCCCGGCGATGCGCGCGTCGGTCGAGTCCGCGAGCGCACGCAGCAACCGCACGTGCCAGGCATCGAAGAGAAACTGCCGCGCCGTCGTGTCGGCGAAGTCGCCGTTCGGCTGCTCGACGAGCAGGAGATTGCGAAAGTCGCCACCATCGCGCAGGAACGCGAGTTGATCCTCGTCGCGGCCCGTGCCTGCGTAGCGCGCCTCGACTTCGCCGGCGTAGGAAAGCCACAGCCGCGCCTGGCCGAGCAGGTCGAGACCCACGTTGGTCTGCGCGATGTCCTCTTCGAGCACCGGCCCGTGGCCGACCCATTCGCCCAGGCGCTGCGCGAGGATCAACGGCGAGTCGGCGAGCCGCAGCAGATATTGGAAGAGCTGTTCGTCGGTTGTCATCGCGGATCCAGGCAATGGGAGGCGTGGCGCGCACGGAGCGCGAACGGAACCGACGATGCTCGTCGCGTCGCCGGCGCCGTGCGCACGTTGCGCGTCCCGGGACGATTCAAAGGTGCTTCACTTCGTCGGGCATCGGGAAAAACGTCGGATGCCGGTAGATCTTGCTGGCCGCCGGCTCGAACAGCGCGTCCTGCGCGCCGGGCGCCGATGCGACGACATCGGCCGAACGCACGACCCAGATCGACACGCCCTCGTTGCGCCGCGTGTAGACATCGCGCGCGTTCTTGATCGCCATCGTCGCGTCGGCCGCGTGGAGGCTGCCCACGTGCCGGTGCGCGAGCCCGTGCTGGCTGCGTATGAAGATTTCCCAAAGTGGCCATTCGTTCATTCGATCCCCCGCTATCGTCGGTATCGGGCGCAGAGCCCCGTCGCACGTGCGCTCGCCGCAGGTTCAGGCTGCAATCGGCGCGGCGCGCGCGCGCTTCCTTCTCTGCGTGCGCCATCGCGGCATCGCGCACCCAGGCGCCGTCCTCCCACGCCTTCACGCGCGTGCGCAGCCGATCGCGGTTGCACGGACCGTTTCCCTTGATGACGTTGTAGAACTCGGTCCAGTCGATCGCGCCGAAATCGTAGTGACCGCGCTCGCGCGTTCCACACGAGATCGGGATCGGGCACCGCGAGGCCGAGGTACTCCGCCTGCGGCACGGTCTGGTCGACGAAGCGCTGGCGCAGCTCGTCGTTCGACAGGATCTTGATCTTCCACGCCGCCGACTGCGCGCTGTGCACGCTTTCGGCATCCGACGGGCCGAACATCATCAGCGACGGCCACCACCAGCGGTCGAGCGCGTCCTGCGCCATCGCCTTCTGTTCGGACGTACCGCGGCACAGCGCCAGCATGATGTCGTAGCCCTGCCGCTGGTGGAACGACTCTCTTCCTTGCAGATGCGCACCATCGCGCGCGCATAGGGCCCGTACGAGCAGCGGCACAGCGGGATCTGGTTCATGATCGCCGCGCCGTCGACGAGCCAGCCGATCGCGCCGATGTCGGCCCAGGTGAGCGTCGGATAGTTGAAGATCGACGAGTACTTGGCGCGGCCGGCGTGCAGGTCGCCGACCATCTCGTCGCGCGAGACGCCGAGCGTCTCCGCGGCCGAATACAGATAGAGGCCGTGGCCGCCCTCGTCCTGGACCTTGGCCATCAGGATCGCCTTGCGTTTGAGCGTCGGCGCGCGGGTGATCCAGTTGCCTTCGGGCAGCATGCCGACGATCTCCGAATGCGCGTGCTGCGAGATCTGCCGGATCAGCGTCTTGCGGTAGGCTTCCGGCATCCAGTCCTTGGGCTCGATCTTGACGTCGGCGTCGACGCGCGCCTGGAACGCACGATCCGCGGCGCGACATCTCTGCCGCCGTCGGCACGGCCTTCATCCCGGTATCGACCATCTGCGCGTACATGCGTTCTCCCCGGCGCCGGAAACTGGGGCGCAGTCGTGCGTTCGTGGCGCGGCGGACCGATGGCCACTGGAAGGCAAATGATACACGTTTTGTTTGAACTGCGTGTAAAGTCTGTATCACGTTGCCCGGCGGTCCGGGCGCTGGCCCGAACGATGCGCCCCGCCAACTTGCCCACTCCCGAGCAGAATCCGCAGATCGAGCGCTGGATCCGGCGCGAACTCGCACGCCGCCCCGCCGCGCACGCCGTCGTTCATCGTCACGATCTGGGGCGATGCGCATGGCGCCGCACGGCGGCGCGGTGATGCTGTCCGGCCTCATCGACCTGCTCGCGCCGTTTGGCATCAACGAGCGGCTGGTGCGCACGAGCGTTTTTCGCCTCGCCCGCGAGGGCTGGCTCAAGGCCACGCCCGTGGCGGCGGCAAAGCCTTTATCGGCTGACGCGCAACGGCACGCGGCGCTTCGAGCAGGCGTACCGCCGCATCTATGCCCCGCCTCGCGAAGGATGGGACGACGACCTGGGAGATGGTCGTCGCCGATGCGTCGACCGCGGCGCAACGCCACGCGCTGCAAGCGGAACTGGGGTGGGAAGGCTTCGGCACGCTCGCGCCGGGTGTGTACGCACGTCCCGCGCAAGGGCCCTCGGCCGTCCCGCGAATCGCCACTGCGCTGAGAATGGCCCGCCGCATCGTCGTCGTGCGTGCGCGAGACGACGCGACGCTGGGCGGCCCGACGCTCGCGTCGGTCGCGTCGCAGCGCGTGGGATCTCGCCGGGCTCGCCGCGGACTACCGCCGATTCCTGCCGCGCTTCGGCCGCGTCATCGAACGTTTCCGGATGGCGCGAGGCCCACGATCCCGCGCAGGCGTTCATCGTGCGCACGCTGCTGATCCACGCCTACCGCCGCGTGCTGCTGCGCGATCCGCAGCTGCCGGCCGTGCTGCTGCCGCTCGACTGGCCCGGCGCTGCCGCCTACACGCTTTGCCGCGACTTCTACCGGCTCACCCACCGCGCGGCCGAACGGCATCTGCTGGCAACGCTGCGCGATGCCAAGGGCACACTGCCGCCGGCAGCGCCGGCGTTCTACCAGCGCTTCGGCGGCCTCAAGGGCAACGCGCGCCCGCTTTGCGGATAATCCCTGAGGGCTTAGGATATCGGTTCGCCATCCGGTAACAGAGAACCTCGGAGTCCCCATGCAGCCTGGACGCCTCGCCCCCGTGTGCGCCGTCATTTTCGGCGTTGCCTGGCTTGCCTCGTGCGGCCCGACCGAACCGCCGCCCGCGCCGAAGATCGAGCCGCCGAAACCCGCGGCTCCGACGATCAACGCCGAACTGAAGCGGCTCGCGGCGGAAGTCTATATCTATGGCTTTCCCCTCGTGCTGACGGACGTCACCCGCGAGGTCGATACCGCAGGCCTTCCGCCGGACACGTTTCGCCACGACCGCACGCTTCCCAACGCGGCGTCGATCGCCGAAGCGAACCCCAATGCCGACTTCCTGTATTCGCAGGCGTGGCTCGACCTGTCCAAGGGTCCCGTGATCCTGTCGGCGCCCGACATGCGCGGCCGCTATTATCTGGTCGCCACACTCGGCGCCTGGACCAACGTGGTCGCCTCGCTGGGTACGCGAACGACCGGTTCGGGCAAAGAGGAATTCGCGATCGTCGGGCCCCACTGGAAGGGAAAGTTGCCGGGAGGCGTGTCCGAAGTCCAGTCGCCAACGGACCTCGCCTGGCTGTTCGCGCGGACGCAGACGAGCGGTGGCGCGGACCTCCAGGCCGCAGCGAAGATCCAGAGTCAATTCAAGCTGACGCCCCTTTCGGGCCACGGCAAGAGTGGCAAGAAGGCCGCGCCGGCGCAGCCCGCTCCGCCCGGCGGCATCGACGTGAAGACCCCGCCGCGCGAACAGGTCGCGAAGATGGACCCGGCCGTGTTCTTCACCCGACTCGCGATGCTGCTGCCCGGCAACCCCCCGGCGAAGGACGACGCGCCCATGGTGGAAAAGATGAAACAACTCGGCGTCGAGGCCGGACATCCGTTCGATTTCGGCAAGCTCGACCCCCTGTCGGCAAGAAGCGTCGCGGAGGGCGTCACGACAGCGCTAGATGCAATCCGGTCGGCCGCGAAGAACGGCACCGGAGGCGATATCAAGAACGGCTGGAGATTCGATCTCGCCCTCGGCCGGTGGGGCACCGATTACGGCAAGCGGGCGGTCGCCGCGTACGACGGGCTCGGCCACAACGCGCCGGAGGATGCCATCTTCATGGCGACGCACCTGGACGCGGGTGGACATCGCCTCGACGGCGCCAACCGTTACGTGCTGCACTTCGACAAGGGCCGTCTACCGCCTGCGGAGGGATTCTGGTCGCTGAGCCTCTACGACGACAAGCAGCACCTCGTCGGCAACGCGCTCAACCGGCACAACATCGGCAGCACCAGTCGCCTCAAGTCCAACGCCGATGGATCGCTCGATATCTACATTCAGCATGCCGAGCCCGGCCCGGACAAGGATTCGAACTGGCTGCCGGCCGCGAAGGGCAGCTTCAACGTGATCCTGCGCATCTACTGGCCGCGACAGGAGGTCATCGACGGCAAGTGGACGGCACCGGGCATCCGCAAGGTGACGTGACCGCGGCGCGCATGCCGGCCTCGCGCCTGCACAGCGGAAAGCGGCGTGCTGCGTGCCGCCGGCAACGCACCTATTGCGCCGGGGCCGCCTTCGGGCTGTAACTCTCGCGCATGCGGCGCGCGAGCGCCTGCGCCTGCTGCAATTCTTCCGGAGAAAGCCGGGTCCGGACGACGTCGCGCGCGGAGGCAGCGCCGGGGACGCCCTGTGCCGCGGCGACGTTGAGCCAGGCGTACGCCCTGAGATAGTCGACCGGGATGCCGCTCCCGGCCCGGTACATGATGCCGAGTTCAAGCTGCGCCTGGCCGTTTCCGCCCTCGGCCGCCAGTTCGAACCATTTGCGCGACGCCTCGAAGTCCTGGATCATGTCGCGTCCGTCGCGCAGCGCTACGCCGAGTTCAAGTTGTGCCTGCGCGTTGCCGTGCTGAGCCGAGCGCTCGAGCCACTTTGCCGCGTCGGCCGCATCCTTCGGAACGCCGACGCCTGTGGCGTACCGCTGGGCGAGTTCGTATTCCGCGCTGGCGTCGTTCTTTTCGGCCAGCTCGTACAGATCGGCCACGACCTGCTCTTCGGCGGCAACTTCGACCGCGTCAATGGGAGGAGGTTGATTCCGGGAACCCGCGTTCCAACCGATGACGCCCGCGGCGATCGCCACGCCGATGAGCGCGGCGAATTGATAGGTGTTCCTGCTGATCACCCAGAAGCGCGTCTGACAATCCCGGCAGCGATAGGGCGAGAAGAACAGGCGCCGCGCCGTGACCTCGGTGCCCCGGATCTTGGATCGCCGGGCATTGTGACCCTTGCACGATGGACACCTTCTGACCATGTATCGCTTCGTCCGTTGGACGGTCGCCTCGCCGCCGCGATGCGGGGCAGCCCGTAACCCTCAAGAAGATAGTGTAGCCGACCCGGGTGTATCACGATTGGCGCCCCTCGCCCGGGCCGCCCCTCGTTCCGCCCGATCGGCTCAGCCGTTGCCCCAGACCTCGCTCGCGACCTCCACGACCAGCCGCAGCTTGGCCACCTGTGCGTCGACCGCGATGGCGTTGCCGTGGACGGTGCTCGAGAAACCGCATTGCGGCGAAAGCGCGAGCTGTTCGAGCGGGGCGTACCGGGCCGCCTCGTCGATACGGCGCTTGAGCGCGTCCTTCGACTCCATCGCCCCGACCTTGGTCGTGACGAGTCCCAGCACCACGGTCTTGTTCGCCGGCAGAAAACGCAGCGGCCGGAAGTCACCGCTGCGCTCGTCGTCGTACTCGAGGAAGTAGCCGTCGACGTTCATCTCGGACAGCAGGGCCTCGGCGACCGGCTCGTAGCCCCCCTGCGCCGCCCAGGTGCTCCGGAAATTGCCGCGGCAAAGGTGCGTGCAGAGCGTCATGCCGGCGGGTTTCTGCGCGACGACGCGATTGATGAACGACGCATAGCGATGCGGCAGCTCGTCCGGATCGTCGCCGCGCTGCCGGGCCGCCTCGCGCATCCTGGGGTCGCACAGATAGGCGAGGTTGGTGTCATCCATCTGCACATACGTGCATCCTGCTGCGGCGAGCGAGCGGAGCTCATCACCGTACGCGTTGGCGACGTCCTCGTAGAAAGGCTCCAGGTCCGGATAGTGCTCCTTGCTGATCCCGGCGCGGCCACCGCGAAAATGCAGCATCGTCGGCGAGGGTATCGACACCTTCGGCGTGCGGTGCGTCTGGCGCTTCAGGTACTCGAAGTCGGCGCGCTGGATGTCCTTCACGTGCCGGATCCGGTCGACCACGCGCATCACCGGCGGCGCCAGTTCCTCCGATCCGTCGGGCTTGCGGACCGTCGTCACCGGGTCGCACTTGACGCCACCCAGCTGCTCGAGAAAATCGATGTGAAAGTACGTCCGGCGAAATTCGCCGTCGGTGATGGCTTGCAGGCCGGCCGCCTCCTGCATCTGCACGACTTCCTTGATCGCCCGATCCTCGACCGCGCGCAAATCGGCGGACGTGATCTCGCCGCGCGCTTCTTTCTCGCGCGCTTCGAGCAGATACTTCGGGCGCAGAAAGCTGCCGACATGATCGGCGCGAAACGGCGGAGTCGAACGAAGAGTCATGGTTGTCATCCTCTGCAATGCCGGGGCACGGGGCGCCGCGCTCCGTACGGCCCGCCCATTCGACGGCCGTGGCCCGGCCGCCGGAGCAGCGCGCCGGCACCGCGAGCCATTTAAGCAGATTCCGGGCGCGCCGTCCCGCGCGCAGGCCGAACGGCCGGCCCACGCTTCACCGTGCAGCGAGCGCCGGTCCGATGAGCCTCTCGATCAATTCGATCGCTCGCTGCTGTATCGGCGTCGACGGACGTTGCGCCGACGTGGCGATGGCGAGCTTGCTCATGAGTCGCGGTTGAACAATCGTCCGCGCCGACAGCCGGCGCGCCACCTCGGGACCGGAGAGCGCGCGCGGCGACAGCACGGCATAGCCATGGCCCTGCGCGACAAGCTCGAGAATCGCCGGCACCGCATCGATCTCCATGGCGACTTGCGGCCGCGCGCCGATTTCCGCAAGGCGGGTCTCGACCAGCATGCGAATGGCATGCGGCCGGCTGGGAATGATCAGCGGGAAGCCCGACAGATCGCGCAACCGGAGCGTGCGAGCCTCCCGCCCTTTCCGCTTCGGACCAATGAGGCAAAGATGCTCTTCGAGGAGCGGACGCGCGTCGACCGCCGGCGACGCGACGGGGTTGTAGACGATACCCACGTCGACGCGACCGACGAGCAGCCACTCGTGGATGGTCGCGGACAGTCCCTCGACGATGGACAGCGAGCCCCGGGCATAGCGCTGCCGGAACTCGCGCACCACGGGCACCGTCAGATGGCGTGCCACCGTGGGCGGGAGTCCGACCACGACATGGCCGACCGGTTCGCCCTTGGTCTCGTCCACCTCGCGCCGCGCCCGGTCCACCTGCTGCAGTATGCCGCGCGCGTGATCGAGCAGGCGCTTTCCCGCGTCCGTCGGCGTCGCGCCCCGCCCGTTGCGCAACAGCAGGTTCTGGCGCAGTTCCACCTCGAGACTGCGTATCTGGCGGCTGATCGCCGGCTGGGCGACGCCCAGCACGCGCCCGGCGCGGCTGAAGCCGCCGAGGTCGACGACGTTCACGAAGTATTCGAGCTGTTTCAAGTCCATGCGCTCCTCCGGCGGTTCCCTGCATCCTCCGTCAGTCCATGCCATTACGGCATAGCTACTAGTATAGCAATGCATCTTCTCGATGGATTGCGATCGGCGCACACTTCGAGCGGGTGATCGTGGAGAGGACCATGCAAACCGCCATTCCCTGCCTGTTCATGCGCGGCGGCACGTCGCGCGGTCCCTTTTTTGCCGAGTCGGACCTGCCGGAAGACACGGCGTTGCGCGACCGGGTGCTGCTCGCGGCCATGGGCTCCCCGGATGCGCGCCAGATCGACGGACTCGGTGGCGCCGATCCGCTGACGAGCAAGGTCGGCATCGTCTCGCGCTCGTCGCGGCCCGGGGTGGACCTCGACTTCCTTTTCGCACAGGTCGTGATCGACGAGGCGCGCGTGGACACCACGCCCAACTGCGGCAACATGCTGGCCGCCGTGGGTCCGTTCGCGCTCGAGCGCGGTCTTGTCCCGGCGCGCGATGGCGAGACGATGCTGCGGATATTGACGCGCAATACGGGGATGCTATCCGATGTGGTACTGCAGACGCCGGGGAGCCAGATCACCTACGCCGGCACGGCGCGTATCGACGGCGTGCCGGGAACCTCGGCGCCGATTCGCATCAGTTTTCTCGACACGGCCGGCTCGGTCTGCGGCAAACTGCTCCCCACCGGCCGCTGCATCGACACTTTCGACGGCGTCCCGGTGACTTGCATCGACAACGGTATGCCGGTGGTCGTGATCCGCGCGTCGGACGTCGGCCGCACCGGCTACGAATCGCGCGACGCGCTCAATGCCGACGCCCCGCTCAAGGCACGACTCGAATCGATCCGGCGCCAGGCGGGACTCGCGATGAATCTCGGCGACGTGACGAAGAAAGTCGTCCCGAAGGTGTCGCTGATCGCGCTGCCACAGGCGGACGGCAGCCTCTGCTCCCGTACTTTCATTCCGCACGATTGCCATTCGGCTGTCGGCGTACTCGGCGCCGTCACGCTGGCCACCGCCGGGGTGCTGGCCGGCACGGTGGCAGAAGGCGTGGTGCGGCTGCCGCCTGGCAACCGCAAGGCCATCTCGGTCGAGCATCCGACCGGCGAGTTCACCGTCGAACTCGAACTCGATCCTGCGCAACCGCAAAGCGTCCTCCGGGCGGCCCTGCTGCGCACGGCGCGGCTCATCATGCGCGGCGACGTGTTGATTCCGCGGTCGGTGTGGGACGGCAAGGCGGCGTTGCGGCGCGCCGCCTGAACCCGGAGCACGAACGATGAACCAGCGAAAGGCATGAACGGGATGATTCACTATCGGGCAACGGGCATCGTGGTGCGCGACGTCGAGCGCGCCGATCCGGCGGCGGTGGCGCGACTCGCGCGGTTCGGCGTCGCGACCGTGCACGAGGCGCAGAAGCGCACGGGACTGTTGCAGTCGTGCATGCGCCCGATCTGGCCGAACGCGGCGGCCTGCGGCACCGCGGTCACCGTATTGGCGCAGCCCGGCGACAACTGGATGCTGCACGTCGTCGCCGAAGTGATTCAGCCGGGCGACATCGTCGTGGTCGCCGTGACCACGCCGAACGACGACGGCATGTTCGGCGACCTCCTCGCCACGTCGTACCAGGCGCGCGGCGCGCGGGCGCTCATCATCGATGCCGGCGTGCGCGACACGCGCACCCTGGCTGAAATGAAGTTTCCCGTCTGGTCGCGCGCCGTCAGCGCGCGCGGCACCGTGAAGGCGACATTGGGCTCCGTCAACGTGCCGGTGGTATGCGCCGGGATGCTCGTCAATCCTGGCGACGTGATCGTCGCCGACGACGATGGTGTAGTGGTCGTGCCGCGCGCTGACGTCGGTGCCGTGGCCGACGCGTCCGACGCGCGCGAGAAAAAGGAGGCGGCGACGCGCGCGCGCCTCGCTGCAGGCGAGCTCGGGCTCGACATCTACGGCATGCGCGAGCCCCTCGCGAAGGCCGGCCTCAAGTACATCGGATGACGGACGTGCAACCATCGCCGATTCCGGCGCATTGCCGCATCGGCCTCGTCGGCTACGGCGAGGTCGGACGCATCCTCGCCGAGGATCTGCGTGCGCGTGGCGTCGCGCGGATCGGCGCCTACGACATCAAACTTGGCACCGCGCAGGAAGGCGCGCTCACCGAACACGCGGCGCGACACGGCGTACAACTCGCAGCATCGCATGGCGACCTGGCGGAAGATGCGGACCTCGTCATCTCGGCCGTGACCGCGAGCCAGACGCTGGCCGTCGCCGCGGCCTGGGCGCCCGTCATTCGCGCGGGGACGTGGTTTCTCGATCTCAATTCCGCATCGCCCGGCGCGAAGGTGAAGGCGGCCGCCCTGGTCGATGCGGCGGGAGGCCGGTTTGTCGAAGGCGCGGTGATGACTTCCGTGCCACCGCACCGGATTCGCGTGCCCATGCTGCTCGGGGGGCCAAATGCGGAAACGATCGTGCCGTTGCTCGACACCCTGGGCTTCGTCGCCAAAGTCGCGTCCGCGCGGCCTGGCGTCGCGTCGGCCACCAAGATGTGCCGCAGCGTGATGATCAAGGGTCTCGAGGCGATGGTCATCGAGAGCTTCACTACCGCGCGTGCCTACGGCGTCGAAGCGTCGATGCTGGCATCGCTCGCCGAGACCTTTCCCGGCATCGACTGGGAGCGGCAAGGGGCCTATTTCTTCCAGCGCGTGATCCAGCATGGCCGCCGCCGCGCCGAGGAAATGCGCGAAGCCGCCGAAACCGTGCGCGAAATCGGGCTGGAGCCCTGGTCCGCGGCGGGCACCGCCTTGCGTCACGCGTGGATCGCCGATCGTGCCGACGCCGGGGTGTTTGGCGACCGCGAATCGCCGCGCACCGATTGGCGCGGCGATGCCGATCGCGTGCTCGCGACCCTCGCTCCTCGCGATTGAACCGTCGCCTCGAAACGACGACCATGGACGCCGATTACCTGCCCTTCCATCCGAATCCGTCGCACCCCCGTTACCGGGTGCCGCCGGGCGCCGTGGACGCGCACTGCCACGTGTTCGGCCCGGACGCGGTATTTCCCTACGCACCGCAGCGCAAATACACCCCGTGCGACGCGCCAAGGGAGAAGCTGTACGCACTGCGCGACTTCCTCGCATTCGACCGCAACGTCATCGTCCAGGCGACCTGCCACGGCAACGACAATCGCGCGCTGGTCGACGCGCTCGTCCACTCGGGCGGGCGCGCGCGTGGTGTCGCGTCGGTCGGACGCGACGTGACCGACGCCGAACTCGCCGCCATGCACGAGGCGGGCGTGCGGGGGACGCGCTTCAACTTCGTCCGGCGCCTCGTGGACTTCACGCCACGCGAGGTACTGGTCGAAATCGCCGGCCGCATCGCGCCGCTCGGATGGCACGTGGTCGTGTATTTCGAAGCGCAGGACCTGCCGGAGCTGTGGGATTTCTTCACCACGCTTCCCACCACGGTCGTCGTCGATCACATGGGACGACCGGACGTGACCCAGCCAGTCGAGGGCCCGGAGTTCGGATTGTTCGTCACGCTCCTGTCCCTGCATCCGAACATCTGGTCGAAAGTGAGTTGCCCCGAGCGGCTGTCGCAATCCGGTCCGCCCGGATACGACGACGTCGTGCCGTTCGCGCGCAAGCTGGTCGAGACCTTTCCCGACCGCGTGCTCTGGGGCACCGACTGGCCGCACCCCAACATGAAGAGCCACATGCCCGACGACGGCGCGCTGGTCGACTTCGTGCCGCGCATCGCCACCACGCCGGAGCTGCAGCGCAAGCTCCTGGTGGACAATCCGATGCGCCTCTACTGGAACTGAAAAATCGTGAGCGACTACACCGACGCCTTCAAGGACATCCCCGGCACCGTCGTGTTCGACGCGACGCAGTCGCGGCTGGGCTATCACCTCAACATGTTCTGCATGGCGTTGATGAAAGCGGAAAATCGCGCCGCGTTCAAGGCCGACGAGCCCGCTTTCCTCGCGCGGTTTCCGATGTCGTCCGAGCAGCGGCAGGCGGTGCTCGACCGCGACTACAACCGGATGCTCGCACTCGGCGGCAACATCTACTTCCTCGCGAAGATCGGAGCTACCGACGGCTTCTCCTTCCAGAATCTGGCATCCAAGATGACCGGTGTTTCGGAAGACGCGTACAAGGCGATGATGGTCGCGGGCGGCCGCTCGCCCGAAGGCAATCGCAGCCTTTCGGACCGCAAGGCCGGAGGTCGATAGCATGGCCACGATCACGGCGGGCCTCACCACGTCGCATGTGCCGGCGATCGGCGCGGCCATCGACCTCGGCAAGACCGGAGATCCCTACTGGCAGCCTGTGTTCAAAGGCTACGAGTTCTCGCAGCGGTGGATCGCCGAGCGCAAGCCGGACGTGGTGATCCTGGTCTACAACGATCACGCCTCGGCGTTTTCCCTGGAACTCATCCCGACGTTCGCGATCGGCTGCGCCGATTCGTTCACACCGGCCGACGAAGGCTGGGGGCCGCGCCCGGTTCCGGTGGTCGAAGGGCATCCGGAGCTCGCCTGGCACATCGCGCAGTCGACGATCCTCGACGAATTCGACATGACGATCGTCAACCGGATGGACGTCGACCACGGGCTGACCGTGCCGCTGTCGCTCCTGTTCGGCCAACCGACGGCGTGGCCGTGCCAGGTGATTCCGTTGGCCGTCAATGTCGTCCAATATCCGCCGCCCACCGGCAACCGCTGCTGGAATTTGGGCCGCGCGATCAGGAAGGCGATCAAATCGTTCGATCAGGACCTGAAGGTGATGGTGTGGGGCACCGGCGGGATGTCGCATCAGCTGCAGGGGCCGCGCGCAGGCCTCATCAACCAGGAATTCGACCGGCGTTTTCTCGATCGGCTGACAACCGATCCCGAAGGCCTCGCGCGGCTGCCGCACATCGACTACGTGCGAGAGGCCGGGTCCGAAGGAATCGAACTTGTGATGTGGCTGATCATGCGCGGAGCCCTCGAAGCCAACGCCCGCGAAGTCTATCGTTTCTATCACGTGCCGGCATCGAACACCGCGGTCGGCCACATCATTCTCGAGAATCCGCAATGAACAGCCGTGTACTTGACCGCACACCGGGGAGACCCGCATGAGAGTTGCACTCGCCGGTGCCGGCGCATTCGGCGTCAAGCACCTGGAAGCCATCGCCAAAATCGACGGCGTGAAAGTGGTCTCGCTTGTCGGACGCACGCTCGACGCGACGCGTGAAGTCGCCGCGCGCTTCGGCGTGGGCCACGTCACGACCGAACTCCCCGCGGCCCTGGCGCGGCCGGACGTCGACGCCGTGATACTGTGCACGCCGACGCAGATCCACGCGAGCCAGGCGATCGCCTGCCTCAAGGCGGGCAAGCACGTGCAGGTGGAGATCCCGCTGGCCGATTCCCTCGCGGACGCCGAGGAGGTCGCGCGCGTGCACGACGGATCCGGCAAGGTGGCGATGGTCGGCCACACGCGCCGCTTCAACCCGAGCCATCAATGGGTGCACAAGCGCATCGCCGCGGGTGAACTCGCCGTCCAGCAGATGGACGTGCAGACCTTCTTCTTCCGCCGCAGGAACATCAACGCGCTGGGGCAGCCGCGCTCGTGGACCGACCACCTGCTGTGGCACCACGCCGCGCACACCGTGGACCTCTTCGGCTATCAGACGGGCGGTCGTATCGTCGCCGCCAACGCGATCGAGGGACCGCGGCATCCCGAGCTCGGCATCGCGATGGACATGTCGATCCAGCTCAAGAGCAGCACCGGCGCGATCTGCACGCTGGCGCTATCGTTCAACAACGACGGCCCGCTCGGCACGTTCTTCCGCTACATCTGCGACAACGGCACCTACATCGCGCGCTACGACGATCTGGTAGACGGCAAGGAGGCGAAGATCGACGTGTCGAAGGTCGATGTGTCGATGAACGGCATCGAGCTGCAGGACCGCGAATTCTTCGCCGCGATCCGCGACGGGCGTGAGCCCAACGCGAGTGTCGCGCAGGTCCTGCCGTGCTACCGCGCTCTCGATCAGCTCGAGCGGCAGCTCGCGGCGTCAACCTGACGCGCGGCACGGATACCGGACGAAGGGCGAGCGCAAACGGACGGCGGATACGATCGGGAAAGGAAATGGTATGGGCGGCAGGCAGCGAGACTACGGAATTCCGGGCACGACGGTGTTCGACGGCTGGCTCGCGCAGAAGGGCTACGCGCTCAACCGCATGTGCTATTCGTTCAATTCCGCCGACAACCGGGACGAGTTCAAGCGCGATGAAAACGCCTATTGCCGCAAGTTCGGCCTCGGCGACGAACAGCGTGCCGCGATCGCGAGCCGCAACGTGCTTCAGCTGATCGCGGCCGGCGGCAACATCTACTACCTCGCCAAGTTCGCCGGCATCCTGGGTCTCGACGTACAGGACATCGGCGCCCAGCAGACGGGGATGACCAAGGAAGCGTTCAAGGCGATGCTGGCCGCGGCCGGCAACTGAGGGGAGCAAGAAGATGGCAACCATTTTCGGCGCAATCACGAGTTCTCACGTTCCGGCCATCGGCCGCGCCATTGCAAAGGGTCTGCAGCAGGATCCCTACTGGAAGCCGTTCTTCGACGGCTATTTGCCGGCGCACGCATGGCTGGCGAAGGCGAAGCCCGACGTCGCGGTGATCTTCTACAACGATCACGGCCTCAACTTCTTCCTCGACAAGCTACCCACATTCGCCGTCGGCGCCGCGCCCGAGTACCGCAACGCCGACGAGGGCTGGGGCATTCCGACCGTGCAGCCGTTCGCCGGCGACCCCGGGCTGTCGTGGCACGTGATCGAGTCGCTCGTGGCCGATGAATTCGACATCACGATGTGCCAGGAGATGTTGGTCGACCACGCGGCGACGCTGCCGATGGCGCTGCTTTGGCCGGGCGACGGCCCGTGGCCGGTGCGCATCGTGCCGATCGCGATGAACCACGTCCAGCACCCGCTGCCCTCGCCAAAGCGCTGCTACGCGCTGGGAAAGGCGGTCGGCCGCGCGCTCGATGCGTGGGACGCCGACGCCCGCATCGTCGTGCTCGGCACCGGCGGACTCTCGCACCAGCTCGACGGCAAGCGCGCGGGATACATCAACAAGCCGTTCGACATGATGTGCATGGATGCGATGGTCGGCGACCCGGAAAAACTCACGCGCTTTTCGACGCTCGACATCGTCCGCGAAGCCGGGGCGCAGGGCACGGAGCTGATGGCGTGGATCGCCGCCCGCGGCGCGTTGACCGGCCGCGTGACGAAGGTGCATTCCAATTACCACGTGCCGATCTCCAACACGGCGACCGGCGTGATGGTGCTGGAAAACCAGCCCGTGGCGGCGCCAC
Source organism: uncultured beta proteobacterium (assembly GCA_963695725.1). Taxonomy (GTDB): domain Bacteria; phylum Pseudomonadota; class Gammaproteobacteria; order Burkholderiales; family Casimicrobiaceae; genus CAIWHR01. Next base: position 716,569 of record CAVOHM010000009.1, read on the forward strand.
AGGCACGGGCGGCGTAGCTGATGCCGGGCCGACCTCCCATCGCCGCGACCATTCCACCGGAACGACGACCACGATGATCATCGACTGTCACGGACACTACACGACGGCGCCGCCGGCGCTCGAAGCCTGGCGCAAGCGGCAGATCGCCGCGATCGGCGATCGGTCCAACGCGCCGTCGCGCGCCGAATTGGTGATGAGCGACGACGAGATACGGGCGAGCCTCGAGGGCGCGCAACTCAGGATGCAGCGCGAACGCGGCACCGATGTCACGTTCTTCTCGCCGCGCGCGAGCTTCATGGCGCACCATATCGGCGACGCCACGACGAGCCTCGAGTGGGCGCAGGTGTGCAACGACCTGATTGGGCGCGTCTGTGCGCTATATCCCGACAATTTCGTCGGCGTCTGCCAGCTCCCGCAGTCGCCCGGTGAGCGCCCCGAGAACTGCATCGCCGAACTCGCGCGCTGCGTCAACGAGCTTGGATTCATCGGTTGCAACCTCAATCCGGATCCGTCCGGTGGTCACTGGAAGGAGCCGCCGCTGACCGATCGCTGGTGGTATCCGCTGTACGAAAAGATGGTCGAGCTGGACGTTCCGGCGATGGTGCACGTGAGCACCTCGTGCAATCCCTGCTTCCACGCCACCGGCGCGCATTACATCAACGCGGACACCACCGCGTTCATGCAATTCCTGCTGTCCGACCTGTTCAAGGACTTTCCCACGCTCAAGTTCATCATCCCGCACGGCGGCGGCGCCGCGCCGTATCACTGGGGCCGCTATCGCGGCATCGCGCAGGACCTGAAGCGGCCGCCGTTTTCGGAACTGCTGCTGAAGAACGTCTTCTTCGATACCTGCGTCTATCATCGGCCCGGCATCGAGCTCCTGTTGAAGGTCGTTCCCGCCGACAACATCCTGTTCGCGTCCGAGATGGTCGGCGCGGTGCGCGGCATCGATCCGGAGACCGGGCACCATTACGACGATACGCGGCGTTACGTCGATGCGATCGATTGGCTGGACACGGAGGATCGCCGCAAGATTTTCGAGGGCAATGCGCGCCGCGTGTTCCCCCGTTTCGGCTCGCGCAGCGCACGAACGGTGAACGCCACCGCCCGCAGCCACTGAGCGTTCGACACACACTGGTAGCTGTACTCATCACCCACGAAGGAGGCAATATGAACGATCGCAAATTCTCGGTTCGCCGCCGTGTTCTGCGCAGTCTCGCCATCGCCGCGTCCGCCGGCCTGCTGGCCGCGCCGGCACTCGCCGCCGATCCGCTGAAGATCGGTCTCATCCTGCCGCTGACCGGACCCTTCGCATCGACCGGCAAGCAGATCGAGGCCGCCTGCCGGCTCTACATCGCGAAGAACGGCGACACCGTCGCCGGGCGCAAGGTCGACCTGATCGTCAAGGACGACACCGGGCTCGCGCCGGAGACCACCAAACGCATCGCGCAGGAAATGGTCGTGCAGGACAAGGTCACCGTGCTGGCCGGGTTTGGGCTGACACCCCTTGCGCTCGCGGCGGCGCCGGTCGCGACCGAGGCCAAGGTGCCGATGATCGTGATGGCGGCGGCCACCGGAATGATCCCGACCCGCTCGCCGTTCATCGTGCGCACCGGCTTCACGCTGCCGCAGATCACGGGACCGATCGCCGACTGGGCGCTCAAGAACAGGATCAAGCGCGTGGTGACGATGGTGACCGATTATGGCCCGGGGCTCGACGCCGAGAAGCGGTTCATCGCGGTGTTCAAGGCCGGCGGCGGCGAAATCGTCGAGTCGATCCGCACGCCGCTGCGCAATCCCGACTACGCGCCGTTCCTGCAGCGGGCGAAGGACGCCAAGCCCGACGCGCTGTTCGTGTTTGTTCCGTCCGGTGAGGGCCTCGCCGTCATGAAGCAGTTCGACGAGCGCGGGCTGAAGCAGGCCGGCATCCGGCTGATCGGCACGGGCGACGTCACCGACGACGACCTGCTCGTGAGCATGGGCGCGCCGGCGGTCGGCATCATCACGTCGTTCCACTACTCGGCCGCGCACGACTCGCCGGAGAACAAGGCCTATGTCGAAGGCATGATGAAGGCGAACAACGGGATGCGCCCGAACTTCCACTCGGTCGGCGGCTACGACGGCATGCACCTGATCTACGAGGCGGTAAAGAAGGCCGGGCCCAACGCTACCGGCGAGCAGCTGGTCGAGGCGATGAAGGGCATGTCGTGGATGAGCCCGCGCGGGCCGATGTCGATCGACCCGGCCACGCGCCAGACGATCCAGACCATCTACCTGCGCGAAGTGAAGATGGTCGACGGCAAGCCCTGGAACATCGAGTTCGAAAAGTTCGAGAACGTCAAGGATCCAGGCTGATTGGTGAGCCCCCAAGCTCACTCTGTGCGGCGGAGCCGCATCCCGCTTCGCGGGACCAGCCTTCGGCTGTCCTGCGGCCTTCGGCCTGGTGTTCGCCTCCCCCCGGGACGTCTACGCGAGCGGCGCGAAGCGCAGGCCCGAAGGGCGCGTCCGCGAGCGTGGACGGCGGCCGACGCCCAACCTGCCGCGCCCAGAAACCGGCGCGATGAGGCCGCGGGTGCACGCCTCCCTTGGGGTGGCCCGGCGGGAGGCGTGATGCAGGGGGCGCGGGCGGCGCGATGATCGGTAACCTGGCCGGGGTGCTGTTCGACGGCATCGCGTACGGCAGCCTGCTGTTCATCATCAGCATCGGGCTGTCCGTGACGATGGGGCTGATGAACTTCATCAACCTCGCGCATGGCGCGTTCGCGATGCTGGGCGGCTACGTCTGCGTGCTGCTGATGACGCGCGCGGGCGTGCCTTTCTTGGCGAGCCTGCCAGTGGCGTTCGTCGCATCGGCGCTCGCCGGGATCGTGCTGGAACGCACGCTCTACCAGCACCTCTACAAGGCGCCCCATCTCGACCAGGTGATGTTTTCGATCGGACTCGTGTTCATGGCGGTCGCGGCAACCACCTGGCTCTTCGGGCCGTCGCAGCAACCGGTGCGGCTGCCGGATTTCCTGCGCGGGCAGGTGCACATCCTCGGACGGGGCCTCGGCACCTACCGGATTTTCCTGATTGCCGTGGTTGCCGTCACCACGACGGCACTGCACCTGCTGCTCGTGAAAACACGCTTCGGTTCGCAGGTGCGGGCGTCGGTCGACAATGCCGTAGCCGCGGCAGGGCTCGGCATCAACGTCAATCGCGTCTTCGCCGTGACGTTCGCGCTGGGATCGGGACTCGCGGGTCTTGGCGGCGGCCTCGGCATCGACGTGCTGGGACTCGATCCGACGTTTCCGCTGAAGTACATGGTCTACTTTCTGCTCGTAGTCGCAATCGGCGGCGCCGGCACGATAAAGGGGGGGCTCGTCGCCGCAATGGTCCTCGGCATCTTCGATGTCGCCGGCAAGTACTACGTGCCACAGATCGGCTCCTTCATCATCTATTTCCTGATGGTCGCGCTGATGATCGCATTCCCTGCCGGCCTGTATGGACGCCGCGCGTGAACGGCCACGGCGACGAGACCCGCACGCCGGAATCGCCGGCCATTGCTGAGCCCGGCCGCGCCGGCACGCCGCGGCTCCCGGCGGATCGCTGGCGCGCGCTCGAGATCGTATTCTGGCTCGCGGCGATAGCGGCGTTCTTCGCGTTTCCGAATCACCGGGTTCTCGGGAGCCACATCCTGATCACGGCCTTGTTCGCGCTGACGCTCGACCTGATCCTGGGCTACGCGGGGATCGTGTCGCTCGGCCATGCGGCATTTTTCGGCGTGGGCGCGTACGCGGCGGGACTATTGGCCGTGCATGGCTGGGGCGAGCCGGTGAGCGGCCTCGTCGTCGCCGGCGCGGCCGGTGGGCTCGCCGGCTATGCGACGAGCTTTCTCGTCGTGCGCGGCTCGGATCTGGCGCGCCTGATGGTCACGCTCGGCATCGGACTCATGCTGTACGAGGCTGCAAACCAGGCGGCGTTCATCACCGGCGGCGCGGACGGCCTTTCGGGCGTCACGATGGCAAAGCTCTTTGGAGTTTTTGCGTTCGATCTCCGCGGCTCTACGGCGTACCTCTACAGCCTGGCGGTGCTGTTCCTGCTGTTCGTGGTCGCGCGGCGCATCGTCGCCTCGCCGTTCGGCCTGTCGCTGCGCGGGATACGCGAGAACGTGAAGCGGATGCCTGCGATCGGCGCCCCGGTTGCGCGTCGGCTGATCGCCATCTACACGGTCAGCGCGGCCATGGCCGGCGTCGCCGGTGGATTGCTCGCGCAGACCACCCAGTTCGTCGGGCTCGACGTGTTCGGCTTTCCACGTTCGGCGGACCTGATGATCATGGTGGTGCTGGGCGGCACCGGGCGCCTCTATGGCAGTCTCGTCGGCGCCGTGGTGTTCATGGTCGCCAACGACCTGCTGTCGGACTTGAATCCGGTCTATTGGCAATTCTGGCTCGGGCTCCTGCTCGTCGTCGTCGTGCTCTTCGCGCGCGGCGGCATTCTGGGCGCACTTGACGGCCTGCGCGGCCGGGCGGGAGGCCGGCGAACATGACGGCCGCGTTGCGCACCGAACGTCTTTCGAAGCAATTCGGCGGATTCAAGGCCGCGCACGACGTCTCGCTCGTCATCCCATCGGGCGCCCGACATGCGCTGATCGGCCCGAACGGCGCGGGCAAGACGACGCTCATCAACCTGCTGACCGGCGTTTTCCCGCCGACTGCGGGAGAAGTATTTCTGGGCGACAGGCGCATCACCGGACTGTCGCAGCACGACCGCGTCAAGCAGGGGGTGACGCGGACGTTCCAGATCAACACGCTGTTTCCCGGCCTGACCGTGCTGGAATCGGTGGTGCTCGCGATCTGCGAGCGGAAGGGACGGGCCGGCGTGTGGCACCGCACGACTGCGAAGCTGCGTGAAGAGAGCGACGAAGCGCGCGCGCTCCTGCAGATGCTGCGGCTCGACGCCGACGTACACATGCTCACCCGCGATCTTCCCTACGGACGGCAGCGACTGACGGAGATCGCGCTGGCGCTCGCGACAAAGCCGCGGATCCTGCTGCTCGACGAGCCCGCGGCAGGCATTCCGTCGAGCGAAAGCGCCGAGTTGTTCGGCGTGATCGCCGCGCTGCCGAAGGACGTCACGATCCTGTTCATCGAACACGACATGGAACTCGTGTTCCGCTTCGCCGAGCGCATCACGGTGCTGGTCGGCGGCCGCGTCCTGACCGAGGGCACGCCGGAGGAGATCGCGGCCAATCCACGCGTGCGCGAGGTCTATCTGGGCGAGGCCCAGCATGGCTGAACTGCTCGCGGTCGAGGGTCTCACCGCCGGCTATGGCGACGCGATCGTCCTCGAGGATGTCGCGCTTGCGCTCGAGGAAGGCGACAGCCTCGCGCTCCTCGGACGCAACGGCATGGGCAAGACCACGTTGCTCGTGACTCTGATGGGCCTGACGCGAATGCGTGGGGGAACGCTGCGCTGGCGCGGCAGGGATCTCGCGGCCATGCCGACGCACCAGCGCAGCCGGTCCGGCATCGGCTGGGTGCCGCAGGAGCGATCCATGTTCCCATCGCTCACCGTCGAGGAGCACCTGACAGCGGTCGCGCGCCCCGGTCCGTGGACCGTGGCACGGGTGTACGAGATCTTTCCCCGCCTCGAGGAACGACGCGCGATTTTCGGCAACCAGCTCTCCGGCGGCGAGCAGCAGATGCTCGCGATCGGGCGCGCGCTGATGGTCAACCCGGCGCTGCTCCTGCTCGACGAGCCGATGGAAGGGCTCGCGCCGATCGTCGTCCAGGAACTGATGGGTGTAATCCGCGAGCTCGTCGAGGATGGCGGCATGGCGGTGATCGTCGTCGAGCAGCATGCGAAGCTCGCGCTTTCGCTCACCCGCCAGGCGATTGTCCTCGAGCGCGGTCGCGTCGCGCACCGTGCGCCGAGCGAGGACCTGCTGCGCGATCCCGACACGCTGCACCGGCTGATTGCGGTGGCGTGAACGGTCGATCATGAATCCCTGGCGCGCGGGGAGCACACTCCAAGGCAACGGACAATGAAAGCGATCCGGATCATCCAGGACGAGCACCGCTCGATTACGGCGGTGATCGAAGGCCTGCGCCAGGTGCTGGCGGAGATCGACGCCGGGCGCATGGCGCCGGATTTCGAACTGCTCCAGGCGATGTTCCGCTACATCGAGGCGTTTCCCGAGCGACTGCACCATCCGAAGGAAGACGAATACCTGTTTGCGCGAATCAGGCTGCGCCGCCCCGACGCGGCGCCGCTGCTCGACCGGCTTTCCGCCGAGCACGCGCAGGGGCGCGTCAAGTTCGCGGAACTCAAGGCAGCGCTGGATTGCTACCGCAACGACGCGAGCACTTTCCCGGCGTTCGTCGCGCGCGTCGAGCGGTATTCGCACTTCCACTGGCGGCACATGCGCCAGGAAGAGGACGAGGTGCTGCCGCTCGCCGCCGCCGCGTTGAGCGCCGAAGACTGGAAGGCGATCGATGCGGCGTTCGCGTCGAACAACGATCCGATCGTCGGCGTTCCGGCCACGCGCGAATTTCGCACGCTCTTCCGGCGAATCGTCGCACTGGCCCCGCCGCCGCTCGGCGTGGGCCCCGAGACGCCGAAGCACACCTGAGGGGTACCATTGGCGTGACGCGATGCGATTGCGTGATGCGGCATTGAACAGGAACGGAGCGTCCATGCGGACGAAGGTCGCCATCATCGGCGCGGGCCCTGCTGGTCTTCTGCTGGGACAGCTGCTGCACCGCGCCGGCATCGAGAACGTGATTCTCGAGCGGCACACGCCCGACTACGTGCTCGGCCGGATCCGCGCCGGGGTTCTCGAACAGGGTGCCGTCGCGATGCTCGGCGAAGCCGGCGTCGGCGCGCGCGTGAACGCCGAGGGCCTGGTGCATCGCGGCATCGAGATTAGCTGGGCGGGAGGCCGCCGGCGCGTCGACTTCGACGACCTCACCGGCGGCAAGCACGTGATCGTCTACGGCCAGACCGAAGTGACCCGGGATCTGATGGACGCGCGCAAGGCGAGTGGCGCCGTCTCCATCTACGAAGCCGGGGACGTGTCCGTCCACGGGTTCGACGGCGACCATCCGGTGGTGCGGTACCGGCACGGCGGCACGGAGCACGAGCTCGCGTGCGACTTCATCGCGGGCTGCGACGGCTTCCACGGGATTTGCCGGCAAAGTGTTCCGGCGTCCGCGATCCACCTCTACGAGCGCGTGTATCCGTTCGGCTGGATGGGGCTGCTCGCCGATACGCCTCCGGTCTCCGACGAACTGATCTACGTTTCGCACGACCGCGGCTTTGCCCTTTGCAGCATGCGCAGCCACACGCGCAGCCGGTACTACCTCCAGTGCTCGCTCGCCGATCACGTCGAGGCCTGGCCGGACGAGCGATTCTGGGCGGAGCTGCGACGCCGGCTCGACGATCGCGCCGCGGACAACCTCGTCACCGGCCCGTCGCTCGAAAAGAGCATCGCGCCGCTGCGCAGCTTCGTTGCAGAGCCCATGCGCTTCGGCCGCCTCTTTCTCGCCGGTGACGCCGCGCACATCGTGCCACCGACCGGCGCCAAGGGCCTCAACCTCGCCGCGAGCGACGTCCGGTACCTGTTCGACGGCCTGGTCGAACACTATCGCGACGCTCGCCCGAACGGGCTCGACGCCTACTCGGAACGTGCGTTGAAGCGCGTCTGGAAGGCCGAGCGTTTTTCCTGGTGGATGACGATGCTGCTGCACCGCCTGCCGGACCACGGCGCATTCGGCGACAAGCTCCAGCACGCCGAACTCGATTACCTGTTCAGTTCGCGCGCGGCACTGACTGCTCTGGCCGAGAACTACGTGGGTCTGGCGTATTGAGTAACGGGCGACATGTGGGCCGCCGAGGCGTCACTGCTTGACGAAAGTAAGTTGGCAGGCCCGCAGCTGCACGCGCCGCCCGGTACCGCGCGACCCTTCGAATCGGGCCACCACGTCATAGGCGTAGGGCATTCCCGGCCGCCCCCCTTTGAGCAAGTACTTGGGATCGCCGGTGACTCCCTTTGCGTCGAGCCTGGCTGTGCCGTCGGGCTGGATGTTCCCCTGCAGCCGAAACGAATCCGCGGCGCCATCGGCGCCTCGTCCTCCGTGAAGGACCCCATCCTTCACCTCCGCCACGAGGTTGATGACGTAACCGGAAGCGCCGTCCGGGTGTTTCGCACATTCGACGGTGACGTTCCACATGCCGTCAAAGCTGCCGGCGCTGCCCGGAGCAGAGCGCGCACTCTTGTCCACCGCAACGGCGGCGGGCGCGGCGGCCACGGTTTCGCGCGCCTTGGCATCGATCTCCCTCTGGGCCTGCGCCGACTTTGCCGCCTGGACCTCCGCCGCACGCGCGGCTTCCGCTTCGCTCCTGGTGCGCGCCGCGGACACCTCCGCGGCAGCACGAATCCGGGCCGCGTCGGCTTCGGCCTGCGCGCGCAAACGCGCAGCGGCCGCGTCGCCCTCCGCCTTCGCCCTGGCAGCACGACCTGCCTCCGCTTCCGAACGTGCCAGCGCCAACTCGGCGTCGGCCGCCCGTTTCACCGCCTCGGCTTCCGAGCGCATGCGCTGCGCGTCCGATTCGGCCTGCGCGCGGATCGCATTGGTGTCGACGACCGCCACCGCCGGGGCGCCTTTTTCCGCCATCGGAGCCGCTGGCATCGGCATGGCCGGTCGTGCCATCGTGGTCCCTTTCGCGCTGTCGGTCGGACTGGATCGCAGCCATCCTCCCTGCCACGCGACCGCGGCGCCGATCGCCACCACGGCGACAGCGCCAATCGCCCACCGAACGGGGAAGCGCGCGCCGGAGGTCGCCGATGGCGCGGGCAGCGGCGGGCGCACGGGCGCCGTTGCGCCGGAAACGCGATAAACGCGAATCGGGCGCGAGATGTTCTTGAGGCTCTGCTCGCCGATGTCCTGGAAGCCGAGGTCGAGTTTCCCGGTGATTTGGTCGTAAACCGAAGACGAGATGCAGATGCCGCCCGGCTCGGCCATCGTCTCTAGGCGCGCCGCAACGTTGACACCGTCACCCAGCAGGTCGTCGTTCTTCACCACCACATCGCCGAGATTGACACCGACGCGAAAATGCATCTGCCGATGTTCGGGAAGCGAATCGTTGCGGGTCTTCAACGCCTCCTGAATCTCGACCGCGCAGCGCACGGCTTCCACCGCGCTCGAGAATTCGGCAATCACCGAATCGCCCGCGGTGCTCACGATGCGGCCTTGATGGAAGGTCAGGATACCGTCGATGACGGCGCGGTGCGCGGCGAGCACGCGAATCGTGCCCTCCTCGTCCTGGCCCATCTGCTTGCTGTAGCCAACGGCATCGGCGGCGAGGATGCACGTCAGCCGGCGCTTGACGCTTGATGGTTCCAAGATTCACCCCGGTCAGGATTGTCGTGCCGGGCGATGCACGGCACGTCGCAGATGATGCCCCGTTCTATCTACCGGAGCAATGTCTGCCAAAGCGTCGGCACCGAGCCGAGGGCAGATGGCCCCGTCGGCAGCCGTGATGCGCTGCAGCTATCGCCAGACCTGCCGGGCCACTCGCAACATGTTGCCGCCCATGACCAGCGCCGCCTCATCGCCGGTCATCCCCGTGCGTTGCAGCGCCGCGGCAAGCTCGTTCCAGGTTTCGATCGGCGTATAGGTCATGCGCGAGATCGAGCGGTCGTACCCGGCGCTCTTCGGCCACCAGTACGTCGCGTCGAAATTGCCCGGCGGCGTGTCGTCGAGCCCATCCTGATGGAAGCTGATGTCGAGACCGATGCCGGCATGTTCGACGCCGACGAGCGACGCCACATAGGCCGCATGCCGCGCAACGTCGTCCGCCGAGGGCGTTCGCGTCCCGAGAAAACCCGAGACGCCCGACACGCCGATCACGCCACCGGCGGCGGCGCAGGCGCGAATCTGCTCGTCGGTGACGTTGCGTCCGTGCTCGACCAACGCCAGAGGGTTGGAGTGGCTGAAGATCACCGGGTGGACGGAAACGTCCATGATCTCGAGGCTGCTGCGCCGGCCCGTGTGCGAGCAATCCATGAATACGCCCGCCGCGTTGACGGCGGCGACCATGCGCCGGCCGAGCGACGTCAGCCCTCGCTCGTCGTCGTGGCAGCCGCCGGCCACGCTGTTGTTGCGGTTGTACGCGAAATGCATCTGCCGCACGCCGAGATCGCGGTAGAGCGCCACCATGTCCGGCTGTTCCAGCAACGGCATCGCGCCTTCGAGGTCGAAGCCGATGGTGAGCACCCCGTTCGCCGCTGCGCGCTCGATGTCCTCGGCGCTCGACACGAGCCGATAGCGATCCGGATTGGCCGCGATCGTCGCGCGGAATCCGCCGATCACCGACATCACCTGCGACAGCGGGTTCATGTCCATCCCGATGTTGATCGAGACGTAATTGACGCCGGCCGCGTGAAGCCGGTCGATCGGCGCGAAATCCGCTTGCGGGTGCAGCGGCAGACAGGCATGGGTTTCCCAGCGGATCATCGGTGCTCGCTTGTCATGTCAAGTCAGCGGTGACAGGAAAAGAGGCCAGGCTCGATATCCTGCTTTCACGCCACCCGCGTGCGGCGAAAGCCGGTCGAGGCTTCCATCAGGCTGCGTGTGTATTCATGCGCGACCCGATGCGCCGCAAGATCGGCCGACGAAACGAGTTCGATCGTCTCGCCCCGCTGCATCACCATCAGGCGTTCGCACATATGGGTGACCACCGCAAGGTCATGGCTCACCATGATAAACGTCAGGCCACGGCGCCGGCGCAACTCCTCCAGCAGATTCAGCACCTCCGCCTGCACGGATGCATCGAGCGAAGATGTCGGTTCGTCCAGGAGCAGGATATGCGGCTCGAGGATGAGCGCGCGCGCAACGGCGATGCGCTGGCGCTGCCCGCCGGAGAGCTGGTGCGGATAGCGGAAGCGGAAACCCGTGCCGAGCCCGACCTCGTCGAGCGCCTGCTCGATTCGCGTTTCGGCGTCGTCGATCGCGTGGATTGCCAGCGGCTCGGCCAGGATCCGGTCGACCGTCTGGCGCGGATGCAGCGATCCGTAGGGATCCTGGAACACCATCTGCACGAGCCGGCGAAACCCCTTTGTTCCCGGCGGGGCCAACTCTTCCGTTCGATTGCCTTCGCCCGTAGCCCCATCCATGAGGCGCACCGTCCCGGAGCCAACCGGCACGAGCCCGCAAATGGCACGCAGTACGGTCGACTTGCCGGAGCCCGATTCGCCGACGATGCCGAAGCTCTCTCCCGCGGCAACGCGCAGCGACGTGTCGGCGACCGCGACAAAACCGTCGAAGGTCACGCGCAGGTGTTGCGCCTCGATGCCGATACCGCGCGGTCTCATGGGTGTTTCGTCACGCTTGCGGTGGCGTCACGCCGCCGGCGGCGTGCGGGTTCGTGGCGGGCGCATGCATCATCCTAAGCCTGCCGCGAGCCCGCACGCCAACGAAGAATCCAGGGGACGGCCTGGCGGGGATCACCGGCGTACCCCCGCTTGCAGCATTCGTCGCAGCCCTCACAGTGCCCACTCCGGCCGGCGATCGAGCGTCGGCAACGGGTGGCGATCGCCGCCCAGCTTCGGCAGGCAATTCATGAGTCCGCGCGTGTACGGATGCGTGGCGTCGGACAGTCGGCCAGCGTCCACCTCCTCCACGACCCGGCCCGCATACATGACCAGGATGCGGTCGCAAAAGGTCGAAACGAGACGAAGATCGTGCGAGATGAAGATGAGCCCCATCCCGCGCCGGGCGACCAGCGCGTCCAGAATGGCCAGCACCTGCAGCTGGACCGTCACGTCGAGCGCCGATGTCGGCTCGTCGGCGATCAGCAGGTCCGGATCGGCGATCAGCATCATCGCGATCATCGCCCGTTGCCCCATTCCTCCGGATACTTCGTGCGGGTAGAGGTCGTACACGCGCTCCGGATCGTCGATCTGAACGGATTCGAGCGCCGCTACGGCGCGCGCCCTCGCCTCGCGTGGCGCGACCCGCGTGTGCGCACGTAGCGTCTCAACGACCTGGTCGCCAATGGTCATGACCGGATTGAGCGAGAACTTCGGATCCTGCAGCACCATCGCGATGCGCCCGCCGCGAAGCTCGCGCCGTTGCCGTGGCGTGCAATGCAGCAGATCGACACCATTGAATTCGAGCCGCCGCGCCGTGACGCGACCTTCCGGCGCCGTGAGTCCGAGGATGGCGCGTCCGGTCTGCGACTTGCCGGAACCCGATTCGCCGACGATGCCGAGCCGCTCGCGGCCCAGCACGAACGACACGCCGCGCACCGCTTCGGTCGTGCCGCCGTCGCGGTTGGGGAACGTCACGCGCAGGTCGTCGACCACCAGCATCGGTTCCGAAGCGGGATTCGGCTGGGCGTTCATTTCGCGGACTTCGGATCGAGCGCGTCGCGCAGGCCATCACCCAGAAGGTTGAACGCGAGGCTCACGATGAAAATGGCCGCGCCCGGCGCCGCCGCCACCCACCACTGGTCGAGCACATAGAGGCGTCCGTTGGCGATCATCGCGCCCCATTCGGGCATCGGCGGCTGCGCGCCGAGTCCGAGAAAACCGAGCCCCGCCGCAGTGAGGATGATGCCCGCCATGTCCAGCGTGACGCGGACGATCACCGAGGACACGCACAGCGGCATGATGTGGCGCAGCACGATTCGCCAGGGTGACGCGCCGATCAGCTGCACGGCGGCAATGTAGTCGGCCTGCCGGATCGTGAGCGTCTCGGCGCGCGCGATGCGCGCGTACGGCGGCCACGACGTGATGGCGATCGCCAGCACCGCGTTCTCGATGCCCGGACCGAGTGCCGCGACGAACGCGAGCGCCAGGATGAGCCGCGGGAACGCGAGGAAGATGTCGGTGACGCGCATCAACGCCGCGTCGACGAGCCCGCCCGAATAGCCGGCGACAGTCCCCACGGCCAGTCCGATCGGCGCGGCCAGAAGCGCGACGAGAACGACGACGAAGAGCGTGATGCGCGAGCCGAAGATGATCCGCGAAAGAATGTCGCGACCCTGGTCGTCGGTGCCGAACCAGTGCGCCGCGGACGGCGGCAGCAGGCGCGTCGTGCGCAGGTCGCCGATGTAGGGCGAGTACGGGCTCAGCACGTCGGCAAACACCGCCGTCAGCACAAGACCCGTCACGATCAGCAGACCCAGCATGGCGAGCCGGTTGCGCGCGAACGTGCGCCACGCACCGTAGGCGCGCCCGAAGGACGCCTGCCGTCGCGAGCGCGGGCGGTCGGACAGCAGCCAATCGCGCAGGCTCTCGTCCGGCATCGCGCGGCTCGCGGCGCCCCGATCGGTCATTACGCCTGCACCATCGCGCGCGTCCTCGGGTCGAGCATCGTGTAGAGCAGGTCCGAGAGCAGATTGAGGCCGATGAAGATCGAACCGACCACGATCGTCGCGCCGAGCACGGCGTTCATGTCGGCGTTCTGCAGCGAATTCGTGAGGTAGAGTCCGAGCCCCGGCCACGCAAATACCGTCTCCGTCAGCACCGAGCCTTCCAGCAACCCGGCATAGGACAGCGCGACCACGGTCACGAGCGGAACCATCGCGTTGCGCAAGGCATGACGCCAGATGATGCGGCTCTCGGACAATCCCTTGGCGCGGGCTGCGACCACGTATTCCTGCGCGAGCTCGTTCAGCATGAACGATCGCGTCATGCGGCTGATGTAGGCGAGCGAAAAGTAGCCGAGCAGCGAAGCCGGCAGCACGAGATGCGACAGCGCGTTGCCGAACGCCTGCCACTCGCCGGCGCGCGCCGAATCGAGCAGTAGCAGTCCCGTCACCGGCACCAGCGTATATTCGTAGGCGACATCGATGCGGCCCGGCCCGCCAACCCAGCCGAGATGCGCGTAGAACACCACGAGCGCCATCAACCCCAGCCAGAAGATCGGGATCGAATAGCCGACGAGCCCCATGACGCGCACGATGTGATCGACGATTCCGTTGCGGCGGACTGCCGCCCAGACGCCGAGCGGAATGCCGATCCCGGCCCCGATGACGATCCCCAGCGTGGCGAGTTCGAACGTGGCCGGGAACGTGCGCCGGATATCCTGCATCACGGGATTCGACGTCAATACCGACCGCCCGAAATCACCCTGCAGGACTTTACTCACGTAGATATAGAACTGCTCCCACAGTGGCAGGTTGAGGCCGAGTTCCTCGCGCACGCGCGCGATGACGTGCTCGGGCGCACGGTCGCCGACGATCGCGAGAACGGGGTCGATCGGGATCACCCGGCCGATGAAAAACGTGACGGCCAGGAGACCCAGATAGGTCAGCAGAATGACGACGAGAAAGCGTCCGAGCGCGTTCGACGCGCGAACGAGCCTCGCACTGCCGCGTCCGCCTGCCGTCATCGGAATTCCCCGAATTCGCTTACGGCGCCCTCCCCAAAGGGGACGCCCGGACTACCGCAGCATCAGCGCTTGGAAACGCGGAACATGTAGGTGGAATCCGACGTCGGACCTAACTTCAGGCCTTCGACGTCGCTGCGGAACGCCGCCACCTCCGTCTGCTGGTAGAGCATGACGAAGGGACTGTCTTTCCGGAAATCGGCCTGCATCTCCTCGTACATGGCCTTGCGCTTGGCAGCGTCGCGCTCGAGCACCGCGGCGTCCGCCTTTTTCGTGAGTTCGGGGATGACCCACGAATTGCGCCACGCGAGCGGCTTCGACTTCGCGTTATCGGCGTTGTCGGGATTGCGCGCGAACGTGTCGGCATTGGTGTGCGGATCCCAATAGTCCGCGCCCCACTGACCGATGTAGAGGTCATGGGTGCGCGCGCGGTACTTGGTGAGCGTCTGCTTGCCGTCGCCCGGCAGGATCTCGACGTCGATGCCGGCGCGCTTGGCCGTCTGCTGAAAGGCCTCGGTGATGCCCTGCACCGGTTGTATCGTCCGCATGTCGATCGTCACCTTGAAGCCGTTCGGCACCCCGGCCTTGGCAAGCAGCGCCTTGGCCTTCTCGACGTCGAGCTTGTACGGATTCTCGGTGCTCGCGCCGAGCAAGCCTACCGGCAGGAAGTTCTGGTGCACGACGCCAATGTTCTTGATCAGCGTGTCGCCGATCGCCGCATAGTCGACCAGCCACTTGAATGCCTCGCGGACCTCGGCCTTGGCGAGCGTCGGGTTTTTCTGGTTGAGGCTGAAATAGTAGACGGTGCCCTTGGGCGTGGACGTCGTCCGGATGTCCTTGTTGGCGGACACCGCGGCGAGGTCCTGCGGCGTGAGATTGCGCACGATGTCGGCATCGCCTTTTTCGAGCAGCAGGCGCTGCGTCGCCGCTTCCTTCACGTGGCGATAGATGACGCGCGGCAGCTTGGCCTTTTCACCATGGTAGTTGTCGTTGCGCTCGAGCGCGACGATTTCGTTCGCCCGCCATTCGCGCAGCTTGAGCGGGCCCGAGCCGGCGTAATTGGTCTTGAGCCACGCGTAGCCGAGATCACCGCTCTGCTCCTTCGAAAGGACGAGTTTCTTGTCGACGATCGCGGCAACGTTCGCGGTCAGGCAATTGAGCACGAACGACGGCGCGAACGACTTGTCGGTCTCGAACGTCAGCGTCAGCGGGCCCGTCTGCTTGATCCGGTCCTTCACGTTGTCCTTGGAAAGGCCGAACTGCGTCAGGATGAAGGCCGGCGTCTTGTCGAGCAGGACGGCGCGCTGCAGCGAAAACACGACGTCCTCGGCGGTGAGCGCGTTGCCCGACGCGAACTTCAAGCCGGGCTTGAGCTCGAAACTGAAGGTCTTGCCGTCGGGCGAGACCGTCCACGCCTTGGCGAGATCGCCATAGAGCTTCGCCGGGTCGCTCACGTCGAACCGCACGAGGCGGTCATAGGTATTGCCCATGATCTCGCCGGCCGAGATCTCGAACGCTTCGGCGGGGTCCATCGTGATGATGTCGTCGAAAGCGAACGCGACGACAAGCGTGTCCTTCGGCGTCGCTGCCTGCGCGGGAACGAAGGCATGGGTGACGAGCAGTGCGGCGATCGCGGCAAATCCGAGCCGCCGGAATGAGGTCGGAAACGGGAAACGCGTCATCGGGGGTTCCATTCGGATGAAGTCGATGCAGTGCCGTCGCGCCTGCCGCGGCGGTCATGTACCGCGCGAGAGTGTATACCTGTCCCGATTCCGTCTTCAATACACGCTATTCATGCGACCGACGTGCGGTGAAACCACGCGGCACGCAGGCCGCCCGTTCACCAGCCCGCCGCACGAAGGCGTTCGACCGAATCCGCCGTCCCGCCGGCAACCCGCCACCGGCCATGGCACAATGGCCGGTCGAAAAGGAGAACTCCCGTGAAGCTTCTGAGCGCCCCCGCGTCCCCTTTCGGACGCAAGGTCCAGGTCATCGCCCTCGAAAAAGGGCTGATGGACCGCATCGAGTACGTCCCCACGCCCACCGCGCCGTCGGCCCCGAATCCGCAATTGGTGCCCAGCAATCCGCTCGCCAAGATTCCCACGCTTCTGCTGGACGACGGCCGCGCGTTGTACGACTCCCTCGTCATCTGCGATTACCTCGACGCACAGCACACTGGAGCGAAGGCGATTCCTGCTGCAGGGTCCCGGCGCTGGGAGGTCCTGACGGTGCACGCGCTGGGGAGCGGCATCTGCGACGCCGCAGTCCTGTGCCGCTATGAAAGCGTCATGCGTCCGGAAGCGTTGCGCTGGACCGATTGGCTGCAAGGCCAGATGAAGAAGATTGGAGGCGGACTCGACTGGCTCGAGTCGAACATCGCCGCCGTCGGCCGCGCCGGCGCGACCGACGTCGATCTCGGCCAGGTCACGGTTGCCTGCGCGCTCGGCTACCTCGACTTCCGGTTTGCCGAGTTCGATTGGAAGCGGGCGCATCCCCGCCTGGCCGAATGGTTCGCCGAGTTCTCGCAGCGCGCGTCGATGCAACGGACGATGCCGGTCGCATGACGGCAGCGCATCGCCCGTTGGCACACGATTGAGTGGACCATGGTTGCGCGCGACGTCGCACGAACCGGTACCAGGACGCTCCTGCGCGTGGTCGTCTGGGCGATCCTGTTCATCGCGCTGCTCGCCTCCGTGCCGATCCTGACGCTGGCCTTCGGACATGTCCCCATGTCCGGTGATTGGCGCAGCGCGAGTCATCGCACAACCGGCATCGCACCCGATCCGGCGAATCATCGCAGCGCGGTGGTTCAGGTCTACGCCGGTCGCACGTTCGGCTGGCGTGGTGCATTCGCCGTGCACACGTGGCTCGCCGCGAAGCCCGCCGACGCAGACCAATACACGCGATACGAGGTCATCGGGTGGTACGTGCGCTCGGGCCGATCGGCCGTTTCCGTGTCGGACCAGCGCGCGCCGGACGCCGAGTGGTATGGGTCCACACCGCGATTATTGCGCGACCTGCGCGGCGCCGACGCCGAAGCGATCATCGGCAAGCTGGCCCCAGCGGTCGCCTCGTATCCTTATCCGGACACCTACCACGCGTGGCCGGGTCCGAACAGCAACACGTTTCTCGCGCATCTGGGCCGCGAAATTCCCGAGCTGCGTTTGACCTTACCGTCGACCGCAATCGGCAAGGACTACCTGCCGGCCGGCCAGTTCTTCGCACGCACGCCCAGCGGCACCGGATATCAGGCGTCGATCGCGGGACTTCTGGGTGTCATCGCAGGCGGGGACGAAGGATTCGAGCTCAACGTGCTGGGGCTGGTCACGGGAATCGATTTCGCCCACCCCGCGCTCAAATTGCCGGGGATCGGTCGGTTTCCGGTTGACGATTGATGAATGGCAGCGCGCGAACTGCCATCTAGGCGTTCGCATTGCGGCAATCCGCATTCCCGCTAAGTCGAACCGGAACCCTATCGCACGAGGCCGGGACCGGCATGTCCGCCAACACCGAACTCTGCTTCACGCCGGCACGCACGCTCGCACGGTTGATTCGTGCACGCGATGTGTCGATCAGCGAAGTGACACAGGCCTTCATCGCGCAGATCGAACGCGTGAATCCCAAGGTGAACGCCATCGTCACGTTCCTGCCGGAAGAGGCGATGCGCACGGCCAAGGTGATGGACGAAAGGAAACGCCACAAGGGTGCCCTCGCCGGCCTGCCGATCGCCTTCAAGGATCTCGTGCCCACCAAGGGCGTGCGCACGACCTTCGGCTCCCCTCTCTTCGCGCAAAACGTGCCGCAGGACAATCACCTTCTCGTCGACCGCCTGCTCGCCGCAGGCGCAATCATGATCGGCAAGACCAACACACCCGAATTCGGCGCAGGCAGCCAGACCTTCAACAAGGTGTTCGGCGCGACGCTCAATCCCTACGACCTCGCCAAGACCTGCGGCGGCTCGTCGGGCGGCGCGGGCGTGGCGGTCGCCTGCGGCATGCTGCCCTTCGCCGACGGATCCGACCTCGCCGCGAGCCTGCGCAATCCCGGCAGCTACTGCAACGTCGTCGGCTTCCGGCCCACGCCCGGTCGCGTGCCGGCATGGCCGGCCGCCAATGCCTGGAACACGCTATCCGTGCTGGGACCGATGGCGCGCGACGTTGCCGATTGCGCGCTGTTCTTCAGCGCGATGGCCGGCCCGGATCCGCGCGCACCGACCTCGATCAACGAAGCGGGGAACGTATTTCTCGAGTCGCTGGAGCGCGACTTCAGGAACGTGCGCGTCGCCTGGAGCCGCGATCTCGGCGGGTTGCCGATGGACCCTCGCGTGACTGCAGTCCTTGAAGGCCGGAAGAAGATCCTTTCTGCACTGGGATGCATCGTGGAAGACGCCGAGCCGGATTTCTCGGGCGCGACGGAATCGTTCGAAACCCTGCGCGCGCTCGCTTTCCTGCAAAACCACGGCGCGCTCTACCGCGAGCATCGCGACGAACTCAAGGACACCGTCCTCTGGAACATCGAGCAGGGCCTCGCGCTCACGCCCGCGAAGATCGCCCGGGCCGAGAGCCTGCGCACCGAGCTTTTTCACCGCATGCGCCGATTTCTCGAGCGCTACGACTTCCTGCTCTGTCCGGTAAGCCAGCTTCCGCCCTACCCGGTGACCGAAGAGTGGCCGCGCGCGATCGCCGGTGTCGGGATGGGCAACTATCTCGACTGGATGAAGTCCTGCTACTACATCACCATCACCAGCCATCCTGCGATTTCAGTGCCCGCGGGTTTCACCGACGACGATCCGGAGCTCCCTGTGGGATTGCAGATTGTCGGACGTTACCGTGACGACTTCGGCGTGCTTCAGCTCGCCCACGCCTTCGAGCAGGCTACCCAATTCTGGAAGCGCCGCCCTGCCGTGGCAATTTGATTTCCGCGAATGCAGGAGCATGCTACGCCTCGCGGCCCGCGATCCGCTGCCATTGACCCATTTCATGCCGGCGCCGATGGCAATCAGCACCGCTACATAGAAAACGATCTGCATGCCCGCCGGGCGCGCCTCGTAGCCGACGAGACTGTGCAGCAGCGTGCCGGCGATCGAAGTCTGCGGCAGCAGCCCGGACGTGTCCCAGATTGGCGCAGCGAGACTCGGCAGAACGTCCGCCTGGATCAGGAAGCGCGCTGCCTGCGACGCCATGCCCGCGGCAAGAAAAAGCACCAGCACGCCCGTTGCCGTGAAGAACCAGCGCATCGGAATGCGCAGCAGGCCGGCATAGAGCGCGTATCCGACCGCAACGCCGGCGGCGATGCCGGCGAAGCCGCCCGTCAACATCGGCCACGACGCGCCGCCCTCGGACGCAGCGATCCCATACAGGAAGAGCACCGCCTCGGAGCCTTCGCGCAGCACCGCGAGTCCGACCACGACGAGGAGCACCGAGCATTCGCTCCGGCCGTCGCTGATCGCGCTGCCGACGCTGCGCGCATCCGCGGCGAGCACGGCGCCGTGCGAGGACATCCACAGGTTATGCCACGCGAGCATGGCCACGGCTATTCCCAGCACCGTCGCATTGAAGAGCTCCTGGCCGATGCCGCTCGCCATGTCGGCAATGCGGTTCGTTCCAAGTGCCACGACGAGCGCCCCCGCGAGGCCCGCGACGATCCCCCCGGCGAGCCATCGATTGCGGCCGGGCACGGCGCGTGTGGCGGCGGCGACGATGCCGATGAGCAGTGCGGCTTCGAGCACTTCGCGGAAGACGATGACGCCGGCGGCAAACATGGCTGTTCCTGTTCCGCTACCGGACGACGATCGCGCCCTGTGCGGTCTTTTCGTTGTACTCGCCGACGAACGGGTAACGACCCGGCTTGAGCGGCCCGATGAAGATCGTCGCCTTCGACTTGCCCGCGATCACCTTCTCGCGATTGAGCGCGTGACTCTCGAACTCCTCGGGTGTCGCGTCGCGGTTCTCGATGACCAGCTTGACCTTCTTGCCGGCGGGCACGACGACCTCGACCGGCTCGAACCTGTGGTCCTGGATGACGAGCCTGATTTCGTCGTCAGGCGCCGCGGCCAGCCCGGCGGTGGGTACGCAAACGATCAAGACCAGAGCGGCGGCGAAATGGAAAAGGCGTGGCATGGCGGGATCGGGTCAACGTGTCGGAGATATCAATGATAATGATTCTCATTACCAAACGCAAGCCCTGCCCTCGTTCCATGCGTTGCGCCCGGCAGCGGCTGCTCGCGCGGCATCCACGGCGACGGCGAGCGCCCTGATCGTCATGTGCTCGAACACGTCCGCCACTCGGATCGCGCGGTCATGCATCGCGTACAACCGGCTCACGACCTGCGTCGCGCGCAACGAGTCACCCCCGAGGTCGAAAAATGAATCGGTGATTCCGACCTGGTCGATCTCCAGCACGTCGGACCAGATCATGGCGATGTGGCGCTCCGTTTCCGTTCGCGGCACCACATAATCGTTGATCAGCGGCGGCCGCGCTCGCGCCGGTTGGGGCAGCCGCGCGGGATCCACCTTCAGATCCTTGGTGAGGGGCAAGGCATCCAGGAACACGAACGCGGTTGGAACGACGTGCTTCCCAATCTGCTCCGACAACACAGCGCGAAGTTGGTCGACCATAATGCCGGCACTGCCAGTGGCGACCACATAGGCGCAGAGTCTTCGCTCTCCGAGGTGGTCGACGTAATCCTTCACAACGGCCTGGGCAATCCCGGGGACGCCTGCCAGGACGCCCTCGATCTCGCCTGGATCGACGAACTCGCCGGCGACACGGATGCGGTGATCGATGCGGCCCAGATGCGTCAGGCATCCGTCGTCGTCCATCCGGCCGAGATCGCCGGTCCGGTACCGGCGCAAGCCATCGCCCGGTTCGACAAATCGCTGTTCGGTCAGCGCTGAATTTCGCCAGTATCCGGTCGCGAGGAACTTGCTCTCGACCACGATTTCTCCGGTCGATCCCGACGGCAACGGTTGGCCTTGCGGGTCGATGACGCGAACGTCCATGTCCAGTACCGGGTATCCGATCGGCACCGGATCACCCTCCTCCGGACCCGTGCGTTGATCGATGAAGAACTGGCGCACGAGACCGCATTCGGTTGCACCGAGGCCGTTGACCAATGTGCAGTCATCCTGAAAATTCGCGCGAAAGTGGCGGATGTCGAGCGCTGACGATCGATCGCCCTCCAGCCGGATCAGGCGAACGCCCGGAAACCTTGCAACGGGGTCCGACAACTGGCGGAAGATCGAGGGAACGCCGTGAAACACCGTGATCCGCGCTTTTTTCAACCATGGCGAAAGCGTGACCAGGCCTTCGCCCTGCAGATCGAACGGCGCGATCGCGGCGCCGGAGAGAAGCGCGCCATAGAGGCTGGAAACCGTGCCGCTGAAGCTCGGATTTTGCACAAGACTCAGTGTGTCGCCAGGCGCGAACCGGAGACTGTTGGCGTAGCGCAGGATGTTGTGCAGCACGTTGCGATGCGAATCCGCGACACCTTTTGGCGCGCCAGTCGACCCCGACGTGTAGAAGACATAGGCGATGCTGTTGGCGGCAACTGTCCGATCGAGGTTGTCGAGCGAGAAGCAATGACCGGATCGGTCGGGACCGAGGTCAGCACCCATGACCGGGAAGCGGCCTGCGGCGAGGTTGCGGCAGAGATCCTCGTAGCGGGCACCTGCGACCAGTGCGCCCGGCTCCAGGTCGTCGACCATCGCGCGAAGAACCGGCCCCGGCAACCGCTGGTCGAGCGGGGCGTAGCAGAGGCCCGCCTTGAGAACCGCGAGAGTCCAGAGCACCGACTCGTAGCTCTGGTCCAGCATCAACGCGATCGGCTTCGAGCCGGTTCCTACACTTGCCAGCAGCGCGCGTGCGGCCCGATTGGCGGCGGCATTCAGTTCCGCGTAGTCGAGGTCACCGGTCAGCAGCCGAACTGCCGCGGCATTCGGCTGGCGGCGCACCTGTTGCTCGAACCGACGGTGGATCGGCTGGTCGCACAGCGTGACGTCGAACTTGAAACAACCCTCCGGCGATCGCAGCCCGCTGCGCGCCGCTGAATCCCTCACGTTGGTGTCCTGTCCTTAGTTTGCTCGAATGGATTCGAGCATAACCCAGCATCCGCGACAGCGTAAGCGTCGGCGCAGGGACAACGGGGCCAACCGAGCGAAACGCGATCGTCATTGCACCGTACAAGTTGTTCGCGTTAGCGCCTCGGCTACGAAACCAGCGCAGAAAGCGCGCTCGCCTTCGCCGCGAGCCGAATCGTCATCGGCCCGTCGCGACCACGAATCGGGACATCCCGCTTTGCCAGTGCGTCCGGAACTAGCCCGGCGGTGAGAAAGACATCCTCGGCAAGAATCACCTCGCACTCGAGGCCTTTGGTCATGTCCTGCAATCTTGCCGCGACGTTGACCGGGTCGCCGAGCGCCGTGAACACGACGTGCTCGCGAAAGCCGATGTCGCCGAGAATGACCTCGCCGCCGTTTACTCCGATCCCGAACCGAATCGGCTCCCGCAAGTCTCCGGCCAGATCCTTGTTCATCTTCTCCACATTGGCGGCGATCCTGGACACCGCATGGATCGCCTGCCGGCACGCAATCTGGGGAGACTGGTCGAGTCCGAACAACGCGAGGATGCCGTCGCCGACGAACTGGTTCGGTCGGCCTCCGGCGTCCTCGATCGCGCTCGAAACTGCGGCAACAAAGCGATTGATGATGAACATCGTGTCGAACGGCAGCC
The DNA here is from genome assembly GCA_963695725.1 of uncultured beta proteobacterium. Taxonomy (GTDB): domain Bacteria; phylum Pseudomonadota; class Gammaproteobacteria; order Burkholderiales; family Casimicrobiaceae; genus CAIWHR01. Next base: position 739,677 of record CAVOHM010000009.1, read on the forward strand.
GCTTCTCGGCCATCGCGGTGGAACGCCGCATGTCGACGAACATGCTGACGACGTAACGCTCTTCGCCGACCCGGATGCCCGCCGACCGGCGCAGGAGTGCCAGATTGACGTGCGGCGGAAACACGAGGAAGAAGCTGATGTCCTGCTGCGGGCGCAACTGGCAAGCGAGCCGGACGGCCGGGTCGACTCCGGCACCGACACGGTCAAGCACGAACTGCTCCCTGTGCGACGGCTTGGGCAAGGCCGTCAGGTCGCCGACAACGCGAATGCGGCAGGTAGAGCATCGCGCCTTGCCCCCGCAGACGCTCGCATGCGGCACGTTGTTGCGCAGGCTCGCTTCGAGCACGCTCGATCCCTTCGGCACGCGAACGATGACGCCGTTCGGATAAGACAAGGCGACCATGCCGCCGCGTCGTTCGCGCAGGGTGCGAGCCCCCCGCGCCGCGAGGATAAGGCCGAGCACACCCGCGTAGCCGACCGGAAACCAGAACACGATTGCGTCGAGGATGGCGCGCTGCGCTGGTGTGGCCGTGTGGGGCGCAACGAGATTCGCCGCGCGCCATTCGGGCCGGCTGCCGAGCTGAACGACCTCGCGCCCGCCTTGGATCAGACCGAGCAGCGCCAATGTCGGCATCAGTGTCGCCGCCGCCAGCAGGTATGGGCCCGCGCGGGCGAAAAAGGGCTTGAGGCGCAGCCAGAAATAAAGGCCGATGCAGCCGTGCACCCAGACGACGAGCAGCAGCGCGAACTGCACCCATTGCATGTACGGGCGGGTGATCCAATAGAAGCCCAATACCTGTGCATAGTAGAGATCACGCCCGAAGAGTGGCGCCTGGAGCCGCGCGGCCGTGAAGTGCGCGACGAGCAGAAACGGGATCGTCAGGCCGAGCACGAGCTGCGCGATCTCGGGCACGCGATACCGGAATTGCCGGCGTTCGTAGAGCGCCCACAGGCCGAGCGACCAGTGGACCATCGCTGCGCAATAGAACACGGCCGTCACGATCGGATCGCGCCAGAACGTCATGTGGTAGTCGAGCCCCGCCACCATCGCGTCGTACGAAACGTTGCCGAGCGCATGATTCAGGAAATGCGACAGCAGATAGGAGAAGAGAATGAGGCCGCACGTGATGCGGACCTGCCGGATTCCGATCCCCCGTACGAGCCCGGGCAAGGCGAGACCCATGATGTCGCTCGTTGATTTCTTTTGCGGGGCGGTCAGATTACGCGGCGGCTGGCAGTCGAGCGGTGGAACGGCGCGCGGCGCGCCGCACCGACCGCCCGGACAACCTATGTCGTTGCCGCAAACTTGCCGGAACGGTAGTCCTGCATCGCCTCGAAAATCTCGGCGTTGGTATTCATCACGAACGGCCCGTGTTGCGCAATCGGCTCGCCTAGTGGTTTGCCGGAGATCAGCAATACGCGCGCAGCCGCGGGCGACTTCAATACGACGCCGTCACACTCGGCATCGTTCGCGAGAATCGCCATTCGTTGCGCCGGAACCTGCGTGTCGCCGATCTGCAAGCTGCCGCGATAGACGTAGACGAACGCGTTGTGCGATGGCGGAAGCGTCTGCGCAAAGCTCGCGCCTGCCGGAAGTTCGAGATCGAGATACAGCGGTTCGGTGACTTCGCGTTGCATGGCGCCGTCGATGCCGTGACTGCGACCCGCGATCGCCCGGACCTTTACGCCCTCGGCGGTCGTCAACTCCGGGATTTCGGCGCTCTGGATGTCGCGATACCACGGCGCGCGCATCTTGTCCTTCGCGGCGAGATTGAGCCACAGCTGGAACCCTTCCATGCGGCCGCCTTCCTGCTCGGGCAACTCGGAGTGGATAATTCCGCGCCCGGCCGTCATCCACTGCACCCCGCCATTCGACAGCAGGCCCTCGTGGCCCGCGCTGTCGCGATGACGCATGCGCCCGGCGATCATGTAGGTGACGGTCTCGAAGCCGCGGTGCGGATGGTCCGGAAACCCACCGATGTAGTCCTGCGGGTCGTCGCTGCCGAACGCGTCGAGCAGCAGGAACGGATCGAGACGACGCTGCAGCGGCTGCGTGAGCACGCGCGTGAGTTTCACGCCGGCGCCGTCGGAGGTCGATTGGCCCGCAATCAATCGTTCGACCGATCGCGGCCGGGCGACCGTTTCGGCCGTGGGATTCGTACCGGTGGTGGTCATCGGCCCTAGTGCCGCGTGCCACCTTTCGGAGAGCCCTTCCCTTTCGCCAGCACCGCTTCGACCGCCAGGGTGAACGTCCGCTGCTCGTTCGGGTTCATCGCCCCTACGCCGATGAGCTTATGGGCGATCTCTTCGCCGCGATCGTTGCATATCGAGACGACGACGGTGTATTCCCAGGGTTCGCCGTCCGCCGGATGCCGGATGCTTCCTTCGATACGCAACGGCGTGAGCGCGGGCACCGGGGGTTCATCGACGCCGGCCGCGAAGCGCAGATAATGCCGGCAGGCCGGGCAGACCGCCGCGCTTTCGAGGACGGTCTCCCGGCAATGCGGACATTCGCGGGTCGCCCCGGCGCTGCCCGGGCGAACACTGCTCATTGGTGCACCCTTGGCGCTTCGCGCCGTCCCTCCAAGAGGGACACATGATCGCCTTGGGTCGGCCCGGCGGCGCTCATGAAGCCGCGCCGTTCCCCGGGCCGTGGCCGTGCCTGCCGGCTTTCGAACCCTTGCCATCGCCCCACCCGAACTCGGCCTGGCCGCGCATGCGGGCACCAGCGGCGACGGTCAATGAACCGGCAGTGAGGTCGCCGACCACCACGCCTGTAGGCAGCAGATCAACGCGTGATGCTTCCTCGACGTTGCCCTCCAGCTCACCGGCGATCGTGACCTTTTCGGCGCGCACGCTGCCGGTCAGCTTGGCGCCGACTTCGATGGTGAGATCGCCCTCCACACTGGCATCGCCCTTGAACTTGCCGGCGATGCGCACGCTGCCACCGCCTTCGATCTTGCCCTCGATCGTGATGTCGGCGGCGATGAGCGATTCCTTGCGGGGCAGGCCGCTATCGGCGCGCACCGCCGGTGCAGCCGCTTGGCCTTGGGCGAACTCGGGCTTCGACGGAGGGGCGGAGGAAACAGGGGCGAGCTCGGGCTTAGCCGAAGCGTCATTCCGGGCCGGTTCTCTCGGTACGGGGGCGGGCGTGGGGGCCGGACGGGAGGCGGTATTGTCTTTCCAAATGGACATGGCATCGACCTATCGGGGTGGTAGGGCCGTTCAGGCTAGCGGTAAACGGCGGCGGAGGCAAATCGGCAAGGTGGAACCCACGCGCCACCAAGCACCGCCGCGCCCGCGGTTACTAGAGAATGTCCAGCGCCGGCAGGCCCGCAATTCCGTCGAGGCAATGCCACAGGTAGACCGCAAGTCCTGCGTCGCCCGTCCACAATGTGTAGCGTCCTTGGCCGTACTGCTGCCACATCTGGTCCCTTTGGGCGATCGCATGCATGGCAAAGGATCGTGCCCGGTCCAGCCACACGGGGTTGCCGGTGCGCCGGTACAGCGTCAGGAATGCACAGCCGTTGCCCGCGGTGCCGTGGCACAGGCCGTAACCCTTGGCGAGTGGGCCCGCCATCCAGATGGCGTGACCTGCCCCGATCAGCAGGACGTCCAGTTCCGGTGATCGATGCAGCGGATAGTCCGCCAGTGCCGTCACCACGCCGGGCGCGCCGTGGCACCACTGCATCAGCATGCGCGCCCCGCCGGGACGCGGCGTGAACGTGCCGGGGGGCCAGTTGACCGCATCGCCGTCGAATTTCGCCATGGCACGCAGGGTCGCGCCACAGCGATCGTAGAGCGCCTCACGGCGGCCGGCATCGAGCAGCGAGGCGCCCTTCAGCAACGGATAGACGTTGCCCGCGAAGCCATGGCCGGCACCGAGGTACTGCACGACTTTGCCGTACAGATCCTGGGTCCAGAGATGGCACTGCGCCGGCGTGTCGAAGAGCCACGTCCGCCATAGCTGCTCGACGTTCTCCAGGAACAGGCTGCGCCAGCGTTCCTCCCCGGTTGCTTCCCACATATGCCAGGCCGCCACCATGGTGCCGGGCGCCGCCCACAGCGCCTCGTTGGTCGGGTTCTCGATGTTCGACCTGACCGATGCGTACAGCCTTTCCGCCGTTGCGCTCGATCCCGTCAAACACCAACGCACGAGGAGAATGCCCACCTCGCCGAGGAAGTAGGACGGCACGACTTGCCCGGTGTCGGGTCCGGACTGATAAGCGGCGTCGGCCCGTTCTATGCCTTCTCGCGGATCACTCCGGAGTTCCACGGCGCTCTCACGCTGGAGATACCACAGCGCCCAAATTACGCCAGCGCATCCGAGGTAGAGAGCCTGAAATCCCGTTCGAGGCTCGTCGCCATTCTCGTCGAGCGGATGCAGGCGCCAGCGACCTTCGGCCAGACGATTGTGCTCGATGTCGTGGACGATGGATCGGACGGCCTCGCGCGCCCGAAGCGCATCCCATGCGGTATCGCTGAGAGCTTCGTGGCGATCAGGCTCGAAGAGCATTGCGGGGTGACACAGTTACGAAAATCGATGTCGCCCGACCGCGCAAGTCGCGGCGTTCAAACCTCGTCCACCCAGTAGTCCAGGGCGTGCTCGTTGCATGTCATGTGGCGCAGGCCACCGCCGAAAGCCCCGAGGAGCAGCCCCATGCGCACGGCGCCACACTCGAACGTGGCGCCCTTCGCGAAATGCTCGAGCTTCAATTCGTCGACGTTGATGACTTTCGAATCGATCATGCTCATCGGTTTATTTCTTCGCTTCGATACACGACTTGCGTTGCAAAGCACGAAGTGGCTGCGAACGGATCACTTTATCATGGGCCAAATCGACCGGGTCGACGCAGGCGTTCGCCGCAAATACGTTGCCGCAGAATCGAGCCGGTTGACCCGGACCGACCGATCCGAAATACTCCAATCAGTTCGGTGGACTGTCGTATCTTCGACCTCGCGCGAGCTGCGCGGGGGAATGCGTGGGACATGTCGATCCGCAAGAAGATCAAGGAATGCGATGACCGCAGCCCGCTTCATGATGATTCCTGGTGCACCTGCGCCGGTCGCGCCGTTCTCGCACGCGGTCGACCCAAAGCGGTCACCAACTGCACGTTGAAGCGCACAGTTGCCTGGCATGTTGCCAGGCGACATTGGCGAGGAGCAAGTTGCCACGTTCGTCCACCGGGGCGAATCCAGCGAACGGTCGACGACTGAGGCGCCGAGTGAGAAGCCACTCGCGGCCTCAGGGCCGGATGTTGACCCAGCCTTCGCGTTGGCGCGTGACGATGTGCTCGATACCAGCCTTGACATATACCACGTCAGGCGCCATGTCATTGCGAGAAAGCTGGTTGCGGCCCATCGAGTTCTCGCAGGCGTAGATCTTGGCGCCGAGTTTGCTCTGCGCATCGAGCAGCCGTGGCGCGATCGGTGCGTCGAACTTCAGCATTTTGATGCCTTGGCCGAATGCGACTACCTCGATCTGTGTGTCCTTCCCATACGCCTCGCGGAGGTTCTCGACGACGTTGAGTGCCTGATTCCAGGTCACCGCATTGCCATCGCTGACCTGGAGAACGATTCTTTCGGCGAGCGCGGAACCGGCGCCGCCGAGGGCCGCAACGGTGAGCAGAACAATAATCAGTGAGCGTACGATTCGTGTGCAGGAGTTCATAAGAGCCTCGGGTCGTGAAGGGGAAGGCGGAGAATCAGCGAATCGGCTCCAACGCCGATTCCTGGGTTGACGCATTGACGACGCCGAACTTCGCATAGGTGACCGCGGGCGGCTCATGGCCGCGAGCGGCTTGATCGCTGCGTGGCGTCAGGGTGCCAGCCGATGCCGCAGCCAAGTGCCGTCAGCCTGCAGCGTGTAGCGCAGACGGTCGTGAAGGCGACTCCTCCGGCCCTGCCAGAATTCGTACGTGTCCGGGACCAGCCGGTAGCCGCCCCAGTACGGCGGCCGCGGCGGGTTGAGCAGGAACTTCGCACCGATACGTGCAGCCTCCATCATCAGCACGGCGCGCGACGGGATCACCCGGCTCTGCGGCGACGCCCATGCGCCGATCCGCGAGTCGAGCGGCCGCGTCCGGTAGTAAGTTTCGGATTCATCGGCGCCTACCTTATCGACGCGGCCCTCGATCCGGACGACGCGCTCCAGCTCGACCCAGTGGAACTGCAGCGCCGCCTGTGGATTGGCTGCGAGCTCCTGCGCCTTGCGGCTTTCGTAGTTCGTATACCAAACGAACCCTCGCACGTCGCAGTTCTTCAACAGCACAACCCGCGTCGAAGGCCGTCCGCTCGGGCCAACCGTCGCGAGCGTCATCGCCGTCGGTTCGGGCAGCTTCGCCGTAAGCGCCTCGTGTAGCCAATGCTCGAATTGCTGCAACGGAGCGCTCGCCGAATGCGCTTCGTCGAGCTCGGCGCGCTCATAGCTCTTGCGAAGGTGGGAAATGCTTTCCATCCGTGAATTCCGTGGGCCAGCCGAAATGGTCGCTAACCAGGCAACGGCGACGTTGCGCTCGCGCCCTGCCATTGTCGCGCGCCGTGCGCGTCAGCGTCGTACTGCTCGTGCCATACCTGCCTCACAATCAATCCGCGGTTACGCAGGGGAGCGGCGATTACGATCGACGCCCGCTATCGTGGCCCTGTTGACCCCGAGGCTAGGCCGCAGTCTCACGTCGGACCCACTGGTACTTGACGTCATTGAGTTGCCACATCGGCTCGAAACCGTGCGCCACTGCGACGAAGCCATGATGTTCGTAGAAGCGGCATGCGCGCGCATTCTGAGCGAAAGTGAAGAGCCATAGGCTACCCGATGACTCCGACTGCGCCAAGCGAACCAGCTGCGTGCCAATGCCTCGGCCGATGTTCTGGACGCGCACATAGAGCTGCGCAATGGATTCGCGATTCGAGGCGAGGAGGCCTACGATTGACTCATTCTCCTTCGCGACGCGCACACGATGAACCGGCATGACCTTGGTGCGAAGGTACTCAATCTGTTCCTCGAGCGAATGCGGGTCAACGATTCCGACCCCATGCTCGAAGCTTGCACGCCACATCCGCACCAGCGTGTCGGTGTCGGTTGACCGGAAATCTTCAATGCACAAGGTTTGCATGTAGCGGATGATTTGTGAGCACGATGATGGATTGACGGACCTTTCACTGGATCACCTCGTCCGCGCGCTGCAGCAGCGATTGCGGAATGGTGAGGCCGAGTGCCTTGGCCGTCTTGAGATTGATCACAAGTTCAAACCGCGCCGGTTGCTCGACGGGAAGATCGCCGGGTCTGGCGCCCTTCAAGATCCGGTCGACGTACCGCGCCGTGAGTTGCGCGTACTGCTGCGACGTTGGTCCGTAGGCGATAAGACCGCTTGCCGGAAGGTATCGGCTGCTGCCCACGACGGCCAGCGGCAAGCCGTGCGTCTGCGCGAATTCCGCGATTGCACCGCGATTGGATCGGATCAGCGATTCCGGGATGAGCAATATCGAATCCGCACTCGCGCTGCGGATGGCCGCGAACGCGGGCTCGAAATCCGTCTTCCGCGAAACCTCTACCACCTGCGCTTGTATCCCCAAGGCCGCGGTGTTCGCCCGAATCCGCTTGACGCCCTCAGCGGCCGCTTCATTGCTCGGATTGACGAACACGGCAACGCTCCGCAAACGAGGAACCGCCTCCTTGAGGAGCTGCAGCAGTTTGCCGATGGACTCGTCGGCAAGGTAGCTCGCGCCGGTTACGTTGCCACCAGGTTTTCTGTAGTCCGCGACAATCCCGTTCTCGACCGGGTTCCCCACGCTGACCATCACAATCGGTATCGACTTCGTCGCCTGCATGAGCGCGCGAGTGGCCGGCGTGCTCTGGACAAGAATCAAGTCGGGACGTTCGGCAATGAGTTCTCCTGCCGCCGACGGCAGGCGTGCGTTCCCGCCGTCGATCGTTCGCACCAGCAACACGATGTTCCGACCGTCGATCCATCCAAGCCTTTCCAGCTCAGGCCGAAGCTCACGGATCAGAGTTTCGACGTCGGCGCGGGCGAACGGCGACAAGAAGCCGATGCGATATATTTTTTCCTGGCTCTGCGCCGGCAACTCGGTGGACAGCGCGAACAGTGCGCCTACGGTGCTGGCGACGAATGTCCGTCGGTCCATCTCTGAATCACCTCGTGGACGATTGGAAGTTCGGCCATACTACGCCTCCGAAGGGATTCCCCCACTTCGTGACCATCACATAGCGGGCCGAGACCGGCTAAGTGGACGCGGTCGCCGCGATGCCTCCCATGTTGAGCCCAACCTCGACGCGGGTGTTCGTGGCAGGACCGATCATCGCAAACTGCTTGCGCCGGCGCAGGCTTACGTAAGACTTCTTCGGCGCAATCTCGAACTCGCCGAACATGACAATGGCGGCCATCAGCTTGTCGTGAATGGGACGCAGCGCCAATTTGGGCCCTGTATAGAAGCCCGCGACGACGACATCGAGCGACTGTGGCTGATCTGCCACCGCAGCGGGCCCGGCAGCGTTCAGCACGTGATGCACCAGTGTGTTGGCATCACCGTGGCCCATGCCGAGTTCGCGCTTCAGCATGTCCCGCAGCTCGCCGTGCTTCACGAGCCCGCTCTTGCGGATGATCTCGGCGAGTTTGACGAGCGATTTACCTGTGCGCTTTTCGATGTTGACGAGTTGCGTGGCGAGTGCTTGTGCCGGGTCGGCCATGAGAGTCTCCTGACGAGGTGAGTTGGTGATAGGAGGCGCGGCTTGCGCGTTCTGGCGCAAGATCGATGCGGCGAACGGTTACTTCTGGCGTTGCATGCGGGTGCGCCAGGCTTCCTTCCAGCCATCCGGCGCTTTGACTTCGGTCAGCACGAGATAGGCGTCGTCGCCATCGCGTCGCCAGGAACTGCGAAAGGTCTGTTGCTGCTTGCCATCGCTGTACGCTTCTTCGGGGAACAGCAGCACGCCCTCTTTCGCCGTGACCGTACCGCGGCTGTTGCCGCCAAGCACGTTGATGTAGAGGTAGTGCACGGTTTTCGATGGCGCGTCGAAGTAGTAGATCGTTTCTCCACCGTATGGCGCGGGCCCGCCGGCGACGGTGTGCCGGTCGCGCAGGAACTGCCCGCCGTAGATCCATTCGAAGCAATGCTCGTCGACTTGCTTGCCGTCGGGAAACGTTCCCTTCCAGCAACTGCCCGCCAGGAACGCCTGCGGCTCGAAGTGGGCGGCTGACTGGGACTTGGGTTGGGCCAGCACCATGGCCGGCAGCGCGGCAACGAGCATGAGCAACGTACGCATCTTCTATCTCCTCTTGGGTTTGCGGGAAGGCGCAACGGCGCCTGCCTCCGCGATCAGGCGGGCAAAATGATCACGAAGCTGGCCAACGGCCGCGTCGAACATCGCGACATCGCGGTACGTGCGGGCGAGCATCACGCCACCCTCCATCGTCGTCAGCACGAAACCGGCGAGCGAGCGCCTGTTCACGTCCTGCGGAAGCCGCGTGCCGGCAGCGACGAGGCAGCGCTCGATCGCGTCCACCCACGCCGTGAAATTGGCCGCGAGCCGCGATCGCACCGGCGGATCGGGCTCGTGCAGTTCGAGCGCGAGGCTGCCGATCGGACAGCCATAGGTGCAATCGGTCTGGACGATCAGCTCGCGGTATTTCGCGAGCAGCGCGAACACGCGCTCGATCGGATCGGCCACGTCCTTCCACACGGGAGCGAGCAACATTTCGTCGATGCCGCCGTGATACAGATCGAGCACCGCGAGCAGGACATCCTGCTTGCCCGGAAAGAAATGGTAGAGGCTGCCACTGTGCACGTCGGCACGCTTCAGCAGGTCGGCGACGCTGGTCGATTGGTAACCTTTCTCCCAGAAGAGCTCCATCGCCGCGAGGACGATGCGCATGCGCGTTGCTGCGCCGACGTCGACTTGATTGATCATTCAAGTAAGGTTACGCCGACTTGAATGATCAATCAAGTCCAAAGATTTCAGGCCGGAAATTGCAAAAGGGCCAGGTACGCGGATTTTATGCCGTTGCGTATCCGGCGGTCGCATCGGCGGTGAAGCGCCTGTACAAGACCACGGACGTTGAAGGAGTGGCCAAGGCCAAACAACGCTTCGTGGCGACATTCGACGCACTCGAACGCACGAGGCCAGCGCCTAACCGAACCATTGAACGAGATGTCCGGTGCGTGACCGCACCGTCCTGCGCGATCGATTGAATGACCTGGCCGCGCTGGTCGCGACCACCCTTCCCGATGGGTGCAGGGCGGTCGACTTCCGACTTTCGCACTAGGCGGCTGGATTTCGGCGCAGGTAGAGTTGCCGGCCGATCATCGTGCAGACGATGTCGTCGTTCTGATTGAGGACGTCCCAGCGAAACTTCACGGTACCGCGACCCTGCTGAGTCCGCGATGGCGTCTGCTCCAGAACCAAGGCGCGAAATCGCAGCCTGTCGTCGGGCCGGACCGGTTGCAGCCAACGCAGCTCTTCGAGTCCGGGCGAGCCGATGCACGAGGACTGGAGCAGGTAGCCGTCGCACATCGAGACGCATCGCCATGGCGCATGTGTGCCAGCCGCTGGCAATGAGCCCGCCAAAGGGCGTCGCCTTCGCTGCCGTCTCGTCGGTGTGGTAGGACTGCGGGTCGTACTCTTGCGCAAACCGTTTGATTGCCGCGGCACTGATCGACGCCGCATTGCTCTCATAGCGCCAGCCCGGTGTGAAATCTTCCCAGTAGTACCTGATCGGATCGGCGGAGGGCGTGCGCAAGGGGTACTCCATGGCGAGGCGCTCGACGTCTGGTCTGGCTGCGACGGAATAGTCTACTTCGAGCCGACGCGAGCCGTCCCGCCAGCCGGCCAAGTCCGGCCGGCTCCGACCATCATGCCCAAGATCAAATCACACCGGGTTCGACCGGTCCCAAGGCACACCGGTCCTCATGGGGGAACGCCTGCCGCTTGACCTCCTTCTTTCGGCGGCGTAGCGTCGCCATCGGGTCTCGTTTCGATCTGGAATCGACCGTTGCTTTTCTGGCAAAGCGGAACCAACGAACGAGAAACGGCCCTGATGTCCGCACGTATTTCGGATCGTGGAATGAATGGTCGCGTGACGCCTCGCTGCCGATCGAGGAAGGCTTCCCGAATCGGCCGGTTCCGCATTGACCGCGACACAAGTCCTGAGCGGGTCGAATTGCGTCGCGGCGGATTAACTTTTCTCCCGGTAGTGCTTTCGCCGCTGCGCTTCGGAGACGAACTCTTCCAGTGCCGGATCCATCGCGGCTGCGGGCTGACACGATCCCCACGACATTGCCGTCCTCGATTACGGGAAGGTGCCGAAATCCCCCCTCGTGCATCCTCACCAACGCGTAACCAAAAGGTTTGTCGGGATCGACCGTATCCGGCGCAGGTGTCATCACGTCGGCAAGCCGTGTCGTCTGCGTGTCGAGCCCTCGTGCGACAACGCGGAATGCTATGTCGCGCTCGGTGAAGATGCCAACGAGGCGCGCACCCTCGACCACCATGACTGCGCCGACATTCTTGTTTGCCATGAGCTTCGCAGCTTCGCTCACAATGGTCTCCGGTGAAGCCTTGAGAACCATTCGCCGCTGCATCACATCTCGGACCGGCTGATCGAACATCGCCCTCTCACACGTCCGCAACTGTAACTCTGATTGGGGTCTCGTCTGGTGACCATAACGCCACCATTCTTGCAGGACGTTGACTTTGATCAAACCAAGAGGCAACGGACATCGCACTTGCACGATGGATGGGGCGGGCGTCCCTCCGCCCGAGGCAGCTGGGCAACGGCCGCTCGTGGCGTTCGACAGTCCGCCGCACGCAGAAATGGCCGCTCCGTGGCAGTATCGGGGTTGGCTTGCATCGCGATTCATCCCGGAACTCCCAAGGCATGACTTCCGAACGGCATTACCTCACTCCGCTTTTTGCGCCGCAGTCCGTCGCCATCATCGGCGCCTCGGAGCGTAGTGGTTCGATCGGCGCCACGCTGGTGCGCAACATGCTGGAAATGCAATTCCCGGGAAGGCTTTTCCTGGTCAATCCGGCGCACGAGACGATTTTCGGCCAGCGATGCCATCCCTCGGTCGAGAGCATCCCGCTGCGCCTCGATCTCGCGGTGATCTGCACCAGGGCAGAAACCGTCCCCGCCATCGTCGATGCCTGCGGGCGCGCCGGCACCCGCGCTGCGATCGTCATCTCGGGCGGGTTCAGCGAGACCGGCGCCGCAGGCGCCACACTCGAGCGTGCGATGCTCGAGAACGCGCGGCGCCACCACCTGCGCCTCATGGGTCCGAATTGCCTCGGCATCATGCGCCCCCATGACCGGGTGAACCTGACGTTCGCGCACGGCAGCGCATTGCCCGGGACCATCGGCCTGATCTCGCAATCAGGGGCGCTGTGCACCGCGATCCTCGACTGGGCACGGCCCAACAAGGTGGGTTTTTCCACGGTCGCCTCACTCGGTGATTCCGGTGACATCGATTTCGGCGAAGTGCTCGACTATTTCGCCTCCGACTCGAAGACCGAGAACATCTTTCTCTACATCGAGGGAATCAAGGACGCGCGCCGGTTCATGAGCGCGCTGCGGGCAGCCGCGCGCGTGAAACCGGTGCTGCTGATCAAGGTGGGCCGGCACGCGGCAGGAGAGAAGGCGGCACGTTCGCATACCGGCGCACTGGTTGGCGCCGACGATGTCTTCGACGCGTCGCTTCGGCGTGCCGGAGTCGTGCGCCTTGACACCATCGACCAGATGTATGCGGCGGCGCGCGGACTGTTCTCGCATTTCCGACCGCGCGGCAACCGGCTGGCGATCATCACCAACGGCGGCGGTCCCGGCGCATTGGCCGCGGACCACGCCGAGGACAAACGCATCCCGCTGGCGCAACTTTCCCCGGAAACGCTGGCGCGGCTGGACAAGGTGCTGCCGCCGAACTGGTCGAAGTCCAATCCGATCGACATCATCGGCGACGCCGACGTCGCCCGCTACACGGCATCGCTGGCCGCCTGCCTCGACGACAAGGAGGTCGATGGCGTGCTTGCCATCCTCACGCCGCAGGCAATGACGGACCCGACCGCGGTCGCACGCAGCGTCATCGCCCAGGCGGCAAAATCCGAAAAGCCGCTTGTCACCTGTTGGATGGGCGAGGAGCAGGTGAGGAAGGCGCGGCAGCTCTTCAAGCGGGCGCTGATCTCGAATTTCGATACGCCGGAGCCCGCGGTGGATCTGTTCTCGCAGGTGTCCGCCTACTACCGCAACCAGCAACTGCTGCTGCAGGCCCCCCCTTCGCTGACCGGCCAGGACGCGCCCGATGTCGAGTCGGCGCGTCTCGTCATCGAGTCGGGTCTCGCCGAAGGCCGCACCATCCTCAACGAGATGGAATCGAAGGCCCTGCTCGCGGCGTTCCGCATTCCCATCGCTCGCGTGGCCACCGCGCGTTCCGCCACCGAGGCCATGGCGCTCGCGGAGCAGACCGGTCTGCCGGTGGCGATGAAAGTCGTCTCCCCGCAGGTCAGCCACAAGACGGACAGCGGTGGCGTGCGCCTGAATATCGCCAACCTCGCTGCGGTGCGCCGGGCCTATCAGGAGATTGTCGACGAAGTGAGGGCGAATCGCCCCGATGCCGAAGTCCTCGGCGTGGCCATCGAGCCGATGATCCAGAAGCCGCACGGCCGGGAACTCCTCATAGGGGTGATCAGCGACCGGATCTTCGGCCCGGCAATCCTGCTGAGCGCGGGCGGGATCGGCGTCGACGTCCGGGGACGCGAGCGCACGGTGGCCCTGCCGCCGCTCAACAGCTTCCTCGTCGCGGACATGCTTTCTTCGCTGCACGAGGCCGCCCACCTCGGCAAATTCCGCAACATGCCGCCGGTCAACCTTCCCGCGGTGGAGGCGATATTGTTGCGCGTCTCCGAAATGGTCTGTGAGCTCCCGTGGATTCGCGAGATGGACATCAACCCGCTCATCGTCGACGAAAGCGGCGCCATCGCGGTCGATGCCCGAGTCGTCATCGGGCGACTGCCCCCCAAGGCCGGCCGCTACGACCACATGGCGATTCATCCCTATCCGTCCAACCTTGTGAGTCACCACGAGGTCAAGGGCGGCAAACAGGTCACGGTACGCCCGATCCGTCCGGAGGATGCCGAGATCGAGCACGCGTTCGTGAAGAACCTCTCGCCCGAGGCGAGGTACTACCGGTTCATGCACACGCTGCGCGAGCTCTCACTGCCGCAGCTGATCCGCTTCACGCAGATCGACTACGACCGGGAAATGGCGTTTGTCGCCATTGTCGAACGCGAGGGGCGCGAGGAGGAAATCGGGGTCGCGCGGTACACCACCAATCCCGACGGCGAAGGCTGCGAGTTCGCGATCGTCGTCGCCGACGAATGGAAGGGCGGGGGCGTCGCGGGCGCGCTCATGCACGCGCTGATCGAATCGGCGCGCCGGCGCGGACTGCGGACGATGGGCAGCGCCATCCTTGCGGAAAACAAGCGCATGTTGAAATTCGTCACGGGCCTCGGCTTCAAGGTGTCCACGCATCCATACGACAAAAGCTTGAAACAGGCGGAACTCGACCTCGCCTGATGTATTTGATCCGGCAAACTGGAGCTGCCAGACGTGGATGCGATCGAGTCAGCGCGGTTGCTCACTTCACGCGGAAGACTCCCCTGACAAGCCGGATCTGGCGCTCCTGGAGACTGCGCCGCGCATTCCCGGCCTTCTGCGCGAGATTGTCGACGAACACCGCCAAGGTCAGCTGTCCCGGCGCGGCGCCAGCGGCGGTCCGGCTCAAATGTGCGTCGCTGGTATCCTCGAAGCGTTCTGCGTCGAATCCGCTCGCGGCGAGCATGGAGCGAATCTCGTCGGAGGAAACAAGAAAGCTGTCGGCAGGGTCCGTGGCCCACGGCAGCGGAAAATAGGACGTAGCCGCTTTCCCTGCGGCCATCTCCTGGAAAGCGAACCGGCCGCCCGGCTTGAGGACCCGGTGGACTTCCGCGTAGAGCTTTCGCTTGTCCGAAATGTTCATCCCGACGTTTTGCATCCAGACGACATCAAACGAGTCGTCAGAAAAGGGTACGGCGAGTGCGCTGCCCTCGTGCACGCCGATTCGCTCGTCAAGGCCGGTCAGCCGATTCAGCAGAGTCGCGCCGGCGCAATAGTCGGGCGATAGTTCGAGGCAGTCGACGCGGCAGCCGAGCGTGGAAGCGAGCAGCCGCGCGGGTCCGGCCAGCCCCGCTCCAATATCGAGCACGCGATCTTCGCGCCGAATCTTCGCCAGTTCCAGCAACTCGAGGGACGCGTTGATTCCGCCCGTATGGAAATGGTCAAGCGCCCCCAGCTCATCGGGCGACAGGCGCTGCTCGGGATTCAATCCGGCCGCGCGGATGGCCGAGAGGATTCGCGCCTCGATGTCGCGCGCCGAATAGTGTGCTTCCAGACCTGCCATGAACAACCCCTCCTCGAAAATCGCCATGTCCGGCAACCGCCGATCGCCTGCCACGTCGCGTGAAGCCGTTGGCTCGGCCGGATCGTATCGAATGCGCGTTTCGCTATCAAACGCTGCGCCGCCAGTGCCGGCTCAGCCCAACCGCACGAGCTGCTTGCCGAAATTCTCACCGCGCAGGAGCCCGATCAATCCCTTTGGCGCATTGTCGATGCCTTCGACCACCGATTCGCGGTACTTGAGCCTGCCATCGGCGAGATATCCGGCCAGCCCCGCGAACGCTTCGCCGTAACGGTCCTTCCAGTCGAACACGATCATCCCCTGCATGCGGATGCGGTTGACCAGCACCGAACGCAGACGCGTGTACCCATAGGGTTCGGTGCCGTTGTATTCGGCGACGAGACCGCAGATCACGACACGGGAAAACCGGTTCATCATTCCCAGCATCGTATCCAGCACGATGCCGCCGACGTTCTCGAAATGCACATCGACGCCGTTCGGGCAGGCCGCGCGCAAACCGCCGTGAAGCGCCCCCCCCTTGTGATCGATGCAGGCATCGAATCCGAGTTCCTGCACGACGTAGTCGCATTTGGCCTTGCCACCCGCGATGCCCACCGCGCGGCAGCCGTGAAGCTTCGCGAGCTGCCCGACGACGCTGCCCACGGCGCCGGACGCCGCCGACACGACGACCGTTTCGCCGGGCTTGGGCGCGCCGATGTCGAACAGACCGAACCATGCGGTCATCCCCGGCATCCCGAGCACGCCGAGGTAATACGATGCCGGCGCTCGCTCCGTGTCGACCTTGGTCAACTCATCCGCCCGGGTGACGCCGTAGAGTTGCCAGCCCGATGGCGCCAGCACCTGGTCGCCGGGAACGAAGCGCGAATCACGCGATGTGACGACCTCGCCCACGGTCTGCCCCACCATCACTTCGCCGATCTGCACCGGCGGCACATAGGACTTCACATCGTTCATCCGGCCGCGCATGTAGGGATCGAGCGAGAGCCATTCGTTGCGGACCAGCACCTCTCCCGCGCCGGGTTCGCCGATAGGCGCCTCGACGACACGGAAATTGTCGTCGCTCACCGGGCCCTGCGGCCGGCTCGCCAGCAGCACCTGTCTGTTCATCGCGGTCATCATTCTCCCTTGTCGCCAAATTGGCGATTCGTTGCTGCTGCGCCTGTGAGCAACATTCGATCGGCAACGGCGCGGCCATCGGGGGCCACGACCGGTACACGTGGACACGCAACGCCAGGGCCACGCGCCTACGCCAGCGGCGCACGTCGTCGTGGAACGCAAGCTCGGTCGGCACTGGATCAATGGTACGCTTGGCGACGTCCCCTGCACCGCTTTTCCGCCCTTGCGCGCCATGCGATTTCGTTGTTGTCGACGCCCATCGTTGCTGTCACCTCGGCTGACCGGAAGAATACGAACACGCCAAACGGTCGTAGCGCTTGTCGTCGCCGTCTGTTGCTGCGTCGCGCAGGCGGCGTCGCAAGCGCCCGTCGGCGCGCGCAACGGCATGGTCGTCACCAGCCAGCATCTCGCCACCCGGGTCGGCGTCGACATCCTCAAGCGGGGCGGCAACGCCGTCGATGCCGCGGTGGCCGTCGGCTATGCGCTCGGCGTCGTTTACCCGTCGGCCGGCAGCCTTGGCGGCGGCGGCTTCATGACGATTCACTTGGCCGACGGGCGCAAGACGTTCATCGATTTTCGCGAACGGGCCCCGCTCGCTGCAACCGCCGGCATGTACCTCGACCGCGAGGGCAATGTCATCAAGGGGCTCAGCACGCGAGGCTATCTGGCCGCCGGCGTGCCGGGCAACGTGGCCGGGTTCGAACTGGCGCTCGCCAAGTACGGCACGATGAGGCGCGCGACGGTCATCGACCCCGCCATTCGTCTCGCGCAACGCGGCTTCGTGCTGGAACAGGGCGATGTCGACCTGCTGGCCATCGCGACGGACGACTTTCGCGGGGACGCGCCGTCCGCCGCGATCTTCCTTAACGCCGGCCAGCCCTTCAAGGCCGGACAGCGCCTGATCCAGAAAGACCTTGCCCAGACGCTGCGCCTGATTGCGCGTCAGGGTGGCGATGCGTTCTACAAGGGTCCGATTGCCGATGCCATCGTGGCGGCCAGCGCACGTGGCAACGGCATCATCACCAAGGCGGATCTCGCGGATTACAAAGCCCGCGAATTGGCGCCGATCGAATGCGACTACCGCGGCTACCACATCGTGTCGGCGCCACCACCGAGTTCGGGCGGCGTGATCGTGTGCGAAATCCTGGGCATTCTCGAAGGCTACCCGTTGCGCGATCTGGGATTCCGCTCCGCGCAATCCGTGCATTACCAGATCGAGGCGATGCGGCACGCGTACGCGGACCGCAACAGCTATCTGGGCGACCCCGATTTCGTGCAAAACCCGGTCGCGCGCCTGCTCGACAAGGATTACGCCGCCAAGATACGAGCTGCCATCGATCCGGCCCGGGCGGGCATCTCGCGCGACATCAAGCCCGGTGTCGCGCCGCACGAAGGGACCAACACCACGCACTATTCGATCGTCGACAAGGATGGCAATGCCGTGGCGGTCACCTACACGCTGAACGGCTGGTTCGGCGCGAGGGTCATGCCGGCGAAAACCGGTATCCTCATGAACAACGAGATGGACGACTTCACCGTCAAGGCAGGCGTGCCGAACCTGTACGGCCTCGTGCAGGGCGAAGCCAACGCGATCGCGCCGGGGAAGCGGCCATTGAGCTCGATGGCGCCCACGATCGTGACCCGCGACGGCAAGCCGTTGCTGGTCATCGGCACGCCCGGCGGCAGCCGCATCATCACTGTCGTCGTGCAGTTGATCCTCAACACGATCGACTACGGGATGAACATCCAGGAAGCCATCGACGCCCCGCGCTTCCATCAGCAATGGCTGCCCGACGGCACGTTCGTCGAGACATTCGCCCTCTCTCCGGACACGCGCCGCATCCTGATCGAAATGGGCCACCGATTCACCGACGCCGTGCCCTGGAGCCACGCGATCGGCATCATGGTCGGCGCGCCGTCGCTCGGCGGCACCGCGCAAGGCGGCAACCGGTACTACGGCGCCAACGATCCGCGGCGAAATACGGGGTTGGCTGCCGGATACTGACGCGCAAGGGATGGCGGAGTGACCGTCACCTTTGACGGTGGCGGATCACCCAATGTGGCCCCGCGCGTGATCCGACCGACAATTCGCACGTTTAGCGCGCGCGCTCACCCTTCTTCGCGAATCCACCGCGAAACCCGGAAGGCAGATGACGCATCGTCGCGATCACGGCGACGCGCCGATACCGTTCCGGCGCGATCGTCCCAGCGCGGCGCGGGCCGTGCATGTGCCGGCGCATGGGCGCCACGGTATGCCGGCTTGCCGTAGCCGGGCCGCGGCGCGACTCTCGCCTCGCGCCGACGCGGCTCGAGCCCCGGAATTTCGAGCGCGGGAATCGCAGCGCCCGTAAAGCGCTCGATCAGACGCAGTGCCCCACGCTCGGCGTGATTCGCGATCGACACGGCAATGCCGGTTGCGCCGGCGCGACCAGTACGGCCGATCCGGTGGACGTAATCGCCTGCTTGCCGCGGCAGATCGAAGTTGATCACGTGGCTGATGCCGGCGACGTCGATGCCGCGCGCCGCGACGTCGGTCGCAACGAGCGTGCGCACGCGGCCGCGCCGCATTTCGGAGAGCGTGCGCGTGCGCTCGCGCTGGTTCATGTCGCCGTGCAGCGCGGCGGCAGCGTGCCCTTCGCCCTGCAAGCGCTGCGCGAGGGATTCGGCGTCGCGCTTGGTGGCGATGAAGACGATGCTCTGCGTCATCGCGACGTCGGCGAGCAGATGATCGAGGATCCGGTGCTTGTGCGAGTAGTCGTCGGCGAAGTGGACACGCTGCTCGATCGCAATCGGTGCCGCCTTGTCCGACTGGACTTCGATGCGCACGGCGTCGCGCATCAGGCGCGCGGACAGCCGCGCGATCGCGCCGTCGAACGTCGCGGAGAACAGCACGGTCTGGCGCCCCTTGGGCGCCAGGGCCGCGATTCGCTCGACATCGTCGACGAAGCCCATGTCGAGCATCCGGTCGGCTTCGTCCAGCACCAGCACTTCGAGCGCCGACAAGTCGATGCGTCCGCGCTCGAGATGGTCGATGAGGCGCCCCGGCGTCGCGACGATGATGTCGGCGCCGCGCGCAAGATCCCGGTTCTGGATCGGATACGGCGCCCCGCCATAGATGCATACCGTGCCGACCCGCAAGCTGCGTCCGTAGCGCACGGCCTGCTCGGCGACCTGCTGCGCAAGTTCGCGCGTGGGGGCTAGAACCAGGATGCGTGGGCTCGCCACGCCGTGCCGCCCGGCGCTGGCGCGAACACCCGATGCGGCAAGACGCTGCAGTGCCGGCAGCACGAATGCGGCCGTCTTGCCGGTGCCGGTCTGCGCCGAACCGATCAGGTCGCGGCCGGCAAGCAGGTGCGGAATTGCCTGCGCCTGGATCGGGGTGGGATCGGTGTAGCCGCACGCGGTGAGCGCGCTCAGCAACTCGGGCGCGAGTTTGAGTTCTTCGAATTTCATTTCCACTTCCTTCCATTCGCCGCGACGCGCCGTTAGCGGCACGCGCGGCACGGGCAGGAATCGGGTGTCGCCAACGTGGCGGCCCGTGCCCAAAATCCGGAATCGCGGGAAACGAAAGCGGCGCGACGCGCCGACCGAGAGCGGAAACCGCCGTCAGAGGGAACGCCAGGAGCGCGCGCAATGAGCCGCAACCGGGTCGACAGACTGCAAAGCCATCGTCGCTAACCGGATGCTGCCGTTCGAGCCTCGAATCACGTCGAGTTCGAAGCGAGAGATTAGAAATCGATGATCCGGTTGCCTGGAATTTGCTGCGTGCGGCGGGCAACCGTCAAAAACTCGCAGATCGCCACACAACGCGAATCATACCATGAAATGCTGCGGTGCAGCGAGGCGCGTTACGGTTTTCTACGACGGCCGGCACCGCAACGGCTCTTCGTCATCGTCGTCGTCGTCGTCCTCGTCGCCAAATTCTTCGTCGTCGTCCGGGTCGATGTTGCCGACACTCCCGCCGCCGCCGCCGGGACCATCCTCGTCGTCGTCATCGTCGTCCCCGGGGCCGGGGACTGCGGGATGTCGACTTCGTGACGGCAGGCGCAACCAGCCATCGGACTTCGTTGGAGGGATCGATCGTCAGAACCCATTGCCAGTTGATCATCGCGGCCCCCATCGCCGGTGCATCGGTGCGGCGTTACGCCTACCTTACCTCAGATCAAGCGCGCTACCCAGTGCAATCAAGCGCAAACAAGCGCAAGCGACGGCCATGCAAGCCCCCTGGCCGACGCTGCGCCCGGGCACCGCAGCGCTATAATTGACGTGAGTACCGCAAGGGGCATTGCGGCGTCAGGGTCGGCGCGCGTCGCGCCGGGGCCCCCTTGTTGGCTAACGCGGAATCCACGACACACGACACAATCGCATGCAGGCGCCCGTCATCGACTCGCCCACGTTTCCGCCGATACGCCCCGGCTCGTGGGCGGCTTGGCGCATCGCGCTGCGGCTCAAGACGCTCTGGATCGCGACGGTACCGGTCCTCGTCGCGACCAGTCTCGCGTGGTCGCTCAACACCACGTTCGATCTGGCGTTCGCGCTGATCGCCCTCACCACGTCGGTACTGATGCAGGTCGTGACCAACCTGCAGAACGACGTCGGGTTCCTGGAGCGCCGCACCCCGACCGGTGGCCACGCGGGCCTGCCCCGCGCGACCTCCCGCGGCTGGCTGACCCCGCGCGCCGTGAAGCAGGCAATCGTTGCCACGGTCGCGATCGCCGCGCTGGCCGCGCTTCCGGTGATGCTCCGGTTCGGCTGGCCGATCGTGCTCGTCGGTGCGATCTCGACGCTCGCCGCCTACGGCTACATGGGGGGACCGCGTCCCATCGCCTACACGCCGCTCGGCGAACTCACCGTATTCGTCTTCTTCGGGCTCACCGCGGTCTGTGGCACCTACTACCTCCAGACGGAAATGATCGACGCCCCCGCATGGATCGCCGGTGCGGCGGTAGGTTCGCATGCCGCGGCCGTGCTGCTGGTGAACAACTATCGCGACCGCGCCTACGACGCGACCGCGGGCCGCCGCACGCTGCCCGTCGTGATCGGTGCCACGGCGTCGGTGCGCGTCTATGTCGCGCTCGAACTCGCGCCCTTTGCGCTCGCGCTTGTCCTCGCGTGGCTGACCACGAGTGCCTGGCTCGCGCTGCCGCTCCTGGCGCTGCCGTGGGCCTTGCGACTCGTGCGCGACTTCACGCGCACACCCGACGGGCCGGCCCAGAATGCGCTGCTCTTTCGCGCCGTGATGCTCGAAGTCGGGTTCGGGATGCTGCTTTGTGCGGGCGCGCTGCTGGAAACGGCGCTATAGGCGAAGCGCGACTTCGGTGCCTTGCGCGATCGCGCGACGGGCATCGAGTTCGGCGGCAACATCGGCGCCGCCAATCAACGTAACCGCCAATCCCGCCTGCCGCAGGGGGTCGAGCAACTCGCGGCGCGGTTCCTGCCCGGCGCAGACGACGATCGTGTCGACCTCGAGCGTTCGCGCTTCGCCACTCACGCGAATGCGCAGCCCGGCGTCGTCGATCCCTTCGTATTCGACGCCGGGAATCATCGTCACGCCGCGCTTCTTCAGCAACGTTCGCCGGATCCAGCCGGTGGTCTTCGCAAGACCATCGCCGACCTTGCTCGACTTCCTCTGCAAGAGCCAGACCTGCCGCGGCGGCGGACGCTCGGCGGCGACAGCCGATGCCGCCCCGATCACGATACCGGGTATCGATGCCCCACTCGGCGCAGTATTCGTCGGTCTCGTCGTGGCCGCCGTGGTGGGTGAGGAACTCGCCGACGTCGAAACCGATGCCCCCGGCCCCGATGATGGCAACACGCTTGCCGGCCTCGCGCCGTCCCATGACGATGTCGGTGTAGCCCGCCACCTTCGGATGCTCGATGCCCGGTATCGCCGGCGTGCGCGGGACGATGCCGGTCGCGAGCACGACATGGTCGAATCCCGCAAGATCGCCCGCACTCACGCGACGTTCGAGATGCAACGTCACCCCGGTGCGCTCGATGCTGCGGCGGTAGTAGCGGAGCGTTTCGGCAAACTCGTCCTTGCCGGGAATGCGGCGCGCGAGATTGAACTGTCCGCCGATTTCCGGCGGCGGCATCGAACAGCGAGACCTGATGGCCGATTTGCGCAGCGGTCGTCGCGCACGCGAGGCCCGCCGGGCCGGCGCCGACCACGGCGATGCGCCGCTTCGTGGCGGCCGGTTTGATGACGATCTTCGTCTCGTAGCAGGCACGCGGATTGACGAGGCACGACGCGATCTGGCGCGAGAAGATCTGATCGAGACAGGCCTGGTTGCAGGCGATGCAGGTATTGATTTCATCGGCGCGGCCGGCCGCCGCCTTGTTGACGAACTCCGCATCCGCCAGGAACGGCCGCGCCATCGACACCATGTCACCGTCCCCGCGCGCGAGCACGGCTTCGGCCACGGCCGGGTCGTTGATCCGGTTGGTCGCAATGAGCGGCAGCCGCACTTCGCTCTTGAGCCGCTTCGTGACCCACGCAAAGGCGGCGCGCGGCACCATCGTCGCGATCGTCGGCACGCGTGCCTCGTGCCAGCCGATGCCGGTGTTGATGATCGTGGCGCCCGCCGCCTCGACGGCCTTGGCGAGGACCACGACCTCGTCCCACGTGCTGCCGCCCTCGACCAGATCGAGCATCGACAGCCGAAAGACGATGATGAAATCCGCACCGACCGCCTCGCGCGTGCGGCGGACGATCTCGACCGGAAAGCGGAGGCGGTTCTCGAGGGAGCCGCCCCAGTCGTCATCGCGATGGTTCGTGCGCGGCGCGACGAATTCGTTGATGAGATAGCCTTCCGACCCCATGATCTCCACGCCATCGTATCCGGCGCGCTGCGCGAGTTGGGCGCAGCGGGCATAGGCCGCGATCGTTTTCGCGATGCCCCATCGCGTCAGCGCGCGCGGCTTGAACGGCGTGATGGGCGAGCGGATGGCCGACGGCGCAACGGACAGCGGGTGATACGCGTATCGTCCCGCGTGCAGGATCTGCATGGCGATCTTGCCGCCTTCCGCGTGCACGGCGTCGGTGATGACACGATGCTTGCCCACCTGCCACGGAAACGACAGCTGCGACGCCCGCGGCTCGACCCGTCCCGCGAAATTCGGCGCGATGCCGCCGGTGACGATGAGCCCGACGCCGCCGCGCGCGCGCTCCGCGTAGAACGCCGCCATGCGCGCGAAACCATCCGGCGCCTCCTCGAGGCCCGTGTGCATCGAGCCCATCAGCACGCGGTTCGCGAGCGTCGTGAAGCCGAGATCGAGCGGGGCGAACAGATGCGGGTAGGGTGTCGTCATGGTTTACCTGCCGGCTCGGCCCCTAGAGCGAGCGCGCGATGATTTCCTTCATGATCTCGTTCGATCCGGCGTAGATCCGCTGCACGCGCGCGTCGGCGTACATCTGCGCAATCGGGTATTCGCGCATGTAGCCGTAGCCGCCGAAGAGCTGCAGGCAATCGTCGACCACCTGGCATTGCATGTCGGTAAGCCACCACTTGGCCATCGAGGCGGTCGCGGTGTCGAGCGTGCCGGCCATGTAGCGTTCGATGCACGAATCGATGAAGACGCGCCCGACGTGCGCGATCGTCTTCGCCTCGGCAAGCTTGAAGCGCGTGTTCTGCATCTCGAGCAGCGTCTTGCCGAATGCCTTGCGCTCCCGCGCATAGTCGGTCGTGATCCGCACCGCGCGCTCGACGACCGCGACCGCGAAGAGCGCGACCAGCGTGCGCTCGTAGGGCAATTCATCCATCAGCTGCGCAAATCCCGCGCCTTCGGTGCTTCCCAGCAGGTTGTCGGCGGGGACGCGGCATTCGTCGAAGAAGAGTTCGGAGGTGTCCTGTCCGGGTTGGCCGATCTTGTCGAGCGTACGGCCACGGCGAAAGCCGGCCAGGCCATCGGTCTCCACCATGATCAGCGACATTCCCTTGCGCGCCTGCCCCGGGATCGGTGCGGGCGACCACGCAGATCAGGTTCGCGACCTGCCCGTTCGAGATGAATGTCTTCGAACCGTCAAGGACGTAGTGGTCGCCCGTCTTCTGCGCACGCGTCCGTATTCCCTGCAGGTCCGACCCGGCCGCCGGCTCGGACATCGCAATGGCGCCGACCCGTTCGCCGCTGGCAAGCCCCGGCAGCCAGCGCCGCTTCTGCGCCTCGGTCCCATAGGCCATGATGTAGTGCGCGCAGATGTTGTGCACGTGCTTGCCGAAGCTCATGACGCCGGCGTAGGCAAATTCCTCGAATACGACGCAATCGTGCGCGAACGTGCCGCCGCTGCCGCCGTAGGTTTCCGGCACATCGCAGAGAAGGAGTCCCATGGCGCCGACTTCGCGCCACGATTCGGCGTCCACGCGGCGTGCCTGCTGCCACGCCGGCTCCCGTGGTGCGAGCACCTCAGTGACGAAGCGGCGCACGGTGCCCCGAAACGAATCCAGCGCGTCGTCCTGCCAGCGAGGCCGATACGTTTCCATGGTCAGGGTACCGCGATCAAGGCGTCGCCCAGGACCTTGACCTCGCCCGCCTCGTTCGCGGTCGTGACCGTGACCCGGATCAGCCGCTCGCCGTCGCGTTCGAGTTTTTCCGTGACGCGACCCGTGCAGACGATGCGCTCGCCGACGCGCGTGATCGCCGAAAAGCGTACGCCGAACTCGCGGAGGTCCCTTTGCGGGGCCCAATTCGTCAGCAGCCTTCCCAGCCAGGCCATCGAAAGCATCCCGTGGGCGAACACGTCGGGCATACCCGCGGCGCGGGCGAAATCGATATCGAGGTGGATCGGATTGTGATCGCCGGACGCGCCGGCATAGAGCGCGAGCGTCGTGCGGGTGAGCGGTGGCAGCGAAAGCGGCGGCAGCTCATCGCCCACGGCTACGCCCTCGTAGGAGAGGATCATCGTGTCCCTCGGTGCCCGCCCGGCTGCCTGTTCGCCGGACCGCGCACGATGATCGTCGAGCGCATCTCGGCGACGCGCACATCCACCTGGTTGGTCACGTCGACCTCCCGGATGATGAACGTCAGCGCGCCGCTCTTCTTGCGGAAGACGTTTTCGATGCGAGAGGCAAAGGTCAGCCGGTCGCCTGCAAAAACCGGCGCAAGATAGCGGAAACTTTGCGCACCATGCAGCACATGCGCGAGCTCGATGCCGAGTTCGTGAAACCACGCGAACGGATCGGGCACGTCGAGGTAGAGGCAGGCCACGAAAGTCGGTGGCGCGGGAAGCGACCGATGCCCGGCCGCACGCGCGGCCGCGGGGTCCAGGTATTCCGGGCGCGTTTCCCCGATCGCCTTTGCGAACAGACGCAGGCGGCCCGGCTCGACGTCCGCCGAGTGCGGCGGAAACGTGCGTCCGATCAGCGTTTCGTCGATCGGCACCAAGTGCTCACATCGCGCGGTACAGCGTGACGACGCAGGCGCCGCCGAGTCCCAGGTTGTGCTGCAGTCCGATGCGCGCCCCTTCGACCTGTCGCCGATCCGCCGTGCCGCGCAATTGCTGCGTCAACTCGTAGCACTGGGCAAGACCCGTCGCGCCCAGCGGATGCCCTTTCGACAAGAGCCCGCCGGACGGATTGGTCACGAACCGTCCGCCATAGGTATTGTCGCCGTCGGCGACGAATTTCTCGGCGCCGCCCTCGGGACACAGTCCCAGTGCTTCGTAGCTGATGAGTTCGTTCTGCGCGAAGCAATCGTGCAGCTCGACCACGTCGATGTCGTCGGGGCCAATGCCGGCCGCCTCGTAGACCTTCCGCGCGGCCGCCTGCGTCATCCCGTAGCCGACGAGCTGCATCATGTCGTGTGCCGCAAAGGTGGCCGGCAGGTCGGTCGTCATCGCCTGCGCAGCGATCGAAACGGTCATGTCGAGGTGATGCCGGTGCGCAAACGCCTCGGACACCAGAACCGCCGCCGCGGCGCCACAGGTCGGCGGGCAGGCCATCAGCCGCGTCATCACGCCGGGCATGAGTTCCGGGGAAGCCATTACCTCGTCGACGGTCATTTCCTTGCGCAACAGCGCCATCGGATTGTTCACCGCGTGGCGGCTCGCCTTGGCGCGAATGCTGGCAAACGTCTCGAGCCTCGTGCCGTACTTGCGCATGTGCGAGAGGCCGGCCCCACCGAAGTAACGGATGGCGAGCGGGACGTCGGGCGCCCCGACGAGGGCATCGGTTTCGCGACTGAATGCGTCGAACGGCGTCGGGCGATCGTTGAACTGCGTCCCGATCGCTCCCGGCGTCATCTGCTCGAAGCCGAGCGCCAGCGCACAATCGACAACGCCGCTCGCGACCGCCTGCCGCGCAAGATAGAGCGCGGTCGACCCGGTCGAACAGTTGTTGTTGACATTGCAGATCGGGATGCCGGTCATGCCGACGCGATAGAGCGCCTTCTGGCCGGCCGTGGAGTCGCCGTAGACGTAGCCGACGTACGCCTGCTGCACGTCCGGGTACGCGACCCCGGCGTCGGCAAGCGCATCGACCGCTGCCGCCGCACCCATCACGTCGTAGGTTTCGCTCGCGCCCGGCTTGGCAAACGGGACAATGCCGACTCCTGCTATGAAAACCTGCTGACCCATCGATGATCCTTCTGACGACATGCGCCCTGCGCCGGCACCGTCGAGAATGCGATGCACCGCGGCTACACGCACATTTTACCGGTTCCCGGCACCGCCCACCCCATCCTCGACGCGGAAGCGCTAAACTACTCGATCGCCGTCGGCGCAGATGCTGCCTTCAACGCCCTGCGTCGCGGGATCATTGGAGACACCACCATGACCGCCACCCCTGCCCTGCGCCAAGCCGATGTTCCCACGCTCGCCCACTGGATAGGCGGCAAGCGCGCGCCGGGCGCATCCGGCCGATTGGGCGACGTCTATACGCCCGCCACCGGTGCGCTCGGGTGCCGCGTTCCGTTCGCGACCTCCGCCGAAGTCGCGCGCGCCGTCGACGCCGCGAGGGCAGCATTCCCCGGCTGGGCGGCTACGACGCCGCTCGGCCGCGCGCGCGTGATGTTCCGGTTCAAGGCACTGCTCGAGCAGCGTGCCGACGAGATCGTCGCCGTCATCTCGCGCGAGCACGGCAAGGTGCTCTCGGATGCCGCCGGCGAACTCGCGCGCGGCATCGAGATCGTCGAGTACGCGTGTGGCGCGCCGCAGATTCTGAAGAGCGAGTTCACCGAAAACGTCGGCACCGGCATCGATGCCTACACGCTGCGCCAGCCCCTGGGCGTGGTCGTCGGCATCACGCCGTTCAATTTTCCGGCGATGGTGCCGCTGTGGATGTTCCCGATGGCGCTCGTCTGTGGCAACGCGTTCATCCTCAAGCCCTCGGAGCGCGACCCCTCGACGGCGCTGATCCTCGCCGCGCTGCTCAAGGAAGCGGGATTGCCGGACGGCGTCTTCAACGTGATCAATGGCGACAAGGAAGCCGTCGACGCCCTGCTCGCGCATCCCGGCGTGCAGGCGGTGAGCTTCGTGGGCTCGACGCCCATCGCCAAGTACATCTACGCCACCGGCACTGCGCACGGCAAACGGGTGCAGGCCCTGGGCGGAGCGAAGAACCACGCAGTCGTGATGCCCGACGCGGATCCCGAGATGGCCGCCGACGCGCTCGTGGGCGCCGCATACGGCTCCGCCGGCGAGCGCTGCATGGCAATTTCGGTGGCCGTGTTCGTGGGCGATGCGATTGCCGACAACGTGCTCGGCCGCGTGCAGAAGAAGATCGCCGCCATGAAGGTCGGCGCTTCCGACGACAGGAGCGCCGAAATGGGGCCGCTCGTCACTGCCACGCATCGGGACAAGGTGAAGGGCTACATCGACAGCGGCGCGGCCGAAGGGGCAGAGCTCGTTGTCGACGGCCGCGCGCTGCAGGTGCCGGGACATGAAGACGGCTACTTCGTCGGTCCGACGCTGTTCGACCGCGTCGCCCCGCACATGCGCATCTACAAGGACGAGATTTTCGGACCGGTGCTCTCGTCGCTGCGCGTCGGCTCCTACGACGAGGCACTTGCCCTCGTCAACGCGCACGAATTCGGCAACGGCGCCGCCATCTTCACGCGCGACGGCGACACGGCGCGCGACTTCGTCCAGCGTGCGCAGATCGGCATGGTCGGCGTCAACGTGCCGATTCCCGTGCCTGTCGCCTTTCACAGCTTCGGCGGCTGGAAATCGTCGCTCTTCGGCGACCACCACATCTACGGTCCGGAGAGCATCCGTTTCTACACGCGGCAGAAAGCGGTTACGCAGCGCTGGCCGTCCGGCATTCGCGCCGGCGCCGAATTCATGATGCCGACAACGAAGTAGCGCTGCCAGAACTTCCCGCGAACCGATTTGATCGATCCGCACGCGACGGCCGGTGCGGGTCCCGACATTCTCCCTGTCTTCACCGTGGGCTTCGTTCCGGGGCTCGACGCTTGTCGAATCCCGCCGGAACGGTCACCATGCGCCACGGGGCGCCCCATACGGCCACCGATCGCGTCCATCGGCCGCTCGGCTTCGAGGAGACTTTGATGACGACCTCCCATTTCAATCGCCGCGACTTCCTGACGACCCTCGCTGGTTCGGCGCTGGTCTATGCGATCGATGCGCCGGCCCAGACCGGGCCGCGCGCCAGCATCACCGTGCGCATCGACCGCGATCTCGCCGTGCTCGACCCCGCGCACCGCACCGGGCCGTGGGAGGGCAATGTCATGCGCGCCGTCTTCCAGCGGCTGATGACGCAGAAGCCGAATTCGTCCGAGCTCGAGCTCGATGCGGCGGCCGAGGTCAAGCAGGTCTCGCCGACCGTCATCGAGTTCCGTCTGAAACCTGGACAGATGTTCACGGACGGGTTCGGCGAAATGACCGCCGACGACGTCAAGTTCTCGTTCGAGCGCATCGGACTGCCGCCGAAAGACGGCGCCAAGGAGTCGACGTACAAGAACGACTGGCTGCACCTGCAGGTGGTCGAAGTCAAGAGCAAATACGAGGGCCGGATCGTGCTCACGCACCCGCGCGCGAACCTGTACGACGTGGTGATCGCCGACGGCTCCGGCTGCATCGTGTCGCGGAAGGCGGTCGGGGAGCGCGGCGCGGAGTTCGCGACGCGGCCCGTCGGTTCCGGACCCTACCAGCTGACGTCGTTGGAACGCCAGAAGGGCGCGACGCTACGCCGCAATCCCGCGTATGCCGGACGCAAGCCCCACTTCGAGGAAATCGCCATCCGCTTCATCTCGGACGCGCGGACGACCGATCTCGCGCTGCGTTCAGGCGAGCTCGACTTCGCAGTGCTGGCGCCGGCCGCTGCCGAACCGCTACGCTCCGTGGCCGGGCTCACGGTCAGCGACCAGCCGAGCATCGCGTACGTCTGGCTCGGCATGAACGTGGAAAAGGCGCCGTTCAGCGATCCGCGCGTCCGCCAGGCCATTCGCCTCGCGCTCGACGTCGACCAGATGCTGGCAGCCGGGTACAACGGCAAGGCGCCGCGGTTGAACACGCTGCTGCCGCCGCAAATTCTCGGCCACTGGCGCGAAGCGCCGGTGTACAAGCGCAACGTCGCAGAAGCGAAAAGCCTGCTGGCAGCCGCCGGCGCGGCGAACCTCAAGGTCAAGGTGCTGATCCTGAACCAGGCCGTCTACCAGAACATGGCGCTGGTGGCGCGCGCGCTCCTGGCTGACGTCGGCATCACCGTCGAAGTCGATGCACAGGAGGGCGGCACGTTCTGGAGTTCCGGCAAAGGGGACACCGGCAAGAACATCGACCTCTTCATCACCCGTTTCAACGGCAAGCACGACCCGAACTTCATCATGCAGTGGTTCGTCTCCGGGCAGATCGGCAACTGGAACTGGCAGCGCTGGAACAGTCCCGAATTCGACGCCCTTTACACGCAGTCCGCGGGCGAACTCGATCCGGCCAAGCGGCGGCAGATGGTCGTCGACGCGCAGCGCCTGATGGACAAGAGCGCCGCGTTCGTCTGGCTCACCAACGAGGCCAATAGCACTCGTATACCGCAGCTGGATTCGGCCCGCCGCGGTGCCGGGCTGGATCGACTGGCAATACGACGATTTCGGCGCGGCAACCTGACGCAGCGGCCACGGCCGGCGGCCGGTGACGATGTTGGCGGCAGGCGCAACCCGCGCCGAAGAGACGCTGCGCTATCTCGCGAGCCGTCTCGTCACGACGGTACTGATCGTGATCGGCGCCATGCTGCTGCTGTTCACGCTCTCGGCCGTGGTTCCCGGCGATCCGGCGACCACGCTGCTCGGCCCTCAGGCGACCCCCGAGCTGGCGCAGCGCTTCATCGCGGACATGGGGCTCGATCAGCCGCTCCACATCCGGCTCGGACGTTTTTTCGGGAATGCCCTGACCGGCAACCTCGGCACGGACGTGATCTCCGGGCGCCCGGTGGCGAGCCTCGTCCGCGAAGTGATCCCGTACACGCTGATTCTCACGTTTTCGGCGATCGGTCTGGCCGTGCTCATCGGCGTGCCGCTCGGCGTCTTCGCGGCCACGCACCGCGGCACCATTCTCGACAATGTTCTCGCGTTCGTCTCCGTCGCATTCATCGCCGTGCCGAGCTTCGTGATCGCGATCTTCCTGCTGCTGATCTTCGCCATCTGGCTCGACTGGCTGCCGGTGCTGGGCGCGAGCCGAACCGGCGCGCTCGGGGACGAGGTGCGGCGGATGATCCTGCCGACGCTGGCCCTCGCGCTCGGCTGGATCGGATTCATTGCCCGGCTGGTTCGCAGCTCGATGCTGGAAGTGATGAACGAGCCCTACATTCGCACGTCCCGCGCCTATGGCCTGTCCGATCGCCTCGTGACCTACAAGTATGCGTTGAAGAACGCCTGCATCCCGACCATCACGATTCTCGGCATGGGCATCGGCCGTCTGCTGGGGGGCGCGGTACTGGTTGAAATCGTCTTCGCGCGACCGGGACTCGGGCGCCTCATCTACCACGCGATCGCCGAGCGCAACTACCCGGTCGTACAAGGCGCCGTACTGGTCGTCGTCGTCCTGTTTGTCGTGGTGAACCTGATCGTCGACCTCTCGTATTCGGCGATCGACCCGCGCATCCGGCGCGAGACATCGCACCCGGGAGCGGTTGGATGACGGCGCTCGCAAGCGCCCTCCGTGTCCTGCGCCGGGTCTGTGCCACGTTCAACGGGGCCACCGGGTTCGCCATTGTCGCCATCGTGATGCTGGCGGCACTCTTCGCCCCCTGGGTTGCGACCGGCGACCCGGACCGCCTCGACGTGATGAACCGCTTCGCGGCGCCGTCGTTTGCGCATTGGCTGGGTACCGACCACCTGGGCCGCGATCTCTATTCGCGACTGGTGCATGGCGCCACCGTGGCGATGAGCGTGGCGCTGACGGCGATCGCCATCGCGCTGAGCGTCGGCACCCTCCTCGGCATTCTCGCCGCGTACCTGACGTCCCGGCTCGAACGCTTCGTGCTGATCGTCTTCGACGTCATTTCGTCGTTCCCGAGCATGGTGCTGGCGCTCGCCATCGTCGCCGTGTTCGGTCCGTCGACGGCGATTGTCGTCGTGATCGTGGCGATCACGCTGACGCCGCATTTCGGCCGCGTGGCGCGAGCACAGGTGCTGACGCTGAAGAGTGCGCCCTTTCTCGAGGCCGAGCGGATCCTTGGCGCCTCGTTCGCCCGCATCGTCGTGCATCACATCCTGCCGAACATCCTCGGGCCGCTCGTGATCCTCGCGTCGATGGACATACCCGTGGTGATCACCATCGAGGCCGGCCTGTCGTTCCTGGGCCTGGGCGTGCGCCCGCCGCTGGCGAGCTGGGGCACGCTGATCCAGGACGGCTACCAGTTTCTCTCCGACAGCTGGGTGCCGGTGATCGTCACCAGCCTGACGCTCGCCGTTGCAACACTCGGCTTCACGCTGTTCGGCGAGGCGCTGCGCGATGCGGTCGATCCGCGCATCCGGCAGGAGCGCTGACGGATGCGCGTCGCCGGGCCGCCGCAAGACGCGAATTGCTCCGCGGCCTCATCACGCCGGTTGCCATGTGCGGCGCCTGCGTGTCGGCCGCCATCCACGCTTGCGGACGCCCCCTTCGGGCCTGCGCTTCGCCCCGCCCGCCTGGATGTCCCGTGGGGCAGCGCAGCGGCGAACGCCGCAAGCGTGGGGGTGGTTCAATGACGCCGCTGGTATCGATCCGCAACCTTGCGCTCGACGCCGCGACGTCGCGCGGCACTGCGCACATCCTGCGCGGCATCAATCTCGATATCGGGCACGGACGAATCCTCGGCGTCGTCGGCGAATCGGGGTCGGGCAAATCGAGCCTTGCGACGTGCCTGCTGCGCCTGTTGCCGACGAATCATCCCCGGCTCGGCGGCCAGATCGTCTTCGACGGCGTCGACCTCATCGAGCTCGACGAGGCCGCGATGAACGCCTACCGCGGCACCCGGATCGCGATGATCTTCCAGGACCCGATGACGGCACTGAATCCGCTCTTCACCATCGGCACTCACCTCGTTGACGTCCTGCGCCGGCGTCATCCCGGCATGCAGCGCGACGACGCCGACGCACGCGCGGCCGCGGCGCTTGCGAGCGTGGGCATCGCCGACGCGCGGCTCCGGCTGCGGTCGTATCCGCATCAGCTCTCCGGCGGCATGCGCCAGCGCG
Source organism: uncultured beta proteobacterium (assembly GCA_963695725.1). GTDB lineage: Bacteria > Pseudomonadota > Gammaproteobacteria > Burkholderiales > Casimicrobiaceae > CAIWHR01. The sequence goes on from CAVOHM010000009.1 coordinate 772,875, forward strand.
TGATGATCGCGATGGCGCTGCTGGTCGAGCCGGACCTCTTGCTGGCCGACGAATGCACGACGGCGCTCGATGCGACCGTGGAAGCCCAGATCGTGGCGCTGCTGGAGGATCTGCGCCGCAGCTTCAACGGCTCGATCGTGTTCATCTCGCACCATCTCGGCCTCGTCGCGCAACTGTGCGACGACCTGTGCGTGATGTACGCCGGAACCATCGTCGAGTCCGGCCCCGTTGCCGAAATGCTGGCGAATCCGCGCCACCCGTATACGCGCGCGCTGCTGGCGTGCGAGCTGGGCGACCACGCGCACGGTGGCCGGCTCGTCGCGATACCGGGCGAGGTGCCCGATCCCGTCGATGCGCCGGTAGCCTGCAGCTTCGCGCCGCGCTGCCCGCATGCGACCGACGCCTGTCGCCAGACGATTCCGGCGTTGCGCGATGCCGGACCCGGCCATCGCGCGGCCTGCCTGCGCTTCGAGGAGATCGTCGAGGTGACGGCGTGACCGCCGACGCGCCGTTGCTGGCATTCGCCGGAGTCGACGTCGTCTTCGCCGGCGGCGTGCAGGCGCTCGATGACATCACGCTCGGCATCGCGAAGGGCGAGATCGTCGGGCTGGTCGGCGAGTCCGGCTCCGGCAAGACGACGCTTTGCCGGGTCCTGGTCGGCCTAACGCCGCCGTCGGCAGGCACGGTGCGCGTCGGCGGCCGGCATGTGCGCGACCATCTGGCACAAGGACGCCTTGCATTCCGGCGACGCATTCAGATGCTGTTGCAGGATGCCGTGGCGTCGCTGTCGCCGCGAATGACGATCCGGCGCGCGCTGGAAGAGCCGATCGCGATCCACGGGCTGCCACGCGCCGGGACCGGAGTGCGGCTCGCGGAAATCCTGCGCCGGCTCGGGCTGGCGGACGACGTGCTCGCGAAATTCCCGCATCAGATTTCCGGGGGGCAGGCGCGGCGCGTCGGCGTCGCACGGGCACTCGTGTTGCATCCCGAAATCATCGTGGCCGACGAGCCGACCGCGGGCCTCGACGTGTCGGTGCAAGGCGACCTATTGAACCTTCTACTCGATCTGCGCCGGGAGTTCGGGTTGACCTATCTCTTCGTCAGCCACAACCTCAACCTGATCCGCCGCGTTACCGAGCGCACGGTCGTCATGTATCTGGGCCAGATCGTCGAGGACGCGACGACCCGCGATCTCTTTGTGGCACCCGCCCACCCCTACACGGCCGCGCTGCTGTCGACCAATCCCGCCATCGACCCGCGCCGGCGCTACAAGCCCATCGTCCTGCAGGGCGAGGTTCCCAGCGCGGTGAAGCCGCCGTCCGGCTGCCGGTTCCACACCCGTTGTCCGGTGGCCCAGGCGCGATGCGCCAATGAGTCGCCGGCGCTGGTCGATCTCGACGCGGGACGGCGCGTGCGCTGCCACTTCCCGTTTTCGCTGGATTGGCAGCGGCATTGAACTCGCCCTCGGAACGCGCGGCGTCGCCACAACGTTGGGACCACCTGTCGCGGCGATCATGCCTTGTCCGCCCCGACGTTGTACTCGCGCCCACCCCAATGCGTCGGCTTGTGCGCGCGAAGATCGCGCGCCGCTTCGGCGAGCAGGCTCGCCGTCATCCAGGCGCCGGCGATATGAAGCGGGGCCGTCCATCGCGGCGCGCGTGCCACCGCGCGAATCCGGCCCAGCGCACCGAGCCAGACCGCCAGCGCCGCGAGCGACAGCCCCACCAGCGTCCATCCCCGCACCGGATCGCGCGCGACGAAGAGCGCACCCACGATGCCGGCAACCAGCATCCACACCGGCAGGATCGTGCCAAGGAATCGAAGCCGCCACGCCCAGAACGCCAGGCGCTTCGCCTTGCGATCGGCGGCCTCGGTGAAAATGCGTTTCCAGCCGCGGCGGAACTGCGCCCAATCGGCGTACATGCGGCAATGGAACAGCCCGTCGGCCATGAAGACGCCTGCGCCTAAACCCCTGCCGTGAATCAGGCGCGCCAAGGCGAGATCTTCGAGCAACGCGTCCTTCACCGCCTCGTGCCCGCCTACCGCCGCGTACCCGTCTCGCCTGAACAGCATGAATTGACCGTTGGCGAACGCGCGCGGATTGCGCAGTCCATTCGCGCGCGTCAGCGGAAACTGCCGCATCAACTCCAGGGCCGCCGCGGTCTGCACGACACGCTCGAACCACGTCGTGTGCGTCAGCGTGCTGACGATGCTCAGAAGATCGAGCGTCCGGTGCCGCATCAGTGCCAGCGCCGCCGCAATGCATCCCGGCGAGAAAAGCGTGTCCGCATCGGCGAATAGGAGATACTCGGCATCCACCGCGCCGCGCGACCGTGTCACGCCCGCGTGTACGGCATGCACCTTGCCCGCCCAGTCGGTCGGGCAAGCGTCGATTTCGACGATCTCGAACCGGTCGTCGCCGCCGATCTCGGCGCGCGCCTTATCCGCGGTGCCGTCGGTGCAACGGTCCAGTGCCAGCACGAAACGCGCGTCGGGATAGGTCTCGGCGCGCAGCGATCGGATGAGCCCCGCGATGACCCGCGACTCGTTGTAGGCCGGAACCACGACGCACACGCGGCCGCGAGGGGGGTCTGCCGCGGCCAGCGACGCGCCGAAATGCAACGTGGGAACAGCTCGGATCGAATGCTCGACGTGGATCCAGATCAGGCCCCACGCCAGGATCGTGCAGACCGGGCCGGCGCCCGCCGCCCAGGCGACGGCGACCCACAGCCAGTCCGGAATCGTCACGGCGCTCCGGCCGCGAGCATCCAGGCGTGCGCCGGATCGTTGTGAAAGTGCCAGACGCGGCGCGGCCCGGCCATCACGTTGAGGTAATACGACGTGTAACCGTGCGGGACGATCACGGGATGATAACCGCGTGGCACCATGACGACGTCGCGGTCCTCGACCGTCATCGTTTCATCGAGCGAGCGATCGTCGGTGTAGACGCGCTGGAACGCGAAACCCTGCGGCGGATCGAGGCGGTGGTAGTAGGTTTCCTCGAGCGAGCTTTCCGCGGGAATCGCGTCCGTGTCGTGCTTGTGCGGCGGGTAGCTCGACGAATGCCCCGGCGGCGTGATCACCTCGACGACGAGCAGCGCCTCGGCGGGCGCATCCTGCGGCAGGATATCGCGCACATAGCGCGTATTCGTCCCGTGCCCGCGCACGTTGCGCCGCATGTCGACGGTGTCGATCCGGCGCGGCGCGGCGCCCTTCGCTGCCGGCGCCGTGCACAACGCAATCTCGGCGTCGGACTCCGCCGTGATGCGCACGTCGCGCCCTGGCGGCAGGTACACCGCGTCGGGTGCCACATCCTCGAACGGGCTGGCGCGATGGCCGAGGTCACGCCAACGGTGTTCGCCGCTCGCCACCGACACATGGCCCGCAACGACGACAATGCACAGTTCGCACCCGCCCGTTGTGCCGGCAAAGCTCTCGCCGGGTGCGAGCCACATCGCTTCGAAACCGACGTAACGCCAGCCGGCCGATTCCGGCGTCACGCGCGCTATGCTCCGCCCTGTGCGGGCGGCCTTGACCAGCAGACGTTGGCTCACGCGCTGCCCTTTCGCGCGGCCATCGCCGCAGCGCGCGCCTCGGCATCCGGTTGGCCGGCGACGAGCCCTGACAGCAGGCGGTAGGCCATGTCCGCGTAGCGGTACGGCGGGGCCACGGCGGGATCCTGCTCGCCTTCGACCACAAGCCAGCCGCGATAGCCCGCGTCGCGCAGCGTCGCCACGATGGCGGCGAAATCCACGCAACCCTCACCCGGCGTGCTGAACGCGCCGTTCAGGACCGAGTCGAGGAAACTCCAGCCGCGATTGCGCGCCATCCGCGCCACGTCGGGGCGCACGTCCTTGCAATGCACGTGGCAAACGCGCGCCACGTGCTTCCTCAGTTCCGTCGGCGCATCGCCACCGGCGAACGTGACGTGGCCCGTATCGTGCAGCAAACCGACCTCGGCGCCGGTGACGCGCATCAGATGGTCGACATCATCCGCGGTTTCGACGTAGGCCCCCATGTGGTGATGGTACGCGAGACGCACACCGCGGGCGGACAGATGTCGTGCAAAGGCAGTGAGGCGCTCGCCGTAGGCGTTCCATTCGGCGTCGGAGGCGAAGCGCGGCCGCCGCGACAAGCGGTTCCGGGCGTCCCTGGATCGAGTCGGCAACCTCGCCATAGACCATGACCTGCGCGCCGTTCGCGGCGAGGAGTTTCAGATGCGACTCGACCGCGGCGATCTCGTCGGAAACGGTGCCGCGCGCGAGTCGGCCGGAATACCAGCCGGAAACGCAGGCAAGGCCATACGTGTCCAGCACCGCACGCAGCGCCGCCGGTTCGCGCGGAAACTTGTTGCCGAGCTCGAAACCTTTGTAGCCGATGGCGCTGCCTTCGGCCAGCGCGGTTTCGAGCGGCGTCTCGCCGCCCAGCGCCGGAAGATCGTCGTTGGTCCACGAGATAGGATTAATGCCGATGCGCACGTCGAAGCTCACGTCAGTGCCTGCCAAGCGATCCAATGGGTATTGCCTTTACCCCGTCGGCGGGCAGCGAACAACAGGCCGAAGGCTGGTCCCGCAGAGCGGGATGCAGCGCAGTCGCACATCGTGAGCGTGGAGATCGTTTCATCCTATGGCCTCTGGCTGCGCTTCCCTTGCTCGTACTCGCTCCGTGCCGCGCGCACGTCGCCCGACTCCGAGACTTCCGGCACACCCACCTCCCACCACCACCCGCCGGCTTCGGTCGTACGCAGCGGATCGGTGTCGATCACCACAACGTACGTGCGATCGGCGGCGCGCGCCCGCGCCAGTGCCAACTCCAGTTCCGCGATCGAGTCCACGTGCTCGGCCAGCGCCCCGAGGGAACGCGCATGCGCCGCGAAGTCGATCACGGGCATGCCCGGCGATCCTTGGACGCAGTCGGCGAACAGGTTGTTGAAGCCCTCGCCGCCGCACCGCCTTCTGCAGCCGGTGGATGCAGCCGTAGCCCCGATTGTCCAGCACGACGACGACGAGCTTCGTGCCGAGCATGACCGACGTCGCGATCTCGGAATTGAGCATCAGGTAGCTGCCGTCGCCGACCATCACGACGACTTCGCGCTCCGGATGCGCCATCTTGACGCCGAGGCCGCCGGCGATCTCGTAGCCCATGCAGGAATAGCCGTATTCCATGTGATAGCCGCCGGGCCGCGCGGCGCGCCAGAGCTTGTGCAGCTCGGCGGGCAGCGTGCCGGCCGCGCAGACGACGATGTCCTGCGCGGCGGACTGCGGGTGCGTGCGCTGCACCGCGCCGATCACCTCGCCGTCGTAGGGCAGCGCCGGCGGCGCCACTTCGCGTACGCCGACGATTCCCGATACCGTTGCGCGCCATGCGTCGGCTTCGCGTTCCGCCTTGTCGACCCACGTCGCGCTCGCCGGTCCATCCGGCAAGGCGCGCGCCGAGCGCAGCCAGCGTGGCGGCGGCGTCGCCGAGCATGGTCGTCGCACGCCACTTGAGCGCATCGAACGCATTGACGTTGATGGCGAGTAGCCGTGCCTGCGCCAAACAGCGAGTGCGAGCCCGTCGTGAAATCGGAGAGCCGCGTCCCGATGGCGAGCACGAGGTCGGCCTCGCGCGCGAGCGCATTGGCGGCGGTTCGCGCCGGTGACGCCGATCGCGCCCAGCTGCAGCGGGTGGTCCCACGGCAGCGCGCTCTTGCCCGCCTGCGTCTCGGCCACCGGGCACCCGATGGGTTTCGGCAAACCGGCGCAACGCGTCGGCGCCGCCATCGCTGTAGAGAACCCCGCCGCCCGCGACAATCAGCGGCCGCTTCGCCGCGCGCAGCATCTCCGCCGCTGCCTCGAGTTCCGCGACCTCGGGCTGCGGCGCCCGGATGCGCACGACCGACTTCGCGAAAAACGCTTCGGGGAAGTCGTACGCCTCGGCCTGCACGTCCTGCGGCAGCGCGAGCGTCACCGGGCCGCACAGCGCGGCATCGGTCAGCACGGCGATCGCCCGCGGCAACGCGACCAGGAGCTGCGCCGGTGCGACGATGCGATCGAAATACCGCGACACCGGCCTGAAGCAGTCGTTGGCCGAGACGCCGCCGTCGTGAAAGTCCTCGACCTGCTGCAGCACCGGGTCGGGCGCGCGCGAGACGAATACGTCGCCCGGCAGGAACAGCACGGGCAAGCCGGTTGACGTGCGCGAGCGCCGCCGCGGTGACCAGGTTGGTCGCGCCCGGACCGATCGACGTCGTGCACGCCATCATGCGCCGGCGAAAATGCGCCTTCGCGTAGGCGATCGCAGCGTGCGCCATCGCCTGCTCGTTGTGCGCGCGGTACGTCGGCAGCGCGGCGCGATGCCGGAAGAGCGCTTCGCCGACGCCCGCGACGTTGCCGTGACCGAAGATCGCGAACACGCCGCCGAACAGCGGCACCTCGCGTCCGTCGCAGACCGCGCGCTGCGCCGCCAGAAAGCGCACGAGCGCCTGCGCCATCGTCAGGCGAACCGTAGTCATGACCGAGTCCCGCCGCGGTCGTGCCGCCGTCCATGCGTCGATCAGCGTCTCGAAATTGCGGCGCACGCCGCGTCACGAGACCCGCGTCGTCGATCGCGCCGGCGAGCCAGGCACGCGCCGGCTCGTGGAAGATCGTGCGGCCAACCGCGAAACCCCGGCAGGTGCGGCTTCCCGCCGCGTCGGCGAAGCCCGCGCGCAAGCGTGTCGATCGGCGCACTCAGCCCCAGCAACACGACGCCGCGGCAGTACGGGTCGCGCTCGGCGATCAGCGCGTCGATCGCCTGCCACTGCGCCGCGGCCGGTGGCGCGAGCTTCCACCACTCGGGAAAGATGCCGAGGTTGTAGAGCCGTTTCATCGCGCGCAGCAGAATCTCCGGTTCCGGCAGAAAAACGTTTCGGCGGCACGATCTCGATCAGCAGCTCGTGCCCGCTCACCTGCACCGCATCGTACAGCGCGCTTCACCTGCGCCTCTTGCTCCAGCCGGTTCGCAACATCGTCGTCCGGGTGGAACGGGACGAGGCACTTGACGACCTGCTCGACCGGCCAGGCGACGAGCGTCGTGCCGATCGAGCGGCCGCGCTCGAATGACGACCGGATTCGACCCGGGCAGTTCGACCGGCCGGCCCACCCACCAGCCGCGTCCGGTCGCCGCGTTGAGCGCATCCTGGCCGTAGCGATCGTCGCACAGGATGCCCGACGCGACCGGCGAGGCCGCGCGCCGCTTCGGTCTGCGCGACGGCATCGACAAACAGCCGCTTCAGCGCCGGCAGCCGCGTTCGCCGGCACCCGCGGCCTGCGCCAGATCGAAGAACTGGTTGCGATGGTCGAAGGCGAACAGGCACAACTCGGGCCGCGGTGTGCGCGGCGCAGTCACGCGGTGCAGCCGCGTGAGCGTCTCGTCCCGGTCCGGCCGGGGAATACGTCGCCGCATGCGCGAGGTAGTAGTCGAGCTCGACGCGCGTGGGCATCGCCGGCGCGCAGCCGTGCCGCGATACGACCAGCGCGCCGCAGGCGTTGGCATAGCGGCGAGCAGTCGTCGTAGTCCTCGCCGCGCACCCAGCCGGACAGGAAGCCGGCCGAGAAGGCGTCGCCCGCGCCCAGAACGTTCAGCACCTCGACCTCGACGCCCTGGCCGTTGAAGGCGTCGTCGAGCGAGCGCGGGAATCGCGCCGTCGATCACCGCGCAGCCCATCGGGCCGCGCTTGACGACCAGCGTTGCCGCGCGTGACCGCGCGCACCGCCGCGCAGCGAGGCCATGATGTCGGTGGTGCCGCCGGCGATGTTGAACTCCTCGATCGGTGCCGATCACGAGGTCGAACAGCGGCAGGATGCCCTGCAGATGCGCGGTGACGCCGTCGCTGGCGATGAAGCGCGTTTCGCCGTCGCCGCGCCTGGTGAGCCCCCACAGCACCGGCCGGTAGTCGATGTCGAGCACCGTGCGCACGTCGTTGCGCGCGCGCGCGCTCGAGCGCCACGGTGCTGATGCCGTCGATGCACGTGCGCCGTCGAGAAGTGCGTGCCGGTGATCAGCAGCGCGCGCGCCTGCGCGATGAAGTCCTCCTCGATGTCGTCCTCGGTGATCGCCATGTCGGCGCAGTTCTCGCGATAGAAGATCAGCGGAAACGTGTCGTGGTCCTTGATGCCCGAGCACGACGCGCGCCGTCAGCCGCGTGCGGGTCGACACTCACGTGGGATGACGTCGCAGCCTTCGCGCGCGATCGTTTCGGCCAGGAAGCGGCCCATCGGCGTCGTCGCCGACGCGCGCGATCAGTCGCGGCGGAAGGCCCGAGCCGCGCGCAGCCGAACGCGGTGTTGGCCGACGAGCCGCCGAGATACTTGGCGAAGCTCGCGACGTCCTCGAGGCGCGCGCCGATCTGCTGCGCGTAGAAATCGACGGCGAAGCGGCCGAGGCAGACGACGTCGAAGCGCCGCCCGGCGGCAAAACGCGTGGTGTTTTTCATCGGTGGGAGAAAAGGTCGGCGCAAACGGTGGCGCGAGGTCGGGGCAGCGCCGTTCCGGTAACATAGAATACCTGATCGGAAGGCGCAACCCTGCGCCACATACGGAGGTGGAGGCACATGATCGACGTCGCACTTTTCGGGGCAGGCCGCATCGGCAAGATCCACGCGGGCAACGTTGCGCGCGAATCGGGCGCCCGGCTCAAGTACGTGATCGACCCCAACGCCGAGGCCGCACGGGCCCTGGCGGCGCAGCACGGCGCCAAGACGGCGACGACCGCCGAGGTGTTCGCCGACCAGGCGATCGGCGCGGTGCTGATCTGCTCGTACACCGACACGCACGCCGACCTGATCCTCGCCGCGGCGGCGGCCGGCAAGCAGATTTTCTGCGAAAAGCCGGTCGATCTCGCCATAGCGCGTGCGCGCACCTGCGCCGAGGCGGTCGCGCGCGCCGGCGTCACGTGCATGATCGGCTTCCAGCGCCGCTTCGATCCCACGTTTGCCGCGCTGAAAAAGAGGCTGGCAGCGGGCGAAATCGGCACGCCGGAGATGCTCGTGGTGACGAGCCGCGACCCCGGCGCTCCGCCGATACCGTACATCAAGAGCTCCGGCGGAATCTTCAAGGACATGCTGATCCACGATTTCGACATCTTTCGCTGGATCCTCGAGGACGAGGCGGAGACCGTGCACGCGAACGCGTCGTGTCTCGTCGACCCCGCGATCGCCGCCGCCGGCGACGTCGACTCCACCGCGGTGACGATCCGCACGAAGCGCGGACGGCTCTGCCAGATCAACACGAGCCGCCGCGCCGCGTACGGCTACGACCAGCGCTTCGAAGTGCTCGGGAGCGGCGGCATGCTGCAGGCCGGCAATCACGTCCCGACCGAGGTCATCGCAAGTACGGGCAAGGCCGTCGCGCGTGACCTACCCGAACATTTCTTTCTCGAGCGCTATCGCGCCGCGTATGCGAGCGAACTGGCCCACTTCTTCGCGGTGCTCGCCGGCAAGGAAAAGCTCGTTACGACGATCGACGACGGACTGAAAGCGCTCGAACTCGCCGAAGCCGCGACGACGTCCTGGCGCGAAGATCGGATCGTCCGGATGCCATGACGTTAGAACCGTTTTAGAGCCGCAATGGCGCTCCGTAGCCGGTAAGTTCGAGGTAGCCGCGACCGACCTCGCGCCCGGCCGCGTTCGCCCGCACCGCCCCTTCCCAGTAGAGCGTGCCGGTGCTTGCGCGTGAGTCGAGTTCCTGATCTTCCATGAGCGGCGCCAGCGTCAGCGCGATGTCGCCGGCGCCGACCGCCATTTCCACCGGATAGACGACGCCCGTGCGCGGTGAGCGCCACGTGCGTGTCGCGGTGAAGCGAACCTCGTCCGGCGCCAACGTGCGCAAGGAGCCGTCGGCCCCGCGCAGCGTGCCACCGGCCCACAAGCGGCCGCCGGACCTGTCGCGCATCTGGAACGCCATCAGCGCGCCGCCGTCGGCAAGGTTGATTCCCGTCCAGTCCCAGCCGGTGGCTTCCGGCGCCATCACAGTGCTCGACCATTCGTGATCGAGCCACGCGGTGCCGGTTACGGCAAACCGGGTGCCGCCAACCGACACCGTGCCCGTCACGGCAAGCTGCGGCTGGCTGTAGTAATGGCTGGCCTGCTCCGGGGCACGCCCCTTGCGCGAGTAACCGGCATCGCCGTGGAGCAGGATCGGTTGGGTCGGCGCGAACGCGAGATCGAGCGCAAAGGCGCGCGCGGCAATTGTCGCCATGTAACGACCGTCGACCTGCGCCAGCGACCAGTCGTCGATCACGGCGCGAGTCGAGGCTTCGTCGGCCCCGGCCAGGCCCAACCCTGCCCGCGCCGCGCGCTGGTCGTGGTAAAGGCGCCCGTGGCGCGGATCGGCGAGCGCGGCATGCGCGAACACGAGTTGCCGCGGCGCAAACGCACTTCGACTCGTTTCGGCCACGCCCGGCCGGTTGCGGAAGAACGTGACCTGGACGCCGAAGTCGCGACCGGCGGCGTCGGCGACCCAGCCGGTGACGTACCACCATTCCGTACGAAATTCCGGGTGCGACCCGTGATCGCGCGGAAAACGCAGTGCGCGTGGCGCAACGCGCGCGTAGTCCACGTCGGCAACGGCACGGCCGGCTGCGAGAACAAGAGGCAACGACAGGAAGCTGCGCCGCTTCATCGTCAATCCGATTCCGTGCTGCGTGGGTTCACCAGTCGTCCTTCACCGCACGAACGGCGTCCGCACCCATCGCCTGCCGTCCGCTGGCGAGCGCGGTCAGCATCGCAAGCCCCAGCAACAGGAGCCCGAAGCCTCCCAGCGCCGGCCACGGCAGCGAGAGCTCCATGCCCCAATGAAACGACTGCCGGTTCACGACGTGAATCAGGATCAGGCTGATCACGAAGCCGAGTGCCAATCCGACGGCAAGCCCGATCGCGCTGACCACGAGGCCTTCGGTCGCGAGCATCGCGCCGATCTGCCGTCGCGTCATCCCTAGGTGGCGCAGCACGCCGAATTCGCGCCGCCGCGCGAGCACCAGTGCGCCGAACGACGACGAGAGACCCATGAGCCCGATGACCACCGCCGCGAGTTCGAGCGCGTAGGTCACCGCAAACGTGCGATCGAACGCGCGCAGTGAAGCGTCGCGGATCTCCCCTGGCAGCGCGATCTCGAGTCGCTCACCGCCCGGGATGCCATGCCGGATCGCAGCCTCGACCTCGTTTCGGCTGGCACCGTCGGCGAGCCACAGGGCGCCCATCGTGGCCGTACGGTCGCCGGTCAGCGCGATGTAGCGCGATCGCTCCATCGCGATCACGCCCTGCTGGCGACCGTAGTCGCGCCAGACACCGGCTACCGTGAATGGCAGCGACCTTGCCCGTGACCGGCAATGCGATGATTTTTCCTTGCGCAAAGCCGTAAAGATCGAGCGCCGCCTCACTCACCCAGACCGGCGGCGGCGCTGCGGCGTCCACCACGATCGGCGTGCCGATGATCGGCAGATCACGCGCCGGATGCGCGGGATCGACGTTGCGCGCCTGCAGCACGATCCGCGGCCGTGACGGATCGACCAGCAGCTGTTGTTCGCGCCGGAACTCGGCGCGCCGCACGCCTCGCAATGTGGCGATACGCGTCTGGAGGTCCGGCGCGAGATACGCGGTGTCGCCGCTGCTCGCGGCGCGGAAGTAGACGTCGGCGGGAAGGATGCGCTCGAGCCACGCGTCGAGCGAATCGCGAAACGATGCGACCATGATCACCATCGACACGGTGAGACTGACGCTCGCGACGATCGCGGCGAGACTGACGGTTGCCTGCCCCGGCGCGCCGCGCAGCTGCGCGATCGCCAACCGTGGCGCCGACGCATCGGGTGTGGGCAGGCGGGCGAGCGCGATCGCGCCCAGGCGTGGCATCAGCGCCAGCGTGCCGACCAGCAGCAACGCAATCGACGCGTAGCCGAAGAGCGGCAGCCCCGCGACCGGCGGCAATCCGGTCGCGGCAGCACCAATTGCAATGAGCGCGAGGCCAGGCCCGACCGGCCGCAGCCGGGCGTACGCGCGTTCCTCGTCGCCTGCCTTCAGCGCCTGCGCGGGCGATGTGCGACCGGTCTCCAGCGCCGGCACGAGGCTGCCCCCTGCCGCCGCCGCGACGCCGAGCGCGAAGAACACGCCAAGTGCGACCGGCTCGAGTTCGAGCGTAGGCACGACGCCGCGGAAAAATCCGGATCCCAGGTCCGCGCCGACCCAGCGCACTGCGAAGTGCGCCAGCGCAAAGCCGAGTACGAGCCCAAGCGTGCTGCCGACCACCCCGAGCAATGCGCCTTCGGCCACGATCAAGGTCGTGAGGCGCCGGCGCGTGATCCCAAGCACGCGCAACAGCGCGAATTGCGCCCGCCGGCGCATGACCGCATGGGCCTGCGTCGAAAACACGAGCAGGCCGCCGGTGAAAAGCGCAACCAGTGCAAGCACATTGAGATTGACGCGGTACGATCGCGACAGGCTCGCGCCCGCGGCGATCGCCGTTTCCGGATGGATGACCGTGACACCGGGCGGCAATTGCGGACGCAGTCGTTCGCCGAATGCCGCGACGTCGACGCCAGGCGCCAGACGCAGGTCGATTCGGCTGAGCAAGCCGATTCGAGCGAACGCATCCTGGGCACCGGCAATGTCCATCACCGCGAATCGCCGGTTGCCGCCGGAACCCAGTTCGCCCGCTACCCGCACCGCCACGTCCTCCAGCGCGACCTGCAGATGGACGGCGTCGCCTGCCGCGGCACCGAGCCAACGTGCGGCGGCGGGGCTTACGAACAGCACATCGGGACGCAGCGTATCCAGACGGTCGGCCGCGTTCCCGACGACGCCGGGCTGGATCATTCCGGCGCGAAACACGTCGATGCCGACGATCGTCAGGGGCGCGTCGCGGCCGACGACCTTGGCGTCGACCTCGACGACCGGGCTCGCGACCGCCACGCCCGCCATGCGCGCTATTTCCGGAAAGATCGATTCGGCAAAGCCGCCGCGTGGCCCGCGCACTTCGAGATCCGCATCGCCCGACAGCGTCTTGACCCCTTGCGCCAGTTCATTGACCGCCGCCTGGTTGATGAGTTGAACGGCATAGCCGAGCGCCACGCCGAGGGCAATGGCGAGCACTGCCAACAGGGTGCGCAACCGATTCTGCGCGAGCGTGCCGCGCAAGACCGCACCCGCGGCGGAAACGGCGAGCCTAGACTGCGCGGCTTTTCTCTCGGCCAGTCGGGTCATGTTTCGATGGGGCCCGAATGCTCAGCCGCTCTCGCCGGACGACCCGGCAAGCGCGTGCAATCCGTCGCGGGTGAGCAGAAGAATGCGGTCGGCCGTCGCGGCAGCCGCCTGCGAATGCGTGACGAGAATGCCCGCGGCACGGTTCGCTTTCACTTGGTCGCGCAGGAGACGAAGCACCTGATTCGCGCTATCGGGATCGAGGTTGCCCGTGGGCTCGTCGGCCAGAACGAGCTGGGGTCCATGGACCAGTGCGCGCGCGATCGCGACCCGCTGCAACTCGCCGCCGGACAGCTCGCGCGGCATGCTGGCGATGCGATCGGCGAGGCCCACCGCCGCGAGCACGGCGGTCACCTTCCGGGCCGCCATCGCATCGCTCGCCCCGACCAGCGACAGCGGCAACGCAACGTTCTGGCCGACGGTCAGGTAGGGAAGCACGTGGAATGCCTGAAACACGAATCCCATTTTCACGCGGCGCAGCACGGTCAGCGCGTCGTCGTCCTGCGTCGTGAGATCGACGCCGTCCAGGGTGATCGAACCGGAATCGGGCCGATCGAGCCCGGCGACGAGATTGAGCAGCGTCGACTTGCCGATCCCGGATTCGCCCATCACCGCGACGTAATCGCCCGGGACGAGCTCGAGGTCGATGCCGGTCAGGACGGTGCGCTGTTGCGGCCCGGCGTAGGTCTTGGCGAGCTGGCGAATCGAGAGCACGCTGCCGAGCGTAACGGCGCACGGTCGCCGTGGCAAGCGCGCACGCCGTTCAGGCTACGCGTGTCCATCCGGAAACGGGCGTGGGCAGCCCATTTTGCGATGGGTTCTAACGTTTGATGAAGTAGTAGACGATCTTGATGTACTCCGTGATCACGAAGCTGCCGGACAGTTCGTCGCGCCACCACCGGCCGGGAACCCACCAATCCGCCGCCGACGACACGAGGACGAACTCCAGGCCCGATCCCTCGAATACCCGCGCCCAGGTCCAGGCAAGGCGCCGCATGTGCGGCGGATCGCTGACGGCGATCACGCGGTGCCAGCCCCGCTTTCGCATCAACGTGAAGACATTGGTGGCTTCTTCGTAGCTGTTGCGGGACTCGACCTCGAAGCGCAACGCCGATCGCGGCACGCCGCGGGCGACGAGGTATTCGGCCCGCCACGTGAGGCGAGGCGGGGGCGTCCCCTTGCCGCGCTCGAGCCCGGTCAGCACGATCGTCGTCGCGTAGCCCGCGCGGTAGAGTTCGAGCGCACGCAGCGCGCGATTGCCGTTGTCGCCCCCGAGAACGACGATCGCGTCCGCGGCTACGGGAGGCTGCCCCGGCGCCTCGAGCCAATAGCCCGCGCGCGAAAAGACGTAGGCCAAGGCGAGCGCGATGAGCGAAACCGCCAGGAGCAGCCAGATAATCGTGCGTTTCATGCCGAGGGTGCGAGTTTCGGGGGCCGACATTGCTGCCGGGAGTGATACCACGAAACAGCGGCCATGGTTTCTTCCCGCGTCGACGCGCCCATGAAGCATAATGTTCGGGTCGCGAACGCGAAACCGTTTGCCACCCTTCCCGGCGCACGCACCCATTCCATGGCCAAGACGGCGCTCATTACCGGCATTACCGGACAGGACGGCGCATATCTCGCCGAGCTACTTCTGGACAAGGGCTACCGGGTCCACGGCATCAAGCGCCGGACGTCGCTCTTCAACACGGACCGGATCGACCACCTGTACGAGGACCCGCACGTCCGCGACCGGCGGTTCATTCTGCACTATGGCGACCTGACCGACTCGTCGAGCCTCGTGCACGTGTTGCAGCAGGTGCAGCCGGACGAGGTCTACAACCTCGCCGCGCAAAGCCACGTCGCCGTCTCGTTCGAGGAGCCCGAATACACGGCCAATTCGGATGCCATGGGCCCGTTGCGATTGCTTGAAGCGATTCGCATTCTTGGACTTGCCGGCAGGACCCGCTTCTACCAGGCGTCGACGTCCGAAATGTTCGGGCTGGTGCAGGAGTCGCCCCAGACGGAGACCACGGCGTTTCATCCCCGTTCGCCCTACGGCGTGGCCAAGCTGTACGGCTACTGGATCACCGTGAACTTCCGCGAGGCCTACGGGATGTATGCGTGCAACGGCATCCTGTTCAATCACGAATCGCCGATCCGCGGCGAGACGTTCGTCACCCGCAAGATCACCCGCGCGCTCGCCCGCATCGCGCTCGGCCTGCAGGATTGCCTGTACCTCGGCAACCTCGACGCGCGGCGCGACTGGGGACATGCGCGGGATTTCGTCCGTGCCATGTGGCTGATGCTGCAGCAGCCCACGCCTGACGATTACGTGATTGCCACCGGTCACCAGCACAGCGTCCGCGAATTCGTCACGGCCGCGGCCGCCGAGCTGGGCGTGACGCTGGCGTGGGACGGCGTGGCGTCCGAGGAAGTCGGACGCGTCGCGGCCGTGGATTCGAGCCGGGACATCCGGCTGCAACCGGGGCGGACGATCGTTCGCATCGACCGCCGCTATTTCCGCCCGGCGGAAGTGGATACGCTGTTGGGCGACGCGACCAAGGCGCGCACCCGGCTCGGATGGACGCCCGAGGTGGGATTCGCCGAACTCGTCGCCGAGATGACGCGGGAGGATCTTCGCACGGCGCAGCGCGACGCGCTCGTCAAGCGTCATGGGCATGCCGTCCACGACCGCAATGAAGGCTGACCAGGCAGTTCGCCCACGAGGCCGGCGTTGGCCATGAAGCCCGATGCCCGCACCTACGTCGCGGGCCACCTCGGGCTCGCCGGATCGGCACTGGTGCGCGCGCTGCGCGCTGGCGGTTCGACCCGAATCATCACCCGCACGCACGCGGAACTGGAACTCACCGACCCCCACGCCGTCGCGGCGTTCTTTGCCGCCGAGCGCCCCGAGATCGTGTTTCTTGCGGCGGCGAAAGTCGGCGGCATCCTCGCCAACGACACGTTGCCGGCCGAATTCATCCGGGACAACCTGGCGATCCAGACGAATGTCATTCACGAGGCGTGGCGTTCCGGTGTGAAACGCCTGCTGTTCCTCGGCTCATCGTGCATCTACCCCCGCGACTGTCCGCAGCCGATCCGCGAGGAGTATCTGCTCACGGGTCCGCTCGAGCCGACGAACCGTCCCTATGCGATCGCCAAGATCGCCGGCATCGAGATGTGCCGGGACTACAACCGGCAGTACCGCACGCAATACCTGTGCGCGATGCCGACGAACCTGTACGGCGCCGGCGACAATTACGACCTCGGCACGAGCCACGTGCTGCCGGCGCTGATCCGCAGGTTCCACGAAGCCAAGTCGCGTGGCGCGAAGTCGGTCACGCTGTGGGGCACCGGCGCGCCGCGCCGGGAGTTCCTCGACAGCGACGACATGGCCGCGGCGTGCGTGCATCTGATGGCGCTGCCCGAATCGAGCCTCGCGGCACTCGTCACCGATGACCAGCCGCCGCTCGTCAATATCGGTTGCGGCACCGACCTCACGATTCGCGAACTCGCCGAACTCGTCCGGAGGATCGTCGGTGCCGATGCCGCCATCGAATGGGACGCGGCGAAACCGGATGGCACGCCGCGCAAGCTGCTCGACATCCGCCGGATGTCGGCGCTCGGATGGACGCCGACGATCGGACTGGAGGATGGCATTGCGCGCGCCTATGCCGATTTCCTGAAGGGCGACAACGGGCGCCGCTGATCCTCGCGCCGCGTGTTGCGCTAGGCGCGCTCGGCGAGCACCGACTCGAAGTACGCGATCGTCCGCGCCAGGCCTTCCTCGAGCTGCACCTTTGGTTCCCAGCCGAGGTGCTTCCTCGCAAGCGCGATGTCGGGCTGCCGCTGCGCCGGGTCGTCCTCGGGCATGGGCTTGCGCACGATCGTGGAACGCGAACCCGTGCTCGCGATGACCTTCTCGGCGAGTTCGAGGATCCGAAATTCGTTGGGGTTGCCCAGATTCACCGGTCCGGTTAATTCGACTGGCGCCGCCATCAGCGCCACGAAGGCGTCGATCAGGTCATCCACGTAGCAGAACGAGCGGGTCTGCTGTCCGTCGCCGTAGATCGTGATCGGCTCGTTCCTGAGCGCCTGGACGATGAAGTTCGACACGACGCGCCCGTCGGCCGGATGCATGCGCGGGCCATAGGTGTTGAAGATGCGTGCGACCTTGATGTCGAGCTTGTGCTGGCGGTGGTAGTCGAAGAAGAGCGTTTCCGCACAGCGCTTGCCCTCGTCGTAGCAGGAGCGGATGCCGATCGGGTTGACGTTGCCCCAGTACGACTCCGGCTGCGGGTGGACCGAGGGGTCGCCGTACACCTCGCTGGTCGACGCCTGGAAGATGCGGCAGCGCAGGCGCTTCGCGAGCCCCAGCATGTTGATCGCGCCGTGGACCGAAGTCTTGGTCGTCTGCACCGGGTCGTGCTGGTAGTGAATCGGCGACGCCGGGCAGGCTAGGTTGTAGATCTCGTCGACCTCGATGAACAGCGGAAACGTGACATCGTGTCGCACGAATTCGAAGCGCGGATGATCGTGCAGGTGGTCGATGTTTCGTTTGGTGCCGGTGAAGAGGTTGTCCACACAGAGGAC
Organism: uncultured beta proteobacterium; assembly: GCA_963695725.1. Taxonomy (GTDB): domain Bacteria; phylum Pseudomonadota; class Gammaproteobacteria; order Burkholderiales; family Casimicrobiaceae; genus CAIWHR01. The sequence goes on from CAVOHM010000009.1 coordinate 790,663, forward strand.
CTCGTGGCCCAGCCCCAGCAGCCGATCGCACAGGTGCGAACCCAGGAACCCGGCGCCACCGGTGATCAGGATGCGCTTGCGTGAATCGTAGTTACGCATTCATGCCCCTGCTCCACACTCAGCCAGTCCGGCGCAGGACGGGGGTCCTGCGGCACCCCGCAATCTTAACGCGAACGGAACCGGATTCCCGCGCCAGGGCCGCCCCGGGCGCTGCAACGACAGGTGAACAGTGCCGCCAAACTGTGCTACGGTGCGGCGAAAAGGCCGCACGTCTCTCCCACGTTCCCGTTGATTGCTGGTCGCTCCCGAACTTTCGCCATGTTTGATCTCCCCGACGATCGTGCGATCCCGTCGGTCGCCGCTCGCGGTGACCACGCGACGAACCGCGGCACGCCCTTCCCGCCGCGTGCGCTGCTTGCGGTCGAATCCATCGGCTACCTGGTTCCGGACGCGACAATCGAGGGCCGCGTGCACAGCGTCTTCACGCGGGCCTGCAACATCGCGTGCGGCGATTTGCTGCTGACACTGGTGGACGCGGATCTTGCCGATGGCCCGACGACGTTGCGGCTCGCCCGCGGGACTTTCGTCGACCTGCGCCTCTTTTTTCGTCCCGGCGATCGCGTGCGCAGCCGCGATGGTTTCGCGCATTCGCGCGGCGCTGCGCTGCGCCTTGCCGGCGCCACCGTCTGGCGCCCTGCCCCGCTGCGCCCGATCGTCCCCGCCGCGCATATCTTGGCCAATCTGCGCGTCGCCCGGATGATGGTGGCACATCGGCGCCGCACGCATTCCAGTGTCGTCGACCGCGATGGCGCCTTGATTCTCGCCGCGCTCGCGAACGCCTGCCGCGCCGTCGACGCCGATGGCGCCCGGTCGTGCATCGAGCGGCTCGTCGGGTGGGGCGAAGGACTCACGCCTGCCGGCGACGACGTTCTGGTCGGCGGGACTGCGGCACTCGGTGCACTTGCCGGTGAATCCAGCGACCGACGGCGTTTTCTGCGCGCATTTTCGGTTTCGGTGATGGCCCAAACCCATCGGACGACGCCGATCGCCGCGCACTATCTGCGGCTCGCAGCCCAAGGCCATTTCAACGCCGATGTGACGCGCCTGCGCGATGCGCTATTGTGCGAGGGCGATCCGGGCGCCGTGGCGAGCGCGCTCGCGGCTGCGCTCGGTGCCGGCGCGTCATCCGGCGCCGATATGGTGACAGGGATGCTCGCATGCCTGTCCGCCTGGATCGCAGCGGATCCGGCGATGCGGCCGATGCCCGTCGCAACGATGGCCTCGACGTGACGGTACCCGGCTCCGACCGATTCGCGCGATGACGACCGGCGTCAAGTTCAAGGCCTTTGCGAACCTCTACAAGGATTCGGTGTCGCTGATGCAGCTCGGCGCAACCCTTCGCACCCGCGACGGCATTGCGGAGGCCTCGTGCATCATGGCCACGCCCGCCAATCTCGCACAGCTGCAGGATGCCGGACTTGACGTCGCCGTCGACGCCACGCCGTCGGACCTGCTGGTGGTCGTGCGCGGCGAGCCGGCTGCCTGCGACGCCGCCATCGCGGCAGCCGGGGCGGCGCTGCATGCGTCGGCCGGCGCCGGCAACGGCGATCCCATCGCGTACCGGCCGCCGCTGACCAGCATTGCGCTGGGCGTCGAACGCGACGCCGGCGCGGACCTCGCGCTGATCTCGGTGCCTGGAGACTACGCGGCCGCCGAAGCGATGAAGGCGCTGTCGCTCGGACTGCACGTGATGCTGTTTTCCGACAATGTCTCGATTGCCAACGAACGGGCAATAAAGACCACTGCGCGCGACCGCGAACTCATCGTCATGGGACCCGATTGCGGCACCGCCATCGTCAACGGAATACCGCTGGGCTTTGCCAACGTCGTGCGCCGTGGCGACATCGGACTCGTCGCCGCGTCCGGAACCGGCCTGCAGGAGGTGACGTGCCGGATCCACAACGCGGGAGGCGGCGTTTCGCAGGCGCTGGGCACCGGCGGGCGCGATCTCAAGGTCGAGATCGGCGGCATCACGATGTTGCAGGGACTCTCCGCGCTGGCCGACGATCCGCACACGCGCGTGATCGTGCTGATCTCCAAGCCGCCGGCGCCGGCGATCGCGCGGCGGATTCTCGATCGCGCGGCCACCGCAGGCAAGCCGGTCGTCGTGCATTTTCTCGGCGCCGCGCCCGACGCGCTGCATGGCTCGGGGCTCATCGCCGCCGATTCGCTGCAACACGCGGGCGATGTCGCCGTGGCACTGGCGGCAGGAAAGTCACCACCCGCCGCCAGCGCTGCTCCGTCCGACGGAGAGCTTTCGCGCATCACCGCCATCGCCGACCGCATGACGCCGTCGCAGCGCGCGGTGCGCGGACTCTTCACCGGCGGCACATTCTGTTACGAAGCCCAGCTCGCGTTTCGTGCCCGGAATCTTTCCTGCCGATCCAACGCGCCGGTCGACGGCATGCTTGCGTTCGACGGCCGCATGGAAGGTCACGTCTTCATCGACATGGGCGACGACGACTACACGCGCGGCCGCCCGCATCCGATGATCGACCCGTCGCTGCGCAACGCGGCGGTCCACAAAGAAGCTGCCAACCCGGAGACCGCGGCCATCGTGTTCGATGTCGTGCTGGGCTACGGTTCGCACGCGGATCCCGCGAGCGGCCTGGCCGAAGCGTTCGTCGCGGCGACGCGCGAAGCGAGCGCGCAGGGTCGCACGCTCGCGTTGATCGGCCATGTCTGCGGCACCGACGGCGACCCGCAGAATCGGTCGGCGCAGATCCGGCAGCTCGAAGCGGCCGGTGCGATCATTGCGGAAAGCAACTTTCAGACGGCGGCGCTGGCCGCGCATCTCGCGTCGAATCTGGCGGCGCGTCAGGAGTGACGGCATGCGGACGTTGTTCAAGGATTCGCTTTCGGTCGTCAACGTCGGCCTTGCCGGATTCGCAGAGGACATCGTTGCGGCCGGCGGCCGCTGCGTCGCGCTCGAATGGCAACCACCGGCACAGGGTGACCGCGATGCCGCGTGGGCGCTCGCCCAGATTTTCAACCATCCGCACGTCGAACAGGCCAACGCCGAGGCCTTTGGCCGGTTCACGGCCGCGCAACCGGTGCTGGTCGATATCGCGACCGCGCGCGACGTGCTCCCGGGAATGGCCGACGGCCGCCGCCTCATCCTGCATGCCGGCCCGCCGATCGCGTGGCCGGCGATGTGCGGCCCGATGCAGGGCGCGGTGCTGGGCGCCGCCGTGCTGGAGGGCTGGGCCGATTCGGTCGACGCGGCATCGCAACTCGTCGCGACGGGCGCGATCGAGCTCGAGCCCTGCCACCACCACGGCGCGGTCGGGCCGATGGCCGGCATCATCAGCCCGTCGATGCCGGTCTGGGTCGTCGAAAACCGAACGCATGGGAACCGCGCCTACTGCAACTTCAACGAGGGGCTCGGCAAGGTCTTGCGTTTCGGCGCGAATGGTCCTGACGTGATCGCGCGGCTGCGCGCCATCGCCGGCGACCTCGCGCCTACGTTGCGTGCCGCGCTGGCGCAGACCGGCAGCATCGAACTGATGCCATTGATGGCACAGGCGCTCAACATGGGCGACGAGGTCCACAACCGGAACGCAGCGGCCACGGCGCTTCTCTTCAAGCGTCTCGCGCCGGCACTCTTCGAGACATCGGTGCCGCGCGACGCCGCGGCGCGCGCCCTTTCGTTCATTGCCGGCAACGACCACTTCTTCCTCAACTTGTCGATGGCCGCGTGCAAAGCGATGCTCGATGCCGCGGCCAATGTGCCGGGGAGCTCGATGGTGACGGCAATGGCGCGCAACGGCGTGAATTTCGGCATTCGACTGGCAGGGACGGGCGAGCGCTGGTTCGAAGCGCCGGCCAATCCGGTGGACGGCCTCTACTTCCCGGGCTATTCGGTCGCCGACGCGGCCGCCGATCTTGGCGATTCGGCGATCACGGAGACCGCCGGCGTCGGCGGCTTCGCGATGGCCGCCGCGCCGGCGATCGTCCGGTTCGTCGGCGGCACCTCGGCCGACGCCACGCACCACAGCCTGCGCATGCGCGCGATCACGCTCGGCGCCAATGCGACCTTCACGCTGCCTTCCCTCGATTTCGCCGCCGCCGCCGCGGGCATCGACGCGCGCAAGGTGGTCGACAGCGGGATCCTGCCCGTCATCAACAGCGGAATCGCGCATCGGCAGGCGGGCGTCGGGCAGATCGGCGCCGGCGTGACAAGTGCCCCGATGGCGTGCTTCACCGCGGCGGTGAAAGCTCTCGCGCTGCAGGTCCGCGAGCAGACGAAGCCATGACCCAGCCGGTGGCCGTGGTTGCCGTGGGCGGCAACGCGCTGATCGCGGACGCGCAGCACACGTCGCTCAAGGACCAGTACGACGCGGTCTGCGCCACAGCCACGCACGTCGTCGCGATGATTGCCGCAGGCTGGAACGTCGTGCTGACGCACGGCAACGGCCCGCAGGTCGGTTTCATCCTCCGCCGCTCCGAAATCGCCACAGGACAAGTGCCGACGGTGCCGATCCGTTACGCCGTCGCGGATACGCAGGGTGCGATCGGGTTCATGTTCCAGAACGCGATGGTCAATGCATTGAAGCGCCGCGGCATCGACAAGCCCGTCGTGACGCTGGTGACGCAGACCGTCGTCGACGTCAACGATCCGGCGTTTGCCAGCCCGGACAAGCCGATCGGCTCGTTCATGAGCGATGAAGTCGCGCACGAACTGGCGACCGAGCTGGGGTGGACGGTGATGCGCGATGGCGATCGCGGCTGGCGGCGCACGATCGCCTCGCCGCAACCGGTGCGGGTGATCGAGGCGCCGATCATCGAGCGCCTCGCGCGCGAAGGCGTGATGATCATCGCGCTGGGGGGCGGCGGCATCGCGGTCGAGGAGACGCCGTCCGGCGAACTCCATGGAGTCGAGGCCGTGATCGACAAGGACCGTGCCGCGGCGTTGCTCGCGATCGAGATGAACGCCGATCTGCTGATGATCCCGACCGGCGTCGAGCGGGTCGCCATCCGGTTCGGCGCGCCCGACCAGAAGTGGCTCGACACGATCTCGGTGGCGCAAGCCGAGCGGTATGCGGCCGAGGGACATTTTGGCGCCGGCAGCATGGCTCCGAAGATCGAGGCCATCCTGCGATTCGTAAAGGCTCGCCCCGGCGCGCGCGGCGTCATCACCAATCCCGAAAACATCGCCCGCGCGCTGGCGGGCGAGACTGGCACCTGGATCAAGAATTGAATCGCCAACCGGAGGAAGGATGGAAAGTACTCTACTGGCCGTGAACGGCACGCTGATGCGCGGTCTTGCGCTCAATGCGAACCTCGTCGCCATCGGCGCGACATTCGTGCGCGAGGACGAAACCGAGGCGTGCTACCGGCTCTGGTCGATCGACGACCGGCATCCGGCGATGGTGCGCGCGCCAGGCACAGGAACGCGCATCGCGCTCGAACTCTGGGACGTGCCGCAGAGCGGCCTTGCGCAGCTCCTGCTGAGCGAGCCGCCCGGCCTCGCGATCGGCAAGGTGCTGCTGCGCGACGGCAGCGTCGTGCTCGGCGTGCTGGGCGAGCCCTTCATCTGCGAGGGGCAGCGGGAGATAAGTGAATTCGGAGGGTGGCGCGCATATACTGCGTCCGGCAGTTGATCACTCAAAAAAGGGGGGAAACCATGAACGCGACGGCCGCAACGGGAGGTGTCCGGTTCTGGGTGGCAGGCGATTGGAACGGCTTTTTCGGGCTGTTCACCAACGTCCTGCTCAACGTGATCGTCTTGACCGGGCTCTGCCTCGGCGTCGTGCAACTGCCGGCGGACACGGTGTTCGGCCGGATCCTTCCGGCGCTCGGCATCGCGCTGCCGCTCGGCAATCTCTTCTACGCGTATCTCGCATGGCAGCTCGGCAAGAAGGAAGGCCGCGGCGACGTCACCGCAATGCCGTACGGCCCCAGCGTGCCGCACATGTTCATCGTCGTGTTCCTGATCATGCTGCCGGTGTACCTGAAGACCAAGGATCCGGTCCTCGCCTGGCACGCGGGCCTCGCGTGGTGCTTCATCATCGGCGTCATCGTGCTGATCGGCGCGTTCGTCGGGCCGTGCGATCCGGGCGATGACCCCGCGGGCGGCGATGCTCGGCACGCTTGCCGGCATCTCGATCGCGTTCATCTCGATGCGCCCGGCGTTCCAGATGTGGGAAGTGCCGTGGATCGGCCTCGTGTGCTTCGCGATCGTGCTGATCGCCTGGACCGCGAACGTGCGTTTGCCCGGCGGCATGCCCGGCGGGCTCGTCGCCGTCATCGTCGGTTCCGCGATCGGCTGGGGCGTCTCCCTCCTCGGCTTTTCCGATTACATGCAGGGCGCGGCGGTCGGCAAGTCGATGGAGCAGTTCGGCCTGCACTTTCCGATCTTCTCGACGGACGTCTGGCAGGGACTCGCGCAAGTCGCGCCGCTGCTGGTCACCGCGATACCGCTCGGCATCTACAACTTCACCGAGGCGATGAACAACGTCGAAAGCGCATCGGCGGCCGGCGACAACTACAACCTGCGCAAGATCCTGCTGGCCGACGGTGCCGGCGCGATCGTCGGCTCGATGCTCGGCAGCCCGTTCCCGCCCGCGGTCTACATCGGGCACCCCGGCTGGAAGGCCGTCGGCGGACGCATCGGCTATTCGCTCGCGACGGGTGTAGCGATCGCGCTCGTCTGCTTCCTCGGTCTCACCGCGCTCCTGCTCGCGCTGATTCCGCTGGTCGCGATCCTGCCGATCCTGCTCTACATCGGGCTCGTGATCGGTGCGCAGGCGTTCCAGGCGTCGCCGTCGAAGCACGCGCCCGCCGTAGTGCTGGCGCTCATTCCCAATATCGCCGAATGGGCGAAGACCCAGATCGACGGCGCGCTCGCGGCCGCGGGCACGTCCGCTTCCGCGTTGGGCCTCGGAAAGCTCGCGGGCACCGGCGTCCTCTACGCCGGGCTCGAATCGCTGGGCGGCGGCTCGGTGCTAGCCGGCATGGTGCTGGGGGCGATGGCCGTGTTCATCATCGACAACCAGATGCGCCGCGCCGCGGCATGGGCGTTTGCCGGCGCGATTCTGGCGTTCGTCGGCCTGATCCACGGCGCGCAACTGGGCTGGGCGGTCTCGCCGATGGTCGCGCTGGGCTATGCGCTGTTCGGCGTGACGTGCCTTGTGCTCACGCGCGGGCAGGCGGACGCACCGTCAAGCGCCTGATCGGCAAGATGCGCAGAAGCGCATGCAATGGAATAATCGACGCGAACCGATGTTGACATCGGACGCAACATTCCGTTTCAACCGAAGGAGGCTATGCCGTGGAACGACGCAAAGCCAGCGATTACCCGCCCGAAGTACTGAAACTGTTCGATGGATACGTCCACGGCTGGCTCTCCCGCCGCGATTTTCTCGACAGGGCCGGAAAATATGCGGTTGGCGGTTTCTCGGCGGCGGCGATGCTGGAGAGCCTGAAGCCCAACTACGCATTCGCGCAGCAGGTCGCCAAGAACGATGCCAGGATCGCCACGGAATACCTCAGCTACCCGTCGCCACAGGGTTCGGGAACGATGAGGGGGTACTTTGCTCGGCCAGCGGGCGCGGGCAAGTGGCCGGGCGTCGTGGTGATTCACGAAAATCGCGGCCTCAATCCGTACATCGAGGACGTCGCGCGGCGCTTGGCGACCGACGGTTTCGTGGCATTCGCGCCGGACGCCCTCACGCCTCTCGGCGGTTACCCCAATGACGAGGAAAAGGCGGCGCAGCTTTTCGGGCAACTCGACGAGGTGAAGCGCGCGGAGGATCTCATCGCCGCCGCAGGCTTTCTCAAATCGCGGCCCGAATGCACTGGTCAGATCGGCGCAGTGGGTTTCTGTTTCGGCGGAACCATTGTCAACACGATGGCCGTGCGAATCCCGGACCTCGGGGCCGCAGTGCCGTTCTATGGCGGGCAGCCGAACGCCACGGACGCGGCAAAGATCAAGGCACCCCTGATGCTCCACTACGCCGGGAAGGACGACCGCGTCAACGCGGGCTGGCCGGCCTACGAGACCGCCCTCAAGGCGAACAACGTCAAGTACCAGGCGTTCTTTTACTCGAACGTCAATCACGGCTTCCACAACGACACGACGCCGCGCTACGACGAGGCCGCCGCCAAACTGGCGTGGTCGCGGACCATCGCGTTCCTGAAGGAAAACCTGAAGGCGTAAGACAGGAACGCTGGACACGGCGGCGCTCGTGCAAACGTGCCGGCATAAACCTGACCGACACCCCGAGCGCGGAGACCGCGCCTAAGACCTTGCCCGGCAGGCATGCCCGCTGTATAGTTACCATAACCATATCAATTGAGGTAACTACGATGATCCGCAAAGCCCCGGCGATGACGGTGCGCCAGAATCTCGGCGAGCTCTTGAACGAGGTGCAGTACCGCGGCGATTCCGTCGTGATCACGAAGGGTGGCAAGCCGGTGGCGGCGATCGTCGATATTGCGCTCTACGAGCGAATTCGCCGCATGCGCGAGGATTTCGACCGCATGCTCGACGCCTTGGCGGAAGCTGGCAAGAGCGTATCCGCTCCCGAAGTCGAGTCACTCGTCTCAGAAGCGGTCGCGACGTCGCGACGCAAAGTCCGGGTCGCGCGCGCAGGTCGCAAAGCCAAACCCGCCAACCGCTGATACATCGCTGGCGAGGACTCGCGCATGATGCGCGTGGTGATCGACACCAACGTGGTGCTCTCCGGCCTGATCAAACCCGGCGGCGTTCCCGGACAAGTTGTGCGTGCGTGGCGCGATGGCAGCTTTCGGCTGGTGCTGTCGGAGTTCTTGATCGAGGAAATCGCCGTCACTCTCGCGCGGCCGAAGATCCAGGCACTCGTGCCCTGGTCGGCCACGCATATCGACCGCTTCGTGCTCGAGCTGCGCGCATTCTGCGACGTGGTGGAACCGGCGGAGCTGAAATTCAAGTACCCACGCGATCCCGACGACATCCCCGTGCTGGCCACGCTGATCGCCAGTGGCGCCGACCTGCTGGTTACCGGCGACCGCGACCTCCTCATGCTGCGGGAGGAATATCCAATCGAGACACCGGCAGAGTTCGTTCGCCGGCTGTGACGTCAATTCTTCAAGCAGAACCTGAAGGCGTAGGCGAGTGGGACTCCGTCAGCCTATCGCGATGTCGCGGGTCGTCCATCCGACCCGGCAGGACCCGACGCTCAGGCTGAGCACCCCCCGGCCGCGCACGACCCACGAAACCGTGCGGGCGCCGCTCGTTCCCCGGGTCAGCGTGTAATAGAGCGCGCCGGAGCCGTCGAACAGGCCGCGGCCCCAGCCGTCGAGGTGGCCGATCTCGCGATGCGCGAGGTCCGGATCGGCGAGTTCGCATCCGGTGCAGCGTGCGTCGGCCCATAGCGGCTCGTTGTGCGTGAGCGCCTTGGCCGATGCGAGGATGTACGTGGGCAGGTAGCCGTGATTCGCCACGGTGATCGTCACGCGCGTCAACTCCGGCGACAGCGTCGTGGTCTCGACCCCGTCCAGCGCCACGGCCGGCGCGAGTGCCGCCACCCGCAGGTAATGCGCCGATTGCGTCGCGCAGATCCGCGGCATCTCTTCCGGCGGCGGATTCCACATGCCGATGCGCGGATCGATGCCGCCAACCTCGACGTCGCCCAACTGCGGATGCGCGAACGCGCGCCATGGCCGCACGACGCGGCCCGCGTTCTTGTCGCGATCCCATGCGGCAATCCGCAACATGTCGGCGCGCGTAAGCTGGACATAGTTGTCCACGAAGCGCTTCTTGCGCTCGAAGCCCACCTGCTTGAAGAGATCCCAGAGTTCGACGACATAGGCAACAGCGCCCCGCTGGTGGTACGCGAAGTCGGAGAGATCGCCGTGCAGCGGCGTGTCCGGTTCATAGAGGAATTCCTCGCAGCCGGACACCATCGGATAGCCGGTGAGTTCCTCGGCCCAGGCCCCGAGTTGCCGATAGAGCGCGAGATCTTCCTGATTCATCTTGGTGTCGGGCTTGTCACCGAGCGGCCGGATGAACACGCCGCCGAACGTGTGCAGGTTGAGCCAGAGAAAGATCTCCGGATGCTGTGTCGCGAACTCGACCACGGCGCGCGACTCGATCTCGCTCAACGGAAACGCGCCCGCGCCCTCCTGTTTCGAGTCCGGCGCCCAGAAGAACGGGAAATTACGGTTGAGGTCGGTCTGGTTGTCGGACAGGAAATGCGGCGACGGCACGTGCATCCCGTCGAAATTCTCGATCACGCCTTCCGGATACACCTTGTAGTACGGCGGAGGATCGTCGATGGTGCGGGGCAGCAGCAGTCCGGGAAAATCGGGCAACTCGACCATCTCGCCGCCGGGGTCGCGAACGCGCATCGACAGCGCGAGCCCGTCGCCGTCGACATCGTCGCTGCGCCAGTACGCGTGCGCCCGCGCCGGCCGCAGGTCGCGTGGCACTGAGCGCACGTAGCGTCCGTTGGCGAGAACCACCTCCGCACCATCGGGCGACATCCTCGGGAGAACGTAGAACCGGACGTCGCGCAGACGCGCAACCACCGCAGCCGACGGGGCGAGGCTCGCATTCGCGTCGTTCTGTCCCAGGTGCAGTCGGAGCACGTCCTCGGCGACGGCCAGCGCAACGCTCGAGCCGGCCAGTTCGCTCGCGTGCATGTTGCCGTCGACCCAGGCCGAAGGCCGCGCGCGATCGGGATCGGGTCCCAACGTCAGGAGCCACAGTTCGCGCCCCTCCGGCGTGCGGCCGATCGACGACGCGCGGCACAGCGCCGGGAACGCGTCGGCCCAGGCCCGCACCTGCCGGGTCAGCTCGTCGTAGGACAGGAAGCGATCGCGGAACCCGAGCGACAGCGCGTCGAGCCGGGGGATAGGAGCATCATTCATGCGCCAATCCCCGCCAGCGCCCGCTTCGAGTCCGAGACCCAGCCGAAGATGCCGCCCTGCGCCTTGATCATCTCCAGCGCGACGCGCTGGAACTCCGGGAAGTACGAACCGACGCAATCCGAGAGCACCACGCATTCGTAGCCGCGATCGTTCGCTTCGCGCACCGTCGTGTTCACGCACACCTCGGTGGTCACGCCGCAGACGACGAGCGACCGGATGCCGCGGTTGTGCAGGATGAGGTCGAGGTCGGTCGCACAGAACGCGCCCTTGCCGGGCTTGTCGATCACCACCTCGCCGGCCACCGGATAGAGTTCCGGAACGATGTCGTGACCGCGTTCGCCACGAACGAGGATCCGTCCCATGGGACCGGGGTCGCCGATGCGTATGGCGCCCCGTCCGCGCTCGATCTTGGTCGGCGGGCAGTCGGCCAGATCCGGACTGTGGCCTTCGCGCGTGTGAATCACCATCATGCCGGCGCTGCGCGCGGCGTCCAGAATGCGCTTGCACGGCGCGATGACCGCCTGCAGCGGCGACACGTCGTTGCCGAGGGCTTCGCCGAAGCCGCCGGGTTCCACGAAATCGCGCTGCATGTCGATGATGAGAAGCGCCGTCGACGCTGGGTCGAAGGTGAACTCGTACGGCTCGGCCGCTATGGATTTCTGAGTCATGCTTTCTCCCACGACATTGGGATACGGAAGCCACCGACCCTGGCCCTGGAATACGGCCCGTGCCCGCCGGAATGCCGGATGATATCGCGCCCGGCCGTGATTATCCGTCAGCAATGGCTCGCAGGGGATTTGGCATCGAGCGGAAGCGGTTGTAGAGTGCATGTCGGGTAACCACCCGCGGGAGGGTCTTGGGTTGGAAGTGTCGTCGAGCGTAACCACCATTCTGTTCACCGACATCGAGGGCAGCACGCGCCTCTGGGAGCAGGAAGGCGCGCGCATGGCCGCGGCGCTGGCGCAGCACGACGCGCGCGCCCGGGCCGCGGTCGACGGCAACCGCGGCATCATCGTCAAGCACACGGGCGATGGCCTATTCGCGGCATTCCCCGATCCGATGGACGCCGTGAATGCCACGGTGATGTTCCAGAGATCCCTCGCCAATCCCGAGGACACGAACGGCATCCCGATCCGCGTGCGGTGCGGACTGCACCTTGGCGTCGTCGAGCATCGCGACAAAGACTACTTCGGCACGCCGGTCAATCGCACGGCGCGAATCATGAGCGTCGCCCACGGCGGCCAGATCGTGCTGTCGCAGGCGGTGGTCGACGAGATCGGCACGCGCCTGCCCGAGGGAACCACGCTGCGCGATCTCGGAATTGTCCGGTTGAAAGACCTGGCCGCGCCGGAGCACGTCTATCAGGTCCTGCATCCCGATCTGCCGCAGGAATTTCCGGCGCTCCGCTCGCTCGAGGCCACACCCAACAACCTGCCCGAACAGCTCACGTCCTTCGTCGGACGCGAGCGCGAGCTCACCGAGGCAACCGAACTGCTCAGGCGTACGCGGCTCCTCACTCTTCTGGGCATGGGCGGTCTCGGCAAGACGCGCCTGTCGTTGCAGATCGCCGCGGACGTGCTGGACGACTACCCGGATGGCATCTGGTTCCTGGATCTCGCCCCGATTCGCGATCCCTCGCTCATTCCCAACGCGGCGGCCCAAGTGCTCGCCGTGCGCGAAGAGCCGGGCAAGCCGATCACGCAGACGCTAGGCGCGCACTTGAAGTCGCGCAAGGCGCTGCTGATCTTCGACAACTGCGAACAGGTAGTGGGCGCGTGCGCGACGCTCGCCAACGACTTGCTCCGGGCAGCACCCGGCATCCGAATCATCGCGTCAACGCGCGAGGCACTGCGGGTCCCGGGCGAGCAGATCTACCCGGTGCTGCCGATGGCGCTGCCCGACCCTACGGCCAGCGTCGAGAGCCTCGCGCAGTCCGAAGCCGTGCAGCTGTTCATGAATCGTGCGCAGCTGCAGAAGCCCGGTTTTGCGCTGACCGAGCGCGAAGCGCCGGCCGTCGCTGAACTGTGTTCCCGGGTCGAAGGCATTCCGCTCGCGCTGGAACTCGCGGCCGCGCGGATGCGCTCGCTGTCCATTCAGGAGATCAACAAGCGGCTGCACAATCGATTCGCGCTCCTGACCGGCGGCGGGCGAGTCCTCCTCGAGCGCCAGCAGACGCTGCGCGCGCTGGTCGGCTGGTCGTACGATCTGCTGACGGACAACGAGCGGTTGCTTCTCGACCGCCTGGGCGTCTTTGCGGGCGGCTTTGATCTCGCCGCGGCGGAGGCGATTTGCGGCGTTGACCCCCTGACGCCCGAGGACATTCTCGATCTCGTGATGTCCCTCGTCGACAAATCGCTGGTCATGGTTCGGGAATCGGACGGCGAATCGCGGTACCGGATGCTGGAGACGATTCGCGAGTACGCGCGCGAGTGCCTGGTGAAGCGCGGGGATTTCGACGCGACGGCGGTGCGGCATTGCGATCACTTCCTCGTGCTTGCGAAGGCCGCGAATCATGGCTTGCAGGGAGCCGAGCAGGCGCAATGGACGCGACGGCTGGAAACCGAGCTTGACAACCTTCGCACTGCAATCGCGTTGGCGCTTGGGGGCGGGACGGATCCGATCCTCGCCGTGAAGTTCGAGGTCGCGCTGATGGGCTTCCGGTTCCTTCGGGGATACTCGACCGAGGGTCGCAATTACGTGCGCGCCGCGCTCGCTCTGCCCGCGGTCCAGGCGTCGGACATCGCCCATGCGCATGCGCTCTACGTGGGCGCCGTGCTCGCGGATGGCCAGAGCGACTATGCCGAGGCGCGGACGGATGCTCGAGCCGTGTCTCGAACTGCGCCGCGGGATCGGAAATCCCGTCGACATCGCGGCAACTCTGTCCATGCTCGCGACGGTGCGGCTGCACGAGAATGACGCGGCAAGAGCACGCGCATGCGACGCGGAGGCCCTTGGCGATCTTCCGCGAGATCGGAGACCGGATCGGCGAAGCGATCTGCCTCGGTCACCTCGGCGAGATCTGCATGTCCGTGTCCGACGACGTCGAGGCGCGCAACTACTTCGAGCAGTGCCTCGCCATCGCCCGGGCCATCGTCCACCGCGAGCTGGAGGGGGAATGCGAGCTTTATTTGGGTGAACTGGCGCTGGATGGAGGCGACTTGCAGGCGGCGCGCGCCCGGTTCGAGCGTTCGCTCGAAGTCTCGAAGGACGCCGAAAACAAGCGGGGCGAAGCGATCGCGCTCTGGTGGACCGGCAAGGCCGACATCGCGAGCGGTGATGGCGCCGCCGCGCGCAGCAAGTTGGGTACGGCGTTACTCGCCTTCCACGCTGCGCAAATGCACGCCGAAATCCTTGGCTGCATCGAGGACCATGCGGCGCTTCTGCGATCTCTGGGCATCGTCGGCGAAGCCGTGCGCATCTGCGCGGCCGCCGCCGCGGCGCGGGAGCGGCTCATGGTGGTGCGGCCGGTACGCAGCGTGCGCCGTTGGGAAGACGGCATCGCAGCCGCCCGTACGGCGATCGGCGATGCCGCATTCGACGCGGCGTGGCGCGACGGGCAGGCGTGGTCCCTTGACATGGCGATCCGCCGCGCGCTGGCACCCGCGCCCGCGCAGCCCGTGACTGCGTGACCGCAACGTGCAACCTGCGCGCCGCGCCCCCTGAAACAAAACGCCCGCCCTGATGATTTCCGGGCGGGCGAATGTGGACCGGTGGGACTCAGTCCGGTGGTGCCTTGTCTTTCCTTCGCCGTCGCGCCAGCCAGCCGCCACCGAGCGCGCCCAGGATCAGGCCGAGCGTGCCGGGCTCGGGAACGGCCTCGGCCGGGCCGAGGTACTCGGCCGAGGAGGTCGGAGAGTCTGGGTCGGGCTCGGAACTTTCGAACAGGTAAACACCCTTGCCAAGCTCGCCGCAGGGGCCCTCACACATCTCACCCGAGACGAACTGGATCCAGAAATCCAATGGTCCCCCGTAGGCGGTCGCGGGGTCGGGAATTCCGCTGACATAGGGGATCAGATCCGTGTCGAACGAGTCGATCTTGCCGCCGTAGACGTAGAGCCCGAAGAGCTCGGATGAGCTCGATATCGCGGGTGGCGCGAACGTCACCGTCCCGGCGTACGTTTCCGGGGGTGTGGACGTGATGACGGCAAAGGCACTTGTGAGTGAGGCTGTGCAGATCCCCGCATTGGCGAACCAGCCGTTGCCCTGGGTCAGACAGGCGGGATCGACGTTGATGACGTAATCGCCCGCGAAGTCGTACGGATCGAAGCTGCCTTTGTAAGGAGCCGCCACCGCCGGATCGCCCGCCAGGCCCAACGCGACGGCCACGGCCGCACCGACCAACGTTCGCCGAAAATTCATGTTTGTCATGGTCCAGTTTCCTAGGTTGGCATTCGAATGCCGGCTGGCACACAGGGGGCAAATACCGAAAGATTCCCGTGCGCAGGTGAATGCAAGAAACGCACCATACCGTGAACGCACGACGCAGAATAATGATTTTATTGAGGTATCTGTCTACGAGTCCCCGCAGAACGCCAAATCCGGCAACGCGATTGTAAGATTTCTCGACAGCGGGAAATGGCGTGGTCTGGCCCGCGCTCGAGTCGGGTCATTCGTCGTTCTGTCGCGGACGGCCGGCAAAATGTCGCTTCCGTCCGTGGCTTTCGCCACGCCAGATGTCATGCCTTCCGCCAGAGTACTTAGTCAGAAGTCCCGCAGAAAACGAAGCGGACTTCGCCGCGAACCATCAAGCGAATTTCTGATTGATCGCACTAGGCTAAGATCGCGTGGTGGCACGCATCCTTCTCGCGTGGGAGCTCGGTGGCGATTACGGTCACCTGATGCGCTTTCTCACTCTGGCGCGTGAGCTCGCACGACGCGGGCACGAACCGGTGTTCGCGCTGCGCGAGCTGACGTTTGTCGACGCCGTGCTGCGCGACGAACCATACCGGGTGTTCCAGGCGCCGATCTTCGCAGCGAGCGTGAGCGGCCTGTCGGCGGCCATCGGCTTTGCCGAAACCCTCATGCGGCTCGGGTTTCTGCATCCGGCTGCGCTCACAGGCATTTGCCGCGGCTGGCGTGCGTTGGTGGACGCGATCGCCCCGGACCTCGCGGTCTTCGACTACGCGCCGACGGCGTTGCTCGCGACTCGAGGCCTCCACGTTGCGACGGATGTTGTTCGGAAGCTCCTTTTCCGCGCCACCACGTACCGAGCCAATGCCCGTCTACCGTTGGTGGCGCGGCGAGCCGATTGCGCGGGTTCTCGCCAGCGAGCGCATCGTGCTGGCCAACGCCAACCTGGTATTGGCTCGCTTCTCGCTCCCGCCGATGCGCTGCCTGGCGGACCTTCTCGAAGCCGATGAAACGATCATCGCTGCGTCGGAAGAATTCGAGCAGTACCCGGGACGCACCGGCGCGCGTTACTGGGGCGCCGTGGCGAATCTCGACAAGGGCGTACCGCCGGAATGGCCGATCGTGGGCGCAAAACGCGTCTTCGCCTACCTCAAGCCGCACTTCCGCGATTTCGAGAAGGTTTTGAAGGCACTGCGCGCGATCGACGCGGCCGTGGTCATCCACGCACCCGGGGTATCCGCAGACATGGTCCGCACGCATACGGCGGCCAACATCGCGTTCAGCGCCGACCCGATACGCATGGCCGACGTGAGGCGGGAATGTCAAGTCGCGATCTGCCACGCAGGCGCAAGCACCGTGGAATCGCTCGTAACCGCGGGCAAGCCGTTGCTGTTGCTGCCGCAGCAGCTCGAGCAAATGATGACGGGCAAGCGCGTCGCGTCGATCGGGGCAGGACTGGTGGTCGGAATCGTTGGAGTCCTCGACGGTCGACTACGGCCGCATGCTGCGGCGGCTGCTCGACGAGCCGGCGTTTACGGCAGCGGCGCAGGCGGTGGCGGACCGGCACGCCGGCGACGAACCGGAGGCCCGAATCCGACGTATCGTCGACCGATGCGAGGAGTTGTTAGGCGACGGAAAGACGGGCTGACGCAAGTGCTCGACGGCTCGTGTGAGCGGCGCGCCGCCCAATAGGGGCTCGAACACGAGGATCCTTTCACGGCGGATCCGAAATCGAGACCAGCCGCCCTGGCATCGGACATCCACCCGCAATGCAAGAAACCCGAATATCCCAAACGTTGAAGGATCGACTCCTCTGGGGCCTCGTTCGCGGCGCCAAGACATGTAACATTGTCCGCAATTCTTTGACACCTATTGCACAGGCGGAAATCAACACGTTATTGGCGCGGTACGACCAGGAGAGTCGCCGGACGTAAAGCGATCGTCTGCGAGGACGTAGAAACGGTGCGTGGACGCACCGAGACTCTCGCAAGTGTCCACCGGAGTGCCTGGCGTCGCCCCTGTTAGGTTCGCCTCAACCCATGTTGCCGCAACTCCACATCCTGCTTCCGGTCCACAACCGCCGCCAGGTCACAGAACGATTCATCCGGTGTCTCAAGAGGCAATCCTATTCGAACTACATCCTGATCTTGCTCGACGATGGATCGACGGATGGGACGGCGGAGATGGTGCGTCAGCATATTCCAGCAACAGTTCATCTCCGAGGAAACGGCAGCTGGTGGTGGGCGGGCGCGTTGCAGCAGGGGTTCGATGCGATTGATCGCCAACCGGGATCCGAGACCTTCGACCTTCTAATCATCAATGACGACACGGAGTTCGGCCCTGCATTTCTCGAAACAGGCGTTGAGCTGCTCGCCTCGCGCGAGCGAACCCTTCTCATGGCAATCGCGTACGACCGGGAGACGGGGCGACTTCGGGACCGGGGCTTTCGCGTGGATTGGAGGCGCCTGCGTTTCGTTCCCTCCCTTCCCGGGGAGGAGAATCATTTCTTGGCCACTCGAGGACTTTTCCTGCGCGTGCGCGATCGACGGGAGATCGGCGACCTAAATCCTCGATTGCTACCGCATTATCTTTCGGACTGGGAGTTTACCTACCGGGCGCTTCGGAAAGGGTTCCGGCTGTCGACCAATCCCAATTTGCGGCTCTGGGTTAACGAGGCGACGACAGGATATACGAGCAACACTTTGGATGATGGAAAGTCACTCGTAGTACTGCTGAGGAAATTTTTTTCCAAGAAGTCCAAACTCAACCCGATATACCTCACGGCGTTCGTGCTGTTGGCTTGCCCGTGGCGATGGAAGCTCCAAAACGTTGGGAGGGTCTGGGTAAGGAACCTTCGGTACGTTATCCCCAGGAAGAAATGACCGGTTGGAACCCTCGAGCACGAATCGCGAATATTGCACGCAGCGGAACGGGGCCAGGATGACGCGACGATCATGGGACATCGGAGACGGCCACGAGAAATTTCGCCATTCGCGCAACCATGGCCGCGGCGAGATTCAATTCCAGAGATCAGTCAGGACGTGCATCTGACGTCGATAGTCGAATTGCTCCGCCCATTCGAATCCCATCTTGCGTATCGATTCCGACGGGGGTATGCGGATGCCCTCGGCAATATCGCCGGGAGCGTCAAAAACCGACGCAGCGTCACCAACGTACTCGCGCAGGTCATCTCTGATACGCTGGACACACACACCTACTCCAGACGCCTGGGCTTCGATCAGGGCCATCGGCCATCCGACCGTGTTGATGCTTCGGGACGCGGTATAGACAAGCCATGAATGCTTCTTGTATTCGGCGGGCATGTCTTCCGGATCAACGGGCGGAACGAAATTGACTCTGCCCCCAATCTTGGAATTGGCCGCCATCAGGCGCGGTGTGTCGTATCCGAGCCCGTATAGGTTGAATCTTTTTTCCGGAACCAACCTGGAGAGTCGGATGAAGTCCTCCATGTTTTTCTTCGGCAGCCCGGCGCCGACGTTCATGATGTCGGGTCCATTCGGCGCAACGTCCCTGAACCTCAGCACGTCGACTACAGGATTGCACGCCAGCACCTTTGCTTCGGGCAAGCCCGCATCGATGAGCCTTTGACGCATGAAGGGGAAGCAAAGAACCCCACGAAACAACGGATTCGCTCCGACAGCCGGCAAATTCATCTTCGCAAGGTCACCTCCCAGGACATCGAACGAATGCGCCCTTATGGTGAAGGGGACATTCAGACTCTGGGAAATCTTGAGTACGGCTCCAAGAACGGCCAGGTAGTGGCCATGCACAATTCCAGGGGCAAATCCCTTCAGGTAGTCCAGGATATTCTGCTGATTCACCGGACTGAGAACAATGTGAGGCCGTCGCGATCGATACGGAAAGCTTCCGGGCACCAGCGCCAACAGTTCGAGATCGTAGATTCTGTCCAACGCATCAAGCTCGTTCTTGATGTACGTTTCCGATACCTGTGGGTACTCTTGTACGACAACCAGGACTTTCCGCTTCACGATTTTTGACCGTCCATCAAAGTTCCCAAATGGCGACGCGACGCTGCTCGACCCGAATCGCGTGGAGACGCGGTTGTTTCGACAATCTTACGCATTTTTACAGGCGGACATCTGATTTGATTGATAAGTGCCACCACCTCGGATGTCAGGTCGACCCGGGCGTCCCTCGTGATGGGACATGTGACCCCATCAAGGGGGATTTCCAATGGGCGTGTACGACCAGCGCAATGGCCAGCCTCACGTGTTGGATTTCACGCTTCCACCCGTGGTCGTCGAATTTCTTGACCCCGTGCTCATTTCTTGATTTGGCCCAAATACCGGCACGCACGCTGGGCGTAGCCTTTGTTGTCAGCTGGCAACCCGTAGCATCGCGCGGCAAGTGGGAGTGGTACCGTGCAGCATCCAACAAGACCACGCGCTCGTGTGCTCGCGACGACCGCGAGCGCGGCAGCAATCCTCCGCCAGGCTGCGGCCGCGGGGCGCAACGCGTTGAACAACGCGGAACTGGCTCCCCTCTTCTCTGATCTCGATATCCGATTCGACGTTGCCACGGCGCGCGCAGCGATCCCACCGAATTTCGAACTTCGAATCAGCCTGGAAAACACCCGCGAATTCGGCATGATCCTCAGCGCCGGCCTGGGTGGGCTCGACGCCGAATTGGAAATGGGCAATTTTCGGCAGGATCGGGCCACGGTTCACGCCGCCGCCGAACTCACGAACGCCACCGATTTTCTGGCGCTGTTCCGGCGCACGTTCGCCTATCAAAAGCTGGCCCGAATGGCGCAACGCGATGGCGCCCCGCTTCCCGACGAGGCACTCGCCGCAATCTTCGACCGATTGCTCGAACTCGCACGCAATCGCGCGCCCGATGATCCCGACGCGCCCGTTATGCTGGAGTCGCTCGTACTCGATCCGGTGCGCACTGGCGACACGCGCCGGCGATCCGTCAACGCCTCGGTTGACGGTCGCGGCGGCGCAATGCCGGCTCGGCACGCCAGCGACCCGACGTCTGCCCCGCCCGATCCACAAGATCGACAAGCTGCTCCATCCCGCCTCCATCGGCATCATCGGGGTTTCGGCCAGCAGCATGAACTTTGGCCGGATCATCCTGCGCAACCTGATGGGCAGCGGGTACGGCAAGGAGCGCATGACCATCATTCGGGCGGGTGAAACGGAGATCGATGGCGTGAAATGTACCGAGAATCTGAACGCACTCGACCACAAGCTCGACCTTCTGATCGTCGCGGTGGCCGCCGATGCGGTCTACGGTCTCGTCGACGAAATCATCGCGACGGACGCGGCGGAATCCGTGATGCTGATTCCCGGCGGTCTCGGCGAAACGAAAAAAAGCCGAGAGCCCGCCGCAGAACTGGCGGCGCGGATCAACACCGCGCACGGCAATGCAGGCGGTGGCCCGATCTTTCTCGGCGCCAACTGTCTCGGCGTGGTGTCGCATCCGGGCTCGTACGACTCGTGGTTCATTCCGCTGGAGCGCCTGCCGAAGCCGCAGAAGAAGCCGGAGCGAAACGCGGTCATGCTGAGCCAGAGCGGCGCCTTCATGATCACGCGATTGAGTCAGAATCCCTGGCTCGATCCGCGCTACATGCTGGCCGTGGGCAACCAGACCGATCTCACGCACGGCGACATGCTCGCCTACTTCGCCGAGCGGCCCGAGATCGAGACCATCGGCATCTACCTCGAAGGTTTCAAGGACCTCGACGGACTCGATTTCGTCAAAGCGGTGCGCAAGGCGGTTCTGAACGGCAAGGACGTCGTCGTCTACAAGGCGGGCAAGACCCCGCCCGGCATCGGCGGCGCGATGGGACATACGGCGTCGATCGCGGGTGATCCGACACTGTTCGAGTCGGTGGTGCGTCACGCGGGCGCGATCGTCGCCGAGGACTTCACCGCATTCGACGATCTTTTCTACATCGCCGGTGCACTGCACGGGAAGAAGATCGGCGGCAGGCGCCTCGGGGCAATCAGCGGTGCGGGCTTCGAGGCGGTCGGCATGGCCGACTCGATCGCGTCGGACAACTTTGCCATGGAGATGGGTGCGCTCGAAGCCGATACGGTGAAGCGCATCGAGGCGATTCTGGCTGGGAAGCGGCTCGATGCACTCGTGGCGGTGAACAACCCCATCGACATCAATCCGGGCGCGGACGACGAGGCCCACTTGCAGATCACCGAAGCCTTCCTGCAGGATCCCAACATCGACGCGGTCGTCGTCGCACTCGACCCGACGGCGCCGTCCGTGCGCGCGCTCGCGGAAAGCAAGCTCCGGCCCGGCTACGACATCAACGATCCGAAAAGCACCGTGCATTTGATGCCGCCCATCGTCGAGCAGAGCGAGAAGCCGATCGTCGCCATCGTGGATGCCGGACGGCTCTACGACGCGATGTCCGCGGGCCTGATGGATCAGGGTGTATGCGTGTTCCGCAACTGCGGCAGAGGCACCCGGGCGCTCGTGCGTTACGTCGAAGCGCGGCTCCATGCGGATGCGCTCCGGGCGCACGCTTGATACGATTCGAGCCCGACGACGAAGCAATCAACACGCGGCCGGCGGCATGACCCGAACCATTCGCCGTCCGTTCCATCCATCTTCCGCCAACGCATTGCCCGGAGACACACCATGAGCGAACCCCTTCAAGCCGGACTCACCGCCACCCGCCGGGTCGAAATCGACCGCGAGCGCACGATCAGCTTCATGGGCGACGAATGCCGCGTCTACTCGACGCCCCGGATGCTCTACGACATCGAGATGGCCTGCCGCGACCTGTTGCTCGAACACATCGAACCCGGCAAGGATTCGGTCGGCACCCGGGTCGAACTCGATCATGTCGGCGCCACGCTCATGGGCATGTGGGTGGAGATCACCGTTACGCTGACCGCCGTGAACGGCGGCGCGGTGTCGTTCGACTTCACGGCCCGCGATGCGGTCGAGGAAGTCGCGCGGGGCAAGCACAACCGTTTTATCGTCGGCATCGAGAAAACCGCGCAGCGACTCAAGGCTAAACTCGCGAAGGCCGGCTGACGCCGGAACCTATCCGACAATGGGCTGCGCGACCCGATCGCTTTGTGATGTCCGCGCGTGCCCCTCGCCTCACGGCTGCCCGGCCTGCGCCGACTTGTGGCCACCCGCGTCGTCGCGCTCCGCGCGTTCGGCGATCGCCTTCGCGAGTCCCGTGAAAATCACGGTATGCGCTGGCAGCAGCGCATACCAGTAGACAAGTCCAGGTGCACCCGCCGGATGGAAGTACCCGGTCACGACGATCCGTGTGCGCCCTTCTCCCTCGGGCCGCAATTCGAATTCCAGCGCCGCCGCGCCTGGCAGTTTCATCTCGGCGATGAGGGTGAGCCGTCGCTCCGGTTCGGCGGCGACCACGCGCCAGAAATCGATCGCATCGCCGACTGCAATTTCGCGCGGGTCCCGCCGGCCACGCGACAGGCCCGTGCCACCCGTCAGCCGATCCATGCAGCCGCGCGCCTTCCACAGCGCGTCGAGAAAGTAATAGCCGTTCTCGCCGCCGATGGCGGCCACTTCGCGCCAGATCGCTGCAGCCGGCGCGGCGGTCACCGCCATGCCGCTCATCTGCTTTCCGTAAAAGAAAGCGAAATCCGGCCGGTTTCGCCGGTAGACCATCGAACCTTCCGTCCAGCGCGCACTTGGTGTTCCGGCGCGCTCTGCCGCGAGCGCCGCCTGCGCGGACTCGCGATAGGTCTTGAGCGGGATCGGTATCAGTGTCCGGATGGCCGCGGCGTCGGCCAGCACGTCGTGTTCGAGCCCCCCGATCAGGGCGCGCGCGATGTTGGTCGGCACGGCGGTCACGAGGTTGAGCCAGTACGAGGAAAGCTGAGGTGTAAGGACCGGCACTGGAACGATCAGCGGCCGGCGGCCCACCAGTTCGCCGAACTGAAGCATCAACTGCTCGTAGGTCAAGACCGTCGGGTCCGCCGACATCGTAGATCGCGCCCGCCGCCTCCGCGATCTCCGGCAGGCGGACAAGATACTCGAGCACATCGTCGAGCGCGATCGGCTGCGAGCGCGAGCGCACCCAGCGTGGCGTCACCATCGCCGGCAGGTGGAAGACGAGGTCGCGGATCACCTCGAACGCCGCCGAGCCGGGGCCGATGATGACGCCGGCGCGCACTTCGGTGACGGGGACGCTGCCGGCACGCAGGATATCTCCCGTCTCGCCCCGCGACGCGAGGTGCGTCGATGCATCGGTGGCGGGCTGAAGGCCGCCGAGGTAGACGATGCGCTTCACACCCGCGCGCGCGGCAGCGTCGCGAAAATTCTCGGCAGCCGTTCGATCGAGCCGCGGGAAGTCCGTCCCCGCGGCCATCGAATGCACCAGATAGTAGACCACGTCGATTTCCCGCACCGCATGATCCAGTGTGTCGGGAGCGAGCGCATCGGCTTCCACAAGATCGACGGTCTCGGGCCATCCGCGCGCTTCCAGCGTCTCGCGGCGGCGCGCTGCCGCGCGCACGGCCGAGCCGCGCGCCGCAAGATACGGCACGAGGTTGGTGCCGACGTAGCCGCTTGCACCGAACACCAGGACTGTCGTCATGATCGAGTGGCTGCGAAAAAAAAGGACAACGCGCCGAGATTAACACCTTGCCGAAAGCGATCGAATGCCGCGCCAATAGGACGCCCCGGGATGCGCTACGACATCGAGACGAGCCGCTGCGACCGGCAGACCCCAGAAACGTCTACTTTCCCACCACACGTTTTCGCGCAATATCGATGTCCATGTACTTCCAGGTGAAGCCGAACTGCGACGGGTAATAGCCGAGAAGCCAGGGTTGCGCGAACGCGTTGCCTACCGGATACACCTGCAGCGTGATCGGCACATAGGCATTCACGACGTCGGACATCCGGCGCGCCAGTGCCACGCGCTCCGGACCGTCGGGCGTGCGCAGGAATTGCTCGAACGCCGCGTCGTAGTCGGGATTGCGAAAACGTGCGCGATTGAGGTCCGGCGGTGATTTCCCCCATAGCGTCGCCAGGAAGCTGAAGCCGGACGGCTCCTGCGCGCGGAACCCGAGGTTGAACATCATCAGCTGGCCGGCCGAACTCTGCCGCAGGAGGTCGTTGAACTGCTGGGTGTTGATCGTCATCCTGACGCCGATCGCCGTCATGTTCTTGAGCCAAAGTGTGTCGCCCTCGCGGCTGAGACTGTCGGGCATCGAGCTCTGCACCAGAACCAGCGGCTTGCCGTCGGGCGTTTCGCGGAATCCGTCACCGTTGCGATCCTTGTAGCCGAAGCGATCGAGAAGTGCCCGCGCGGCGGCGGGATCGTAGCTCGACTTCGATGGCAACGTCGGATCGTGGCCGCTCGTTCCCGGCGGCAGGATCTGGTTCGCGGGCAAACCCTGCCCGCCATAGAACACCTTGATGAATTCGTCGTTGTTGAAGCCCATTGCGATAGCGCGTCGCAGCGCGATTCGCTGCGGCGCTTCTCCGCCCACCACGGGGTCGTCCTGATTGAGATAGGTGAATATGAGGGCCGGAACCGTATAGCGGTGGTGCCGGATGCCGCGTCTTTCGAATTCGGGCTTGAGTTTACCGTTGTCGAGCAGCCGGGACAGGATGCTGCCGGTCAAACCGATGTAATCGAGACCTCCCTGGTCGAAAGCCAACAGCTCGGGCACCTGCTCCTCGATGATCGATATCTCTATCCGGGACAGCGCCGGCAGCTTGCGCCCGCGCATCACCTCAATCAATGGTTGCAGATCCGGATTGCTGCTGTCGGGAAACGCAATCGACCGGTATTTCGGATTCGCCTCGAGGACAACGCGCGAGCCACGCTTCCATTCACGCAGCCGGAACGGGCCCGTGCCTACGGGCTTGGTCACCACATCGTCGCCCGCCGCTTCGATCGCTTCGCGTGCGACCGCGTAGGTGCCAAGGTCGGCGAGCCGCTCCAATATCGTGTAGTCCACCGCGGTGAGCTTGATGCGAAGCGTGTGGTGATCGATCGCCTGCAGGCCGTCGACCTTCGCGTCGTAGTCGAGCTTGCCGGTTATCTTTGCCGCGTCGACGACCGGCCGTGCACCGACGATGAGGTCGGCGAACGCCGGGTCGCCACCGCGCTTGAGGTTGGGGTCGAGCCGGCGTTTGATCGAATAGACGTAGTCGTCCGCGACAAGTTCGCGTGGCTTGCCCTTGAACGCCGCATCGTCGGCGAACAGGATTCCCGGCCTGATGCGGATCGTCCAGGTCCGGCCGCCATCGGTGATCTCGGGCATTGCCGATGCGGTGTTGGGCACTACGCGCGCCGGCGTGGCGAGATAATCAAACTGGTACAGCCCTTCGAAAATGGCGTTGGCGACGCGCGTCGAATAGAGATCCGTGATCTGCTGGGGATCGAGGTAGGCGATGTCCGACAGCGCCAGGCGCAGCACCTTCGGCTCATCGGCGGCGGATCCTGTGGCCGGCGCCAAGGCGACGGCAAGCGGCAGAATGCTACGCAGCATACGCAAACAGGTCACGCGCATTCGATCCCCCATTGTTCCGTCGCGGATAACGATCGACCTTCGCTCATCGATACAGCGGGCACGCGGCCACGCGGCGTTCGATTTCCTGCATCATCTGTTTGTACGCCGGCGCGCCGATACCTCCGAAACGCCGCTTGAACTCGGCTTCGCGCATGTACTCCGGCAGGTCGGATAGCTCGGGAATCACGTCGGACTCCTTGAGACTGGCGGCCACGCGCTGCTGCATGCGGCGCGCGCTCGCGGCCGAACGCGTCGAAAGTTCGCCGAACGTGGTGCCGGCGCGATCCGACGCAATGTCGGCGAAGCTGAAGCCGCTGCCTCGCCGCGAGTCGTCCACCTCGCGGTAGAGCCCGATCGCATCCGCCAACGGTCCGCCGGCGTGCGCCGCCAGCGCCGCCGAGACCGTGAAGTGCTGCGGAGTGTCCGTGCGGCCGGCAAGGGTCACCGTTCGCGGCACCGGGCGCGGCCACTCCTTTGCGCCGGGAACGATCGCCGCGAGTCCTTCTCCGTTGACGTAGAACGCGACGACGGCGATGAGCGCCCGGTTCTCCGCCTGCGGATCGCCACCGGCACCGCGCGCCGCCGCGAGCCGCATCAACGGAAGCAGCAGGTCCGCAAGCGACACGCGGTGCGGCATCGCGGTGTCGCGCGTGATTTTCGCAAGCTGCTCCTGATAGACCCTGAAGCGCTCGCTCTCGGCTGGCGGCAGAAGCGCCTTGCCCAATCGAGCCGGCAGATCGTCGCGCCACTCATAGACGACACGCATACTTCCGTCCGCGATGCTGACGCTGCGCACGGTGTCGGTGGCCAGAGGATGCTCTTCGCTGCCATCGATGGCGCGAAGCGCGCGGGCGAGCGCCCAGTCGCCTAGCCAGCCTGGCAACGGCAGATGGCCGATGCGCAGTGTTTCGACAGCAGGCAAACCGGCAGTCTCCCGCAGCGTGGCCTCCAGGTTCACGTATCGCCCGAACGGGCTTGCTGCCACCTCGATGCTCACCTTGGCCGACAACACGCCCGGTCGCAGCTCGATGCGCGAACTGCCCTTGCCGTACCGGTTGGCCAGGTAGTTGACCGCGAGATCGATCTCGTCGCCGCGAAGCGACAGCGTGCGCACCGCGCCGCCGCGCTGTCGCCGCGGATCGTGTGCTTCGAACAGGCGATGCGCGCGCTCGACGTCTTCCGGCGTGAATTCGGACGTGCGCCGGACGAGCGGCTGGTCCTGAAAGCACAGGTACACGGCCGCACCCAGCGCCAGCGGGACGCCGAGCACCACCAGAACAAACATCGAAGCGAGGATTCTTTTCATGAAGGCGGCAAGGCTGGGGCGATCGGGCGCCGGTTACAGCGTCGGTTTGGGATATTGCAACCGCCTCGCCAGATCGCGCTCGAATGGGTCCCGGCGTGCCAGCAGGTGCTCCTGGCGCCGGGTGATCAGCGGGTAATGCCGGATGACACCCAGCCGGTCATTGACCTCCTGGCAGGCGCCGGCGCGCGTCACCCATTGCTCCGGATCGACGCGCCGCAGGTCGAATGCACCTGAAAAGCTGCGCAACGTCTTGTGGCCGCGCTTGTTGCTGTACTCGTGGAAATACGATAGCGCGAGTTCGCGCAGGCTGCGGTAGATCGGATCCCGGTAACGAAGGACGGCGCCGTTGGTCTTGGAGACCGCGCCCCAATAGCCACCACGGCGAAAAAGCGTGATGACGTGGGGCACATCGCTCGCATCGCAGTCGAGATGCAGGACGAGCGGCGGGTCGCCGTGGATCCACAGCGCGCATGCAGCGACGAACGCGCCTTCGATGCAGTGCGCGCGCCGCTGGCGCAACACTTCACGAACCGACAGAATGGTCTCGCCGCCGAGTTCGTGATTGCTCGGAATGGCGTTGAGGAACGCCTGGGTCTTCTCCGGCGTCGAGAGCCGCCGCAGGATCGCGAATTCGCCCCGCGCCAAGCCCAGGTCCTGCGATCGGGCGTATCGGGTGCGAAGCAGGCGCTTCATTGTTGCGACGTTACACAGACCCCGCTCACAGGTAGGCGATGAGCCGGCCGCAACTGATCACGCCGACCCACAGCGCCAGTGAGGCGACGGCCGCGACGCGGCTGCCCATCGGCGCGGAGGCCGACGTATTCCAGTTGGCCACCGAACGGTAGGAGGTCCGGTGGAAGGTGGCTGCATTGGCCGCGGCAGCGACGAGCAGCAGCATCTTCACGCGAAAGGCCGTGTTGTCGAAAAATTCAGTGGCATGCGCGGTAAACATCGCGAGGCCGGACGGCACGACCAAGAGGAGGCTCAGCATCGACCAGCGCAGGAGGTGGCGCGCCATTCCAGACACGGGCAGGCTCCGCGACAGCCCCAACAGGCGCAAGTCGAACATGGCGACGCTGCCCACCAGCGTCACGAAGCCGACGATGTGCACGATCTCGACAATCGGATAGAGCCAGAGCGACTGCCGCATGAGCATCGCCAGGCCACTGGTCTCGAGGGCGACCAGAAGCGCAGGGCCGACCGGCTCGTGCATCAGCGCAGCTCGATTGTCTTGCCATCGATCGTGATGCGCTCGGCGCGCATTTCGCCGGGGTCGGTACGGCTCGGATACCCTTCGACCTTCGCCTTGGCTCCGGGCTTGAGCGCAGTGGGCGCCAAGCCGCGAGCCTCCATGCGCGAGGGCGGTGCCAATACCGCGACCCAGATCTTGCCGGCGACCTCCAGCCGCACAAAGCCATGCGGATGTTCGTAGCCCGCGTCCTTGATCACTCCCTCGAGCTGCAACGGCATTCCGCCGTCGTATCCGCTCCAGCCATGATGTGCCCGCAGGTCCGTCGCCACGGCGCTCAGCAGGATCGCCGTCACCACAGCCCCGACGATTCTCGAGGTTTGCATGGAACGCTCCTTTCACGACCCGCGGTTCGAATGAACCGGCGTATGGGTTTTCGCCTACTTTACACCGCGCCGCCCGTTGCGCCAGCATTCGATATTGCGCCCGCCCACGTTATCGGGCCCAATACGCAGGCGCGCCCAGCGGGCGCCTCCCGTCCGGAGAAAATCATGCATGTCGTCACGGCTGCGTTGGTGCTTTTCCTCGTGCTTGCGGCGGCACCGTTGCGTGCTGCCGAGCTTCCGATCTTCGATGCGCACGTGCATTACAGTCACGACGCCTGGGAGAACCTGCCGCCGAAGGACGCGATCGCGATTCTGCGCAAGGCTGGCCTCGTGCGCGCCCTCGTTTCGAGCTCCGGCGATGACGGCACGCAACGACTTGTCGCTGCGGCGCCGGAACTCGTGGTGCCCTCGCTTCGTCCCTATCGCACTCGCGGCGATGTCAGCACCTGGGTTCGCGACGAAACGGTCGTGGCGTTTCTCGAAGATCGGCTGGGCCGCCATCGTTACGCCGCCGTCGGCGAATTCCATCTGTACGGTGCCGACGCCGATTTGCCCGTGCCGCGGCGGATGGTGGCGCTCGCCAGGCAGTATGGGCTCGTCCTGCACGCGCATTCCGACGCGGATGCCATCGAGCGCATCTTCCGCCAGTTTCCGGAGGCACGCGTCCTGTGGGCGCACTCCGGGTTCGAGCGCGCCGAGTCGGTGCGTGCAATGCTGGAGAAGCACCGCAATCTTTGGTGCGATCTCGCGTTTCGCAGCGACCAGGGCAGCGGCGGCACGGTACCCGCCGAATGGCGCGCCGTGTTCACCGCGTTTCCCGACCGGTTCATGGTCGGCACCGATACGTACACGCCGGAGCGCTGGCATTACATCGTCGAACATGCGAATTGGTCGCGCGCGTGGCTCGCCGACTTGCCACCGGCGCTGGCCGAGCGCATCGCCTATCGCAATGCCGACGCGCTGTTCGCTGGCTGGATCCCCGCTCGAAGCCAATGAACGCCGCCCGAGTCGGAATATCGGTCGCGGCGTGCCTACTCGTTTACGCCGGAACCGCCGTCGCGTGCGGCGAGGCGCTGCGCGGCGCGACGCGCACGATCGAAGGCAAGGGATACACCGTAGTGTTCAAAACCGTGCCCGATACCGTCAAGATCGGATCCCATTTTTCACTCGATTTCGCGGTGTGTCCCCGCGCGGTGGCCGAGGCCCCTCGCACCGTGCGCGTGGACGCCAGCATGCCCGAGCACCGGCACGGGATGAACTATCGGCCTGTCGTCACGGCGCAGCCGTCGGGCACATACCGCGCTGAAGGTCTGATGTTTCATATGCCTGGCCGCTGGGAACTCACCTTCGATGTCGTTGCAGGCAACGGGACCGAACGCCTCACCGGCACGATGCAATTCGAGTGACACGGCTTCTCTTTCGCCGGGTACTTGTCGTACTTGGCGCCTTGATCCCCTTTGGCGTAGCGGCGCAACCCGGCGATGTCCTGCCGCTTTCCGATTCGCAGATCCGGAGCATCCTGGCGCACGGCCCCTGGCCGCCGTCCTTCCGGAAGGATCCCTCGAATCGCGTTTCCGGGAACAAAGCGGCGATCGCGTTCGGCGCAACTCTGTTCCGCGACCCGCGCCTGTCCGTCAGTGGAACCATTTCCTGCGCGACGTGCCACCGGGCCGACCGCGGTCTTGGCGATGGCCTGCCGCGGGCGCAGGGTCTTGCCATTGTCGACCGCAACACGCCGAGCGTGGCCAACGCGCACCTGCAGCACTGGTACGGCTGGGACGGCGCAGGCGACAGCCTATGGGCGCAGAGTCTCCGGCCGATCGTCGATTCGCGTGAAATGGGCAGCGACTACGCTCGCCTCGCGGCTACGGTGCGCGGTGACACCGATCTCCGCAAAGGCTACCGGCAGGCATTCGGGGTGCCGCCGCCGGCTGACAACGAGGTCATCGCCGTGGATGTCGCAAAGGCGCTTGCGGCATTCCAGGAGACCCTCACGACGGGGCGCACGCCATTCGACGACTATCGCGACGCGTTGGAACGCGGCGACCGCATCGCCGCGGCGCGCTATCCCCTCGCCGCTCAGCGCGGCCTCGCGATCTTCACCGGCAAGGGCCGGTGCAACGTCTGCCACATCGGCCCTCAGTTTTCCAACGGCGAATTTCACGACATCGGCATCCCGTTTTTCGCCGGACCCGGGCGCGTGGACGCAGGTCGCTACGAAGGCATTCGTCGCCTGAAGGCCAGCCGATACAACCTGCTTGGCCCATTCAACGACGATCCGGCGCGCACGACGGCAACGGGAACGCGCTACGTCGCGAGCGAGCATCGCAATTTCGGCGAATTCAAAGTGCCGTCGCTGCGCAACGCCGCGCGCACCGCGCCGTACATGCACAACGGCAGCCTCGCCACGCTGCGCGACGTCGTCCGGCACTACTCCGAGATCGACGAGGATCGCCTGCATGCGGATGGCGAGCGCATATTGACGCCGCTGCACCTGACCAACGCCGAAATCGACGACCTGGTCGCGTTCCTCGAAAGCTTGGACGATGGCAGGCCGTGAACCTGGACGCGATTACGAGTTTCTCAAGAAGGCGTCGTCTGGGTGGTCGTCTTGCGCAATGCCGCCTTTTCGCGCGAATCGAGTTTCGTCAGGCGCCGAATCGTCGCTCCTGCTTTCGCCTCCGCCAATCGTAACTCGTAGACCTTTTGCAGATTCAGCCAGAAATCCGGGCTGGTACCGAAGAAATGCGCCAGCCTGAGGGCGCTGTCGCCGGTTACCGCCCGCTGGCCATTCAGGATTCCGGTAATCCTGTTGGTCGGAACCCTGAGCCGCCGGCCGAGTTCGGCCGCGCTCAGGCCGAGCTCCTGGAGCTGCTCGGCGAGGTGCTCGCCGGGATGGATGGCGGTGCGCGTCATGCTTTCTTCCTCAGTGATAGTCCACGATCTCGACATTGACCGGCCCAGGCGACTTGTCCGGCCACGCGAAGCATATCCGCCATTGATCGTTGATGCGGATGCTGTACTGTCCCTTGCGCTCACCTTGCAGCGCCTCGAACCGATTTCCCGGTAGTGCCGCAAGGTCCCGCAGCGACACCGCTGCCTCGAGTTGATCGAGCTTCATCTCGGCCTGCCGGGAAAATCCGGAAAATGCCCTGACAAATCGTCCAACCGCAAACTCACGCGTGCGTTTGTCGCGAAAGCTCACGATCATGGGTGCAGCATAGCGATCTTTATGCGTTACGTCAAGCGTAACGATCCGGTTGCCCGCGCATCCCAGGCCGAATGGCGACCAGTCCGACTACGATGTCGGAAACTGATTCGCGCCTCGATGGATCGCGCAGGCAATCCGCGCCGAAGCGTCAGCCGGTGATCGACTTGCCTTCGGCCGCAAGGCGTACCAGCAGCGGCGCCGGCTGCCAGAATTCGGCGTCGGCGTGCGGATTGGCAGCGTATTTCTGCATGCGGCGCAACACGTCGGGCAACCCCAGCATGTCGGCGTAGAGCATCGGACCGCCGCGGTAGCGCGGAAAGCCGTAGCCGGCGAGATACGCGAGGTCGATGTCCGAGGCGCGCAGCGCGATGCCCTCTTCGAGCACGCGCGCACCTTCGTTCACCAGCGCGAGAATGCAGCGGTCGACGATTTCGTCAGCATCGACGGCGCGCGGCGCGAGGCCGATCTCCGCGCGGTATCCGGCGATCAGCGCGTCGACAGCCGGATCGGGAATGGGATCGCGCCGGCCCGGTTCATAGCGATACCAGCCCTTGCCGGTCTTCTGTCCGAAGCGGCCGAGTTCGCACAGGCGATCGGCAATCCGCGAATAGGCGAGCTGCGGCTTCTCGACGTATCGGCGCTTGCGGATGCGCCAACCCACGTCGTTGCCGGCGAGGTCGCTCATCCGAAAGGGACCCATCGCCATGCCGAATTCCTCCAGCGCAGCGTCGACCCGCTGTGGCGAGGCACCCTCGTCCAGCAGGAACATCGCCTGCCGCAGGTACTGCTCGAGCATCCGGTTGCCGATGAATCCGTCGCATACGCCGGATACCACGGCGACCTTCCCGATCGTCTTCGCGAACCGCATGACCGTCATCAGCGCGTCGTTGCCGGTCTTCGCGCCACGCACCACTTCCAGCAGTTTCATCACATTCGCCGGACTGAAGAAGTGCATGCCGATCACGTCCTGCGGCCGGTTCGTCGCGGCGGCGATCCGGTTCACGTCGAGCGTCGATGTGTTGGTAGCAAGAATCGCACCGGGCTTGAGCACGTGGTCGAGCGCCTCGAACACCCTGCACTTCAAGTCCATGTCCTCGAACACCGCCTCGATGACGAGATCGACGCCGTTGAGATCGTCGTAGGCGAGCGTCGGCCGGAGCAGCGCCATGTTCTCTTCGAGCCGATCGCGCGTGAGCTTGCCACGTTGCGCCGACGCCTCGTAATTCCGGCGGATCATTGCGACACCCTTGTCGAGCGCTTCCTGGTTCATCTCGAGCAGCGTGACCGGGATTCTGGCACCGAGGCCGTTCATCGCGATGCCCGTCCCCATCGTGCCGGCGCCGATGACGCCGATCGACCCGATCTTGCGCGTCGGCGTGGTCGCCGGAACGTCGGGTATCCGCGCCGCCGCCCGTTCCGCGAAAAACGCGTGGCGCAGCGCGCGCGACTCCGGGGTCTGCACCAACTCCAGGAAAAGACGGCGCTCCAACGCGATGCCGTCGTCGAACGGCAGGGCGACGGCCGCGGCCACTGCATCGATGCATTTCTGGGGCGCGGGAAAGTGCTTCGCGTCGACCGCTGCCTTGCCGCGCGCGGATTCCAAGAGATTCACGGCGTCGGGACAGTCGATCGCGATGTCCCGCACGCGCCCCATGGGCCGCCTTTCCGCGATGGCGGTTCGCGCGAACGCGAGCGCACCTTCCAGGATGTCGCCATCGATGATCGCATCGAAGATCCGGGCGTCGCGCAATTCCCCCGCCGTGACGCTCGCGCCGCCGACGATCATCCGCAGCGCCGTTTCGACGCCGACCACTCGGGGCAAGCGCTGCGTGCCGCCGGCACCGGGCAAGATGCCCAACCGGACTTCCGGCAGCGCGATGGGCGCGCCCGGCGACGCGACGCGCCAATGGCATCCCAGCGCAAGCTCCAGGCCGCCGCCCATGCACGCGCCGCCGATTGCCGCCACCACTGGCTTGGTACTCGCTTCGACCGTGCGGATCACCGAGCCCAGCGTTGGCTCCGCCATCGCCTTGGGGGTGTTGAATTCCCGGATGTCGGCACCGCCCGAGAACACCTTGCCGGCACCGACGAGCACGATGGCGGCCACCTTGGCGTCGGCATTCGCCTGTTCGATGCCGGCTGCAATACCCGTGCGCGTGGCCTGACCCAATCCGTTGACGGGCGGGTTGTCGAGCGTGAGCACGGCAATGGAACCGTGCAATTCGTAGCGGGTGCTCATCGGCGCGATCCCCTCCGGCTCAGGATTCGGGCGAGGCGCGGCGCACGGTGTTGGAAGAAGCTCAGGACGAACTGCCGGCCGACGGACTGACCGTCGGCCGCATTCCGTGAGATCAGGGCTTGCCGGGCGTGAAGCTCGCGAGTTCGTACGACGCCTTGAGCACGGGCGTCACCCCCCAAATGCCACCGGACTGCGTGTATTGCGCTGAACGGCTCTCGCGCACCGTACCGCGCACGGCCGGCGCGTACCAGTAGGTGAAGTTGCAGTTGGTCGCGTTGCGGAAGGGGGTGGAATCGTCGAGAGTGATGAGCGCATCGACGCGGATGGCATCGAACGTCCCCGCGGGCGTGGTCGTCTTCTCCCAATTGCGCGTCGAGTAACTGTAGTTGATCTCGCCCTTGGCTCCGGACTCGGAAACGACGTTGACCCACTTGGACGACCGTTGGCCGGACGTGATCGGAAACGCGACCCGCGAGAGCGGTGTCGGATAGCGCCGCATCTCATTGAGGCACAGCGTCCCCGCACGAAGCAT
This sequence comes from uncultured beta proteobacterium, assembly GCA_963695725.1. Taxonomy (GTDB): domain Bacteria; phylum Pseudomonadota; class Gammaproteobacteria; order Burkholderiales; family Casimicrobiaceae; genus CAIWHR01. Next base: position 825,304 of record CAVOHM010000009.1, read on the forward strand.
GCCCGGGCCGGAATAGTCCTCGACGCGACTGAAATCGGCGCCATCTGCCGTCTTGCCGGTCACGTTGATCTTGTATCCGCCGCCGCCAACGGCCGTGACTTCGCGCGTCTCCTGGTAAGTGATCGGCGAAATGCCCACGCCGGACGTGACGTTGTAGACCCAGCGATCGCCGACCTTCGGCGTCGGCGCGGGCGCCGACTGGGCATTTACTGCGGATGCCGTGGCGGCCGCCAGTGCGAATGCCGCGACTGCGATGGGTAACATCTTCATCTGCGTCCCTCCGAGGGTTGGCCTATCAGGAGTCCAGCGGGGTAGAACGGCGCCGGGATGATTCTCGCATGTTTCGCCGCCACGACAAATCGGCGCGCAACCGCCTGGAAGCGGTACAATTCTCGCCATTCGTTACGCCGAGCGTACGGTGGAAACCACCAGCCGCCAATTTGGGAATGTCGTCGTCGCCGTGCCGGTCGGTCGCGTCGACCACAACAGCGCCACGCAGTTCGAGGCGGCGCTGGCCCCGCTCGTGAAAGAGGCGAGCAGCGGCAAAGGCGCGCTCGTACTCGATTTTTCGGGCGTCGACTACATCAGCAGCGTCGGGCTTCGCGTGCTGATGATCGCGGCGCGGCAGTTGCGCGAATCCAACGCGAAAATCGCCGTCACAAATCTGCAGCCGGTCGTCGCGGAGATCTTTGCGATCAGCCGCTTCGATCGCATTCTCACCGTGTTTCAGTCGGTCCGCGGCGCCATCGAGGTCGTTTCCCCCGCGGCGCTGGCCGCGCTCGACTCGGCGCAACCGTCCTCCCGATGAAGCGCATCCGATTCTGGGGCACGCGCGGCTCGTTGCCGGTCGCGCTCACCGCGGCGACCGTGCGGCGCAAGCTCATCACCGCATTGCGCGGCGCGTCGGGGCGCGTGTTCGCGTCGGATGCCGACATCGAACGCTACGTCGACGGGCTGGCGTTTCCCGTTGCGGGCACGTACGGCGGTCACACGTCGTGCGTCGAGATCGAGACCGGCGGCCCGGAGTACGTCATCTGCGATCTGGGAAGCGGCGCGCGTCCGTTTGCGCAGGCCGCGCTCGCGCGCCACGGTCCGGCGTCACCGCAGACGTATCACGTCTTCGTGTCCCACGTGCATTGGGACCACATCATGGGGCTGCCGTTTTTCACGCCCGCCTACATCCCCGGCAACCGGGTGCGCATCTACGGCGGGCACCCGTGGCTCGAATCGGCCTTGCGCCGGCAGCAGGACGAGCCGTCGTTTCCGGTGGACTTCTCGTTTCTGCGTGCGGACATCGAATTCGTGCATCTCGAACCCGGAAAGCCCCATGCCGTCGCCGGCATGACAGTGACGACCATGCTGCAGCGCCACGCCGGCGATTCGTACGGTTACCGTTTCGAAGCGAACGGCCGGTCCATCATCTACACGACCGATTCGGAACACAGGCTCGCCGACCCTGTGGAGACGGAAAGCTTCGTGGCGTTCTTCCGGAATGCGGACGTCGTGATCTTCGACGCGATGTACTCGCTCGCCGACGCCGTCTCGATCCGCGCCGACTGGGGGCATTCGAGCAACGTCGTCGGTGTCGAACTTTGCCAGATGGCCGGCGCGCGGCATCTTTGCCTGTTCCACCATGAGCCTGCATCCGACGACCAGGCGATCGACGCGGTTCTGGCCGAGACGCGGCGTCTCGAGGAGATCACGCGAACCGGCGACCCGCTGCGCATCACGGCCGCTTACGACGGCATGGAAATCGAGTTGTGAAACCGGCGGCGACCGAACCGGCCACGCGCCGGCTCGGCCGCATTCGCGTCGCCGGCATCGCTGTCCTCGCCGCGCTCGCGTTCCTGATCGGGCGCGAGCCATCGATCACGGCACCCCTGCGTTCCGCATGGTTCGACGCCTGCCAGGTCCTGGCGCCGCGGATACCGCGATCGCTTCCGGTCACGGTGGTTGCGATCGACGAGAAGAGCCTCGCGGCCGTGGGCCAATGGCCTTGGCCGCGCACGGTGTTGGCAGAACTGGTGGACGCGATCCGTCGCGAGCAACCTGCCGTTGTCGCGCTCGATATCCTGATGCCGGAAGCCGATGCGCTGTCGCCGGAGCGCGCGCTGTCCCGCGCCGCGGGAAAGGATGCCGCGCTGGCCCGCTTGCTCGCCGACCGGCCTTCCAACGACGCGATGCTGGCAAACGCACTCGCTGCCGCAGGTGCGGTCATCGTCGTGGCGGGCGCGATCGCACCGACCGGGATGGCGCTGCGCGCGCCGCCGTTCGCCGTGCGCGATGCGCGCGTGCAGACGACGCCGGTCGAGCCGCAACTCGTCCGCTATCCGGGCGTGCTCACCAGCATCGACGCGCTGGATCGCGCCGCGGCCGGACGCGGCCTCATCTCGGTCGACCCCGACGGTGGCGTCATCCGGCGCATACCACTGGCCGCCAGCATCAACGGCACCCTCGTGCCGGCGTTGGCCATCGAGATGCTGCGTGCGGCGCTCGGCGTGCCGTCGCTCCGTTTGCATGTTGCAGGCACATCGGTCGAGGGCATCGCGATTGGCGATCTTGTTGTTCCGACCGAGCGCGACGGCGCCGTGCGCGTCTACTATTCGCCGCGCGATGGCCGTCGCTTCGTCTCGGCCATCGACGTCCTCGAAGGCCGGGTCGACGCGGACCGCCTGCAGAAAAAGCTCGTCCTGATCGGGGTCACCGGCCTCGGCCTGCTCGAATACCAGAACACGCCGCTGGGCGAGCGCATGCCGGGCAGCGAAATCCACGCGCAGTTGCTGGAGAACCTCTACGACCAGACGTTGCTCTACCGGCCGGGCTGGGCCCCTGCGCTGGAAACGGCTCTGTTCGTCGTGCTCGCCGCGTGGCTCGTCGTGGCGACGCCGCGCTGGAAGCCGCACAACGCTGCGCTCCTGCTCATGCTCGCGGCGTCGTGTTGCCGGCGCCTGCTCGCGTTCCTCGCGTTCCGCTTCGAGCGGGTGCTGTTCGACGCGGCGACGCCGGCCGCGAGCCTGATGCTGCTGTTCGGCGTGCTGCTCGTGTCCACGCTCACCGAAGCGACACGCGAGCGGAAATCGCTCGAGCGCGTGGTGCAGACGCAGCGGGAACAAAGCGCCCGCATCGCGGGCGAACTCGAGGCGGCGCGCCGCATCCAGATCGCGACGCTGCCGCGCGCCGATCTCCTCGATGGCGATGACCGCATCGACCTCGCCGCGACCATGGTGCCGGCGCGAGAAACCGGCGGCGACCTGTACGACTTCTTCCGCCTCGACGATCGCCGCCTGTTCTTCCTGGTCGGCGACGTCGCCGGCAAGGGACTCTCCGCGAGCATCTTCATGGCGGTCAGCAAGGCGCTGTACAAGAGCGCGACGCTGCGCGCGCACGCCGACGATGTCGGAGCGCTCATGTCGGCGGCCAACGCCGAAGTCTCGCGCGACAATCCGGAAATGCTCTTTGTCACGGCGTTCGCCGGGATCCTCGATCTCGATTCGGGCGCGCTCCGCTACTGCAATGCCGGGCACGAAAATCCCTACCTGATCGGCCCCACGGACACGAAGATCCGCCGCATCGACGATGGCGACGGCCCGCCGCTGTGCGCGCTGGGCGACTTCGGCTATCGGGATGGACGTTACGCGATGCGTTCCGGCGAGCTGCTATGCGTGGTCACGGACGGCGTTACCGAAGCGCAGGATCGCGCCGGCACTCTGTACGGAGGCGAACGGGTGGAGGTGTTCCTGCGCCAGTCGGGTGGCGGCACAGCGACCGCACGAACGGTGGTCGATGCATTGCGCACCGACGTCGAGGCCTTCGCCGCCGGCGCGGAACCCGCCGACGACCTCACGATCCTTGCGCTGCGCTGGCGCGGCCCGAGTGCCGTCGCCTGAATCGGGATCATCGCGCGTTCCGGCCTGGCGCGAATCGCGCTTTCGGCGCCCGAGCCCGATCAGCGCACGATGATTTCTACCCGCCGGTTGCGGGGTTCCGCGACGCCGTCGGCCGTCGGCACCACCGGTTCTCTCTTGCCGCGACCGACGACCATGATGTTCTCGGACGCGATGCCGCTGCGAATGAGCCCGGCGCGAATGACGTCGGCGCGCTGGCGCGACAGCGCGTCGTTGACCTGGTCGGTTCCGACCGCATCCGTGTGCCCGACGACCAGGACATCGGGGACCGGGCCGCTTCGCGATTTCCGCGAACACCGTCTCGACGATCTGCCTAGATTCTGCCGTCAGCTCGTCCTTGCCTTCGACGAAGTGCAACGTGAAATGAACCGGGCGGCTCGGCTGAGCCGCGAGCGCCGCGCCGAAGAGCGCCGCGACTTCCTGGGGATTCGACGTGTACGCCTGCGGACCCGCCGTCGTGAGCCTCGCCGCGGCGTAAGGCTCGCTCAGCACCACCTGCCCGTCGGACTGCTTGACGACGACCGCGGCGTCCTTGCCGTCCTTCTCGGGGAGCAGAATGACCGTGCCGGTCTGCGTGGCACAGGCGCTGAGGAGAACCACCAGCGCCGAAGACGCCAGCGCTCCGCCGAATTGCCGAGAACCTACCGCAAAATTCCGGCGAGCGGCCCGAGAGCGCGAAGGCCCGCAGCGAGACCCGAGATAGTACATAGACGTACAGCGAGGGGCGAGCGAGGACACGACAAAGCTATCGGGCCGCGCAGCCCATTTTGCGATAGGTTCTAGTCATTCGCCGAGAGAACGAATTCCGTACCCCGCACGCCGAGGATCGCCGAAGGCGTACGCACCGTCATGGCGTCCGGCGACTGTTTGGCAATGCGGCCCGAAATCACGGCGAGCGATCCCTTGTGCAACTGTGCGTCGAATCGGCCCCGATTGCTCGTCGGATCGAAGTCGAATCGCTCCAGCGACAGGATGCTGTCCGGACCCGCCGATAGCAGCGAGTTGTCGCTCATCGTGATCCCGACCGAGCCATCGGCGCCGGTCTTCAGAACGTCGGACGATTCAAGGCGCATGCCGACACGTCCCGCCAGCACCTCGCCCTTGCGCTCGACCGTGACCTGGCCGTTCGAGACTTTGATCTGGCCGATCTCTGCCGCGTCGGCGGATGTGACGACAAGTGCGGCGAGCGCCAGCGCGGGCACACCGATGCGCTGCATGCACCATCGTGGCCATGGTCGTGCCCTGTCGCATCACATTCCGGCGTTCGAGGATTCAGTTCGCGGCGATGCGGGTGATCTTGTTGCCTTGCAGTCCGATTCCGGCCATCAACCCCTTCTGGCCGAAGATGAACGCGTAGATGTCGTCCTTCATCGTCGTGGTCGTCGCGCTTTTTCCCATGCCCTGGTCGATCACGACCACGCTCGGGCCAACGCCGATTTCGAATCCATCCGCCTTGTCGAGCTGACGGAGGGCCGTCTCGTTCATGAAAAACATCGCGTAGCCGTAGGTCTGTGCGCCGGCCTGCAGGCCATAGGAGACGCCCGCCGTGCTGTAGTAGGCCGCGGGCTTGCCGCCCTTGAGCAGCGCGCCCTCGCCATATTGACCTCCGACGATGAATCCGGCCTTCGCGATGCTCGGGAAGACGAGGATGGCAACGGCTTGCTTGCCGAGCGCTTTGGCGGTATCGGAGTGTCCATAGAGCCGATTGAGCGCCGCGGTCGCGTCGCGGCTCAGCGTGGTGGCGGGCGCCTTGGCTGCCGGCGGCTGCTGCGCGTGCGCCGTTGAACCAACCGCAACAGCGGCGGCGAGGATGATGGACAAAAGAACGGGCTTCGCAAAACGCATATAGGTCTCCTGATGCAACAATTTGACGCCGGGGCAACCGACTTCGAGCACTGAGCCCGATGGACCATGCGCGCGCGCGAACGGGCGCCTCCAACGGGTGTAGCATGATACACGTTACGGCTCTCGATAAGCGAAAGGAATCGCCCGATGCTCATCCCACGCAAGGCCGTCCCGGCCCTCAAGGTGCCGACGCTCGCGCACGGCGAATACGACTTGAGCGCCGAGAAACCCGCGCACTTTTCTCTGCTCGTTTTCTATCGCGGCCTGCACTGCCCGATCTGCACGAAATACCTGCTCGAACTCGGTCGACTGCTGCCGGAGTTCGCGCAGCGCGGCGTCCATGTGATTGCGTTGTCCAGCGACACGCGTGAGCGCGCGCAGGCCATGGCGGACAAGCTCAGTGCGCCGGATCTGCGCATGGGCTATGGCCTAGGTCTCGCCAAAGCGCAGGAATGGGGCCTGTCGATCAGCACGTCGCGCGGCCTGACTTCGATTGGTATCGAGGAGCCGGCACTCTTCGCCGAGCCGGGTGTCTTCCTGGTTCGGCCCGACGGGACCCTCTACTACGCGGCGGTGCAGACGATGCCGTTCGCGCGCCCACACTTCGATGAATTGATCGGCGCCATCGACTTCGCGATCGCCAAGGATTATCCGGCGCGCGGCGAGTACACCGGCGCGCTGACATGATGCATTGCCGCATTGCCCGCAGACCTGCTCGATAGTTCGCGGCGCGATCGTCCGCCCGCTCTCAGCGCGGCGCGGCGTCGGCGATGAGGTCGGTGTCCGGATGCAAGGCACGCCAGCCGAACCAGAAGGCGTTGTGCGCGGGCAGGCGCGGCGCGTTCACGCCGTTGCCCGCCAACGCCGTCTCGCTCAGCAACAATTTCCGGCCGGAAACGTCGGTGACACGGCGGTCGCCGTCCCAGCTTGCGACGCGCATTCCCGCAGGAAGTCCGTAGATTCGGTGCGCCCCGCTCCTGTCGGTCAGCACCACGAAATCGCGCTCCCCGAATCGGCCGTGCCATACGGGGTTCCGGCGCAGGAAACTTGACCCGATGGCCAGCGGGCGCTCGCCGGGCTTGCCGAAACGGGGCACGAGCACTTCGTCTTTGTTGCGCAGACGCCGATCTTCGCCAGGAACGGGAAACATGATCTCGTCGGTAGCGAAGTATTCGCGATAGGCGGCGCCTTCGGCATAGTCACGCGGGTGCCCCGTGGCCGGCGACAGCACCGTCGTCGTAGGATGCCGCCGCCGCCATTCGCCCCAGGTTGACGTCACGACCTCGCGGGTCGGCAGCGAAATGTTCCGTTCCGCCAGCGGTCCGATCACCGGCCGACCTTCCAGCGTGTTCCACAGCGATTGCGTCCCGGCGTCGTACATGAGCTTGTTCGAGCGATAGAGAAAGCCGCTGGTTCCGAGGCGATGCACTTTCCCGTCCACGCGCGTTTCGTAGACGATCACCGCGCCGCACAGCGTGCAATACACGCCGGCGACGTCGACGCCGCCCACCCGGTCGACGAACATTTCGTGCCACGCCAGAATGCGCTTCGGATAGGCGCGCGCGTCGCCATTGATCTCGACGCCGAAGACGACATCGCTGTCCGCGAGGTAATCCGCGGCGTGCGCCGCCAGCATGGCGGGCTCGCGCAGCGGTGGAATGCCATCCTGCAGCACGCCGCCCCAGACGACTTCGTCCAGCCGCACCAGCGTCATCGGGTTCCCCGAGAAATAGTGCTCGAACCGCGAATCGAGCAAAGCGTAGAGCGCCGCCTTGAACGCGGCGAACGACGGTAGCGGCGCCGCGCGGGTCCATTGCCAGCGCATCCACGCCGCCCAATCGCTTCCCCGATCCTGCGCGCCCGTCTTGCGCGCCACCAGTGCGAACAGATCCTGCGCCGTGGAGCGCAAGGGAACGAACCGCACGATCTCGAGTGCCATCGGAATGAATTCGTCGCGCCAGTTGGCTTCGAGCCATTGCAGCGAAAGCGACGGGGCGTCGGGCTGATCGACCAGCAGCGCGAGAAAGCGCCTCCGCACGACATCGTCCGCCGCGTTCTGCGCGCGACCGGAAAGCGGAAGACCGCCGGCACCAAGCAGGCTGGCCGACACAAGACCGCGGATGAAACGCCGTCGCCGCAATTCCCGGCCCTCCTGACCGCAAAACGTCGCGGGGATCGCTGCTGCGCCACTTGACGCGGCGCGGAACATAGTACAGTCTTTTGGCGTTTCGTCACTCACCGGGGAAACCTCATGGTCAAGCTGCGCATCCTCGCGGCAATTGCCGCCGCTGTTGCAATCGCGTTGCCGTCGTCGCCCGCGTTCGCCCAGGACGCCCTCGAACAGATCAAGAAGCGTGGGACGCTGATCGTCGGCGTCAAGGCCGATTACAAGCCCTACGGTTTCCGTGATCCCAGCGGCAAGATCATCGGCATCGAGCCCGATCTCGCGCAGGACGTCGCGACCAAGCTCGGCGTCAAGCTGGAACTGGTACCGGTGGTTTCGTCCAACCGGATGCAGTTCCTGGAACAAGGCAAGATCGACCTGATGATCGCAACGATGAACGACAAGCCGGAACGCCGCAAAGTCGTCTACATCGTCGAGCCGAGCTATTACGCGTCCAGCGTGAACGTCCTGGCGCCGAAATCGGCAAAACTCAAGGACTGGAAGGACCTCAAGGGCAAGAAGGTCTGCGTGGTCCAGGGCGCGTGGTACAACAAGCAGTTGCAGCAGGACTACGGCATGGAGGACGTCGCGTTCAAGAGCGCGATCGAAGTGTTCACCGCGCTCAAGGGCAACAATTGCGTGGCCTTCGCCTACGACGACACGCTGATCCTCGCCACGCTGCTCGAGCCCGAGTGGAAGGATTACGAGATGCCCTTGCAATCGATCCTCGAAGATCCGTGGGGTCTCGCGGTCAAGCTCGGCGACGAAAAATTCTACAAGTTCATGTCCGGGATGATCGTCGAGTGGCACAAGACGGGACGCATCGTCGCCCTCGAGAAGAAATACGGGATGGGCAATACCAGCTTCGCGTTGAAGGCGAACGCGAAGTACAAATAGTGATCACGGCTGCGGGCCGCCAGGTCCCGCGGCGCTAGAGACGCGAACAGGGCGGAGCCTCTCCGCCCTGCCGTTTGTCCGGGAACGGGGCGGGCCGTGGACGCGTTCTTCGAGTGGTTCCGCTGGTTGTACGACACGACCGGCATCAACCTGACCATCTTCTACGACGCGTTCGACCGAAACCGCTTCATCGGCGGGTTCCTCACGACGATCCAGCTCGCGGCGAGCTGCATCGTGCTGTCGGTCGTGATCGGCATCGCGGGCGCGTGGCTGCAAGGCTCGAGGCTCCGGCTAACGCGCCATGTCGTGTACTGGTACATCCAGTTCTTCCGCAACACGCCGCCGCTGGTCCAGCTCTATTTCTTCTACTTCGGCGTCGGCGCTTATCTGAAGACCGCGGCCGGCGTGCCGGTGGTTTCGAACGTGACCTGGGCGATCCTCGGGCTGTCGATGTACGCCGGAGCCTTCAACGTCGAAATCTTCCGGTCCGGCATCGAGGCCGTACCCAAAGCCACCATCGAGGCGGCGGAATCGTTCGGCTTCTCGCGGCTGCAGGCGTACCGGCAGATCGTGCTGCCGCTGGCGTTTCGCGTGTGCCTCCCGGCGCTCAACAACAACCTCGTCAACCTGATCAAGACCACTAGCATCTCCTTTGCCATCGCGGTGCCGGAGATGTTGTACGTCTCCTCGCAGATCTGGTCGGACTCGGTCAACGTCCCGGAGATGATGAACGTGCTTCTCCTCTGCTACGTCGGGCTGGTCGGCCTGTTCGTCTATGCGATGCACCGCTGGGAACGCGCGATGCACGTACCTGGATACGGCGGATGAATCCGCACAGTGATCCTCGGCACTGGTGGCGTCCGTTGCCCGGCGGTACCGATCTGCCGGTGCTGCTGCCGGCGGCCGAGCGGCTCGCACGGCGCGTCGCGCAGGAGCGGCTCGTCGGCAATCCGCTCACCCGGCTCGCGCCGCGCCACGGCTTGGTACTGCTGCTCGTGTTTCTCTGCGCGGCCGGTTATGCGCAGGCGCAGGCCGGAGCCGGCAAGGCGTCGATCGTCGAAGCGATCTGGCGATGGACGCCGCTGCTCGCAAAAGGCTTCGCGTTCAACATCGCGATCAGTGCGCTGGCCATGGCGATCGGGACCGCGTTCGGCATCCTCCTCGGCCTCGCGCAACTGTCGCGCACCGCGCCGGTCGCGACGACCGCGTGGTTCGCCACCCACTTCTTCCGCAACGCCCCCTGGCTGGTGCTTTTGTTCTACTGCATGTTGCTGCTGCCATTCAAAGTCACGCTGTTCGGCGTCACTATTCCGCTGCCGGACTGGGTCAAGGCCACCTTCGGACTGTCGCTGCCGGTAATGGCCAACATGTCCGAAATCGTGCGCGGCGCAGTCCAGTCGATCCCGAGCGGGCAATGGGAATCCGCAAGCTCATTTGCATTCACGCGACGCCAGACGATGTGGATGATCATCCTGCCGCAATGCACCAAGCGGATGCTGCCGCCGTGGATGAACCTCTATTCGATCCTGACCGTCGGCACCGTGCTGGTGTCGGTGGTCGGCGTGTCGGAGGTGATGACACTCGCTAGCGAAGCGCTGGCTTCAGAGAACCGGGCAGACCTGCTGATGCCGTTCTATTTCTACATCCTGGTGTGGTTCTTCCTCTACTGCTACCCGATCGCGCGCTGGACGGTTTACCTGGAGCGCAAATATGCCGTCAACATCTGACGCACTGGCACCGATTCCGAGAGACGGCAAATGCCCGACAAGCCCATAGTCAGCATCAAGGACATCCATAAGTCGTTCGGCTCGGTCCCGGTGCTGAAGGGGGTGTCGTTCGATGTCGCCAAGGGCGAAGTCGTGTGCATCATCGGGCCGTCGGGCTCCGGCAAGTCGACGATACTGCGCTGCATCAACGGATTGATTCCGATCGACCGCGGCTCGATCCGCGTCGCCGATTTCGAGGTCGAAAAGCTCAAGGCCGATCGCGACGTCATCGCGCTGCGCAAGGAAGTGTCGATCGTGTTCCAGCAATACAACCTGTATCCGCACAAGACCGCGCTCGCCAACATCATGATGGCGCCGGTTCACGTGCTGAAGGAAGATGCGAAGGAGGTCGAAGCGCGGGCCATGGCCTTGCTGGCCAAGGTGCGGCTGCAGGAAAAGGCGCAGAGCTATCCGGGCGAGCTCTCCGGCGGCCAGCAGCAGCGCGTGGCGATCGCCCGGGCGCTGGCGATGCGGCCCGAGATCATCCTCTTCGACGAGGTGACGGCGGCGCTAGATCCCGAGACCGTGAAGGAGGTCTTGCTGACGATCCGCGAGCTGGCTGACGAGGGACTGACCTGCATCCTCGTCACGCACGAGATGGGATTTGCGCGCGAAGTGGCCGATCACATGTATTTCACCGACGGCGGCGTGATCGTCGAGCACGGCCCGCCGGCCGAGTTCTTCGCCAACCCGACGCACGAGCGCACGCGCGCATTTTTGTCGCAGATCCTCTGATCGGTCGCGGCCGGATGCGAGCGACGATCGAACGGAACTGACACCATGCGCAAGGCACGCGCGGATCCCTGTCTCTTCATCATTTTCGGAGCGACCGGCGATCTGATGCGCCGGAAGTTGCTGCCCGCGCTCTATCAGCTGACGCGTGCCGGAGAGTTACCCGCGCACTGCCGGATTCTGGGCGTAGGTCGCGATGGCAAGCTTACCGACGACAGGTTTCGCCAGGAGGCCTGCACGGCGCTGGCAAAGGCGGGGCTCGCGGTGACGCGATCGATGCGCCAGTGGTGCGAAGCGTCTTTGCACTATCAGGCGATGGGTGCCGGCGATGCCGCGGCCTTCGCCGCGCTTGCCGCGCGGATCACGGCGCTCGAGCGCGGGCGTCGGTTGCAGGGGAACCGGGTTCTCTATCTCGCGCTGCCGCCCGTGGCGTTTCCGCCCACCATCGAAGCACTGGGAAAAGGCGGGCTCAATCGGAGCCGCGGCTGGACGCGCCTCGTCATCGAGAAGCCCTTCGGTCGCGATCTCGCGTCGGCGCGCGCCTTGAACGCACTGGTGCACCGCTACTTCGACGAAGAGCAGGTGTACCGGATCGACCATTATCTGGGCAAGGAGTCGGTCCAGAACCTGCTTGCGTTCCGCTTCGGCAATGCGCTGTTCGAATCGGCCTGGAACCGCGACCACGTCAGCAGCGTGCAGATTTCAGTGTCCGAAGCGCTGGGCATCGAGGGGCGGGCCGCCTATTACGAGCGCAATGGCACGCTGCGCGACATGGTGCAGAATCATCTGACGCAGTTGCTCACGCTGACGGCGATGGAAGTCCCAGCCGCGTTCGAAGCCGAAAGCATCCGGTTCGAGAAGGTCAAGGTGCTCCGCTCCGTTGCCCCCATCGGCGAGGACGCCGTCGTGTTCGGTCAGTATGGTCCCGGCCGGGCCGGACGCCGTAAGCTCGCCGGATACCGGGAGGAGACCGGCGTCGCGCCGCGCTCGCAGACCGAAACATTCGTCGGGCTGCGGCTCGAAATCGACAACTGGCGCTGGCAGGGCGTGCCGTTCGTTCTCTGCACCGGAAAGCGCCTGGCCCGGCAGTCGACCGAGATCGCGATCCGGTTCCGCAGTCCTCCGGTGGCGTTGTTTCGCTCGCTCGACGGCTGTACCACGCACAGCAACGTGCTGGTCATCACGCTGCAGCCGAACGAAGGGTTTCGCCTGTCGTTCGAAGTGAAGTCGCCGGGCGAAGCGTTCACGCTGCAGACGCAGCACATGGACTTTCGCTACGCGGAAGCCTTCGGCGCGCCGCTGTCCGCAGGGTACGAAACATTGCTGCGCGATGTCGCAGAGGGCGACCTGACGCTGTTCGTCCACGCGGACGAGGCCGAAGCCTCGTGGCGCCTGTACACGCCGCTGTTGCACCAACGCCGACGCCTGCACTTGTACCCGGCGGGTAGCGTCGGACCTGCGGCCCTGTTTCGCCTGACGAAATAGGTTTGGGTCGGGTCGCGTCACGGCTGCGGGGAATCCCGCGGACCGCGTTATCATCGGATCATGAAAGATGCACAGGTCGACGTTGCAATCATCGGTGCCGGTACGGCAGGTTTGACCGCCTACCGGGCCGCGCGGGCCGCGGGCGCAACCGCCGCGCTCATCGAGGGCGGCGCCCACGGCACCACCTGCGCGCGCGTCGGCTGCATGCCGAGCAAGCTGCTGATCGCCGCCGCCGAGACGGCGCACGCGCTGACCCACGCATCGGCATTCGGCGTGCGCATCGACAGCGCCATCCGGATCGACGGCCGCGCGGTGATGGAACGCGTTCGCCGGGAGCGCGACCGCTTCGTCGGTTTCGTGTTGCGCGACGTCGAGCGGATGCCCGATGCCGATCGCATGCGCGGCCACGCCGTCTTCATCGATCACCACACGCTCGACGTCGGCGGGCACACGCGCGTCAACGCCAGGAGCATTGTCATCGCGACGGGCTCGCGGCCGACGCGCCCCGATGCGCTCGCGGCGCTCGGTGACCGCGTGGTCGTCAACGACGATGTGTTCGAATGGCAGGATCTGCCGAAGTCGGTTGCGGTTCTCGGCCCGGGCATCATCGGTCTCGAACTGGGCCAGGCGCTGCACCGGCTGGGTGTGCGGGTAGCGGTATTCGGACGCGGCGGCCGCGTCGGACCCATCCGCGACCCGGCGGTCCTCGCCTGCGCGGTCGCCACGCTCGGGCAGGAGTTCACGCTGGAACCCGACGCCAGGATCGTCGACATGAAGCGTGACGGCGATGCCGTCGTGATTCGACGGCTTGGACCGGATGGGGCGGAGCGCTCCGAACGCTTCGATTACGTCCTCGCCGCAACCGGTCGCACGCCCAACGTGGACAACCTGGGCCTCGGAGCGACCGCGATCAGTCTCGATCGCGGCGGGGTCCCCCGCTTCGACGCAACGACCGGACGAACGTCCCGCGTTGCGGCGGACCGGACATCAGGACAAGATGGCGATAGCGCGATTTTCATCGCCGGCGACGTCGATAATTTTCGGCCGTTGCTGCACGAGGCGGCCGACGAGGGACGCACCGCCGGCGCCAACGCGGCGCGCGTCGCCTTGGGACAACCGATCGTGCCGGGCATCCGCCGCGCGCCGATCGCCGTCGTATTCACGGATCCGCAGATCGGCATTGTCGGCGGCGGCTTCGGTTCGCTGGAACCCGGCAGTTTCGTCACCGGGCGAGTGAGTTTCGAGAACCAGGGCCGCGCGCGCGTCCTGCTGCGCAACAAGGGCCTCCTCCATGTCTACGCGGACCCGACCAGCCGACGCTTCCTCGGCGCAGAAATGATCGCGCCGGCCGCGGAGCATCTCGCGCATCTCCTCGCCTGGGCACTGCAGAACGAAATGACGATCGATGACATGCTTGCGATGCCGTTCTATCACCCGGTGATCGAGGAAGGGCTGCGCACGGCGCTCTATGACGTGCGTGCCGAGCTTCCAGGTTCCGGCAATGCGAGCGGCGGGAACGACAGCCCGCTGCCGTGATCCAAGAGTTTGTCCCTTCATCAATCACGTGTGCGAACGCCATGCCCTCGACTGATAGCGAACTGAATAGCGCCGAACTCGCACAGATGGACGCCTACTGGCGTGCCGCCAACTATCTCGCGGTGGGGCAGATCTATCTGTACGACAATCCGCTCTTGCGTGTGCCACTGGAGCCTGCGCACATCAAGCGGCGGTTGCTCGGGCACTGGGGCACGACACCTGGGCTCAATTTCGTCTACGTGCACATGAATCGTGCCATCAATCGGCACGACCTCGACATGATCTTCGTCACAGGTCCCGGTCACGGCGGTCCGGCCGTGGTGGCGAATACCTATCTCGAAGGCTCCTACAGCGAGTTGTATTCCGACATTTCCCAGGATGAGGAGGGAATGCGCCGGCTGTTTCGCCAGTTCTCGTTTCCCGGGGGCATACCGAGCCACGCGGCGCCGGAAACACCGGGCTCGATCAACGAAGGCGGCGAACTCGGGTATTGCCTGTTCCACGCGTTCGGCGCCGTGTTCGACAATCCGCAGCTGATCGCCTGCTGCGTCGTGGGTGACGGCGAGGCGGAAACCGGGCCGCTTGCGGCGTCGTGGCATTCGAACAAGTTCCTCGATCCGGTGCGCGACGGCGCCGTGCTGCCCGTCCTGCATCTCAACGGCTACAAGATCGCCAATCCGACCGTGCTCGCACGGATCGGCAAGGATGAACTCACGCATCTGCTCGAAGGATACGGCTATCGGCCCCACTTCGTCGAAGGTCACGAGCCGGAAGCCATGCATCGCCTGATGGCCGCGACGCTGGAGACGGTCGTCGCTGAGATAAAGGAGATCCAGCGCCGGGCGCGCGCGGGCAACGACAACACGCGTCCGCAGTGGCCGATGATCGTGTTGCGCTCACCCAAGGGCTGGACCGGTCCGAAAGAGGTGGATGGCAAGAAGACCGAGGACTACTGGCGGTCGCATCAGGTGCCGTTCGCCGATATGGACCGGCCGGAGCATGTGCGTCTGCTCGAGCACTGGATGCAATCGTACCGGCCGGCGGAATTGTTCGACGCCGGCGGCCAGCTCGTTCCCGAACTCGCAGCACTCGCCCCGCGGCTCGGGCGGCGCATGGGCGCGAACCCCCACGCCAACGGCGGCGCGTTGCTGCGCGATCTTCGCCTGCCGGACTTCCGGAATTACGCGGTCGCCGTCAGCGCGCCCGGCAGCGCCATCGCCGAGTCCACCCGCGTGACCGGGACGTATCTGCGCGACGTGATGCGGATGAATCCGGACAACTTCCGCGTGTTCGGTCCCGACGAGACTGCGTCGAACCGGCTGGGCGCGCTGTTCGAGGTGACCGACCGGGCGTGGATGGCGGAGCGCTTCGACTACGACGATCACCTGGCCCCCGACGGCCGCGTGATGGAAATACTGTCGGAGCACGCGTGCCAGGGATGGCTCGAGGGGTATCTCCTGACCGGCCGCCATGGCTTCTTCTCGTGTTACGAGGCGTTCATCCACATCGTCGATTCAATGTTCAACCAGCACGCGAAGTGGCTGAAGGTTTGCCGCGAGATTCCCTGGCGCCGCCCGATCGCCTCGCTCAACATCCTGCTCACGTCGCACGTCTGGCGGCAGGACCACAACGGCTTCTCGCACCAGGATCCCGGATTCATCGATCACGTGGTGAACAAGAAAGCCGAGATCATCCGTGTCTATCTGCCGCCCGATGCCAATACGCTGCTGTGCGTCACCGACCAGTGCCTGAAAAGCCGCGATCTGGTCAACGTCATTGTTGCCGGCAAGCAGCCGGCGGCACAATTGCTGGACATGGACGCCGCAATCAGGCACACGAGCGCGGGCATCGGCATGTGGTCGTGGGCATGCTCCGATCAGGCCGGCGAACCCGACGTCGTGATCGCGGCGGCCGGCGACGTGCCCACGCTGGAGACATTGGCGGCGATCGCCATATTGCGCATCGAGATTCCCGATCTCAGGATCCGATTCGTCAACATCGTGGACCTGATGACATTGCAGACCCAATCCGAGCATCCGCATGGCCTTTCCGATCGGGATTTCGATTCGCTGTTCACCCTCGACAAGCCGATTATCTTCGCCTATCACGGCTATCCGTGGCTGATTCACCGACTCACCTATCGCCGCACCAATCACGACAATCTGCACGTGCGCGGCTACAAGGAAGAAGGCACGACCACGACGCCGTTCGACATGACGGTGCTGAACACGCTCGATCGGTTCCATCTCGTGATCGACGTCGTCGACCGGGTGCCGCGACTACAGGCGCAAGGCGCGCACCTCAAACAGCGTATGCGCGACAAGCTGATCGAGCACAAGGAATACATCCACCGGCACGGTGAAGACATGCCGGAAATCCGCGACTGGGTTTGGCCGGCTTGAGGCGCGCTGCATCGCGCGACACGCCGCGCCGGCCTCGCGCCGGGACCGGGATTGGCGTATAATTATCAACTGGCGACCGCGGTCGCCGGCCGATCTGGCCCGCAGAGGTGGACGGCTCCGCAGGAGCAGGAATGCAGCCGACGCCGCAACAGTGTCGGCATCCGTACCGGCATCACGACTCCCAGCATTGGAGGAACCCATGAAATCATTCTTGCGTTTCGTCGCGGCGCTTGCCGTCGCCACATTCTGCGCCGTGCCCGTGGCCGCGCAGGAAATCAAGATCTCGCACCAGTGGAAGGCAAACGCCGACGGGCGCGACCTGGCCACCCGCGTGTTCGTCGCGGAGGTCAACAAGCGCGACCCGAGCATCAAGTTCCGCATCTACCCGGCGCAATCGCTCGGCATCAAGCCGGTGGCCCAACTCGACGCGCTGCAGAACGGCACGCTCGAGATGGCGGTGTTTCCGATGTCGTACGCGGTGGGCAAAGCGGAGGAGTTCTCGATCATCATCATGCCGGGCACGGTCCCCACGCTCGAGCATGCGATGAAGCTCCGCGGCACCCCGTTCCAGACAAAGTTCCAGGCGCTCGCCGAGAAGCATGGCGTGCACGTCGTCACGTGGTGGTGGACGCCCGGGGCCTTTGCCACCAAGGACCGCGAAATCACCGGCCCGAAAAGCGTGGACGGGCTGAAGATGCGCGCCGCCGACCCGACCTTCGAGGCCATGCTCAGGGCAGCCGGCGTTTCGGTGGCGAACATGCCCTCGACCGAGATCTACCCGTCGCTGCAATCCGGCGTGATCAACGGCACGCTGACTTCCGCCGAGACGTTCGTCAGCATGCGCCTGTACGAACAGACCAAGTTCGCCACCGTGCCGAGCAAGTATTCGCTGTGGATGCTGATGCAACCGCTGGTGATGTCGAAGCAGCACTGGGACAAGCTCACGCCCGCGCAGAAGAAGATCTTCGAGGAAGCGGCGGCCAAGTCCGACGAATTCTTCCTTCAGGATCAGAAAGAGGCCGTGGGCAAGATGGTCGAGGCGTACAAGAAGGCGGGCGCCAAGATCCACGAGATGACCCAGCCCGAGTACGACCAGTGGGTCGCGCTGGCCAAGGAAACCGCCTGGAAGGACTACGCGGCGAAGTCGCCCGAGGCGAAAGCGCTGCTCGACGCGCTCATGCAGGTGAAGTGATCCGCGCGCTGCGCCTGCGGCCAATCCGCCGGCCGCGGCAAGGAGCCGCTCCATGAGCGTCGCCGGGCCGTCACGAGGACGATTCGCCGCGGCCTCCGCGGCGCCGTGCAATAGACGTTGCATCGAGATGTCGGCCGCCACCCGCGCTCGCAGACGCGCCCTGCGGGCCTTGGCTTCGCCCTGCTCGCGCGGGTGTCCCTCGGAGGGACGGCGCGTAACACCAAGGGTGCACTAATGAGTGCATTCGTGCGCGTGATGGATCGCCTGTCGACCGCCTGCGCGGCGGTGGCGGCGGTCATGCTCGCACTCGCGGCGCTGGTGATTACCTGGAGCGTGATCTACCGCGCGATGGGAGAATCGACGTACTGGGAGATCGAGTTTGCCGTCTACATGATGGTGGCCTCGCTCTTCCTCGCGTCACCCTACACGCTGCACACGCGCGGGCACGTCGCGGTCGATCTTCTGTCGCACTTTCTGCCGCGCCGCATGGCCGGCGGCCTCGGCGTTGCGATCGCGGTGATCGGACTCGTGGTCTGCGCGTACCTCGCCATCGCCGGCGGGATTCTCACCGTCGAATCGTTCATGAAGGACGAGCACACGGAGAGCACGTGGGCGCCCGCCAAGTGGCCGCTGTTTCTCTCGATGCCGGTCGGCCTCGCACTCACCGCGTTTCAATACGTCGCGGAACTCGCGCGCACGCGCGCCTTTCCGGGCGAAAAGGCGTGAACGAAATCCAGATCGGCGGCCTCATCCTGGCCGTCACGCTGGTAGTGCTGTTCTCGGGCCTGCCCATCGCCTGGGGGTTGACGCTGGTTTCGGTCGGGTTCCTGCTCGTGTTCGCTGGTCCGGCGACGCTCGCGAATGTGCCGATCCTGATGATGGACGAACTCTCGTCGTTCGCGCTTCTGACGATTCCCCTGTTCGTCCTTCTGGGGTCGGCCATCGGCGTATCCGCCGCCGGCAGGGATGTCTACGAGTCCCTGCACCGGTGGCTCGATCGCGTCCCCGGCGGACTTGTGATCGCCAACATTCTCGCCTGCGGCATCTTTTCGGCGATCTGCGGGTCGAGCCCGGCCACGGCTGCCGCGATCGGCAAAGCCGGCGTGCCCGAAATGCTGCGGCGCGGCGTTCCTCCGGCGCTGGCCACGGGATCGATCTGCGCGGGCGGCACGCTCGGCATTCTGATTCCGCCGTCGATCACCATGATCCTCTACGGCCTGGTAACCGAGACCTCGATCGGGCGGCTGTTCCTGGCCGGTGTGGTTCCCGGAATCCTGATGGTGCTGCTGTTCTCCATTTACGCCTGGGCGGCGACTTTATTCGCGCGCCGCGCGATCGCCCGCGACGATACCGTCCGCTACACGCTGAAGCAAAAGATGGAAGGCATGGGGCGGGTTTCCCCGTTCCTCGGGATCATCATCGCGATCGGCTACGCGATGTACGGCGGGCTCGCGACGCCCTCGGAAGTCGCCGCCATCTCGGCCGTGCTAGCTCTGGTCCTGGTGATCGTCGTCTACCGCAACTGGCGGCTCGAGCAGCAGTGGGAGATCTTCCGCGCGACGGTGCGCGAGTCGTGCATGATCTTGATGATCATCGGCGCGGCGGCGGTGTTCTCGTACATGATGTCGCTGCTCTATGTGACGCAGACCGCGGCGCAGGCGCTGGTCGACCTCAACCTCAACATCTGGGTGCTGCTCGGCGCCATCAATGTCTTCCTGCTGGTTGCCGGGTGCTTCCTGCCGCCGGTGGCGATCATCGTAATGGTGATGCCGATCCTCACTCCGGTGCTCGAGGCCGCGGACTTCGACCTGATCTGGTTCGCCGTCATCCTGACGATCAACATGGAGGTCGGGCTGATCACGCCACCCGTTGGGCTCAACCTCTATGTGCTGAAGGGGGTGGCGCCGAACGTTCCGTTGACGACGGTGCTAAAGGGCTCGTTCCCGTTCGTGCTGATCATGTTCGGGATGATCGCCCTGGTCGCGGTCTTTCCCCAGATCGCGCTGTGGCTGCCCAATCAGATGATGGGGCGGTAGTGACCCGACGCCGTCAGGGCGCGGCGCGCGAACGCTGCTGCCACCAGCGGAAGAACAGCCCGCGCGGCGGCTCGGCGCCGGACAGCACCCAGGAGACCGTGCCCGGTTCCGCCAGGTAGCGTCGCTGCAGGCGGCGCGAGATCGTGTCACCGACGAACAGAATCCGGTCGCCCGGTTTCAATGCCGTGTCGAACTCGGGCAACAGCATGACGTCGTCCTTGCGCTCCAGCATCAGCGCCGCGGTAGGCATCCGCTGTTCCGGGTTGGTCGGATCGGCCAGCAGGTGGGCGATCCGGAATCCGCCGGACGCATTCTGGAAGAAGGCGCTGAACATCCCTGGCTGCATCACGTCGCATTCGAACGTCCACGCATTGGGCGAACCCTCGCCGACCGCGTCACGCACGCGCTTGATCGTGACTGATGCAACTTCGGGTTCGGCATCGCGCAGCCGGGCGATGAAGCGTCCAAGCGTAGGCGTCTTCAGGAGCTGGAGGCACTCGTGGACCATCAGCTCGGATTGGACGAACGTGACGCTCGCGCTAGCGGCTTTGACGAGCGCGCGGTCCTGCACGTGGTTCTGCCGGATCACGACGAAGATGTCCGGTCGCGCGCGGCGCGCCAACGTAATGACCCCCAGGTTGATCGCATCGACGTCCGCCCCGGCGACCAGAACATCGGCCGTGGCGATCCCCGCGTCCGTCAGGACCTGCTCGGTGAATTCACCCTTGAGCAGGCGCGGATGGCCTGTTTCGCCGAATTCCGGATCGACCGCTTTCCATTCGATTCCTTCCCGGTCGAGTACTCCCGCGATCGCCTGCCCGAACCGGCCGAAGCCAACCAGCACCCACTGCCCGCGCGGAGGCTGGATGCGCGCAGGGCACGCCGAACCTGGCGCGGCCGTCAGCCATTCCTCGATCTGCAGGATCTCCGGATTGCGCAGGCTGACCCTCAGGTTGAAGGCAAACGTCTCGAACGGATTGATGACCTGAACGCCACCGAAAGATTCCAGGTTTGCCGTCGCCACGTGAGACTTCGCACGTGCGACGATCTGGAGTTCCGGGCCCAGCAGGCGGGCGCCGATGGCGATCGCCTGGTTGACCGCGTCCTCTCCCGCG
The DNA here is from genome assembly GCA_963695725.1 of uncultured beta proteobacterium. Lineage (GTDB taxonomy): Bacteria > Pseudomonadota > Gammaproteobacteria > Burkholderiales > Casimicrobiaceae > CAIWHR01. Next base: position 846,379 of record CAVOHM010000009.1, read on the forward strand.
AGCGCGATCAGTCCCTTGCAGTAAGGACTGCGGATGCCGCCGTCTTCGAGCACGTCCGCCAGACGCGCGTCCGCGGTCAATGTGAGTGGCGTGGTAGCGTAGTCCTCGATTGCGGAACGCTCAATGCGTTCCGGGCGCGGCTCGATGATGATGAGCCGGTTGCCGAGCCTGTCGAGCGAACGCGCCAGCCGCGACCCGCTCTGCCCATATCCACACAGGATGTAGAACGGCTCGGCCATGCCGCGTACCCGCAAGACGAACAGGCCACGAGCAAGCGCACCGCGAAACGTCGCGTTGTTGACGAGAGCGATCACCGAGCCCAGCGCATACGCCCAGCCGGTCACCGAAAGGTAGATGGCGAAGGTCACCCACAGCCGTTGCGCATCGGTAAAGGCGCGCGGGACCTCGCCGAAGCCTATGGTGGTCGCGGTATAGCTCATCACGTAGAACGCGTGAAAGATGCTCATCCGGACGGGATCACCGTCGGCGTCGATGCCTGGAATCAGCGCCAGGCCGGCAACGGAGATCGCGTAGACCGCGATGAGCGTGATGAGCGGCGCGCGGAGCCGCCGCAGGACGAGGAAGAGGATGTCGCCCATTGCGCCGGAACCTGAACTTCGGGCCTAGCGCCCCTGGCGCAACGTCTCGCCTATCAGCAGAATCACCGAGAACAGATTGGCGAGGAGAGCGCCTCCCGACAGCGACACGATCACGGAAATGGTGTCGCCATCGACGGGGGCTTCGGTGACGTACAGCCGCCAGACCCAGACCATCGACGCCGCCAGCAGCTGAAACGACGCGACGAGGCTGGTGGCGAGATGCGTGGCGCCGAGCTGCGTGCGGTCGCCGAACTTCAGCACGGTGACGATGAGGTTCACTACCACCGCCGCGAACAGCTCCATCGGATGGTGGAGTTCCGGCCGTTCGAGGTCGCCGATGAAGAAGCCGAAATTGAGCGTGCAGGCGAAGATGACGAAGAATCCGAAGATGACTTTTTCGAGGTTCACGGCGAAGCTCCGGCGCGGGTGGTGGCGACGGGGAGATGGTACCTGTTACTTTGCGTTCATGCGCGGAATCGGCCGCGTCACGGACGAGGTGCTACGAGCGCTAGTTGCGGCGCTTGTGCCCATTGGCCAAGGACGCCTATATTTGCAAGGAATTTGCGGGCCTGCACAGCCGGGGGTAGCACTCCATTGCCTGGACGATGGAATGTCGGCGCCAGCCACGCTGGCACGGTCACCGCTCGTCCGGGGTTTTCCAGACACGATTCACGCACGATCGGAGGCACCATGACTGCGCCGGATGCCCTGCTCACCGCAGGATTGATCCTGACCACCGTGCTGTTTGCCTGCCGGCCTGGGAAGGGCGTGCCGGGCCATCGGGTGCGCGGGGCGCTCGCGGCGCTGGCCTTGCTTGCGTCGGCAGGGCTCGGTCTTGCGGACAACGCGGCGGCGAGCTTCGTCGGTGCAGGCAGCGCGTTTTCCCGCGCCTACGTGCAGAAGGCCTACGTCGCGTACTACGGCCGCGCCGCCGATCCGGAAGGCCTTGGCTACTGGGCCAGCCGGATGGACGCCGAAGGAGGAAGCCTCGATGCCATCATCGCCGCTTTCGGCACATCCGAGGAATTCACTCGCCGTTACGGCGGGCTGCCCCCGGAGCAGTTGTTGACGAAGATCTTTCAGCAATTGCTGAACCGGGGTCCGGACCCCGGTGGCCTCGCCTACTACCTCGACGAACTGCAGTCCGGGCACCGGACGTTGCAGAGCATCACGCTCGACGTGCTGAACGGCGCGACCACACCGCCGGACGACGCGACGATCGCCAACAAGCTGGCAGTCGCCGATTACTACACGGACAAGGTGGCGGCGGGTTGCGCATACGGCGGCGAGCAGACCGGAGTGGACGCCCTCACGCCGGTCACGAGCGACCCCGCCACCGTGGCGGCAGCGAAAGCTGCGATCGATGCCCGCTGCGGCGCCGTGCACACGGTCGATCCTTCGGCGCTCGAGGATTCGTTTCCGCTGCACGAGCTTTATTTCGAGTTGCCGCAACTGGCGGGCAGGAAGGTCTGGGCCATGGGGTACTACGGCAATGCCCTGATCACTGGCGATGGCGTGGCGTTCCTGGTCGACAATCCATTGCGCAGCGAGGTCAGCGAGGTGCTGCCGCCGGAGAGCTTTGCCCGTCTGGACGGCAACCTGCCGCCGGATGATTGGAAGGGTGACGAGGTGCTGGTTTACGGTACCGTCAAGGAGTATGGGCAGACCTATGGGGTCCCGGTGGTCGACCCGACACCGCTCATCACGGTCATCGAATATCGCCGCGTGAATCCCGCCCAGCGAACGAACAGCTGGGAGAACAGTTTCCTGGCGTTCAACGATGCGGCGATCCCCATTGCGGCATCGCCGGTCGCCCCTCGCGCCGCGAAAGCGCCACGAAAATCGGCGGCAGCGGCTCCCCGGGTGGCGCTGCCGTCGCTGAATGCCGAGGGGCCTGCCGGCACGCAGGCACAGGACTGCGACCGTTCGGTCATCATCAGCGGCGGTGGCGACGCGAACAACAATAAGAGCGAGTACGCGGAAAACGTCGTGGCCAAATTCAGCCGAATGAAAGCGCTTGGATTCACCGATGCGCAGATCAGGGTGTTCTACGACGACGGCGCGACAATCGACATGGGCAGCGTCCAGGTCCCAAGCGAAAAGGCAGACAAGCAGAAGATCGCGGATCACTTCGCGGCGCTGGCCGACGAGATGCCCGGCAGTTGCACGCTGACCCTCTTCGTCACCGATCACGGCGACGGCTACAACGCGGAGCAGGGCTATCAGGGTGCGCGCGTGGCGCTGTCCGGTCCCGACGCCGCGGGCGGCGTGCTCTACCCGGAAAACACCTTCCGGATCGACGCCAGGGACCTCGTCAGTAAGGTCAAGGCGACGTTCCTGCACCGCGGGACCTCGTACCGCCTCAGGAAGCAGGACGACGGCACGGTCAGGCTCTACAAGCGCGTCGATGGCGAGTGGACGTTCATCGGCAAGGACACCGACGGCGACGGCGTCATCTCGGAAACCGAAGCTGGCGGCGAGGATTTCGATGGTGATGGCGACGGCACCGACACCGTATTCGGACTCGGCGTTGCGGATCTCAGGGCGCGCCTGGATGCCATCCCCGAATTTCGGCAACGCATCCTGGACACCGACGGCGATAGTGTCGCCGATCTGCGCATTCGGCACGACGGCATGCGCTTCGTCATCGAGCGGATGGATGCCGGCATGTGGAAGGAGATGGGCCGCGATCTCGACGGCAACCATATCATCGACGGCAGTGACGGCGGCGTCGACTGGAATCTGGATGGCGACAAGAACGGCCAGGTCGGCTTTCAGGAAGGAATCGTCCTCTGGGGCCGTGCGATTCTGTGGGACGATGAATTGGCCGCCATGCTGAAACCCCTGTCGGACAAGGGCATCCACATCATGGTCGAGATGGTGTCGTGCTTCAGCGGCGGATTCGTGCCGCAGCTGCAGGGACTGGTCGAGAATATCGTCGCCGATTCGGCGGAAGACACCAAGAACGCCAGCTGGTACGACGCCAATCACAAGCTTCGGGCCGTCTTCGAGCTGGCATTTCTGGAGAATCTGCATGGGATCGACACCGACAGCTGGAATACGGCGACGGCAGCGGCAATAGCAGCCGACGACGCGGCTGCCGCGGGCGCCGGGGCGCCCAATAACGTCCACGTGCAGTGGCAAACCGTGAAGCATGCTTCGCAGTCGGTATTCCGTGCCGACGGCAACGGCGAGTACACGTTGCAACTCGATATCCCGGACGCGCTGCAAGGACAGGTCTACGATTTCGAGCTGATCCTGGGCTTGCAGAAGCCGCGTTGGGCTTCCGTGGGGTTCCCGATGACGTCTTCCACCAGGATTCGACTGGCAACCCATTCCGGGCGCGTGCGCGTGTTCAGCAGCCAGCCGATTCCCGACCTGACCACGATTCGCGTCGCGGTGGCCGGCGCACCGGTGACCGACGCGATCCGCATCGAGCTGACCGACGTTGCCCATAACCGGCTCGGATACACGATGGCGATGCCAGGCGTGATCGCGCCGACACCTATCGTCGTCGGGACTCCCATCGTGTGCATCGACCACTTCAATCCGAATGCTCCGCAGACCAACAGCACGATCGAATGGCTGTTCGGCTTCTACGTGCTCGGTCTGCTCGACCCGGACCAGATCGAAGTCACGTTGAAGGTCACGCTGCCGAACCAAAGCACCGAGACGATCACGGCGCGGCTTTCTACTCTCTTCAAGTTCTATTTCCTTTTCGGCATCAACGTCACGGGAACGTACGAATTCGAGATCCTGTCGATGAAAAACCTCCAGACCGGTGCCGTGGTCGCGTTTGCCGGAGCGACCAGCGGCAAGGTGATCGTCACGTTCCCCGCAGAGCAGAACGTAGGAAAATGCGAATTGCAGTGACGGGCTTGGGCCAAGTATCAGTACCAGTGTGCGCGTCGCCCAGCCGCGCGACTTCGCCCCTGCCAATTGCCAGGCGGGCCGACTCGCGGATGTCGAACTAAATCGGCAAAAAAGGGGCGGCGTGGAAGATGACGACTGCCTACGGCCCGCACCGGGCGTCGATCGCCGCCTTGGCTACCGTTACCGTCGCGGGATCGGCCGTCACGCCGGTGAGACTGTCCACGCCGTTCCTGCTCCGTGCCGTAGGGGCAACCCGCCGCCACCTTCATCGTGTAGTACGCGGCGACGACGAGCTTGTTCGCCACCACCGTCGAGTCCGGCGGCGTCGTCGCACCGTTCAGCACGTCCAGCGTGATCGACTGCAACGTCCGCCGGCCCGCCAGAAGTTCACCCACGTAGAAGGCGAGCCCGGCCGGGTCGGGATTGCGGCCCAGCGTCTGCTGGTAGATCTTGGTCACGAGATCCGTAAAGCTCAGTCCACCGTAGCGGCGATTGAACTCGTCGGAGTTGCCGAAGGCGCCGATGATGGCATCCAGCGATTGGCCTGCAGCGTCCATTTGCGCCGCCCAGTAGCCCTGACCCCCGGGGTCTGCCGGGCGGCCGTAGTAAGCGACGTAGGCCTTCTGCACGTAGTCGCGCGAGAACTGCGTGCCCCCGGACGGCGTCCCGACCGCGACCGCCAGAACGTTGCCCGCCGCGTCGTACGTGTAGGTGATCGCTGCATCGGCGTATTCCGCCTTGACGAGCCGGCCGGCGGCATCGTAGCCATACGTGACCGTCACCGCGAACGAGAAGGAGGCGGCGCAGGCCAGCGACAGCGCGAGAAGAATCGCAATCCAATGGCGGGTCTTTGTCCTCATGATCGCCTCCTCCCGCGCCCGTCAATCGCCGAAGATGCAGTTGGCGTAGAACTCGCCGGCATTCCATGCCCAGCGCCCCACCGCAAAGCGCGTGTAGGCCTTCTTGATCGCGTATTGATCGCCGCTGTTCACGCGCCCGAATGCGACACGCGCCACCGTATTCGGGGTCATCAGCGCGTTGTGGATGCCGCCCGAGACGGTGCCTCCGGTCGCCAAGTCGACGAGGGCCAGCGGCGGCGCCGCGGCAAGGGCGCCGACGCTAACGGCCGTGGCACCGACATCGGTAGCCGTGACGACTATGTCGGCGCCATTGTTCACATCTTCGACCAGCGCGGCCCCCGTCTGGATCACTCCCCCGACGACGACGAGCCCGTTACCGAAGTTCCGCAACTTGGATGCGTAGGCGGCCGCCCCGGCGGCCCTCGCCTCGGCGTCGGCGATCATCCCAAGTGCTTTATTCCGCCAGTAGAAAGCATCCCTTCTATGCCACAAATGTGTCGCGCGGTCTGCCCACGGATGCAGCAGGAGACGTATGAATTGGTCATTGGCCGACTTGAGCAAAGTCTGGCCCTTGTACAGCTCCCAGCCAAAATCGTCGACCGCGCCGGAGCAAAGCCACCAGCCGTACGCGATAGGCAAATCGGACAGGTACCAGTTGCCCGAGTAGAAGGATGCGACATCACTGGCGAACCCTGGCCCCATCGAGCCAGTCGGGTCGCCAACGTAGATGGGCGCCTGCGTATCGCCCACATATTGCACCTTCAATCCGGTCGGATCGATACGGGACAGCGGGTCGCCGGATGCGTACTGATACGGATTGATCGCGCGTGGATCCAGCTGGCGATCGGATCGCGCGAGAGGAAGCGCGCGACGCATGCTGTCGTAGATAGCGCGCGCGCATGTAATAGAGGCCGGTCATCCCCTCCTGCATCACGCCCCAGCGGCCGAGCCAGGTAAACGGATTGGGGGTGCTGCCGTTCGCCGTCACGCGTCTCGCCGTACGGGGTGATGCCGTAGCTGTCGGTCACGGCCCCGCCGTCGTCGGTCAGCAGCACCGTCGACCCGACCTCGTCGAAGTGATAGTAGTGATGCGCATTGCCGGCGGCGTCGATCGCATAGAGCAACGAACCATCGGGCAGATAAACGTAATAGCGCAGGTCCGCGCCGGCCGTCCGCACGATCGCGATCGATGGCAGGTCCAGGCGCGTAGTTCAGCACGTAGCTGTCGGTGCTCCCGCCGGACGTGCGCGAGGTGCGCAGGCCAAAGGCGTCGTAGCCGAAGCTGGCCGATTCGCCCGGCGACGCGTAGGCCGTCAGCTCGGACGCCAGGTTCCAGGCGTAGGTCCGCCGCGGGTCCTGCGTGATCCGGCCGAGACCGTCGTAACTCGCCCCGGAGAGTTGCGCGGCGGCGTCGAAGCTCTGCGCGAACGCGCCCAGCGCCGGCATGGGTTCCTGCGGCAGAGTGCGATCGGCGGAGGTCACACGGCCGAGGGCATCGCGCTGCAACGCGATCGACGCCAGAGTGGTGGCGCCGTTCACCTCCTTGAGCGTGCTGATGCGGCTGTTCGCGTCGTAGCTGATCTGCGTGACGACGCCGTTGGCGCGGGTGATGCTGGTCACCCGCGCCGCGGCATCGTAGGTGAACGCGGCCGAGCCTCCCGCCCAATCGGCGACGCTCGCGAGCAGACCGCGCGCGTTGTAGGCGTAGGTCACCGTCTTGCCGGGCGCATAGACGATGCTCGCGATCCGGCCGATTGCGTCGCGCGTGATGACGAGCCCGTTCGAGGACGCGATGCGGCCGTTCACGTCGTAGCGTCAGCACGACACCGGTGCCACCCGTCGGCCGGTTGTTCGGATCGAACGTCGTCGTCGGTCGACGCCGTCGGAGTACTGGCGCCGGGTCACGTTGCCCGTTGCGTCGCGCGTGATCTGCAACGAGCTGGCCGGGAAGGTCATCGTCTGCACGCGACCACGCGCGTCGTAGCTGTACGAGGTGGAACGAGCCCAGCGGATCGGTGGTAGCCAGCAGCCGGCCGGCGGCATCGTGCGAGCGCGCCCAGAGGTGGCCATTCGGATCGGTGACGCCGGCAAGCAAGCCGAGATCGTCGTACGCGTAAGACGTGCCGAGGCCACCCGGCGCGTTGATCCCGGTCAACAGTCCCCGGCTGTCGTAACTGAAACTCGTGTTGCGTGCCACCGCATCGGTCGTCGCGGCAAGACGGCCCATCGCGTCGAACGTCCGGCTGAACGGTTCGCCCAGCGGCGACGTCACCAGGATCTTGCGGCCGAGCTGGTCCGTCGTATAGGTCTGCGTGTTGCCGAGCGCGTCGGCGATGGCCGCGAGGTTGCCCTCCTGGTCGTAGGTAAAGGAAGGACCCTTGCCCGATGGATCCGCGACGGAGATAAGACGACGGAGCGCGTCGTAGGTGAAGCTCAGCGTTTCCCCGGCGGCGTTGGTCGCGGCGGTCAGCGAGCCCAGCGCGTCGTACTGAAAGCTGGCCGTGCTGCCCGACGGGTCGGTAACGGAAGTGACCAGATCGTCGGTGTCATAGCCGATCGTCGTCGTCCGATTGAGCGCATCGGTCACCGACTTGAGATTGCCGTTGGCGTCGGCTGCGAGCGTTGATCACGTTACCGCGCTCGTCGGTGGTGGTGAGCAGGCGACCGATGGCATCGTAGGTGAAGGCACGCGACGAGCCGTCGGCGAACGTCACTCCGGAAACGCGTTTCTGGGCGTCGTAGGTGTAGGTCGTGACGCCGCCGGCGGGATCCGTCACCGATGCGACGGTGCCATCGCCGTTGTACGCGAACGACAACGACGCCACCGGCCGGATTGGTGGCCGTCAACAGTTGGCCGCGCGCGTTGTAGGTGCTGGAATAGGGCTTTCCGGCCTGATCGGTCAGGCCCACCACGTTGCCCGTGGCGTCGTAGGTCAGGGCAATGGTCGTCCCATCGGCGTACTGGATCCCCGTCAGGTTGAAGAACCCATACGCGCCCTGTGCCTGCGGCGTGTAGCTGTAGCTCGTGGTATTGCCTTCCGCATCGAGCACCGAAGCGACGTAACTCGACGCCGGATCGTAGGCAAAATCGGTTTCGTTGCCGAGGCGATCGGTGACTCGGGTCAGGCGGAAGTCGGCGTCGTAATCGAAGAGCGTGCTCTCCCCCAGGGGGTCGGTCAGTTGGCTGAGATTGCCCGGCCCCTCGTACAGGTGCACCGCCGTCGCTCCCAACGGATCGGTGATCGTGCGCGCGCCCGGCACCGGCTGGTCGAAGGCGATGGTGGTGCTCTTGGCGAAACTGTCCGTCTGCGTCTTCACCCGGCCGCCGGTATCGAACTGCTGCGTCCACGGGGTGTTGCCCACCGGCCGCATCGTGGACAGGAGCAGCGACGGCGTGGCGCCGGAGGTGTAGCTGTACTGTGTCGCCTTGCCGTTGGCGTCGGTGGCCTTGGTCAGGTTGGCTCCACTGCGGGTAAACGTCACGCTGCGGCCGGTCTGGTCGGTCACGGCGCTCAAGCGGCCCGCGGCATAGGTGAACGTCAGCGTCCGGCCCAGGCCGTCGGCGACCAGCACGGGGCCCGAGGCCCCCTGCGTCACCGTCAGCGTGTTGCCATTGCGATCCCGAATGCCGGCGAGCTTCCCCGCGCTCGAAAACGTGTAGATCAAGCCGTCGGCCGGACTCACGAATTCGTAATTGCCGCCGCTCTCGACCAGCTGGTCGTTCGATGCGGCCGGACCCAAGCGCTGCCAGACCCCGCCGAGTTTCCGGAATGACGCCGCCTTGCCCGGATACACGGTGACCGTGGCGGTGTCGCTTAAAATCCGCAGCGACGCATCGAAATTGTGCATCCAGTTGGCACCCAGCGCGGACGTGATGCCGCTGCCGTTGAACATCGATCCGTACGAGCGCGCAAAAGCAAGCGGAAACGGCCCGCCGAGCGACAGATCGACGGCAGACGCCGTGACCTCGCCGGTCGCCGTCGAGACCGGATCGCCGATCGGGATCGCATTCGGATGCTGGGCGAATGGCGCGCCGCGAACGATCACCGGCACATTGATCCCGCCACTCGCAGTGCACCCCTTGTTCGGTGGCTCCCCGGTCGCGTGCCACTCGCCGGTGATCGTCGCCATTACCTCGCCACCTGGGGGAGAAGCAAGGACCTCGACCGCAATCGAAACGTAAAGGGACGGATTGGGATCCAGGACCTTGGCCCCGACGTACGGCGAAGTCGATGGATTGAGGCTGACCATCACCACGCAAGGCTCGCCCAGATCCGGGACGACGACGATACTTCCCAAAACAAAACCGTCAACCATTTCGAGCGGTTCTGGCTTCCCGTACCAATAGACTTCGTGCGCCCGAGCATCCGGCGCCAGCGCCAGCAGCGAACCAACGAGTAACGAGGCAATCGTGCGCACGATGTTCCTCCTGTCGCGAGCGTGATGCGGCGGTCGCGCGACCTGCGCATCGCTGCACCGGCCACTCCGTGTCGCCTCGCCATCATCGTCCACCCCTGCGGGCCGCGACGATGCAGCGAACGCCCTTCACGACCATCGCCGTCGCGGTTTCAGCCGCGCGAAACGGTTTCGGACGAATCTCCCGGTCAGCGGGACTTTCGACGAGTGCTTGATCGGGTACAGAAATGCTGTACCTGTCACCAAACGTTGTCAACACTGGCGACGCTGCACACCGGCGCGCTTGTAACGGCCCTCACGTCGATGCCAGGACGAAGCGTTCCGGCGCAAGTCACCGAATCCGATCGCGTACCGAGCGTCGGCCACGTCGGCTCGTTGCCTGCCAACATCTGGAACTTCGCAACCGTTTCCGCTCGTTTATTGAATCACCCTGTCCGCCCGCAGCAGCAGCGAGGACGGTATCGCGAGTCCGAGCGCTTTGGCCGCCTTGAGATTGATCGTGAGCTGGATCTTGTTGGCGCCTTCCACCGGAATGTCGCGCGGCGGAGTTCCAGCGAAGATCTTCGCGACCAGCGAGGCGGCTTGCGCACCGACGTCGCGATAATCGGCGCCGTATGCCACGAGGCCGCCGAAATCGAGCCAGAAGGCGCTGCCGAAGACGGTGAGCCTGTGCGACGCGACGAGTTGCCCGCCGATGTCGGCGGAGGTCGCGCGTTCGAACGTCAACGCGCCGTCGCCTGGCGGAATGGCGGCAATCACCGCGCGAGCCTCCTCGGCCGTGCGCACGAGACGCGCGAGCAACTCCAGTCCGAGCGCTTTCGCGCCTTCCTGCGCCCGGAGCAATTCCACGCGCGTTTCCGGGCCTGCCGACGGATCATAGATCGCCCATACGCGCTGCAGCTTCGGTACCATCGCCTTCAGGATTTCCAGGCGCTTCGGCACCAGTTCCGTCGCCAGATTCGAAACGCCGGTAACATTGCCGCCCGGATGCGCAAGGTCGCGCACGATGCCGGAGGCCACCGGATCCGCCACGTTGGCGAACACGATCGGAATGGTTGAGGTCGCCTTCGCGGCTGCGAGTGTGGCCGTCTCCGCCTGCGCGAAGATCAGGTCGACGCGACTCGCGGCCAGCGCCGCGGCCGCCGCCGGCAGCGCGCCGGGGTTCCCTTCCGTATAGCGGTGATCGAATTCGACGTCACGACCTTCGACGAGACCAAGCGCCGCGAGACCTTCACGCAAGCCTTCGACGCCCGGATGATTGGGCGCCCAGGCTGCGGTGAGCGTGCCGATGCGCCTTTTCCTGCCGGACGTCTGCGAGAGGCCCCCAAACGGTACCGCGAGAAGGCTGAACACGACCCCGCGCGCAAATCTGCGCCGATCGATCATCGGATTGCCTGCTCGGCCGGGGGCAGAATGCGCCGTGGAATTGCGCTGGGTGAAGTCACGGGGCAAGCTACCGCGCCCGCCACGACGGGTCAAGGCACCCACGTCCAGGCACCCACGTCCAGCCACTCTTGCCGACGATTCGGGTTCGCCACATGTAAGATATCGCGCCTCGCACCGGTCTAATCTCCAAGTGAGCGAATGCGCTCATGGACCCAAGCCGGACAGCCTGCGGAACACCCTCTCGGGGGCGTGGCGCTCGTTCAGCGATTCCAACCATCCAGGAGGCATCCCGATGAATTTCCGTTCAAATTCCCTGAAAACCGCCATTGCCGGCGCGCTGGCACTGGGCCTTTCCGGTCCTGGTGCCTTTGCCGCCTGTGCGCCCTGCGCGCCGAAGAAGAGCGCGATGGAAAAGGCCAAGAACCCTTGCGCCGCCGCGAATCCGTGCGCGGCGAAGGCGAATCCGTGCGCCGCAAAGGCGGCCAGCCCGTGCGCGGCAAAGGCAGCCAACCCATGTGCAGCGAAGAAGACCGCGAAGAAAGCCAACCCGTGCGCGGCGAACAAGACTGCGATGAAGGCCAATCCTTGCGCTGCGCGAAGAAGACCGCGACGAAGGCCAATCCCTGCGCTGCCAAGAATCCGTGTGCTGCCAAGAACCCCTGCGCCGCCAAGAATCCGTGTGCTGCAAAGAATCCCTGCGCCGCGAAGAAAATGTAATGAAATCGCGATGAATCGAGGAACCGGGCCAACGGCCCGGAGCCTCGCTTTTGGACCTGCGGGGCGCGTCCCCGGCGATGCGATGGCGCGCCCCACTTCATCATCCCGGTTGACCCTGTCGCACCTGCCCCGTGCGGATCTCGAAGCGATGCAAGCCGCAGGGAGAGACGCCGTCGAATGCACGCGCGTTCTGGCGAAGGGCGGCATCGACCTCGTCAGCGAAGTGCTGCGCGGCCATGGCACGTTCTACGAACTTTCGCACTATCCACCGGACGACGTATTCGACCGCGAATGCCACTCGCAGTATTACTACCACGCGCACCGCAAGGGCGAGCACGGTCATTTCCACACATTCCTGCGCGGACCGGGCATGCCGTCGGATGTATCACCCGTGCGCTACGACGGGGCCGAGACGTGGCCGACCGGCGACCAGGCGATCGCGCATCTCGTGGCGATTTCCATGAACGCCTACGGCCAACCGTTGAGCCTCTTCACGGTGAATCGCTGGGTTACCGCCGATGCCTGGTATCCCGCCGATGCGGTGATCCGGATGCTTGACGGTTTCCGCATCGACCACGCGTATCCGTCGTGGCCGGTCAACCGCTGGCTGACCGCGATGCTTCGCCTGTTCCGGCCCCAGATCGAGAAGCTCATCCGCCAGCGCGATGCGGCGATGGCCGCCTGGGTGCGGGGCCATCCGGGCACGGACGTTTTCGAGGATCGCAGGCTCGAAGTCCTGAGCGAGGCTGCGATCGATGTCGAACGTCAGATCGCGCGCATCGATCGCGCATTGCAGCGACAACACGAATGATCACGTCATGCCACGACAACTGGAGTTCCCAATGAACACGACCCTGCGTCTGTCCGCTATTTCCGCCATCGCCCTCGCCGTTCTGGTAGCGCCCGGCGTTGGTGCGCAGTCGGCCAAGCCGACGGTGATCGAACTCACGCAGGTGCCCTGTCAGTTCCTGCAGAGCGAAGGCGGCGTGAATCGCGGCTACAAGACCCAGAACATCAAGGACTGCGAGGCGATCAACGCCCAATCGGGCGAGGCGCGCGTCGCCGCGGCGAAACCGATCGAGTTGAAGCCGGGCAAATACATCTTCCGCGTCAAGAACGAAAGCGTGCCCTACGAGCTCGGCTTCTGGTTGCGCGGCGCGAGCATCGCCGGCCGCGTCACGCTTCCGAGCACGTCGGGGGGAGGCTTGACGCTCGGCAAGACCAAGGACTACGAAATCGTGTTGAAGCCGGGTGAATACTTATATTCCTGCCCGCTCAACACGACGCCCGATTACCGGCTGATCGTCACAGGTTGACACGCCGCCCCGACCTTCCCCCGGACCCATGGAGATGAGCATGCTTCGCCGACATTTCGCCCTTGCGCTTGCCGTGATTCCGCTGCTGTTCGCCTCCGCCGCGGCGCGCGCGGACAACCCCGCGCCCTATCCCGGAACGCAAACCCTGAAATCGGCGCATTCGTTCGGCGAAACCGTCGCCCGCCTCGAACAGGCGATTGCGGCGAACAAGATGGGACTCGTGGCGAAAGCGAGCGCCAGCGCAGGGGCCGCCGCGCGTGGCGTGAAGATCGCCGGCAACATGGTCCTGATGGTATTTCGCAACGACTACGCGGTGCGCATGCTGGCCGCCAGCGTGCCGGCCGGGATCGAAGCGCCGATCAGGATCTACGTTGCCGAGGATGCCGACGGCAAGGCCAGCGTGACGTACCGGACGCCGTCGGCGCTGTTCGCCCCCTACGGCAATGCCGACCTCAACGCCATGGCGCGTGAACTCGACCCGATCTTCGACAAGATCGTGCACGACGCGGTTGCGAAGTAACGCGGTGCGTGGCCATCCGAACGCGCGCGTCGGGTTCAAGCGTTCAGCCGGTTCGCCACGCGCGTAATGAAGTTAGGGTGAATAGTCCCTTTACGTTCACTGTTGGCAGATGGAGACTGACCATGCATCCCCTCATCCGCACGCTCATAGCCGCATGTTCGATCCTGGTCGCCACCCTGACTTTCGCAGCGGAGATTCGGCCATTCGACCAGGCGACGTTTGATGCGCTGCGCGCGGCCAACAAGCCCGTTCTGATCGATGTCCATGCCGATTGGTGTCCTACGTGCAAACGGCAGGAGCCGCTGATTGCCGCATTGATCGCGAGCCCGGAATTCAAGGATTTCACCGTGCTCAAAGTCAATTTCGACACGCAGAAGGACGTGCGCGCAAAATTGCATGTCGAACAACAGAGCACGCTGATCGTCTTTCGCGGCAAGCAGGAGGTCGCCCGCACGACCGGCGACACGAACAAGGAGTCGATCGCCGCGACGCTGCGCAAGGGCCTTTCCTGATTCCGGCTTCGCCTGGCGAAGCCGCGGGACGCCCAGGAAACCCGGTCCTGGCAGCGATGGTTTTCGAAATCTAAGAGCGACCCGTTCGATCTCGTCCACCCGCGTGCTGCCGCGGGGGCCGATCATCTTTGGAACGGCGGCTGCCGGTCACGGCCGGACGTACGCCCACCCCTGCTGCTGCTTCTGCATGATCTCGACCACGCCCGCGGGCACGTAGCCGATCTTCGGCAGCATGTCGTCGTAGCCGAGTTTCTGGGCGTGCATTGTGTTTTCGCAGGCCACGACCGTCATGCCCTTGTCGCGGGAATCCGCGACCCGGGCACCGACTTCGGAATTCTTCGTGAGCATCCCGATGCCGGGACCGTACACCACGATTTCGATTTCGACGTTCTCGGCACCGAGATCGTTCTGCACATTCTTGGCATTGTTCAAGGCCAGATTCCATTTCTTCGGGTCGGCGTCGCTTACCTGGATGACCAACCGGTTTTTCGCCGGCGCGGAGGCGCTCGCCGCGGCATCGGCCAACGCCGCCGACGCGCCGCCGAACAGGAACGCGCCAACCAGGCAGAGGCCGGCAATCTGGGATTTGCCCTTCATGGAAATCTCCTCTTGCAATGGGGTGTCGGGTGGTCGCTCCAGGGCAATGGAGCGGGAAAGAGATTGCGCCGGTGATGGTAGCACGCGCTCCCTACGCCCCTTAGACGCTCGAGATACGGAAATCTTGCATCCGGCCCAATTGCGCCCGAGGTCCAGCGGTTCGCTCCGGCCGCAACCGGCGCTTCGGTCGCGGTTACGGGGTGATCGTTACAAACAGCGCAAACCAGATCGACCAGACGCCGAGCGCAAGCAGTACCACTCCGGTCAAGACCGGAACGCGGCGAGAGACACTGGCCAGTTGGTCGAGCACCTTGCGAGCCGGCTCGAACGCAACCGCGACAACCAGCGGCAGCGATAGCGCGGCGCCAAACAGCGCCAGCGACACGAAGCCCGTCACCAATGTCGTTCCGGCGGCGGCGCCGGCGGCGGCCGATCCCAGCAGCGCGAAGATCAGTGGCGCGGCGCAAGCCGGAATGTTGAGACCGAACAGTATGCCCAGCGCCACGGAACCCTTGACCGTACGCAAACGCGCCACGCTTGGACCAATGGAGCGCATCAACACCCCGATCTTTCCGGTCAGGTACAGCGCCCCGACGATGATGTAGACCGTGCCCAATACAAACCACGCGGCCTTCTGCAGCCCCAGGAAGGCAGCGCCCAGCAGCGCAGCAAGCAGGCCAAGCAGCCCAATGAACGTTGCTCGCGTGGTGGCAAACACCGCGACTTGCGTGATCTTCTCGTGCGCGTTGCGTCCTTCCAATTGCTTGACGACCACGAGCGTCGACCCGATCGAACAGGGCTCGATGAAGCCGAACAGGCCAAGGAAAATTGGCAGCGCCAGCGTGTTGACAAAGCCGAATGCGTCCACTGCTCACCTCTCCATGAGGACAAGAAAGGTCTGGAATCAGTTCCATCGTCCTGCGCCAGGAGTGGTTCGGCGCGATCATCGAAGCCATGGTAGCGTAGTGCGCAGCATGAATCCGAACTGCAATTTGGCCAGCGCCACTTTCGCTTTGGTGGTCTGGTTTGCCGGCACGGCGCACGCCGCCGACTGGCTGCCGGAAACCGTCGAAATTCCGGCGGGTGCGTTCATCGCCGGGTCTGACCGCAGCGAGCGCGATTACGCGTACGCGATCGACGAGTCCGCTTATGGGAACGCGGCAACACGCGAACAGCGCTGGTACGAGTCCGAGCGTTCGCGCACACGTGTCAGGACTACGGCATTTGCGATCACGGTGACGCCGATCACCAACGGCCAGTACGCGGTCTTCGTCGCGGAAACGGGACATCGCGCGCCCGAAGTGGATCGCGCGACCTGGGAATCCTATGGATTGAATCACGATTACGCGACCACACGGCGCTTTGCGTGGGCGGACCGCCGCCCACCCGACGGCCGCGACCTGCATCCGGTGGTACTGGTGAGCCGCGCCGATGCCGAGGCCTACGCCGCGTGGCTGTCGCGCCGCACCGGCATGCGCTGGCGGCTGCCGCGCGAATTCGAGTGGGAAAAGGCCGCGCGCGGCACCGATGGCCGGCGTTTTCCATGGGGCGATGACTTCGACGCGCATCGGCTCAACAGCGCCGATACCGGGCCGTTCGACACGCTGCCGGCAGGACGTTTTCCGACCGGCGCGAGTCCCTACGGCCTGCTCGACGACGCCGGGCAGGTCTTCGAATGGACGGCGACGAACGCTGATCCGAAGCGCGCGCTGGTGAAGGGCGGTTCATGGGACGACAAGGGTTGCGGCGTGTGCCGCCCCGCCGCACGCCACGCGCGACCGATCGAGCTAAAGCATGTGCTGATCGGATTTCGCCTGGTGCGCGATCCGCCGCCGCACAAGTAGCGCTTATGCGGCCGCCCGGACCGCGCCGTCGGCGTCAGTCCGTCCCGGCAGCATGCTTGCCGGGCGTCCATCCGGTGTCGGCAAGAAACGTTTGGCCTGCCTCGATCGCGCCGTCCTCCAGCTCGGTGCCCATCGAATCGTTCCAGCGATTGAGAAACCCGAACAACGCGATCACGCCAAGGATCTCGACCACGTCGCCGTCGTCCCAGTGCGCGCGCAGACGCGCTCCGATTTCCGGCGTCACCGCGTTCGGCACGCTGGCAGCAGCCATCGCGAATTCGAACGCGCTTCGCTCGGCCTCGCTGAACAGCGGGCTATCGCGGAACTGCCAGATGCCGTGCAGCCGTTCGGCCGTGGCGCCGTAACGCGATGCGGCCAGCGCAGTGTGGGCCTGGCAGTAACGGCAACCCGCGGCCGACGAAGCGAGCAGTCCGATCAGCCGCTTTTGTTCGCTGGTGAGCTTTCCCTCGTTGCGCATCACCGCGCGATTGAGCCCGATGAACGCCCGCGCGATCGCTGGACGCCGCTGCATGGTCAGCACGGATCGCGGCACGAAACCCAGCGTCTCGAGGAAGAATTTCGCGAGTTCCGCAACGTCGGAATCGTGATCGGCAGGAAGCGGAGACACGACGGGCATGGCGACTCCATCGGTTCGGTCGAAGATTCGACATGATGCCCGCGTGCATCGAAATGGCAAGCCCGGGACGACGAACCGTTCGCCGGAATGGTTGCTATCATCGGTCCTGATGGTGACCGAATGAACACGACCCACGGATTGGCACGACGCGCGTTGCTCCGCTCGATCGGCGGCTTGCTGCTATGGCCCGCGTGGACTACGGCGCGCGGTGCAGCGGGTGGCGTGAACGCGCTCGGCGCGCCGCAACCCATGGCGCAGCTCCACGTGACCGCGGCCGGCGAATTGCTGACCGTTTCCACGTCCGGGGCGCTATGGCAGTACGCTGGCGGCCGCTGGAAAGAGCGCGCAGCAGGCCTCGATCCCGGCACGCCGATCGCGACCGGACACGGCCACGTCGCGGGCCGAAGCGCGAAAGGTCCGCTGTGGGTGCTGGAAAATGACCGCGTGGGGATCTCACGCGGTCCCGCGCTGGCGCCTTCTGCCGGATTGTTCATTCTTCCATTCGGCATCATCGGGGTCGCACAACGCGGTGACGATCCGGCCTTCGTCGTGCGGCTCGAACCGGCATCGGGCGGCGAATGGACGGAAACCGCGCGCAGCGTCGTTCCGGTGCTGCCCGACGCGCGTCCCATGCAGGTCAATCTCGACGGCCCGCGAAACGTCGACGACGGCCACATCGTCGTATTGGCGGGCCCGGACAACCAGCGCTATCGGCATGGCGCTTTGGGCGACGCGATCGAAGCTACGCGTCTGCTCTATCTCGAGCGACACGGACTGCGGCCGCTGCGCAGCCTCACGCTGCCTGCGCCTCATGTATTCGAGGACCTGGCGCCACGACCGATCGACTGGCACGGCGGCACCGGCCTGCTCACCGTGCGCTCCGGCCCGCTCGGCGCGCAACTCGTCGTCGTCGCCGCCAGTGAGGCGCAACGCGACGCGCTTCAGATCGAAGCCCTCGGCGTGCCCATCGGCACCGCCAACCGCTGGATGGCGCCGACCACCGACGGCACGCGGCTCCTTGCCGTGCACACGCCGCACATCGGTGGCGTACTGCACGAATACCGGATCGAGCGCAAAGAGTTGCGTGCGCTCAAACTGGCATCGGGTGTCAGCAATCACGTGCTCGGCCGACGCGAGCTTGACCTCGCGGCCTGGGTCGATTCGCTTTTCTTCGTCCCGTCGCAGGACCGGCGAGAGTTGCGGATTTTCGATCCGGCCGCGGGCTGGTCCGAGCGAACGCCGGTCGTGGTGCCCTCCCCCATCGTCGCGACCCGCAGGCTGCGCGTCGAGCGCCGCGCCGGATGCGTGTTGCTGCTGGAAGACGGCTCCGTGGCTTGGGTAACGGCGCCTACGTAACGCGCCTGCGACGGCATCTCGCATCGCGCTCGTTCCAAGCAACGAGCGCTGCCAAACGCAAACGCGCTCAAGCGGCGCGCGAAACTTCCTGCGCGGCCTGCACGGCGTGGGCGAGCGCAGGACCGAAGGCCCGCAGCAGAACTTTGATGCGCGTCGTGTTCTTGAGCTCGGGATGCGTGATGAGCCACAGCGGTGTCTGTAGCGCTGGGATCGTTGCCGGTCAACGGCTGCAGGTCGGGCACACAGCCCTCGAGGAAGGCGGGCAACAGTGCAATCCCGAGACCGGCTTGCGTCATCGTCAACGCGTGGGAAAAGCTGTCGACGCGCAGCACCACGTTATCGGCCGGCACTTCGGCTGCGAGCCAGCGATCGAACTTGAGGTCGCGCGCGTCCCGCTCGAAGCCGATCCAGCGCTTTTCCCCGGCCAATTCCTCGACCGGGCGCAGGATCTTCGCGCGTCCCCGTTTGCGCCCGTAGACCTTGAACGCGAGATCGGCGAGTTTGCGGCCGACCAGCCAATCCGGTACCGCGTCCGCCACGCGGATTGCGACATCGGCCTCGCGCCTGCCCAGGCTCGCATGTTCGCGCGAGGCCGCGAGCTCGATCCGGACTTCGGGAAAGGCTGACGCGAACTGCGCAAGCACCGGCGGCAACAGATGGTCGATCACGATCGCTGCCACGCTCACGCGGACGTCCCCGCTCGGTCGGAGGTCCTGACCCAACGCCCGCGCCTCGGCCGTACGGGCAATCGGCTCGAAAGCTCGCGCCGCCTGCTCGACCGCGTGACCGGCCGGGGTAAGCGTGTAGCGGCCGCGCACGCGTTCGAAGAGTCGCGTCTGGAGACGACGCTCGATCAGATCGAGCTTGCGCAGCAATGTCGAGTGCGTCATCCCGAGGGCTGCGCACGCCTTGGCCACGCCGCCGTGCTCGGCCACCTGAAGCACCGTGTAGAAGTCGGTCCAGGCGAGCTGGGGCCGGGGCAACGCCATGTCGGCGGTATCGAGCACGGGCGAGGCAGGATTCGATGTAATTTGCATTTTTGCTAATTCAAATTTTGAAAAATGGCTTTTACTTGGCGTTTTTGAAAATATACACTGGTTTGGTGCGCTGGCCGGGACGGATTGTCGAAAATGTGTTCCGGCCCGCCTTCGCCAACGGGAGACGTGAATGAAGCGGCTGAGCAACTGGGTGGCCATCGTGGTCGTGGTCGTGGTGAGCGCGCTGGTCGTGCTCAACTGGTCGGCCCTGATGACGCCGGCGCCGCTCAACCTGGTGGTCGCACAGATCGACGCGCCGCTGGGTGTGGTGATGCTGGGCTTGGCCGGTGTGCTGGGCGCCTTGTTCTTCGTCGCCTATCTGCAGCACCAGATCGGTTCGCTGATCGAAACGCGCCGCCTGCTGAAGGAAGTGCAACGCGTGCAGGACCTCGCCGACAAGGCCGAAGCGTCGCGAATCGAGAACCTGCACCAGCTCATCGCCACCGAATTCCGCCTGCTCAACGAACGACTGAATTCGGTCGTCGCGGCGGCGCCGGCGGAACGGCGCGAAGGACCAGCGATGTCAGGCATCCTGCCGGCACCGATGTGAACCGGGCGGCAGGTGCGCGGCCTCCGAAACGGATCGCCGCGGGATAAATGCCATCGTTTCAAAGCGCAATCGCAACATCCACCGCGAACGACCTGCGCAATCGCAACGACGACAGAAAGGAAACGCCATGACCGACGAAGCGAAGACCGCCGTTGAACTGAAGGACGTGAGCGAAGAGGTGCTGAAGGACCTCACCAATCGCGTGCAGGACATCGACAACCGGTACCGCGCGGTCGCCGAGAAGATGGGACAGCTCTACATGTACGCCGACGAGAACAAGGTCGCGATGCTGACGAGCAGCCTCGACAAGCCGATGCGCAACGCGTCGGACAACGAGCAGATGTTCGCGGCGATTCTCGAAGAACTGAAGATGCACGCGAACCGGCGCGCATGACGCCGGAGACTCGTCCGATCCGCCCGGCGCAATGACCGTGCGGTAGCGGCACGCCGCGCGCGATCGCGCCGCGGCGGCGGAAGAAACGGGCACCCCGAGCCAGGCGCACGTGTGCCGGGCTCCCATCTGGCGCGGAGGACTCTGGCGTGAACCAAGGCGCAACCATTGGCGACGAGATGACCGCGATCGCCGCGATCATCGTTGAGCGCGCATCGCAGTACCTGCCGAGCGTCGTCAGCGCCGTGCTGCTGCTGCTGGCGGGCTGGGTCCTGGCGAAATTCCTGCGCGCGCTCGCCGGCCGCACGCTGACGCTCTTCGACAGCGCGATGCGTCGCGTCGTCGGTGCCCGGTTCGCCGATCGGGTGCGACTTGCACGTTCGGCCGACGTGCTCGGTGCCATCGTTTTCTGGGCGGTTCTCCTGTTCTTCATCGCCGCCGCGACCAACACGCTGGGGCTCGAGACGTTCACCACGTGGCTCACGCGGCTCCTGGACCAGCTGCCGATGGTGATCGCCGGCCTGCTGATCGTCGTGGCCGGCTACATCCTGTCGCGCGTCGTGGCCGATCTCATCCTGGGTGCGACCGCACAACTCGCGCCGGCGCAGCGCCAGGTGGTCGCGCGCGCCGCGCAGGCGACCATCCTGGTGGCGGCGATCCTGGTCGGCGCAGACCAGATCGGCATTCGCGTGACGTTTCTCGCGATATTCGTCGGCATCGCCGCTGGTGCCGTGGCCGGTGGGGTCGTCATCGCGATCAGCCTCGGCGCGCGCACCCACGTTGCCAACCTGATCGGCGCGCAGCACCTGCGGCGCAGCTACGAACTCGGCCAGCGCATTCGCGTCGCCGGGTTCGAGGGCCGCATTCTGGAGCTGACGCACGAGGCGGTGGTCGTCGAGACCGACGACGGGCGCGTGACGCTGCCGGGACGCATCTTCAGCGAGCAGCCGGTCGTGTTGATCGCGGAGGCCAATCGCGATGGCTGATCCCGATGTCCTGACCAACGCTTTTCTGGCCTCGCATCCGGACGATGCCGCACGGGTGCTGGAGCAGGTTCCCGGTGAAAGCGCTGCGGCGCTCTTCGAGCGGACGCCGGCGCGGCTCGGCGCACCGGTGCTGGGCGCGATGCTTCCCTACACGGCCGCACGCTGCGTGATGCGCATCGAGGTCCCGCATGCCGCGATGCTGATGGCAGCGATGAGTGTGCCGGGGGCCGCCGCCGTGCTGCGCCACATTCCCGAAGCGCCGCGCACGCTTCTGCTCGATGCGCTGCCGACGGCGACGGCGCTGGCGTGCCAAGCCGTGCTCGGCTATCCCGAAGACTCGGTGGGCGCCTGCGTCGATACCGAAATCATCACCTTGCCGCCGGAAAGCCGCGTGCAGGACGCATTGGAAGCGTTGCGCGCCGCGCGAGCCGCCCCGGGCGGTCCGATCTACGTCGTCGACGCGCGACGGCGCCCGCTGGGACAGATCGAGGTGCCGGCATTGCTGCGCGCGGATGCGCAGATCCGGCTCGACATGCTGATGACCGCCGTGCCCGGCACGTTGCCGGCGGCGACTCCGCTCACCGGAGCTGCCGTGCATCCCGTCTGGCGCGATGCCGACGTCGCGCCCGTCGTTGAGCGCGGTGGCGGATTGGTCGGCGTCGTGCAGCGGCGCGCACTGCATCACGCGCAGAGCGCACGCCGTCCGGCGGACGGACCGGGGCCCGAATCGCTGCCGGGGATAGTTGCAGCCGGCTACTGGCACGCCGTGGCTGGACTCATCGACGCAACGCTGTCGGCGCTTGCCGCGCCGTCGCGAGGCCGGTGATGAGTTCGGTTGACGTCATTCCCGTTTCTGCCGCGTTGAGCCGCCGCTATCTGCTCGACTATCCGCGCGAAGCCGCGCGGCAGATCGAGAAGATCGCGGCTGACGACGCCGTCGCGCTGCTGCTGCCGCTGCCGCCGAATGTGGTGCTGCCGGTGTGGCAGGCGATGACGCCGGACGCCGCCGCGGCGACGCTGCAGGCCGTGCCATCGGAGATCGCGCGCCGATGGTTGAGCGAGGCGGAACCAGCCATCGCGGCGGCGGCGCTCGCCCAGTTCGACGCCGCGCAACGCGAGCCGCTGATCGCGCTGCTCGATGCGCCGGTTGCCAAGGAATTGCGCGAACTGCTGGCGTACCCGGATGACGCGGCGGGTCGGCTGATGGACCCGAACGTCGCACCGTTGCGCGCGGATCTTTCCGTAGGCGAAGCGCTGGCTCGGCTGAAAACGGTCCGCCGTCGCGGGCTGCGCGAACTCTTTGTCGTCGATGACGAAGGCCGGCTGACCGGTCGTGTCGAGATCCAGGACCTGGCGACGACCGACCCCACGCTGCCGCTGCGCGAGATCACGCGCCGCCTGATCGCGGCGGTGAACGACCTCGATCCACGCGAGGAATTCGTCTCCGTGCTGCAGCAGCAGCCGATCACCGAGCTGCCGGTGATCAACGTCGACGGCCGTTTCGTTGGCGTGATCCGGCAGTCCGCGCTGGTCACGGCGATCGAGCAGGAAACGAGCGTCGACATCCAGACGATGGTCGGCGTCAGTCGCGACGAGCGCGCCCTTTCGTCGCCGGGCTTCGCGGTGGTGAAGCGCCTGCCGTGGCTGCAGATCAATCTGCTGACGGCGTTCCTCGCAGCGGCCGTCGTCGGCCTATTCGAGGGCACGATCGCGAAGTTCACCGCACTTGCAGTACTGCTGCCCGTCGTCGCGGGCCAGTCGGGCAACGCCGGCGCGCAGGCCCTCGCGGTGACGATGCGCGGACTCGTGCTGCGCGAGATCAGCCTGCGCCACTGGCCGCGTGTGGTCGGCAAGGAGGCCGCCGTGGGCCTGATCAACGGCATCGCCGTGGCAGCGACGACGGCACTCGGTGTCTACCTGTGGAGCCGCTCGTACGGCCTGGTGCTCGTCTGCGCGCTGGCGATGGTGATCTCGATGGTCGCGGCCGGGCTCGCCGGCGCGCTGACGCCGGTGCTGCTGCGCCGCTTCGGCCAGGACCCCGCCACGTCGTCGTCGATCATCCTGACCACGGTCACCGATGTGGTCGGTTTCTCCTCGTTTCTCGGCATCGCGACGCTGCTTTCCACTCTGCTGGAAGCTTCGCCGGCAGGATGACGGTCGCGCGCCGCAATGGGCGCGAGACCCGCGGCGGTGCTGCGACGCAGCATCGATCGCCCGATCCGCGGCGCGCCAATGTAAGGTTCGATCCCCGCCGCCGGTCTCCTCCATCAGCGCCATCACGCTATCCCTGTCATGAACCCTTGCTGCCCGCCGGGCGGCGACGGCGCAAGTGCGGTGAGCGGATGCGACGCGACGGGAGAAATGTGCATGAATGGTGGATCCGTCCTGGACGACGCGGCACTGGCGGCAGAACGTCGCTATATCATGGCCTATGCGATGTTCAAGCTTCACGACCGCGATCTCGCCAACGACGCCGTCCAGGAAACGCTCCTGGCGGCGATGGTGGGCCGGCACAAGTTCGCCGGACGCTCGTCGCTGCGCACCTGGCTCGTGTCGATACTGCGCAACAAGATTTGCGACCTGCTCGCCGCGCGACGGCGCGAAGTCCTCGTGGGAACCGTCGAGGCCGAAAGCGACGACGACGGCTGGTCGGAGCGGATGTTCGATGCCCGTGGGCACTGGGAGGCGACGTCCAGGCCAGCAGCCTGGGGCAGCCCGGAATCCACGATGGAGCAGACGCAGTTCTGGGAAGTCCTGCAGGAATGCCTGAGCGAACTGCCGGCACGGTTGCAGGAGGTCTTCGTGCTGCGCGAGGTCATGGGCGAACCCATCGACGCGATATGTAAGAATCTCGGCATTACGCAGTCGAACTGTTCGGTGATGCTGCATCGCGCACGAATGCGCCTGCGTCCCTCCCTGCAGGCGAAATGGTACGACGCATCCGGGGCGTCATCGACTAACGCCGTCAACATGAGACGCGTGAAATGACGAGCTGCGAGGAAATCACGAGAATTGCCTCCGACGGGATGGACCGCGACCTCGATTGGACGGAGCGGATTCGAGTTCGCGCCCATCTGCTGATTTGCGTCGGTTGCCGCAACTTCGTGCGGCAAATTCAAGCGCTGCGGACCTTCGCTCGCGCGCTGGTCGATCATGCGCAGCCCGCGGTCGACCGCCCGGACGATTGACGCCGCCCATCGGGGAAAAAAAGTTCAAGGAAGACGCCGTTGCCGCTGTTCGCCAAACACCGATTCGAGCGTGCCATCCGGGCGCATTCCGGCGACCTGTACGGTTTCGCGTATTGGCTCTGCCGGGACCGTCAGCAGGCCCGCGACCTGGTTCAGGAGACATGCCTGCGCGCATGGAGCGCCTGGGGCAGCATTCGTGACGAGGCGACCGTCAAGAGCTGGCTTTTCACGATCCTGCGCAACGAGCATGCACGTACCTTCGAACGCAAGCGCGTCGATGTCGTCGACGAGGACGTGGATTCGCTCGAGTGTTCGGCCGGGTTCGGGATGGAAAGCGCGCTCGAGGTGCGGGAGGCCCTGCGCGTGCTTCCCGAAAGTCTGCGCGAACCCCTGCTGCTGCAGGTGCTGGGTGGATTCTCCTGCACCGAGATCGCCGTCATGCTCGACACCACCGACGGCGCGGTGATGACCCGCCTTACCCGCGCGCGGCAGGCGATGCGGCGCCTGATCGACGGGCCTGCGCGAACCAGAGATCGGTCGATCCTATGAACACCTGTCTCGAATTTCGCCGCCGCGTGCTCGTCGATCCACGGGCTCTCGACCCCGACGCCCGCGAGCACGAAGCCGGCTGTTCCGCCTGCGCGCAGTTTCTCGAACGCGCGCTGCAACTCGACGACCAGATCCTCGATGCCGCGCGGGTTGCCCCTCCCGCGGGCCTTGCCGACCAGATCATGCAGGCGGTCTCGCCGCCGGCGCACTCGCCTCGGTCGATCTATGCCATGGCGGCCAGCGTTGTGTTGGCGATCGGCCTGGCCATCGGCGCCTGGTATCCGCGCGACGACCCGCTTGCGCTCGCGGGAATCGACTTCGTCGTCGACGAGGAGGCGTACGCCATTCTTTCGGCCAAGCCGGCGGACCCCGCCCGCCTGATGCAGGTGGCGGAGACGCTGGACGTGCGACTGCCCGAGCAACTGGGCGAAATCCGATATATCGGCACCTGTCCCTTCGGTGGCGTGATGGCGCACCATGTCGTGGTCAATTCGCCTGCTGGCAAGGTGACCCTGCTGCTGCTTCCGGATCGGACGATCGAGGCGTCGGCCAGGGCATCGTCCCGAGGTTACCGATCGCTGGTGAAGCCGGCGAAGGGCGGAAGCGTCGCGATCATCGCGAACTCCGAGCAAGGCGTGGCGCGCGCCAGCGAAATGCTGCTGCACAGCTGACGCGATTTCCAACCCCGGGGCGGCGATGCGGCCCTGCCTTAGGAGCAAACATGCAACCCAGACTGACTTCGGTGACCAAAGCTCTCCTCTCGTCCGGTGTTCTTTCCGTCGCATTGGGCGGTGCTGGTGCATTCGCGGCGGCCCCATGCAGCCCATGCGCGGCCCGTCCGCGCGCCAAAGGCACCGCCAATCCTTGCGCGGCGAAGAATCCCTGCGCGGCGAAGAATCCCTGCGCGGCGAGTGACAAGGTCGACGCCAAGCTGGTGATGCGCCCGGCGGGCTACAAGCCCTACTCCGGGAGCCACGTGGAGCTGGCGGCCTATGGCAAGACCCTTTGGACCGACACCAAGCTCAGCTCCAACGGGATGTCGTGCAATACCTGTCACACAGGCGGTGCCGCGTTTGCTCCTTCCTTCGCGAAGCCGTACCCGCACGCCGTCGCCATGGCCAAGGACAAGGGCGGCGTAAAGCAGGTCCAGTTGGACGAGATGGTCCAGTTCTGCATGGTCGTACCGATGGCCACCAAGCCGCTGGCCTGGAATTCCAAAGAACTTGCCGGACTGACGGCATACACGGCAGACGTGCAAAAAGGATTCAAGCCGGCCAGCATGGCGAAGAATCCCTGTGCGGCGAAGACCTGTGCGGCGAAGAATCCCTGCGCGGCGAAGAATCCCTGCGCGGCGAAGAATCCCTGCGCGGCGAAGAATCCCTGCGCGGCGAAGAATCCCTGCGCGGCGAAGAATCCCTGCGCGGCGAAGAATCCTTGCGCAGCGAAGAATCCTTGCGCGGCGAAGAAAAAGTAATCTTGCGGCGCCCGCAGGTTTGATCGGTTCCGGCCATCGAACGTGCTTGCGGCACTACCGAGCCGTATAAGCCGGGACGTGGCCTCGAATCCGTCGTCGACAGGATCGACTGTCGCGCCACCGGCACGTGACGCGGCCGGCAACGCGGTGCAGCGCGCGGTCATCGTCGGCGGCGGTCTGAGCGCCATCGCGCTTGGCGGCGCGCTTGGCGGCGTCAGCCCGCGGCTGGCCGTTCTCTTCGCCATCGGAGCAGCCTGCGGCTTTACGCTGCATCACGCGGCGTTCGGGTTCACTTCCGCGTATCGGCGCCTTCTCGTCACGCGCGACACCGCCGGTGTCGAAGCGCAACTGCTGATGCTCGCGACCGCCACGCTCCTGTTTGCGCCGGTACTCGCGTCCGGGAACCTGTTCGGGATGCCGGTGGTGGGTGCCAATGCGCCCGTGGGCTGGCAAGTTGCGATCGGCGCCTTCATGTTCGGCGTCGGCATGCAGCTCGGCGACGGATGCGGATCGGGAACGCTCTACAAGGTGGGCGGCGGAAGCGCGCGCATCGTCGTGACGTTGCTCGCGTTCTGCGCCGGCGGCTTCTGGGCGAGCCTGCACATGGGCGCGTGGCAACGCCTGCCGGACTTCGGCGTGCTGGCTTTGGGTGAAACGATGGGGTGGGGACCAGCGATCGTCACGCAACTCGCGTTTCTCGCCGTGCTGTATGTCGTCTTGCGAGCGTTCGGCAAGAACAACGTCGCGGTCGTGCCATCGCCGCCATCCGGTTGGCGACGCATGGCGACCGGCCCGTGGCCCTTTGCCATCGGCGCCATACTGCTCGCGCTCTTCAACTTCGCGACGCTCGCCGTGGCGGGACATCCATGGAGCATCACATGGGGATTCACGCTCTGGGGCGCCAAATTCGCGCGGCTCGCCGGCTGGAATTCGACCGCCGATGCGTTCTGGTCAGGCGACTTTCAGCGCGAGGCGCTCGACGCGCCCGTGCTGCACGACGTCACCTCGGTGATGAATTTCGGAATCATCCTCGGCGCGGTGTTGGCTTCGGGATTCGCGGGAAAATTCGGGCGGGCTACGCGGATTCCGCTGCGCTCGCTTGCCGCTGCGGCCCTCGGTGGTCTCATGATGGGCTACGGTGCCCGGATCGCGTTTGGCTGCAACATTGGCGCGTTCTTCTCGGGTGTCGCGTCGACCAGCGTTCACGGATGGCTGTGGATCGCCGCGGCGCTGCCGGGAACCTGGCTCGGCGTTCGCCTGCGCCCGATGTTTCATCTTTCCAATCGTTGAGTCCGGAAGATCCGATTTGACCTGGCCGCCCCGCCCCGTGCCGTGGCTTGATCACATCGATCGCTACTTCATCAGCGACGGGATCCAGAGTGAAATAGCGGGGAAGTAGGTCACGAGCAGCAGCGCCACGCACATCGCGCCGTAGAACGGCCATAGCTCCTTCGACACTTCCTCCATCGTCACCTTGCCGATCGCGCAACCGACGAACAACGTCGGCCCCACAGGAGGTGTGATCAGCCCGATGCCGAGGTTCAGGATCATGATCATGCCGAAGTGCACGGGATCGATGCCGAACTTGGCGATCACCGGCAGAAAAATCGGCGTGCAGATGAGGAGCATCGGCGCCAGGTCCATGAAGATGCCCAGGATCAGCAGCAGGACGTTGACGAGCATCAGGAAGACATACTTGTTGTCGGAGATTTGGAGGAACATCGCCGTCACTTTGGCCGGGATCTGCATGAGCGCCATCATGTAGCCGAAGGCGACCGAGAAGCCGATCAGCATCATCACCATCGCGACAGTTTTCACGACCCGGTGGACGAGGCGCGGCAGCTCGTTCCATTTGTAGTCGCGATACACCAGGAAGGTCACCAGAAAGGCGTAGACGCAGGCCACAGCCGCCGACTCGGTCGGCGTGAACACGCCGGACAGGATGCCGCCCATGATGATTGCGATCGTCCCGAGTCCCCAGATCGCATCCATGGCGATACGGGGCACCGCGGCGAGTGGCACCGGTTCTTCCTTCGGGTAGCCACGCTTGTGCGCAGTCCACAGCACCAGCCCGATCAGGCACAGTCCGAACAGCAGTCCAGGAAAGATGCCAGCCAGAAAGAGATTGGTGACCGAAATGGTTCCACCGGCGGCGACCGAGTAGATCACCGCGTTATGCGACGGCGGGATCAGCAGTGCCTGCACCGAGCCGCAGATGGTGACGTTGGTCGCGAACACCCGCCCGTAGCCCGCCTTTTCCATCTGCGGGATCATCACCGATCCGATCGCCGCCGTATCGGCGACCGACGAACCGGAAACCGCGCCGAACAGCGTGCTGGCAAGAACGTTCACCAGCGCGAGGCCGCCGCGGATGACGCCGACGAACACCTTGGCCAGGTTGATGAGGCGCAGCGCCATGCCGCCCTCGGCCATGATGCCGCCGGCCAGCACGAAGAATGGAATGGCAAGCAGCGCGAAGTCGTCGGTGCCGTCCGAGATCTTGAGCATCACCGCTTCGAGCGGGATGTCGGCCCACAGCGCCGCGAACAGCGCGGAGAGGCCCAGCGCGTATGCGACGGGCACGCCCAGCGCGCAAAGCACGGTAAACGACCCGATGAGAACCAGGATGTCCATGGCTATTCGGCCTCCGTCGCCTTGTCGCGGTACATGACCGACGTCTTCGGCGGCTCACCGACCCAGATGCGCTCGATCAGGAACAGCAGCGTGATGAGGCCGCCGACCGGGATCGGCATGTAGACGACCGCTACTGACAGGTCCGGAAACTCGGCCATCGTCGAGTACTGCGTGATCACGCACAGCTGCACGCCGTAGACCAGCATGAACAGCCCCGTCGCGCCCATGCAGGCGTGGACTCCCGCCAGCATTGCCCGGCGCAGGCCGGGCCGCACCGCGTTCAGCAGTGCCGCGACCGCGACATGCCCGTTCGCGCGATAGACCGCGGCGCCACCCAGGAACGAGAACATCACCATCAGGATGACGGAAGCCGGCTCGGGCCACGACTGCGGGTCGTTCAACGCATAACGCATCAACACGCCGTACGGAATCATCAGTGGTGATGGCGACCAGCGCGGAACCGGACACCCCGACGCAGGCGAGATACAGCCAATCCATCGTCTGCGCGTACCATTGTTTCACGGACATATAACCCCCATGTCTGCCCTGCCCCGGGGCAGCCCAGCGGTGGTCATGCGACGACTGCGGGACGGACGAAAAACGGGCACGCGACGCGTGCGGCGCCGCGTGCCCGGACGGCGGACGTTACTTGGTGTTCTCGATCTCTTTCAGGATCTTGGCGTACTTGGAGCCGTACTTGTCGCGCACCGACTGCGTCGCCTTGTAGAACGCCGCCTTGTCGGCGGGGATGAATTGCACGCCGGCTTCCTTGAGCTTTTTCTCGGCTTCCCCGACGTACGCATCCCACAACTTCCGCTGCTCGAGCTGCGCTTCGCGCGACACCTTTTTCAGCAGCGCCTGATCCTCCTTCGACAGCACTTCCCAGTTCTTCTTCGAGAACACGAAGATTTCCGGAATGATCAGGTGGCCGGTCAGGCTGTAGATCTTGGCCACCTTGTAGTGGTTCTGCGCGTACAGCGTCGGCGGATTGTTCTCCGCGCCATCGACCACGCCGGTCTGCATGGCGGTATAGAGTTCGTTGAAGCCCATCGCCACGCCGTTACCGCCCATCGCGTTCATCGTCTCGACGAACAGCGGGTTACCCATCATGCGGATCTTCTGGCCCTTCAGATCGTCAGGCTTGGTCGCCGGCTTGTGCGAGTAGACGTTGCGGGTACCCGCATCCATCCAGCCCAGCACGATCAGCCGTGACTTCGGATCGTTGTTGATCCGCTCGAGCAGTTCCGCACCGATCGGCCCGTCGATCACCTTGCGCATGTGGGCTTCGTCGCGGAACACGAACGGAAGATTGAAGACGTTGACGTCGTCGACTACCGGACCCATCGCGCCGACCGAGATCCGCGCGATCTGCAGCGCCCCGACCTGCGCCTGCTCGATCATCTCCTTCTCGCCGCCGAGCTGCATCGACGGATACATCTGGATCGAGATGCGCCCGTTGGTATCCTTCTCGAGCTTCTTGCCCATCCGCTCGATCGCTTCGACCGTCGGATACCCCAGCGGATGGACATCCGAGGCTTTCCACACCATCTTCTCCGCAGCACCGGCCATTCCCGACGCGCCCACCGTGCCCAAGGCGACGGACGAGCCGCACAGCTTGACGAAATCGCGACGTTTCATGACTTCCTCCCGAGGTGATCTTAGGTCTTCCCGCCCCGGTCTCTGCTCGAACGGAGGGTTACTCGCAATTGTAATGGCAATCCGCGAACTTTGTGCAATCAAAGGTGCAATGGACCTGCCCCCCGCTCCGGCAGATCGCCTGGCACGGCCGGCCCCATGGGACGGCGCAAATCACCGGGGCGTCCGTTTCGGGACCGCGGGGAGTTCCCCCGCCAACGCCGCTCGAGGATGTCCCATCGCCAGCGGCATAGGCGCACGTTGATCGTGCTGGGGCAAATTGTCGGCCATCCCAAAGGCCTACCGGATTCGTCGTGACCGCCAGATCGGCCAGACCAGCAGTACGACCGAGACCGCGAGCAGCGTCGCCGACAACGGATGCGTTACCAGTGGCGAATAGTCGCCCGCCGACATCATCAGGCCCGAGCGCAGCTTGGCTTCGGCGAGCGGCGCGAGGATGAATCCGATGACGAACGGTCCGAGCGGCATGCCCGCGCGCTCCATCAGAAACCCGAGGCCGCCGAACGCCAGCATGAACACGACTTCGGCCATGCGGCTGTTCGACGCGAACACGCCAACGACGCAGAACACGAGCACCACGGGCAGCACGTAGTGCCGCGGAATGTCGAGCAGCCGGCGCAGCAGCGGCACCGATGCGGTCATCAGTACGAACATCACGACCGTCGACAAAAGGCAGGCGGCGATGATCGCGTAGACAACGTCGCGATTGTTCGTGAAGAGCAGCGGACCCGGCTGAATGCCGTGAATCAGCATCGCCCCCAGCAGGAACACGTCGATCACGCTGCCCGGGATGCCCATCGCGATCAGCGGGATCAGCGCGCCGCCGACGGTCGCGTTGTTGGCGGTCTCGGAAGCGACGATGCCATCGGGGCAACCGTTGCCGAACTCCTCCGGGTGCTGCGACGTGTTCTTCGCGACGGTATAGGCCACGACCGAGCCGATGCTGGCGCCGATGCCGGGCAGGATGCCGATCCACGTGCCGATCGCCGACGAGCGCAGCAGGTTGACCCACTGCGCCTTCCAGTCGCGCCAGCGCATCAGCAGGCCCTCGCTCGTGTAGCGGACCGCCTGGCCGAGTGCATGCGGCTTGATCGCGTCGGCCATCACGGTGCCGACGGCGAATACGCCGACCAGCACCGGCAGCACGTCGAATCCGCCCTCGATCTGCCAGTAGCCAAACGTGAGCCGCGCCTGTCCGCTCGTCGGATCCACTCCCGGATACGCGAACATCGCACCGATCGCACCGGACAGGAGGCCCTTCAGCATCGAGCCCTGCGTGACCGAAGAGATCAGGACCAGCGCCATCAGCGTCAGCGAGAAGTAGTCCCACGGCGAGAAGCGCACCGCCCAGTCCGACAGCGGCTTCGGTGATCGTCGCGAGCGCAACCCAGGCGAACAGCGCGCCGAAGGTCGACGCGCCGATGCCGAGGCCCGAGCGCGCGCCCGGCTTCGCCCTTGACCGCCATCGGGTAGCCGTCGAACGTCGTCATCACGTTCGATGGCGTGCCCGGAATGCGGAACAGCGTCGCCGAGATCAGGCCGCCGGTGATCGATCCCGTGTACATCGAGACGAGCAGGATCATCGAGGTAACTGGCGCCATGTGAAATGTGAACGGCAGCGCGAGCGCGATCAGCATCGCGCCGGTGAGCCCGGGAATTGCGCCGACGACGATTCCCGCCGCCGTGCCGAACACCGTCAGGAACAGCGGCAGAGGCGCGAGCAGACCGCCGATCGCTTGGACGATTTCCATCGAGAATCCGCTATGGCAGGTCGGTTACGAGCACGTGCCGGAAGACATAGTCGAGCCCGAAGCCGAGTACGAGCGCGACCGCCACGGTGCCCGGCAACGCGCGGCGGCGGTTTTCGGCAAGCCAGAGTACCGTGACCAGCAGAAATGCCGCCGTGGCGATGCTGTAGCGAACCAGCCCGAACCCCAGGATGGCGACGTACGCACAGGTGACGGCGACGAGGACCGCCAGATCACGCCAGCGCTCACCGGCGACCGAGGCGCTCGCCTGCTCGCCGCCGCTGCCCCACACCGTGCGCACGAGCATCGCCAGCGCAAGCGCGATCACGATCCAGCACGTCGCATTGGGAATCGTTCCCGGCCCGACCGGCTCGAGCACGCCGGGCGTCAGGTTACGGCCGTCGAACAGGAACGCCGCGGCGAGCGCAATCGCGACGAGACGCCATCGCGATTTCAGCGCGGCGCGTGCTGGTGAGCTGCACGGCCGCTATTTCTTGACCAGCGACTTCGCGACCGGTTCGATGGCCTTGAAGGTATCGTCGAGCGACTTCTGGAACGCCGCCCCCGACATGAACTCGCTGGTCGATGCCTGCTTCGCCTGCGCGGCCTGCATCTCCGGCGAAGCCATGGCCTTCTGCAGCATCGCCGCCATCCCGTCGATCGCCGCCTTCGGCGTCCCCTTGGGCGCGAACCAGTAGTTGTTGATGCAGAAATCGAAGTTGAGTCCGAGTTCACGCGTGGTCGCAATGTTCGGCTCGAGCTTCAGCCGCTCGGTGCCCGTGTAGGCGAGCGCGCGGATGCCACCGGACTTGAAGTTCTGGTACTCGGACGACGACAGCATCCCGGCCTGCGTGTTGGCGCCCTTCAGCGCGGCGAAATTCTCGGCGCCGCCGCCGATCTGGACGAAGCGAAATTTGGCACCCGGATACCCGGCCTCGAGCAAGCCGCCGCCCAGGTGATTGAGCGCACCGACGTTGACGCCGAAGATGATCGTGTTCGGCTTCTCCTTCGCTGCGGCCAGCAGCTCCTCCATCGTCTTCCACGGCGCGTCCTCGCGCACCACCGGGTGCAGGCAGAAGCCGCCGGTGAGCGCGACCGGCTCGAAATCGCGGTAGGACAGCTTGCGGTTCGGATCGACGATCTCGCCGGACAGCAGTGCGAGATGCATGATCAGGAACGTGTAGCCGTCTGGTGCCGCGTTCTTGACCTGATTTCCGCCGACCGAGAAGTGTCCGCCGATGTTGATGATCGTCAGCGGCTGCGGCAGCAGTTTCTTTTCTTCCGCGACGCGCTGGATATTGCGCGCCAGCGTGTCGGTGGTTCCGCCCGGGCCGAACGGCACGATGACCTTCACCGGCTTGTCGGGCCAGTCAGCGGCAAAGGCCGCAGGCGCGGCCACGACGGCGGCAAATGCGACGGCGATGAGACGCGAGATGCGGGACATGTTCACTCCTTTCGGTTAACGACCGGGAAAAGCATATCAGCGTTCGGCGATGCCACTGGTTGCGACGTATATCGCATAGAGACTCGATGTCGCGGTGATGAACAGGCGATTGCGGCGCGGGCCGCCGAACGTGAGATTGGAAACTACCTCCGGAACCAGGATTTTCCCGAGCAGACGGCCGTCGGGCGCGTAGCAGCGGACACCGTCCCCGGCGCTGGTCCAGACATTGCCGCCGACATCCACGCGAAAGCCGTCGGCCACGCCCGCCTCCATCGCGACGAAAGTGCGCGGTTTCGACAGCGTTCCATTCGGACCGACGCGATAGGCGCGAATGTGGCGCGCCGCCTCGGGATCGTGCGCCCATGCGGTATCCGAGATATACAGCGTCTTTTCGTCGGGCGAGAACGCGAGTCCGTTCGGCCGCACCATGTCGTCGGCCGCGACGTCGAGCCTGCCGCGCGCCGGGTCGAAGCGAAAGACGAAGCAACCGCCATACTCCTGCTCGCCCTTGTGGCCCTCGTAATCGGAGAGGATGCCATAGGGAGGATCGGAGAACCAGATCGTTCCGTCCGACTTGACGACGACGTCGTTCGGCGAATTGAGGCGCTTGCCGCGGAACCGATCGACGAGCATGGTGATCGAGCCGTCGGTCTCGGTGCGCGTCACGCGGCGGGCGCCATGCTCGCAGGTCACGAGCCGCCCGGCAGCATCGCGCGTGTTCCCGTTCGAAAATTGCGCCGGCGCGCGAAAGACCCGCACGCCACTGCCTTCGGTCAACTGGAGCATCCGGTCGTTCGGAATGTCGCTCCAGAGCACGTAGTCGCCGAGCGGAAAATAGACCGGCCCTTCGCACCAGCGCCCTCCGCTCCACAGCCGGTCGAGCGCGGCAACGGGCAGCGCGAGGTCGCGAAACGCGGGGTCGTGAATCTCGAACGGGCTCGTCACGCGGTCTCCGCAAGGTCGGCGAGATCGACACCGAGCCCGGGCGCTTCCGGTGCCATCAGGCGGCCGTCGTAAAGGTCGAGGGTGCCGGCCGGCGCGCGCTCGAACAGCGGCTGGTGCAGCACGTGGTACTCGACGGAATCGCAGTTCGGCAGCGCGGCCGCGAGATGAACGTTGGCGAGCATCGACACGATGGAGTTGGAATGGTGCAACGTCACAGGCAGGAAATGTGCCTCGGCCAGCGCCGCAATCTTGCGCCCGTGCGTGAGGCCTCCGCTCACGACCGGGTCGAACTGCACGTAATGCACGGCGCCCGACTCGATCAGTCGCGCGAACGTCGCGAGGCCGCGCTCGTTCTCCATGCCCGCGACGGGAAGGCCGCCCTCGCGGTGCACGCGAACGGTTCCCGCCACGTCGACGGTATCGAGCGGTTGCTCGAACCACGTGATGTCGTAGGCGGCCAATGCCTTCGCCATCGCGAGTGCGCGCGGCACGTCGAGATTCGACACGGCGTCGACCATCAGCCGGGTCGCAGGCCCGATGGCCGCGCGCAGCGCCGCAACCCGCGCAACATCCATGGCCAGCGGCGCACCTCCCACCTTGATCTTGACGCCGCGAAAGCCCTTGCTGACGTAGGCCGCATATTCGGCGCCGAACTCCTGCGGCGATTGTCCGTCCCGGTACAGGCCTCCGCTGGCGTACGGAAGCACGGCGCGGTCGTGACCACCCAGCAGACGCCACAGGGGCATGCCTGCGCGCTTGCCCTTGAGATCCCACAATGCGATGTCGATTGCCGACAGTGCGTTGTACGTGATGTCCCGCCGCGTCGATACGATCGCGCGGTCGAGCAAAGCGCGCCAGTAGCGATCGACGAGGTCGGCGTCCTGACCGATGAGCTGGGGCGCGACGTCGCTGTTCGATGAACGCCACGAACGGGTCGGCACTGCCGCCGTCACTCCACGACTCGCCGACGCCGATGAGGCCGTCGTCGGTGAGCACGAAGACGAGCAGCGTCTGTTTTTCGGTCCAGACGAAGCGCGGATTGCGGTGGCTGCCGTCCAGCTTCCTTTTCAGGACGCGGCAGCGGATGTCGGCAATTTTGGCAGGCATGGTCAGGCCGGGATGGGAGCTCGTGTCACTTCGCCGATCGCGGCGAGCTTCGCGTCGGATAGATAGCCGTAACGGTTGATCCACCCGTGGCCGCGAGCGGCCTCGAACGCGATGGTGAACCGTTCGCGAAAATCCGCAAGCGGACCGTAGCCGTGCGCGAACGCGGCAACCATGGTGCCGCCGGCTGCCTGCTGCGCACGCCGGATCTTGCCGATCTGCGCCGCGCGGCCGGCGCGATGCGGCTCGTGCGGCTCCGGATAACGAATGTCGTCGAGTCGGGTCAATGCGCCGCGATCGTCGCTGACGGCGAAGAGATCGACGAGCGCACGCGGCAGCTTCGGCGCGAGATGCGGCTGGCGTTCGAGCATCGCGTCGGCGTAACCGCGCAGCATCATCATCCAGTGCATCGTGTAGAGCTTGACGCCGACTGCTGCGATACCCAATCCGGCGAGCGAGGACAGGTCCATGCCCGACAGCGCGTTCCACGGCGGCGGAAATGCATGCGGCATGAGGCGCACGCGGCCGCCACCTTCGTCCCGCACCGCGGAATGGCACGCCTCCAGAAATTCGCGGACCAGGGCCGCCTTGAAGCGGAGCAATTCGACGAAGCCGGGGAAGCGCTCGAACCACGGCGGCAGTCCGCAGGTTCCGGGCTCCTCGCGCCAGGAGGCGAGATCGTCTCCGGTGAGTCCGCCGAGCAGGGTATCGCGAAGCCGCTGCGCATCGTGGCGCATCGCATCCACGGCAAAGCCCAGCCGTCGTGCCGCGGCCTCGGCGTGCGCGCTGAAATCGAAGCACCACGACGCGAGGGCGTAAGGCGGGTATTCGGGCCAGTCGAGCCGGATGACGTCGACCTCGGGATACGCACGGATCACGTCGCGAATCAGCGCGCACGTGTAGGCTCGGATGTGCGGGCTCGCGAGCGAGCCGTTGTTGTCGACGCGCAAGCCGGAAAAACGGCCATCCGGCAGCCGCGGGCGGTCCTCTTCGACCGGGCCGCCGAACTGGACGCGGTAGCCGGGTGGAATGGCCGCCATCAGCTGCAGATGAACGGTGAGGCCCCGCCGCTTTGCAGCCCTGATCGCGTCGCCGACGATCGCCCCCTGCGCAGCGGTGAGGTCATCGGCTGCCGGTGGCTGATAACGCAATCCGGCGTACAGCGCGGGATCCGGACGCGAACGACGGCGCGGTGCGCACGTGAAGCGCCGTCCGGCCGAAGATCGGGCGATCCAGCACGCGCACGCTGCCGGCTCCACCGTCGATCGGCGGCTCGCGGCTTCCTGCGCCGTCGGCGACCGGCGCCATCACGTACGGCGACGTGGCGATCGCGGTCGCACCCGCGCGATGCTGCACGTTGTCGAGCACCGCCTCGATACCCTCGTTCTGGAAGAACTCGGGCAACGCGAGAATGCCGAACTCGGGCCGTCGCGTCGATCGGCGGCATCAGTAGTCGACGAACCGCGGCGGCCCGGCGCTGATCGTCGCCATCATCGCGTCGACGTGATACTTGAGGCGGTCGAGCTTGAGCGCATCGGCCCCGGGTGCAGCCCACAGGTTGTCGAACTCCTGCGGGTCGGCAGCCGTGTCGAAGAGTTCGCCCACCGGGTGGCCATGGTAGACGACGGACTTCCAGCGGCCGTCGAATACCATCGACGCGTGGCTGTGATCCGCGTGCCCGCCCATCGCGTCGTAATACTCGCTGATCACGTGCGCCTTGTGCCGCGCCGGATCGGCCTGCCCCGAAAGAATCGGGACGAGCGAGCGACCCTGCATGTTCTCGGGAACGTCGAGGCCGGCGGCTTCGAGCAGCGTTGGCGCGAGATCGATCGTCTCCACCAGCGCGTCGCTCACGAGGCCCGGGCGAAAATGCTCGGGCCATGCGATGACGAGCGGCACCCGGACCAGCCCGTCGAAAAAACGGCACCCCTTGAGAATGAGCCCGTGATCGCCGAGCAATTCACCGTGGTCGCTCGTGTAGATCACGATCGTGTCATCGAGCTGTCCGGTCGCGCGCAGCGCGTCGACGATCCGGCCGAACTCGTGATCGAGAAGCGAGATCATCGCGTAGTAGCTGGCCTTGACCTCGAGCGCGTCGTACTCCTTGCGCGCCGAGGCGATCGCGTCATGGTCCCCGGCGGACACCGGCACGATGCGCCGGCGCACGCGCGGATCGTCGGCCGCCTTGGTCTGCTGGTCGATCGCCGCGAACGCACGTTGCCGCTCTAGGTCGGAATCCCGAAACGCGGGCAGCGGAAGCGATCCCGGGTCGTAGCGCGACCGATACTCGGGCGGCGCGTCGAACGGCGCGTGCGGGTCGAACGGATTGACCGAGAACAGCCATGGGCGGTCGCGTTCCTCGGTGATGAAGCGGATCGCCATTTCCGAACACCACGTCGTCTGGTGCAGATCGGCGGGCACGCCGGGGCCGCAGAAATAGTTGACCCCGGCGTAGAGTTCGCGCGGGTCGACTTTCTTCTCGTGCCGCAACCATGTCTCGTACGCGTGACCGAACGCCTGATCGGGCGTCGGGTGATGGCTCCAGTGGAAGACGCGGTACCCGTCGTCGGGGCGCTGCTCGTAGTGCTTCGCTGCCGACAGGTGCAGCTTGCCCGCGAGCCCGCAGTCATAGCCGGCATCGGCGAAGAGGCGCGTGACGAGCTTCTCGTGCGGCGGGAACCACGCGTTGCCGTTGCGATACACGTGGTGGCTCGCCGGATACCGTCCGGTCATGAACGTGGCGCGCGCGGGCGTGCAGATCGGACTCTGCGCATAGGCGCGCGTGAACGCGACGCCGTCGGCGCATAGCCGATCGACGGCCGGCGTGACGATGTGCGGGTTGCCGAGCGCGTGGATGGTGTCCCAGCGCTGCTGGTCGGAGCAGTACCACAGGATATTCGGCCGGCGCTCGTTCCGGCCGATCTCCCGCGAGGGCGCAGGAGCCGCACTCCCCTTCATTGTGCTCCCCCTCTCGCCCGCGAGCGTAACGATGCGGCAGACCGGAAGCGCAACGGCGCGCCTGATCGGTCCGACCAATTGTCCAGCGAAGTTAACGAAGCGATCCCGCGAAGTCAAGAAAGCGCTTCACCCCGAACGCCTACCCGCTGTTGCGAAGTCCCGCTGCGAGTCCGTTGATGGTGAGATGAATGGCCCGCTGCGTCCGTTCATCGGTTTGTCCCGCGCGGTGCCGCCGCAGCAACTCGACCTGCAGATGGTTGAGCGGGTCGAGATAGGGAAAGCGGTTGCGGA
Organism: uncultured beta proteobacterium; assembly: GCA_963695725.1. GTDB lineage: Bacteria > Pseudomonadota > Gammaproteobacteria > Burkholderiales > Casimicrobiaceae > CAIWHR01. The sequence continues at coordinate 885,967 of CAVOHM010000009.1, forward strand.
TGCTGCGCGCAAGCGTCGGATTGTCGTCGAGCAGGGTCTCTTGCCGCGTGATCGCGAGCAGATGCCTCACCGTAAGCGCGTGTTCAGCCGCGATCCTGCGGAAGATCGGCTCGCGGATCGCGGCGTCGGGAACAAGGTCCGCGTAGCGCGAGGCGATGGCGAGATCGGTCTTGGCGAGCACCATCGCCATGTTCGACAGCACGCTGCGAAAGAATGGCCAGCGTGAGCGCATTTCCCGAAGGAGCGCGAGGCCGGCGTCCGCCCCGTCGGGATGACCGGCAAGCCAGGCATCGACCGCCGTGCCAAAACCATACCAGCCCGGCAGCATCAGCCGGCACTGCCCCCAGCTGAACACCCACGGGATCGCGCGGAGGTCCTCGATGCGCGACGACGATGTTCGCGACGCAGGCCGGCTGCCGATGTTGAGCCCCGCGATTTCCGCGATCGGCGTCGCAGCACGGAAATAGGCGAGAAATCCGGGCGTCTCGTAGACGAGGCCGCGGTACGCCGCTCCGGCGGGCGCCGAAAGCGCATCCATCACGCCGTGGTAGTCCGCAGTCCGGCCTTCGAGTCGCTCGCCATCCACCACGCTCGCCTCGAGGGTCGCGGCGACGAGCGTCTCCAGATTGCGCCGGCCGAGCTCCGGATCCGAATACTTGCTGGCAATGATCTCGCCCTGTTCGGTGATGCGGAGTCCGCCGGTTACGCTCCCCATGGGTTGCGCGAGAATCGCCTCGAAGCTCGGCCCGCCGCCGCGTCCGACGGTGCCGCCCCGGCCATGAAAAAACCGCAGGTTGACATCGTGCTCGCGAAAGATGTCGACGAGCGCATGCTGCGCCCGATAGAGCGCCCAGTTGGCGGTCAGGTATCCGCCGTCCTTGTTGCTGTCCGAATAGCCAAGCATCACCTCCTGCCATCGTTCCCGGCCCCGGAGCCATGCTTCGTAGCGCGGCAGCGCGAACGCGTCGCGCATGATCCCGGACGCGCGCCCGAGGTCGCCGATGGTTTCGAACAGCGGAACGATGTTGACGGCGAGCGCATCGCCGCGCAACAGCCCCACTTCCTTGAGCAGCACGCCAACTTCGAGCAGATCCGATACGGACTGACATTTCGAGATCACATAGTTCGGCAGCGCCTCCGGCCCGAACCGGCGATGGATGTCGGCGGCAACGTGGAGCACCGCCAGTTCCGAATGGACGCGCTCCGAATAAGCGAGGTGCGGGGAAAACAGGAGCCGCGGGCTCCCGAGTTCGGCGTCGAGCAGCGCGATCCGCCCCGGCTCCGGCAGCGACGCGTAATCGGCGGCAACGCCGGCGCGCGCGAACAATTCCGCGATGACCTCCTCGTGCACGTCGGCGTTCTGGCGCATGTCGAGCACCGCGAGGTGAAATCCGAAAACCTCGACGGCGCGTATCAGCGGCGAAAGGCGGCCCGCCGCGAGCGGCGCCGCGCCGTGCGTGCCGAGAGACGTCTCGATCGTGCGCAAGTCCGCGAGCAGCTCGCCCGAGGTCGTGTAGGGTGGCAGGTCGGCCTGCGGCGGGCGCGGCGGCGCGTAGCGCGCGAGGGCCATCGCGGTGGCAGCGGTGCGCGCGTACACGCCGATCAGCGCCTGACGATAAGGCTCGTCGACACGGTGCGGATTCGCGTCGTGTGCGATCGCGGCGAGCGCATTGAGTTCGGCCGTGGGCGTCACGAGTCGGGTGGACAGCGAGAGTTCGCTTCCGAGGCCATGGATCTCATCGAGGTAATGCGCAAACGCAACCGCGGCCTGCGCGTCGATCGCATGGGAAAGCGTCGCGGCATTGACCAGCGGGTTGCCGTCGCGGTCACCGCCGATCCACGAGCCAAGGCGCAAGAATGGTGGGAGCACGAGCTCACGATCGATGCCGAACTTCACGCGCAGGCGCGCCGCGAGCGTCAAATAAAGTCTCGGCACCTCGGACAGAAATGTGTAGCGGTAATACGCAAGTCCGTTGTCGATCTCGTCCTCGACATCGAGCTTCGAGAGCCGGATCATCGCCGTCTGCCACAGTGCGAGCACCTGCCGGTAGAGTCCCGCCTCGAACTCTACGGTTTCGTCGGGTGTGAGACGCACGCGATCACGCCATTGCAACAGGCGCGCGACCTCGCGCTCGCAATCGAGAATGCTCTTGCGCTGCACTTCGGTCGGATGCGCGGTCAACACCGGGCTGACCCGCGCACTGGCAAGCCAGGCTGCAACGGTCTGGCCATCAGCGCCATGTGCCGCAATGCAATCGAGCGCGTCGGCGATACCGCCACGCTGCGGCGGCGAGCCCGCGAGCGCATGCGTCCGTCGCCGCCGGTTCTGGTGGACGTCCTCGGCGATATTGGCGAGGTGCGAGAAGTAGCTGAACGCACGGACGACGTCGAGCGTCCGCGCGATGGGCAAGTCGTTCAGCAGTGCCGCCAGCTCGCGTTTCACGTCAGGCGCCTCTGCCTCGTCGGCGCGCCGGAAGCGGATCGCGGTCTGCCGGATCGCCTCGATGCGAGCGAAGCCGGCCGCGCCGGTTTGCGCCCGCAGGACGTCACCCAGGAGGCGGCCGAGCAACCGCGTGTCCTCGCGCAGCGGCAGGTCTTTGTCGGCGTCGGGCTGGGTCACGCGAACCTCGGGCGAAAACGCATGGCGCGCGTCGTTGGTGCAAACGATCCGCGAAACGGTGGATTCTAGCGGGGTTTGCATCCCGCGCCCAATTGAATACGCGCGTCCGCAGACGCAGGTCACGCGGCTGTTAGAATCCGGTGCGCTACCTGCACGCCTCGCATCCCGCGATCGGCGTCAAGGTCCGGGCAACGCAGCACCACACCCGGGCAATGCAAAGAATGAGCCGATGAACATTACCGACCCGATCCGCCAGCACGCGCAGGCAACCCCCGACGCGACCGCCATCATCCGTGCGAACGGGCGAATGGTGTCGTATCGGGAACTCGATCGGGTGATCAACTTCGTGGCCGCGCGTGTGCGCAGTCTGGGGCTCGGCCCGGGCGATATCGTCGAGATCAGGACGAGCCAGCCCTATCGGGATCTCTGCTTCCGGCTGGCGCTCGCACGACTTGGCATATGCGTAGCGCCGCAATCGATGCCGGCCGGCGCCATCACGGCCTGCCTGACCGATGACGCGATGCCGCAGGTGCCCGGAACAAGGTTCGAGCGCATCGGTCGTCTGTGGATCGCGAAGCTTTCTCCGTCTGCGACAGTGCCCGACGTGCCGTCGCATCAGGATGGCGCGGCCCTCTGCGTGCTCAGTGCAACGTCGGGGACCACGGGAACCCGAAGATGTGTCCCGTTGAGTCACGAGTTGATGGCGCGACGGCTGGCGGTGAACCTGCCCGCGGACCTGCAATCCGGCGGCATCCGCCAGATATGTACGGTAGGCGTCGGAACCGCCTACGGCTTCCGCAGCCGGATCAGCGTCCTCTGGAGCGGCGGAGTCATCGTGCTGACGACCGACGCGGACCGGATTCTCGACGCCATCGATCGTTTCCGCGTCAATCGCCTTGTGGTGGCACCGGTTACGCTGCAGCGCCTCCTCCCCGGACTTGCGCCCGACTTCGGACCCCTTCCATCGCTGCAGCAAATCGAATTCGGCGGGAGTGCGCTGCCGGACCACCTCCACGATTCGGCACGGCGCCATCTGTGTCCGAACATCGAGTCGCGCTATGGCGCTACGGAGACCGGTTACATGGCGTCGGCCCCGATCGAGTCGCTGCGTGGCCACCCGGGCGCGGTGGGATACGTCGATCCCAGGGTCGAGGTGCAGGCAGTCGATGCCGACGATCAGCCGCTACCGCCGGGAACGGAAGGTACGCTACGCGTCAGAAGCGCCCATTGCGCATCCGCCTATCACGACGACCCCGTTGCCTCGGCGCGCGTCTTTCGCGGCGGCTGGGTCTACCACGGTGACGTCGGAATCGTCGCGCCTGACCGCCTGTTGACCGTCACCGGACGCGCGAACGACGTGATCAACCAGGGCGGCATCAAGGTCAATCCGGGGACCATCGAGGACGTGCTGTTGTCGATGGCCGGGATCGACGAAGCTGCGGCGTTCGGCGCGCCCGATGCGACGGGCGTCGTTCGGATCTGGGCGGCCATCGTTTCGAACGGCCCGGTGGACATGGCCGCGGTCAAGGACTTGTGCCGCGAGCGCCTGAAGCACAGGGCGCCGACCCAGTTCCTGCAGTTGAAGGCGCTGCCGCGCAATGAGGCCGGAAAGGTATTGCGCGATCAACTGCGCAAGCGCGCCATCGCCGGTTCGTAACACCGGAGCGAATCGCACGAGGCGCTTTCGGGGCCCGTTCACGCCAGGTCGCAATTCCAAACGCGCGCGGGGCGACGGCGTTCACTGCGGTGTCGCACCGGAAATCTTGACCATCGTCGCACGTTGCACGAGTTCCCGCCGGATGAGCGCTGCGAAATCGATCGGGCCGCGGCCCGAAGGTTCGTAGGCCTTCGGCAACAACTCTTTGTCGCGCACGTCGGAATCGTTCAGCAGTCCGGCAAAGTCCCCGTGGATACGGGCGATCAGGTCGGCCGGCGTACCCGCGGGCGCGAAGACTCCGAACCAGGCCGTGTAGTCGACGTCGGACATCCCCAACTCGGTGAATGTCGGAACGTCGGGAAAGAACACGCTGCGCTTTGGCGCCGCGATGCCAAGCGCCTTCAGCCGGCCCGCCCGGACGTGCGCCTGTGATGAAAAGACACCGGCCCACGTCAGCATCACCTCGCCGGTGACGGCCGCGTGCTGCGCCGGCGCGAACCCCTTGTACGGGACATGCAACAGGTCGATCGACGCCTTGGCCTTGACCAACTCGGACAACAGATGTCCCTGGCTGCCTACCCCCCACGAAGCGTAGGTAATGGTCCCTGGATGCGCAGTCGCGAGCGCGACCAGCTCGCCAAAAGTGCTCGCGCCGAGCGATGGATGCGCGACGAGCAGCTGATAAAACGTGACGATCTGCGCGACCGGCGCGAAGTCGGCGATGGGATCGTAGGGAAGCTGCGCGTAGAGATGCGGATTGAGCGTGAACGTCGAGTCCGACGCAAAAAGCAGTGTGTAACCATCCGGCGCCGCTCGGGCAACCACTTCCGCGCCGATGATCGAGTTTGCACCCGGCCGGTTGTCGACGATCACGGGCTTGCCCCACTGGATCGCAAGCCGTTGCGCGAGCATGCGTGCCACGAAGTCGATGCCGCTGCCGCCGGGCGAGGGCACGACCAGGCGAACCGTCCTTTCCGGCCACGCCTGCGCCGATGCGTGCCCGCCAACGGCGAGGCACGCGGACAGCAGCACCGTCGTTACAGGGTGGCGAGCGAAGATATTCACGGCAGCATTCTATCAGCCGAACGCGCAAGCGCGGCCTGCGCAAACGCGGCCTTGATCAGCGCCGGCGTTCGCGGCATGATGGATTCCTTTCGCCGCGCCGGCGTGTTTTCCGGGCGGGCCGTGTTCATCCATCCGCTGCGGAGTTTTGCCCATGCTGGTCGTCTGGGGAAGAAATAATTCGGTCAATGTCCAGAAGGCGCTCTGGTGCTGTGAGGAAATGGCGGTCGCCTACGAGCGCAAAGATGCGGGCGGCCGATTCGGCGTCGTGAACACCCCGGAATTCCGCAAGCTCAATCCCAATGGTCTCGTGCCGACCCTGGAGGACGACGGCTTCGTCCTGTGGGAGTCGCACGCCATCGTCCGCTACCTGTCTGCCAAGTACGCGTCCGGAAATCTCTGGCCGATCGATGTCCGGGTTCGTGCGGAGGCCGACCGCTGGATGGACTGGAAGACGACCACGTTCTGGCCGGCCATTCGCGCCCTCTTCCTGGGGATGGTGCGCACCCCGGCGGACCAGCGCGATCCGCGGGCGATCGAGGATTCCCGCGTCCGAACTGCCAACGTGCTCGGCATCGTCGACGCCCACCTCGCATCACGCCGATTTCTCGCGGGCGACGCCCTCACGATGGGCGATCTGCCGCTCGGCTGCGCTATCTGGCGCTGGATGGCATTGCCGATCGAGCGCCCTGTTCTGCCCAATGTGCAGCGGTGGTTCGATGCGCTGACCGAGCGGCCGGCATACAAGAAAGTGGTCATGCTGCCGCTCAGCTGAGGCGCACGTGCCGCGTGCAGACCATTGCAACGAAAGCGAAAGGACTGAAGTGACTGTCACCTACCTCAAGCGCGCGTCGCGCACGCCCGAGACCGGCGCCTCCGATACACGGGAAACGGTCGAGCGGATGCTGCGCGACATCGAAACGCGCGGCGAGCCGGCTGTGCGCGAATACGCCGAGAAACTCGACGGCTGGACCGGAGATTTTGTCGTGCCGCCCGCTGCGATCGCCCAGGCGAGTGCCAGCCTGCCGGCGCGGCTCAAGGAAGACATCGCCTTCGCCCATCGCCAAGTGCACGCGTTCGCACGCCGGCAGCGCGAAAGCCTGCAGGAATTCGAGGTCGAGCTCCATCCGGGACTGATCACCGGGCAGCGCCTCATTCCGGTCAACGTGGCCGGCTGCTACGTGCCGAGCGGACGTTACGCGCATATCGCCTCGGCGATCATGAGCGTCACCACCGCCAAGGCGGCCGGGGTTCCGTTCGTCGTCGCGTGCTCCCCGTCGTACCAGCGCCACGGCATGCACCCGGTGGTCATGCACGCGATGGCCGTGGCCGGGGCGGATGTCATCCTCACGCTGGGCGGCGTGCAGGCCATCGCGGTCATGGCGTTCGGCCTCGTCACCGGCAAGTCCGCCGACGTGATTGCCGGACCCGGCAACAAGTACGTCGCGGAGGCGAAGCGCATCTTGTTCGGACGGGTCGGCATCGACGTCTTCGCCGGCCCGAGCGAAATTTGCGTGATCGCCGACGACACGGGCGATCCCGAGGTCGTCGCGGTGGATCTGGTCGGGCAGGCGGAGCACGGCGTCGAGTCGCCGGCGTGGCTGGTGACAACCTCGCCAGGACTCGCAAAGGCCGTCATGGAACGCATGCCCGCGTTGATCGCGGCGCTGCCGGCTGATGCAGCCGCAGCCGCCGGCGCGGCCTGGCGGGACTATGGCGAGGTCGTGGTGGCGGACACCCGCGAGGAGGCCGCGCAAGTCAGCGACGATTACGCGCCGGAGCACCTCGAGGTGCATGCGGCGGATCTCGACTGGTGGCTTTCCCGCCTGACCAACTACGGGTCGCTCTTCCTCGGCGAGGAAACGACGGTCGCGTACGGCGACAAGACTTCCGGGCCCAACCACATCCTGCCGACGATGAAGGCGGCGCGCTACTCGGGCGGTCTGTCGGTGGGCAAGTTCATCAAGACCGTCACGTGGCAGCGGATGTCGCGCAACGCCACGCGTGACATCGCCGCCGTCACCGCACGTATTTCGCGCCAGGAAGGGATGGAGGGACATGCGCGTACTGCCGACATCCGTCTTTCGAAGTACCTGCCGGCCGAGTCGTTCGACACGTCGATCTGATGTCTGGATTGCCGCTCGCCGAGTTGTTCACCCTCGAGGGCCGCGTCGCGCTGGTGACCGGCGCGAGTTCGGGCATCGGGCGCGCGCTGGCGGCGACATTGGTCGAAGCCGGCGCGGCAGTCTGCCTCGTCGCGCGCCGCGAGAACGAATTGACGGCGATTGCGCGCGATCTCTGCGCACATGGCGGACGCGCCGCGCCGTGTCCCGTGCGACCTGGCCGACCGCGCGGCGTTGCCAGCCGCCATCGAGCGGGTCACCGGATGTTTCGGCGCGCCGGACATCCTGGTGAACGCTGCCGGAATCAATCCGCGCCGTCCGATCGACGCGCTGACCGCGAGCGAATGGGACGCGACGCTCGAGATCAACCTCTCGGTGCCGTTCTTTCTTGCCCAGCGATTGGCACCGGCGATGTGCGAGCGCGGCTGGGGCCGCATCATCAACCTCGCCTCGCTGCAGTCGGTGCGCGCGTTCACCGACGGTGCGCCGTACGGCGCGTCCAAGGGTGGAGTCATGCAGCTGACGCGCGCGCTGGCGCAGGCGTGGTCGAGCCGGGGTGTCACCTGCAATGCAATTGCGCCGGGATTCTTTCCGACCGAGTTGACCGCGCCGGTGTTCGCCGACCCGACAAGCGCCGGCGCAATGGCCGCGCGCACGATGATCGGCCGCAACGGCGCGCTCGACGACCTGCGCGGCACGCTTGTCTACCTTGCGAGCCGCGCCTCGGACTATGTGACCGGGCAGACGCTGTTCGTCGACGGTGGTTTCACCGCGGGATGACCCCGATGAAGGCCTCGTCTACACCGCGCCCAACGAGGTCACGTTTCGTGACGAGCCGGACCCGGTGACCGGCAGGCGGCGACGTGCTGCTCGCCGTCGAAGCCGTGGGGATCTGCGGCTCGGACATGCATGCCTTCCATGGCCGCGATCCGCGCCGCAATCCGCCGCTGATCCTCGGCCACGAACTCGCCGCCCGCATCGTCGACGGGCCACGTGCCGGGGAGCGTGTGACGGTCAATCCCCTCATCACCTGCGGCCGCTGCGAGTACTGCGTGACCGGGCGCGACAACCTGTGCGCGCACCGCACCATGATCGGCATGACGCGGCCCGGCGGGTTCGCCGAACGCATCGCAGTGCCTGAGCGCACGCTGATCGAGATCCCTGCCGCGATGCCCGCACGTGTCGCGGCATTGACCGAGCCGGCAGCGACCGCGCTGCATGCGTTGAATCTCGCGCTGCGGGCGATGCATCGCCCGTTGCCGGAGGCGCGCCTGCTGGTCATCGGCGGCGGCGCCGTCGGCCTGCTGTCTGCGCTGCTCGCCCACGCCTACGGTTGCCGCGACGTGACACTCGCCGAAACCAATCCTCTGCGCCGCGCGGTCGCCGGCGCGTCCGGCGGCCATGCGGGTGGTCGATCCGGCAGACCGGGCAACGCACGCCGAAAATGCGTTTGATCTGGTGATCGACGCCGTGGGCATGAAGGCCACGCGCAACGCGGCGCTGGCCGCGATCAAGCCGGGCGGCGTTGTCATGCATATCGGACTCGCCGACTGGGCGAGCGAAATCGACATGCGCAAGCTGACGCTCGCCGAGATCACGCTGATCGGCACCTACACCTATTCCACCGCAGACCTGCGCGCGACGGTCGCGGCGCTGCACGGCGGCGCGTTCGGCGCGCTCGAATGGGTCGAGGAGCGTACACTTGCCGAGGGTGCCGCCGCCTTCGCCGACCTCGATGCCGGGCGCAGCGGCGCCGCGAAGATCCTGTTGCGCCCGAACTGAGGCACGCCGATGGACCGCGACCCGAGCAACCCAGCGTCCGCACCGCGATGGTTGTTCGGCGTCGCCGCGGGACTGATCGTCCTCTATGCATTGAATGTCGGTCTGCGAATCGCGGCAGTGAAGTTCGGCGCAGCACCATGGCGGCTGGGCGATGTCGGAGAGTTTCTGCTGGTATTATTCGCCATGGCCATTTTCGTGGCCGGGCTGATCGCCGACGAAGAGCGGCACGCGGCGCCGATGCAGGCAGACGGTGATTCCCATCCAACAGAAGGAGGAGCGTGATGACCAAGCAGACGAAACAATCGATTCGGGTGTCGGAGAGCCGCCGGCGCTTCCTCGAGGTGACAAGCCGCTACGGCTTCACGACCGCGGTTCTGGCGGCCACCGGCGGTTACCTGTGGTCGAACCCGGAGATCGCGCAGGCCGCGGAGGATGAGGCCGCGCGCGAAAAGGCCGCGAAACACGTGATGATCTTCGCGACCGAGTACAAGGAGGACGCGTACAAGACTTACCCGATCATGCAGACCCAGTTCAAGGAGAATCTGCAGACACTGAGCAAGGGTGCCGTGTACGTGAAGCTCTTCCCCGCCGGGCAGCTGGGCGTCGGCAGCGCGCTGGCGCAGAAGGTGCAGGCGGGCACTGTGCAGGGCGGCTCGGTGTCGCTGTCGAATTTCTCGCCGTTCACGCCGATCGTCGACGTCATCAACATTCCGTTCTGGTGCGGGGACAACCAGCGCTTCGCTAACCTGGTGACCTCGGCGACGTGGAACGACGAGATCACGCCCAAGGTCACGGTCAAGGGCTACAAGCCGATGTTCTACTTCACCGTCGACCCGCGCACCATCGCCACGCGCAAGGGGCTCGGCAAGACGATGAAGACCCCCGACGACATGCGCGGCATCAAGATGCGCGTGCCGTCGTCGAAGCTGCTCCAGCAGTTCTATCGCCTGACCGGCGCCAACCCGACGGTCGTCGCGTGGGGTGAGACGCCCTCGGCGCTTAAGCAAGGCGTGGCGGACGCGCTCGATCCCGCCGTGGGCGCGCTTTACACGTTCGGCTTCCTCGATATCCTCGAGACGATCACGCTGGTCGAGTCGGTGCCCGATGCGCAGATGTTCGCCGCGAACTTCGCGTGGTTCCAGGCGTTGCCGAAGGACCTGCAAGGCACGTTCGAAGCCGCTAGCGAGAAGACGCAGGCCGAGAGCTTCGCGCAGATCCTGGTCGCCCGCAAGACTTCGATGGAAGCTTTCGGCAAGGTGGGGGTGAAGTTCTACACACCCACCGCGGCCGAGCACGCGAAATGGGTCGAAGCGGCGGGCGAGCAGCGCCCCGAGTGGAACGACATCAAGAAGGAACTCGCCGGTTCGCTCGACGCGTTCGACAAGCTCAAGAAGGCCGCGAACACCAAGGGCAGGATCACCGTCGCCGGCTGACCGGGCACCTCGCCCGCACTTCGTAGCCTTGATCCGGGACGGCAACGCCGTCCCGGTGGAGGAACATGCATGCGCCATTGGCTGCAGCAGATCGACCGCAACGGCGAGCGTTACCTGATGCTCGTGTTCTATTGCTTCATCGTGTTCGTGATCGTCACCGAGGTCGTGCGCCGCTTCGTCCTCGATTTCTCGTCGCTCTGGGGCGAAGAGGCGGCGCGCTTCGCCTTCATCTACCTGGGCTGGATCGGCGCGTCCTACGCGGTCAAGCAACGCGCGCACATCCGCTTCGATTTCCTGGTCCGGGCGCTGCCGCCTCGCGCGGCCGGCTGCGTGTTGCTGTTCTCCGAACTCGCGACGCTGGTGTTCGCCTGTTTCGCGCTGTACTGGTCGCTCGAGACGCTCGGCACGATGCTGCGCTTCAACGCGCAGGCGCCGGCGTTGCGGATCCCGCAGGCCTGGTTCGCCGCTGCCGTGCCATTTGGCTTCGCGATGATGGTGGTGCGCGTCATCCAGTCGGCGTTGCGTGACTTGCGCAACATCGCCAACGGACGCGATCCCTACACGGGCACGCTGTTGTTCGATTGATCGCGCGGCGGTTCCTGACGCCAACCCGTTCATGGCGCTCACGCTCGGCCTGATCTTCATCGTCGTCCTGCTGGCGTTCGCGGTGCCGTTCTGGGTCGCGATCGGACTCGGCACCATTGCGCTCTTGCTCGGCACCGGCGCGCTGCCACTCTCGCTTCTTGGCGAGGCACTCTTCCAGGGCGTGGATTCGTTCGCGCTGATCGCCATTCCTCTGTTCGTGCTGACGGGCGACGTGATGGTGCGCTCCGGCCTCGCGAACAAGCTGCTCGACTTCGCGGAGGCGACAACCGGCAGCATGCGCACGGGCTTCGGCACGTCCACCGCGCTCGGCTGCGGATTCTTCGCGTGCATCTCGGGTTCGGATGCCGCCGACGCGGCCGCGATCGGGCGCATCACGATGGACCGCCTGGTCGAGCGCGGCTATCCCAAGCCCTACGCCTGCGCGCTGGTCGCGTCCGGGGCCTGCACCGGCATTCTCATCCCACCGTCCATCGCGTACATCATCATCGGCCTCGTGCTCGGCCTTTCGTCGGCAACGCTGTTCAAGGCTGCGTTCATCCCGGGAGTCATCGTGCTCCTGAGCGTGGTCGTCACCAACATCGTGGTCAACCGCCTGCGCAACTACGAGAACTCGCAGCAGCGCTTCTCGCTGCGGCGCTGGCTGCGCGCGCTCAACGACGCCAAGTACGCGCTGGCCATCCCCTTCATCATCCTGGGCGGCATCTATTCCGGCGTGTTCACGCCGACCGAGTCGGCGGCCGTCGCCGTCGCGGCGGCGCTGGCTGTCGGCATGGTGCAGCGGACGGTCCGGCTCCGCGACTTCCCCGCCATGCTGGAGACCTCCGCGCGCGTCAACGGCGTCATCCTGCCGATCATCGCCGTGGCGATCCTTTTCGCGCAGGCGCTGACGGTGCTGAACGTGCCGCAAACCCTGGTGACCGAACTCACATCGCTGACGGAGAACCGGACATTGCTGACCTTGATCATGCTGGGCATCTTCATTCTTGCGGGCATGTTCATGGAGACTACGCCCAACATCCTGATCCTCGCGCCGCTGCTCGCGCCCGTCGCCCAGAAAATCGGCATGGATCCGATCCACTTCTGCGTGTTCATGATCACGTCGCTCGGCCTCGGCTTCATCACGCCGCCCATGGGCCTCAACCTGTTCGTGATGTCGGGGCTGACCGGCGTACCGATCGTCGCCATCGCCCGACGCGCGTTGCCGTTCGTGCTCACGATGGTCGTCGTCTCCGTCATGGTCGGATTCGTGCCCGAGCTGTCGCTCGTCCTGCTGCCCCGGTGATCGGGTCGCGGCTCGTGGTCGAGCCGAGCCGGGTGCGTGCGATCGCAGTTCGATTACGTTGCGGCGCAGCCCGTGCGCGCTTCACCCCACACGTTACTGGTTCGGCAGCGCGTTTGCGGCGAGCACAGCGCGGATCTCCGCATTGACACCCGCGGAAGGAGCATCCTAGTATGAGCGCTTCCTCCTGGCGATTGCGCGCCGCAACCGCAGGCCCTGTTGCGACACCGGACCGACTCCATGAAATCCTGGCAAGCGTGGGTGCCATTGTCGCTGACGCTCCTTGCCGCCGGCGCCCACGCGGCAACGGAAATCGGCACGATCACGGTCGTGGAGGGCGGTGCGCGGCTGCTGCGCGGCGCGACGTGGTACAAGGTGGTCCGCGGCGCGCGCGTGGAGGAAGCCGACATCATCGAGGCGTCCGATCGCGCGCAGGCGCAGATCGAGTTCGCGTCAGGGTCGATCACCAATCTCGCCGGCGGCGCGACGATGTACGTCCTGCCGGCGACGACGAAGAGCCCGCAGGTGACGCTCCTGGTGCCCGAAGGCTGGCTCAAGATCGCCGCAAAGCCCCCCGGGCTGCGCGTACGCACGACGCCGTTCGACATCGTGTTGGCCAATGGCATTGTGGTCGCGCACGCAGCCGGTCCGGCAGCGGATATCTTCGTCGAGTCCGGAGGTGGAAAGCTCGTCGAACTGACGGCAAGCGGTGCCGATGGTCCCGCCCGTGACGTGAAGGTCGGCGAGTACTGGGCGAAAACCGCGTCCAATGCGCTCGCAACAGTGCCCCGGGCGCCGAAGGCGTTCGTAGCGGTCATGCCTCGGCATTTCATCGATCCGCTGCCCGTGCTTGCCACGAAAGTGAAGACGAAGCCGGTGCTCGTCGCCGAGCGCGAGATCTCGTACGCCGAGGCCGCGCCCTGGCTCGCCGGCCGCGACCGGGCGGTGTTCGAGCGGCGTTTCGCGAACCGGCTGCGCGATCCGGTATTCCGCAATGCCGCCCGGCCAGACCTCGCCCGCTATCCGGCGTGGGACCGCATGCTGAATCCGGAGAAATACGCGCCCAAGGAAGCCCCGGCGCAATGAGTCGCCTGCGTCGCAGCTGACGGAAGGACCACAATGAAAATCATCTGGAAATTCAACCTCGTCCTGCTCGGCATTTTCCTGCTGGGCTTCGTCGTCGCCGGCTACGTCTCGTACCAGACGCTGCAGTCCAACGCGCGCGAGGAGATTCTGCAGAATGCGCGGCTGATGATGGAGGCAGCCCTCTCGGCGCGCAACTACACGACCACTCAGGTCAAACCGCTGCTCGAGACGCAGATGAAATACGAGTTCCTGCCGCAATCGGTGCCAGCGTACGCGGCGACGGAGCAGTTCAACGAACTGCGCAAGAAGCACGCCGATTACGCGTACAAGGAGGCCACACTCAACCCCACCAACCCGCGCAACCGCGCTGCCGACTGGGAGGCGGACGTCGTCAACGTCTTCCGCAACACCGCGGCGACCACCGAGGTGGTTGGCGTGCGCGACACCCCGACCGGCCGGTCGCTCTACCTGTCCCGACCGATCCAGATCAAGAGCAAGGCATGCCTCGACTGTCACAGCACCGTCGATGCGGCCCCCAAGACGATGCTCGATCTGTACGGCAACGCGAACGGATTCGGCTGGAAGATGGACGAAGTGATCGGCGCGCAGATCGTGTCCGTGCCGATGGTCGTGCCGATCGAGCGCGCGAACAAGACGTTCCGGGCATTCATGGGCTCGCTCGCGGCAGTCTTCGTCGCGATTTTCGTGCTGCTCAATGTGATGCTGTACACGATGGTGATCCGCCGGGTGACGCATCTCGCGGGCATCGCCGACCAGGTGAGTCTCGGCAACATGGAAGCCGGGGAATTCAAGTCCCGCAGCAAGGATGAAATCGGTGTGCTGACCGAGGCGATGGGTCGAATGAAGGCCAGTCTCCTGCAGGCCATGAAGATGCTGGAAGGCTGATGTCCGCCGTGGTCGATTGCGCGCGCGCGCAAATCCGGTTTGGCTGATTGAACGGCATGGCCGATCCCGAACGCCTCGGCAAATACGAGATCAGGGGCGCCCTTGGCAAAGGCGCGATGGGCGTTGTCTACAAGGGATTCGACCCGCACATCGAGCGCTTTGTCGCGATCAAGACGATCCACAAGGACCTGGTCGAGCCTGAGCTCGCAGCGCAATACCTGGCACGCTTCAAGAACGAGGCGAAGGCCGCCGGCCGGCTGCAGCATCCCAACATCGTCGGTGTCTACGAATATGGCGAAGACGACGCGGTCACTTTCATCGTGATGGAGTACGTCGAGGGTGCCGGACTGCGCGACTATCTCAATCGCCGGGCCAGTTTCGACTTTGCCCAGCTCGTCGCGCTGATGGAGCAACTGCTCAATGCGCTCGAGTTCGCGCACGCCAGCGGTGTCGTGCATCGGGACATCAAGCCGTCGAACCTGATCGTGACGAGCCAGGGGCTGCTCAAGGTCGCCGACTTCGGCATCGCCCGGGTGGACACGACCAACCTCACGATGGCCGGCATGCTGATCGGCACGCCATCCTATATGTCACCGGAACAATGCCGGGGACTGGAAGTGGATCCCCGCTCGGACGTGTTCAGCGTGGGCGTCGTGCTCTACGAACTCCTGACCGGAAACAAGCCGTTCCGCGGCAACCTCGAGGCGATCACCTACAAGATCTGCCACGAGGAACCGGAGCCACCGTCGCGGTCGTCGACACTCAAGCTGCCGGCGGCCGTCGACCGGTTGATCGCAACAGCGCTGGCCAAGGATCCCGCGGCGCGTTTTCAGGGCGCGCGGGCCTTTCACGACGCATTGCGCGAAGTGGCGCGAACGCAGATCGAGATCGACAACGGTCTGGGGACCACGATGGTCGACATCGGCACGCTGATGCTGCAGAAACCGGCGCCAACCTGGGATGACGACACGCTGCGCACCGCCGAAAACGAACTGGCACGCGCACTTGGACCGATGGCGAAGGTGATCGTGCGCAGGGCGGCCGCACAGACCGCCGATCGCGCCGAGCTCTGTTCGATCCTTTCCGACAACATCTCCGATCCGGAAACGCGCCGGAAATTCGTCGCGGCATTCGAGCGGACCGCCAGCGGCTCGCGCTCGGGGGCAGGCGGCACCGGTGGATCGTCGGCGTCGGCCCACGGGCATTCGCGCGCCGCGGTTTCGGCAAGCGTACCAGGTGCCGTGCACACCGGAGGTACGACCACCCATGGCGCTGCGCTGGAACCGGCGTTCGTCGATAGAATCACCGCGCGGCTGGCCGTGTATCTCGGCCCCATCGCCCCCATCGTGACGAGGAAGGCCGCGCGTGAGGCGAAGAGTCGCAGCGAATTCCTGCGGCGTGTGGCGGACAATCTAGGGACACAGGATCGTGTTGCGTTCTTGCGCGAAGTGGGGCTTGGCGGCGACTGAGCGGGACGCGTTGGCACATGGCGCCGGCGCGCGCGATGACGTTTCGGTTATACTCGTCCGGGCCGTCACGGCGTGCCCGGTTTGCGCAGGGTGCAAGGGCAATCGCCTTCGAATGGCCACGATGACCGTTTGGGGTCTGTTATGGCGAAACTGATTCTCAGCTTGGATGACGTGGTGCTCAGGGAGATTTCCCTGATGAAGGAGCGCACCACCATAGGGCGCAAGCCGCAGAACGACATCCAGATCGACAATCTGGCGGTGAGTGGCGAGCATGCGGTCGTCGTCACGATCATGAACGACTGCTTTCTGGAGGACCTCGGCAGCACGAACGGAACGCTGGTCAACGGTGCAGCCGTCAAGAAACACCTTCTGCAGAACCGGGACGTCATCGAGCTAGGCAAGTACAAGCTCGTGTTCGTCGGCCAGTCGTCCGCGCCGGCCCCGACGCCTGCGGATTACGAAAAAACGATGGTATGGCGTCCCGCGGCGGCAAACACGGCGGCGGCACCGGCCGCACCAACCGCGACGCCGTTACACGCAGCACCTGCCGCGACGCCGTTACCTGCCGCGACGCCGTTACCTGCCGCAGCGCCGTTACACGCCGCGACTGCCGCAGCGCCCCTGCACACCGCACCTGCCGCAGTACCGTTGCGCACCGCGGCTGCCGCGCCGACACCGGCATCTGCCCCCGCCAAGGCTGAGCCGGCGGCTGCTGCGATGCCGGCCGCGTCGCGGACCGTTCATCCTCGGGGGGCAATCCGGATCCTGTCCGGCGCGCGCGCCGGCAAGGAACTCGACCTATCGAAGCCGCTGACCACCCTCGGCAAGCCGGGACTGCAGGTCGCGGTACTCACGCGCCGCCCGCAGGGCTATTTCATCGCCCACGTCGAGGGCGGCCGGCAAACCGAAGTCAACGGCCTGCCGATCGGCGTGGCACCGCATGCGCTCAAGGATCATGACTCGATCGAAGTTGCCGGGGTCAAGATGGAATTCATTCTGAGAAGCGCATCGGAAAGGTCCGGCAAGCCGGTCGCGCCGCTGCTCTGGAAAGTCGGTCTCGTGCTGCTGGGAATTGTCATCGCGGGTCTATTGACCTTCCGCATGCGTGGCTGAAAGGCAGCGGGGTCACGGCCCGCGCTTTGCCAGCATGCTCGAAGTGACGAGCGTGACGCCCCGCTCGGTGACATGAAACCGGGCCCGGTCCTCGTCGGCCCGCATCCCTGCCGCAAAGCCATCGGGCAAGCTGCAGCGCTTGTCGATCACCGCCCGCTTGAGCGTCACGCCGCGCCCGATCGTGACGTCGGGCAGTACCAAAGAGTCTTCGACGAGACTGCCCTCGCCGACGCGCACCTTTGAGAACAGGATCGAGCGCCGCACCGTGGCACCGCTGACGATGCAGCCGCTGGAAATCAGCGAGTCCACCGCCATTCCACGGAGATTGTCGTTGTCGAAGACGAATTTTGCCGGCGGCAGCTGGGGTTGCCGGCTCAGGATGGGCCACTCGTCGTCGTAGAGGTTCAATTCGGGCAGGACCTTGGTCAGGTCCATGTTGGCTTCCCAGTACCCATCGATCGTGCCGACGTCGCGCCAGTAGGGTCGCTCTCCGACCATGTTGACGCAGCTGTCGACAAAGCGATGGGCAAAGATCCTATGACGCTCGACCAGGGGCGGAATCACGTCCCTGCCGAAGTCATGGCTCGATGCGGCGTCGGCTGCGTCGCGCTCGAGTTCAGCGCACAGGAATGCGGTATTGAACACGTAGACACCCATGCTGGCCAGCACCTGGCCATCCCGGAAACTGCAGCCTGGAGGCAGACTCGCGCCCTGCGGTTTCTCCACGAACGCGGTGACGCGACTTTCGCCATCGACACCCATCACCCCGAATCCGGCGGCGCCGACCAGCGGCACCTCGATGCATGCCACCGTTGCGTCCGCGCGCTTGTCCAGGTGGTCGGCCAGCATTCGCGCATAGTCCATCTTGTAAACGTGATCGGCGGCGAGTACCAGCACGTAGTCGGGGTCGACTTCGCGCACGAGGTCGAGATTCTGATAAATGGCGTTGGCCGTTCCGCTGTACCAGCCTTCATCGACGCGCTGCTGCGCCGGAACGACGTCGATGTATTCACCCAGATCAGCGGCGAGAAACCCCCACCCGTGCTCGACGTGGCGGATGAGACTCTGCGCCTTGTACTGGGTGAGCACGGCAATGTGGCGAATGCCCGAGTTGACACAGTTGCTGAGCGGGAAGTCGATGATCCTGAGCTTGCCCGCAAACGGCACGGCCGGCTTCGCGCGCCACTGGGTAAGTTGCTTCAGCCGCGTGCCGCGTCCCCCCGCCAGAACAAGCGCAAACGTGCGCCTCGTCAGGATTCCGGATCGCTCGGCGCGCGGCCCCACCGGGCGCGAAACGTAGTCGTGACCAGACGCCTGTCGATCATCGGTCATGGGACCTCCCCAACGAGTATCCGCCGGACCAGCGAATCCGGGTTGATCGCCGTCAATGCGGCATTGTGTTACACCAGCAGCCCGACCACGAATATCCCGACCATCGCGAATACGATCGCGACCTTGGCCGCGGTGCCAAGCAGGAGGCCGATCCACGTCGCGATGCCCACGGTGCCGGCACGGCGCACATCGCGTTGCGCAAGGTATTCGCCGATCGCCGCACCGACAAGCGGCATGAAAAGTAGACCCCACAATCCGCTGAAGATTCCCGCGAGCGTGCCGATGGCAGCGCCGATGATCGCGTGCCGGCTCGCCCCGGCCCGCTTCGCGCCTGCGGCCGCCGCAATGTAGTCGACCGCCCACGCAATCGCCGTCAACACGCCAAGAACCACCAGCAGCCACGCCGGAATGCGCGCGAAGTCGTCGATCCACGCGGCGAGCGCGATGCCGCCGAAGACCAGAATGGGCCCGGGCAATGCCGGCAATACCGTTCCCGCCACGCCGACTACGATCAGTGCAATCGCCGCGATCCACAGGACAACCGTCACGAACGCCCCTCCCTCATCTGCGTTGCGGTCCGAAGGCACCTCGACCCGGCTCGCCCGATGCCCACCGAAGGAACCGACCTCATTCGTGTACCCGTCGATGGCACGGTCAATGGCTCGTCAGAAGCCTACGCTGTAGCCACCATCGACGGCCAGCGCCTGCCCGTTGACGTAGGACGCCTGCTCCGAACACAGGAACACGCAAGCGTTGGCGATGTCTTCGGCAAGACCCAGGCGCGGCATCGGAATGCGGCCGCGAATCTTCGCGCCGCGTGCCGGGTCGCCCGCCAGCACCTTGCGGAACATCTCGGTGTCGATGAAACCCGGACACACCGCGTTGCACCGGACGTTGTGCGCTCCGGCGTCCACGGCGACGCTGCGCGTGAAACCGAGCAGCGCCGTCTTGGTCGTGACATACCCCATCGCCGACGGAAGCCCCACCAGTCCCCCCATCGACGAGATGTTGACGATGGCGCCGCTCTGGCGCGGCAACATGAAGCGAAGCACTTCGCGCGTCATCGTGAACACGCCGCTGAGGTTGACGTCGACAATGCTCGTCCACTCGTCCAGCGACACATCCCAGACCGGCTTCTTGAGGTGCTCGCCCGCGTTGTTGACCAGGTAGCGGATCGCTCCGACCTCACGCTCGACGCGTTCCACGAGCGGCCGCGTCTGCGCATGCTCACGGATGTCGTGCGCAAAGGCCCGCACGCCACGACCGGGCAGCGCATTCAACTGCAGACAAGCCGCGTCCAGCGTGGCCTGGTCCCGACCCGTGATCACCACCTGGGCTCCGGCGGCCTTGAAGGCCCCGGCCTGGCCGAGGCCAAGCCCGCGCGAGCCTCCCGTCACGATCGCCACACCGCCAGCGAGATCTATCGTCATGCCCACTCGATTTCTCCCGGGTCAAGCTACTTCACCAGCCCGAATCCGCGCGGCAGCCACCAGTACAACTCGGGCAGGTAAGTGACCGCCAGAAGCACAACCAGCATGCAGGCGAGCAGCGGCACGAGCGGCGGAATCAGCTTTTCCATGGAGATGTCGCCGACCTTGCAGGCGACGAACATCGCGGTGCCCACCGGCGGCGTGGTGAGACCGAAGGAGAGGTTGATCACCATGATGAGGCCGAGGTGCACGAGATCGATGCCGAACTTCTGCGCCAGCGGAATGAGCATCGGCACCAGCATGATCAAGGCCGGCGTCATGTCGATGAACATGCCGATCACCAGCAGGAACACATTGAGGATCAGCAGGAATGCCCACTTTTCCGGAATGAGGTTGAAAAAGTTTTCCGCCAGCATGCGCGGCAGATTCTCGTAGGTCAGGATCCACGAAAACACGGAGCAGGTGGCGATCAGCAGCATCACCACCGCGTTGGTCAGGCAGCATTGCCAGATGATTTCCGGCAGGTCTTTCCACTTGATTTCCTTGTAGACGAAAATTGTCAATCCCAGCGCATAGACGCAGGCCGCGGCGCCCGCCTCCGTCGCGGTGAACACACCGGACAGGATGCCCCCCAGGATGATCACCATCGTGAAAGCGCCGGCAGCGCCGTCCAGCACGCGCCGGATTTTCTCGCGCCGCGATAACTGCGGCAGGATCTTCTTGTGGTAGACCTTGCCGTGCACGAAACTCGCCGCCATCAGCGAAACGGCGATCAGCACGCCGGGAATCACGCCGGCGAGGAAGAGCGCGGCAATCGACACGCTGCCCGCGATGTGCGCGAAGATGATCATTCCGATCGACGGCGGGATGATCGGGCCCATGGTCGCGGACATCAGCACGATCGCGGTGGCGAAGCGACGGCTGTAGCCGTCTTTCACCATGCCAGGAATCATCATGCTGCCGATCGACGAGACTTCGGCGACCGCGGACCCGGTCACGCCGCCGAAAAACATCGAGGCAACGACGACGATCTGAGCGAGGCTCCCGGGAAGCCATCCGACCAGCACCTCTGCCATGCGCACCAGTCGTATCGCGACGCCGCCGCGCGCCATCAGCGTTCCGGCAAAGACAAAGAAGATCACCGCCAGCAGCGGGAATGTGTTGAGCGACGTCAGCATCCGCTGGACGATGGTCGCGTTGTCGACCCCCGGCAGCAGCAGGGTCGCCACCACCGACGCGACGCCGACCGAGAACGAGATCGGCACGCCGATCGTCATCAGCGCGATGAAAATCAGGCCGAGAATGATCAGCGTCACGACTCAGTCCAACACGTGACCGACCTGCGCCTCGTGCCGTCCACGCAACGCATCCGCAATGTTCTTCAGCGCGAACAGGATGAGCAGCGCGCCGGATATCGGCAAGACCACGTAATACCAATAGTTCGTGTACGGAATCGTCTCCATCAGGTCCGGTCCGAAATCCTGCACGAACACGATGCCGTAGCGAAAGACGATCCAGCCGAAGCTCAGGATCAAGACCCCGATTCCGGCACCCAGCCAGCGGCGCACGGGTGGCGGCAGGGCGTTGAACAGGACGTCGAAGCCGACATGCTCGCGCCGCGCCACGCCTGCCGCCGCGCCCAGGAAGGAGATCCAGATCAGCAGGTAGCGCGGAACTTCCTCGGTCCAGGTCAGCGACTGGTTGAACACGTAGCGACCGATCACGGCCAGCACGATGATGATGAACAGCGCACTGGCCTGAACGATGCAGACGATGCGCACGGCGGCCAGCGCCCATGCGACCGCGCGGTCAAGCAGATTCAGCAATTTTCCCACCGGAAACCGTCACGCGGCGGGAGGCGCGGCTCGCGCCCGCCATCCCGCCTCGTCAACGCGGATGCGTCGGACTAGAACTTCTTCCCGGAGTCGAGGATGAACGTCACCGTCGGCTCGACGCTGAGGCGCTTGGCCTCGGCCGTCACCAGCGGCTTGACCGCATCCATGAACGGCTGCTTGTCCGGCTCGATGATCTGCGTGAACTTCGCCTTGAGGGCTTCCAGATCCTTGACCTCCGAGATCTTCCAGGCGCCGCGCATGTATGCCTGCGTCAGCGCGCCGGCCTGAATCAGGGCCGCCTTTTGCTGGGCGTTGAGCGAGTCGTAAAACTTCATCGACACCACCAGCAGATCGGGAATGCGCATGTGCTCGTCGAGCGTGTAGTACTTGGACACTTCGTAGAACTTCTTGGCCACAACCGATGGGTGATTGTTCTCGGCGCCATCCACCACGCCGGTCTGCAGCGCCGTGTAGAGCTCGGCCCACGCCACCGGCACGCCCGTCGCGCCCAGCGCCTCCATCGTCTTGACCATCACTGGTGAAGCCATCACGCGGATCTTCTGGCCCTTCATGTCCGCGGGGGACTTCACGGCTTTCTGGGTAAACAGGTTGCGCGAACCCGAATCGATATAGGCGAGCTTCTTGATTCCCTTTTCTTCGAGCGCCTTGACAAATTGCTCGGCCTGCGGCTGCGCCAGGTACCACCAGAAATGCGCCTCGTTCTTGAAAATGAACGGCAACGAGAACATGTCCATCGCCGGCACGACCTGGTTCAGGTTCGACGCCGACACGACGGTGAAGCCGATCGTGCCGTTGCGAATGCTCTGGACATTGGCAACCGCGTCGCCCAACTGGGTATTGTGAAAATTCTCGACCTTCACCGTGCCGTTGGTCAGTGTCAAGACCTGTTCGGCGAAGAATTTCTCGGCGTAGGTCGCCGGATGCTCGAGCGGCTGGATGCCGGACATCTTGGTGACGATCTGTGCCCCCGCGGTTCCGGCGGACAACGCAAGCGCAAGCGCCGCGGTACCGAAAATTTTTCTCATTGCTGATCTCCTTTGAATGGCTGGTCTGCTTCGGTCGTCGGCGGGCCACGGCTTCGAACGGCCGCGTCATCGGCGAACCTGGAGTACGCCCGCTGCCGGCGGATCATATAACGTAATGCGCCGCTCCGGTGTGGCGCGGCGGATTCCCGCCCATCGGGCGACGCGTGCCTGCTGCACAACCGAGCGATCGCCAGCCGCGCGAATGCCGCGGTCCCCGGTCCCGGCCGACGGGCCGAGCCGAGCGACCCGAAACTCGGCGGCGACCGCGAGATGAACAAAAAGGGTCGCGCCCGGAGCGGCGCCTGGCGTGCTCCCGGCCGCTCAGACTTGCGTGACGTTCCAGACTTCCGTCAGCACCGTGCCGGACGCGCGTATCACCTTGGCCAGCGGGCAGTACATCGCCAGTTCGCGGCGCAACTGATCCATCTGCGCCGCGTCCGCCGAGGTCGCGACGTCGATCGTCATGGCGATCGCCGGAAATGGCACGACAACTTCGTCTGCCAGCGTGACACCACGACGGTCGAAATCGACTTCGGCATGAATTTTCATTTGATTGAGCTCGATGCCGTTCTTGCGTGCGATCTTGTGGCTGATGACATTGGTGCAAGCGACCAGCGCGGAAATCAGCGTTTCCGTCGGGCTCATGCCGAGGTTCGTGCCGCCGCGCTCGACCGGTTCGTCGATCACCGACGTCAGACCGCGTACGGACACGTCGGTACGCGCATGCGACATGGCGACGCCTTCCATGCGCATCTTGACCATCAACTTCTCTCGCATCACTGGCATAGTAGTTTCCTTCCTTCCCGATGGGTCGGCACGCCGGTCGACGCGCCGGCGACGTGGGCGCCATGTTCCCGCCAGCTGTCATTGCTCGTCATGACTTCCGCTCCCTATGGACCGAGCATCAGATAAACGCAAGACTGATCCACGGGAACGCGATGAGCACGACCAGCACAAGCAGCATGACGACCGCGAACGGCAACGCGCCCATGAAAACGTCGTTCAGCGAGACCGCACGGATCGTCGATGGTCGCCTTGATGACAAAGCACGAAATTCCGAACGGCGGCGTGAGCAGCCCGATTTCGGCTCCGACGACGGTGACGATCCCGAACCACACCAGGTTGATGTCGAACGGCTCGAGGGCGGGTAGGAACAGCGGCACCGCGATCAGGATGATCGACGCGGTGTCGATGATCGTGCCCAGCGCGAGCAGTAGCATGACGTAGATGGCCATGAAACCGGCGAACGGAAGGTGGATCGCGGAGAGCCATTCGCCGAACAGCGTCGGCAGCCCCGCGATGCCGAGCATGCGGCTGTAGATCGACGCAGCGATGATCAGGAACAGGATATTGGCGGTGATGTGCCCGGTATCGACCAGCGCCCCCCAGATCGCGCGTGCCGTCAGCCGACGTTTGACCGAACCCAGCAACGTGGCCACGACCGTGCCGGCGGCGCCAGACTCGACGGGCGTCAGGATGCCGCCGTAGATTCCACCCAGAACCACGATCACGAGGATTGCAGACAGGACCGAGCTTGAACACCGCGTCGCACGCGAGCGTCCCGAGCACGACGCGGCGCCGGCCGGTCGATTCGCCGCCGACATATCGCGGCGCAATGGCTCCGAGCGCCACGATCGCGACGCAAAAGGCCGCGGCGAGCAGAATTCCCGGAAACACGCCGGCGAGAAACATCGCGCCCACCGACTGTTCGGTGACGACCGCGTAGATGATCAGCATCACGCTTGGCGGAATGATCATGCCCAGCACCGAGCTGCCGGCGACTATGCCCACGGCGAAGCGCTTGCCGTAGCGATAGCGCAGCATCTCGGGGATCGCGACTTTCGCGAACACCGACGCCGACGCGATCGACGAGCCGGTGACCGCCGCGAAGACGGCGTTGGCGGCGACCGTGGCAATGCCCAGGCCGCCACGCATTCCGCGAAATAGGTCGTTGGCGAATTCGTAGACGTCGCGTCCGAGTCCGCAGCGGCTGACGACCAGCCCCATCATGACGAACAGCGGAACGTTGGCGAACGCCTCGTCGGAGACCGAATCCGCGATCGCCAGGCCAAGTAGGTTCAGCGCGACGTCGACGTTGGCCTTGAGGATCAGGACGCCGACAAAGGAAATCATGCCGAGCGCGATGGCGATGTGAACACCCGCATAGATGAAGACGACGATCGCGATTACCGACGCGATGCCTACCGGGATGCTGCTCAGTTCCATGACGGATCGTCCGGGCTGTCCGGCAGATATGGAAGCAGGAGCACGGGCGGAAAATCGGCCATCCGGCCAGGTTCGCGCATGCGCCTTTAGCCGGCGTTCCCCGCGTCGCGGCGGCCAATCGCGAATCAAGGGTGGCTTGTTCGACGGAACGCGCGAACGGCCTGCCGCAGGAACTCGACCAGACACACGGCAGAGTCCGATCACGGTGATCGCCTTGACCGGCCAGACGATCACCGTGAACACGCCCTCGTTGCCGAGATAGGACTTGCGCTCGATCGCCTCGATGAGCAGCGGGATCGTGCCCCACAGCCCTAGCGCCATGTAGATCGCGCCCAGCACGAAGAACACACTCTCGAAGCGCTGGCGACGCGCGGATGACCGGCGCTGAACCAGGTGAGGAACGAGTCCGCGCGGGTCAGCCTGCCCGTGCGGATCGCGTCGGCAAGCTGCAGGAAGACGATGCCGACGATCGAAATCTGGATGAGCTCGGTCACGCCGGCGATGGGATGCGCGAAAAAGCTCCGGCCAAGCGCATCGGCCGTCACCATCAGGACCAGAAACAGGATCCAGACCGATCCGAGCGCGTTCATTCCGACGATCAGCCGGTCGAACGCTCCCGTGGTCGTTAGTCGTTCCGCGTCCGGTGTCACTCGTGTCGACCGGCGCGCTCATGCGGAGCGCCGATTCATTCGCGGTCCCACTGCCGCTCGATCGGCTGCTTGGCCGCGCGCATCGCGTCCATGTAGAACGTGAGCATTTCGCTACCCTGCGCGCCTACCTTGTCGAGGCCGGCCGCCCACTCCTTGGCGAGGTTGGGCAGTTCGTGCGCCCACTTGCGTGCGTTCGGCCTTGGGCAGGTCATGGACGGCGCCGCCGGCCTTCTTGTAGCTGGCGATGGCGTCAGCGCCCTCGTCGAGCGCGTATTTGGCCAGCAGGTCACGGTATTCGATCGCCACCGTCTGCAGCACGGTCTTGACTTCGTCGGGCAGACGCTTCCAGGTATCGGCGTTCACGGTGAGGACCTTGGTGTTCACCGCACCGATGTCGGCCCGAGCATGTTGGGCGCCACCTCGGCCATCTTGAAGGTTGCCGCCGCCTCGGGCCAGGCAGGCAGCCTTCGACCACGCCGGTCTGGATCTGGTTGTAGTAGCCGACCAGCGGCGCCGCTACACCGACCGCGCCCAGCGGGCCGAGGTAGCGCAGGTTGAATCCCGCGCCGGCGATCTTCAGGCCCTTGAGGTCGTTCAGGCCCTTGACGGCGGGCTTGGTGAACACCTGATAGCTGTCCAGCACCACCGAGTTGGTCAGGTAGACCTGGTTGTAGGAGGCGAAGGTCTTCCGGATCGCCGGAAACTTGTCTGCCATCGCGTCGATGGTTTGCGAAACCAGCTTCGGATCGGTGGTCACGAACGGCGTGGCGAAGGCGACTGCCAGGATGTTCATCTTGTCGCCGTAGATGGCCGTCGTCACGATCCCGATGTCGCCCAGGCCCTTCTGTATCCCCTCCAGCACGCCGGTCGGCTTGACGATCTGCCCGCCCCAGGCCTGGTTCCAGCGGATCTTGTACTTGTTTTCCCTGGCGAGCCGTTTGTCGACCTCGGGGATGTAGAACTCGATGAATTCCTTTACCCAAAGTGACTTGGGCGGGTAGCCGTCGACGGCCGTGAGGTTGATGGTGGTCTGCGCAGCGGCGGGTGCCATCGACACCGTCAGGAGCGCAGCCAACGCGATAATCGATGCACGAATTCCGACCATGATCTTCTCCTTGGTGAACCTTTGCCTGGTGCTCGACGACGAACGGCGACGATTACGCGCTGCTCATTTCGATCGCCTCTTCTTCCCCGCGCCCTTCGCCACGACACGCGGGCGTGCGGCCGCCTCACGGTTGGATCCGTTTCCGGACATGTCGCCGTTCTTGAGGATAATGGCCGCCGTGAGCCGGAAATGTTCGGTGAGCAGTGCGACGGCGCGATCGGCGTCCCGCGCCAGAGCGGCTTGCACGATGGCCTCGTGCTCGTCCTTCTCCTTGCGCTTCGGGTAGACGCGCTGGACGGCGAGCTGCCGATAGCGGTAGGCCTGGTCGGCGAGCTGGTCGCAGAACGCGAGCAGCCAGCGTGAACCGCATCCTGCGATCAGGCTGCGGTGAAATGCACGGTGCAGCCGTTCCCACTCGGTGTTCTCGTGATATTCCGCAGGCGACGTCGAGCGTGGAATCCGTGATAGCCGGTGCAGTGCGAGAACGACGCCCTCCTCCCAGGTGTGCGCAAACATGCGCATCGATTCGCGCAGGCCAACCTCCTCCAGCCAGCAGCGTGTGCGTGTCAGTTCGACGAGGTCCTCGGCGCTGGCCTGCGCGACGCAGAAGCCGCGCTGGTCGCGCTGGTCGACCAGGCCATCCGTGGACAGCCGGTTCAGCGCTTCGCGCACCGGGCTATTGCCCGCAGCGTAGCGCTCACTGACGAACTCGATGCGCAGTTTGTGGCCGGGCACGAGTTCGCCACGCAGAATGTCGCTGCGCAGCCGCTCGTACACGCTGCTCGCGAGCGTCGGCGTGGCCGGGTAGCGATTGCCGACAGCGGCGGAAGACTCATCCATCGGGCTCGTCGTCTCCGGAGGATTCGGGTGGCGAAGCGGGGGCGTCACCCCACTGCGATTCATTATCGATGAAAATATAGAAATTGTACATTTTGTCGATATTACTTAACATGGAGCCGTTCGACGTCGGCGCGATTGGTCCGATTGCGCCGGCGGGCCAGCCCAAGTCCCACCGCGGAGCACGCCGATGCGCAACATCAGCCTCGACAACATCTCGGACGCGGTGTGCGCGTCTTTCGATGGTGCTGCGGATCCGCGCTTTCGCGTGGTGGTCGCCAGTCTGGTCAAGCACCTGCACGCGTTCGCCCGCGAGGTTGATCTGACCCACGAGGAATGGGGCGCCGGTATCGATTTTCTCTGGCGCGCGGGGCGGATCAGCGACGAGCGGCGCAACGAGTTCATCCTGACGAGCGACGTGCTCGGGCTCTCGTCGCTGGTCGACATTCTCAACGGATCGCAGGCGGGCACCGAGAGTAGCGTCCTGGGGCCGTTTTACGTGGCGGGCTCTCCGGTGATGCCTGTGGGCGCCAATCTGGTCGGCGACAATGCCGGCGAACGCGTGCTGCTGCGGGGTCGGGTGCTCGATACGTCCGGGCTGCCGCTGGCGGGAGCCCTGCTCGACTTCTGGCAAACCAATGCCGCGGGCCTCTACTCGCAGATGGACCCGACGCAGTCGCCTTACAACCTGCGTTGCCGGATGCACGCCGACGCCGACGGAACTTTCGCGCTGGTGACCGTGAAGCCGCGCTACTACTCGGTCCCCTACGACGGTCCGGTGGGCGACCTGCTGCGTGCCGGCGCGCGACACGCGTGGCGCCCGGGACATTTCCATGTCGTGGTGACCGCGCCGGGGCATCGGCGCCTGATGACCGAGATTTTCGCCGACGACGATCCCTATGTCGACGGCGACGCCGTGTTCGGCGTTCGCCGCGCACTTGTCGCGCATTTCGTGCGTCGCGACGACGCTTCCACGGCTGCGCCGTATTGTGTCGAGGCACCGTACCACGAGGTGAAATTCGACTTTCGCCTCGATCCGGAAACCGCGGCTGGTTGAGCGCCGACACCTGGCGTGACGGCGGCGGTAGGAATGCCCATTCAAACGATTGTTATCAACTGAAGGCTGACGGTGGCCAGCACACAACGAGCATTGATCGTCGGGGGCGGTACGATGGGCTGCGGCGTGGCCGTAGTGTTCCTGGCAGGCGGCTGGGACGTTGCGGTAGTGTCGCCAACCGCAGCGACCCGCGAGAGTTTTCCGAAGCGTGTCGGACAGGGCCTTGCGCGCATGGGCAAGCCATTCGATCCGTCCCGACTCACCCTGCACGCCGACTTCATTGCCGTGCCGTGGGCGGACGTCACGATCGCGGTCGAGAATGTCACCGAGGACCTGGCGCGGAAGCAGAAGGTGTTCGCCGATCTGGTCCGATGCAGTACACCCGGAACTCCGCTGACCAGCAATTCGTCGAGTTATCCGATCAGCGAGATCGCACTGGGATTACCGACGCAGAATCGAATGATGGGCCTGCATTTCTACATGCCCGCATTCCTGGTGCCGCTGGTGGAGATCGTCCGGTCGGAGGCAACGGACGTCGCGCTGGCCGAAAACGTGGGCGATTGGATGTGGTCGCTCGGCAAGCGTCCGGTTCAGGTGAAGCGCGACATCGCCGGCTTTCTCGCCAATCGGATTCAGCACGCGCTGATTCGCGAGGCGGTCAACATGCTGGAACTGGGCATCGCTTCGCCGCAGGACATCGATGCCGCGATCCGCTACAGCTTCGGTTTCCGGCTCGCGGCAGCGGGGCCGCTGATGCAGCGCGAGCATGCCGGATGGGACATGTCGCACGCGGTGGCGAAGAGCCTGTATCCGCATCTGTCGACGATGACAGCGCCGCCGCCGGTGATCGACGCGCTGGTTGCGCGCGGCCATTTCGGCATGAAGAGCGGCCAGGGCCTGTATCCGTGGGACGCCGCCGCAATCGCGAAGGAAAAGGAGCGCTACGAAAGGGCGCTGCAGGCGGTGCTGGCGGTATTCGAGCGCGAGGGCTTGCAGTAAAACCTGGCGCTTCCTTTCAGGCGGCCGTCAGGCCGCAAGTGGAGCGGCAGCCCTTGGTCGTTGATTTGGATGCTCCACTGCTCCCTTCGATCAGCACGTTTTCATTCGTCGGTTTCGTGCGGCATCGCTTCTGCTGCTAGCGCGCGAATCGCTTGACCAGATTCATGAGTTCGTCCACCGCGGCATCGCCGTCTCCCGACCGGATCGCGGACCGGACGCAGCCGTTGGTATGGCTCGCCAGCAATTGCATGGCGAGCGCGTCAAGCGCGGACTGGATCGCCGCGATCTGCGTCAGTATGTCGACGCAGTAGCGGTCTTCCTCGACCATCTTCGCGACGCCTCGCGTCTGACCTTCGATTCTGTTCAGGCGCTTGAGGAGAGCCGACTTGTTGGGCTGTACGACCGACGAGGTGCGAGTGGTGCTCGCACTTCTTGTTCTCAACCGGCGACTTCATACCCCGCCTCCTCGACCGCGCGCTTGAGCTGGTCGATGCTTAGCTTCGCCGCGTCGTAGTCCACGACGGCCCGCTTCTTGTCCAGCGATACGTCCGCCTTCGCGACGCCGTCCAGTGCATTCAGCACGTTACTGACGCTGCGCACGCAACCACCGCAGGTCATGCCCGAAATATTCAGAGTTGCCGTTTGCATCGATTTCTCCTTTCATCGCAATTGGATTGAGTCTGCGGCCTTCAGCGCCGCCGCCACCGCCGCAGAAGCAGGGAATTGGTGACTACCGATACCGAGGACATCGCCATTGCCGCCCCGGCGATCACCGGATTCAGCATCCCGACCGCGGCAAGCGGGATGCCGAGCACGTTGTAAATGAACGCGAAGAACAGGTTCTGCCGGATCTTCCTGAGCGTGGCGCGCGAAAGGCTGATGGCGTCGACGACCGAGAGCAGGTCATTGCGCATCAAGGCGATGTCCGCCGCTTCGATGGCGACATCGGATCCCGCACCGATGGCGAAGCTCACGTCGGCCGCCGCGAGCGCGGGCGCGTCGTTGACACCGTCACCGACCATCCCGACGACGTGCCCCGCCGACTTGAACTCGGCCACCGCAGCGGCCTTGTCGCCAGGCAGCACCTGGGCCCGGTAGTTGCTCACGCCGCCGGAATCGGCGATGGCCTTGGCCGTTGCCGCGTTGTCACCGGTCAGCATCACGACATCGATGCCCATGCTCTTCAGTTTGCCGACCGCTTCGCGGGAACTCGGGCGCAGCTTGTCGGCAATGGCGAGATAGCCGATGACACGTCCGGCGCCTGCGACGCCAACCACGGTCTTGCCCTGATCGACAAACGGCGCGATCCGTGCCGCATCGACCTCGAAACCGGATTCCGTCAGGAATGCCGGCGCGCCCAGGGCGACCATCTGCTCTCCGTCGAGCGCAGGGACATCGAGCACCGCCTGTATGCCCTTGCCGGTCACCGAACGGAAATCGCGGATCGCGATGAGTTCGACATTCCGTTCTTTCGCCTGCGCGACGATCGCGTGCGCCAGCGGATGGGCCGACCCGGACTCGAGGCTGGCGGCGATCGCGACCAGTTCCCGCTCGGAGAATCCGTCAGAGGGAAGCACGTCGGTCACCACAGGTTTGCCCTCGGTGAGGGTGCCCGTCTTGTCTACGATCAGGGTGCGGATCTTCTCGGCCCGCTCCAGCGCCACTGCGTTCTTGACCAGCACCCCCACTTGCGCCCCTCGCCCGGTGCCCACCATGATCGCCGTCGGCGTCGCCAGCCCGAGCGCGCACGGGCAGGCAATGACCAGCACCGCAACCGCATTGATCAGCGCCGGAGCCAGGTCCCCGCTGTAGGCCCACCAGAATGCGAAAGTGAGCGCGCTGATTGCCACGACGACCGGAACGAACACGCCGGCGACGCGGTCGGCGAGACGCTGGATCGGCGCTTTCGATCCTTGGGCCTCGCGCACCAGCCGGATGATGCCCGCCAGCATCGTCGTTGCGCCGACGCCTTCGGCTTTGCACCGCAACAGCCCCTGGTGGTTGAGCGTTCCGGCGAATACCTTGTCCCCGGCGTGCTTGTCCACCGGCAGGCTCTCTCCCGTGAGCATGCTTTCATCGACGCCGGATTCGCCGCTCGCTACCGCGCCGTCGACCGGAACGCTCTCGCCCGGGCGGACAACGAAGATGTCCCCGATCTGAAGGCTCTCGACCGGAACCTCGACGAGCACGCCGTCGCGCTCGACGCGCGCGGTCTTGGGCTGCAGCCGGATCAACGCCTCGATCGCCGCAGAGGTCTTGAGCTTGGCGCGCGCTTCGAGCAGCTTGCCCATGAGCACGAGCGTAATGATCACCGCGCTCGCCTCGAAGTAGACATGCTGGTGCTCGAGGCCCAGCAACGTCACGATGGCGCTCATGCCATAGGCCATGGTGGTGCCCAGCGCGATCAGCACATCCATGTTCGAGCCGCCCCCGCGTACTGCCTTCCAACCGCCCACGTAGAATCGGCGGCCGATCCAGAACTGCACGGGCGTCGCGAGCACAAGCTGAACCCAGCGCGGCAGCAGCTCGTGGCCGGGACCATCGGCCGGCACGAACATCTGCAGCACCAGCGGAAGACTGAGCGCAATGGAGATCCACAGCAGGCGCAGGTCGGCACGGTAGGCTGCCGCCCGGCGCGCCTTGTCCTCCTCGGCGCTGGCCTCGACGCGCTCGCTCGCGTCGTATCCGGCCTTGCGGATGGCCGCGGCGAGCTGCTGCGACCGTGGCAAGCCCCGGCACGTAGCGCACCCGCGCCGTCTCGCGTGGCGAAATTGACGTCAGCGTGCACACCGTCCAGCTTGTTCAGGACCTTTTCGATGCGCGCCGCGCACGCCGCGCAGGTCATACCGTCGATCGTGAATTCGGCCACTTGATCCGGTACCGAGTACCCGGTCTTGCGGATTGCCTCGACCACCGTCGCCGGCGAAGTCGCGTCGGGCTCCACGGTGACCCGCGCCGACTCCGCCGCGAAATTCACGTTCGCCACGACGCCCGGAAGCTTGTTCAGGCTTCGCTCGACGCGGGACGCGCAGGCGACGCAGGTCATGCCCTCGATCGGCAAGTCCAAGCGAAGTGCTGATGACGATTCCATGGAACTCGCGCTCCAGAATCAGGGTTGACACGAGTGAATTATCATACCCTATTGGGGTATATGTCAATACCCGGTTGGGGTATAATGTTTCTCGCCAGGATGCGGCGTCCATGGCGGGCCGAATTCGACGCGGCAGCACGGGGCCGAAACGAGACCTGCGCCAGCTATCCGTCCACGGCGCACAATTGAAACGAACATGAATGCGGTCGTGCTCGAATCGGTGCTGACTTGCCCGCGCTGCGGACATACGTCACGGGAAACCATGCCCACCGATGCCTGCCTGTACTTCTACGAGTGCAGCCACTGCAAGACGCTGCTGCGCCCCAAGCCGGGCGACTGCTGCGTGTTCTGCTCCTATGGTTCGGTGATGTGCCCGCCGGTGCAGGAACAGCGCGCCTGCTGCGCCGAACCATCTTCCGGCGGCACCGCACACCGTGGGTAGACCAGGAGCCCGGCTCTCCTGGTGGCGCCGAGCCCCTGGCGAGATACGGCGTCAGCGGCCACGCCACCCGTGGCGCGGTCCTGCAGCGATCGGGCCTTGGTCGAGCGTCGAGCGTTGCTCCGGTGTCAACACGCCGTAGAGGTTCTTCAGCGCTGCAGTCACGGATTCCATGCCAGCTGCATGCGCCTTCATCGCAGCGTTGCGCTCTGCGAGCAACTCGGGCGTAGTGCGCGCGGATTGCGATTCGTGCATTTTTTCGAACCACGCCTGGCGATTCGTGGCCTCCTTCTTGACGGTGTCCGCAAAGCCCTGCCATGCCGTTTGCTGCTCGGCGGTGATGCCGAGCGCGGACTTCAAGCCTTCCAGCCGATCGCCCACCGCGCTGGCGGGCCCGTGCATCATGCCGCCCAACCCCATGCCGTAGCCGCGGCCCATTCCCGGGCCCATGGCGTAGCCCGGGCCCATGCCATATCCCATACCCATGTGATTCCCGGGACCCATGCCGTGGCCGCCGCCCATTCCCGGGGCGATGCCATATCCCATGCCCATGTGATTCCCGGGACCCATGCCGCAGCCGGCGCCCATTCCCGGGCCCATGCCATACCCCATGCCCATGCCATAGCCCATTGCGCCGCCCCATCCTTCCGGGTGCGCGTTGACGACCGTGCCGGCCAGTCCGAGGGTCAGGACGGTGCCCGCGACCAACGCCAGTTTGGTGGTGTTCTTCATGATCTGCTCCTTTCCGGTGAACCG
The DNA here is from genome assembly GCA_963695725.1 of uncultured beta proteobacterium. GTDB lineage: Bacteria > Pseudomonadota > Gammaproteobacteria > Burkholderiales > Casimicrobiaceae > CAIWHR01. Next base: position 919,906 of record CAVOHM010000009.1, read on the forward strand.
AACGTACTGCGGTAATCGTGGTCGATCATTGCGACTGCCGCATCGGTTCCCATTTGAACACCCGCAGGTAACGCCCGCGTGGCGATCTTGTAGCGCCCGGTGGCGTTCGCCCGCGTTGTTACGCTACGCTACAAATCAGGGCGCTATCAGCGGACGGCGACGGTGACAATCAAGTCCATGGAACCCGGGGATCACATCCTGGTTGTCGACGACGACGCCGAGATTCGTTCGCTGCTCGGCACGTACCTGCAGAAAAACGGCTATCGGGCCACCGTCGCGGCCGACGGCAAGGCCATGTGGGCGGTCCTGGCGCGCACGCGCGTCGACCTGATCGTGCTCGACCTGATGCTGCCGGGGGATGACGGCCTGACGCTGTGCCGGAAACTGCGCGCGGACTCGGATACGCCGGTGATCATGCTCACCGCCCGCGGCGAGGAGACCGACCGCATCGTCGGGCTCGAAATGGGCGCGGACGATTATCTCGCCAAGCCGTTCAGTCCCCGCGAGCTGCTCGCGCGCATCAAGAGCGTGCTACGCCGCTATCGCAGCCTGCCGCTCAACCTGCGCGACGACGAAGCGCGGGAAATCGAGTTCGCCGGCTGGCGCCTCGATCCGCTCGCGCGCCACCTCGTCTCGCCGGAAGGGGTCGTCACGTCGCTGAGCGGAGCCGAGTATCAGCTGCTCAAGGTTCTCCTGAACCACCCCAACCACGTGCTCACGCGCGATCAGCTGATGTTGCTGACCAGGGGCCACGATGCGGATCCGCTCGACCGGAGCATCGACATCAACGTGAGCCGATTGCGCCATCGGCTGCACGACGATCCGGCCGATCCGGCAATCATCAGGACCGTGCGCGGCGAGGGCTACGTGCTCGCGGTGCCGGTAAAGGTGAAGCGGTAGTGCGCCTCGTTCCGCACAGTCTCTTCGGACGGCTGGTGCTCGTCCTCCTCGCGGGCCTCGGCGTCGCGCAACTGGTCACGCTATACATCAACGCCGGCGAGCGCGACCAGCTGCTCTATCGCTCCGTCGGCATGCATGCGGCGCAGCGGATCGCCGATCTCGCGCTCCTGCTCGACTCGATGGCTGCCCCGGACCGCCAGAAGGTCGCCGCCGTCTTCGACGGGCCGCCACTGTCGATCGTGCTCGATGCGCCGCCGCTCGCGGCGGACGCGAATGCCGGCGCAAGCGACCTTCCGCTCACGATGTTCGCGACGATGCTGCGCTTTGGCCTCGGCGACGGCATGCCGGTCGCGATCGTCCGTTCCTCGAACGCGCCGCCCTCGCCCGGCTGGCGCCGGGGAAGATCGCGTCCGCCGATACCCATGATGGGCTACCCGATGATGGAACATCCGATGATGGAACATCCGATGATGGGCGACCACGACCCGCCTCGGTTTCGCCAGGGTGGCGCGAATTTCGTGGTGCAGGTCGGGCTGCACGACGGCAGCCGCGTAACGTTCGACTCGTACCTTTCGCCCGAGGCCGCGGACGTGCCGCTGCGCATCGCGCTCACGCTCCTGGCGTCGCTCGTGACGGTGATCGCGCTTTCGTTGATCGCGGTGCGCTGGATCACCGTGCCGCTGCGCTCGCTCGCGACGGCGGCGGAGAAGCTCGGGCAGGACATCAACAATCCGCCACTGCCCGAAAGCGGCCCGCGCGAGGTACGCCAGGCCGCGAAGGCGTTCAACACCATGCAGCAGAAGCTTGCGGGTTTCATTGCCGATCGCACCCGGCTCTTCACGGCGATGTCGCACGATCTGAAGACGCCGATCACGCGGCTGCGGCTGCGCGCCGAACTGCTCGATGACGAGGCGATGCGCGCCCGGTTCATCAAGGATCTCGAAGAAATGGAGACGATGGTCACGCAAACGCTCGACTACATGCGCGATGCGACGGTGCGCGAGCCGGTGCAATCCATCGACGTCGCCGCGCTGCTGGAGAGCTTGCAGAACGACTACGAAGAGTCCGGTGGCGAGGTCGGAATACGGGGAAGCGCCGCGGGTCCGTACGCGGGTCGGCCGTTGGCGCTGCGCCGCTGCCTCACGAACCTGCTGGACAACGCGTTGCGCTACGGCAAGCGTGCGACCGTCGTGATCGACGATGGTCCAGCGGTACTTGCGTTGCGGATCCAGGACGAGGGGCCGGGGCTGCCGGACGACCAGCTCGAGCGCGCCTTCGAACCGTTCTTCCGGAGCGAGTCTTCACGCAGTCGCGACACCGGCGGCACTGGGCTCGGACTGGGCATCGCGCGCAACATCGCCCGCGCGCATCATGGCGATCTCGTGTTGCGCAACCGCCCCGAAGGCGGTCTCGAGGCGACCCTCACGCTGGCGCGAGAACGCGCAACCGCGATGATCGCGTAGTGCGGCCGCGCGGTGTCGCCGTGCCAGCCCCGGCTACAGATCCAACGCCTGATGGAGACTCGGCATTTCAACCTGGGTATCGGTAAGCAGCCCCGCGAATTGACGCATGACCTCGGGTTCGCCGTGTACTAGAAAGGTCCGTGCCGGACGGAGTGCCCGGTGCCACGCCAAGAGTTCGGCCTGGTCGGCGTGCGCCGAGAAGCCGTTGATCGTGTGGATCGCGGCGCGCACGCGCACCTCCTCGCCGAACAGTTGTACGTGCAATGCTCCGTCGATGATGCTGCGCGCCAGCGTGCCGCGGGCGGCAAAACCGACGAACACCACGCTCGCCTCTTCGCGCCACAGATTGCGCCGCAGGTGGTGACGCACGCGACCGCCGGTGCACATGCCGGAGCCGGCCATGATCACCACGCCGCCGGCGAGCCGGTTGATGGCCATCGACTCCTCGGCCGTGCGAACGAAGTGCAGGCCGGGCAGCGCGAACGGGTCGCGGCCTTCGCGAAACAGCTCGCGGATGTCGGCGTCGAAACACTCGGGGTGGCGCTGGAATATCCTGGTGGCTGAAATCGCCATCGGCGAGTCCAGGAACACCTGCATGCTGCGCGGCAGTCGGCCGCCGGCCACGCCTTCGCGCAGATAGAAGAGCAGCTCCTGGGCGCGCTCCAGCGCGAACGTCGGAATAATGACGTTGCCGCCGCGTCCAAAAGTGTCCGTGATCGCGTTGTACAGCTCCTCCACCGATGCCTGGATCGGCCTGTGCCGACGGTCGCCATAGGTCGTTTCCATGACGACGATGTCGCACTTCGGTGGTGGCTGCGGCGCGCGCAGCAACGGCCGGCCGGCATTGCCGAGATCACCGGATAGCGCGACGGTCCGATGCTCGCCGTGCTCCTCCAGCTCGAGGAAGACACTGGCCGAGCCAAGAATGTGCCCGGCATCCATGAAGGTGGCATGGATGCCGGGGGCGAGTTCGAGCCGCCGGCCGTAGTCCGCGGTGCGGCCGAAGCGGTCGAGTGCGTTGAGCGCATCGAGCGTGGTGTACAGCGGTTCGGTCGCGCCCGCCGGGCCACGGCGCGCGTGTTGGCGCTGGCGGTGTTCAGCTCTATCTTCATGGAGGTGGGCGGCGTCGAGCATCACCACGCGCGCCAGCTCGCGCGTCGCGGCGGTCGCGATGATTTCGCCGCGAAATCCACGCTCCACAAGCAGCGGCACCCGCCCGCAATGGTCAAGATGCGCATGCGTGAGCAACAGGAAGTCGATCGCCGCCGGCTCGAAGCCGAACGGATCGGCGTTGTCCTCGTCGAGTTCCCGTCCGCCCTGGTACATGCCGCAGTCGATCAGCATGCGCTTGCCGGCGCATTCGATCAGGTGGCAGGAGCCGGTGACCCCTTGATCCGCACCGTGAAAGGAAATTCTCATGATGTGCCTTTTCGGCAACGGCGAACCACGATCCGAATCCTCGCGGACACCTCGCTCACCTTGCGGGCAGCAGCGGCTCGCCGCTCAGCTCGTACCAGTGCAGGATGCCGTCCCAGATTTCCTGCGCGGTCTCGGCGAACCCGAACAGGTCGCGGTCTTCCTCGTCGATGACGCCCTCATCGACGAGGAAGTCGACGTTGAACGCCTGCCGCCAATACTGCTCGCCGACGAGCACCACCGGCACCGGTTTGATGATCCGCGTCTGGACCAGGGCCAGCGTTTCGAATAATTCGTCGAACGTGCCGTAGCCACCCGGAAACGCCACCAGCGCCTTGGCGCGCAGCAGGAAGTGCAACTTGCGCACGGCAAAATAGTGGAAGCGAAAGCAGAGTTCCGGAGTAATGTACGGATTCGGAAACTGTTCATGCGGAAGGTTGATGTTGAGCCCGACCGTCTTGGCGCCTGCATCGTAAGCGCCGCGATTGGCGGCCTCCATTATCCCCGGTCCACCGCCGGTCATGACGACCAGCGTGTCGTCGATGGCACTTTTTCCGGCCAAACCGACGAGTCGTCCGAACTCGCGCGAAACGTCGTAATAATGGCTCTTGGCAAGCACCCGCTCCGCAATGGCGAGCTCGCGCCCGAGGCGGTCGTTCGTCGGGTCGCCGGCATGCCGTTTGCGCAGTTGGTCGACCTGCCGGCTGGCCGCCTGCGGTTCCGGAATCCGGGTACTGCCAAATACCACGATCGTCTGCCTGACCTGATACTGTTCGAGCAGCAACTCCGACTTCGCGTAGTCGAGCTGCAGGCGCGCGCCCCGCGTCTCGTCGCGATTGAGGAAGGCGACATCGGAATCGGCCAGCTGGTAACTCGGGCTCGCGAGAATCGCCCGCACACGCTCCGCGGCGTCGGGATCTTCACGCAGAGGCTTTGCGGTCTGCCACGGCAGCGGCTTGGCCCGGCGCCGCGGACGAGCGGGCTTGGGGATGCGTTCGTCTGACGACATGTCGTGATTCCGTTTCTCTTGTTCGTGATCGCAGGCAAATACGACGTCTCGCGCTTTGATTCAATCACTTTTCTCGAGCGGGAACGCTGCAGCGGCCGCCGGCGACGCAGCGAACGCGACGTCACTTCCGCAGCGCGAGTATGTACCGGGCGATCTTTCGGGCGTCGGCCGTCGGCACCTGAGGATTGGGCGGCATCGGCCAGAGGCGCTGCCGTGGGCGCCCTTTCTCACGACGGCGGTGATCGCCGAAACGGCATTCGGGTTTCCCCGGTACTTGGCGGCCACATCGACGAAAGCCGGGCCGGTCTTCGCTTCGTTGATGGTATGGCAGATGGTGCAATCGTATTTCTGCAGCAGGGCCGGCGCGTCCTGTGCCGGCACTGCGCTGGACGCCGACAGGCCAATAGCAAACATGAGTAAGGCGAGTTTCACGGGTTTTCCAGTTCAGTCGGCGAGGACAAACGCACCGGCACGCCCGGCAGTTTGCAGAATTGAGACAGTATGCGCCGCTCGACGCGGCCGCCGGCCAGTTCGCGCCGAAGATCGGTCACCAAATGGGTTTCCCAATAGCGACCAGTCATATAGTCTTGATGGGCTGCGGCAGAAGGTGACATCGGAACCATGTCGCGCGCGCACACGTCCCGACATGTGGAAATCGTTCTTACATGCGCCGGGACTTGGGCCATGACGTGTTGTGGCCGGTCAACGGGAGGTAGACAGCGATGTTCGCGTGGCTGACGCATTTCATTGAGCGCCACCCCGACCTCCACAGGTTCTCTCTTGTCGCATGGCGGCTGTTTCCGCCTCGGCTGGCCGGGTTCCTGAGGGGGGTCCTCGCCCGAAAGTGGATGGTAGGGGCTGTTGCGATCATGATCGACGAAAACGCCTCCCCGTTGGAGGTGCTGTTGGTTGAACACAGTTATCGGCGTAAAGGCGCATGGGGCCTTCCTGGGGGATCGCTCGAGTCGACTCCCGGAGATCCAAACAGCCCACGCGACGACTCCTCTTCCGACGATGTGATCGAAGCCGCGTTGCGCCGGGAGATACTGGAGGAACTCGGTATTGAAATTACCGTGATCCGCCTGCTTGGAATCGATGCCATACCCTATGTTGCCGAAGAGCCGGGACCCTACCGGCTGGACTTCTACTTTCGCTGTGCGCCGCACGACGGATTTGCGTCATTGCGGCAGAGTCTGAACTCCGGACAGATCAGACCTTGCTCGCCGGAGATACGACAAATACGCTTCGTGCCTTTGACCGACTTGGCCAAGTACGATCTGTTTTCATCAGACGTCAGATTCTTGACCAGGGACCTCCCGCGGCATGAGCCAACTCTCGCCGTCGCCAGGAATGGCTGAGCTGGAACTCCTCTTGTTACGCGGCCCGGACGCTTTGGCGTTCCCGCGCGATCGCCTTAGCGCCTCATCGAGGTAGCCCACCGTTCGCTCGATGTGACCGAGTTTCTCGAGGCCGAACAGACCGATGCGGAACGTCCTGAAGTCGTCGCCCTCGTCGCACTGGAGCGGCACACCCGCCGCCGTCTGCAGACCGAGTTCAAGGAACGTCTTGCTGTTTTGCAGGCCGGCGTCGTCGGTATAGCTCACGACCACGCCGGGGGCCTTGAAGCCGGCAGCGGCAACGCTCGGGTAAGACATGTCGCTCGAGCAGCGCCCGCACCATCGTGCCGATCTTCTGCTGCTCGGCGGCGAGCTTGGCGAAGCCGCGCGCGCGGGTCTCCTGCATCGCGTCCCGCGTTCGCGCGAGCGCGTCGGTGGGCATCGTCGTGTGGTACAGGTGCGCACCGCCTTCGTAGGCTTCCATCACCTGCAGCCACTTCCTGAGATCGGCAGCGTAGCTGGTGCTCGTAGTGCCTTCGATGCGTTCACGGGCGAGATCCGAAAGCATCACGAACAGGCGCAGGCACGGCGAACCGCTCCAGCCCTTCTGCGGCGCGCTCACGAGCACGTCCACGCCGGTGGCCTTCATGTCGACCCAGATGGCGCCCGAGGCGATGCAGTCGAGCACGAAAAGGCCGCCCACTTCGTGCACGGCGTCGGCCAGTACGCGCAGATAGTCATCCGGCAGGATCAAGCCGGACGCGGTTTCAACGTGCGGCGCGAACACGACGGCTGGCCTCTCGGCGCGAACCGTCGATACCACTTCGTCGATCGGGGGCGGCGCAAACGGCTCGCGCGGGCCTGGGCGCGCGCGGCGCGCCTTCAGCACCGTGCAGGACGATGGGATGCGCCCCATTTCGAAGATCTGGGTCCAGCGGAAACTGAACCAACCGTTTCGAACCACGAGGCAGTGGCGACCGGTGGCGAACTGCCGCGCTGCCGCTTCCATGCCGAACGTGCCG
>CAVOHM010000010.1:0-23685 GCA_963695725.1 uncultured beta proteobacterium
ACCTGCGGATTAACAGTCCGTCGCTCTACCAGCTGAGCTATCGGGGAACAAGCCGACTATTTTATTTTTTTCCAGGCTTCGTGGTCAATCCGATGTATCGGGCGAGTACCCATCGCATTGTTGCCGTCGGTGGAGGTGACGTACGGGTGACGGTTCGAAAGCGTTCTCGCCGTAGACCCCGCTCGTCGACCGTATCGATCCGGAAATCGGCGGTTTGTGACTTCCTTACCGACCCGCGTACGTCGAATCGTTGACCGGCCCTGGTGACACGACGACTTATCGTCGGACGCGAAATCCGATGTGGCTGGTGGCGGTGTCGCCGGTATTCGCGCTGCGCGCCGCGACGCGGTAGCGGTTGCAGTACGAGTCGTGGCAGAGGAACGAGCCGCCGCGCAGCGGGCGCGGGCGTCGGGAGCTGGTCGGCACACCACTCCCAGACATTGCCGCAGACGTTGTACAGGCCCAAGCCGTTGGCCTGGCCGGCGCGCGCGGCGACCGGCGCGGGCTGCCAGCCCGGCGTCGGCGCGTTCGGAAAGTCGCCGCGAAATACGTTGCACCGCGGCACCCCGTCGGCGTCGAGCAGCTCGTCGCCCCACGCGAAGCGCCGGCCCTCGAGGCCGCCGCGCGCGGCGCGCTCCCACTCGGCTTCGGTGGGCAGCCGCGTCCCGGCCCAGGCGCAGTACGCCTGCGCGTCGTTCCACGACACGTGCACGACCGGGTGTTCGGGCGCGGTCGCGAACGTGCGAGCCCGGCCCCTCCGGCCGCTGCCAGCACGCATCCTCGACCGGCACCCACCACGGCAGGCCGGAGGCGACTGCTGCGCGGCCTGCGCGCGCGCGCCGGCACCTGCAGGTAGAAGACGAACGAGGTGCCGAGGCGCTCGGCGTCGGTGACGTAGCGCGTCGCGCGCACGAAGGCGGCGAACTCGGCGTTGGTGACGGTGGTCGCGGCGATGCGATAGGCGCCCAGCGTGACGCGCCGCGCCGGCCCCTCGCCGTCGCCGGGCACGGCGTCGGGGCCATCGTTGCCCATCGTGAAAGTGCCGCCGGGATCTCGCACCAGGCGCGCAGCCGGCGTCGGCCGGCGCAACGGGATAGCCGCCGTAGCGCGGGGCGTCGACGCCGGCGGCGCGGCCGACCGGCGCCGTCGGCCCGCAGCAGGATGCGCCCATGCCTCGCGTCGCCGACCGCGCGTTACTGCGTCCTTTTCCCAGAACGCGCGCGTCACGCCCTGGCTTTTCATCAACGCCACGATCTTCTCGCGCGGGATCACGCCGCAGCGCGCGGCCCAGGCGTCGTACTGCCGCGCCATGTCGGCGACGCGCTCGGGATGCTGCGCGGCGAGGTCGTGCAGCTCGGTGCGGTCGGCCTCCATGTCGTAGAGCTCCCAGGCGCCGGGGTAGCGCGCACCAGCTTCCACTGGCCGATGCGCACCGCGGCGTTGCCCTCGTGCTCCCAGAACATCGGCGGCCGCGGTCGATGCCGTCGCGCGCCGAACACCGGCGCGAGGACTGCGCCTTCGAGCGGCTCGATCGCGTGGCCGTGCGACTCGCTGCGGGTAGTCGTCCCGGTCACGTCGAGGATCGTGGCCATGATGTCGGGCAGGTAGCCCGGCGTGTGGCGGATGCCGCCCTGCTCGCGCGATGCCGTCCGGCCAGTGGACGATCAGCGGCGTCGAGATGCCGCCCTCGTGGATCCAGTGCTTGTAGAGCCGGAACGGCGTGTTCGACAGGTTGGCCCAGGCCGTGCCGTAGCTCTGGTAGGTGTTCTCCGGCCCGGGCATGCGGCCGGGGTCGTTGCCGAAGTGCACCGGCTCGCCGCTGCGCGTGTGCGCGCGCGCGATCATCAGCTTGTTGACGAGCTCGTCGATCGTGACGTCTGTCCGGGATGTCCTCGGCGCAGGCGCCGTTGTCGGCCAGGAAGATGATCAGGGTGTTGTCGAGCTGGCCCGTCTTCTCGAGCGCCGCGACGATGCGGCCGATGCCCTGGTCCATGCGGTCGATCTGCGCGGCGTAGACCTCCATGCAGCGCAGCAGCCACGCCTTCTGCTCGGCCTTCGTCCAGGGCGGCTGGGTCGGGTCGCGGTCGGTGAGCTTCCAGGCGTCGCTCAGAATGCCCGACGTCGACCAGGCTTGTCGAGCCGCTCCTCGCGCAGCGCGTCCCAGCCCTCGTCGAAGCGGCCCTTGTACTTCGCGATGTCCTCGTCGTGCGCGTGCAGCGGCCAGTGCGGCGCGGTGTAGGCGACGTACGGGAAGAACGGCTGCGTCCGGCGCGCTCGCGCTGGTGCTGCTCGATGTAGGCGACCGCCTGGTCGCTGATCGCGTCGGTGTAGAAGAAGCCTGTCGCCTCGGCCTCGTGCTCGACGTTCTCGTTGCCGCGCGTCAGCGTGTTCGGGATCGTAGAAGCTGCCGGCGCCGATGATGGTGCCGAAGAACTCGTCGAAGCCGCGCTGCAGCGGCCAGGCGTCGGTCGGCTCGGTGCAGACTGCGCGCGACGTGCCACTTGCCGCTCATGTAGGTGCGGTAGCCGTCGGCTTGCAGCGCCTCGGGATCGTCACGCAGCGCTGGTTCAGGTTGCCGGCGTAGCCCTCGGGGCCCGAGTCGTAGGTCAGGATGCCGACGCCCGGTCTGGTGCGGATGCAGGCCGGTCAGCAGCGAGGCGCGCGACGGGCTGCAGCGCGCCGTGTTGTAGAACTGCGAGAAGCGCAGGCCGTCGCGCGGCCAGGCGGTCGAGGTTCGGCGTGTCGATCTCGCCGCCGTAGCAGCCGATGTCGGAGTAGCCCATGTCGTCGTTGAGGATCAGCACGATGTTCGGCTTCGCTGGTCTTCATGTCGGATCCGTTTCCGCTGTTCATGGTGCGCGTCGGTTGCAGCCGCGCGACCGCTGTCGGCGTCGAACAGATGCGCCGCGCTCGGCCGCGAAGCCGAGCGCGACGCTTTCGCCTTCGCGCAACGATCGGCGGCTGGTCGGTCTTCATCTTCAGCAAGCGGCCCTCGCCGTCCAGGAAGCTGACGATGCTGCTGTCGCCGAGGTCCTCGACGCGCTCGACGCGTGGCGGCAATGCCGTGCGGCACGATGCGCAGGTCGCCCGGGCGCACGCCGAGCATGACCTTGCGGCGCTCGCCGCGGTCGCCGCGGCACGCGCAGGCTGCGCGCCGTCGACGGTCACCGTCGCGCCCTGCCACGATCGCCGGCAGCAGGTTCATCGGCGGCGTGCCGATGAAGCCGGCCACCGCCATCGTGGCCGGGTCGGAAGATCTCGCGCGGCGTGCCGACCTGCACGATGCGGCCTTCCATGAACACCGCGATGCGGTCGGCGAGCGTCATCGCCTCTTCCTGGTCGTGCGTGACGTAGACGGTGGTGACGCCGAGCGATCGCTGCAGCTTGTGCAGCTCGAGGCGCGTTTCGAGGCGCAGCTTGGCGTCGAGGTTGGACAGCGGCTCGTCGAGCAGGAACAGCCGCGGCTGGCGGACGATCGCGCGCGCCAGCGCGCAGCGCTGCTGCTGGCCGCCGGACAGCTGCCCGGGCGTGCGCGCGAGCAGGTGGCCGATCTCGACCTTGGCGGCCGCCTCGGCCACGGCGCGCTCGATCTCGGCCGGCTTCGTGCCGACCATCTTCAGCGGGAAGCCGATGTTCTGCGCCACCGTCATGTGCGGATAGAGCGCGTAGCTCTGGAACACCATCGCCACGTCGCGCGCGCCGGGCTCGCGCGTCGTCACGTCGACGCCGTCCATGAGCACGCGGCCGGCGCTCACCGCCTCGAGGCCCGGCCAGGATGCGCAGCGTCGTCGTCTTGCCCGAGCCCGAGGGACCGAGCAGGACGAAGAACTCGCCCGGCTCGATCGCGAGGTCGACCTCGTGCAGCACGATGGTCGAGCCATACCGCTTCAGCACGCCCTCGAGGCGAACGCTCGCCGAGCCGACTCATCGCCGTCCTCCGCCCTTGACCGCGCCGACGGTCAGTCCCTTGACGATGTGGCGCTGGGCGAAGATGCCGATCAGGATCACCGGCGCCATCGCCAGCATCGCGCCGGCGGCGAGCTTCGCCCACTGCGTCTGCTCGACCGAGATGAAGTTGAACATCGCCACCGTCACCGGGCGCACGCTGGTTGCCGCCGAGCACGACGGCGAACAGGAATTCGTTCCAGGCGTTGAGGAACACGAAGATCGTCGTCACCGCGATGCCGCCGCGCACCTGCGGCAGGATGACGTGCCACAGCGCGCGCAGGCGCCCGGCGCGGTCGAGCAGCGCGGCCTCCTCCATCTCGAGCGGCACGTCCTCGAAGTACGAGACCATCAGCCAGATCGCGAACGGCAGCGAGAACGTGAGGTAGATGGCGATGAGGCCGCCGTAGGTGTCGAGCCCGCCGATCTTCTGCAGCACCAGGTAGTAGGGAATGATGAGGCCCACCGGCGGCAGCATCTGCGTGGCCAGCACGTAGAAGCCCGAGGCGCGCTTGGCCGGGTAGCGCAGCCGCGCGAGCGCGTACGCGGCCGGCACCGCGAACAGCATCGTCAGCAGCGTCGCCCCGCGTGGCGACGACGACGCTCGACCACAGGTTGGGCAGGATCGACGACGCGCCGAAGATCACCTCGCGGTAGTTGTCGAGCGTCGGCGTGAAGATGAACCTGGGCGGATAGGCGAGCACGTCGCGCTCGGTCTTGAACGACGTCAGCAAGCCCCAGATCACCGGGAAAGCCCAGACCGCGAGGCCGACGCCGGCCACGGCGTAGAGCGCGATGCGGCGAAACGCGGTGCGCGAGGCGGTGCTCATGCGGCGCTTCCGGCGCAGGCGGAACATCAGACCAGGAGATGGCCAGCGTGATGGTCAGCAGCACGACCGCCAGCGACGCGCCGTAGCCGAGGTTGAGCTCGGTGAACGAGGTGCGGTAGGCGTAGAGGTTGAGGATCTCGGTCGCCGAGCCCGGGCCGCCGCCGGTGGCCGCGAAGATCGCCGCAAACGCCGACAGCGCCGTCATCGCGCGCAGGATGACCACCATGACGATCGCCGGCCGGATCAGCGGCAGCGTGATGTGGCGAAAGCGCTGCCAGGCGCCGGCCCGGTCGAGCCGCGCCGCCTCGTAGACGTCGGGCGGCAGTGTGGCGAGCGTCGCCAGCAGCACGAGGAAGGCGAACGGCGTCCACTGCCAGGTGTGGATGGCGATCACCGAGATCAGCGCGAGCTGCGGGTCGCCGAGCCAGTTGTGGCTGCCCAGGCCGAGCGCGTCGCGTCACGAGGTCGACGAGGCCGAAGTCCGGCGCCAGCACCAGCGTGCGCCAGAACAGGCCGACGACGACCGGGGCGAGCACGATCGGCAGGATCGCGGCGATGCGCAACAGGCCCTGACCCTTCGGGATCTGCAGCACGAGCAGCGCGAGCGCAAGGCCGATCACGACCTGCAGCGACGACCGTCGACGCGGTGTAGATGGCGGTCAGGACGCAGCGAGTTCCAGAAGCGCGGATCGCTGCCCATCTTGACGTAGTTGTCGAGGCCGGCGAAGCCCGACAGCCACGGCATGCCGAGGTCGAGCCGGTGCAGGCTGTTCCAGCCGAGGTAGACCAGCGGCGCGGTCGTCGTGAGCAACAGGACGGCGAGCGCCGGGAGCGAGCAGCGCCAGCGCGAAGCGCCGCTCGCGGACCTCGGATGTCGGCCCGGGCCGACGCGCTTCGCTCATCGGCCGGGGGACCGATCAGCCCTTGAGGATCTGCTCGATCCGCACCTGCGCCTCGTCGAGCGCTTCCTTCGGCTTCTTCTGGCCGACCAGCGCCGACTGGATCGCCGTGGCCATCGTTTCGCCGATGGCCGGCCACTGCGGCACGCGCGGCCGCCAGTCGACGTCGGTATCGTGCTCGAGCGATTCGAGCGCGGCGGGAATGAAGTTGTCGCCGGCGTTCTTCATCGCCGCGGCGAACTCCGGCGAGCGCCAGATCGACAGGCGATTGACGCCCGAGCGCTTGGCCGGCCCCGGCGAATTTCCAGGACGTGCGTGCCTGCGTCTCGGCCGAAGCGGCCCATTCGATGAACAGCCACGTCGCCTTCTTCTGCTTCTCGCGTGAGCGCGGCGTTGACCGGGAAGCCCCAGTTCCAGATCGAGGTGACGCGCTTGCCGGCCGGGCCCTTGGGCCAGCGCGCGTAGCCGATCTTGCCGACGACCTTCGACTTCTCGGGGTTGGTGATCACGGCGGCCGACGAATGCGCGTCGATGTAGGTGGCGATCGTGCCTTGCGAGAACGCATCGGCGATGTCGGGCCAGTTCCAGTTGCGCACCGCCGGCGGCGCGTACAGGGTGAGCGCATCGACGTACCACTGCAGCGCCTTCACCGCCTCGGGCGTGTTGACGACGACGCTTGCCGCCGTGCATCCAGCTGCCGCCGAAGCCGCGCAGGATCGACGGATAGATGTACATGTTCTGGCCGGCGCCGGCAAAGCCGCGCAGCGCGAGGCCGTAGATGCGGTCGGCCGGATCGTTGAGCGCCTTGGCGTTGGCCAGCAGCTGGTCGTAGGTGTCGGCCGGCTTCAGGCCCTTGGCGTCGTACAGGTCCTTGCGGTAGACCTGCACCGTCACCTCGCCATCGTAGGGAATGCCGTACGGCTTGCCGTCGACCGAATCGGCGTCGCGCCAGGCCTTGATGATGTCGTCGTACTTGAACCACGCCGGATCGGTGAGCGTAGCGTCGTTCAGGTACTTGTCGAGCGGCTCGACCCACTTGTTCGCGACGTAGAGCGGGTAGTACATCGGATCGGCCGCGTGCGTCGCGTAGGTGGCGGTCTTCGACGACAGGTCGAGCATCGCCTTCTGCCGGATCTGCCCCGGCGGCACCTGTCTCGAAGCGCAGCTTGACGCCGGTCAGCGCCTCGAACTGCGGCTGCAGCGAGATGAGGTTGTCGAAGTAGCTCGCCGGAATGACGGCGACGGTGATCGTCTCGCCCTCGGCCTGCTTCCAGTTGATCTTGGCCGCCGTGTACGGCGCAAGGTCATCGCCCTGGGCAAATGCGGGGCCGGCGAAACGCGGCCCGAGGGCGGCGATGGCGCCGAGGGCAGCACTGCGCTTGAGCAGCGTGCGGCGGGTGTTACTCGCTGCCGGGTTCCGGGACGAGTCGGTCATGGTTGCCTCCTGTTGATAGGGTTGATCGCATCCACCTTAGCAGTCACCGGCGCCCGGCACAATACGTCGCATGCAGCCAGCACCTTCCTACGCGTCCGCTGCAGGAAACGCGACGACGTGATCGATCGCGAGCCGGATCCCGATCTTTTCACCGATCGCGTGATCGTGGTGAGAGGGAACAAGCGACAGCACGCGCGTTCCGGAAGCGAGTGCCAGCGTGTACAGGAAGTCGGCACCACGGAATGCCTTGGCGGAAACCTCGGCCTGCCAGGGACTGGCGTCGTCGTGGACAATGTCGTCGGGCCGAAGCAGGACATCCACGACACCTCCGCCGGGTGCGGGCAGCGCGGTGTCGAGGTCGCCCAACTCTGTCGCGAGCGCGTGCGGGCCCGTGACCACACCGCGCAGGAAAACGCCCTGCCCCACGAAATCGGCGACAAAGCGCGTCGCGGGCCGATGGTAGAGCTCGTACGCCGTGTCCCACTGCTCGATCCGGCCGTCGTGCATGATGCCGATCTCGTCGGCAAGCGCGAATGCCTCGTGCTGGTCGTGCGTGACGAGTATCGCCGTGGTCCCGCTCGCCTTGATGATGTCGCGCACTTCGATCGACAATCGCTCGCGCAGGTCGATGTCGAGATTGGAAAACGGCTCGTCGAGCAGCAGCAGGTCCGGTTCCGGCGCAAGCGCGCGCGCGAGCGCGACGCGCTGTTGCTGCCCGCCCGAGAGCTCGTGCGGATAGGTATCGCCGGCACCCGAGAGCCCCACCAGCGCCAGCATTTCCGCAATCCGCGCCCGCGCCACCGGAGATGGACGTCGGCCGAAGCCGAAGCCGACATTGCCCGCAACCGTCAGGTGCGGAAATAGCGCGAAATCCTGAAACACCATCCCGATGCGCCGGTCCTCGGGCGGTGTCAGCCGATCCGGCGCCGAGACGACGCGGCCGGACAGCGCAATCGTGCCGCCGGTGATCGATTCAAAGCCTGCGAGGCAGCGCAACACGGTCGTCTTGCCGCACGCCGACGGCCCGAGCAGGCACCCGATTTTCCCTTCGGCGAGCGTGAAGTCGAGGCCGCGTACCACGCGATTCGCGCCGTACGCGTGTGCAAGCTTGCTGACGTCGACCGAGGCTGCCACAGGGACGAGTTTAACGTGTGGCGGCGCGTTGCCGTGGCCTGCCGCAGTGCCCGCGCGGCCGCCCGAAGGGCACTGCGCGCGGCCTCCGCGATCTTGCGTCGGATGCGTTGCGTCGCGAAGTCGGCCGCCGCCCGTGCTCCCAGACGCGCCCTTCGGGCCTCGGCTCCGCCCTGCTCGCGCGGGTGTCCCGCGGGGGGCAGCGAACGGAGTGAGCGTGGGGGCCGTCCATCAGACACTCCGGCCGGACCGTCGCGCGGCATTGCCGCGATCGAGCTCCTTCAGCTTGTCCGCCATCGCCGGGCCCACGAAGATCTGCGGATTCGACGGCGGCGCGAATTTTCCGGCTTTCTCGCGCTCGACGACACGCTCCCGCGCGGCCTCGAACGCCGCCAGCAGCGAGTCCGAGCGCGCAAGCCCGTGCTGGAACAGCGCTTCGCCGAAAAACGTGGCATCGCTGCGATTGCCGCAACCGAACGACGTACGATCCGCGTCCGACGCCGTGAGCACGAGCGTATGGTCGTCCGCGAGCGCGTCGATGAATCCGCCGGAATAGCACGCTGAGACGACGACGATTCGCCACTTGATGCCCGCCCCGTCGAGAAGCCCCCTGAGCGCGGGGCCGGTGAGCGGTGCCAGCTGGAGCGGTGGCAGCGCGACCTCGAGCACGTGCTGGCGGCTGCCGTGGCTCGCCAGATACACCATCACGACGTCGTGCTCGGTGTCGATGGCCGCACCGATTTCATTCAGCGTCTCGCGCAGGTTCGTCACCGTGGCCGCCGGCGTTTCGAGCAGCGTTCGCGGATTGTTGATGAGCGCCAGCGAGCGGCCTTCGGTACCCCAGCGCTCGTCCATCACGCGTCGTGCCGCAAGCACGTCCTTGCGGAAGACATCCTCGCGCGCGTCGCCGGCGAAGCCGACGAAGTACAGGTCCGTAACGTTCGGCCGCTCGTCGTCGAGGCCCGAAAGCGCCTCGTCGAGCAGGTGCTGCTGCGCCGCAAGCACCGGCTCCGAGGCCGGGTTCGGAAACCGCGGATCGGCACTGTCGGCCGATGGTTCCTTCCACCACGAATCGTTTGGCGCGATCGACGACGCGAACCACATCGGAGCGATCAGCACCAACGCTCCGGCGAGCGCACGCCGCCATCGGCCCGGACGAGCCGAGTCCAGTGCCAGCGCGACGGAGCGCGCCGACAAACCGAAAACCCAGATGATCATCAAGCCGTCGAACGCGGCCCAATAATTTCCCCATGCCGGCGTGACGTCGAACGCCGCGGCCGGCACGACGCGAAGGACCTGCAAGAGCGGAAAGCCCGCGAGCACCAGCACCGGCAAGGCAAGAGCCAGTCCGCGTCGCGCGAACACCACGGCGAGCAACGACGCCGTGAGCAGGAGCACGCCGGCGCCGAAGATCTCGTTGCCCAGTCCGAACAGCGTGAAATAGCCATCGGCGCCATAACGGAACCAGTCGACGCCGAGATCGATCGCCGCCGACACGACAAGCAGCAACAGCAACTGGACGAGGTCGACGCGGAACGCAAGCCGCGAGACAGGCAGGAATATCGCAAGCCGCACGCCGGCGGCGAGGTTACGGGCGAGATTGACGGCGTGATGACGCATGATGGCGTGGCGCGAGCGCCCGGTTGGCAGGCTGGACGGCCGGCGCGGCGTCAGGCCGGCGCGCCGGCGTGGTCCGCGATGTACGCTTTCACGCGCTCGACCGCCGCGGGAAGCACAGTGCAATGCTGCGGCCGCGCTTCGAGATCGGCGTAAATCGCGGGCCGCATCGGCTCGCGCCGGAGCGCCTCCTTGATCGTCGCACCGAATTTGGCCGGGAGTGCCGTCTCGATGCACACGAGCGGAATCTGCGCGTCGCGGCGCTCGAGCCCGACCTTGATACCGTCTGCCGTATGCGGGTCGACCATGACGCCATAGCGCGAATGCACGCGGCGGATCGTCGCGATGCGATCGGCATGGGTGCTGCACCCCCGAGACGAATCCGGATGCCGCGACCCGTTCCCAATGCGGCGCGCCGGAGAGTTCGAATCCGCCCTTGCGCTCGATGCGCGCCCACAGGGAACGCACCGTCTCGGGGTCGCGTCCGGTCATGTCGAACACGTACCGCTCGAAATTCGACGCCTTCGAAATGTCCATCGACGGGCTCGATGTCGTGCGCGTCTCGCTCGTCCGGCGCGGCCGGTAGCGCCCGGTGCGGAAGAACTCGTCCAGCACGTCATTTTCGTTCGTCGCGAGGATCAGCCGGCGGATCGGCAGGCCCATTTCCTGCGCGACGTGGCCGGCGAGGATGTTGCCGAAGTTGCCGGAAGGCACCGCGAAGTCGACGGGCTCGCCGTGCGCCTTCGTCACCGCGAAGTAGTCCGGCGAAATAGTAGACGACCTGCGCGGCCACGCGTGCCCAGTTGATCGAATTGACCGTGCCGATCCGGAAGCGCGCCTTGAACGCAGCGTCGGCCGACACTGCCTTCACGATGTCCTGACAGTCGTCGAACACGCCTTCGATCGCGATGTTGTGAATGTTGGCGTCCGCAAGCGAATACATCTGCGCCTGCTGGAACGGGCTCATTCGCCCCTTCGGCGACAGCATGAAGACCGCGACGACCGCGCTTGCCGCGCATCGCGTACTCGGCGGAGCTGCCCGTGTCGCCCGACGTCGCGCCAAGAATGTTCAGCGCGCTGCCATTTCGGCGCGAGCACGTATTCGAACAGGTTGCCGAGAAGCTGCAGCGCGATGTCCTTGAACGCGAGGGTCGGACCGTTCGACGCATGCAGCAGGTGGACGCCGGGCTCGAGCGTGGTAACCGGTGTGATCGCGTCGCTGCCGAACGTCGCTTTCGTGTAGGTGCGATCGATCAGCGTCTTGAGTTCGGCCGCCGGAATGTCGGTGCAGAAGCGCGACAGCACGGCGAACGCGAGGTCGCGATAGGGGAGCCGGCGCAGTGCAGCCAGCTCGGCGCCGGTCAATCGCGGATAGGATTGCGGCACGGCGAGGCCGCCGTCGGGCGCAAGTCCTTCGAGCAGGATCGAGAGGAATGGCTGCGGGTCGTCGGCCCACGCGCCGCGGGTCGAGACGTAGTGCATCAGCTCAAGTCTTCGAGGCGAATGCGCACGACCTTGCCGTTGACCGTCGCCAGGGCCTCGATTCCCGCGATGGCGGCGATCACCTGCTTCTCGATGCAGATGTGCGTGAGCAGGATGATGTCGGTCTGGTCCTCGCCCTCCGACGGCTCCTTCTGGATCATCGCGTCGATCGAGATGTCGCGGTCGGCGAGGATGCGCGTGATGTCGGCAAGCACGCCCGGCTTGTCCACGACGCGCATCCGCAGGTAGTAGCTCGTCACCACGTCGCCCATCGGCAGGAACGGCACGTCGGAGAGCCGGTCCGGCTGGAAGGCGAGATGCGGCACGCGGTGCTCGGGATCGGCCGTGTGCATGCGCGTCACGTCGACGAGATCCGCGATCACCGCGCTCGCCGTGGGCTCGGCGCCCGCGCCGGCGCCGTAGTAGAGCGTGGCGCCGACGGCATCGCCCTTCACCAGCACCGCGTTCATCACACCCTCGACGTTGGCGATCAGGCGCCGCTTCGGTATGAGCGTCGGATGCACGCGCAGCTCGATGCCCGGCCGGCGTGCGCCGCGTGATGCCGAGGAGCTTGATCCGGTAGCCGAGTTCCTCCGCGTAGCGGATGTCCTCGCCGCGTCAGCTGCGAGATGCCCTCCGTGTAGACCTTGTCGAACTGCATCGGCACGCCGAACGCGATCGCCGCCATGATCGTGAGCTTGTGCGCGGCGTCGATGCCATCGACGTCGAAGGTCGGGTCGGCTTCGGCGTAGCCGCGTGCCTGCGCCTCGGCGAGAACGGCCGCGAACGGCGCGCCCTTCGCGCGCATCTCGGACAGGATGAAATTCGACGTGCCGTTGATGATGCCGGCGATCCATTCGATGCGGTTGGCGGTGAGTCCCTCGCGCAGCGCCTTGATGATCGGGATGCCGCCCGCAACCGCGCCTTCGAACGCGACCATCACGCCCTTCGCGGTGCGCGGCCGCGAAGATCTCGTTGCCGTGACGGGCCAAGCAGCGCCTTGTTCGCGGTGACGACATGCTTGCCGTTCGCGATGGCCTGCAGGATGAACGTGCGCGCGGGCTCGATGCCGCCGATCAGCTCGATGACGATGTCGATGTCCGGATGCGCAAGCACCACGGCTGCGTCGTCGGTGAGGTTGACCCCGGCGGCGCCACCGATCGCTTCGCGCGCACGGTCGAGCGCACGCTCGGCGATCCACGTGATCCGGATCGGCCGGCCCGCACGCCGCGCGATTTCCTCCTCGTTACGCCGCAGCACGGTCCACGTGCCGAGACCGACCGTGCCGATGCCGAGCAGTCCGACCTGCAGCGGCTTCATCGGCGCTCCTGCCATTTTCAGCCCCTCAGCGCGTGGCGGCTGTTCATTTCAGCAGTCCATCGTCGCGGAACATCTGCTTGATCCCTCGGACGGCCTGTCGCGTCCGCGATTCGTTCTCGATCATGGCAAAACGGACATGGTCGTCGCCGTACTCGCCGAAGCCGATGCCCGGTGACACCGACACTTTCGCCTGCGCGAGGAGCTTCTTCGTGAATTCCAGCGAGCCGCCCGCGCGGTATGGCTCGGGGATCTTCGCCCAGACGTACATCGACGCCTTGGGATTGTCGACCCGCCATCCCGCCTCGGAGCAGCCCCTTCACGAGCACGTCGCGGCGCTTCTGGTAGCGGAGCGCGATCTCACGCGACACATTCCTGCGGCCCTTCCAGGGCGGCGATCGCCGCAACCTGGATCGGCGTGAACGTGCCGTAGTCGTGGTAGCCCTTGATCCGTGCCAGCGCGGTGACGAGATCCCGGTTGCCGACCATGAATCCGATCCGCCAGCCCGCCATGTTGTAGCTCTTCGACATCGTGAAGAACTCGACGGCGACTTCGCGCGCGCCCTCCACCTGCATGATCGACGGCGCCTTCCAGCCATCGAACGTGATGTCGGCATAGGCGAGGTCGTGCACGACCCAGATCCCGTACGCCTTCGCCAGCGCGACGATCTTCTCGAAGAACGGCAGTTCGACGCACTGCGCCGTCGGATTCGACGGAAAGTTGATGATCAGCATCTTCGGCTTCGGGAAGCTCGTATGGATCGTGCGCTCGAGTTCCGCGAAGAAATCGCCGTCCGGCGTCATCGGCACGTGCCGGATGTCGGCACCGGCGATCACCGGACCGTAGATGTGGATCGGGTAGCTGGGATTCGGCACCAGCACGGTGTCGCCGCGACCGAGCGTGGCGAGCGCCAGATGCGCGATGCCCTCCTTCGAGCCGATGGTCGATGATCGCCTCGGTTTCCGGGTCGAACGCGACGCCATACCGGCGCTGGTACCAGTGACAGATCGCCCGGCGCAGACGCGGAATGCCTTTCGACACCGAATAGCCGTGGGTGTCGGGCCGGGTGACGGTTTCGATCAACTTGTCGACGATGTGCTGCGGCGTCGGGCCATCCGGATTGCCCATCCCGAAGTCGATGATGTCCTCGCCACGGCGGCGCGCGGCCATCTTGAGTTCGGACGTGATGTTGAAGACATACGGCGGCAGGCGCGTCGAGCCGCGCGAATTCTTTTCCAGGGGACGGAGCCATGCGGACTTTCGGCGTAGGCGCCCGGAACCGTCCGAGCGACGTGAAAGGGTTGACAAGCTACAATCCTAACCAATTCCTCGACTTGCCGCAATGCACAAATCGAGATCCCGGCATCGCGCCGCCCCTTGACGCGCGGGCTTCGTTGCGCAACGTAGAAGGCCATTCATGGCCCACCCGCTGACCAAGAACGGCGAACCCGGGCGATCTACCGATTTTCCACGAGCCACGTGAAATTTCATCTCGCCACAACCAGCGGAAACATCGTCACGGGACTTGGTCCCGGCTGGGTGCGCGTCGGCACGACCGAGTACCGCGAGAACCTGGTGCTCACGCCCGATGCGGTTACCGTCGGCTGGGCGCCGGCGGGATTCGACGGCCTTGCCGCGTCCGATTTCGCGCAACTGCTCTCGGCGAAGCCGGAAGTCGTGCTCTTCGGTACCGGTGCGACATTGCGCTTTGCGCATCCGCGGCTCACGCACGCGCTCACAGACGCGCGCATCGGACTCGAGACGATGGACACGCCGGCTGCCTGCCGGACGTTCAACATCCTCGCGGCAGAGGGACGGGGCGTCGTCGCGGCACTGTTGCTGTGAGCACCGGCGAAGATACAGCGCGCCGGGACGCGTTTACCGGCACGTCGTTCCGGGCGCCCGGAACACCTGCCGCGTGATCGCCTTGACCTGCGTGACGACCGTCGTGCCGTCGCTCACCTGGTAGGAAAAACTGCCGGCGTTGCCATCGGTGAACGTCAGCGTCGCGGTACCCACCACTGTCCGCGTCACCGCGTTCGGGTTGAACGGAACGGCGTTGAACGCCGGCCCTGCGGTCCTGATCAGGCTCCCTGTGTACGTCCCGGGGCCCGACTGGGCCAGCGTCGCGGAAAGCCATGTGGGCGTGCCGTCGGCGTCGTAGGTGAACCAGGTCGCAAAGATCGTGTCGCCCTGGTGGGTCAGGTTCACGCCCCAGCCGGACTCCGATTCCGCAGGCGCCGCATACCAAAGGTCCTGGTAGTTGGCGGCGAGCGCCAGATTCGGCTGCCCGCCGAACGTGCAGATCGGCAACGGGCCGAACACCTGCCGGATGATCGACTTGGTCTGCGCAATGCCGTTGACCGTGTAGCTGAAGCTCCCGTTGTTACCGTCGGCGAACGTCAGCGTCCCGACGCCGACCGGCACGCGCTGCACCTGACCAGGATTGAAGGGAACGGCGCTGAACGGCGGCCCGGTCGTCCGGTACAACACGCCGGTGTAGGTGTTTGCCGCCGTCCGCTCGGCCGTCATCGAGAGCCACCACGCCTTGCCGGTCGCGTCGTAGGTAAACCAGGTCGCGAAGATGACATCGCCCTGGTGCGCGAAATTGATGCCCCAGCCCGCTTCGGATCCCGCCGGGAAATTCCACCACAGCCCCTGGAAATTGAGCACCGCGGCCGGCGAAAAAACATCGACGGTGCGCGACGTCGTCGCGGCAAGCCCCGTGTTGTCGGTGACGGTGAGTCGGACGGAGAAGCGACCGGCGCCCGCAGGCACCACAAGCGCCGTGGCGCCGTTGGCCGCGCCGGCGAAGCCCGCGACGATGCCGCCGCCGTCCGAGATCACCCACTGGTAGCCAACGATGCTGCGCCCCGGGCTTGCCACCGACGGTGCCGCGCTGAACGCCAGCACCTCGCCCGCAATCGCGGTAGCGGGGCTCAAGCCGATGTGCGCCTGCAGGCCCAACGCGCCCACCACGGCCGCGCCGGTGTCGAGCATGCCCGCACCGCAGGTGGCCGTCGTGCAGTAACACTGCAGTTGGTCGACCGGCGCGCCGCCGCTGAATTGCGGCACCGTGCATTGCGGTACCGGCGTGCCATCGCCGTTGTCGCCGCCCGTGGTGGGAAACGGGCGCGCCGTCATCTGCAATAGCGCGCGCAAGGCGGACGGCGTGAGCGTCGGCTGCACCGAGAGCATCAGCGCGGCGGTGCCCGCCACCAGCGGCGCAGAAAAACTCGTTCCCACCGAATAGTAGAAGCTGTCCGTATAGATCGAGCCGCCGGCCGCATCGCTGATCGGGATGGTCAGGCCGGCGTTGGTCAGCGTGAGAATCGGATACCGGCAGGGATCGCTCGCGCCCACGTCGACACAGTTGCCGGCCGGCGCGCTGATCGCGATTTCGGGCCCGAGATCGGAGAAGCCCACCTTGGTTCCGACGTGACGCACCCCCCCCACGGCGATGACATCAGGGCAGTTGGCGGGCGCGCTCACCGGATGCCCCGCGCTGTTTCCGGCCGCGGCCACCACGATGGCACCCACGGCGTTGATCGCGGCCACGGCATCGCGATACGGCGCTTCGCAGGCACCGTCGCCGCCAAGGCTCATGTTGAGGACACGCGCAGGGTTCGGGTTGGCTGGCACGCCGGCCACGGCGAGCCCCGCCGCCCAGCGCATGCCCGCAATGATGTCCGAATCGAAGCCGCCGCATTTGCCGAGGACGCGCACCGGAAGCAGGCGAACGTTTCGCCCCACGCTGGCCATGCCGACGCCGTTGTCCGTCAACGCGCCGATGAGCCCGCTCGTCTGCGTGCCGTGCCATGAACTGTCTTCGGCGTCGGGCGCGCAATCTTCGAAGGGCCCGCCGGACTTCCGGACTTCGGTGCGAGTCAGCCAGTCGCCAGGGTCGGACGGATCGGCATCGCGGCCATCGCCATCGTTGGCGACGTCCACATCGCTGACCATGTCGTAACCCGGCAACAGGTTGCCGCCGAATGCGACACGTCTGAGATCCGCGTGATCGAAGCGCACCCCTGTGTCGAGCACCGCGACCACGATGGCCGGATTTCCCGTCGTGTGGATCCATGCCGTCTCGACATCCAGCGACGATTGCACGTCACCTGCGGGGGCGCGCAGATACCACTGGCCGACCACCGGACCGCCCGTGGTCCCCGCAATGGCAGGGCCCGCGAAGTACAGCGGATCGTGCGGCGCCGTGAAGCGGCGGCGCCGCCCATCCGGTACCGCGTAGTCGATATCGCGTTCGGCCGCGAGCCGGGACGCCAGTTGCCGTGACGTCATTCCGCTCGCCAGAAGCACGTGCGTGCGATCGGCAATGTCGGCACCGGCGCGTAGCGGCAGTCGCATGCGCTGGCCGAGCGCCTGCACGTCGCCGATCCGGTCGCCACCCGTCGCCAGCGCATGCCGGCGCAATAGCGGCGAGTCGGCCTTGTATTTCACGATCACCCGCGCGCTCGGCGAGACCGTCCCGGTTTGCGCCCGCGCCTGCGCCAGCATCGTCGAATAGGCCAGCAACAGCGTCACCAGCAATACAACCGGATCGACGCGTCGCCACAGGGGCCATGCCGACAAGCCGCGCGTGGCAATCCGAGGCGGCGCCTTGCGCCAAGGCGCCAGGCCGCCACAATCGGAAAGGAATGTCACGGCTTCGTCTTGCGCCAGACGGTGGCGAGCCAGGGCTGTTGCTCCCGCGGCAAGCCCGCGGGGCGATAGTAGCGCGCAACTTCGACGAAGCCCGCGGCGTTCCCGTAGGCAAACCACGTTGCCGGATCGTGGTAGACGCCATAGCGCCCGCGGTTCCAGCCCTCCTCGTTGCGCCCGTGCGGATTCGAACTGAACAGCACGCCGCCGGGCCTTAGCGTCGCGTACAGCTCGCGCAACACGCGCGGCAGCTCGAGACTCGGCACGTGAAAGAGCGACGCATTGGCGAACACGCCGTCGAACCGGCCGGCCGGCAGATCGAGCTGCAGGAAATCCTGCTGCCAGACTTCGCAACCGCTGAACGCGCGCGCCATCGCGGCAAAGCGCGCGGCACCCTCCAGTCCGATGGCGACGTGGCCCAGCCTGGCAAATGTCCCAAGATCACGTCCTGGTCCGCAGCCGAAATCGAGGATCGTGAACGGCGGCTCGGCTTCGATACTCGTCAGCAACGCGGCGATGTTCTGCGTGACGTCGTGACCGCGCGTGCCCTCCCAGAACTCCGCGGCGCGCGCATTGTAATGCTCGAGCGTGCGGGCGACGATCCGCTTGTCGTCAGAGGCATCGGGCGCGACGTCCGACGCCATGGCTACACGGAAAGACGTTGCACCGCGCCTTCGTTCCACTCGACGCCGGAGCCCAGCGCCCCAGCCACGTTCGCCATGCCGTGCTCGATCGCAAGGGGCTCCTTCAGGATCGGATTCCACCAGTCCGCATACTCGAGCCAATGCGCGGTCGGCGTGACGCAAAGCAGTTGTGCGCTGATCTCGGGCCACAGATGATTCGACACGCGAATACCCCTGGCCTGCGCGAGCGCGCTCGCGCGGAGCCAGCCGGTGACGCCGCCGATCTTCATCACGTCGGGCATGACATAGTCCGATGCCTGCGCGTCGATCGCGTGCGCGAGGTCCTGCGACCCCCACCAGTTCTCACCGCTCTGGATGGGTGTTGCCGCCTCGCGCGCGACCAGCGCGTGCCCCGCGTAGTCGTGCGCAAGCGTCGGCTCCTCGACCCACGTCAGTCCCTCCGCGTCGAGCACGCGCATCCGCTGCACCGCTTCGACCGGCGACAGGCACTGGTTGTAGTCGACCATGATCGCGACGGCCTCCCCGACCGCGCTCCTGATGGCGCGTATGACGGCGACGTCCTCCTGCACCGACGGGTAACCGATCTTGGCCTTCACGCCGGTGAAGCCGCGCCTTGCCCAGTCCTCCGCGACCTGCGCGGAACGCAGGGCTCCGTCATAGCCGACCGCACCGTACGCAGGGATGGGTTTCTCGGTGCCCCCGAGGAGACGCAGGAGCGACGTGCGGTGGCTGCGCGCAAGCGCATCCCACAACGCCATGTCGATCGCGGCGAGCGCGATGCCGACCAGCCCCTGCGCGCCGAGCAGCCGGAAGCGCCGCGCCAACTTCTGCTCGATCTCTGCCGGAGCGAGGGGCTCGCCGTGCACCAGGCTCGAAAAATTGCGGATCAGCTCGGCGACGGGCTTCTGCGCCATTGGCGTGTACGTGAACACGACGCTGTGGCCTATCGAACCGTCGTCGCAGGTGACGTCCGTCAATACCAGCGGCGACTCGGCCACGGCGCCGCTCGCGGTCTGATGCGGCTCGCGCATCGGCACGCGGACCGCGCGCACGCCGAAGCCGGTGATTTTCGGCGCCAAACCTGTCGCGATTGCCGTATCCATGGTGCAGTCCCTGTGTTTGCGAGTGATTGCGGGCGCTATTCGCCCATCTGCAGAAGCGTACCGCGATTGCGTGCGTTGCGCATCGCCCAGGCAAACACGGACGCGCCGAGCGCGAGGTATCCGGCATTGAGCGCCGCCGCAGCCCAGAAGTGATCCCAACGGAATGCGCCGTCGAGCAATACCGCGCGCATCCCCTCGAACACGTGCGCGGACGGGATGCCCCACGCGACCGGCTGCAACCACGACGGCAGGACGCCGATCGGATAGTAGACGCCTGATACCGGTGCGATGACGAAAATCGCCGCCCACGCGAGTTCTTCGGCCCCGAGCCCGAGGCGCAGGATCAGACCCGACATCGCGAGTCCGATGGCCCAGCCGAAGACGAGCAGATTCGCGAAGAAGGCGACGAGCGGAAGCCCGAGCGAGAAAATCGAAAACCGGAACAGCAGGTACGCGAACACGCACGCGCCACCGACACCGACCAGCGCGCGCAGCACGCTCATCGCCAGCTGCCCCGCGATGTACTCGGGCAACGTCAGCGGCGAGACGAACAGGTTGCCGAGGTTGCGCGCATAGAACTCCTCGATGAACGTCAGCGACACACCGAGCTGGCCGCGGAAAAGCACGTCCCACAACAGCACCGCACCGAGAAAGAAACCGGGCGCGTCCTTGAGAAAGTCGTTGGTAGGCGCGAGGTAGAGTGTCAGGAACGCCCAAACCATCATCGTCACCGTCGGGTAATACATCATCGATGCGATGCGGGTCCAGGACTTGAGGAACAGATAGGCGTGCCGGCGCAGCACCGCGCGCACGCGCCGCACCGATGCCGCGAGGCCGGTGTGGCGATCCAGACGCGCCGGGACGTTCATCGGTGCACCATTGGCGCTGCGCGCCGTTCCGCCGGAGGGAAGCGGGCCCTCCGTGGGGAGACCGTTCGGGCGGCTCACGCCGTGGACTCCTCTGCGGCGCTGCCGACGGGGCGCATGTCGGGACGTCCGCGCGCGATATCGAGGAACACCTCTTCCATGTTGTCCCGGCCGTAGCGCGCGATCAGCGCCCGCGGCGAGCCCTGGTCGACGACAATGCCGGCGCGCAGCATGATGACGTCGTCGCACATGCGCTCGACTTCGCCCATGTGGTGCGATGCGAGCAGCATCGTGCAGCCGCTGCGGTGCTGGTAGCGCTCGAGGTAGGAGCGCATGCGGTCGCCGACGTCCGGGTCGAGCGAGGCGGTGGGCTCGTCGAGCAGCAGCACCTCGGGCTCGTTCAACACGGCCTTGGCGAGCGACACGCGCGTGCGCTGGCCCGCCGAAAGTGTGCCGTACGGCCGCTTCAGCAGTCCGCCGATATCGCAGTCCGCCGCGACGTCGGCGATGCGTTCCCGCGGCCGGCGCAAACCGTAGAGATCGGCAAACACGGCAAGGTTCTCGCCGACGGTCAGGCGCTTCGGCATGTCGACGTAAGGCGACGTGAAATTCATCCGCGGCAGCACGCGGTGCCGCTCGCCCGGCATGTCCGCGCCCAGCACGAAGGCACGCCCGGACGAAGGGGTCAAGAGGCCAAGCAGCATGGACAGCGTCGTCGTCTTGCCTGCGCCATTGCCACCGAGCAGCGCCGTCGTGGTGCCGCGCCGCACCGCGAACGAGATTCCTTTCACGGCCGGGACGTCGCGGTAGGACTTCGCAAGATCCGCGACAACGATCGCGGCGTCGAAAGCGGTCACGGTGCGGCAACCCCTGTCACCGCGAATCGTCGCTGGGCAGTCGCCGCCGGCGGTGATGGCGCAGCCTCGCATTCCGTGCGATGCGGGCGGCGTTCGCGCGATGTCAGCACTGGATCGTTTGCTTGCAGTACTGCGCCAGCTCGCGCACGACGGCCGTCGCGCCGATCGGCCGCTGCGCCTTCCCCTGGCCATGATCGAGCGCGAGCTTGAATTCGTACTTCTGGAAGAACGCGTCGAACTGTTCCGCTCCGACGGTGCCGAGCGCCGCCAGCTCGTCCGTCGCTGGATCATAGTCGAGGAGGATGGCCGCGAGCGGCTGCGGGGCGGGTCCCGCCACGACACGTGCACCCGACGCCGGATCGTAGACGCTGTGGTCCGCACAGCAGTGGATCACCTGGGCGTCGGAGGTCGCCGAGCGTCGCGGCTGATAGCGGATGAACGAAACGTCGCGCGTCGGATACGCAAGCTTGTGCGCGCAGATCGCGGAAAAAGCGACGATTGCTCGCCCGGGCCCCACGCCGCCGTCCCAGCCATAGGTCGTCCCGTCCACGCGGCGGAGCGTCGCGGCCGCCGCGACGGGCCGGCCGAGATTGAGCAAGAAGCAGGGCGTGCCGACAAAGGGATAATGGAAAACGTAGTTGGTTTCGGCGGTGAGCGCACGCGCCTTCAACGGGGCGCCGTGCACATCGACGAGCCGCGTGCGTTCGTAGCGCCGCGGCGCGACCTCTGCCCATGCCGGCAACGACGCAAGGCCCAATGTGCCGGACACTGCGACACACGATTCGAGAAACATTCGCCGTTCCACGTTGCCTCCTTGCACTCCCGTCGCGTCGCCGTCGCCGGCTTTCTGTGCCGGCAATCGATGGTCTTTCGCCGGGCGACCCTGCCCGACGAATCAGGCGGCGACGAGTTCACGTATGTGCGCCGCCGCGCTGTTGCCCAGTGCGGAAAGTGCGTAGCCGCCTTCCAGCGACGACACAATCCGTCCATGCGCGTGCTGTGCCGCCACTGCCACGAGTTCGCGCGTCACCCACGCATAATCGGATTCGGAAAGCTTCAGTCCTGCCAGCGGGTCATCCCGATGCGCGTCGAATCCCGCTGAAATATAAATCAGCTGTGGCCGGTGCCGGTTGAGTGCGGGCAGCCAATGCTCGCGTACCGCCGCACGGAATCCCTCGCTTCCGGTACCCGCGGCAAGGGGTATGTTGACCATGTTTGCCGCCGGATTGTCGATTCCCGAATAGGGGTAAAGCGGATGCTGAAACGTCGAGACCATCAGCACCCGCGGATCGTCGGAAAAGATGTTCTCGGTGCCGTTGCCATGATGGACATCGAAATCGACGATCGCCACGCGCTCGATGCCATGCGCGGCCAGCGCGTGTGCGGCACCGACCGCGACATTGTTGAAGAGGCAGAACCCCATCGCGCGATCGCGCTCGGCGTGATGCCCAGGCGGGCGAACGGCGCAGAACGCCGACCCGCATTCGCCGGTCACGACGAGATCGGTCGCCAGCACGACCGCCCCCGCGGCATGGCGCGCCGCCGTGAGCGAATGCGGACACATTGCCGTATCGGGATCGAGGAAATGGAGGCCGGTCGCAGGACTTTCGGCTTCGATCGTCGCGATGTAGTCGCGACCGTGAACCCGGGCGATCGCTCCGGGGTCCGCCGCCGGCGCCGAATAGTGGCGCAGGTAACTGTCGATTCCCGCGCTGATGAGTCGGTCCGCGATCGCGTGCAGCCGGTCCGGGCACTCGGGATGGTAAGGCCCCATATCGTGCAGCAGGAACGACGGATGCGTGATGTAGGCGGTCGGCACGGCGTTTGCTTGATATCCGGGACGGCAACGGCGCGGCAAGGTACGATAGCGGGCGAACGCCGGACGGCGCCAGCGTCCCGACGGGTGGAGTTTAGCCCGCGCCTGCCGGGGATGACCAGTCTTAGAATGCAGGTTAATGTGCCGGAAAACGGCATTCACGCCAGGAAAATAAATACATGACTGTTCGCCCGCTGAGCGAGACCAATGTTCCGATCGCCGAGCGCCTGGCCGGCGTGCTGGCGCAGCTCGATCGCATCGTCGTCGGAAAGCGCGACGCACTTCGGCTGGCGTTCGCCTGTCTTCTCGCGCGCGGCCACCTCCTGATCGAAGACATTCCCGGCGTCGGCAAGTCCACGCTCGCGCAAGCGCTCGCGACCACCCTAGGCCTCAAGTACGCCCGCGTCCAGTTCACGAGCGACCTTTTGCCGGCCGACGTGCTCGGTGTTTCGATCTTCGACGACCGAGACCAGGGCCTTTCGCTTCCACGGCGGACCGATCTTCAACTCCGTCGTGCTCGCAGACGAGATCAACCGCGCGCCACCCAAGACGCAGAGCGCGTTGCTGGAGGCGATGGAGGAACGGCAGGTGTCGATGGACGGGCAGACACGCAAGCTGCCCGATCCGTTTTTCGTGATCGCCACGCAGAATCCGGTCGAGCAGATCGGCGCCTATCCGCTGCCCGAGTCGCAACTCGATCGCTTCCTGATGGCAATCGAGACTCGGGCTATCCGGACGCGGCCGCCGAGCGCGAACTGCTCGCCGGCGGCGATCGGCGCGTGCCGCATCGCCGACATCCGCCGGCGCTCGCCGATCCGCCGACACTGGCCGAGTGGCAGCGCGAAGCGACCGCAGTGCATGTCGCGCCGGCGCTGCTCGACTACGTGCAGGCGCTGCTGGCGGCATCGCGGGGCACACGCGCCAACGGCGCCGACGCCGGGGCGCGCGCCGGACTCTCGCCGCGCGCGGGCCTGATGCTGCTCGCCGCCGCCCGCGCCTGGGCGCTGCTGTGCCGGGCGCGCCATGGTGCTGCCCGAGGACGTGCAGGCAGTCTTTCCGTCGGTTGCCGGCCATCGGCTGGCC
>CAVOHM010000011.1:0-23360 GCA_963695725.1 uncultured beta proteobacterium
CGCCTGAACAGAAGGTACCTGACCCTGCCTCGATTTGACGTACACCAGGCTACGCAGCCATGAGGCTGGATTGCATCGCGGTTCACGGGTCGTTCGTCGCGCGTTCATCAAAATGTCACGCTCGGAACCAACATTCAATGGGTGTCGCGTGTATTTGTTCTGCGCATAGACAATGGACCCGATTTTCATATTTCTTGTCGCGTTTGGTGCCGGGGGTTTGACCGGAGCCTGCTTGGTATATTGGTGGCGCCATCGGCGCATGAAACCGCCCGCGGGTCCCAGCGCGGCCGCGCTGCGCGGGCGCTAGCGCAGCGTCGGTTCGAGGCGGCCCGTCAGCAATTTGGTTCACTCCCGGATCAAGCCTAGCGCACGCTCGCGCGCCTCCGGCTCGACGCCAAACATCTCGCACCTCCGGAAATGGTTGGCGTAGACGTGCTCTGCGTCCGACGCGTCGGCTGGATCGACCATGGCGCGATCTTGTATCGCCGAAATAGCTTCCGCCGAACAGGTGGCCACTGGGTAGCCCAAAAGGAACAAGGGGCCAGGCATTTTGCCTAACCCCTTGAAAATTGGCGCGCCCGGCAGGAATCGAACCCACGACCCCCTGGTTCGTAGGAATACAAGAGGTCTCCAACCAATTGATTTTATTGTTGGCGAACGCCCGGCGCGCGAGTTTTCGTCCCTATCGTTCCGTATCCTTCTCGCGAAAAGTCGCGCAGAAGTCGCGCAGGCAACACCCGAAAGTCGCGCCGCGCGGCGAGCGTCATAAGATCAAGTCTTCCCCGCCAACATTAGCCCTCAATTTGGCGGCAATCGGCCATGATCCCCGAAGTCCCGCAGCTGCCAGTCTGGCCGACACGAACCGTGACCCAGCCCGGCAAATCCAACGGCAATCAGGCCGCCAGTTGCATTTCCGCGGCGATCGTATCCCATGCCACCCCGATACGCTGGTCCGGAAGTCGTCCGATCAAACCCAGTTCGATGAGCCGGGTCGCGTCGGTATGGACGTTCTTGTAATTGCGCCCGAGCAGCCGCGCGAGCTCGTTGATGGACATCGGGCCCGTCCGCTTCAGCGCTTCGAGCAGTTTCCAGCGCGCCGCGGTGAGATTCTTGAGCAAAACTGGCAGATTCTCAAACGTCAAACGCACTTCGCCGCTCCGGGAACCTCCGCCTACGCCTCGCTGCCACGGCCGAAGTACAGACGATATTTCAGCCCGTGGCGACGGTCTGGCGTGGCGCGCGGCAATCGCCAGATGATGAACTCGACAATCGCGCCGTCGGCCAATACCACCTTCTCATGGAACCAGGGTCACATCTGTCGAGGGCTCGCTCAGGCTCAAGATGGGTTGCATGTCCGATGGCGCGGTGGCCGGCGTCACCGGCAGTAGCGTCTGGCATACCGTCAGCCTTGCGGCCGTTCTACTACTGCACAGCCAAGCGCACTTGTTTGCCAATGCGCCCCAGCATGCTGACCAGCGCATCAATCGTGAACTTTTCGACCTTGTGATTGACAACGTCGGAGACCCGAGGCCGCGTGACGTGAAGCACTTCCGCGGCCGCGGCCTGTGTCACGCTCGCCCCCTTCATCCATTCAGCGATCTCATCCATCAGCTGCTGCTTCAGTCGAATCGACTCATCGATTTGAGCGTCAGCATGGGCCAGCAGCCGCTTCGCCTCCTTCGGCGGGAACCCGAGATCCATGAATACATTTCCGCCGACCTTCGTCCGTTGACGGGACTTTGTATCAATCTTCATTTCGATGTCTTCCTTTCTGCAATTACCGCGCGATAGCGTGCCTTGGCAACGTCGACGTCGTTTCGCGAGGTCTTACGCGTGCTCTTCTGGAAGCTGTGGAGCACGTAAATGGCTTCCTCAAACTTCGCCACATACATCACTCGGAACCATCCGTCGGAGGCGTCGATTCGAATCTCGTTGACGCCCGGCCCCACGTCGGGGAACGGCCGCCAGTCGTCGGGGGTTTCACCCCGTTGCAGCTTCCGCAATTCGTAGCCCGCCACCCTCCGCGCCACCGCGGGAAACTCGCGCAGGTCGTCACGCGACGATCCTCGCCAGTCGATTGGCTTATCCATGCTCGGTGTATTGTATCAAATTTGATACATTCGAGCAACATGATGCGCAGCCCGGTTCGGAGAATCGCCACCTTTCCTAAACGACAGGTCGCGAATCAGGGATCTCCGCGATAACTCTGAAGTCGTTGAGCCACTGAGGAGCACTTCGATGCCGAGTACCCCACCGGCGGCCGGATCGCGGCTTGCGGCGCCCCCACCAGATCATGACGACCTGGTTCTTGTCACGCAAAATTCACGCAGCGCCACAAAACAAAAGGGCCTGCGTTTCCGCAAGTCCTTTGCCTTGAAAGAATGGCGCGCCCGGCAGGAATCGAAGCCACGACCCCCTGGTTCGTAGGGCCAATGACGAGCATTTTCGTATTTAATATCCGTTACTTACGACGCCTGTTTAACACCAAGTCTAGCCACGTTTAGCCGTGCTTAGCGACGCTTAGCCTCATTGCGTTACAAAATCACTACGCTGCGTCCGACGCGATGATCGAGCCGAAGCCGTCTCCGGCCGGCGCTGCGTTTTATCAATCCGCCTGGCTATTGATCCTGCACCTCCCCTGGCTAACACGAACGAATGCATTTGCCATTTGTTGTCAAATATGACAACATTCGCCTTGGGAGTCCGACATGACAAGATCAACGCGACCGATTTCCTGGGTCAGTGCTGCCCGCAAAGAATTCGATAGCTTCCCGGAGGGAGCGCAAGCAATCTGCCTGACGGCGCTGACCATCGCGGCGGAAGGCGGCAAGGCGGACATCGCCAAGCCGCTCAAGGGATTGGGATCGGGCGTGTTGGAAATCGCCCTGCCTTATCGTGGCGACGCCTTTCGGGTGGTGTATGCGGTGCAGATTGGTGCGGAGCTGTGGGTCGTGCACGCGTTCCAGAAGAAATCGACGCAAGGAATTAAGACCCCAAAGCGAGAGATCGATTTGATCCAGGCACGGGTGAAACAGGTGAAGGAAATATTGCGATGAAAAACGAACCGCTCGAAGTGATCCGCGGCAGCGGCAATGTCTACCGTGACCTTGGCCAAGACGACGCCGACGTGAAACAGTTCAAGGCGCTGCTGGCCGCCGAGATTATCAAGACCCTCGATCGTGACCGTTTGACGGTGCGGGCTGCGCATGCGCGCACCGGCATTGCGGCGGCGGACTTCTCGCGCATCCGCAACGCGGATCTTGCCCGTTTCACGCTTGATCGCCTGGTCGGGATCATCAACCGCCTCGGCGCGCACGTCGAAGTCAAACTGAAGGTCAAACCCGCCGCGCGGACAGGCCACACCGTAGTGGCGTGACGCGATGGATGCAGAAAGTCGGCACCCGAAAGACGCCAGCGATAACCCTGTTGCCGGCAGTTGCGCGAAAATAGTCACGCAATATTCACGCAGCCCCATGAAAGAAGAAGGGCTGCACCGCTGCAACCCTTCGATACTTTTTTGGCGCGCCCGGCAGGAATCGAACCCACGACCCCCTGGTTCGTAGCCAGGTACTCTATCCAGCTGAGCTACGGGCGCACAGCTAGTGATTATATCAAGCTAGCCGCCGGTGCCGCCACCGCGGCCCGCCTACGTGACTTCGGGCAGCGTGACAATTCGCCGCCGGCGCGCGCGGCGGCGAACCTGCCGCACCGGCAAACGCACTGCAAGCGGCGTCTGAACAAGTCGCGTTGGCAGGGAGTGTCAGCTTCGTGCGCCTATTCGTCGCGCAACGACCAACAACGAAATCAGAAGCATGCCCGAGTAGCCGCCGACTACGAACGCCCAAATGAGCCACCAAATGGAGACCATGATTCCGATCGATGCATTGTTGTGAAAGGCAGCAGCGCTGCGCAATTTGCCAAATGCAAAACTCGTGCCCCGGAAATGGTGTTCTTTAACTCGTTGTTTTATAGTACTAAAAAGGCGTATTTTCGAAAGATCCCGGCGCATTCGGTTGTTCCGTGTAAACGTATCCGACACTGCCCGCATGACCCGGCAACGCGCAATATTCCCCGCAGGATGGACGACCCGACGGATACCGCCGCCGCGCCCGACCCGGCGTCGTGCGAACGACGAAAGCTGCGAACCCGCAGCGTCCGGCCATCGCACGCAAACACAGCTTCGCGGTATTGGCGCTGCCGCACCAGGCCGAATGACCTCGAGCGCCAGACGATAGCGACCGCACGCGGGACGCGGCACGAACTGCCCTCGCGTTCGATGTTGGGGCGCGTTACCATTGCCGACAAGTTGTGGTGCGTCCACGTCGAGTCGACGCGATGGCGGAACGCGAAGGGAGCGAAAATGGAAATCCTGTTGCTTTGGATCGGACGCATCAGCGGAATCGCCGGTGTGGGGCTGTGCGGCTGGGCCGCGTATGGCCGATTGACGGGCGCCTACTTTGTCGGAGGATTTCAGGTCGGAACTATCCTCCTGGCGGGTATGGCGGCGATTCTCGTCGCCTGTTTTTTTCTGCTCCTGGTGTTGACGGACGAGTCGCGGCGATAGGCCCCGCGCGCTGGTCGCACCTTCAGAATTTGGCCAGTTGTCGCCCGACGGGTCCCGGTTGGGGCCAGGGTACGGACAGGAGCACGTGATGGACGAAGTCGATGAGCGCCACGCGCTCATCCGACGTACTGCCCGGCAGTTTGCCGACGCGAAGATCCGTCCGGTCGCGGTCGAACTCGACCGCAGCGAGCGCTTTCCGGAAGATCTCTATCGCGAGATGGCGCACCTGGGATTGTTCGGCATCACGGTCCCTCAGGATCTGGGTGGGGCTGGCGCTGACTGCGCGGCCTACGCGATCGTGATGGAGGAACTCTCTCGCGGCTACGCGTCGATTGCCGATCAATGCGGCCTGATCGAACTCGTGGCCACGTTGCTGGCGGACCACGGGACACCCGCGCAGCGGCAGGCCTACCTGGCCCCTATGCTGCAGGCGCAGCGGCGCCCCGCCTACGCGATCTCCGAGGCCGAGGCCGGTTCCGACGTTGCGGGAATCCGCACGACGGCAACCCGGACACCTGCCGGCTGGCAGCTCGACGGCAGCAAGCTTTGGATCCACAACGCGCCGGTGGCCGATTTCGCGGTGGTCCTCGCGCGCACCGACGCCACCGCCGGCAAGCGCGGCATGAGCGTCTTCCTGGTGGACCTCGATCG
This sequence comes from uncultured beta proteobacterium, assembly GCA_963695725.1. Classification (GTDB taxonomy): domain Bacteria; phylum Pseudomonadota; class Gammaproteobacteria; order Burkholderiales; family Casimicrobiaceae; genus CAIWHR01. The sequence continues at coordinate 5,216 of CAVOHM010000011.1, forward strand.
GCCTGGTGTGCGCGTCGGGGCGAAAGAACACAAGATGGGGCAACGTGCTTCGCCGGTGGGCGCTCTCTTCTTCGATGCGGTGGACTTGCCAAGCGACGCACTGCTCGGGCCCGAGAATCGCGGCTTCCACATGATGATGAGCGTTCTTGACAAGGGACGCGTCGGTATCGGAGCGCTGGCCGTGGGCATTCTGCAGGCCGCGCTCGATGCCTCTATCGCGCATGCGAAAGCCCGGCATCAGTTTGGCCAGGCGATTGCGAGGTTCCAGGCCATCCAATGGCTGATCGCGGACATGGCAAAGAGCCTGCACGCGGCGCGGCTGCTGGTCCGCGACGCCGCGCAAGCGCTCGATCGTGGCGAGCGCGCCACGCTCGCGGCCTCGATCGCGAAGTGCTTCGCCAGCGACGCCGCCGTCGAGCACACGTCCAACGCCGTGCAGGTCCATGGCGGCATGGGTTACGTGCAGGGGGTCGAGGTGGAACGGCTCTACCGCGACGCCAAGATCACGCAGATCTACGAAGGGACCAACCAGATCCAGCGGATGATCATCGCCCGGCATGTGCTGGGCGGGACATGACCCTCTTTGGCGACCGCGCGTTGACAGCCCCCCGCAACGCTGCGTAGGCTGCGAAGGACTCAGTATGCGATCCCCATGAGCACACCGGAAACTCCCGCGGGCGCGACACCCGACGCGTCGACGATCGACGACGTCATCACGTTCAGCAAGACCGTCGGGGAATCGGACGTCTACCTCTTTGCCGGGATCACTGGCGACCTGGCGCCGGTTCACGTCGATCATGAGTTCATGAAGACAAACTCGCCGTTCGGCGAACGCATTGCCCATGGCGTGCTGGTGCTCGGATTCACTTCGACGGCCTCGACCATCCTCGCCGCGCGACTCTTGGCGACGTTCGGCTGGCGGTCGATGGTCTCGCTCGGCTACGACGGTGTTCGCTTCATCGCGCCCGTGCGCATGGGCGACACCATCACCGTGCGCTACCGGCTGTGTGCGCGCGATTCGTCGCGGCGCCGCACGACCTCGGAGTTCGAAGTCGCGAACCAGCGCGGCGAGAAAGTGCTGGTCGGCCGGCACATCATGAAGTGGTTCGAGTGAGCGCGGGCTCGGCAGCGGCGGACCGGCAGCGGTACGGACGATGAGTTGCAAGATCATCGCCCTCGAGCGCGCCGCCGCGCTGGTGCCGGACGGCGCGGTGCTCGCAGTGAGCTGCTCGTCCGGATTGAACACGCCGGACGCGGCACTGGCCGCGCTGGGCGCGCGCTTTCGCGCCGAGGGGCGCCCGCGCGGACTGACCGTCCTCATGCCCATCGCCGCCGGCGACATGTACGGCATCAAGGGCATCGATCACCTCGCGGTGCCCGGCATGCTCGCCCGGGTCATCGGGGGCTCGTATCCCAGCGGTCCGTCTTCGTTCGACCCGCCGCGCATACGCGAAATGATCGGCAACGAGGAGGTCGCGGCCTGGAACCTGCCCAGCGGCGTGCTCTTCGACATGCTGCGCGATGTGGCGGCCAAACGGGCGGGCGTGCTGACCAAGGTCGGGCTGGGCACGTTCGTCGACCCGCGTCTGGAAGGCGGGCGCATGAACGCCTCCGCCCTCCCCGACATCGTCCGCGTGGTCGAGTTCGGAGGCGAAGAATGGCTGCACGTTCCCAACATCGTGCCCGATGTCGGCATCATCCGCGGGACGACCGCGGATGAGGACGGCAACGTGTCCATGGAGCACGAAGGCGCCTACCTGGGTGCGCTCGACGTCGCGCTCGCCGTGCGCAACTCCGGCGGCATCGTGATCGCTCAGGTCAAGCGAACGACGGCGCGCGGCTCGATTGCGCCGCAGCGGGTGATCGTGCCCTCCACTCTGGTCGACGTCGTCGTGGTCGACCCGCAGCAGAAGCAGGCCACGGAGATCGACTACGATCCTGCGCTTTCGGGCGCGGTGCGACGTCCCGAAAGTTCCTTCGAGCCCGTGCCCTTCGGTCCGGACAAAGTGATCGCGCGGCGCGCAGCGATGGAGCTTCACGCGGGCGATGTGGTCAGCCTCGGTTTCGGCATCTCTCCGTTGGTGCCATACATCCTGATCGAGGAGAATCAAGGGGCGGCGGTGACCTGGGCGATCGAACAGGGGCCGGTCGGTGGAGTCCCCGCGACCGGATTCCCGTTCGGCTGCGCCTACAACGCGCAGGCGATCCTGTCCTCGCCCCAGCAGTTCACGTATTTCCAGGGCGGCGGATTCGACACCGCGCTGCTGTCGTTCCTCGAGATCGGGTGCGACGGTAGCGTCAACGTCTCGCGACTTGGCCTGCGCCCGCACGTGACGGCCGGCTGCGGCGGCTTCGTCGACATCACGGCGCGGGCGCGCAAGATGGTTTACTCGGGCTACTTCCGCGCCGGCGGCATCGAGCTTGACGTGCGCGACGGAGTCATGCGCATCGTCCGCGAAGGTCGGCACGCCAAGCTCGTGCCCGCAGTCGAGCAGATGACGTTCAACGGAGCGAGAGCCCTCGCGCAGGGCCAGCAGGCGCTCTATGTCACCGAGCGCTGCGTGCTCGAGCTTCGTCCTGCCGGACTCACCGTCATCGAACTGGCGCCGGGCGTCGATCTTCACCGCGACGTGCTGGCGCAGGCCGGATTCGCACTCAAGGTTGCGGACGACCTGCGGCCCATGGATTCGCGCCTGTTCCGCCCGGAGAAGATGCGTCTGATACTTGAAGAAAATCAACGTCGCGCGGCGCTCGCTTGCGCCGTCGCGGGCTGAGGAGTTGGCGTGGCGACGGAGGCTCCCGCAGCACACGTGATCCTGCGCACCGATGGTCCGGTTGCCTGCATCGAGCTCGCCCGCCCGGAACGGCTGAACGCGCTCACGCTGGCGATGCTCGGTCAGATCGACGCCATCTGCGCCGGGCTCGAGGCGCGCACGGATGTACGCGTCGTCGTGGTCCGCTCCTCTACAGCACGCGCGTTCTGCGCCGGAGCGGATGTGAACGAGTGGTCCGCGCTCGGACCCGAGGGGATGTGGCGGCGCTGGATTGCCGAGGGCCATCGCGTGTTCGATCGGCTCGCGCGCCTCCCGATGCCGACCGTCGCGTCGATATCGGGCGTCGCATTCGGCGGCGGGCTCGAGCTCGCGCTGGCCTGTGACGTGCGGCTCGCCTCACCGGATACACGCTTCGCGTTGCCGGAGACGCGCATTGGCGTGGTGCCTGGCTGGGGCGGTACGGCTCGGCTGACGGCGCTGATCGGGGCCGGCCGGGCCAAGCAGATGGCGCTGAGCGGAGAGCCGGTCGGCGCCGAGGACGCGTGCCGTTGGGGCCTCGTCAACGAGATCGTGGATCTCGCCGCACTGCCAGCGCGCGTGGAGGCGGTGGCACAGCGCATCGCCGATGGGTCGCGCATCGCCGTGCAGGTGACCAAGCAGCTGATCGACAGCTCGCTGCCACGCCCACCGATGGCGGTGACCGAGGCGCTCGCAGCGGGCTTTGTCGCCGGCACCGAGGATTTGCGCGAGGGCGTGGCGGCGTTCCGAGAGAAACGGCCGCCACGCTTCCGCCGCGATTGAGCGTAACGCCCGCCCACGCTCACGGCGTTCCCGGTATCCCGCGACGGCGGTCAGTGCCCTTCGGGTGCCCCGCCCTTCACGTGGCGCCCAATCGGCACGCCGCGACGAAAATGTCCTGGAACTCCGGCCGCGTCGCCAGCGCAACGTGCTCGATCCTGCGTGCAATGTCCGACGCGCGCGCACGCTCGGTCTCCGACATCAGCGTCAGCTGGGCGCCAAGCAGCGCGGCATTGCCGACGTAGCTTACGCGCTCCAGCGGGACCGGTGGCAGCAGTCCGATGCGCACGGCGCTCTCGATGCTCACGTAATTGCCGAAGCCGCCGGAGAGCATGACCTCCTCGATCTGTTCGTCGCGCACGTCCAGCATCCTTTGCAGCATCATCACGCCGCCGTAGATCGCCGCCTTGGCCAATTGCAGTTGCCGGATATCGTTCTGCGCCAGCACCACGTCCTCCCCTCGTCCGCCCTCGGCAGAACGGACGAGCACGAAGGCGCGGGCGCCACCGTCGTTCACGACACGCGTTTGCAGAACATCGGCAAGTGGTCCGGCGCCGGGACGCCAAAGACGGCCCGCGGGATCGACGATTCCGGCATCGCGCATCTTGGCAATCGCGTCGATCAGGCCCGAACCGCAGATCCCGACAGCGGGTGCGTCACCGATCACCTGGCAGACGACGTCCTCACCGATCGCGACCTTTTCGATCGCGCCCACCGCGCCGCGCATGCCGTGCTTGACCTGACCGCCTTCGAATGTCGGCCCCGCCGGCGCCGAGCAGACGAGCAACCGGTCCCGGGAGCCCAGCACGACCTCGCCGTTGGTACCAATGTCCACGAGCAGCCGGATACCCTCGCTTTCGTAAATGCGGGTGGCGATGATCCCGGCGATGGTGTCGGCCCCGACGAAGCCGGCGACGATCGGCAGAAAGCACACCCGTGCGTTCGGCGCCCGCTTGAGCGGAATCTCGCCGGCTGCGACAACGATTGGATCGCGCACCACCGGCGCATACGGCGCGAGTCCGACGTAGCTCGTGTCGATGCCCAGGAACAGATGATGCATGCAGGTGTTTCCGGCCACCACGATCTTGTAGATGTGCTCCGCAGCGACACCGGCCTCGGCCGTCATCGCTGCGACGAAATCGTTGATCTGGTTGAGGATGCGCCCACGCAGGACCTGCAACTTCTTCGGGTCGAACTGGGCGTAGGCGATACGCGACATGAGATCGCCGCCGAAGACCGCCTGCGGATTGACGGCAGCCACGGCGGCGAGCTGCTCGCCGGTATGCAGATTGTGCAGCGACCCGACAACGGTCGTCGTGCCGATGTCGAAAGCGATGCCATAGGCGGAAACCGTCGAGTCGCCGGCTTCGACATCGATGATTTCATCGCAGAAGGTCGTCACCGTGAGTTGCCCCTGTTCCTCGCGCAGGACCGTCGGCAGCTTGCGATAGACATTGACTGGCATCTTGCGCGAGATCCCGGACGGGAGGCACGCCAGAATCTGCTCGATATCCGACGTCTGGTGATTCTCGTCCTGCGGTGCCTCGGCTCGAATCAGGTGCTTCACGATTCCGGATTCGAGCGGCATTGCTCCTGGCGCGAAGATGCCTGCATCGGAAAGGATCTGATGGCCGAGCTCGTTGCGCTCCGGCATCGCCGCAATGGCGCAGTCGGCAACCGCCGGCATCTGACAGGACAAGCGGAAGCGCTCGCGGACGCCATCGGGGCCAAGCTGGATCGTGTCCTGCAGTGTGGGCGGCGCGATTTCTCCGGCGAGCGCCTTCACACGGCAGGAGCGGCAGCGGCCGCGGCGGCCGCAGGTCGCGGTGATGTCGATTCCCGCGTCGAGCGCGGCTGCCAGCACCGTCGTTCCGCGCGGGACGGTGCTGCGGGCGATCTCGCGCCCGCTTTCGGGATCGCAGAAGGTGACGCTGACCGTTTGCGTCATCGCGTCCCGGTGCGCGACGCCGGTGCGCGTGCCCGGCCCGCGGTCTGGGTGCGGAACGCGGTCATGTAGCGCAGCGCGTTTTCATCGCGACCGAGCACCAGGTCGGCGGCGATCTGGAAATCGACGAACTCCTTCGGGGCATTCAGGACGGGATCGATCATCAGCGTGTCGCAGCCGGCGAGTATCGACAGGATGATGAACGCGTGATTGGCGATCTTGCGCTGCGGCAGGCCGAACGACGCATTGCTGTGCCCGCCGAAGATGTGCACGTCCGGGTAGAGCCGTCTGATCTCGCGCACCGCCTCGAGATAATGCGGCCCGAATGCGCTGCCGGTCGAGACAGGGAATGCCAGCGGGTCGAGATACCGGTCGGTGACCGCGATCCCGGCCGCGTCCATCAACTGCATCAACTCGGCCAGATTGGCGACGCGTTCGTGCTCGTCCTTGGGCATGCCGTCGCGCCCGCTGGCGTTGGCGAACAGCAGCGCATTGCGGCTCTTGGCGGTCTTGATGAGATCCTGGCGGCCCGCTTCGAGATTCACCGAGTTGATCGCAGGACGACTGCGGTTGCCGTCGTGCACGCTGAGCCCGGTCATGATGGTCTCGGGGTCGGAGGAGTCGATGGCGATGATGGCATCCGTGATCGTTTGCGCCACCGGGACGAGCCACGCCATCGTCTTGTGGCGCACGTCTGGGTCGACCGCGATTTCATCGACGCACACGTCGATGATATTGGCTCCGGCGGCGACCTGCGAGTTGATGACCCACGCAATGTAGTCGAGGTCCTTGCGCCGCACCGCATGCGCCACATGCGGGATCTGGAAAATCCGCAGCTTAGCGGGATCGGTCGGGTAGATGTCGGTGACGTCGAGCAGTCGCCGGCCGCCGTCCGGGCCGGGATAGGACACGCCGATCTTTGCGCCGTCGTGCACGACACGCGGGCTCGTGACCTTGATGCGTCGCGTCGCATTGAAATTCTCGCCGATGATGTCCATCGTTCCTTCGCTCATCTTGGGATTTCTCCGGAAAAGTTTCTCTCAACCAGCATTTTCTTGTGACAACGCAGGGACGCGGGTCGCGGCTCTGGGCGCCGGATGCAGACCGTACAGCCCGCTGCGCGACATTTTCGGCGTCATCGCGCAGCTTTCCTCGAGCAGCCGGGCGGGAAGGACGCTGGCGCCGAATGCGCGAAAGAGTTGCGGCTGGTCCTCCAGCGGCCATTCCACCTTGCGCCCGCCGACGCGGGACGTGTAGCCCGGAGCCAGGCGGCGCGTCAAGGCAAGGCCCTCACGCCGCGCCGCCGCATCGAGTTGTTCCCGGAAAAGCTGCGTGGCCTGCTCGATCGCGAGCCATCCCGCGATTTCGAGCACGTAGGCCTCGAGCGTCTGCTCGTCGGCGGCGAGCCGATTCTGGGTCGCGTCGAATTGCTCGCCCAGCGACAGAACGAAAACGGCAACCTCCCGGCAATCGGAAAGATACGCCGCGAATGTGGGGCCGCGAAAGATGGATCCCGTCGCCAGGACGAGGCCGCTTTCGTCGCAGCTCGCGATCGGCAGGCGGCGATAGCAGGCGGAAGGCGTCGCCGCAGTCGCTGCGAGCGCGGCCATGGCCGCTGCCGTGCCACGGATCTGCGGCCGTATCGAGGCCCCCTGGCGATAACCCATGACGCGAAGCACGCGCTCGGGCGCGATCTCCATGACGCGCGCTGCGAAACACTCCACCGCACCAGGCAGGTCGGACGCCGCGGCGGCAATCATACCTGCACGGCGTCGTCGATCGGTTCCCGGCGCCTGTGATCGCCTATCAGCTGCTCGCGCAGGAATTTCGACAAATAATCGATCGCGTACACGGCGACCACGATGAAGATGATGATGGTGCAGGCCTCGCGCAGCTCGTAGGCCCGCAGGCGGTCGCCGAGCAGGAATCCGATGCCGCCGGCGCCGACGATCCCGAGGATCGAGGCCGAGCGCACGTTGTGCTCGAACATGTAGAGCGTGTTCGACAGCATCATCGGCAGTACCTGCGGCAGCACGCCGAACCAGACCCTGTGCAGCGCGTTGCCGCCGAGCGAAGTCACGCCGTCGATCTGCTTGCGATCGAGATTCTCGATCGCCTCCGAGTAGAGTTTGATGAAGGTGCCCGTTTCGACGATCGCTATGGCCATGATCCCCGCCAGCGGCCCCAATCCGACGGCACGGACGAAGATGAGCGCCCAGATCAGGTAATCGAACGAGCGCAGCAGATCGGCCCCGCGCCGCGTGCCAAACTGGATCGGCCGTGAACGCGTCATGTTCTTCGCGGCCAGAAAGCTGAAAGGCAGCGCGACCGCGGCACCCAGCAGCGTTCCCAGCAGCGCCATCGCGATGGTTTCACCGATCGCCAGGAGAAACAGCGGGGTCTGATCGAATCCGGCGGGAGGAAACATCTGCGAGACCACCGTTTCGCCGAATTTCGCAACGCCGTGCAGGAAATTGCCCGTGAGGAAGCCGAACCGGTAGAGGCAATAGAGGGCAAGCGCCATCGTTACGAGCCAACCCGCCCACGATTTCAGGCGCTGGCCGATGGGCGCTCCGAACGCACCGGGATTGCGCGCGCGTTCGGCCGCAATGTCGGCTTCGGTGATGTCGGCAAGTTGCGCGGTCATTCCGGTCGTCTCAATGGGAAAAGCTGGCTTTGCCGATGGCGCTATGACGGAAGCGCTCGCTCAGCATGTCGATCGCCATGATCGTCACCACGATGATCAGCAGGATGGCGCCGACGTCGCCAAAGTAGAGCAGTTGAACCGCAGTGAACAGATCGTGGCCGATGCCGCCGGCACCGACGAAGCCGACGATCGTCGCACTGCGCACGTTGAGCTCGAAGCGCCAGAAGGTGTACGACAGGTAATTCGGCAGTACCTGAGGCAGAACGCCAAAGCGCATCTCGTGGAACCAGTTGCCGCCTGCGGCGCGAATGCCATCGATCGGCAGCGGACTGATGTTCTCGTTCACTTCGGCGAACAGCTTGCCCTGTGCACCCAGCGTGTGCGTGGTAATCGCCAGGATCCCCGCCACCGGCCCGATGCCGAAGGCGAACACGAACAGCAACGCCCACACGATGTCCGGCACCGTGCGCGCGATCTCGAGCACCCGGCGGGCGATCCAGTAGACGAGATAGTTGTGCGCGAGGTTGCGGGCCGCAAAGAAGCTGATGGCGCCCCCGACGAGCGTGCCGAGGATCGTCGCGAGGTACGCCATCAGCAGCGTGTTGAGGAGACTGTGAAACCACTCGCCGGCGCCCCAGTACCATTCGCCGAGATCCTTGGCGAACGAACTCAGGCGAATGGGCGGCAACATCCGTACCAGAAACTCGCTGGCCCGTGGTATTCCCTCGATCAGCGTCGCCAGGCTGAATTTCGTCGTCACCAGGGCGGCGGCCACGCACGCCACGAACGCCGTCGCGAACAACGCAGCATAGATCCGCTTCTGGCGGCGGTATTCGGCATACTCTAGCTCGAATTGCGCGATGACTCCGCGCGAGCTCGCGCTCGCGCCGGCTGGAGCAGTACCCTTGTTCCGATCCGTTCCCATCGGCTGGTCCGACCGTCAAAGCGCGAATGGAGCCGCCGGTCTCATTCGCGCCGCGCGCCGGTCACTTGGCTTTCTTCTTGCGCGCTTCGCGCTCGTCCACCGCCGCCTGGCAGATGAGCTCGTAGTCCTTGTGCTGGATCGGTACCATGCCCTTCGTGCGGCCCTGGGCGATGGCCTCGGCGATCTTCATGTCCTTGTCCTTCAGGTCCACGAACAGCTTCTCGAGGTCGTCACGCATGGCTTTCGGCAGGTCCGTGCGGATCACGACGGGCGGCGACGGCAGCGGCGGCGATGTCCAGATGACGCGAATCTCTTCGCGCTTGAGCAGACCCTTGTTCATCATGGCGCGCAGGTTGCCGATGTTGTCGTCCTTCGACGTCCAGGTGAAGGCGCCGTCGTAGGTTCCCTTGAGCACCCCAAGCACCGCTTGCGGATGGCCGCCCGCGAGCGGGCTCTTGTAGTACTCGTCCACCGGCTTGCCCATGGCGCGAAACGCGGCGGTCGGTATCAGGTAGCCGGAGCCGGACAACGGATCGGTCCGCGCGACGACCTTGCCCTTCAGGTCCTCGATCGTCTTGTACGGGCTGTCGGCCTTGACGACAATGACCGAGACGTAGCCCATCGAGCCGTCGGGCTCCATCGCCGCCACCAGCGGCTCGACGCCGCCGTTGCTGTCCATGCGCGTCTGGCAATACGAGAAACCGCTGAGCCACGACAGGTGAATCTGCTTCGCGATCAGGGCGTTCATCACGCCGGAATAGTCGCTCGCCGTGTAGAGTTCCATCTTGACGCCCAGTTCCTTCTCGGCGTGGGCGATGAATGCGTTCATGTCCTTGACCGTGTTGCTCTGCGTCTCGACCGGAATGACTCCGTACTTGACCACGGGATAATCCTTCTGCCAGCCGCCGATGTACTTGTCGGCAGACACGGCCGTCCCCGCCGGCAGACACAACGCCGAAAACGCAACCAATCCCAAAAATTGATGCAAGCGCTTGGTGACCATGATCGTCCCTCCAGTTGGACTGCCTCGCCAATACTCACGTCGTCCGGATCGCATTACCCGGAAAATCATCGGCGCAGCTGCAATCACTTGCGCCGAACACTGCCGACTGCCCACCTAATCTCCTGCTACCGATCCCCGTCGGCGATCGGCCTCCGGAACAGGATCCGACGACGACGACGCGGTCTGCGTGGCGGTGAACGCCAGCGCAACCTCATCGTCCGCCGGCTCGCCCGCGCCGTGTTCGCCGACACCATAGATTTCGCGCGCCATCGCTTCGGTCAGTTCCGACGGCAGACCGTCGAAGACGATCTCGCCCTTGCGCATGCCGATGATCCGGTCGCAATAGTCCTTCGCCGTCTGCAACAGGTGGAGATTGCAGATCACGGTGATGCCGTCGTCCCGGTTGATCCGGCGCAGCGCGTCCATCACGATGGATGCGTTGCGCAAATCGAGCGAGGCGATCGGCTCGTCGGCCAGCAGAATTTTCGGCTCCTGCACGAGCGCGCGGGCGATCGCAACGCGCTGCTGCTGCCCGCCGGACAATTCGTCGGCCCGGTGCAGCGCGTGCGACACCATGTCCAGGCGCTGCAGCGCGCGGATCGTGAACGCGCGGTCCTTCGGCGAAAACATCAGCAGCAGCGCGCGCAGGGTTGCGTGGTAGCTGATCCGGCCCATCAGGACGTTGGTCATCACCGTCAGGCGGGGAACCAGATTGAACTGCTGAAACACCATGGCACACTGGGCGCGCCATTTGCGCACGCGGCGGCCCTTGAGCGTACAGACGTCGACCCCGGTGCCGAACACGCCGTCGCTGAGGATGCGGCCCGAAGTCGGATCGGCGAGACGGTTGATCATCCGGAGCAGCGTGGATTTGCCCGCGCCGGACCGACCGATGATGCCGATCATCTGGCCCTTCGGCACGGCAAACGTCACATTGTTCACGGCGACGAGATTGCCGAAGGACTTGGTCAGGTTTTCAATTTTCAGGATCAAGCCCCAACCTCCCGCTCATCGTCACGTCGTATTCGCCCGCCCACCGTTGCGAACCTGGATGGCATGGCTGCCGGAACCGCTGTCTGCAGAACGCGACGATCGCAATCACGTGCGTTCGCGATCGGCGGATCCAAGCCGGATTCTGCCGCGCGTGCAACGCAGACCGAGCGCGCGCTGTGCGCTCGCGGAGGACGACGGGCTGGGACGGGAATCCGCCCTGTGAAGCCCGAATTTGCAACGAATTACCGGCGGCGCAATCGCCGCGTTGACATATCCCGGTCGATGCTAGGGACATTGTTTGCGGATGTCAAGCATGAAGGCGGTGCCTCGGCGCCGACTTCGCTGGCAACCAAACGACGGCGCGGCAGTCACGCCGCGAGCTTCTCGACCATCAACCGCTTGACGAGATCCACGGCTTCCGGCGCGTTGTCGCCGTAGCCGTTGGCCCCGATCTCGGCTGCGAACTCCCGCGAGACGGGTGCGCCGCCACAGATGACGGGAATCGTCAGGCCTTCCTTCTTGATCTGCGCGACGATCAATTTCATGAACGGCATCGTCGTGGTCAGCAGCGCGGACAGGCCGATGACGTCGGCGCCCACCTTGCGCGCCGTCTCGATGATCAACTCGGCCTTCACGTTGACGCCCAAATCGACCACCTTGAAGCCGGCGCCCTCCAGCATCATGCCGACAAGATTCTTGCCGATGTCGTGCAGATCCCCGAAAACCGTCGCCGTGACGATGATCCCCTTGGGCTCGGCCTTCGTCGCGACGATGATCGGGCGCAGCACCTCGACGCCCTTCTTCATGGCCCGGGCCGCCATCAGCATCTCGGGGACGAAGAATTCGCCGGTAGCGAAAAGATCGCCGACCTCACCCATCGGCGGAATCAGGCCTTCATCGAGAATCGTGTTGGGCGAATGGCCGTCGTCGAGCGCCCTGGCTACCAGCTCCGCGCATAGTTCGCCCTCGAACTGCATCACCGAATCGTAGATTTCCTGCATGATCTCTTTGCGGCCGACGGCAGCATCCGCGCGTGCCTGATCCTTGGCCGCATTACCGGCGAAACCCATCCCCATGAAGCCCTTGCCGCCGGCCGATTCAACGGCAACCCCATCGGGTCCGCTCAGCACCTGCCCGGCATACGGGCGGTCGCCCACGCGAAAGCGCCTGACCGCATCGATGGCGATGCGCACATTTTCGACCGGCGTCTGCGCGCTGAAACTGCAGAAATAGAGAAAGAATTTCTTGCCGTGCGGGCCGCGGCTGCCGACTTCCATGTATTCGTGCACGCGCCGGGTGATGTCCTCGGAGGAGCCCTTCTGCAGCAACAGCGTGCCGACACCGAAGCTCAGCGCGCAGCCCTTGGTGTCGGCGTACCGGCGGATGCGCTCGGTGCCGACGCGGAAGCAATCCGCGTCCTGGACCTTGAGGTATTGCGGCGTGATGTGCAGCTTGATGTCCCAGTACCTTTCCGCATTCTCCGCAAACGCGTCGCCCCACCAGTTGTCGCAGCGCAATCCCCGCCGGTTGCCGGTGAGTTCACGCAGCTTGTCGAGATAGGGAACGGAGAACTCCTGGACCATCTTCTCGGTGATGAACGGCAGCGAGCCGACGGCATCCTTGCCATTGGCGACGCTCGAGCCCGGAATCACCTTGAAATAGGTGTTGATGTAGGGCGCCAGCACTTCCTCGACCAGCCAGTTCATTACCTTGTGGACGAACTGCGGGCGCTCCTCCATCGCGACGACCATCTTCTCGAATTGCATCACCTGGGCGCAGAGGTTGATTGGCGCGCAGAAGTGGATGTGGTGCGCGAACCCGGTCAGTTCCTGGCAGATCCGCAGCGCTTCCAGCACCCAGGGCATGCGCCCCGTCTTCAGCGGATCCGGCGCCTTCATCCGCGCAAGATCCTTCTCGCTGGCGATCAGCACGCGGGTGTTGTCGAGCGCCGGATAGAGATCGTCAAACCATGCCATGTCGCCGCCAAGCGCTTCGGCTTCGACCGAATACACGTCCCAGACCATGTCCGGGATGTCGAATCCGAACTCCTGCTGCACGTCGAGGCACCCGCGCACGAAGAGCTCGGGATCGCTGAAAAAGCGCCGGCCGTTGTGGCGGCCATACGCCATGCAGAACTCGGCCATCTGGGTCGTGACAGGGATGAATTCCGCGTCGCGGCCATCCATGATGGCCTTGTACTGGCGTACGCCGGCGGTGAAATCGTAGGTGTCGTACTTGTACTGGTACTTGGTCATCGCGGCTTCCTTCCTCGCTTCAGGATTGCGCATCGACACCGTGCACTACACGCGCAGCGCCACAAGGCATCGTGGAATTGAAGCGGGCTGATGGCCTTGACTGCCGTTCCCGAAATTCCGGGAATGCCTGAGTCGTTGCCGGAACGCCCGATGATCGCGCTCGAACGCCAACCCCGTAGCAGATCCGGGTCGCGTCGATCGACGTCGGAGATGATAGGTTTGGTCGGAACCGGTGTCAAGGTGAAGCCGAAGGCTTCGGCCCTGCGCGCGCGGGCACGAATCCGGTTGCGGCAGCCATCGGCGTCCATGGGTTCGATCGCGCCCGATTGCGTAGCGACGTTTTCCCGGAAGTCGCGAGACTTTGCTTATATGATGGCAGATCGCTGGGGTACTGGCGGGAGGAATCGATGGGCAAGCCATTGTGGAATGCGCAGCGGCATGACGATTACGTCAGGCAACGCGACGACGCGATCGAGCGCGAGACGGATCGGCGAACGGGCACGTCGGTGGCGCGTGACATCGACGCGTCGTGGGCCATGCTCGCGCCGGACGAGCGCCAGGTGCTCGAGTACCTGGTGCTCTGCGATGCGCATTCATGCGTCGGACAATGCAGCGATCCCCTTTTGTCGCGGTTGGTCGAACGCGGGATGCTGACCACGCCGCCCGGAGTCCGGCCGGTACTGACCGACGATCTGGTGACCGTATTTGTCGTGGTGCCGGCGCTGTGGGCGGCGCTGGATGCGCGTCGGGACGACCTGTTTGCGCCGTCGCGAGACCGTGCGCGACTGATCGAGGAGGCGGCCCTGCAGTTCAGCGGGCGCGTGACGCCGATGGCTTCGGTCGAAGCCCCGGACCCGGATCCGTCTGTCGCCTAGCCGCAATTCGCGCTGCATGATCTCCCGTCCGTTCACCAGGGCCACGCTGCTGCTCACGACACGGCTGAACGACCCGACCGATGCGGGGCGTCCGCTGTCGCTTTCCGAATATCATCAACTGGCGCAGTGGCTGGAGGCGCTCGGGCTGACGCTGGCGTCCTTGTTGCGGGCCGACACGAAGGCCGTCTTGCGGCCCTATCCGGGTGCCGACCGGATCGTCCGCCTGCTGTCGCGCAATGCCGACGTCGATTTGCTGCTCGAACATTGGAAGCGGCTCGGCATCTGGGTGCTCGGCGAACGCGAACCCGGGTTTCCGGCACGTCTTCGCCAACGATTGAAAACCGCCTGCCTGCCACTTTTGTTCGGCGCCGGCCCGAGCGACATGCTGGATCAGGGCGGCCTCTGCATCGTCGGATCGCGCGATAGCCCGGCCGAATCGCATGCGTTTGCCGAGGCCGTCGGCGCGCGCGCCGGCAGCGAGGGGGTCGTCGTCATCTCCAGCGACATGCGTGGCATCGGCCGCGAGGTCATCTCCTCGACGCTCGGTTCCGATGGCCGCGTGATCTGCGTCCTTTCCGACAGCCTCGAAAAGGCGGTGGCGAGCAAACGCTACCGCGAGGCGCTGGCCACGGGCCGCGCCACGCTGGTGACGCCATTCACGCCGGACATCCGATTCGCCGTCGCCAATGCCATGCGCGCGAACCGCTACCTATACGGACTATCGGATGCCGCGATCGTCGTCGAAACGAGGCAAACCGGCGGCATCTGGTCGGGTGCCGACGAAAATCGCAAGCACCGCTGGGTGCCGGCGTTCGTGCGCACCGGCACCAACCTCTCCTCCGGCAACAGCGCGCTGTTGCACCTCGGTTTGCTGCCGATCACCCTGCAGGACGTCATTCGATGCGCGAGCCTCGCGCAACTACTGGTCGAGCGTGCCACGTTGCCTTCCGCGGCGTCCGCTCCACATGGCGAGCGTCCCGATCTCTACGCCATTTTCCTGTCGGAGCTCGCTCAACTCGACGAGGCGACCGCCTCCTCGGAAGAGCGGGTGGCGCGTCATTTCGGCATCGAATTGCAACAGGCACGAGCGTGGCTTGCGCGCGCACGGGGAAACTCGTCCCCGACCGATCCTGCCGCGTGACGCCAGGCGTTTTCGGATAGGGAATTTGCCCGCCGGCGCATCGGTCATCTTGGCAACAGCGCCTGCGTGTCGGCTGCCATCTTCTTCAGCACGGCATCGGCCTTGGCCGATTTGTCGACCACGGTCTGCAGATGGTCCTTGATCACATCGGTGATCTTGATGCCGTTATCGCCTGGAAACGCATACCATGCCGTCACGGAATCGAGCTGGCTCAATGCCGTTCGATGATTGGGATGGTCCTTGTAGAAATCGCCGAGCAACGCGGCGTCTTTGGCCGGCAAATCGGTTGCCGGCGCGTAACCGGTAGCTTTGACGATGATGGTCGCGCCTTGCGGTCCAGTGGCGAACTTGATGAATTCCCACGCCGCTTTCTGCTTCGCCGGATCCTTCGTCAGCAGCATCATCGCTGCGCCCCCGGTCGGAAGGCGTCCGTTCGGAGCGCTCATTGGAAAGCGTGCCACTCTGACCGCAAATGCCTTGCCGACATCCCGATCGAAGCGGCCGATCTGAGCAGACGAGTCGGAGATCATGCCCAGACGCCCGGCGATGAAATCGGGCGCAGCCGCCTGGAACGTGGTGTTGGGCATGTTGGCCTCGTAGACAAGGCGCGAGAGTACATCGATCGCGCGCTGTCCCGCTGTCCCGTCGAACGCGACCTTCTTCTCGTCGGCGGTCAGCATCGTGCCGCCGTGCGAGAACGTCAGCGCCTGCCACATCCAGTTGCCGGTGATCTGCCAGCTGAAGAAGGCGCCTTTGATCGACGGATCGAGGGCATCGATCTTCTTCGCGAGCGCGATGACGCCGTCCCAATCCTTGGGAAAGCTGTCCGGATCGCCGCCGGCGCGTTTCACCAGATCCGGGTTGTAGTAGATGACCGGAGTCGATATCGCGAAGGCGACGCCGTATTGGCGCCCCTGCACCTGCCCGACGGACAGGCTCCGGCCGGTGATGCCGAGCTTGGCGAAGGATGGGTCGTTGCGGATCAGATCATCGATCGGTTGGGCAATGCCGCGTTCCGCCAGAATGCGCTGGCGATTCATGCCGTGGACGGCGACGTCGGGTAACGTATTGGTTATCGAAGCGCGCAGATTGTGCTGCAGGATCTCTTCGTAGTTTTGCTGCGGCCCGAGCAGCGTGACCTTGATATCGGGTTGCGCCTTCGAGAAATCGGCGACGATCTGCTCGATCGGAGCCTTGAACAGTCCGGGCGCCGGGTATTGCACCTGAATGTCGATGGCCCCGGCGGTAGCGGCGGCAAAGCAGCCGGCAAGTGCCAGCAGAGCGCTGCGGATGGTTACCTTATTCATCGTGCTCCTCCTCGTTGTCACTTGCAGAACCTCAGCCCTTGAGACCGGACATCGTCATCTCCCTCGATGAAGCGCCGCTGCGCGAGCAGGAAAGCGATCACCAGCGGCGCGATGATGACGATCGCGCCGGCCATCAGCGGCCCGTAGTCGGTGCCCGCCTCTTCGTTGCGAAAGAATGCGACGACCGAGCGGCGGCGTCGCAGAGCTCCGGTGTTGACCACGATCAGCGGCCAGAAATAGTCGTTCCAGTGCGCCACCACCGAGAAGATGCCGAATGCAGTCAGCGCCGGCATCGCGGTCGGCACCATGATCCGCCAGACGATGCCGAACTCGCTCAAGCCGTCGAGCCGCGCCGCGTCGATCAGGTCATCCGGCACCGTCTTGAAGAACTGGCGCATCAGGAAGATGCCGAAGACGGAGATGGTGAACGGCAGGATCAGCGCGGCGTAGGTGTCGAGCAGGCCCACCTGCCAGAGCATGAGGTAGAGCGGGATGGCCGGCGACCTGGGGCGGGATCAGGAGGCCCAGCAGCACCAGCGCGAAGATCACCTCGCGGCCGGGAAATCGTAGCTTGGCAAGCGCGTAGGCGCACGGGCACGGCGACATCACCTGCAGGGCGAAGATCGCCGTGGTGACGATCGACGCCGTTCAGCAGATACCGCAGCATCGGCACCTTGACGAAGGCCTCGCGATAGTTCTCGTAGGCGTACCATTGCTTGGGCAGCAGCGTCAGCGTGCCGGCGAAAATTTCGTGCGCGGGTTTGAACGACGTCGCGATCATCCAGACGAAGGGCGCCAGCATGACCACCGCGGTCGCGAGGAGAACGACATGGCGCAGCGTTCCGACCACGATACCCTGGCGGCGGATCATGCGTAGTGCACCCTGCGGTCGAACACCTTGGCCTGCAGCAGCGTGAGCGCCAGCACGAAGGCAAGGAAGATGACCGTGACGCCCGACGCGTAGCCGGAGCGGAAGTAGGCGAAGCCCTCCCGATACATGGTGTAGAGCAGGACTTCGGTCGATTTGTTCGGACCGCCGGCGGTCAGCACCGCGACGCTGTCGAAGACCTGGAACGACCGAATCGCCATGATGATCAGGACGAACATCAGCGTTGGCCCCAGCATCGGCCAGGTCACCCGCCGAAAACGTTCCCAGGCGTCGTCCGCGCCGTCCACCGCGGCCGCCTCGTAGAGATCGCGAGGAATCGATTTCAACCCGGCCAGAAACAGGACGGTGTTGAATCCGATCGACTGCCAGATTCCGATGACGCAGAGCGCATAGAGAGCAGTCGCGGAGTTGTTGAGCCAATGCACGCCATTGATACCCGCCAGAGCGAGCAGCAGATTGACGAGGCCGACATTCGGGTGGAACAGAAATTCCCATACCACGGCCATCGCGATCAGCGTGGCAGTCACCGGCAGGAAGAACACGGTCCGATAGAAACCCTGTCCGGAATCGCGCGCCTCGATCAGCAACGCAAG
>CAVOHM010000012.1:0-14590 GCA_963695725.1 uncultured beta proteobacterium
GCGCCGTATTGCTTGGCGCGGGAGTTGATCCAATCGGGCGTGCTGGTCAACTGCATCGCCCCGGTCATCACCGAAACCGACCTCTTCGACGAAATGACGCCGGAGCACATTGCCTCGGCGAAAGCCAAGATCCCGATGGGCCGGTTCCTGACCATCGACGAAATCGCCGCGATGGTCGCCTGGATCGCAGGTCCCGAATGCAGCTTCTGCACCGGGGTCACGTTCGACCTGTCAGGCGGCCGCGCCAGCTACTGATCCTGCCTCGGAGACGAGAGATGAAGAAGTTCCTGATGCTGCATGGCGTCAACCACAACATGTTCGGCAGGCGCGATCCGGTCCAGTACGGGACGATCACGCTGGGCGAGATCGACGAGCACCTTCGCAATCTCGGCCGGGAACTGGGGGTCGAGGTCGCCAGTTTCCAGACCAATCACGAGGGCGCGATGTGCGAGCGGATCCACCAGGCCTTCGCCGAGAAGACGGATGGGGTCATCATCAATGCCGGCGCGTGGACGCACTACAGCTACGGCATCCGGGATGCCCTCGCGATCCTCACGGTGCCCGTCGTCGAGATCCACATGTCGAACATCCATGCGCGGGAGGAATTCCGGCATCATTCGGTGTTCGCCGCGATCGTGAAGGGCCAGATCTGCGGTTTCGGTCTCGACAGCTATCTGTTGGGCCTGAGGGCGGCGGTTTCCGCCAGCGCGGCCGCTGGGTCCTGAACGTGGCGCACAAGAGGAGGCATTGATGGCAGGCGAGTACACAGGCAAGGTCGTCGTGGTGGCCGGCGGCAGCCGGGGCATCGGTCGCGGCATCGCCACCGCGTTCGCGGCAAGCGGTGCGCAGACGGTGCTGGCGTCGTCGTCGCAGGCGAACCTGGATGCGGCGGCCGATGCGATCGCCCGCGACGGCGCCCTGCGTCCGGATCTCTGTGCGGCGGACCTGCGCACGGAAGACGGCTGCGGGCAGGTGTTCCGCTTCGTGTCCGAACGGCGCGGACGCTGCGACATCCTGGTCAACTCGGCGGGAGCCACGCGCGCCGGCGCGTTCTTGAGCCTTGCCGAAGAGGCGTGGCAGGACGGCTTCGCGCTCAAGTTCTTCGGCTGCGTGCGGCTGTGCCGCCTGTTCTGGCCGCTGCTCAAGGCGGGGCACGGCCACGTCGTCAACATCATCGGCGGTGCCGCGCGCACGCCGGACCCTGAGTTTCTGATCGGAGGCTCGGTCAACGCGGCGATGCACAATTTCACCAAGGGACTGGCGGGCCTGGGCAAGCGCGATGGCGTGAACGTCAACGCGATCCTGCCGGGCATGACCGAAACGGAGCGCGTCGAGCAGTTGTTCCGGCAGCGCGCCGAGGCCGCCGGCACGTCGGTCGAAGCGGTGCGCGAAACGCTGATCGCCAAGGACGGGCTGGCGCGCCTGGGCAAGCCGGAAGACATCGCGGCCATGGCGTTGTTCCTGTGCTCGGAGCGCGCCCGGCATGTGCAGGGAACGGCGATCGCGGTCGATGGTGGCGCCACGCCTGGAGTCTATTGATCATGATCTCGACGATGACAGCCATCACGGCCAGCGCGCGCCGGACACGGCGGTGCGGACTGGCGGGCTGCCGTGCGGAGGGCAGAGCATGGCGACCATGAGACCGGCGGCGTGCGTCATGGGCTGGCCCGTGAAGCAATCGCGCGCGCCGATCATCCACGGTTACTGGATCGAGAAGCATCGGCTCGACGTCGATTTCCGGCTCGAGGCCGTGCGGCCCGAGGAATTCGCGGATTTCCTTTCCCGTCTCTCCGAGCGTGGCTACGTCGGCGGATCGGCGACGATGCCACACAAGGAAATGGCACTGAAGCTGACCGAGCCGGATGCGCGAGCCACGGCGATCGGCGCCGCCAACGTCATCTGGCTCGACCACGGCAAGCTGCGCTCGACCAACTCGGATGTGGTCGGCTTCATCGCCGCGCTCGACGAGTCCGCGCCGGGCTGGGACCGGCGCGCCGAGAAGGCGGTCGTGTTCGGCGCGGGAGGGGCGGCACGCGCCATCGTCTACGGTCTGCTCGACCGCGGCGTGCCCCGCATCCACGTGCACAATCGCACCGCGGCGAAGGCGGAGGCGCTGCGCGAGCGTTTCGGCCCGAAGATCGTCCCCACCGACGCGGCCGCGCTTCCGGCCGCGCTCGAAGGCGCGGGACTCCTCGTCAACGCCACGTCGTTCGGCATGGTCGGCCATCCGGACCTCGACGTCGACCTGGCGACGCTGCGCGACGACGCGGTGGTGGCCGACGCCGTCTACGTGCCCCTCGAGACGGGACTCCTGAAGCGGGCACGCTCGCGCGGCCTTGCCGTCTCCGACGGCCTCGGGATGCTGCTGCACCAGGGCACGATCTGCTTCGAGAAGTGGTTCGGCGTGCGGCCGGTGGTCACATCGGAACAGCGCGAGCGGGTCGAGCAGGCGCTGCGCACGCCATGACCTGTGCGCGCTGTCGGTGGACAGACGCTGCGCGCCGCGCCGCGCGAAGGGACGACCGGCATGCTTGACCCCGGGCGCTTGTCGATCCACCAGGTGACGCTGCTGCAGCAATGCACGACGCCGCAATTCGTCGCCGCGCTGCGGGCGCAACGGCGTTCCGTGCACGAGCCTGTGGCGGGACAAGACGCGGGAGTTCGGCGTCGACGCGACGGCGCGGCTCGTCGCCGACCACGGCATCGCCCTGTCCGGCTATTGCTTTGCCGGCCTCGTCACGTCGCCGGACCAAGGCGAAGCCGCCAGCGCCCGCGACGAGGTCCGCCGCGCGCTCGACGAGGCGGCAGCGGTTGGCGCGCCCTGCCTCGTCTTCGTGGCAGGCGGCGTCGATCCGCGCGACAAGAACATTGCCGCTGCACGCGAGCGCGCGCTCGAGGGCATAGCCGATCTCGTGCCCCATGCGCGCAAGGTCGGGGTCAAGCTCGCGCTCGAGCCGCTGCATCCGATGATCTGCGCCACGCGCTCGGTGCTCTCCACCGTGAAGCTCGCCAACCAGTGGTGCGACCGGCTGGGCGCCGAGGACATCGTCGGTATCGCCGTCGACACCTACGCGGTATGGTGGGATCCGGAGATCGAAGCCGGGATCGCGCGGGCCGGCAGGCGCATCTGCTCGTTCCACGTGAGCGACTGGCTCCCCGACACGCAGGACCTGCGGCTCGACCGCGGCATGATGGGCGACGGCGTAATCGACCTGCCGGCGCTGCGGAAGATGGTCGAAGCGGCAGGCTACGCGGGTTACGTCGAGGTCGAGATCTTTTCGCAGCGCAACTGGTGGCGGCGCGATCCCGACGAGGTGATCGGCGTGATCAAGGACCGGGTCCGGCAGCGGTTTGAATGGCCGGCTCGATTCGGACTGATCGGCGCCGGGGTGATCGGCCGCGTTCATGCGCGCAATCTCGCCGGCCCTCGCGGAGGCCCGCCTGCGCTGGGTGGTCGACATCGATGCGCCGCAGGGCCACGCACTCGCCGCCGCGTACGGCGCCCGTTCTCCGCGTCGGTCGACGAGGTGCTCGCCGACGCCGGCGGTCCGGGTCGTGGTGATCGGGTCGTCGACCGACGTCGCACGAGACCCATGTGCTCGCCTGTGCGGCGTGCGGGCAAGGCCGTGCTGTGCGAGAAGCCCCGATCGCGGACAGCCTCGAAGGGGCCCGCGAGCTGCGTTGACGCCGCCCGCGCCGCCAGGTCGTCGCCGCCATCGGCTTCAATCGCCGCTTCGACGTGCATCATCGGGCAGTGCTACGACCGCGTGCGGACGGGTGAGATCGGCAAGGTCGAAACCGTGCACATCGTGTCGCGCAGTTCGGAACGGGCCTCGCCGCCGACGCCGCCGCGCATCGTCCGGCGGCATGCTGCGCGACAAGGGCACGCACCTCTACGACCTGGCGCGCTGGATGGCGGGCTCCGAACCGGTCGAGGTCTACGCGTCCGGCGGTTGCCTGTTCGATCCGGCGTACGCCGAGTATGGCGATGTCGACAGCGGCGGCGCTGACGCTGCGGTTCGCCTCGGGCGCGCTCGCGACGTTCAGTTTCAGCCGCCGGACCACCTACGGCTGCGACGAGATGATCGAGGTGTTCGGCTCGCGGGCATGCTTCGGTCGCGTGCGCCAGCGCCGCTTGGCGTCTCGCTCTTCCGGGCGGCCAGGTCGTCGAGGATGGGATTCACCCGGCTGGATGAGCGCTTCGCGCCGACCTACGTCGCGCGAGCTCGACGCGCTCGTGGCTGCGTCCGATCCGGGACCGCGGTCGACACCGAGCCTCGTCGACGGTCATGCGCGCGCAAGCGGTCGCCGAGGCGGCGTCGCGTCGCTGGTGCAGGGGCCGCCCGTCGCGATAGGCGACGTCTGGCGAGGCTGAACGGATTGCGGACCAGGAGCGGCGCGGTGCCACAATCCCACGAGAGGGCATCGCTCGATGAACGCACTGCCGGGCAGGGCGCTATCGTGAACGGCGGCGCGCGGGGGATCGGCCCGGCATCGCGCAACGCCTCGCTGCCGAGGGGTGCCGCGCCGCGCTGCGGACCGGAGTTTCGAGGCGTTCGACGCTTCGGCCGCGGGCTTTGCGCCGGCATCGCTGCGAAACGGTGGACGGCGCCGATTGCGCCCGGGTCGAGAGGGCGTTCGCCGACACCGAAACCCCCGCAACGGACCTGACGGCCTACTTGGGCGCAAGCTCCGCCGCAATCCAGCTACGCCCTAACTCGCCGTACTCGGCGGGCAACGGATCGCGAAGATACGTCTCGACGCTGAAGGACGGATCAGCGAGCACTGTTCGAGGAGTATTCGACATACCCGCGGTACGCCCGCACCTGGCCGCTGGCGTCCGAATACACGAAACCGCGATAGCCGAGCCCCGGAGGCTCGGGCGCAGCCTCGCGAGCCGGCGTCAGGTCCCTCTCGAGCTGGCGCAATTCCCGGCTTCTCTGCTCGTCGAGCTCCCAGCGCGGATTCGGCCGCCCGCTGAATACATCGAGCTCGACGAGCATGCGGTTCCCGCCGCCGCTCAGTTGATCACAACCGAGCGACCCGCATAGAAGTATCCACAGAACTCGTTGTAGCGGCCCCTGTCGCATGTCTCGGGATTCGTGATCACAACATTGCTGTTGTCCACGTTTCGGGCGGTGCCCCCTCCGGGCTTGTGGCCCCAGAAGCCGCCGCGCTGATGCCGATACCAATGGTAATCGAAACCGGGTGCCTGATTGTCCACCACGAGCGCCATGAGCCGACGTGGCCACTCGCTCCTCGGCAGACAATTGCAACGCTTGACTAGGCCGTCGGCCATTGCTGCCGCTGTGACGGTGTTGCACTGCATGACGCTCGTCTGCGCGCCGTGTGCTCGGCCAGGCTGTGCGTATGTGTCGGTTCGCCAGTTGCGACCATAGTTATAGCAGTTGTTCTTGGGCTGGACCGTCGGAGTGTTCCAGAACCCGGGGTTGAACTGGCTCACCTCGTACTCGCACTTGGTGCACTTCTCGTCATTGATCGTGGTGCGCAGCGGATTGTAGGGTGGCCATCGTCTTGGGCGGTAGATGCGAGGTGGGTCGCCGAGGTACTTCGCCAGGCGCTCGAGGATCGCGTCGCGCAGCTTTGCGTTCAGCGGCGTGGTTGCGTGCTCAACCAGTTGAATCCTGGAACGGATGGGCATCGCCTCGATCAAGCGCCGCGCCAGTGCTCCGGAAGCCTTCAGATCCTTTACCGCTGTGGAAGCGAGCGCGAACTGCTGTGGCACCCTCCGTTTCCGCGGCTCATCGTCGGCAATGAGATCGACGCGTACTTCACGGAATCCGAGGCCCGTGAATCCAGTACCCTGTTTAGCAGTGACTCCCGTTGCTTCGGCCACCGCTCCGAGGAACCGGTCCGTTTCGGCTTTGTCGGTGATGATCCAGACCGGGTTGGGCCGGCCGGAAAACATATCAATCTCGATTCTCAGCATAGTCTCCTCCCATGGGGTCTAACGTGGATGCCACGATCAGCTGATGGACAGGAAATTCGATTCGATCCCGGCTCGCCCAGCGAACGCGCCCGGAGCAGGTGTGTAGGACGCCCCGGACTACGCATAACGGTCAATAGGATACGCCCGGCGTGAATGGCCGGCGCCGCGGGCGCGGCACGCCCTTTCCCGTGTGCGGGAAAGGGTTGCGGCGACGGAACGAACTGCCGCCGGCTAGATCGGCGGTGAGGCTCCCGTGCGGCTGTAGACCAGCGCGCGCATCTGGCAGCGCGAGTCGGTGAGGTCGACGCTGCTGACGACGCCGCCACGCGAGAGCTGCAGGCCGAAACGCACGCTTTGCCCCACCTCGAGGGTCGTCAAGCCGATGTCGGAGAGGCTGCCGAACTGGTTCGCCGGCGCCGACCCGAGGTTGGTGGTGGCGCTCAGCGCCGCCCAGGTCGCGCCCGCGTTCGTGCTCATCACCAGGTCCCCGGCAAAGCTCACGTCCGCCGTTGCCGTCATGCTGAGTGAGGCATCCACATACGCCGTGCGCGGAAAGTTGGTGACAGCAAGGTCCACCGTCTGGCACACCACGACGCTGTTGTCGAGGTCGACAGCGCCCGGCCGGAAGTCGACCGCGAGCTGCACCGGCGTCAGCGCGTCCCCCAGCCGCTTCATGAACGCCGCCATCGCCAGTCGCGTGACGTTGTCGTTGGGGCAATAGTTCAGCGGGGACACCGTGCAGCCGAGCGTCACGCCGCGGTTCTTGATCCACTGCACGCTCGTGCAGAACGGTCCGGTGATGCCATCCGAGTCGTCCACGTCGCCGAATCCGGCGCAGGGCGCCGCCTGCGCAATGGGCGCGGCCAACGCAAGCAACAGGGCGAGTCCTGTGTTTCGCACGTAGCGTCCCCCGCTCGAAGTAGTGGCGTTCATCGTCGTTCCCCTCGTGTTGCCCATCGCCGCATCGCTCATGGTGTCTTTTCCGATCATGACGGAGTGAAGCCCGCGCTGTTCTCGAGCCGCACACGCAGCCGGCACGAACTGTTCGTAACGCCAGAGGGGTTCGTGTCCGGCCGGTCCATCATCAGGCCAAAGCGAACCGCCTTGTTCGCCTCGACGTCGCGGTACCAGTTGAGGTGGACGCTGCGCCACCAGCCGGCCTTGAACGTCGTGCGCATGGTGAAGAGGCTGAACGTGGACCACGTCGCGCCGCCGTCCTCGCTTACCACGAGGTTCGCGCGACCAAGGCTGTCGGCGCCGGCCAGTCCCGAGAAGACCGCATCGAGCACCGCGCGGCGCGGCGCGGTCGCCGCAGGAATCGGATCGGATTGGCAGACGACCGGTGCGGCCGCGAAATCGAGCGCGCCGCCGCTTGCCTCGGCCTTGAGGAGCGCGACGCCCGAGAGCGCGTCCCCGAACCGTTTCATGAATGCCGCCATCGACAGCCGAATCACGTTGTCGGTCGGGCAATAGTTCGGCCCGCCGCAGCCCAGCGTCACGGCCCGGTTCTTCATCCAGGACACGCTGGCGCAGAACACGCTGTTGCCCGCCACGTCGGCGAACCCGTCGCACTGGGCGGGATACGCGTACTCGGTCGCGCCGCCATCCGTCGTCGCGCCGATGGTGCGCGGGAAGCCCGTCCCGCGCTGGTCGTTCGGCAGCGCCAGGAGATTGTTGCCGGTGCCGATCGAAGGGCTGCCGAGCTGCGGCACGCGGGTCTGGGTCGGGCCGCCGTTGGCCGCGAGCGCGCCGAGCAACGGATCCACGCCGAGCTGGTTGCCGGTGCCGGAGAGCGTGGTCATTCCCGCGCCGCACTCCGACAGGTTGCACAACCGGCCGATGATCGAATTGTTCGCCGGCACGGCAAGCGCTCCCGGCATGGACGTGCCATCCTTGCCGATGTCGGCCTGACCGAGCGGGTTCCAGAGGATCGAGGACTCCAGTGCAAGCGTGGGGTCAAGCGCGTTCGATGCCGACGGGGGAACGGTCGCCCCGGTGGTGAGGTAGACGCCCGCTGTGCGGTTCTGCTCCGATCGGTTGCCGACGACCGTGCTGTTGCTCAGCGTGAGTTCGACGTTGGCGAACGCCAGCACGGTGCTGTGCTGCGGCGTGGTGTTGCCCGAGATCGTCGAGTTGACGACGTTCACCACCATGCGCTCCGCGAAAGTCTGCCGCGCCAGCGCGTCGTTGAACAGGTGCAAGGCGCTGTGGCGGTCCGCCCGGTTGGCGTTGAGGGTCGAGTCGAGGATCGTCAGCGTACGCGACACGCCGGAAATTCCACCGCCCAGCGAATTCACGCTCGGGTTCGGCACGATCGGCGGAAGTGCCTGGTTTTCCTCGATCGTCGTGCGAGTGATCGTGACGTCGGCATCGCCGTTGAAGAAGATGGCCCCGCCCCGCGCGTTGGACCCGCCGGCCTGTGCGCTGTTGTCGTAGAAATCGCTGTCGGCAATCGTCACGGTCACCGGCTGCGTGCGCGTCCCGGTGCAATTCTCGCTGAAGCTCAACGCGCCGCCAATATGTGTTCCTGTGGTCGGGCCGACGATCTCCTTCGCCTCGTTGCCGGTGAAACGCGAGTTCTGGATCGTGAGTGTCTGTCCCGGGTACTGCGTGACGAAGGCGATGCCGCCGCCGCCCCTGGCGCGATTATTCTGAATCGTCACGTCGTTGATGGCGAGGCTCTTGTTCGAATAGATCGCGCCTCCGATCGAATTCGCCACGTTGCGCTGGCCATTGCGCAGAGTCATTCCCGAAATCGAGACCGGCAGGTCGGCGGGCGAGGTCAGGCTCGGGCACGCGGGCGGACTGGTCTCGACGATGGAGAAGATGCGGCTGACCGCGCTGCCATCGATGATGAGTGCCGTTGGCCCCGGCCCCTGGATCGTCAGTGCGTCCAGGATCTGGATCGCCCCCGCGAGCGCGATCGTGCCCGTGACGCTGAAGGTGATCGTGTCGGCGCCCGGCGCGTTGTTGGCGTCGGTGATGGCCTGGCGCAGGCTGCCCGCCCCGCTGTCGCTGAGATTCGTGACGATGAACGTCGCGCCATGGACGGTTCCTGCCGCAAGGCAACCGCAAATCGCAAGTGCACGTAGCCGCATGAGCCTTCCCTTCGGATCGGGAGCGCGCAGCTTCATTGCACGGTTGATCCAAGTCAAGCTGCACCGCACAACAACCGCGAATCTGGCCCGCCGAAAATGAATTGACAGCGCCAACAGTTTATGCGTTTTCCGCCCGGGAGGCGCGAATTGCAGGAACAGCACCTCGTCGCCCTGGCGGGCCGTCCTTCTCCGGCGCGTCGAACGCGTTCACGCGCTCGGCCACGCCGACCGCGTCAACCCGTGATAGCCTGAGCCGCGGGTGCCTGGTGGAGTTGAAGTGCGTAACCGTTGAGGTAACAGTGCACTGGAGATCGCCATGGCCCACTCAGGCCAATGCCATGGCGGCGCGATTCGTTGCGAGCTTTCGGGTAATCCCGAGCATGTTGCGCTGTGCCACTGCAGCGACTGCCGGTGCAGCGCGGGTGCGTCCCTCGTGGTTTGGGCGGGTCTTGCGGAAAGCCAGCTTACCCACTCGATGGAGCGCGCAAGATTCGGAATTCTCCCGGCGCGGCGGTGCGCAGCTTCTGCGCAGCAATGCGGTGGGGCCTGACGGCGAGCGGCGGGTCGGCGTTGCCGGATGGCGCGGAACGGTGCTTCTATCGTGAAGAGTTCATTGACAGCTCAAGGCGCCATCGTCACCGGCGGCGCGCGGGGAATCGGCCTAGGCATCGCGCAGCGTCTCGCCGGCGAAGGCTGCCGCGTGGCGCTGTGGGATCGGAGCTTCGAGGCGTTCGACCCCTCGGCCGCAGGCTTTGGCGCGGCGTCGCTGCAAACGGTGAACGTCACCGACTACCAGCAGGTCGAGCGGGCGTTCGCCGAAACCGAACAAGCGCTCGGCGCGATCGACATCCTGATCAACAATGCCGGCATCAACGGCCCGGTGGCGCCCGTCTGGGAATATCCGCTGGAGGCCTGGGATCGCGTGCTCGCCGTCGATCTGACCGGCGTCTTCTATTGCAGCCGCGCGACGATTCCGCACATGCGCGCGAGGGGCTACGGTCGCATCGTCAATGTGGCGTCGATCGCGGGCAAGGAAGGCAACCAGGGCATCGCCGCGTACGCATCGGCCAAGGCCGGCGTCATCGGTTTCACCAAGTCGCTCGCGCGGGAACTGGTCGGCAGCGGCATCCTGGTGAACGCGATCGCGCCGGCGCTCACCGAGACGGACCTGTTCAAGGAAATGACCCCGGAACACATCGCGCTCGCCAGGAGCAGAATCCCGATGGGCCGGCCCGTGCAGGTGCCGGAGGTTGCGGCGATGGTTGCCTGGATCGCGAGTCCCGAGTGCAGCTTCACCACGGGGTTCGTGTTCGATCTGACCGGCGGCCGCGCCACGTATTGAACGCGGGGTCGTCCGCAGCGCTGAGGCGGTAGCGGCGTGCCGGGTCAGGCGCCGATGTCCCACAGCGCCGCGCCCCGCTTGAGGGCGCTTTTCGCGACGACGGTGCGGTGGATTTCCGACGTCCCGTCGAAGATCCGGTAAATGCGCGAATCGCGGTAGAGCCGCTCGATGGGCATTGCGCGGGAGTAGCCCATCCCACCGAAAACCTGCACCGCGCGGTCGGCCACGCGGCCAAGGGTCTCGGCCGCTTCGATCTTCACCATCGAGATCCAGTCGCGCGCATCGCGGCCCTGATCGATCTCCCAGGCGGCGCGCAGCAGCATCAGGCGCGCCGCATTGATCTCGATCACGCTGTCGGCGATCATCTGCTGGATCATCTGGAACTCGCCGATCGCCTGGCCGAACTGCTTGCGTTCGTTGGCATGGCCGGTCATCAGCGCCAGGAGTCGGCTCGCCTTGCCCACGGCACGTGCGCCGACCTGCCCGAGCCGCACGCGGCCGAGCGTCGAGTAGGCAAGCGCCAAGCCCTGTCCTTGCTTGCCGAGCAGGTGCTCGCGGTCGAGCTTAGCGTTCTCGAAGAACAGCTCGACGTGGCTGGTGCCCGTCAGCCCCATCATCCCCTGGTTGCGGCCGACCACCACACCCGGCGTCGCCTTGTCGACAAGGAACAGCGACACATGGTGCGGCCGCGCGGCGGGGTCGGTCACCGCCGACACGATGAAGAAATCCGAGAACAGGCCGTCGCTGATGAAATGCTTGTTGCCGTTGAGCGTCCAGCCGCTGCCGTGCCGTTCCGCGCGGGTCTTGATCGCGGCCGCGTCCGACCCCGCGTCGGGCTCGGTGATCGCGATCGAGCAGGTGCGTTCGCCGCGCACGGCGGGCAGCAGCCAGCGCTCCTTCTGCGCGGCGTCACCTTCGAGCAGCGACTCGTAGACGTTGCCGAACGCGCGCCGGATCAGGATGTCCTTGGTGTGACCGAACTGTTCCTCGGCCAGCATCGTGTCGACGGCCGAGAGCCCGCCGCCCCCGTATTCCGCCGGGATGTTCATCGCGTAGAACCCGAGGGCGCGCGATTTCTCGAAGATCTTCCTGGCCTTGGCCGGATCGAGATGGCCGGACGCCTCGATCTCGTCCTCGAGCGGAATCAGTTCGGCGTGGACGAAACGGCGGACGGTTCCGACGATCAGTTGCTGCTCGTCGCTGAGTGCGAATTCCATGGAATTTCCTTGTCCTCACTTCTTTCGTCGTGTCCGCGCGTCACATCGCCGCTGTCGTGCATGACCAACGACGGATCAGGGCTGGCGCGCGAGCGACGCGGCTTCCCGCCATCGTGCAGTTCACCTATGATGAGAAGCATCGAAAACCAGGGCATTGTCCCAGAAAGCGGTCAATGCCGCGTCGAGCCCCCGGCCCTGCTTGCGCAATGCCGGTCCGGCGGCGAGAATCGGGCCATAGGATCGGACCGGACCGGTGCTGAACCCGGCGCCGGGCTCCGGCAATCTGCAATGATCGACAAGACCGTACCCTCCGCCGACGCCGCAGTCGCGGACATCCACGATGGCGCCACCGTGATGATCGGCGGGTTCGGCACGGCCGGCATACCCTTCGAGCTGATCGACGCGCTGATCGCGCAGGGCGCGACGGACCTGACCATCGTCAACAACAACGCCGGCAACGGCGATACGGGACTCGCCGCATTGCTGAAAACCGGGCGCGTGCGCAGGATCCTGTGCTCGTTTCCGCGCCAGGTCGACTCGCACGTATTCGACGCGCTCTACCGTGCCGGAAAGATCGAGCTCGAGGTCGTTCCGCAGGGCAATCTCGCCGAGCGCATCCGCGCGGCGGGCGCGGGCATCGGCGCGTTCTATACGCCCACGGGTTTCGGGACGCTGCTCGCGGAAGGCAAGGAAACGCGTGTGATCGACGGGCGCCACTATGTGCTCGAATACCCGATCCACGCCGATTTCGCGCTGATCAAGGCGCTGCGCGGCGACCGCTGGGGCAACCTGGTGTACCGCAAGACCGCGCGCAATTTCGGGCCGATCATGGCGACCGCCGCGAAATGCACGATCGCGCAGGTGCGCGAAGTCGTGAATCTCGGCGACCTCGACCCGGAGGTGGTCGCCACGCCCGGCATTTTCGTGCACCGCGTCGTCGAAGTGCCGGCTGCCGTCAATCCCGCGGTAACCGGCGGAGCGGCGGCTTAGGCGCGCGAACGGAGGACGATCAGGATGCAACGCTACACCCGCGAACAGATGGCCGCGCGCGTTGCGCGCGACATGCCCGATGGCGCGTACGTCAATCTCGGCATCGGGCTGCCGACGCTGGTCGCGAACCACCTGCCGAAGGACCGCGAGATCATCCTGCATACCGAGAACGGCCTGCTCGGCATGGGCCCGGCCCCTGAAAAGGGCGCCGAGGACTACGACCTGATCAACGCCGGCAAGCAACCGGTGACGGCGCTCCCCGGGGCCGCCTACTTCCACCATGCCGATTCGTTCGGCATGATGCGTGGCGGGCATCTCGACTACTGCGTCCTGGGCGCGTTCCAGGTCTCGGTGAACGGCGACCTCGCGAATTGGCACACCGGCGCTCCCGACGCGATTCCGGCGGTCGGCGGCGCGATGGATCTCGCGATCGGCGCCAAGCATGTCTATGTGATGATGGAGCACCAGACCAGGAAGGGCGAAAGCAAGATCGTCCCCCGCTGCACCTATCCGCTGACGGGCATCGGCTGCGTCGACCGGATTTTCACCGACCTCGCGGTGATCGACGTGACGCCGACGGGACTGGTCGTGCTCGAGATGTGCGACGGCCTCGCGTTCGCCGAACTCGAGCAGCTGACCGGAGTTCCGTTGCTGCGTGCATCCACCGCTGCCGCGACAGCCTGAAGGGAACCGCGCGATGTCCGACGCCTTCATCTGCGACGCGATCCGGACGCCGTTCGGCCGCTACGGCGGCGCGCTTGCGTCGGTCCGCACCGACGACCTCGCGCGCGCCCGATCATGGCGCTGATCGAGCGCAACGCGACGGTCGACTGGGCAGCCGTCGACGACGTGATCTACGGCTGCGCCAACCAGGCGGGCGAGGACAACCGCAACGTCGGCCGCATGGCGCTGCTGCTGGCCGGGCTGCCAGCGAGGTTCCCGGCGACCACGGTCAACCGGCTGTGCGGCTCCAGCCTCGACGCGATCGGCATCGCCGCGCGCGCGATCAAGAGCGGCGAGGCCGAGCTGATGATCGCCGGCGGCGTGGAGAGCATGACGCGCGCGCCGTTCGTGCTGGCCAAGGCGGACGACCGCGTTCTCGCGCGCAGCGAAGATCGAGGACACGACCATCGGCTGGCGCTTCGTCAATCCGCTGATGAAGGCGACAGTACGGCATCGACTCGATGCCCGAGACCGCCGAGAACGTCGCCGCCGAGTTCGGCATCGCGCGCGCCGACCAGGACGCGTTCGCACTGCGCAGCCAGCAGCGCGCCGCGGCGGCGATCAAGGCCGGCGGCTTGCCGACGGAGATCGTGCCGGTGACGCTCCCGGCGAAGAAAGGCGATCCGGTCGTCGTCGCGCGCGGACGAGCATCCGCGCGAGACGACGCTGGAGGCGCTGGCCAAACTGAAGGGCATCGTGCGGCCGGACGGCACGGTCACGGCGGGCAATGCGTCGGGCGTGAACGACGGCGCCTGTGCGCTGCTCGTCGCCTCGGGCGACGCCGCGAAGCGACACGGCCTGACGCCGCGCGCGCGCATCGTCGCCGCGGCGGTCGCCGGCGTCGCGCCGCGCATCATGGGCTTCGGGCCGGCGCCGGCGATCGCGCAAGGTGCTCGCGCGGGCCGAGCTGCGATCGCCGACATCGACGTGATCGAACTGAACGAGGCCTTCGCCGCGCAGGCGCTCGCGGTCACGCGCGACCTGGGCCTGCCCGACGACGCCGCGCACGTCAATCCCAACGGCGGCGCGATCGCGCTCGGACATCCACTCGGCGCCAGCGGCGCGCGGCTGGTCACGACCGCGCTCTACCAACTGCACGACGCGGCGGCCGCTACGCGCTGTGCACGATGTGCATCGGCGTCGGCCAGGGCATCGCGATGATCATCGAGCGCGTCTGAAGCCGCGCGCACGGCAACCCGACAGCACGGGGAGGACCCTATGAAAGGCAGCACTGCAATCCACGGCGAGTACAACCAGCGCAACACCGGCC
>CAVOHM010000013.1:0-68091 GCA_963695725.1 uncultured beta proteobacterium
CCAGTGGAGTCTTTCATGGTCCCCGACGACACGCTCGACCCGAAAATCTCGATCCAGCTCAAGGATCCGTCGCTTCTGTCGCAACGTTGCTACATAGGCGGTCAGTGGATCGACGCTCAACCCGGGGCCACGCGGCACGTCGTGAATCCCGCCACGGGCGCCAGGATCGGCATTGCGCCGAAAATGGGCGCTGCCGAAACGCGGCGCGCCATCGAAGCGGCTGCCGCCGCCTTTCCGGCCTGGCGCGCGAAGACCGCCAAGGAGCGCAGCGCGATCCTGCGCAAGTGGTACGAGCTGATGCTGGCCAATGTCGACGACCTCGCGCTCATCCTGACCAGCGAACAAGGGAAGCCGCTGGCCGAGGCGAAAGGCGAGATCACCATCGGAGCCGCGTACGTCGAGTGGTTCGCCGAAGAGGCGAAACGCGTCTACGGAGACGTGATACCGACGATCGGCAACGATCGTCGGCTGGTCGTGGTCAAGGAGCCGGTCGGCGTCTGTGCCGCGATCACGCCGTGGAATTTCCCGTCGTCGATGATCACTCGCAAAGTGGCGCCGGCGCTCGCTGCTGGATGCACCGTCGTCATCAAGCCGGCGGAGGCGACGCCCTTCTCCGCGTTCGCACTGGCCGAGCTTGCGCATCGTGCGGGCTTTCCGCCGGGCGTGCTCAATGTCGTCACGGGCGACGCGCCCGCGATCGGCGGCGAGATGTGCGCGAATCCAACCGTGCGCAAGCTGTCGTTCACCGGGTCGACCGAAGTCGGCCGGCTGCTGATGAAACAGGTCGCCCCCACGATCAAGAAGATCTCGCTCGAGCTCGGCGGCAATGCGCCGTTCGTCGTGTTCGACGATGCCGATCTCGACGCCGCGGCGGACGGTGCGATCATCGCCAAATACCGCAACGCCGGTCAGACGTGCGTCTGCACCAACCGTTTCTTCGTGCACGAGCGCGTCTACGACGAGTTCGCTGCGAAGCTGACCGAGCGCGTGAAGGCGCTGAAGGTCGGCCCGGGCACGGAGGCGGGCGTCACGCAGGGGCCCCTGATCGACGCCGCGGCGCTCGCGAAGGTCGAGGAGCACATCGCCGACGCGACCGCACAGGGCGCGGCCGTGGCCACCGGCGGCAAGCGGCACGCGCTGGGCGGCACGTTCTTCGCTCCGACGGTGCTGACCGGTGTCACCCCGGCCATGCGCATTTTCCGCGAGGAGACGTTCGGCCCGGTCGCGCCGCTGATCCGTTTCAAGACCGACGCCGAGGTGATCGAACTCGCGAACCGCACCGAATACGGACTCGCTTCGTACTTCTACTCGCGCGACATCGGGCGCATCTGGCGTGTGGCCGAAGCGCTCGAATACGGGATGGTTGGCGTCAACACCGGGCTCATCACGACCGAAGTTGCGCCCTTCGGCGGCGTCAAGCAGTCGGGGCTCGGTCGCGAAGGGTCGAAGTACGGCATCGACGAGTTCGTCGAGGTGAAGTACATCTGCTTCGGCGGGATCGACCGGTAATCGCGTTTAGGAACAGGTTCCACCCTGCGCCCGGGTGATCGACTGCTCGTAGGCGGGGCCCCGCTCAGGCCTTCGCGATCACCGGAACTCGCTGAGATAGACGTCGAGGCGCTCGAAGGTTCCGCTCCAGCCCTGATTCATGCTGGCCATGCCTTCGGAGAACGTCCTGCGCTCGACCTCGTCCGCTTCGTATGGCGACCACTGAATCGTGATCAGCGTCCTGGGTCCAAAGTCCGAAAGCAACACGGTCGTCATCATCTGCGCGGGCCACGTCGGTGCCATCGGGTGTCGTCCGAGGCCCCCGTCCTGGTCGGAAAACGCATCGATGAATACGAGCTTTCGAGGCGCATCGATCTCCTTGAACATCCACTTGCCCCACATCTCGACATCGTTGCCGCGCATGCAGTAGTGGTAGAAGCCACCGCGCCGGAAGTCGAGCTTCGCGGCAATCGTCGCGAAACCCTTCGGCCCGAACCATGCAGCGAGACGCTCCGGCTCGGTCCAACATTTCCACACCGTTTCGCGCGGCGCGTCGACCAGGCGCGTAATCACGATCTCACGATCGGAGCCGATCTCCGTCTTCTCAGTAGCGCTCATCTCAGTTGCTCCACCTGCCACCCGAAGGGTGCTGAGCGCCCTCGAAGGTAGCGAACGGAGCGAGCCAGGAGGGCTGTTTCATCCTAGGGGTTCCCCTTCAAAATGGTGCTCCAGAGCGTCCAGGCGCTCGTTCCAGAATTTGCGGTGGTGCTTGATCCAGGCCTCGGCTTCCTTCATCCGCTTTCGCTCGAGCCGGCAATGATGTTCCCGCCCCTCTTTCCTTCTCGACAGCAAGCCCGCTTCCTCGAGGGTGCGCATGTGCCTTGTGATTGCCGGCGCGGAAACCCTGAACGGCTTCGCAAGCTCGGCGATCGTCGCCTCGCCGGTCGACAGGCGTGCGAGGAGGCCACGGCGGATGGGATGCGCCAGGGCTCCGAAGACCAGGTCGAGCCGGCGTTGATTATAGTTAACCATCTGGTTAAGTATACGGAATGCGATACGGATTGGCAATCCCATGGTGCGCGGTGAATTTCAGGCTACCGGGCGGTGGGCGCGCCGCTTCGTTTGCGCATTCCAGCCAAGGCCATCGTGCGCAAGTCATCGTGCAGAACCTTGCCGGCCTCGTTGCGCGGCAGCGCCTTCAGCTGCAGGAACGCAGTCGGCGCATTGTGCTGCAATCGCTCACGGCACAATGTCTTGACTGCGACCAGATCCACCGGACCACTCGGAACGATCGCGGCCCAGATTCGCGTGACCCCGTGCCCATCGGGTACACCGAACGCAGCGGCTTCGACGATCTCGTCCACCGACAACAGCACATTCTCGATGACCTGCGGGCTGATCTTCATTCCGCCCTGATTGATCACCTCGCTGGCGCGGCCCGTGACCGTCAACAGGCCATCGCGCGCAACGATCCCCAAGTCGCCGGTATGGACCCAGCCGCCCCGAAACACGCGCGCCGAAGCCACGGGATCCTCGAAATAGGCGACCGCACAACCCGCGCTTCGCACGCGCAGCGGCCTTCTGTTTCCGGCGGAAGCGCTGTGTCGTCGGCGTCGACGGCCTCTACCTCGACGCCGGGATACAGGTACCCCACGGCGCCGGGATGAGTCCGCATGGAATGTACCGTCCCGGTAGCGATCGGGCCGGCTTCCGTGGAGCCGTACTGCGAGACGATGTTCGCGCAAAGCCGTTCGCGGGCGAGGTCACGCAGCTGCGTGGGCAAAGCGCTTCCCGATACCTCGATCTGCCGAAGTGACGGCAGGGGTGTCGAACCGTCCGGCAACGCTTTTGCAAGGCGGTTCAGCGTAAAGGGCGCCATTGCCAGGTGGCTGACACGATACCGGTCGATGCGAGCCAGCATGCGGTCCGCCCCCGAAGCCGCCACCAGCAACCCCCCGCTCCGAAGGACCGTGACGCGGCGCTGAAAGCCATAACCTGTTCCCGCTCCGGCCGTGCAGATCAGGCGAGCATCGACGGGCAGCCGCAATGCGGAGGGAATGAGCGCGATCCGTTGCGCGATCAGATCGTGGCTCACGGCGACGAATTTGGGAATTCCGGTTGTCCCCGACGTCGGATAGAAAGCGCATATCGTTGCGCCATCCTGGTGCGACGGCACCGCAGGTACGTCCGTAATCAGCGTGGCATCCTTCGGCCAAAGGCGATCGAACAGCTCGACCTTTGTTCCGGGCTCGTCCGGCATGGCGCGATCGGTCAAGCAGAACACGACGGCGCTGGTCGGCATCGATTGGGCCGCAATGCAGATGCCCAGGCGCGCAAGGACCAATCGGCAACACAGGTCCGGGTACCAGCCGCGAACCCCGACACTCACGATCGCGCCTGGTCCGAGGCCGAGATTTCGCACGCCAGCCGCCACATAGTCGATCGTGCGATCGAGTTCCCGGTACGAAACGGTTCGCCCATTGGGACGAACGATGGCTTCCGCGTCGGGGCTCGTGTGAGCGAACCGGCGGATGGGGTCCGTGATGTTCACGTGCGCGTATCGCTAGGGCCTGTTCACACTACGTCTACAAGCGCGAACGATCATCGGATCATCGCCGTACGCCTGCCGCCCTCGCGAATGGCTCCCACTTCGTTCGATACGCCGCAAGCATCCGCGCGGTCTCGACCGGCGTCATGACGACGGGCACCAGGCCGCCCGCGCGAAATTGACTTTGCACGCCCGCGGAGCCCATCGCCTCGACAACCGCACGCGCCAATACGCCGACCTTGGCGGCGGGCATCGAGGCCGAAGCAAAGAGGGTCGACCACCCATCGCCGCTTGCCCCGATCCCGGCCTCCTTCAACGTCGGGACCTCCGGAAGCTCGGGCAACCGATCATCGGAACTTACGGCCAGGATTCGCAGCTTGCCGGCCGTGTGATAACCGAGCACCGTTTCGACAACATCCACCGCCACGGGCAAATTACCCGCCAGGAGGTCCAACAGGACCGGCGCCGAACCGCGATAGCCGATCACTTCCGGGGAAACCTTTCCGGCTTCGGCAATCATCAGGGCGAAAACATGAGCAACGCCGCCAAGCGCCGGGACGCCGAAGTTCGCCTGCCTGGGGTTTTCCCTGAGCCACGCGAGGAGTCCCGGCGTGTCCAGAACCGGAACGTTCGGACCGACAGCGAGGGCATAGAAATAGGTGCGGATGCAGGATATGGGCACGAAGTCCGTCTGTGGATCGTAGCCCGCATCCTTGAATACGATGGGGGCCAGGACGTTCGTGGTCGGGGTTCCCACCAGGAGCAGGTTATCGCCAGGTCGCGCGTCCTTCACGCGTCGGGCCGCCACGAGCCCGCCTGCGGCACCCTGATTTTCCACGATGACCGCCACGCCGAGCTTTTTTTCCAACGCTTGCGCCAGAATGCGCGCCGACCGGTCGGTCGAGCCACCGGCCGAAGCCGCAACGAGCAGCGTCAGCGGCGTGTCGAGGGTCTGCGCCAACGCCTGCGCGGCGAGCGAGAACCCAATGATGCCGGCGGCAAGCCTGAGCAGCCGCGTGAACGCCTTTGCGGATGAAGGCATTTTGGCTCCCGGTCGGGTTCAGAAGGATGAGCGGCCCCGTCGCTCACGTTGGTCGCTGCCCCACGAGGTCGTGGTCAATCGTACTTGCGCACGTCGTCGATCACCTTGCCGTCGTTGGGCAACTCGCCCGGCGCATGAAACACGACCTCACCGCGCAGCTTCGTGATCTCGCGGATCGACTCGACGATCGCCTCGGCGTTCGACGACCGGTTGCCCGGGACCTCGACGTTGAGGGTCATGCGATCCGCGCCCTCCGGATTGTCGACGACGAGGCGCGCCTTGGCGATTTCCGGATGGCGGGCCGACGATGGCAGCAACCTGCGCCGGGTGCACGAACATGCCCTTCACCTTCGTCGTCTGGTCGGCGCGCCCCATCCAGCCCTTGATCCGGAGGTTGGTGCGGCCGCACGGACTCAATCCCGGCAGGTAGCGCCGAGAGGTCGCCGGTGCCGAAGCGGATCAGCGGGTAATCGGTGTTGAAAAGCGAGGTCACGACGACTTCGCCGACCTCGCCGGGCGCAACCGGGTCGCCGGTGCCAGGCCGGACGATTTCGAGCAATACGCCCTCGTCAACGACGAGCCCTTCACGCGCCTCGGTCTCGTAGGCGATCTGCCGAGGTCGGCCGAAGCGTACGCCTGATAGCCAGCGATGCCGCGCGCGAGCAACGCGTCGCGCAGAAGGTGCGCGGAAAGGCCTCGGCGGAAACGAGCGCCTTGGTGAGGCTCGTGAGCTTGACGCCCATCTCGTCCGCCTTCTCGAGAATGATCTTGAGAAAGGACGGCGTGCCGACGTAGCCGGCGGGCTTGAGGTCGACCATCGCCTGCACCTGCTGCTCGGTCTGCCCGATGCCGGCCGGAAACACCGTGCAGCCCAGCGCGTGCGCGCCGGTTTCCAGCATCGAGCCGGCCGGCGTGAAATGGTAGGAAAAACAGTTGTGCACGAGATCGCCGCGGCGAAAACCCGCGGCGAACAGCGCCGCGCCAGTCGCCAGTAGTCCGCGCGGCGCGCCTTCCGGCTCGTAGATGCGGACCGGGCGACGCGAATACGCGCATCGCATCGCCCCAACGCGTCGCCGCAAGCCGCCGAACGGCCGGGTCGACTTCTGCAGTTCGAGCAGCTCGCGACTTGCGCGTCACGGCAAGCTGCGCGAGCGCCGCGCGTGTCGTGATCGCTGCGGCATCGACTTCGGCGAGGATCCGCGCGAACGCGGGCGCATTGCGCCTTCGCGTGCGCGATCTCGGCCGCGGCAACTGCGTCCGGAGCAACTCGCGCGTTCGCGCGCGTTGCCGGATCGCGGGTTTCCAGCGTGGCTCGAAATGTGCTGCGCGGCTCATACGAGCCTCAGGCCAGCCAGCGCTTG
Organism: uncultured beta proteobacterium; assembly: GCA_963695725.1. Lineage (GTDB taxonomy): Bacteria > Pseudomonadota > Gammaproteobacteria > Burkholderiales > Casimicrobiaceae > CAIWHR01. The sequence goes on from CAVOHM010000013.1 coordinate 6,440, forward strand.
CGGCGGCGGTAATGCTTCACGTCGCGGAAGCTCTTGCGTCCGGCGGTCGACAGCCCGAGATAGAACTCCTTGACGTCCTCGTTGCTGGCGAGGTCCTTCGCGTCGCCGTCCATCACGACGCGGCCGTTTTCGAGGATGTAGCCGTAGTCGGCATAGCGCAGCGCCACCATCGTGTTCTGCTCGGCCAGCAGGAAGGACACGCCGTTCCTTGGCGTTGAGGTCGCGCACGATCTCGAAGATTTCCTCGACGATCTGCGGCGCGAGTCCCATCGACGGCTCGTCGAGCAGGATCATCTTCGGGCGCGCCATCAGCGCGCGGCCGATGGCGGTCATCTGCTGCTCGCCGCCGGACGTGTAGCCCGACTGGCTCGATGCGCCGCTCCTTGAGCCGCGGGAAATAGTGTAGACCTTCTCCAGGTCGCGCTTCAGGTCGGCACGGCGACACTGCGCGTGAAGGCGCCCGTCAGCAGGTTCTCCTCGACCGTCAGGTGCTGGAAGCAGTGCCGGCCTTCCATCACCTGGCATACGCCCATCTTGCACCAGCTCGTTGGTGGTCAGCTGGTCGACGCGCTTGCCCTTGAACTCGATCGTGCCCTTGGTGACATCGCCGCGCTCGGCGCGCAGCAGGTTGGAGATCGCCTTCAGCGTCGTGCGTCTTGCCGGCGCCGTTGGCGCCCAGCAGCGCGACGATCTTGCCCTCCGGCACCTGCAGCGACACGCCCTTCAGCACCAGGATCACGTGGTCGTAGATGACCTCGATGTTGTTGACCGAGAGGTAGGCGGTAGCAGCGTCGGCTGCGGCGGTGGCGGCGGTCATGGGTGAGCAATGACGTCAAGCTTGACGGACGAGGCTCGTACTCCCCGCGAAAGGTAGCGCGAGCGCCGCGCACAGCCCGGCCGGCGCAACGCCGGCCGGCCGTGTCCGCGGGTTCTACGATTCCTTCGAGCAGTCGCGCGGCGTGATGTTCTTTTCCTTCGCGTACTCGCCGCCGACTCCTCGATCATCGGCCGCACGAGTTCCTTGTCGGGCTCGATCCAGTCGGTGATGACCTTCCACTTGTTGCCGTCCCACTGCTGGAACTTGACCGCGCCGCCGCCTTCGTGGTCCAGGCAGGACACCTTCAGCGGCTGCATGAAGGCCGCCGCGCCGAGCTCCTTCAGCCGCGCCTCGTCGAGATCTCAGGTTCTCGATGCCCCAGCGCATCTGCTCGCCGGTCAGCGGCTTGCCCTTGCCGTACTTCTCCTGCGCCTTGCGGATCGCCTCGACGGTGATGATGCCGTGCACCACGCCGCGGTTGTAGTAGATCGAACCGATCGCGCGATCTGGTCTTCCATCTCGCCCTTGCCCTTCGCGTAGACGTACTTCTTGATTTCCTGGATCACCGGGAAGTTCGCACCCGCGACGTTGAAACCGGCCGCGATGTAGCCCTTGGCCGCGTCACCCGCGGGAATCATGTCCTCTTCGGCACCCGACCACCAGACGCCGACGATCTTGTCGCGCGGGAAGCCGATCTTGGCCGCAGCCTTGAGCGCGGTCGGATTCATCACGCCCCAGCCGCGCAGGATCACCCAGTCGGGCTTGATCTGCCGGATCTGCAGCCACTGCGCACTGCTGTTCGTTGCCCGGATGCGGCACCGCGATGTGGGTGACCGCGAAGCCGTACTTCTTCGCCTGCGCGTCCAGCACCGGGATCGTCTCCTTGCCGTAGGCCGAGTCGTGGTAGATGTTCACGATCTTCTTGCCCTTCAGCTTGTCCATCCCGCCTTCCTTCGAGCCGATGAACTTGATCTTGGCGGTGTTCTGCGACCAGTAGTTGGTGATCAGCGGGAAGACGTACGGGAACACGCGCCCGTCGGACGCGTCGGTGCGGCCGTAGCCCATGCGATATGATCGGGATCTTGTCGGCGGTGGCCTTGTCGATCAGCGAATAGGTGATGCCGGTGGACAGCGGGTGGATCACCGTGGCGCCGGTCGGGCCGCTTGTTCTTCAGCCGCTCGTAGCACTCGACGCCGCGGGCGTTGTTGTACTCGGTTTCGCACTTTTCCTAGGTGAGCTTGACGCCGTCCACGCCGCCATCGCGGGCATTGATCATGTTCATGTAGTCGATGAAGCCGCCGAAGATCCCGGAGCCGCCGGCGGCGTACGGCCCGACCCAATACCCGTTCATCGGGATGAACTGCTCATTCTGCGCATGGCCAGTCACCGCGATGCCCAGCAATGCGGCGCCCAACAAAGCTGATCTGACGACGTTCATGGTTGCTCCTCCTTGGAAAACGGGTAACGAAATAATAGTGACAGGTTTGGCGATGCCTTGCCACGTCTGATTTGACGAGCCGCAAGCCAATATCTTGTTCCGGCACGCATTCCTCATTGTTTTGCTGCTCTGCAATATCAGTGCGGGAACGGCCACAGCCGCAGTTTCTCCTTGCCGATCTGCCAAAGCCGGGCCAGTCCATGCGGCTCGACGATCAGGAAGAAAATGATCAACGACCCGAACAGGATGAGTTCGAGATTGGACATCAATCCCGCCGGCAGGGTCACTCCCAACAGATGCTCGATCGGCTGCGCCACCGTGTTGAGAAAGATCGGCAGCAGCACGATGAACGCCGCGCCGAGGAAGCGATCCGAGGATGCTGCCGACGCCGCCGATGATGACCATGAACAGGATGCGGAACGACAGGTCGAGGTTGAAGGCCTCCGGCTCGACGGTGCCGAGGTAGCGTGAAGGCATAGAGCGCGCCGGCGACGCCGCAGTAGAACGAGCTGATGGCGAACGCCAGCAGCTTGGTGTGCATCATCCGGATGCCGATCACCTCGGCCGCGACGTCCATGTCGCGCACGGCCATCAAGCGCGCGCCCGGTCTCGCTGCGCACCATGTTCTTCGCCAAGCATCGCGAGCACCGCGACGATGCCGAGGGTCAGCAGGTACTTGGCGGCCGGCGTGTCGAACGCGTAGCCGAGGATCACGATCTTCTGCGCGGTGATGACACCCGACGCGCTGTAGTTCGAGAACCAGCCGATCCGTTGCAGCGCCCACAGCACGAAAAACTGGCAGGCGAGCGTCGCCACCGCGAGGTAGAAGCCCTTGATGCGCAGGCGACGGCAGGCCGAACACGATGCCGACGGCCGCGGCGCACAGTCCGGCGAGCACGAAGGATCCGAGGATCGGCATCCACGGCATGCGCAGCACGAAGTTGTAGGCCATGAACGCGCCCACCGCCATGAACGCCGCCGTACCGAGCGACAGCTGCCCGGCGTAGCCGGTCAGGATGTTCAGCCCCAGCGTGGCGAGCGCAAAGATCAGGAACGGCGTGAGGATCGCTGACAGCCAGTACTGGTTCGCGAAGAGCGGCACGACGACGAAGGCCACGACGAGTACGGTCGCGATGGCGATCCGGTCCTGCCGGATCGGGAAGATCTGCTGGTCGGCCGGATAGGTGGTCTTGAACTGACCTGCTTCGCGGTAGATCACGGTTCGCCGCCCCCTAGATCCGCTCGATGCGCTTCTCGCCGAACAGCCCCTCGGGCCGCACGAGCAGGAAAGGCTAGCGCAAGCACATACGGGAACCAGGACTCGATGCCGCCGCCAACGTACGGTCCGAGGTAGACCTCCGCCAGCTTCTCCGAGGCGCCGATGATCAGGCCGCCGACGATCGCGCCCGCCACCGATTCGAAGCCGCCGAGGATCAGCACCGGCAGCGCCTTGAGCGCGATGAAGGTGAGCGCGATACTGCACGCCGTTGCGCGCGCCCCACATGAGCCCGGCGACCAGCGCGACGAACCCGGCCACCGCCCAGACGATCGCCCAGATCTGCCGCAGCGGAATGCCCACCGCGAGCGCCGCCTGGTGATCGTCCGCGACCGCGCGCAGCGCGCGGCCGATGCGCGTCGTCTGAAAGAACACCGCCAGCACGGCGACCAGTATTCCAGCCACTGCCGCCGCGAACAGGTCGAACTGGCTGATGAATATGTTCGCTTGCTCCGCGAGCCAAGGTATCGGCACGTCCGGTATCCCGAGTTCCAGGCCATGCGGCTGCGAATCCCAGACGAGTTGCGAGAGGCCTTCGAGCACGAACGTGAGGCCGATCGTCGCCATGAACAGCGTGATCGTGCGGCTGATTTACCAGCGGCCGCAGCACCAGCCGCTCGATCCCAATGCCGAGCACGACCATCACCGCCAACGTGATCGCGAACGCGAGCGGGAAATTCAGGCCGCGTTCGACCAGCGAGACGAACGTGAGGGCGGCAATAAACACCATCGCACCCTGCGCGAAGTTGAATACCCCGGACGCCTTGTAGATCAGCACGAAGCCGAGCGCCACCAGCGAATACATGACGCCGGCCAAGAGCCCGTTCACGAGGACCTCGATGAAGAATTGCCAGTTCATTGCGGCTCCGGCACCGTTGCTGAGTAGGTCCGGGCAGGCTAATGCGCGCCCAGGTAGGCACGAATCACGACCGGATCCGCCTTGACTTCACCTGCCGTCCCGTCGGCGATCTTCGCGCCATGATCCATGACGACGACGTAGTGGGAGATGTCCATCACGACGCCCATGTCGTGCTCGATCAGTATGATCGTCGTGCCCCACTGGTCGTTGACGTCGAGTATGAACCGGACCATGTCCTCCTTTTCCTCGACGTTCATTCCCGCCATCGGCTCGTCGAGCAGCAGCACCTTGGGCTCCATCGCCAGCGCCCGCGCCAGTTCGACGCGCTTCTGCAGGCCGTAGGGAAGCTTGCCCACCGGGGTCTTCCGGATCGCCTGGATCTCCAGGAAGTCGATGATCCGTTCGACGTGCTCGCGCTGCGCCATTTCCTCCTTCCGCGCGAACCCCAGATACAACGCGTCGGTGAGGAAGTTGCTCCGGATTTTCAGCGAGCGCCCCGTCATGATGTTGTCGAGCGTCGACATGCCCTTGAACAGCGCGATGTTCTGGAACGTGCGCGCGAACCCGAGGCGCGCCACCTCGTGCGCCGGAAGATGCGTGCGATCCTTGCCCTCGAAAAGGATACGGCCGCGCGACGGGCGGTAGAAGCCGCTGATCACGTTGAGCATCGAGCTCTTGCCGGCGCCGTTCGGCCCGATGATCGACGAGATCTCGCCGCGGTTGACTCCGAAACCAACGCCACTGATCGCCTTGACGCCGCCAAAGTTGAGCTGGATATCCTCTACCCGCAGCACGGCGCCGGACTCGCTTGACTCCACGGCGGTTGCGCCGAGGACTTCGCGCCGCTTGCGCATTTCGCCGAGCGCGAGGATCGCCTGGTCGCGCGAATCGTAGATATTGGCGCGAAACATCTCGCGCTGGGCGCGCTCGCGGATGGTCTCGCGGGTTCCAGTGCTGGCGCCGACGCGAACCGTGCCGAGCCCGTAGCAGATATTTGTATTCTTCCCGCGCGCGGCGAAGCGATCCCAGACCTCGGGCGCAATGACACAGTCCGTGTAAACGACGAGGAAGTACCACCGCTTACCGGTCGCTTCCATCCTCCGGTCGGCTTCGTCATAGAATTCGTCGACGTGCGCTTCGGTCGTGAACGACATCCCGGAAAAATCAGCCTCCATCGCGCCGATGTCGTCGTGCAGGATGACCCGGTCCCGCATCGTCCGTTCAACCATGATCGCTAGGCCGTGGGTTGTCGTTGGAGATGTCGCCGCCTGCGCGTCCAGACGGCGTCAGGCCGCCTCGGCGACAGGTTCGTAGACCGCGGCGTCGCGGATCCCAAGGTCCGCGCTGACGGTTCCGGTGCGGCCGTCCTCGAACTTGACCTGGGTCTCGATGAACTGGTTCTTCTTGCCCGCATAGAGCGCGTCGATCAGCACGGCGTACTTCTCGGCAATGAAGCCGCGGCGCACCTTGCGCGTGCGGGTCAGCTCGTCGTCGTCCGGATCGAGCTCCTTGTGCAGCACCATGAAACGGCGCACCTGCGAGTGACAGAGAACCGGGTCGAGCGCGAGTTCCGCGTTGACCTTCTCGACGCACTCCTGGATCAGGTCGCAGACCTCGTTGCGCCCGGCCAGGTCGGTATACCCCGAGTATGCGACACCGCGGCGCTCGGCCCAGTTCCCGACGGCCGACAGGTCGATGTTGATGAACGCGCAGACCATCTCGCGTCCGTGTCCGAAGGCCACCGCTTCCTTGATGTGCGAGAAGAACTTGAGCTTGTTCTCGACATAGTTCGGGGCGAACAGCGCGCCGTTCGCAAGCTTGCCGACGTCCTTGGCCCGATCGATGATCTTGAGATGGCCCTCGCCGTCGAAAATCCCCGCGTCCCCCGTGTGGAAGTACCCCTCGCCGTCGATCGACTCGGCGGTGGCGTCGGGGCGCTTGTAGTATTCCTTCAGCATCGCTGCGCTCCGCACGAGCACTTCGCCGCTCTCGGCGATCTTCACCTCGACACCCGGCGCCGGCTTGCCCACGGAATCGAGCTTGATGTCGCCGTCCGGCTGCAGGCAGACATACGCGCAGGTTTCCGTCGAGCCGTAGAGTTGCTTCATGTTGATGCCGATCGAGCGATAGAAGCGGAAGAGGTCGGGTCCGATCGCGGCCCCGGCGGTATACGCGACCCGGATCCGGCTCATGCCGAGCACATTGCGCAGCGGACCGTAGATGAGGACGTTGCCGAGTGCGTAGAGGAGACGATCCGCGAGCGGCGTACCCGGCTTGCCGTCCAGGATTCCGGCGCCGCAGCGGCGTGCCACCTCCATGAAGAAGTGAAACGCGGAGCGCTTCAGCCTTCCCGCATCCTCCATGCGGATCATCACCTGCGTCAACAGGCGCTCGTATACGGCCGGCGGCGCGAAATAGAACGTCGGACCGATCTCCCGCAGATCGGTCATGACCGTGTCGCTCGACTCCGGACAATTGATCGTGAAGCCGGCGTAGAGCGCCTCGCAGTAGGAAAACAGGTGATCGCCGATCCAGGCCATCGGCAGATAGGAGAGCACGTCCTCGTCGGGGGTCAGCCGGTCGAATTCGACGCCGCCACGGGCCGCGGCGATCAACGCGCGGTGCGTGAGGCAGACTCCCTTCGGCTTGCCGGTGGTGCCGGACGTGTAGACCATGACGGCCACGTCGTCCGGCCGGGTTTCAGCCAGCGCGGACCGGTAGAAATCGGGTTGGGCGGCATGATGGGCACGACCCTGCGCCTGGATTTCGGCGTAGTCGTGGAGAAACGCCTGCGCGTAATGGCGCATTCCCCGCGGATCGTCGTAGACGATGTGGGAAAGGGTCGGGCAGCGATCGCGCATCTCCAGGAGCTTGTCGACCTGCTCCTGGTCCTCGACGACGGCGAAATGCACTTCGGCATCATTCAGTACGTAGACCATTTCTTCGGCGACGGCGTCCTGGTAGAGAGGCACCGGAACGCCGCCCAGCGACTGCGCGGCGGCCATCGCCCAATAGAGGCGCGGTCGATTGTCGCCGATGACGGCCAGATTCATTCCGCGCTTGAACCCCAGCGCAGCCAATCCGCAGGCCAGCGCCCGCACTTCGTCGGCCACCTGCGACCATGACCACGTCTGCCAGATCCCGAGGTCCTTTTCGCGAGTGGCCGGGTGATTGCCGCGGACCTCGGCATGGTGCAGCAGCAGGCGCGGGAACGTATCCAGTGCAGGTGACGCTGACACGGCTCGCTTCCTCCGGTCGTGGGCCGACCTTCTTCGGGCCAGTGTGGGGATTCTATATCTTCGACGGCGAAGGCGATATACGGCTTCGTCGCCGCCGGCATTCCGGGGAATGGCCGGGGGTATCGGGTTTCGATCGCCGCATCCGAGCGCAGGCACGATCTTGACCGCAACGGTTGCCTCGTGATAAAAGACAAACGTTTGTTTGGTTAACCCATTCACGCCCATGCCCCGTCCAGAGCGCGCGCCACGCGCCGACAACCGCCTTCCAATGCTCCTCGACGAGGCCGCGCGGCTCTTCGGTGCGCAGGGGTTCCACGGGACGTCGATCCGCGACATCGTGCGCGCGGTGAACATGTTGCCGGGGTCGATCTACTATCACTTCGCCACCAAGGATTACCTGCTCGTCGCGGTCTACGCCGAAGGCGTGCGCCGCATTTCGGAACGCGTGAAGGCCGCGGTCGACGCGCACAGCGACGCGTGGGAGCGACTCGAGGCCGCCTGCGTCGCGCACCTCGAGGCCCTCCTTGCGGAAAGCAACTACGCGCAGGTCGTGATTCGGGTGGAGCCCGCCGACGTGCCGTCGGTCGCGCAGCATCTGGTCGCGTATCGGGACGGGTACGAGCGCCTCTTCGTCGACCTGATCGCGGCATTGCCCGTCGATCGCGGCGTCGACCGGCGCAGCCTGCGGCTGATGCTGCTCGGCGCACTCAACTGGACGCGCACCTGGTACCGGCCAGGCCGCGACGATCCGCGCGCGATCGCCCGCCGTTTCGTTCACCTGCTCCGCGCTCCGGTCGCCAAAAAGTAGGCCATGCCCATCCCTCCCAAGGTGCTCGTCACGAAGATCGGCCTCGACGGCCACGACCGGGGAAGCCGGATCGTTGCCGCGTATCTGCGCGATGCCGGCATGGAGGTGATCTACACGCCGCCATGGCAGGAAATTCCGGCCGTGGTCAAGCTCGCCACCGAGGAGGACGTGGACGTGATCGGGATATCTTCGCTCGCGACCGATCACCTGATCGTGCCGAAGCTCATGGCAGCGCTGCGCGCCGCGGGCCTCGACGATGTCGCCGTCGTCGTCGGCGGCATCGTGCCCGACGCAGACGAGGACATGCTGATCGCCGCCGGTGTCGCCAAGGTGTTCCATCCGGGCGGCGCGCTCGAGGACATCGCCACGTGCATACGCGACCTCACGCTCCAGATCCGAGCGCGCCGCAGCACCGACCGAAAGGATCCCGCATGAACAAGCCGCTCGATCCCGCCATGATCCGGCGCGACGCCGGCGAAGCCCGCTGGCAACGCGAATACGCCGAACAGATCGGCGCCGATGCGCCTGTTCGCAACCGGTCGGGCATCGCCATCAAGCCGCTGTACACGCCGCGCGACTGGCGCGAAGAGCGATACGAGGAAGACCTCGGCTATCCGGGCCAGCCCCCGTATGCGCGCGGCATCTACGCGACGATGCACCGCGGCCGCACCTGGACGCAGCGCCAGTTGATCGGACTCGGCACGCCACCGGATTACAACGCGCGCCTGTCCGCGATCATCGCGCAGGGGGCCACGGCCGTGTCGCTGATCCCGTGCAACTCGGTGTACCGGGGTTACGACATGGACGAGGTGCACGCGGAGCTGCTCGGTACCTGCGGCGTCGTCGTCAATACGGCGCAGCACATGGACGACTGCCTTGCCGGCGTCGACCTTGGGCGCACATCCTGCGCAATGAACGACCCGTCGCCGTTCACGCTGCTCGCGTTCCTGCTGGCGACCGCGAAGCGCCGCGGCGTCGCCTGGGACACGATCAGCGGCACGTCCAACCAGAGCGACTACCTCAGTCACTACGTGGCGAACCACATGTTCTTCCGCATCGCGCTACCGGGTGCGCGGCGAATCCTGGGCGACCACATCGACTTCTGCAACCGGCATGTGCCGAAATGGAACCCGATGTCGGTGGTCGGCCAGCACATGCAACAGGCGGGCGCCACGCCGGCCGAGGCAATGGCCTACACGTTCGCCACTGCCGTGCAGAACGCCGACGACTGCGTCGCGCGCGGGATGGATCCGGACCAGTTCCTGCCGCGTTTCACGTTCTTCTTCGACATTTCGCTGTCCTTCTTCGAGGAAATCGCGCGGTTCCGCGCCGGGCGTCGCATCTGGGCACGCTTGACGCGCGAACGCTACGGTGCAAAGGATCCGCGCAGCTGGCGCTTCAAGTTCCACGCGCAGACATCCGGCGTCGACCTCACGCGCCAGCAGCCGCAGAACAACATCGCCCGCGTCACCGTGCAGGCGATGGCCGGCATCCTCGGCGGCCTGCAATCGCTGCACACCGATGCCTACGACGAGGCGCTGTCCTGCCCGACCGAGCACGGCGCGCGGATCGCCGTCGCCACGCAGAACATCCTGCGCGAGGAAGCGCACCTGACCGACGTCATCGACCCGCTTGGCGGCAGCTATTACGTCGAAACGCTGACCGGGGAGATGGAGGCCACGATCCTGCGCTCGATGCGCACGATCGAAGACGCCGGCGGCATGTACGCCGCGGTCGCCGCCGGTATCGTGCAAAGGCAGATCGGCGAATCGGCGCGCCGGTTCCAGGAGACGATCGAGTCCGGCGCGCAGACGGTCGTTGGCGTGAATGCGTACCGGGTCGACGAAGACCGCAGCGCGCGGCGCGCGCAGCCGAATCCCGATCCGCAGAAGATGCGCGATCACATCGCCGCATTCCGTGCCTGCAAGTCAGCGCGATCCCAGGAGGCCGTCGGCAAGGCGCTGGACGGACTCGCGCGCGCGGCCAACGATCCGGCCGAGAATGTGTTCGCTGCGGTCGTCGCGGCCGCCGAAGTCGGCGTGACGCATGGTGAAATCTGCGGCACGCTCCGGCGGGAAATGGGGTTCGGACACGTGCAGGCCATCGTCTGACCGCACGGAACCGGTCGCGTCGATGCCGCACCCCGTTGAGGCTGCGATTCTTGCCGGCGACCGGCGATCGATCGCGCGCGCCATCAGCGCCATCGAGAACGACGGAGCAGACGCGGGCGCTATCGTCCGCGCCATCGCCCCGCACCTCGGTCACGCGCACGTCCTGGGCATCACCGGAGCGCCCGGCGCCGGCAAGTCGACGCTCATCAACGCACTTCTTGGCGCACTGCTCGCGCGCGGCCAGCGCGTGGCCGTCGTCGCCGTCGATCCCTCCAGCCCGATCACCGGCGGCGCGGTGCTCGGCGACCGGGTCCGCATGGGCGAACACGGCGCGCACGAGAACGTCTTCATCCGCTCGCTCGCCGCCCGCGGCCACCTGGGCGGCATGTCGCGCACGACCGCGCGGATCGTCGACGTGCTGGACGCCGCCGCATTCGACACGATCATTGTCGAGACGGTGGGCGCCGGGCAATCGGAAGTCGAGATCGCACGGCTCGCCGACACACGAATGGTCGTCTGCCCGCCCGGGCTCGGGGACAGCGTACAGGCGATCAAGGCCGGCATTCTCGAGATCGCCGACGTTCTCGTGGTGAGCAAAGGCGATCTTCCGGCGGCGGCAGGCACCGTCCGCGATCTCGAGGAAATGCTCCGGCTGCGTCGTCCCGGCGCGGTTTCCGTTGCCGTGGTCAAGACCGCCGCGACACTGGGCGAAGGGATAAGCGCCGTCGTCGATGCCGTCATCGCGCACGCCGCGCAGTCCGGACGCGGACGCCGCCTTGCGGTAAATGGGGATCCTTCGCCGGACGACATCGCCGCGGTGGATCGCGCCATCACGACGCGGCGCTCGGTACGCCGCTTCCTGCCAAACCCGGTGCCGCAGGAGACGGTCGCGGCGATTCTGGCGGTGGCGAGCCGCGCGCCCAGCGGCACCAATACGCAGCCCTGGCAGGTGCATGTGCTGGCCGGTGAGCGCAGGCAAGCGCTGTCCGACGCGCTGCTGCGCGCGCACGACCAGGGGCAGGACGAGTACACCGAGGAACATCGCTATTACCCGCCCAATTGGGACGAGCCGTTTCTCGGGCGCCGGCGCCGGATCGGGTGGGACCTGTACGCGCTCCTCGGCATCGAGCGCGCCGACAAGACCGGCATGCACCGGCAGCACGGACGCAATTTCCGGTTCTTCGACGCGCCGGTCGGCCTCATCTTCACGATCGACCGCGGCCTCGAGAAGGGCAGCTGGCTCGACTACGGGATGTTCCTGCAGAACGTGATGGTCGCCGCGCGCGCCCGAGGCCTCGATACCTGTCCGCACGCGTCCTTCCTGAAATTCCATCGCGTGATCGAACGCGAACTCTCACTCGCGGCCAACGAAAGCGTGATCTGCGCGATGTCGCTGGGTTACGCCGACGCCGATGCGCCGGAAAACCGCCTCGTCACAGAGCGCGAACCGGTCGCGGGATTCGCCCGCTTCATCGGCTTCGGCGAAGGCGCTCCGGCGAGTATCGGCCTCGCTCGCAACGCCGGTCGGGCGACTGACCCCGGCGAACAGGCGCGCGATCGCGGACTCTGACGTTCAACGATGCACGGCAGGCACAAGATGGCGGGAACAATGAAACATGGGACGGAAGCGACGCACCGCGTCGAGCGGCTCGCGGCGCGCGACGCGTTCGCGAAGGCCCTCGGTATCCGCTGCACCGAAGCCGGAGCCGGCCGCGCAGCCGTGACGCTTGCCGTCGGCGGCGCCCATCTCAACTTCAACGGCGCCTGCCACGGTGGCGTGATCTTCGCGCTGGCCGACACCGCATTCGGCCTCGCGTCGAATTCACACGGCATGATCGCCGTCGGCATCGACGCGCACATCACGTATCACGTCGCGGTGCTGCCCGGCGATACGCTGACCGCGACCGCGGTCGAGGTCTCGCGTTCGCGCCGCATCGCGGTCTACCGCATCGAGGTGACGCGCGCGGACCGGACGCCGGTTTCGAGCTTCACCGGCACCGTCTACGTGACCACGCGGCCGAACGAGGCCGCGAACGGCGGCCAGGAACCCAGGGATCAGGAATAGGTGTAGAAACCCCGGCCCGACTTGCGCCCGAGATGGCCCGCCGCAACCATCTCCTTCAGGAGCAGCGCGGGCCGGTATTTCGGGTCGTTGAAGTCGAGGTAGAACACTTCCATCACCGCGAGCATCACGTCCAGCCCGACCATGTCGGCGAGCGCGAGCGGACCGATCGGGTGGCTGCAGCCGAGCTTCATCCCGTTGTCGATCTCGTCGGCCGTTGCGAGCCCCTCCTGCAGTGCCAGCACCGCCTCGTTGATCATCGGGCAGAGAATCCGGTTCACGACGAAGCCCGGACTGTTCTTGACGACGATCGGCGTCTTTCCCAGCCTCTTCGCCAGCGCCACGGCAGCGGCGACGGTCGCGTCGTCCGTCTGCAAGCCGCGGATCAGCTCGACCAACGCCATCATCGGCACCGGATTGAAGAAGTGCATCCCGACGAATTTTCCCGGTCGCGTCGTCGCCGCGGCGAGCCGCGTGATCGAAATCGACGACGTGTTCGACGCGAGGATTGCGTCCGGGCGCGCCAGCGCGTCGACTTCCCGCAGAATCCGGATCTTGAGTTCCTCGTTTTCGGTCGCGGCCTCGATGATGACGTCGCACGGTTGCAACGTATCGTAACTGGTCGTGCCTTGGATGCGCTTCAGCGCCGCGTCCTTGTCGGACGCCGTGATCTTTTCCTTCTTGTGCAGCCGGTCGAGGCTGCCGGCGACCGCCGACAGTCCGCGCAACACCGCGGCCTCGGCGATGTCCACCATCACCACGTCGAGACCGGCGACGGCGCAGGCCTGCGCTATGCCATTGCCCATCGTACCGGCGCCGATGACGCCAACCTTCCGTATTTCGGTCATGGCCTTTCCTTTCTTTGCTCTCGGAAACCTGGAATTGTGCACGAATGCATAGCGCGAGGGGATCAGGGCTGGCGCCGGCATCGCCAGGACGGTATCGTCAGGCCCGACGCGGCGTTGCCGCGAAGACTCGCACTGTCCTTGGAGTAGACCATGTCCGTCGTTCCTTCGTTCGCGCGCGGCAGAGCCGCGCCGCTTGCCGTCGCCACCGCCGCGCTCATTGTCGCGTGCGGCCCCGCTCCCCAGGGAGGCTTCCACGGCTTTCCGCCCGCGGCCGTCACCACGCTCGTCATGCAACCGAAGACGCTGCCGGTCAGCTACGAGTACGTCGGCCAGACGGCGGGCTCCAAGGAAGTCGAGGTGCGCGCGCGCGTCACAGGCATTCTCGAACGGCGGCTCTTCGCCGAAGGCGAATGGGTGAAGGCCGGCCGGGCGCTCTTTCTCATCGATCCGAAACCGCTCGAAGCGCAGGCCGCGGTTGCCGATGCCGAAGTCACTCACGCCCGCGCCCAGCTCGCGCAAGCCGAACGCGAAGCCGCGCGCCTGAAACCGCTGGCCGAGCGCCGCGCGATTGGGCAGAAGGAAGCGGACGACGCGGTTTCGAATGCGGAACTCGCGCGCGCGGCGCTGAAGGCAGCGGAGGCGAGGCTCTCCGTGGCGAACCTCAACCTCGGCTACACACGCGTCAGCGCGCCGATCACCGGTCTTTCGAGCCGCGCCAACAAATCGGAAGGCAGCCTCGTCAACGCCAACGAAACCCTGCTGACGATGATCTGGCAGGTCGATCCGATCTGGGTCCCATTCAGCGTTTCGGAAAACGAGCGGCTCGCCTTGAACCGTGCCGTCGCAGCCGGCAAGCTCGTGCTGCCGAAGGACAATGCGTACGACGTGACGATCAAGCTCGCCGACGGATCGAAGTTCCCGCGCAAGGGTCGCATCAACTTCAGCGACACCCGGGTGAACCCGACGACCGGCACCTTCGAGATGCGCGCCGAAATCGCGAACGCCGATGGCGCGCTCAAACCAGGGCAATTCGTCCGCGTCGAGCTCAAGGGCGCGGTCCGCAGCAACGCGATCGCGGTGCCGCAGATCGCCGTGCAGGATGGCCCGCAGGGCAAATTCGTCTACGTGACCGGCAAGGACACGAGCGGCAAGGACATCGCGGTCGTGCGGCCGATCGTGCTCGGCGACTGGGTCGAAGCCGACGGCGCGAATCTGTGGATCGTCGAGTCAGGACTCGCAGCCGGCGACACGGTGATCGTCGACGGCATCGCCAAATTGCAGCCCGGCGGCGCCATCGCGCTCGGCGGCGCCGGGCCGGGCGGGCCCGACGGCGGGCCGCCGGCCGCGGGGAAGGCGCCAGGCAAGGATGTACCCCCGGCCAAAGACGGCGCCAAGGCGCCGGCGCCAAAGTCCTGATCGCCGACCGCCGCCATGTTCTCGCGCTTCTTCATCGACCGTCCGATCTTCGCCGTGGTCATTTCGGTGTTCTTCGTGCTCGCCGGCCTGGCCGCGATGCGCGCGCTGCCGATCGCGCAGTATCCGGAGATCGCGCCGCCTGTCGTCACCGTGCTGGCGGTCTACCCGGGGGCCTCCGCCGAGGTGCTGGAACAGACCGTCGCCGCGCCGCTCGAGAACGCGATCAACGGCGTCCCGGGCATGATCTACATGAACTCGCACTCGACAGCCGCGGGCGTCACGCAGATCGCGGTCACGTTCGAGATCGGCACCAACGTCGACGACGCGACGATCAACGTCAACAATCGCATCAAGCAGGTCGAGTCGCGGCTGCCGCTCGAAGTGCGCCGACAGGGCGTGTCGGTCGAGCGCGGCAGCTCCTCGTTCCTGCAGGTGCTGGCGTTCTACTCGCCGGACGGACGCTACGACGGCCTCTTCACGTCGAACTACGTGACGCTGAACGTGCTGGATGACCTGAAGCGGCTGCCGGGCACCACGAACGTCCAGATCTTCGGCGCCCACGATTACGCGATGCGGATCTGGCTTCTCCCCGACCGCCTCGCGCAGCTGAAGCTCACACCGGGCGACATCGCCGCGGCGATCAACGAGCAGAACGCCCAGTTCGCCGTGGGCAAGGTCGGCCAGTCGCCGATTGGCGGCAAGCAGGACCTGGTCTACACCATCACCACCCGAGGCCGGCTCGCCGATGCGAAGGAGTTCGGCCAGATCATCGTCCGCGCGAATCCCGACGGCTCGACCGTGCGTCTCGCCGACGTCGCGCGCGTGGAGCTGGGCTCGAAGGATTACGACTTCATCGGCCGCTACAACGGCCGCGAGGCCACGCTCGTCGGCATCTTCCTCGCGCCGGGCGCCAACGCGCTCGAGGTCGCGCGGACGGTCCGGGACCGGGCTGCGGACCTTGCCCAGAAATTTCCGGACGGCCTGACCTACGCCATCCCCTACGACACGACCCGCTTCGTCGAAGTGTCGATCACGGAGGTCGTGAAGACGCTCTCCGAAGCGATGCTGCTGGTGTTTCTCGTCGTCTATCTCTTCCTGCAGAGCTGGCGCGCGGCGGTGATCCCGTTCATCGCCGTACCGGTGTCCCTGATCGGCACCTTCGCCGGCCTCTATGCGCTCGGCTACTCGATCAACACGTTGACGCTCTTCGGCATGGTGCTCGCGATCGGCATCGTCGTCGACGACGCGATCGTCGTGCTGGAAAACGTCGAGCGGATCATGCGCGAGGAGAAGCTCTCGCCGCGCGATGCCGCGGTCAAGGCGATGCGCGAGGTGACCGGCCCGATCATCGCCATCGTGCTGACGCTCTGCGCGGTGTTCGTGCCGATCGCTTTCCTCGGTGGACTCACCGGAGAGCTCTACCGGCAATTCGCGGTGACCATCGCGATCTCGGTCGTCATCTCGGGACTGGTCGCGCTGACCCTTTCGCCTGCGCTGTGCGTGGTGATGCTGCGCCATGGTCACCGGCCGCCCGGTCGATTTTTCACCTGGTTCAACGGCGCGTTCGTGCGGGTCACCCGGCACTACTCCGACGGCGTGCTTTGGATGATCCGGCGCGGCGCCGTCGGCGTCGTGCTGTTCGCCGCGATGGTGGCCATCACCGCCGGCCTGTGGCAGTTCACGCCCGGCAGCCTCGTCCCCGACGAGGACCAGGGCTTCTATATCGGCGCGGTGATCCTGCCGGACGGCGCCACGCTGGAACGCACGGACAAGGTGGTGAAGGAAGTCGAAGCGGCCATCCGCGCCAATCCCGCGAACAAGGACATCGTCTCGTTCACGGGCTTCGACTTCATCGGCGGCGGCTTTCGCAACAATGCCGCGACGCTTTTCGTCGTGCAGGTGCCCTGGAACGAGCGGCAGGTGACGGCAGCGAGCCTTGTCGGCGAACTGTTCGGCCGTACGATGGGCATCAAGGAAGCACTGGTGCTCGCGTTCAATCCACCCGCCATCTTCGGTCTCGGCACCGCAGGCGGCTTCGAGTTCTACATCCAGAACCGCGGCGAGGGGGGCGCAAAGCGGCTGTCGGAGGTCACGCGGGCGTTTCTCGCGCGCGCGAACAGCGACCCGCAACTCGGCGGCGCCCAGACGCTCTGGCGCGCGACGGTCCCGCAGCTCTTCGTCGACACCGACCGCGAGAAGGCCAAGAAGCTCGGCGTGCCGATCGACGAGATCTACAATGCGCTCGCCGGCACGTTGGGCACTTACTACGTCAACGATTTCAACAAGTACGGCCGGACGTGGCAGGTGCTGATGTCGGCCGATCCCGCGTTCCGCAAGCGGCCCGATGACATCGGGAGCGTCTACGTGCGCTCGGCGAAGGGCGAGATGATCCCCCTCTCGTCGCTCGCGACGGTCAACTTCTCGTCGGGCCCGGACGCGCTCGATCGTTTCAACAACCTGCCCGCCGTGAAGGTGCTTGGCCAGGCCGCGCCGGGCTACAGCTCGGGCCAGGCAATCGCGCGTGTCGAAGCGATCGCGGCCGAAGTGCTGCCGGCAGATTTCAGCTTCGACTGGGGCGGCACCTCGTACCAGGAAAAGCGCTCGAGCGGCGCGTCGGGCTTCGCGCTCGGGCTGGCGGTGATCATGGTGTTCCTGATTCTGTCCGCGCAGTACGAGCGCTGGTCGCTGCCGTTTTCGGTGCTGCTGGCACTTCCATTCGGCACGTTCGGGGCGCTCGCTGCGGTATGGCTCCGCGGGCTCACCAACGACGTGTATTTCCAGATCGGCCTCGTCACGCTGCTCGGTCTCGCGGCGAAGAACGCGATCCTGATCGTCGAGTTCGCGTTGCGAAGGCACGAGGAGGGGCTGTCCACATCGGCGGCGGCGGTCGAGGCGGCGCGGCTGCGGTTTCGGCCGATCCTGATGACATCGCTCGCGTTCATCCTCGGCGTGCTGCCGCTTGCGATCTCGACGGGTGCCGGCGCCGGCGCGCGTCACTCGGTGGGCACCGGCGTGATGGGCGGCATGCTCGCCGCCACGTTCCTCGCCATCTTCTTCGTGCCATGGTTCTTCCGGCTCGTCTTCGAGCACCGGATTTCCGAGCCGCGCAGCAAGGCCGAAGTCCACGCGGAAATCGAACACGCGCGCAATCTCCACGCGCGGCCGCCGGCCACCACGCCCGGTCACCCGCCGCATCCCGGTTCCGGAGGCGAACATGCGTAGATCACTCCTCGTACTCGCAGCGGCGATCATGCTCGCCGGCTGCGCCGTCAATCAACCCGCGCCACCGCAGCTCGACCTTCCGGCGTCGACCGCGACCGCTGCGGACAACGCGCTCCTCGCGCACTGGTGGACCGCATTCGACGATCCGGTGCTGACCGCGCTCGTCGACGAGGCCGCCGCGAACAACCTCGAGCTCTCCGTCGCGCTCGCTCGAATCGAAGGCGCGCGTGCACTGCTGTTGCTCGCGCAATCGAACCTGTACCCGAATGTCTTCCTCAACGCCGGCGCGGCGCGCTCGCGGCAATCGCAGAGTGTCTTCCAGTCGTCGCAGCCGCAGGGACAATCCGGGGCGAGCAATGATTTCGGCGTCGGGCTCGAAATGTCGTACGAGCTCGACCTGTGGGGCAAGTACCGCAGCGGCGCGCTGGCTGCCGGCAACGATCTCACCGCATCCCGCTACGACCGCGAGACGGTGCGCATTGCCGTCGTGGCCGACGTCGCCAGCGCTTACTTCCGGCTGCGTGCGGCCGATGCGCTGCTGTTGGTGCTCGACGACACGCGCATTACCCGTGCGGATGCGGTGGCGCTGCAGCGCGATCGCTTCGAGGGTGGCATCATCGGCGAATACGATCTGCGCCAGGCCGAGGCCGAATTGTCCGCGGTCGTCGCCGACTCCGCGCGTGCGCGGCAGGCGATCGAACTCACCGAAGGTGCGCTCGCAACGCTGACCGGGCGATCGCCGCGAGCAGTCTTCGCGCCGGAAATCGCGCGTGGTGCATCCATCGAACTCGCGACCGACGTGCCGCAACTGCCCTCGGGATTGCCGTCGGGATTGCTGGAGCGGCGGCCGGACATACGGCGCGCCGAGGCCTTGCTCGCGGCGTCGGACCTTCGCATCCAGCAGGCCCGGGCCGACTATTTCCCCGACGTGGCGCTGACTGGCGCATACGGCACGGAAGCCGCCACGCTCGGCAATCTCTTCACGGCGCCGGCCGCCGTCTGGCGCTTTGGCCTGGCGCTCGCGCAGCCCATTCTTGGCCTGAAGTCGATCGAAGCCGCAGTCACGGCCGCAACCGCCCGTCGTGACGGCGTGACCGCGCAGTACCAGCAGACCGTCCAGAACGCTTTCCGCGAAGTGCACGATGCGCTCACCACGAACCGCGCGGCGCGCGAGGTGCTCGCCGCCGAAACGATGCGCCGGGACCAATTGCGCCAGGCGCTGGCAGTCGCCACGCTTCGCTACGAAGCGGGGCGCACGTCGTACCTCGAGGTGCTCGACGCGCAACGCACGCTGCTCGCCGCTGAAACGCTGCGCATCGCGGCGGCGCGCAACGCGCGTCTGTCGATCGTGGATTTTGCGAAGGCGCTGGGCGGCGGCTGGGACCAGGAAACCTTCGCCGCCGCGAACTGATCGCGCCATTGCGGCGATTGCTGGATTCGCCGCGGCACCCCCCCAGTCGAGCGGACCCATGTTACGCTGGTTCGATTCGCCGGCAGCGACGAGTGGAATACATGGTTCCGAAGGTGCTACCAACCGGTCGCTTGAAACGGAGGTCCGCGTGAATGTGATTCGGTGGTTAGGCGCGACGCTTCTTTTCACGCTGGTGCTGCCCGGCACGCTCGCGTCTGCATTTGCCCAGGACAAGCCACCGGTAATCGTCTATGTCGTGCCCGTCGACGGCATCATCGACCTCGGACTGGCGCCGTTCGTCCAGCGCGTCCTCGACGAGGCGACGAAAGCGGGCGCGGCGGCAGTCGTCCTGGAAATCAACACCTTCGGCGGACGGGTCGATGCGGCCGTGCAGATTCGCGATGCATTGCTGAATGCACGCATCCGGACGGTGGCCTACGTGAACAAGCGCGCGATCTCGGCCGGCGCGCTGATCAGTCTCGCTGCCGAGAGCATCGTCATGGCGGGAGGTGGGACCATCGGCGCCGCGACGCCGGTGCATTCGGGTCAGCCAGGCGCCGACGCGCTGCCGGTTTCGGAGAAAACGGTTTCCTACGTCAGGAAGGAATTCCGCGCCACGGCCGAGAGCCGCAAGCGGCCGCTGCTCATTGCGGAGGCGATGGTGGATCCGGATGTGGTGATTCGCGGCGTCATCGAGAAGGGCAAACTGCTCACGTTGACGACGGAGGAAGCTCTCAAGCACAAGGTCGCCGATTTCCGCGCCGACACGCTGGAGAGCGCGCTGCAGATGCTGGGTCTCGGCGCCGCGGAGGTCAGGCGCGCCGCGCCCAACTGGGCGGAGAACGTGGTTCGCTTCCTGACACATCCGGTGGTCAGTTCGCTGCTGATCACCATCGCGATGCTCGGAATCATCCTCGAGATCAGGACCCCGGGCTTCGGGGTGCCCGGCGCGCTGGGCGTCGCGAGCCTGGCGCTGTTCTTCTGGGGCCATTGGCTGGTGCAACTGGCCGGCTGGGAGGAATTGCTGCTCGCCGCCGCCGGAGTCGTTCTGCTGGCGCTCGAGCTTCTGGTCATTCCCGGCTTCGGCGCAGCGGGAATCCTGGGCATCGTCGCCATTCTCGCGAGTCTCGTCCTGAGCCTGGTCGGGACCGGCGACACGGCGACCATAATCCTGCTGGCCACGGGTCGCGTCGTCTTTGCCCTGCTGGTCGCATTGCTGGGAAGCCTCATACTGTTGCGTTTTCTGCCGCGCCTGCCGTTCGGGCGACGGTTGATCCTGGAGCGCGGGCTGGCCGCGGCCAAAGGCTACGCCTCCGCGCCCGAAAGCGACGCGCGGTTGCTGGGAAAGCGCGGCAAGGCAACGTCCACGCTGCGGCCGGCCGGCATCGCCGAGATCGACGGACGGCGCGTCGATGTGGTGTCCGAAGGTGAACTCATCGATGCCGGGGCACTCATAGAAGTGATCCGCGTCGACGGCAATCGAATCGTCGTGCGGCAGAAAGCGAACGCCAACCACAAGGAGTGAGACATGACCGAAATCGTGACAGGACTGACAGGAGGCCTCGGTCTTCTGATCGTGGTGGTGGGCGGGTTGGCCGTGGTGTTGTATCTGGTGCCGATTCCGCTCTGGATCGCGGCTTGGGCTTCCGGGGCCTACGTGGGACTGCTCACGCTGATCGGCATGCGCCTGCGCCGCGTTCCGCCCACGACCGTGGTCACCGCGCGGATCAGCGCGGTGAAGGCCGGCCTCGACATTTCCATCAACGATCTGGAAGCGCACTTTCTTGCGGGCGGCAATGTCGTACGGGTCGTGAACGCGATGATCTCCGCCGACAAGGCCAACATTCCACTGCCGTTCAAGCGCGCCGCGGCCATCGATCTGGCGGGACGCAACGTGCTGGAAGCGGTGCAGATGTCGGTTCTGCCCAAGGTGATCGAAACGCCGAAAATCGCCGCCGTCGCCAAGGACGGCATCCAGCTCATCGCCGTTTGCCGGGTGACGGTGCGCACCAACATCGACCGACTGGTGGGCGGCGCCGGCGAGGAAACGATCATCGCGCGCGTCGGCGAAGGCATGGTGAGCACCATCGGTTCGGCCATCAGCCACAAGAGCGTGCTCGAGAATCCGGATCACATCTCCAAGCACGTCCTCAGCAAGGGCCTGGACGCCGGGACCGCGTACGAAATCCTGTCCATCGACATCGCTGACGTGGACGTGGGCGCGAACATCGGCGCCAAGCTGCAGATCGACCAGGCCAACGCCGACAAGCAGATCGCGCAGGCAAAGGCCGAGGAGCGCCGCGCCATGGCCGTCGCGCTGGAGCAGGAGATGCGGGCGCGGGTCGTGGAGGCGGAGGCCGAAGTGCCGCGCGCGATGGCCGAGGCGTTCCGTCCAGGGCAACATGGGCATCATGGATTATTACCGGATGAAGAACATGCAGGCCGATACGGCGATGCGCGATGAGATCGCCGGCACCGGCGAGGATCGCACCGGCACGCCAAGGTCATAAAGGCGGGCAGACATGAAAAGTTTGCCCCCGGAACTGATCTTCGTCCTGGTCTTTGTCGGCATTTTCCTGTTTCAGCTCCTGACGAAGCGCCGCCGAATGCAGCGGCCGCAGGAACCCGGGCAAGATCCGCGCGAAGCGCCAACTGACGACGAGATGTCTCCGGACACGGCTGAGCTGGAGCAGGATTCGCCGTTGGCATGGGGGTCGTCGCGCGCATCCGTCGTCCCCCGCGAGCGACCCGAGGCGCCGCCTGCCCCGCGCGCGCGGCCGCGGCGTCGCTTCGCCAGGCAAACGCTGATGGGGACACGGCGGGACGTGCAGAATGCGGTCGTCATCGCGACGATATTGGGGCCCTGCCGCGCTCTGGATCCGCTCAGCTACGGCTCAGTGCCTGGCTCCCCCAAGGTTCATGCATCACGTTCGTGACGCCATTGATCGTTGCAAGGGGACGAGCATGGACCAAGCCCGGCGCAGAGCGTGCGTGTTTGCGGCATGCGCGCTGCTCGCCACGGCGCTGGTTTCCCCGTTTGCCGCGCACGCGCAGCAGGCCGGGCGCGTATACCGCGTCGGTGTCCTTTTCGACGGCGGCAGCGACACGATGGGACCCCACCGGGAGGTGATCGGCAAGAGCCTTGCCCGGCTGGGCTTTGTCGAGGGCCGCAACCTGCAGATGACCTGGCGCGCGTCAGCCCCGGGACGTACCGGTGATCGCGAGATTGCCCGCGAGCTCGCCGCAACGAAGCCGGACGCGATCCTCGCGTTTACCACCGCGATGACCCAGGCAGCGCAATGGGCTACGACATCGACGCCCATCGTGTTCGTGCACGTGAGCGACCCGATCGCAGATGGCGTCGTGAAAGACCTTGCGCGTCCGGGAGGCAACACCACCGGCGTCTCGACGCGGCATCGGGAACTGCTGGCGAAGCGCTTCGAGCTGGTGCGCGAACTCTTGCCCCAAGCGAAGCGCGTGGCTCTCGTCGCCCCGTATGCCACCGACCCGTCCTTTGCCGCCTCCGAATCCATCATCAGGGATACGGCCGCACGGCTCAACTTCGACCTGATCGACGTGGGACCGCGACTGGGGTGGGCGATCGAGGAGAAGCGCGCCGAGGCCATGATCGTCTATTCCGTACTTGGCCAACGGCTGACCACCGAAACTCTGGTCGAACTGGCGTTGAAGCTGCGCATCGTCTCGGTCTTTCCGGACCTGGAATCGGTAGCGCTCGGGGGCCTGCTTTCCTATGGCACCGATCCATTGGAGGACACGCGCTGGGGGGCCGAACTGCTGGCGCGCGTGCTGAACGGCGCCCGGGTGGGCGAACTGCCCGTGTACCAGAATTCGCGTTTCGTCATGGCGATAAACCTGAAGACAGCACGTTCGCTCGGACTCAAGATTCCGCAGGCCGTGCTGTTGCGCGCAGACACGGTTATCGAATGACGGTCCGGCACTGCGCGGCCCCGGTCGCATGGCCGGGAAAACCAAATGCGGCGGCTCGGTACCCCCGGGTCCGTGTGAAACGCCGGATCAGCGTTCCGGCCGTCGCATCAGGACGAGCGCAATTCCGGCTGATGCAATCATCAGGAAGAGGCTCACCGCGTTCAGCACGGGACTCGCCCCTTCGCGCATGCGCCCGTACATCATGACGGTGAGCGGCGGATCGGAGCCGACCAGCATCAGCGTCGTGTTGAAGTTCTCGAACGACATCAGGAACGAAATCGCGGCCGCGCCGATCAGCGCCGGCTTGAGAAACGGCAGCGTCACCGTCCACAACACCGCGGCGCGCGACGCGCCGAGGTTGAACGCCGCCTCTTCCAGCGTGGCGTCGAAACGTTTCAGCCGCGCCGCGATCGTCAGCGTCGCGATCGACACGATGTACGAGAACTGGCCCAGGACCACGAGCGTCAGCCCCGGCCGCAGAAAGTCGAGCTCCACACCCCAGACGTCGTCGGCGAATTGCGCGAGTCGGCTCGCGAACGCAAGGATCGAGATGCCGAGGATCACGCCGGGTATCACGAGCGGAGCGAGCATCAGCAGCGACAAGGCCGACTTGCCGCGGAACGCCGCGCGCTCGAGCAGGAACGCGTTCACCGTGCCAACCAACACCGCCAGCACCGTCACCCAGCACGCGACGAATACGCTCGTCACCACGCTTTTCATCAGAGGCGCATCGGCGAAAAGCCCGGTTCGGTTGCCCGTGCCGTCCCCGAGAAACCAGTCCAGCGTGAAGCCGCGCCACGGCGGTGCCGGGTAGTTGGCGTCGTTGAATGCGAAGACCGCGACGATGGCGAGCGGCACGAACAGGAACACGAAAAACGCCGCGACGTAACCGGCGGTCGCGTACCGGGACAACGCGGAGCGCGGCAAAGACGGAATCACGAACGTCTCATCACGTCGCCGAAACGCTGGCCGGTCAGTTTCAACCCGAACCAGACAATCGCCGTGGAAAGGACGAGGAGCAGAAAACCGAACGCCGCGCCCTGCTCCCAGTTGAAACGCGTGATGAATTGCGTATAGATCTGCTCGGTGAACCACAGCGAGTTCTTGCCGCCGAGCAACGTCGGTGTCAGGTAGTTGCCGAGCGTCAGCATGAAGACGACGATCGATCCGGCGGCGATCCCCGGTGCTGCGTGCGGGATGACGATCTGGCGCAGGATCGAGGCGCCGTTGCCGCCCAGATCGTACGCCGCCTCGATCAGCGCGTCGTCGAGACTCTCGAGCACACTGACGAGCGG
Source organism: uncultured beta proteobacterium (assembly GCA_963695725.1). Taxonomy (GTDB): domain Bacteria; phylum Pseudomonadota; class Gammaproteobacteria; order Burkholderiales; family Casimicrobiaceae; genus CAIWHR01. Next base: position 31,191 of record CAVOHM010000013.1, read on the forward strand.
CACGACCATGAACAGCAGCGACGTGTAGACGAGACCGACGAGGATCGTCGCGTCGCGGTAGAGCATCTCGACCGGCGCCGCCGTGATGCCGAGATCCACCAGGAGCCGCGGCAGCACACCCGATTCCCGCAGCAGGATCATCCAGCCCAGCGTGCGCACGGTCTCGCTTACCCAGAAGGGAATCAAGCACAGGACGAACAGCATCGACTTCGCGCGGCCGCGTGCGATCTTCGCGATGTACCAGGCCACCGGAAAGGCGATCAGCAGCGTGCACAGGGTGGCGAGGATCGAGATCGCCGCCGTGCGCACGAACGTGTGCCAATACAGCGGCTCGTCGATGAACGTCCGGTACTGCTCGAGGCTCAGTTCGTAGACGCGCGGGGCGACGCGCGCGCGCAGCGAGAGCACCGCGAGTTCAAGATGCGGCAGCACGATGAGGCCGACGAGCCAGACGAGTGCCGGCGCCATCAGCAGCAGGAGCGCCACACGTGCGCGGGGCGCCCGCAGTTCGGCGGCGCCGCTAGCCACGACGCCCCCCGGAACGAAAGCAGACCGCGCGGTTCGGATCGAAACCGAACGCCACCGTTTCGCCCTCCCGGAGGTCCGCGAAATTCCCGGTCTGCGGCAGCGCGATCCGGATCTCGGCACGCGACTTCTCCTCGCGCACGAGAACGGCCGAATTGGCCCCGTCGAACAGAACACTGGCAACGCCGCCGGAAAACCGCTGCCCGGCGGCCGGCAGCTCACCCGCGCTACGCGCCAGATCGATGACCTCCGGGCGCACGAACGCCTCGGCGGCGTCGCCCGCGGCGATCGTCCCGCTCGCCCGCGCCCGGACCACGAGGCCTTCGTCCGTCGCGATTTCCGCCACGTCACCGTCGATCCGCGCGACCTTGCCTGCGACGCGATTGTTGGCCCCGACGAAACCCGCGACGAACGGCGAGGCCGGCCGGTAGTAGAGTTCCTGCGGCGTGCCCACCTGCTCGAAGCAGCCGGCGTTCATCACGGCGACATGGTCTGATAGCACCAGCGCTTCGGACTGATCGTGCGTGATGTAGACGAACGTCGTGCCGAAGTCCGCCTGCAACTGCTTCAACTCGATCTTCATGTGCTCGCGCAGTTTCAGATCGAGCGCCCCCAGCGGCTCGTCGAGCAGGAGCAGCGCGGGCTCGAGCACGAGGCTCCGCGCAATCGCGACGCGCTGCTTCTGCCCGCCCGAAAGCTCGTCGATACGCCGGCGCGCAGCCCCCGGCAAGCCGACCCGCTTCAGCATCGCGTCCACGCGACCCGCAATCTCGGCGCGCGCCACGCCGCGACGCGCGAGGCCGTAGCCGACGTTCTCACCGACCGTCATCATCGGGAAGAGCGCAAGGTGCTGGAACACCATGTTGACGGGGCGGCGGTTCGGCGGCACGCCACGCATCGAACGCTCGCCGATGCGCACGTCACCTTCGTCCGGCGCGATGAATCCGGCGACGATGCGCAAGAGCGTCGTCTTGCCGCAGCCCGACGGGCCGAGGATCGAGAAGAAGCTGCCGTGCGCGACGGCGAGCGACAGCGCGTCGACGGCGGCATGCGTGCCGTAGCGCTTGGTGACGCGGTCGACTACGAGGTCCTGCTGCATGGCAGCCTTAGAGCTTGTCCGTCAATAAATCACGCGTGCGAACGCGGCAGATTGGGCCGAGGGCGCGAAGCGAGGCGCCGCCTTGGGTGGCTCCCCAAGGCAAACCGAGCGACAAAGCCATCGGCCCAAGCTGCCCGTTCCCGAAGGGTTTGACCCAAATGCGCGGTCTCCTTTGTCGGCCGGCTCGCCCGTGGGACCTGCCACGCGCTTCGCCGTCCTTCGCGGATCCCATCGCATTTGGGTCAAACGCATCACGCGATTTATTAACGGACAAGCTCTTAGTGCGCCTGCGCAATGGTGTCCGGAAAAAATGACGGCGCGCTCACGCACGCCGTCGTTTTCCCTGCCGGATTCAGCGCGGGCTCAGCGAACGCAGAGAGCGTGGGGGCCGTTCATCAATTTGCCGCCTTCACGCGGTCGAGGACCTTGCCTTCGATCGCCTCGATGCCGGGCGGAACGGCCGGATACCATTTGACGTTCTTCAGCGCCGCTTCGGGAAAGCTCTTGGCGAACTGCGCCTTCAACTTCGCGTCCATCAGCTGGTCGGCCCCCTTCGAGCCCGTGAAGTTGCCGGCCGAAGCGGCGACCTTAGCCGCAATTTCAGGCCGCATGTTGAAGTTGATCCACGCGTACGCCGCGGCGTCGTTCTTGCCTTTCGCCGGCAGCGCGAAGGTGTCGATCCAGCCAAGCGCGCCGGACTTGGGCGCAATGTACTGGATCTCCGGGTTCTCGCTGTTCAACTTCCAGCCGCCGGTGTCCCACATCATCGCGCCGACGATCTCGCCGGCACGCATGCCGTTCAGCAGCTGGTCCTTGTTGTCCCAGAAGAACTTGATGTTGCCCTTGCACGCGGCGAGCGTCTTGCCGACGGCGTCCATCAGCGCCTCGTAGGCCTTCGCATCGTTGTACAGCGCGAACGGGTCCTTGCCGCTCGCGAACGCGAACGCGAGCAGCGTCGGGCGTTTGAGCCGCATGCTCGTCTTGCCCTTGAACTCGGCCTTGCACAGGTCCGGGTAGTCGGTCATCTGCGCGAGCTTGCTGTTGACGACCAGGCCGTCGGTGCCCCAGATGTGCGGCAGGCCGTACACCTTGCCCTTGAGCGTCGTGTTCTTCTTCGTCGCGTCGAGCATCGACGGGATGAACTGGTCGGTCTTGATCTTGGTCAGGTCCATCGGCTTGTAGATGCCGAACTCCTGCTGCGGACCGACGATCCGGTCCTGCGACGGCTGCGCGAGATCGAATCCGGCACCTCCGGTGGCGCGCAGTTTCGAGATCATCTCCTCGTTGTTGGAAAGCGTGATCTCGACGTCGATCCCGGTTTCCTTCTTGAATTGCGCGAGCACGTCGGCCGGAACGTAGTCGGCCCAGGTGATGAGGCGCAGCTTCTTGTCCTGCGCGAACGCGGACGTGGCGAGGCCAAGGGCAATGAGACCCACGGCCAGTAACTCGAATGAACGCTTCATTGCTGTCTCCAGATGATTTGGGGTCCGCGATACCCGGCGCCGGACGGGCGGGGAAGAAGCTTACCGCAAGATCATCGAGACGGGTTGGTGCGCCGGGGTCCTTCCATTCAACTGGCGATCCGGGCGACGTACGGCGCCGTGGTGCCGTTCTCCGGATCGAATTGCGAACGTCCCGTGTGGTTGATGTGCATGCCGTAGATATGTAGGGACACCGTCACCGCGTCGGTCTGATTCCACACCTGATGAATCGTGCCCGTCGGCATCGCGAGCACCTCGCCCGGCAGAAACATCTTCGCGCCGATCCGGTCGAGCTTGGCGATGCCGGAGCGGGTCCCGTCGTCCAGACGCCGCCAGAACGTGTTCCACTCGGGCCCTACGACGCCGGCCACCGCCGCCCAGGTACCGTGATCGTGCGGCGGAGTGCCACGGTTTGGCAGCCAGCTGAACGCGAACACCGCGAGCGAGTGATCCGACTCCTCGGAAAGCGGAAACAGGCTGAAGCCCTGCTCGGGGTCCGGCGAAAACATGCGGTCCTCGAGCCAGAGGTCCCGCGACGCCGCGGCGCGCAGGGCGAGCGGGCGCACGGCGGCGAGGATGCCGTGCTCGTCCGTGCTTTCCTTGCACACGCGCTTGAGATCGGTGGCAAGCTGTGAAATCGAATAGCCGTCGTGCGTCATCGTTGCCTCCAGCGCGGCAAGCAGATCTTCCTCTCCCAGGCGCGACAAAACCGGGCGCGGCCCACGTTCATTGCAGGCTCGGCTTCTTCAAGAAGTCATTGCGATCGCCCGAGGCGACTCGGACGTACACCGGCGCGCCGCCCCGCGCGAGGGTCAGCGATATTTCGGCACCCGCGGGGCCCTGGCGCCAGACCTGCCGGAAAAGGTCGGCCAGGCCGGTCACGCGCGCGCCGCCCACAGCGACGACCAGGTCGCCAGCCTGCACCCCGGCCCGCTCGGCCGGGCCGCCGGTGGCAAGCCCGTTGACCATCAGGCGACCGTCCCGGTCGACCGTGTACATGCCGAGCCAGGGCCGCGGCGCACCCGTCCTGCGTCCGGTGCGCACGAGATCGTCGAGAATCGGCTCGAGCAGATCAACCGGCACGAACATGTTGCCGTCGACCGTATCGTCACCGAGGCGCTCCTGCAACAGCAATGAGCCGATTCCGACGAGCCGGCCATCGTCGTCCAGGAGCGCCGCACCACTCCACTCGGGATGCGGCGGCGTCGTGAACAATGCCGAGTCGAGCACATATTCCCAGAATCCGGCAAATTCCCTCTTCGCGAAAACGGCTGCCTTCAACGCATGCGCACGCCCGCCGTGGCCGAGCACGTAGACGTCGTCGTCCGCCGCGACCAGCGCAGCGCTGCCGCGCTCGACTACCGGCAAGCCGAGACGACCGAGCGGCAGGACCAGTCCGAAGCCGGTGGCAAAGTCGTAGGCCAGCGGATGCCCCGGTACGACCGAGCCGTCGTTCGCGGTGAGCCAGACGTTGGCAGCCTCGGTGATCAGATAACCGATGGTGAGGATAAGCCCATCCTCGCGGATCACGACACCGTTTCCCGTGCGATCTGTCCCGAGGATCTGTGCGGTGAACGCGTCGTCCGGAATCTCGGCGCGAAGCGCGACGACGCCATTGAGCGCCGACTTGAGGTCGAAGCCGACCTCGCCCTGCGTGGGCTGCAGCGCAGGCGGAAATGCCCAGCGGGTGGGTTCGGCCACAGTAACACTCTCTACGCGCCAGCGCGACGCGCCGGCATGCGGCCAATGTTACCGGACTCCCGCGGCCCCCGCCCGACGCTTTCTGCTGTGGCTGCGACGGCTGGATCACGTCGTGCGCCGTCAGGCCGCCTGCTCCCCGATCGATACTGCGGCAGATTCGCGGCTTTCGCGGTAGGCGCGCCACCACCCCTCGGCGTCGAGCTGCGTCCACGCCAGCGGGCTCGACAGGCGATCGAGCGCTTCGATGACGGCGTCCACCGATTGCGGTCGGCGTGCTCGATCCTTCTCGAGGCATGCGGCGATGAGCGCGTCGAGTCCCTCCGGCACCACGACCTGACCGCTGGCGGAAACCCGCGGTGCCGGCGTGTGCAGCACCTGGTTCGTGATCTCCATGTTGTCGTCGCCGTCGAATACCGGCTTGCCGGTGAGCAGGAAATAGCCGACCGCGCCAAGCGCGTAGATGTCCGAGCGCGCGTCGACGTCGCCCGGCCGGAGAATCCGTTCGGGCGCCATGTAGCGCGGCGTTCCCAGGATCTTCAATTGCTTCGTGATGTCGCGCGTCTGTGCGCGCTCCAGGTTCTTGACGAGGCCGAAGTCGAGGAGCTTCACCACGTCGTCCTCGCCGCGGCAGCACAGCATCACGTTCTCGGGCTTCACGTCGCGGTGGACCATCCCGTGTTCATGCGCTTCGCGGAGCGCCCCGCCGACCTGCCGCAGGATGTGGATCACGCGCCCCGGAGGAACCGGCCCCGAGTGCGCAACCAGCTCGGCGAGCGTCACGCCGTCGAGGTATTCCATCACGTAATACGGCTGACCTTCGCGCGTGCGTCCGAAATCGTAGATCCGCACGGTGTTCGGATGCAGCAGCTGGCTCGCGATCTGCACTTCGCGTTCGAACCGGTGGATGAACTCGTCGGTCGCCACATGTTTTTTCAGAATTTTTATTGCGGTCGGCCGCTTCAGCAGCGCATGCCGGGCAAGGTAGATCGTCGCCATCCCGCCTTCGCTGATCGGGCGCTCGAGCGTGTACGATCCCAGCCGCTGCAGCCGGCCGAACTGGCGCTGCAACCGGGCGAGAGAGGTTGCCGACATCAGTGCGGCGCCCAGCGACAGCACGACGAAGCCCCCGATCACGGCGAAGCTGATCCAGAAGAACTGCAGCGCCGTCAGCGCCTCGGCCGTCGAACTCTCGGCGACGACACCCATGTCGTATGCCGGAAGCCAGCGCCACGCGCCGAAGACGTCGCTGCCGCGATAGCTTCGGTAGGGTGTCGGGATGCCGCCTTGCCGATCGGATTCGACCGCTTTGCCGCGTGCCGCCACGGCCAACGCGGCTGCCCGCGTGAGCGGTCGCGCAGCGGGTTCGAGCGTCGGCACGTGGCCGGACATGAGATCGCCACCCGGATCGCGCACCGCAACCAGAAACACCGAACTTCCCGCGTTCGAACCCGGGACCAGTCCGGCTGCGATCATTTCTTCGACAAACCGCGACGGGGTCAACAGCAGTCCGTCGTCGGACATCGCGAACACCTCGGCGGTCGTGCCCTGACGCGCCGCCGAGAAGATCGTCGCAAGCTCGCGGTCGGCTTCGACGCCCATCGCCAGCGCAGCGACCGGTGGATCGTCGTGGTTCCTGATCGGCGCAAGAAACCACGTGACCGGACGCGGCCGAATCGATGGTTGCCTGAACGAAAGTTCCGGATCGGGGTAGGGGCGCACGAACTGCGGAACGCCATCGAGCGCCAAATCGAGCCGCTGCCGGAAGGCGCCCGAGCGCAGGCGTTGCCCGCACAGCGTCGGATCCTTCGACGCGAGCACGATGCCGGCACGATCGACGATGCGGAACGTGACGACACCTTTTGTCACGAGCGAGGACTGCAGGATCCGTCCGAGGTCCTCCGCCTCGGCCGTGCATCTCCCCGGCGTCGCATCCTTGTCACGCGCCTCGGCCGCGAGGCGCTTCGCGCGTTCCACGACAACGGGGTCGCGGGCAAGGCGCACCGCTTCGGTCCGATGTTCACCGACCCAGACGTCGAGCCCGGCGACGACCGAGCCCAACAGCGCTTCGAGACTCGTCACCCGGGTTTCCACGATCGAATCGCGCACGCCGTTGTAGGCCCAGTATCCGAGCCCGATCAGCAATCCGCCCATGATCACCGTCGCGGCATTGCGCCACGTCTCGGTCTCGACCAGCTGGGCGATGATGTTGGGAATCGCGTTGGCGGGCGCCTCGGGATCGCCGACGCCGATGTCGAACGCCGGCGCCTTTCCGGGGCCGCCCGGTTTGTTCTCATCGTTCAGCATCGGAAAGTCGCCGGCATAAGGTCGCGCATCGAAGCCCCAGAACCCTCAACTGCACCGCGGCCCGGGCCGCGCGTTCTACATGCTCCGGCGGTACTGGCCGCCGACCTCGAACAGCAAATTCGTGATCTGGCCGAGCGAACAAACGCGAACCGTATGCACGAGTTCCGCGAATATGTTGCCATTTTCGATCACCGCCTGGCGCAGCCTGGCGAGTGCCGCCGGCGCCTCGTCCGCGTGCCGCCGCTGAAAATCGGCCAGCCGCGCGAGCTGCGATTCCTTCTCCTCGCCGGTCGAGCGGGCCAGCGTGATCGTCTGCGGTGCGTCGTCGGCTCGCGGATTGCGGAAAGTGTTCACGCCGACGATCGGGTAACTGCCGTCGTGCTTCCGGTGCTCGTAAACCATCGACTCTTCCTGGATCTTGCCGCGCTGATACCCGGTCTCCATCGCGCCCAGCACGCCGCCGCGCTCCGAGATCGCCTCGAACTCCTTCAGCACCGCCTCCTCGACCAGGTCGGTCAGCTCCTCGATGATGAAGCTGCCCTGGTTCGGATTTTCGTTGCCGGACAACCCCCATTCGCGATTGATGATGAGCTGGATCGCCATGGCGCGCCGCACGCTCTCCTCGGTCGGCGTCGTGATCGCCTCGTCGTAGGCGTTCGTGTGCAGCGAGTTTGTGTTGTCGTAGGTCGAAATCAGCGCCTGCAGCGTCGTGCGGATGTCGTTGAAGGCGATTTCCTGCGCGTGCAGCGAGCGGCCGGAGGTCTGCGAGTGGAACTTGAGTTTCTGCGAGCGCTCGTTGGCGCCATAGCGCTGCCTCATCGCGATCGCCCAGATGCGCCGGGCAACCCGTCCGATCACCGTGTACTCCGGGTCCATTCCGTAGCTGAAGAAGAACGACAGGTTCGGCGCGAAATCGTCGATGTGCATCCCACGCGCGAGGTAGGCCTCGACGAACGTGAAGCCGTTCGACAGCGTGAACGCAAGCTGCGAGATCGGGTTCGCGCCGGCTTCCGCGATGTGATAGCCGGAGATCGACACCGAATAGAAGTTGCGGATGCCGTGATGGACGAAGAACTCCTGGATGTCGCCCATTACCTTGAGCGAGAACTCGGTCGAGAAGATGCACGTGTTCTGGCCCTGGTCCTCCTTCAGGATGTCGGCCTGCACCGTGCCGCGCACGGACGTCAGCGCCCACGCGCGGATCTTGTCGGCCTCGTCGTCGGTGGGCTCGCGACCGTTGTCCAGAACGAACTTCTCCAATTGCTGGTCGATCGCCGTGTTGACGAACATCGCGAGGATCGTGGGCGCCGGTCCGTTGATCGTCATCGACACCGAGGTCGCCTGGTCGCACAGATCGAAGCCCGAGTAGAGCACCTTCATGTCGTCGAGGGTGGCGATCGAGACGCCAGAATTGCCCACCTTGCCGTAGATGTCAGGGCGCCGATCCGGGTCGTTGCCGTACAGCGTGACCGAGTCGAATGCCGTGGACAGCCGCTTCGCCGGCATACCGTCGGCGAGCAGGTGGAAGCGCCGGTTGGTGCGCAACGCGTCGCCCTCGCCGGCGAACATCCGCGTCGGGTCCTCGTTCTCGCGCTTGAACGCGAACACGCCGGCGGTGAACGGAAAGCTTCCGGGGACGTTTTCCTTCAGTTGCCAGCGCAGGATTTCGCCGTCGTCCTCGAACGCCGGCAGCGCAACCTTGCGCAGCTTCGTGCCGGAGAGCGACCTCGTCGTCAGTTCAGTTCGGATCTCCTTGTCGCGGATCTTCACCACGTATTCGTCGCCGGCGTATGCCGCCCGGGTCTTCGGCCACATGTCCAGGAGCTTCTTCGCGCGCGTGTCGAGCTTCGCGTCGCGGTCGGCGATCAGGTGCTCGAGGGCGGCGAGGTCGTCCTTGCACGCGATCGCCGCGGCGCGCCCGGATTCCGGGTTGGTCGCGACCGCAATCTCGCGCGTGTGGTCCTTGCATTCTGCGGCGATCATCGCTTTCGCCGCCCTCAACTGCTGCCGCTCGCGCGCAATGCGCGTCTGCGTACGCGCCCAGTCGTGGTATTGCCGGATGGTTTCGGTGATTTCGGCGAGGTAGCGGACGCGCGCCGGCGGCACGATGACAATCTGCGCGGTCGAATGTCGGGTCGCCACGGGCGCGAGCGCGCCGGGGAGGAGCTTCAGGCCCTTTTCGGCCAATCTCGCGGCGAGGGCCTGGTAGAGCGCGGTAACGCCATCGTCGTTGAACCGCGACGCCATCGTGCCGAACACGGGCATGGCGTCGGGCGCGATGTCGAATTGCTCGCGGTTGCGCTGGACCTGCTTCCGGACGTCGCGCAGCGCGTCCTGCGCCCCTTTGCGGTCGAACTTGTTGATGGCCACGAAATCGGCGAAGTCGAGCATGTCGATCTTCTCGAGCTGCGTGGCCGCGCCGAATTCGGGCGTCATCACGTACAGCGACAGGTCGACCAGCGGCGCGATAGCGGCGTCGCCCTGGCCGATTCCCGATGTCTCGACGATGACGAGGTCGAAGCCCGCCACCTTGCACGCGGCGATCACGTCGGGCAGCGCGCGACTCACTTCGCTGCCGGCGTCGCGCGTGGCGAGCGAGCGCATATAGATGTTCGGGTGCTCGATCGCATTCATCCGGATGCGGTCGCCCAGCAATGCACCTCCGGACTTGCGCCGCGACGGATCGATCGATACGATCGCGATCCGCAACCGGTCCTGCTGATCCATCCGGAAGCGGCGGACGATTTCGTCGGTGAGCGAACTCTTGCCGGCGCCGCCCGTTCCGGTGACGCCAAGCGTCGGCGCCCTGGCTTTGGCCGCCGCGATCAGGAGGACGTCGCGCGTCTTCGGCGGCACGGTACCGGCTTCGAGGCCGGTGATCATTCGGGCGAGCGAGCGCGTCCGGTCCGAATGGCTGCCGGTGACGAGCGCCGTCGCTTCGGCCGGCAGGTCCTGCGCGAGGTCGACGTCCGATGCGGCGACGATTTCGCTGATCATGCCCACGAGCCCGAGCCGCTGCCCGTCCTCCGGCGAGAACAGGCGTGCGACGCCATAGTCGTGCAGTTCCTTGATCTCCGCCGGGACGATCACCCCGCCGCCGCCGCCGAACACCTTGATGTGCGGCGCGCCACGCTGGCGCAGCAGGTCGAGCATGTACTTGAAGAACTCGACGTGGCCGCCCTGGTACGACGAAATGGCGATGCCGTGTGCGTCTTCCTGAATCGCGCAATTGACGATTTCGTCGACCGACCGGTTGTGCCCGAGGTGAATCACTTCGCAACCGGTCGACTGCAGGATGCGCCGCATGATGTTGATCGACGCGTCGTGACCGTCGAACAGCGACGCCGCCGTGACGAAGCGGACCCGGTTCTGCGGTTTGTAGACGAGCGGCGGACGGCTCGTGTCGTTCATGACGGGCTCCAGCGCGTGGGCGACGCGCCGCCGCGCGCCGCCGCAAAATGGAAAGCTTACCCCTCCCCGGGGATCGTCACCGTCCGGCCACCCTATATTACGTTTACGTAAACGTCAACTGCGGCGCGAACCGAACGCCCGCCCGATGGTCGTATGACATCCGCGCCAGCACCGCCCGGCAGCCGGGCGGCGGCGTCCGCGCGGCTATACTCACGCCCCGTTCCCCCGCCTTTGCCTGCGAGAAATCCATGCTCATCGCCGTTCACCGTGTCGCCGCGCGGTTCCTTGCCACCGCGACGTTAGCGTTATTTGCCCTCATCGCCCACGCCGCGCTGCCGGCCGGCGTCACGCAGGGTGCGTCGGTCGAGGGAATCACCGAGTACACGCTTGCCAATGGCCTCAGGGTGCTGCTGTTCCCGGACGCGTCCAAGCCCACCGCGACGGTCAACGTCACCTATCTCGTCGGCTCGCGCCAGGAGAGCTACGGCGAGACCGGGATGGCGCACTTGCTCGAACATCTGATGTTCAAGGGCACGCCGTCCATCGCCAACATCTTCCAGGAACTCGGCCGCCGCGGGATGCGGATGAACGGTTCGACGTTCTTCGACCGCACGAACTACTTCGAGACCTTTACCGCGTCCGACGAGAACCTCGACTGGGCGCTCGCGATGGAAGCCGACCGGATGGTTCATTCGTTCATCGCGCGAAAGGACCTCGACACGGAGATGACTGTGGTCCGCAACGAGTACGAAAGCGGCGAGAACAGCCCGCAGCGCGTGCTCTGGGGAAGGCTGCAGGCGGCGGCCTTCGATTGGCACAACTACGGCAACCTGACGATCGGCGCACGCTCGGACATCGAGAATGTCGACATCGGTCGGCTGCAGGCGTTCTACCGCACCTATTACCAGCCCGACAACGCCGTGCTGGTCGTCGCCGGACGCTTCGACCCGCAACGCACGCTGGCCCAGATCGCCAAGACGTTCGGGCCGATTCCCCGGCCGACGCGCACGCTGCCCACGCTGTACACCATCGAGCCCGTGCAGGACGGCGAACGCGCAGTGACCGTACGCCGCGTCGGCGGTGCGCAATTCGTGGCCGCGCTGTACCGCACGGTGCCGGGCGCGCATCCGGATGCGATCGCAATGGAGGCGCTGGGCGAGATCATGGCCGTCGAGCCGGCAGGCCGTTTGTATCAGGCGCTGGTGGAAACGAAGAAAGCGAGCGCCGTCGAGGCGTGGAATTTCTCGCTCGCGGACCCGGGCAACATCATCTTCTGGGCGCAGGTGCCGGTGGCCGACTCGATCGACGCTGCGCGCGACGCGCTGATCGCTACCGTCGAGAATGTCCGTGCCAAGCCGATCACCGCCGCCGAGGTCGATCGCGTACGCGCCAAGGCGCTGCGCGATTTCGACGAGACGCTGAACGATCCGCAGCGGTTCGGCGTGGCGATTTCCGAGGCTATAGCCACCGGCGATTGGCGGCTATTCTTCCTTTCCCGCGACCACTGGCGCAAGCTCACCGCGGCGGACGTCGAGCGCGTTGCACTGGAATTCCTGAAGCCCGCGAACCGCACGCTCGGCCAGTTCATCCCCGACGCAAAGCCCGACCGCGCGCCGGTGCCGCCTTCGGTCGACATCGCCGCGATGGTCAAAGACTACAAGGGCGACGCCAGCGTGGTTGCTGGCGAGGTCTTCGACCCGACGCCCGCCAACCTCGAGGCGCGCACGCAGCGCTTCACGCTGCCGAGCGGCATGCGGGTCGCATTGCTGGCGAAAAAGACCCGCGGCGAGACCGTCCAGATCCAGTTGCGCCTGCACCACGGCGATGAAGCCTCGCTCAAGGGCATGGCGCCGCGCGGCGGGCTCGCCGCCGCGATGCTCTCCCTCGGCACGACGAAGCGCGACCGGCAGGCGTTCGAGGATGCGCTCGACAGGCTCCGCGCAAAGCTCGCGATCGGAGGCAGCGAAACCGAAACGTCGGTACGCGGCCGGACGGTGCGCGCCCATCTGCCCGACCTCCTGCGCCTTGCCGCGGAGGCGCTGCGCGAACCGGCATTCCCGGCAGCGGAGTTCGAGAAGCTCAAACGCGAGCGCACGTCCGCGCTCGACGAGCAGCGTACGGATCCGCAAAACATCGCCGACCGTGCGCTCGAGCGCTGGGATAATCCCTATGCGAAAGGCGACGTGCGCTACGTGCCGACGTTCGACGAGGAGCAGGCCGCGATCAATGCGACGACGCTCGCCGACGTCAAGTCGTTCCACGCCCGTTTCGTCGGCGGCGCGCACGCGGAACTTGCGCTCGTCGGCGACTTCGATCCCGATGCGATGCGCGCATTGGCCACCGAACTGTTCGGCGCTTGGAAGAGCCCTTCCCCGTATCAGCGCGTGCCGAATCCGTACCGGCCGCCGGCGCCGACCGTTCTGTCCGCGCAGACCCCGGACAAGGCGAACGCCACGGTGTTCGGGCGCCTGCCGTTGGCGATCAACGACGGCAGCGACGACCTGCCGGCGCTGATCGTCGTCGACAAGATACTCGGCGCGTCGCCGGAATCGCGCATCCCCGACCGCGTGCGCGAGCGCGAGGGTCTGAGCTACGGCGTCCAGACGTGGCTCGTGCCGTCGAGCTTCGAGGCGAACACGCCGATGTTCCTGTACGCGATCTTCGCACCCGAGAACCGCGCGCGGGTCGGCACGGCGATTGCCGAAGAGTTGACCCGTGCGCTTAAGGACGGGTTCACGGCGGCCGAGGTGACCGCCGCCAAGGGCGCGCTCCTGCAGGCACGCCGGATCGCGCGGGCGCAGGACACGTCGCTTGCGAGCAATCTCGTCACGCAGGCCTATCTCGGCCGCACGTGGGATTTTTCCGCCAAGATCGATGCGGGACTCGCGGCCGTGACGGTCGAGGCGGCCAACGCCGTGTTGCGGAAGCACGTCAACGCCGCAGGCTTCGCCTGGTCCTACGCCGGCGACTTTGCGAAGGTGAAGTGATGCGTCCGCCGGAGACCTGCCCGGCCCCCACTTGAAAACCCATCTGACGGCGCGCGACCTCGCGCTGACGCTCGCGGTGGTCGCCGTCTGGGGCTACGCGTTCGTCCCGATGAAGGTCGCGCTCGCGGAAGTCCCGCCGTTCACGTTGGCCGCGCTGCGGTTCTTCTTCGCCGCGGTCCCGATGGTGTTCTTCGTCCGTCCGCCCGCCATGCCCTGGCGCAATGTGATCGCGTATGGAACGGCGATCGGCGTCTGCCAATTCGGTCTCCTGTTCTTCGGGATCAGGCTGGGAATGCCGGCGGGGCTCGCGTCCGTCGTCATCCAGGTCCAGGTTTTCTTCACCATAGGACTCGCGGTCGCATTCGCCGGCGATCGCGTGCGCCGGCACAACCTCGTCGCCGCGGCAATCGCGACGGTCGGCATGCTCGTTCTCGCGTCGTACAAGCACGCGAGCGGCGGCGCCGGCACGTTCGTCGGTTTCGCGCTGGTCGTCGCATCGGCGCTCGCATGGGCGGTCGGCAACATCATCGCGAAGCGCGGCGCCGGCGACCACGGCGCCGACATGTTCGCGCTTACCGTCTGGTCGAGCCTCGTGGCCCCGCTGCCACTTGCCGCTCTCGCGTTTGCGTTCGAGGGCGGTCTTGCTGCTACCGATGCGGTGGCCGGGATGAGCTTGCTCGCATGGGGCTGTGTAATGGTCATGTCGTACGGGGCGACGCTCTTCGGATTCGGCTCGTGGAACGCGCTTCTCCACCGATACCCGACGGCACTCATCTCGCCGTTTGCGCTGCTGATCCCGGTGTTCGGGCTCGCGAGCGGCGCGCTTTTTCTCGACGAGTCGCTCGCGCCGGCGCAGGCCGCGGGCGTCGCGCTCGTATTCGCGGGCCTCGTCGTCAACGTCTACGGGCTGCGCCTTTGGGCGTGGCTTGCGCGCCGGTTGTGAGTCGAACGGCCGATGCCGTCACGCCGACGGAGCGGCGGGCAGATCGATCACGTGCGGCGCGTGTCCGGTCGCCGCGAGAAAGCGTTCGAGATCGGCATGCCGGACGACCATCGTCGCCGTGTTGACCAGCGGATGCGCATGCACGGCATCCGCGTTCCACAGCGCGCGATCGATCACGAATTCCACCGCGCCCGCGGCATCGTTGGCGAGCCCCAGCAGGCTGACGGCGCCGGGTGTCAGGCCGAGATGCTTCTGCAGGCGCTCGGCGGACGCAAAGCTCAGGCGACCGGCGCCAAGCGCCGCGCCGAGCGCGTCGAGGCCGACGGCCTTGTCGTGCGGCGCCGTGACGAGAAAGTGCCGGCGCCCCTTCTTGTCGCGCAGAAAGAGATTCTTGGTCTTCGCGCCAGGCAGCTTCGGCACGAGCCGTTCGGATTCCTCGACGGTCATCACCGCCGGGTGCTCATGCCGCGCGAGCGCGATGGCGTGCCGATGCAGGAAGTCGTCGAGATTCATGAGTGCCCGGGAAAGGGATATGCGGCAGGGTCTGCGGCCTGCCTCGTGCGCGTGGCGCCGCGAAGTTCCGGCTGCGTGGGTAGAATAAGCGATCCGCCGCGGGACCGACAGCGGGCCTACCCCCCACATTCCTTGAAGTACTCGCTCTTCACCCTGGCACGCAACGCCTGGAGCTACCACGAGCATTGGCCGCTCGCCTGGCGAAACCCGACCCCGAAGCCGCAGTACGACGCGGTCATCGTGGGTGGCGGCGGGCATGGGCTCGCGACCGCCTATTACCTCGCCAAAGAGCATGGCATCGCCAATGTGGCGGTGCTGGAGAAGGGCTGGCTTGGCGGCGGCAACACCGGACGCAACACGACGATTGTCCGCTCCAACTACCACCTCGATCCCAACGCGCACTTCTACGAATTTTCGCTCCAGTTGTGGGAGAAGCTTGCGCAGGAGCTCAACTTCAACGTGATGTACAGCGCGCGCGGCGTGCTCAATCTCGCCCACTCCCCGGCCGACGTGGACGCGGCGATGCGGCGCGGCAACGCGATGCGGTTGAACGGCATCGACGCCCGATTTCTGACGCGTGACGAGGTCGCGCGCTTCGTGCCGAATCTCGACTGCTCGGCCGACGCGCGCTTTCCGATCATGGGCGGTCTCCTGCAACCGCGCGGCGGCACGGTGCGCCACGACGCCGTCGCCTGGGGCTACGCGCGCGCCGCCGATGCGCGCGGCGTCGACATCATCCAGCAATGCGCGGTGACCGGCATCCGGATCGAAGGCGGCGCCGTCACCGGGGTCGACACCACGCAGGGATACATCGCGACGAAGAAGCTCGGGCTCGCCGTCGCCGGACACTCGGGGCACGTCGCGGCGATGGCCGGCTTGCGGCTGCCGATCGAATCGCATGTGCTGCAGGCGATGGTGTCCGAACCAATCAAGCCGGTGCTCGACACCGTCGTCACGTCGGGCGCCGTCCACTTCTACATCAGCCAGTCCGACAAGGGCGAGCTCGTGATGGGCGGCGACCTCGATTTCTACAATTCCTACGCGCAGCGCGGCAACCTGCCGGCCATCGAGCATGTCGTCGCCGCGTGCCTCGCGCTGTTCCCGAGCTTCGGGCGACTGAAGCTGATGCGAACGTGGGGCGGCGTGATGGACATGACGATGGACGGAAGCCCCATCATCGGCAAACTGCCGGTCGAAGGTCTCTACATGACCGGCGGCTGGTGCTACGGCGGCTTCAAGGCGACGCCGGCGTCGGGCTGGCTCCTCGCCCACACGATTGCGCACGACGAGGCGCACGGGCTCAACGCGGCGTTCACGCTCGAGCGCTTTGCCGCGGGCCGCACGATCGACGAGAAGGGTGCGGGACCCTATGCGTGGGCGCACTGACCGTTTCCCAAACAATGGCTGCGCTCGCGACGCCTTTCGGGGGTCGGTTGCCCTGTGGAAAACGGCGACATGCTGCTGATCCCCTGCCCCTGGTGCGGGCCGCGCAGCCAGATCGAATTCACCTACGGCGGCGACGCGACGGTGCGGCGGCCGGCGGCCGACGCGGGTGAAGCGCAATGGGTTCTCTACGTCTATGCCCGCGACAATCCGATGGGACCGCACACTGAATGGTGGCTGCACAGCGCCGGCTGCCGGCAGTGGTTGCGCCTCAACCGCGATACGCGTACGCATGAAATCCTGACGAGTGATGCGTCAGACACGCCGGCGCCGCGGGGCGCGCCGTGACGCAGCCCCATCGCCTCCCGCAAGGGGGGATCGTCGATCGCGCGCAGCCGTTGCCATTCGAATTCGACGGGGGCAGGCACGAGGGGTTTGCGGGAGACACGCTCGCGTCGGCCCTCCTCGCCAACGGCATCCACCTCGTCGGTCGCAGCTTCAAGTATCACCGACCGCGCGGCATCACCGCTGCCGGTGTCGACGAGCCCAATGCGCTGGTTCAACTCCGGCGCGGCGCGCTCACCGAGCCGAACGCACGCGCCACCACGCAGGAGCTCTATGCCGGGCTCGTCGCATCGAGCCAGAATTGCTGGCCGTCGCTGGGCTTCGATGTCGGCGCGATCAACAATGTGATGGCGCGGTTCATCCCGGCCGGCTTTTACTACAAGACGTTCATGTGGCCGCCAACACCACGGTGGTGGCTTCGCTACGAGCACGTGATCCGGCGGGCCGCAGGCATGGGCCGCGCGGCGACGCTCCCGGACCCCGATGGTTACGAGCATCAGTACGCGCATTGCGACGTGCTCGTGATCGGTGCGGGGCCCGCGGGGCTCGCGGCCGCACGCGCCGCCGCGCACGCTGGCGCGCGCGTCGTGCTGTGCGACGAAAATCGGAACCTCGGCGGGGGCCTGCTCGGCGCCGCCGCGACAATCGACGGCCTGGATGCCGCCGAATGGATCGCGGCAACTACGGCCGCGCTCGCTCAGAACCCGGACGTCACGCTCCTGCCGAGGACGGCCGCGTTCGGGTATTACGACGGCAACCTCGTCGGGTTGATCGAGCGCGTCGGCGACCACCTTCCATCGCTATCCGAATGGACGCCGCGCCAGCGGTTGTGGAAGCTGCGCGCCCGGGCCGTCGTGCTTGCAACCGGCGCGCACGAGCGGGGCATCCCTTACGCGAACAACGACCTGCCGGGAACGATGCTGGCGGGCGCAGTGCGCGCCTACATCGAACGCTACGCGGTGCGCCCCGGCACGCGCGCCGTGGTGTTCGCCAACAACGACGGTGCGTACGCGACGGCGCTCGCATTGCACGGCGCCGGCGTCAACCTCGCCGCGATCGTCGATCCGCGCGCCGGACCCGCGCTCGATGGCGAGCTGCCGCATGCGGCGCGCGAAGCGGGGCTGCCGATCATGGCGAAGTCCGCGATCGTCGGCGCGCACGGCGCGTTGCGCGTCGCAGCGGTCGACATCGCCCCGCTGGCCGGCGGCCGCAGCCAGCGCTTCGACTGCGACCTGGTCGCGCTCTCCGGCGGTCATAACCCGGCCGTCCATCTCTTTTCTCAGGCGCGCGGCAAACTCTGGTACGACCACGCACTCGCGACCTTCGTCCCCGATAGTTCTCCTGCACCGATCACGCCGGCGGGCGCCGCGAACGGCCGCTTCGACCTCGCCGGCGCGCTTGCGGAGGGACACGCCGCGGGCGTCGCCGCGGCAACATGTGCGGGCGTTTCTCCCGGCGGCGCGCTCGAGCCGCCGCAAGCGGCGGCGCTCACGTATTGCGCGCCGCAGCCGCTGTGGAGCGTCCCGGCGCGCGGCAAAGGCGAAAAGCGTTTCGTCGACTTGCAGAACGACGTCACCGTCGACGACATCGCACTCGCCGCACGCGAGGGCTACCAGTCGGTCGAGCATCTCAAGCGCTACACGACGCTCGGCATGGGAACCGACCAGGGCAAGCTGTCCAACATCGTCGGCCTCGCGCTGCTGGCGGAGAAGCTGGCGCGACCGATTCACGAGGTCGGCACGACCACGTTCCGTCCTCCTTACACGCCGGTTGCGCTGGGCGCGTTCGCGGGCCTTCGTTCGGGCGCAGACGTCGAGCCGACCCGGTACACCGCGATGCACGACTGGCATGTCGCGCACGGCGCACGTTTCGTCAACGCCGGCCTGTGGAAGCGGCCGCATTCCTATCCACAGGCGGGCGAATCGGCGGACGACGCTGCGCTGCGCGAGGCGAAGAATGTCCGCGCGAACGTCGGCATCGTCGACGTCTCCACGCTCGGCAAGATCGAGTTGCAGGGCAGAGACGTCGCCGAATTCCTGAATCGCGTCTACATCAACCGCTGGGACACGCTGGCGGTGGGCCGATGCCGCTACGGCGTGATGCTGCGCGACGACGGGATGGTGTTCGACGATGGCACGACGTCGCGTCTCGCGCCGTCGCACTATCTGATGACGACGACCACGGTGAACGCCGCCAAGGTCCTGCAGCATCTTGAAATGTTGCTGCAGGTCGACTGGCCGGAGCTCGAAGTTCTCGTAACCTCGGTGACGGAGCATTGGGCCGCCGCCGCGTTGTCCGGCCCGAGTGCGCGCCATGTGCTCGCGAAGATCGTCGACATTGACGTGGCGAACGACGCCTTTCCGTTTCTCGCGGTCGGCGCGGGTCACGTGCGAACGGCGGCCGGGCTGGTTCCTGCCCGGCTTTTCCGGATGAGCTATTCCGGCGAACTCGCGTACGAGATTCACGTGCCCGCTGACCGCGGCCGCGCGATGTGGAAGGCCGTGATGGCGGCCGGCGCGCAGTTCGGGATCATGCCGTACGGCACCGAGGCGATGAGCACGCTGCGGATCGAAAAGGGTCACGTCGTGATCGGAGCCGAGGCCGATGGCCGCACGACCGCCGCCGACCTCGGCATGGGCCAGCTCGTCAGCGCCACGAAGTGGTGTGTCGGCAAACCGCTCGACGCGCGACCCGCGCTCGTCGCCCCGGACCGCCCTCAGCTCGTCGGTCTCGCCACGCTCGACGGCGCGCCCATCCCGCGCGGCGCGAAGATTGTCGTCGATCCCGATCGCGCAGCGCCGAACCCGATGCTGGGGCATGTGACATCGTGGTGCCGGAGCCCGAATCTCGATGCGTGGATCGCGCTGGCGCTCGTCGCCGGCGGCCGCGCGCGGCATGGCGAAACGCTGTGGGCCGTGTCGCCACTTGCCGCGGCCCGGGCTCGGGTGACGGTCGGCCCGCCCTGTTTCATCGACCCCGACGGCGAGCGCCCGCGTGGCTGACGAGAACATCTTCGCGGTGGGAGCAGCGATGCCCGGGCACTACGGCCCCGCAACGGCAGGCGTGACGCTTACCGAAACCGAGTTTGCCAGCGCGTGGAACGTGCAGGGCCATGCGCAGCGGCGCGATTTCGTCGACCATGCGAGTCGGCTCCTTGACGTGGCGCTTCCGGTCGCGCCGAATACAACCGCGCGCTATGGCGCGCTGACGGCGATGTGGCTGGGCCCTGCGTCGTGGCTGGTTGTCGCGGCCGGCGCGACCCCGGCGCCCGGCTTCGCCGCGGCCCGCGAAACTCTCAACGCCGCGGGTGGCGCGCTGTTCGACGTCACCGCCAGCCGCGTCGCGTGGACCATCGCCGGTCCGGACGCCGCGACCGTGCTCGCCAAAGGATGCCCGCTCGATTTCGCTCCGCGCGCGTTCCGGGTCGACGCCTGCGCGCAAAGCCTGTTCGGACACGTGCAGGCGCTCTTCTACCGGCGCGCCACGTCGCCGGCGTTCACGATGATGGTCCCGCGCAGCTTCGCGCGCGACGCATGGCGGATGCTTTGCCTCGCGGCAGCGCCGCACGGCTACGACGTGCTGCCGACGCGATTCTTCTAGCGCAACGGGCGGGCGGACGAGGCATACGGCGCGACGCGCCCTGGAGTGACAATTGCCACGACTTCGCGTCACGCGCGATCCGGCATGGCGCTCGCCCGATGCCACGACACTCCGCTCCCAAAGGGGATCGCATTCAATTCGGCCGCTGCCGGATGCGTTCGTCGATCTCGTAGTAGTCGCCCGCGCTTGCCACGTGAATCTGCACGACCGTCTTCAAGCCGGTCGGCGGGTCGAGCGTGCCGGCGGCGATCGCCACGTAATCCTTGTTCGTCGGTTCGAAGAACAGGGTGCCGCCACACTCCTGGCAGAATCCGCGGCGGGCGCCGGCCGACGACGGATACCACTTGAGGCCACGCGCTTCGGTGAGGCGCAGCGAATCCTTCGCCGTCGCCGTGTAGGCACCGATATGCCCGTGGGTCTTGCGGCACATCGCGCAATGGCACTCGACCACGTCGCGCAACGCGCCGGTCACGTCGTAGCGGACGGCGCCGCAAAGGCAACTTCCCGTCGCGCGCACGCCCGGCCCCGCCATCTTCGATTCCGTCATTTTGGTCCTTCCTCGGAAACATCGATCATCGGCCCGCGAAAGCCCCGCCGCAACAGAACAAACGATGCCGGCACCGTGAAAGCGAGCGACGGCAGCATGCCGAGCGCCTTCGGCACCGACAGCCGGTCGACGGCAACATAGAGCACGAGGAGCGATACCAGATACATCGCCCCGTAGGTCGCGAGGTAGCTTGCCGCCGAACGCGCGCCGGGCCGCGCGCCGAATACGAAGCGCGCGTGCGCCAGATAGCCGCCAACGAGCCCGGCGACAAATGCGACGGTGTAGGCAAGTCGATAGTCGGCGGCGAGCAGCAACAGCAGGTAGATCGCGTAGCTCGCCGCGGTGTTGGCGGCGCCGACGGCAAGAAAGCGGGCGAATTGCACGGTGGCGCGCGGCGGCGATCAGCGCCGGACGAGCTGCAGGAACGCCTCGTAATCCCGGACATAATCGCGCGCGTCGTAGGGATGCGACGCAAAGACGAGCAGCGCCGCGTCGGGGCTGTAGTCGTACTGGACGCTCCAGGTCTTCGGCGGGACGTACAGACCGGTCGCCGGATGGTCGAGGCGAAACTCCTGCCGGCGCTTGCCGTCGTCGGCGATCACGCGGCAACTCCCGCGCACGCAAACCAGGAACTGGTGGCACGCACGGTGCGCATGCTGGCCGCGCACCTCGCGGCCCGGAACACCGTGGACGACGAAAAACCGCTTTACCTTGAACGGCAGGAACGCGTCGATCTCCCCCGCGACCAGCTTGCCCCGCAGATCCTCGACCGCGTCCAGCCGCTCGACAAAGACCCCGCGCACGCGGCTCTTCCCGACGCGCGCTGTCTCGGTGCGGGTCGAAGGTTCCGCCACGATCGGCCCGGCGTCGCAGTAGCTCACGATGCGTGCCGGATTGCCCGCGACCACCGCGTACGGCGGCACCGATGCGACGACGACTGCGCCCGCACCCACCATCGCGCCACGGCCGATCGTGATTCCCGGCAGGATCGTGGCGTTGGCCCCGATCGACGCGCCCTCCTTCACGACCGTGGACAGGAACCTTTTCGGCCGCCGCTTGCTGCGGGGGAAGCGGTCGTTCGAAAACGTCGCGTTGGGGCCGATGAAGACGTCGTCCTCGATGCGAACGCCGTCCCAGAGCTGGACGCCGCATTTCACCGTGACGCGGTCGCCCACCGTGACGTCGTTCTCGATGAACGTGTGGTCGCAGATGTTGCAATCAGCACCGATTCGCGCGCCGGGCAGCACGTGCGCGAACGCCCAGATCCGCGTTCGCGGCCCCACGCGCTTGGTCTCGCAGATCGCCTGCGGGTGCTTGAACACGCTCAAGTTGTTGCGTCCTTTCCGAACGTGAAGCGCCGCTGCACGATCGCGAGGGGACGGCCCTTCGTGTTCTCGAAGGCGCGCCACGCGTACGCGCCGACGACCGACAGGCCGAGCGCGTTCAACGCGCCGAACCCGGAAATCAGCAGCACCGTCGGCGCGTAACCCGGCTCGACGATGAGTCCCGTGAGGCGCGCGGCGAGCACGATGGCGCCGTAGACGATGGCCACGGCGAGCGCCAGCATGCCGACCCCGAACAGGAGGCGGATCGGCAGATCGGAAAATGCGAGGCTGCTGTCGAGCATGTACGCGAGCTTCTTGCGCAAAGTCCACGCGCTCCTGCCCGCTCGCCGTGCGCGCCGGTGGTAGGGAATCTCCTCGCGCCGCATGCCGATCCAGAGCAATTGTCCGATGAGGCTCGAGTGCGCCTCCGTGAGCGCGACGAGCGCGTCGCGGGCCCGCATGTTGCATCCGAATACATCGACGCCCCCCTGCGGCATCTCCGGCTGCACGAGCCGGCGATACGCGGCCCAGAAGAGGGTCGATGCAAGCCGCGCCTGCAGCGGGTCGTCGCGCGCGGCGCGCACGCCGCACACGACGTCGCAGGCGTCCTGCTCCAGGCGGCGGAAGAACTCGACCGCGAGTTCGGGCGGCTCCTGCAGGTCGGCCGCCATCACAGCGAAGTTGGGGCCGGTCGCCTCGATCAGGCCGGCACGGATCGCGGCGAAAGCCCCGAAGTTGCGCGACATTTCGAGCACCTTCGCGACGAGTCCTGTTCTCGGCAAGGTGTCGACCAGCAGGGCGAGCGACCGGTCGGGGCTGCCGTCGACGACGAAGACGACCTCGAGCGCGCCGTCCATCGTCCTGTCGATGTCGGTCAGCGCGGCGAGGAGATCGGCAATCGTCTCCTCGTTGCGATAGACCGGAACTACGAGCGAGTAGCGGGTTGCCATCGGTTGCATGCCGCCGCGACTGCGGCGATCTCGGCGTCGTCCAGTTCAGGGTAGCACGGCACGCTCAGCACTTCCGTGCAGGCCCGTTCCGTGCGTGGAAGTCCTTGCGCCGGCGCGACGCCCGCGCCCGGCTGCCGGTGGTCCGGGACGGGGTAATGGACATCGGTCGCGACACCGGCGGCGGCGAGATGCGCACGCAGCGACTCGCGCTCGTGCGTGCGCACGACGTACAGATGCGCGGCGTCAGTGGCATCGGTCGCCGACTGCGGCAGCGCAATGGCGGGATGCCGGATCGTGGCGGCGTAGCGTGCCGCAATTTCGCGCCGCCGCCGATTCCAGGCGTCGAGGCGCGGCAGCTTCACGCGCAGCACTGCCGCCTGCAGCTCGTCCATCCGCGAGTTCATTCCACCTTCCATCGCGCAATGGTACTTGGTGCCCCAACCGTAAGTACGCAGCGCGCGCAGCCTGGCCGCAAGCCCGTGGTCGCCGGTCACGACCGCTCCGGCGTCGCCCAGCGCTCCCAGATTCTTCGTCGGGTAGAAGCTGAAGCAGCCGAGCGTCCCGTGGGTTCCCGCCATCCCGCCGTTCGTCCTGGCGCCGTGGGCCTGGGCGCAATCCTCGATGAGCGCGATGCCTCTCTTGCGCGCGATACTGGCCAGCATAGCGACGTCGGCAAGGCGCCCGTAAAGATGCGTCACGACGACTGCGCGGGCGCGCGGGCCGATGCGCGCCACGAGGGCCACCGGGTCCATCAGCAGCGTCGTGGCGTCGATCTCGGCATAGACCGGCACCGCGCCTGTCGCGCGAATCGCCGTCGTCGCGTACATACCGGCGTTCGCGACGGTCACAACCTCGTCGTCCCGGCCAATCGAGAGCGCGCGCAACGCAAGCTCGAGTGCGTCCGTTCCGTTGCCAACGGCAACGCACGCGCCGGACCCGCAATACGCGGCGAATTCGCGCTCGAATGCCTCGACCTCGGGCCCTAGGATGTACCAGCCGCGATCCTGGACACGAGCGATGGCCGCGTCGAGCTCGGCGCGCAGTGGCGCGTGATGGCGCGCAAGATCGTTGAGCGCGATCATGCGGCGCACCCGGCAGCGGCAAGGGCGCGTGTCCAGACGTCATTCCAATCGCGGAACTCCGGCTCGAACGCGAGCGGCAAAGGAACGAGCCGGTGATCCTTCGGGCTCCAGCAAAAGTAGTGGTCCGGCACCGCCCGTGGCGGCGACGTCCCCGGCGACTGCGGATCTGCCGTCACGTTCGCGAGCGGCTCCGACTTGAGCCGGCCGACGATGTTCTTCTTCAGCAAATTCGGCCAGCTTGGCAGATCGTTGGCAAGCTGCACGACCAGTTGTGCCGACAGCGATCGCGGCTGCACCGGCGGCAGCATCAGCCCGCCTTGCGCGTTGCGGGCGAACGGGATCGATCCGAGATGGTCGGGAACGATGACGAAGGCGTAGGAACCCTCCGGCAACGCAGCGGCGGCCTCGCCAAGGGCCGCAATCAGCGCGCGCACCTCTGACCCCGCCTGTGCCCGCCGCTCGACCGCGCCATGCGTCAGCATCAGTGCGCTTCCGAGCAACGCGAAGGCAACGATCCACGACGCGCGACGGAGCCTCACGTCGGGCGAACGCAGCGGCACCGCGATCGCCAGCGCGGCAATGGCGGCGAGTGCGTAGAGCACGCGTCCGCCCTCCCCGGTGGCCGACCACCCCCAGTGCGAAAACAGCAAGGCAAGCGCGGCGACAAACGCCAGCGCGACCGCAGCGAGCACGCGCCGCTCGCCGCGGTCCTCGAGAGCGGCGGACGCTGCGCCTACGGCAAGCAGAAGCCCGCTAAGAGCAAAAATCCGGCGCGGCCCCGTTTCGGGGAGCGCCAGCGGCCACCAATCGCCGCTCGCCGGCAACGCCGCGAGCCATTGCCCGGACAGAAGCGCCATCCCCGGCGATGTCCCCGGATAAAATCGAATGGGATCGCCGAAAATCCAGGTCCGGAATGCAAAGTACCCGGCCGCAATTGCGAGCCATGGCAACACGCTGACGACGGTGCGCACGCTCGCGCGCACGAAACCCTCGTCCTCGGGGCGCTTGACCCAGGCGAGTGCGACGATGAGCGCCGGCCCGATGGTCGCCGATTCCTTGCTCATGAACGCGAGTGCCGTGGCCGCAAGGCTCGCCACGCCGTAGCGATCGTGCCACGCCCGGCTCGCCATGAAGCTGCACGCCGCGACGAGCATCCAGAACAGCGCCATCCCGTCGAACCTGGCGGCGATCCATGCGACCGCCTCGGCACTCGGCGCGAACCACGCGAACGCGAGACCCGCGACCAGCGCGGCGGCGCGCGGGGCACGCGCCGAGACTCCTGCAAGTTGCCATGCCAGCAGCGCGACCAGCGCCGCGTTCGCCGCGTGAAGCAGCACATTGACGAGGCGCCAGGCGAACGCGTCGGCTCCGTTCAGCAGCGCGTTCGCGGCGAACGACGCCATCGTGAGCGGCCGGTACTGATTGGAGGGCGGGCCGACACCGGAGACAAATGTCGTCGCCACGCGAGTCGCGACTTCGCGCGCGTCGGCGCCGAAAAAAAGGTGCAGCTGGCTGTAATCGTCGGACAGGAATCCGCCGGGCAACGCCGGCAGGTAGATCGCAAATGCCGCCAGCGCCGGAACCGCCAGCATCAGCGCGAGCGAAGGTCGGTGCAGGCGATTCACCGGGATCGAGCCCGGCGATGTCCGTTGCTGCGGGGCGGCGGATTCCTCATGGCGGCAACAACCATCGGTTCGCGGCGTCGTGCCGCCGGCGGCAGGAAGGGAGCAGGCCAAGCAGCCCTCGAACCTGCGGCCAAGGTAGAGCAGGTTCGCTACTCTACCAGTTGCGCCAACGGTCCCTGCCCGGATCATTCTGCCTCAATCGGTTCGCGCGAGGAACGCCGATCCGAAAGGGCGACAGGATTCCGCCCAGGAATGCGCCGGCGTCGACGAGAAGGGGACGGTTATACTTTCGCGCGTTCGTTCCGCCAACCTGGAACCGGCCATGAGCGAGGCGTGTAGCGTCGTCCGTATCGACGGACCCGGGTTTGCCTCGCGTGTCGATGCGGCGATGTGACCCCATGAGATCCGACCAGCCGACCCGGCTCGCGCCTCCGATTTTCATCGGCGGCGCAGGGCGCTCGGGCACGACCCTGCTGCGCGTCATCCTCGACTCCCATTCGCGCATCGTCTGCGGACCCGAGCTCAAGGTCATGCCGGTGATTGCACAGCTGTGGGCCGACTTCCAAACGAAATATGCGCCGATCGTCAAGAACTACCATCTGACCGCCGAGGACATCGACCGGTTGTTCCGGGATTTCGTCGACGGCTTGCTGGCGCCCATGCAGGCGACATCAGGCAAGGCTCGGGTGGCCGAGAAATCCCCCAACAACGTATTCTATTTTCGGCACCTCCACCGGCTCTTTCCGCAAAGCGCGTTCATCCACGTGCTGCGCGACGGGCGCGATGTCGCCGCTTCGTTGCTTGCCATGGATTGGAAGACTCCGGCTGGCGCGCCGGTGTCCTATACCCGGAGCATGCAGGATGCCGCCCGCTACTGGCGCGCCGCGGTAGAGGCCGCGCGGCAGTTCGCGCGGTCGACGGCGGGATCGAGCCGGTTCTTCGAAGTCCGCTACGAAGACATCGTGGCCCGGCCCGAGCCCTGCCTGCGGGAACTCTTCGCGTTCCTCGGCGAGCCGTGGGAACCCGAGGTGCTTCGCTATCACGAAAAGGCGCATGCGCTGGGCAACGAATCGAGCGCCGGGGACGTGCAACGCGTGCTTTACAATTCGTCGGTCGGAAGATGGAAGCATGGCCTGAGCGACGCGGACAAGTCCGTCGCCAAGGCCGAAATCGGCGACCTCCTGATTGAACTCGGCTATGCAGCGGACGGCGCCTGGTAGGCTTCGCCCCAACGCGCCCTGCCAACACCGTGCCCACCGCGCACCCCTTCACGAATCAGCGCGTCCTCGTCATCGGGGGCGCCGGACTCATCGGCTCGCATCTGGCGGACGGTCTCCTCACCCAGCAGGCGCGGGTCGCGGTCGCCGACAACCTCAGCAGCGGGCGCCTCGAGAATCTCGACCTGGAACATCCTGCCCTTGAATTTGCGAACGTCGACGTCGGCGAGCGCGGCCAGGGCGATCTCGGCTCCGCGCTCGACCGCATGGTCGAAGCCGCCGATTTCGTCTACCACCTGGCGAGTCCGATTGGCGTCGCCCGGGCGCATCGAAACGCGTTCGACACGACGAAACGGATTCTCGAGGACGGGCTCAACGTGATCGCCGCGTGCCTGCGA
Source organism: uncultured beta proteobacterium (assembly GCA_963695725.1). Taxonomy (GTDB): domain Bacteria; phylum Pseudomonadota; class Gammaproteobacteria; order Burkholderiales; family Casimicrobiaceae; genus CAIWHR01. The sequence goes on from CAVOHM010000013.1 coordinate 58,627, forward strand.
CACCGGAAGCCCGTGCTCTACACGTCGAGTTCCGAGATCTACGGCGCCGGCGGCGACCACGCGCTCGGCGAAGACGAGATGGCGGGCTTCGGAATGGAGCCGCGCTGGGGTTACGGCGCCGCCAAGATGGTCATGGAGCACCTCGTCGCGGGGCTCTGGCGCGAACATGGCCTGCCCGCGTCGAGCGTGCGCTTTTTCAATGTCGTCGGCCCGCGGCAGAACGCGGACAGCGGGCTCGTCGTTTCCGTCTTCTGCAAGGCGGCACTCGATGGCGAAGCGCTCGTCGTCCACGGCGATGGCGGCGACCGCCGCACGTTTCTGCACGTCCTCGACGCCGTCAGCGCGCTGTTGGCGATCCCCGGCGCGGCACAGCTCCGAGGGAAATCGGTCAACGTCGGCGGCCTCGAGAACATTTCGATCAGGGAGCTCGCGGAACGCGTCGTCAAGCTGCGCGGCGAAGGCCGGATCGTGTTCAAACCCTACGCGGAGGTCTACGGGGCCGGTTTCGCTGCCGTGCGGGACCGCCGCCCCAAACTCGACCTGCTGACGGGCGCCACGGGCTGGCGTCCACGCCACACGCTGGACGAGGCCATCGTCGGCTGCTTCCGGACGATGGCCAGGGATCATGCGGGCCAAAAACCCTGACCATCCAAGCGTGCCGCCGCGCGTCGCTCCCGATCCTCGCGTCGCCCAGGCGCACGCCCTGTTCGAGAAGGGCATGCATGCGGAAGCGGCCGCGATCTGCCGGCAGATTCTGGCGGCTCAGCCGAACGACCCGCGCAGCCACAACCTGCTCGGCGTGATCGGACTCCGCGCAAGTGATTTTACCGGGGCAGCCGCTCACTTCCAGCAAGCGCTGCGGCACGATGCGAAAAACGGACGCTATTGGTCCAATCTCGCAATTGCGTGGCGCGAGGGCGGCGACATCGACAACGCGCTCCGCGCAGCGCAGCGTTGTGTCGAGTCCTCGCCAAAGTCCGGGGCCGCACTCGTCCTGCTGGGCGAGCTTCTTTTCCGCAAGAACCGGATTCGCGAGGCGGCCGCGTGCCTCTACCGCGCCTATCCGCTGGCACCCAATGCCGCGACCGCGTACACGTTGGGCAGCCTGCTGCGGCAGTTGCAGCGCCACCGCGAGGCGATCGACTGGTTCAACAAGACGCTCGCGCACGATCCCCGGCACGCGAACGCTTTCCTGTCCCTCGCCGCCAGCCTCGCTGACCTCGGGCAATTCCGCGATGCGAAGGAAGTGTGCGAGCGGTCGCTGGCATTCGGCAATGCGAGTTCCAAGCTCTATTGCAACCTGGGCATGGCGGAGGCCGGGATGCTTCGCCCCGACGGTGCGGTGGCCGCGTACCGGAAGGCGCTCGCCCTCGATCCCGCCGACCGGATCACCGTTTCGAACATGGCGAACTCGATCGCGCATCTCTGCGAGTGGAACGATGCGAAGACGTATCAGGATGCCGCGGTCGAGCTGACGCGGCGCGCGATGGACGCCGACGAACCCTTCTGCATGATGCCGTTCACGGCGCTTACGCTCGACCTCGACCCCGAAATCCAGCGCCGCATCACCGCGCACCACGTGCACGTGAAAACCCCGGATGCAGCTTCCTACGTGGCCGGAACCGGCCCGCGCAAGGACGTGATCGTCATCGGCTACCTGTCGAGCGACTTCCGCGACCATCCGGTCATGCACCTCGCACGGAATCTTTTCCGCCATCACGACCGGCAACGTTTCCGTGTCATCGGCTATTCCAGCGGGCCCGATGACGGCAGCGACTACCGCCGGCATGTGGAACAGACCTGCGATCGGTTCGTCGACATACGCACGCTGAACGCGCAACAGGCGGCCGAGCAGATGGGCGCGGATGGCGTGGACATCCTGGTCGACATGACCGGCCACACGGCGCAGAACCGGCTGGACGTGCTCGCGCGTCGACCCGCTCCGGTCCAGATCCACTTTCTCGGATATCCCGGCACAATGGCCACCCCCGCGATCGACTACTTCGTCACCGATCACTTCCTGAGCCCGCATGGCGCGGAGGCGCATTTCGCCGAGAAGCTCATCTACATGCCGGACACGTACCAGATTTCCGACGATGAGCAGCGCCCCGCGGAGAATCCGGTCTCGCGCTCCGACGAAGGGCTGCCCGACGACGCTTTCGTCTTTTGCTCGTTCAATTCCAGCTACAAGATCGAGCCGGTGATATTCGATCGCTGGATGGAGATATTGCGGCGCACACCCGGCAGCGTGCTCTGGCTGCTCACGGGACAGGACATTGTCACCCGCAATCTGCGTGAGGCCGCGCAAGCGCGCGGCGTCGCCCCGTCCCGCCTCGTTTTCGCCCAGCGTGCCGGCAAGGCTGCACACCTCGCACGGACCACGCTGGCCGACCTGTTTCTCGATACGTGGATCGTCTGCGGACACACAACCGTCAACGACGCGCTGCAGATGGCGCTCCCGGTGGTCGCCTGCCCGCGCCCGAACTTCATCTCGCGCGTCTCGGGCACGCTGTTGCGGGCGCTATGGCCTGCGCGAACTCGTCTGCGGGAGCCTCGACGCATACGTCGAACTGGCGATCGCACTGGCGGGTGACCCCGAACGCCTGCGTGCATTGCGCCGCCGCCTGCAGGAGAGCATGGGAGGCTTGCCCGCACGCGACACCGCCCGCTTCGTGCGCCACCTCGAGCGGGCGTATGCGCGCGCCATGGCGCTCCACTGGAGCGGCCGGCCGCCCGAGCACCTTGACGTTGCGAAGCTTCCCGAGGCCTGACGTCGCCGACTCCGCGCAAAGCCGCGCCCGGAGGTCGCGTCACGTCTTGCGCGCGGCACGCGCGCGATGGCTTTCCGTCAGTCGGCCGTGATTTTCGCCTCGCGCACGACCTTGCGCCACTTGCCGAGGTCGCTCCTGATCAGCGTGGCGAACGCCTCGGGCGTGCCGGTGACCGGCACGAGTCCCTGCTTGACGAGGGCGGCGCGAATCTCGGCATCGGCGAGCACCGCGGCGACTTCCTGATGGAGCCTATTGACGATGGCGCCGGGCGTCCTTGCCGGCGCAAGCAGTCCGTACCAGAGGTCGACATGGAAATTCTCCAGCCCGGCCTCCCGCAGCGTCGGGACGTCTGGTGCGAGCGTCGATCGCTTGTCACTCAGGATCGCCACCACCTTCAACCGGCCCGACGTCGCGAAGGGCAACGCGACTGTCACCGGCATGACCATCATCGGCACCTGGCCACCGAGGACGTCGGTCACCGCGCCGGCCGAACCCTTGTAGGGAATGTGAACGATGTCGATTTCGGCGGACTGCTTCAGGAGCTCCATCGCAAGATGATGCGGCGTCCCGTTCCCTGGCGACGCATAGTTGAGTTTTCCCGGCTGCCGCCTCGCGCGCGCGATGAGTTCGTGCACGCTGCCGACTGCGAGGGACGGATGCACGACCAGCGCGAGCGTCCCTACCGCCACCTCGCCGATCGGCGCGAAGTCGTCCACCGGATCGAACGGCAGTGACGTGTACAGCGCCGGAACGATCGCGAAGGCGTTTGCGGTGATCATCATCGTGTAACCATCCGGCGAGGATTTCGCCACGAAATCGGAGCCGATGACGCCGCTTGCCCCCGGCTTGTTCTCGACGACGATCGGTTGTCCCATCCGTCTTGCGAGGGGTTCCGAGAGCGTGCGCGCGAGCACGTCCATGCCCGTGCCGGCCGTGAACGGAACGATCAGGCGGATCGGCTTGTCGGGATACGTCTGCGCGAAGGCGCCCGACACGGCGAACGCGCCGCCCACAATCAGCCATCGCCACCAATGCCTGGTTCGTTTCATCGCCGCCTCGGTCACCGCAGGGTGTCGTCACCAATCTTACTGCGTCGGCAGGAAAATGGGGCAGCCGTTGCACGGTCGCGGGGCCGTTGCGCGCATCGGCCCCGCCCGAGCAGGGGTGCGGCGCGATCGCTTTGGGGCCGCGGTGCTCTCGCCGGTCGGCGGCCGCCGAGCTACCCGCGGCCACCGATCGCAACCGGAAATGGGGTGCGGTTGGTAGAATTCGGGTGCGCAAATCGCGCGAACGCCATCGGCGTCACGGACGGCGCAAGACCTGGCCGGGACAGCCGCCCGCGAGCGAATCCAAGGATGTGCACATGAACATCACCGACCCGATCCGCAAGCACGCGCAGGCGAACCCCGACGCGACCGCCGTCATCCGTAAAAAGGGGCGGACGGTTTCGTATCGCGAGTTCGATCGGATGATCGACTTCGTGGCCGCGAAAGTGCAGGGTCTTGGTCTGGGCGCCGGAGCCCTCGTCGGGCTCCGCAGCCGCCGGCCGTATCCGGACCTGTGTTTCCGATTGGCGCTGGCGCGCCTGGGCGTCGGCATGGCGCCTCCCACGATGCCGGCGGGCGCGCTCGCGGTCTGCCTGACCGACGGCGATGCACCGGAGAAACCGGGAATGAAGTTCGAAAGCATCGGTCGCCTCTGGTCCGCCGATCTTGCGCCGAGCGCCGTCGTACCGGCGGTGCCGTCGCATCAGGACGGCGCCGCCGTCTGTGGTCTCTTCCCGACGTCGGGGACCACGGGCACTCCCAAGCTTGTCGCTGTCAGCCACGACGTCATGGCGCATCGGATATCGACCCGTGCCGCCGTTCGGCCGCTGACTGCCGACGCCCGGCTGTTATGCATCATCGGTCCCGGTACCGCCTATGGCTTGCTGCGCCGCCTCGGGGCACTCTGGGCTGGCGGGACCGTCGTCATGACGATGAGATCGGAGGACATTCTCTCCAGCGTCGACCGGGATCATGTCACCCATCTGGCGATGGCACCGTTTTCGCTGGACCGCCTGCTGAAGGGGTTGCCGGACCGGGCGATGCCCAGGCCCTTCCTTCGGGAGATCGAAATTGCGGGCGGTGCCTTGCCGCCGCGGCTCCGCGACGTTGCGCATGAGCGCCTCTGCGCGAACATCTGTTCCCAGTATGGCGCCACGGAATCCGGGCCCGTTGCCGGTGCACCGGTACTTTCGCTGCGCAGCCATCCGGGCGCCGTCGGTTTTCTTCTCCCCGGCATTGAAGCGCAAGCGGTCGATGCCGACGATCAACCGCTGCCGCCGGGAACGGAAGGGACGCTGCGGGTACGAAGCGGCGGCTGCGCGCACGCCTATGCCGGCGATCCTGCGGCGTCCGCCAAAGTGTTCCGTCACGGCTGGGTCTACCCCGGCGATGTTGGAACGGTAGCGCCCGACGGCCTCCTGACCGTCACAGGGCGCGCGGACGACGTCATCAACCAGGGTGGAGCCAAAGTCAGCCCGCAGGCCGTCGAGGAAGTGCTGCTGTCGGTGGCCGAGATCGCGGATGCCGCGGCGTTCGGCTTCCCCGACGCGATGGGCGTCATGCGAATCTGGGCGGCGATCGTGCCGAACGGCCCGGTGGATCTGGCTGCGATCCGAACGTTCTGCCGGGAACGATTGCAGAACAGGGCGCCAACCGCCTTTCTGAAGATGAAAGCCCTGCCACGCAGTGAAACGGGCAAGGTTCTCCGCGACGAATTGTGCAGAAAGGCCGCCGTCGCCGTAGCGCGACGGAAAGGCCCGCCCGCGGCATCGTAGCAAGCGCGCATGAACGACGAAGAATCTTCCCCACTGCCCGGGGCCGCGACAGTCCGCATACGCTCCATCGAGCCCGTGGCGCTGGAAGTGCCGCTGGGCCGGACCGTGAACACGCCGATGATGGCGGTCAGCAGCATCGTGAACCTGCTGGTCGCCGTGCGCGACGAGGACGGCGTCGAGGGTTGGGGCGAGATCTGGTGCAACTTCCCGCGCTTCGGCATGCATCATCGCGCGCGGCTGTTGAAGGAGGTGTTCGCGCCGGCGCTCGTCGCGGCGCACGTTCGCGTCGCCGGCCGAAGCCTCCCTGCACATGAATCAGTCGAGCAACATACTGCGCCTGCAGTCCGGGGAATCCGGTCCGATCGCGGCGGTGATCGCGGGCATCGACATCGCTCTGCACGACATCGTGGGGAAAAAGTGCGGCCTGCCGTTGTGGCGCATGCTCGGCGGCCGGAGCGGCAAGGTGCCGGTCTACGCGAGCCTGGGCCGCGCCGACGACCCCCTCGCCACCGCCGAGCGCTTCCTGGAGCGCGGATTTCGGGCGTTCAAGGCGCATTCGTCGGGAACGATCGCGGACCATGTCGCAACGGTGCGCCCTATCAGACGGCTCGTGGGTCCGTCGTGCGAACTGATGCTGGACGTCAACTCGTCGTGGGATGCGCAGCGCGCGATCGAGGAGATCGGACAACTCGCGGAGGACCGGCTGTCGTGGCTGGAGGAGCCGATCCCGGTCGACGCGCCCGCCGAAACCTGGTGCCGGCTCGCCGCAGCGGCGCCAATGCCGCTCGCCGGCGGTGAGAACATGGTGACCTCCGCGATGTTCGACGCGGCGTTCGCGCACCGCGCGTTGCGCGTGCTCCAGCCCGACATCACCAAATGGGGCGGTTTCTCCGGGGGCGTGCCGCTCGCGCGGCGCATCGTGGCCGACGGCGCGGCGCTTCTGCCCGCACATGTTCACCGGGGCCCCGGGCTTGCTGGCATCGGCGCACCTGCTGGCGGCGAGCAACAGCCCGGATGGGCTGCTGGAGTTCAACGCGGGGTACAACCCGGCGCGCGACGCATTGCTCAGCAGCGAAGTGCGCGATGGCATACTGGACCTGGGTGAGGCACCCGGACTCGGACTGCAGGTGGACCGCAAGCGACTGACGCAATACCTGCTGCGGGTGTGAGGTAGCGCGACCCCGGCCATCCGCGGCTTCCGCCTTTCGGCGAAGGAGATGAACGATGGAAGTCGAGTTGAGCGTCGAGACGCGCCTGGCGGCCTATCCGACGTCGGCGATGTCCGACGCGCTGGACGAACTGGGCATTCTGGGCGCGCTGTCGGGCATCGCGGCGCAGCGCGAAGGGCTCGGACGCATTTGTGGCCGCGCGCTCCCCGTCAAGTTCGTGCGCAAGTCGGGCGATCCGAATGCCTATCGCTTCGGCGGCGGCGTAGGCAAGCCGCTGGAAAAGGTGCTGCAGACGATGAAGCCCGGCGACGTCGTGATCATCGACCTCGACGGCGCGAAGAACGCGTCGGCCTGGGGTGGCCTCGCCTCGAGGCTCGCGCAGCGCCGCGGCGTGCGCGGCACGATCATGTGGGGCACCTGCCGCGACCTCGAGGAGATTCGTGCGGTCGGCTATCCGGTCTGGGCGGTGGGCGTGTGTCCGCGCCGCAGCCGCAACGAGTTCACGTTCGGCTCGATCAACGAGCCGCTCGACATCACCGGCGTCGCCATCCACCCGGGCGACTACATCGTGGCCGACGAGAGCGGCGTCGTGTGCGTGCCACATGGGCAAGTGGCGGCGGTGCTGGAACTTGCGGCGAAAATCGAGCAGCAGGAGCACGCGCTGCTGCAGCAGGTGCGCGACGACGCCGTCGAGTCGTGGGACCAGGTCTGATGCGGTCGACTGGCCGATGACGACACCCGAACGAGCCGGCGCCGACTTCCGGACGATGTTCTCCCTCGCGGGCCGCATGGCGCTCGTCACCGGGGCGTCGCGCGGCATCGGCGCTGCGATCGCGCGCATGCTCGGCCAGATGGGCGCCGACGTCGCGGTCAATCACCTCGATGACGCGGCCGCGGCCGCCGCGGTCGTGGGCGAACTGCATGCGATCGGACGTCGCGCCGCGGCGCTCGACGTCGACGTCGGCCGCAAGGACGTTGCCACGGCGCTCGTGATGGCCACCGAAGCAGCGCTTGGTCCGATCGACGTACTGGTGATCTGCGCGGCGCGATCGATCTACGCGAAGCTCGAGGACGTGCGCGAAGAGGACGTCGACGCCCAGATCGAGACAAATTTCAAGGCGATGGTGCGGCTGCTGAACGGCGTCGTGCCGGGGATGGCGAAGCGCCGTTTTGGCCGCGTCGTGACGATCGGCAGCATCGTCCAGGCGGCGCCGCTGCCCATCCTGCCCATCTACGCCGCGATGAAGGCCGCGCACGACAACCTGATGCGCGGCCTGGCGTGCCGTTGGGCGGCGCATGGTGTGACGCTTCAACAACGTGTCGCCCGGGCTGATCCGCACCGAGCGCAATGCCTGGCGCCGCGAGCCCGGAGGCGATTGGGACGAATTTTCGCGCTCGGCGAGCTACGCGGGCCGCGCGGGCGAACCCGAGGAAGTCGCGTGCATGGTGGCGATGTTCTGCGCGCCTGGCGCGTCATTCGTCACGGGCGAGAACCTGTATGTGGCCGGCGGCGCGCAGATCCCGGGCCGCCGGGACATGGCGGAACGAACATCGGACGATTGAACGGAGGAAGCTATGGCTTGGCGAAAAGTCTGGAAGACAGTTCGTGGTACTCGGTCTCTGCGCCCTTGCGTGGGGCGCGGTACAGGCGCAGCCGGTGGTAAAGGTCGTCGTCGGCGGGCCGCCGGGCGGGCTGTTCGACATCGCATTGCGCATCCTTTCCGAGCGCTCGAGCGCGAGCTCGGCAGCACGGTCGTCATCGAGAACAAGCCGGGTGCCGGTGGTGCCGTCGCGCTGGCGTTCGTCAAGAACGCCAAACCGGATGGCCTGACCCTCGTCATGATCAACGTCGCCGCGGCGGCGAACGAGACGATCGTCAAGAACCAGGGCTACGACCTCTTCGCCGATTTCGAGCCGGTCGGGATGTACGCGTTCCCGACCAACATCCTGATCGTGAATCCGGAAGTTGCGGCGACGAGCGTGCCAGCACTGATCGCAGCTGCTCAAGGCGCGGGGATCGGCCAACTACTCGTCCGGCGGCATCGGCAGCCCCGGCCATCTGTCCGGCGAGATGTTCAAGGCGCGCACCGGCGTGCCGATCACGCACGTACCCTACAAGGGGGCGCCGCCGGCGGTGTTGGCCGTCGTGACGGGCGAGGTCACGTTCATGTTCGCGACGGCGTCGTCGGCGATCGGCCAGGTCGACGCGGGGCAAGGTGCGGGCGCTCGCGGTGACGACCGCCGAGCGGCTGCCGCAACTGCCGGACGTGCCGACGATGGCCGAGGCAGGGCTCGTCGATTTCAACGTGAGCGACTGGGTCGGCTTCGTGCTGCCGAAGGGAACGCCTGCGGCGATACGCGACAAGCTGCACGCCGCGCTGTCCGCCGCGTTCGCCGATCCGCAGTCCCGCGACCGATTGCGCAAGGCCACGTTCGTTCCGATGGCGACGCCGCTCGGCCCGGCAGAGTTCAGCGCGTTCATGCGCACCGAAGTGAACAAGTGGGAAAAGGTGGTCCGGGCCGCGAACATCTCCGGGAATTGACGGGTCGACGCCCGGTACGGGCCCTGTCGGCAGGTGATGGCGCTGGCGCACGACGGCACAAACCCCGCACCGGCGTGATAAAACAAGGGCTCGCATCGCTGCGAGCCCTTGCAGTGTGGGTAGGCCGTGCAGGGATCGAACCTGCGACCCGCGGATTAAGA